>NZ_CP056030.1:2315106-3667712 GCF_013374995.1 Pseudomonas eucalypticola | reverse complement strand
GCCTTGCGGCTGCTGGAACAGGCCATCGAACAGGCGGCGACGGTCGGCTGTGCCCCGGTGCAGGCCCTGGCCCATGAGTGCGCCGCCCACTGCCACCAGGCATTGGGGCTGAGCAGCGCCGCGCGCAGCCACCGGTTCAGCGCCCGGGAGGCCTGGCAGCGGTGGGGCGCGCACAGCAACGTGGCGGCGCTGGAGGCCAGCCACCTGTACCTCAATGGCAAACCCCTGGACGCCCGCGCTTCCATCGACATGCTGCACGGCCAACAGTACCTGGACCTGGTGTCCGTGACCAAGGCGTCCCAGGCGCTATCCCGCGAGATTGTCTTTGAGCGGCTGGTGGAAACCCTGATGGCCAATACCCTGGTGCACGCCGGTGCCCGCAGCGGGGCGCTGCTGCTGGTGGAGGCCGGCACGCTGATGAGCGTGGCCAGCGCCGAAACCGTGGAAGCCGGCGCACGGGTCACGGTGTACAGCCCCGCGCAGCGCCCCCAGGCCGTGCCGCTGTCGATGCTGTACACGGTGATGCGCACGGGGTGTCCGGTGGCCCTGGGCCAGGCCGAGGGCGACAGCGGTTTCGCCGACGATCCGCACTTCAACGGCCAGGTGCCAGGTTCGGTGTTGTGCCTGCCGCTGCTCAAGCAAGGCGAGGTGCTGGGCCTGCTGTACCTGGAGAACCCGCTGGCACGCGGGGTGTTCACCCAGGAACGGGTGGTGATGATCGAAGTACTGGCGGCGCAGGCCGCCATCTCCCTGGAGACCGCGCGGCTCTACGCCCAGGTGCTGGAAGAGAACGCCCGACGGCGTGAAACCGAGGCCCAGCTGCGCACCAGCGAAGGGCTGTTGGCCATCGGCCAGAGGATCATCCGCTCGGGTTCGTTTCGATGGGACGTCACCACCGACCTGGCGTACTGGACTGACGAGCTCTACGCGGTGTGGGGCTTGCCAGTGCGCGCCACGGCGCCCACGGCCGCGCAATTGCTGCGCCGGGTGCACCCCGAGGACGCCCCGGGCTTCACGGCGCAATTGCAGCGGGCGCGGCAGACCCGGCTGGCGTTTCGCATGGCGTTCCGCATCCTGGTGGACGACCGGGTACGCTACCTGGAAGCCCACGGCGAGCCCGCCGAAGACGGTGTGTTCATGGGCGTGACGTCGGACGTGAGCGAGCGGCGCGCCACCGAGGCGGCGCTGCGCAGTGCACGCGCCGAGCTGGCGCGGGTACGCCATAGCACGGTGATGGGCGAGCTGGCGGCGTCCATTGCCCATGAGATCAACCAGCCGTTGGCCTCCATCGTCACCAACGCCAGCGCCAGTGTGCGGTGGTTGCAGCGCCAGCAGCCGCAGGTCGACGAAGCGTTGGCCGGGTTGCGCGACATCGCTCGCGATGGCAAGCGCGCCGCCGCCATCATTCGCGCCTTGCAAGCCCTGGCCCGGCAGCAACCGGCCGAGCGCCGCTGGCAGGCCATGGACGCGCTGGTCAGCGAAGTGCTGCGCCTGTGTGCGGTAGAGCTCGACCAGCAGCACGTGGGCGTGCGTGCCAACCTGCAGGCGGGCAGGGTGCAGGTGCAGGTCGATGCGGTGCAGTTGCAGCAGGTACTGTACAACCTGGTCATCAACGCACTGGACGCCATGGCCGTTCTGCCCGCCGCCGAGCGTTGGCTGCGGGTGACGTCCAGCGTGGAGGGCGGCGACCAGGTGGTGGTCACGGTCGAGGACGGCGGCCCTGGCATCAAGGCCGAGCATGAGGACAGTATCTTCAGTGCCTTTTTCACCACCAAACCCACCGGGATGGGCATGGGCCTGGCGATCTGTCGGTCAATCCTGGACGCCCAGGAGGGCACCCTGAACCAGTGTCGCGGGCGGGCGGGGCAGACGGTGTTCGTGTTCACGCTGCCGTGCCGACAGCCGTAACGGCCCGTCGTACACGCCAGCGCGCGTCTCACCGAGCCCCAGGTCAGCTGCGGGCGAAGGCCAGCAGGTCCTGGTTCAACTGGTCCTTGTGGGTGAAGTACACCGCGTGCGGAGCGCCTGGGTAGACCTTCAACGTCGCCCCTCGCACCTGTTCGGCTGCGGCCTTGCCGGTCACCTCGAAGCTGACGACCGCGTCGCCGTCACCATGAATGACCAGGGTGGGGATGTCGATGCTGCGCAGGTCCGCACGGAAGTCGGTTTCCGAGAACGCTTTCACGCAATCCAGGGTGCCCTTGAAACCCGCTTGCAGGGCCAGGAACTGGGTCCACTCCAGCATCGGCTTGCCGACGTTGCTGCCGGGTTTGTCGCTACCGGTGAACACCGGGCCGAAGGCGTCGAGGAAGCCGGCGCGGTCATCGAGCAGGCCAGCGCGGATGCCGTCGAAAATCGACGGGTCCATGCCTTCGGGGTGATCGTCACGGCGAATCATCAGCGGCGTCACGGCGCTGACCAGCACGGCCTTGGCGATGCGCTGGCTGCCGTGGCGGCCCAGGTAGCGAGCGACTTCGCCGCCGCCCATCGAGAAACCCACCAGCACGGCATTGCTGACGTCCAGGTGGCTGAGCAACTGCTCCAGGTCGTCGGCAAAGGTGTCGTAGTCGTAGCCCGTCCACGGTTGGCTGGAACGGCCAAAGCCGCGACGGTCATGGGCGATCACCCGGAAGCCGTTGGCGGCCAGGAAGTTCATCTGGTAGTCCCACATGTCGGCGTTCAGGGGCCAGCCGTGGCTGAGCACCACCGGTTGCCCGCTGCCCCAGTCTTTGTAATAGATTTCGGTGCCGTCTCGGGTGGTGAGGTAGGCCATGGTCGACTCCTGTAGCGTTGAGGGGAAGCCACCACGCTAACCCTGGCCGGCGGATAAAGCCTTGGCGCGGCCTTAAACGTTCTGAAGCGCGGGCCTTCAGAACGTTTAAGGGGCTGGCAAGGACACTTGAGGGCCTGGCGGCGGACACTGCTGGGGAAGTTCAGACCGTACAAGGAGCGACCCCATGAATGCCTGTACCCAAGCCGCCACCGGCCCCCTGGACCCGGTGACCCTGGATTTGCTGCTGACCCTGGCCGCCACGCTGGCCGAGACCGACGGCGCTCAGCCGCGGGCGTTGTACCAGCAGTCCAGCGCGCTGTGCACGCACCTGCTGGTGCATTACGCCGAGGCGGCGGCCGAGCCGGCGCCGGCGCGCATTGCCCTGTCACCCTGGCAAGAGCGGCGGGCCAAGCACATGATGCTGGAACAGCTGAGCGGCGACCTGTCGATCGCCGACGTGGCGCGGGCCTGTTCGCTGTCGCGCAGCCATTTTTCCCGGGCCTTCAAGAAGGCCACCGGCCAGGCGCCCCGGGATTGGCTATTGCAGGCGCGCATCGAGCGGGCCAAGACCTTGCTCGCCGACCGCGCGTTGTCCATCGCCCGCGTGGGGCTGGACTGCGGCTTTGCCGACCAGTCGCATTTCACCCGGGTGTTCACCCGTTGCCTGGGCACCACGCCGTTCGCCTGGCGCCGGGGTATTAACCCCCAGGGTAATACCCCGGCGCCAGGTGCGACGCTTACCAACTGAACTTCATTTCCACCCCCAGATAATCACTGTCGTGCCCGCCGGCGTCGCGCAGGGTCTGCCCGACGTCGTAGTGCACGGCTTCCACAGCACCACTGAGGTTGGCGGTGAAGGCATAGTCAGTGCGCACCTGGGCGTAGGCCCCGGTCCAGCGCTGGCCAGTGCCAGCGGTATTGGCCACGGCACTGTTGGGTTGGGTATACACCGCGTCCTCGGTGGTCTGGCGCCACAACAGGCCGATGGCCGTCTGCACGCTCAACCCCGCCATCGGTTTGACCGTGATCGATGGCTTGACGTGGATCAGGTTGCTGTAGCCGGTGTAACCGGCCAGGGTGAAGTAGTAACCGTTAGGGAATAGCGGGTTGAAGGTGCCCACGCGGCCATCGCCGGCACGGCGGTCGCCGGAGGCGGCGTCCACTTGCAGGCCCACGCGCGGAGTCCAGGCGGTGGCGGCGAAGGTGTAGCCCACGCGGCTGCCGGCGGCCCAGGCGCGAATGTCCTTGCCGCCGACCGAACCGCCCTGGAGCATGCCCTCCAGATCCCAGTCGACCTGGGCGGCGGAGCCTGCGTAGCGAGCATCGAGGATATCGCGGTCTTCGCCACCGGCCGCGTCCAGGTACTGGGCCTGGTCGCGTTGGTACAGGGCGAAATAGGCTGACAGTTCCTGCTGGTCGCCGACCTGGCGCTCCACCCGCAGCATGTCGAAGCGCACGGCGTTGCTGGAGGTGTCATCGAATTCGTGGTCGTCGCGGTATTGCACCGGGTGGCTGGCGATGCCGATGAAGCGCCATCGCGCGGTCTCCCAGTCGGCCCACAGGGCATCGAACGACTGGCGCACGTTGGGCCCGTCGCGCGAAGAGACGAAACGCTGCAAGTCGAAGGCGAAGTCCTGGCGTCCGGCCCGGGTCTTGAGGGTGCCGCTGTCGAACGCATTGATGTACTCCAGGAACGCCAGGCGCAGGTCCACGCGGTTCTGGTCGGCGCCACCGACGGTGGCCTTGTCGTAGGCGCGCACGTCTTCGAGCTGGGTAAACAGCCGCCAGTGCTCGTTGACGTGCAGGTCGGCATGCACCTGCAGGCGCTGCAGCAAGTAGTTGTCCCGGGCCACGCCCCGGGTGCCGAAGCCACTGGCGTTATTCATCTCCAGGCGTTCGCGCAGGGTGGCGCCCAGGGACAACCAGGCGCCATCGGCGCCTAGCGGGATGTACTTGAGGTCGTCCAGCGGTTCGGTGCGCAGGGCGGGGGAGGCCAGCCCCGACCAATCTTCCTGCCAGCGGTTGGCCTTGATCGGCGGGCGGCTGTCGTCGCCCTCGGCGTGGGCGGGCGCGCCGAGCAGGGGCCACAGCAACCCCAGTGACAGGCCCGCCAGGCGCGCCGGGGGCCAGCGGGTTGCGCCTGGCATGCCGCGCCTCACTGCTTGGCCAGGGTCTGGTGGATTTCAGCCACGTAGCCGCCCGGGAACTGCACCATGGCCGCCTTGCGCCCGTCGCTGGCGACGGGCGTGACCAGGACGGTGGCGCCGCTGCCGGTGGCTTTGTTCAGGGTGGCATCGAGGTCGGCGACTTCGTAGCCGGTGGTGTCCCGGCCATAGGGGAACGGCAGGTGGCCGTCGGTGACCAGCACGGTCATGCGGCCGAAGTCCGAGCGGATGCGCACCCGTTCGTAGGTACCGGTGTCGCGGCCGATTTCCACGCCTGGGGCGTGCTTGTCGTCGCTGAGCACCGTGCCGTGGGAGAAGGTGGTGAAGGCCTTGATGAACGCGGGCGCCCGATCGGCCGAGACATAAACGCGGTTTTCCGGCACGCGTTCGAAGGCGGTGTAGTGGGGCGCGGTGGTGTGCCAATACAGCTGCATATTGACGCCACCCGGCCATTGCACCACCGCGTCGCGGCCGATGGGGTCGGGGAAGGGGGCAACGATCACGTCGGCACCGGCCTTGCGCGCCTGCTCGATCGCCTGGTCCATGTCCTTGACCAGGTAGCCATTGCGCTCAGCGCCGAACGGGTAGGGAATGGGGGTCTTGAAGCCGAACAGGGAAAGGGTCCCGGAGGGCGTCTGCAGCAGTTGCGAGGTGGTGCTGCTGGGCGTCGGGGTGACGTCGGCGACGACCTGGGCGGTGCTGGTGCCACCGAAGGTGGCGAGGAAGCTGTGCACGAACGGGTCGACATCGGCGGGGGCCACGTAGACGTGGCTGGTGTCGTACTGCGGGCCTACCGCGGGACCGGTGGCGGCCA
This sequence comes from Pseudomonas eucalypticola, assembly GCF_013374995.1. Taxonomy (NCBI): domain Bacteria; kingdom Pseudomonadati; phylum Pseudomonadota; class Gammaproteobacteria; order Pseudomonadales; family Pseudomonadaceae; genus Pseudomonas; species Pseudomonas eucalypticola. The sequence goes on along the minus strand of NZ_CP056030.1, from coordinate 3,661,960 downwards.
GGGCCGACAAAGGCGTGGCCAGGGACAAGATCAACAGGGTGTGACGCATGACACTCTCCATGACGGGAAACGGACAGCGTCAGGGTGAGGTCAAGGGCAGATGAATAATTGCATGGCTGTGCTTTTGTGTCGAAGACACCGCGCCGACACACATACACCTATCTTGTGGGATCGGGCGAAGCTCGGGAAGCACGCACCGCGAGGCGTCAGAATGCCCGCGTTGCCTGCTTCCCGAGCTTGCGCCCGGTCCCACAGGAAGGGGGTGTCAGCGGATCAACGGCACGCCGCTCAGTTCCTGCAAGGCTTCGAAGGTAATGTCTGCAACGATTTCACGCACCTTCAGGCCGTCGCTTGTGACGTCCAGAATGGCCAGGTCGGTGTAGATGCGGCTCACGCAGGCAATGCCGGTCAGCGGGTAGGTGCACTCGGGCACCAGCTTGCTTTCGCCGGTCTTGGTCAGGTGGTCCATCATCACGAACACCTGGCGCGCGCCAGTGGCCAGGTCCATGGCGCCGCCCACGGCCGGGATCGAGCCTTCGGCACCGGTGTGCCAGTTGGCCAGGTCGCCCTTGACCGACACCTGGAAGGCACCCAGCACGGCGATGTCGATGTGGCCGCCGCGCATCATCGAAAACGAGTCGGCGTGGTGGAAAAACGCGCCACCGGTCAGCAGGGTCACGTGCTGCTTGCCGGCGTTGATCAGGTCGTCGTCTTCTTCGCCCTCGGCCGGGCTCGGGCCCATGCCCAGCACGCCGTTCTCGGAGTGCAGGAACACTTCCTTGTCGCCCAGGTAGTTGGCCACCAGGGTCGGCACGCCGATGCCCAGGTTGACGTAGGAGCCTTCGGCAATGTCTTCGGCCACGCGTTGGGCCATTTCGTTACGCGAGAGTTTTTTCATGGCAGTCATGGCGGGCCTCAAACAGCTTTGGCGGAAGGGTAGGTCGGCACGGCAACCACGCGCTGGACAAAGATGCCCGGGGTGATGATGTGCTCAGGGTCCAGTTCGCCCAGCTCGACGATCTCGTTCACTTGCGCGATGGCGGTCTTGGCGGCCATGGCCATGATCGGGCCGAAGTTGCGCGCGGCCTTGCGGTACACCAGGTTGCCCCAGCGGTCGCCCTTGTAGGCCTTGATCAGCGCGATGTCGGCGTGCAGCGGCATTTCCAGCACGTAGTTGCGGCCGTCGATCACACGGGTTTCCTTGCCTTCGGCCAGCAGGGTGCCGAAACCGGTGGGCGAGAAGAACGCGCCGATGCCCGAACCGGCGGCGCGGATGCGCTCGGCCAGGTTGCCTTGGGGCACTACTTCCAGCTCTACCTTGCCAGCGCGGTACAGCTCGTCGAATACATAAGAGTCGGACTGGCGCGGGAAGGAACAGATCACTTTGCGCACGCTGCCGGCCTTGAGCAGCGCGGCCAGGCCCACGTCGCCGTTGCCGGCGTTGTTGCTGATGATGGTCAGCTCGCGTGCGCCGGAGGCGATCACGCCGTCCACCAGCTCCGAAGGCATGCCGGCCGTGCCGAAACCACCCACCATGATGGTAGAGCCGTCGGCAATCCCTTCCACCGCGGCAGCGATGGACTCAAATGTTTTATTGATCAAAGCGAGCTCCTGGTTTTTCCTGGAGTGTGAGTGAATCAAGGCACGGGCCATGCGGTGGCCACGTTTGCTTGCTTGTTATTAGCGTAGCCAACCCGGGTTGGCGGTGACGCCAGCCACCTTGTGAAAGGTATTTGTCGTCCTGGCTATAGCCTGCCGCAAATCGGGCGCGGGGGAGAGTGGCAAATGGTGAATTGGTGCGATTACCGGACGGTTGTGCGATATCTGGAGGTCGCCGGGTCGCTTGGCAGTGGACCCGGCCTCGTCGGCGCCGCATGGGACTGGGCTACAGGCGCGGCCCGGTCCGTTGCACTCAGGTTGCGCGGCTGGCGGCCAGCAGGGTGTCCAGGCGTTCCTGGTGGGTGTCGGGAACATACACCTGGCCGCTGGCGCGGGTGATGGCCGTGTACAGCAACGCCAGTTTGCGCGACAAGGCCGTAGCGCCACGCAGGTCCGAAAAGTAGTACAGGTCTTCGGAAATGGCCAGGCTCGACAGCTCGAAGTTCTTGGCCGTGAACACCGTGGCCAGCAGTGGCCGGCCTGGGGCGCCCCCGGCGAACTCCGCCAGGGTAGCGCCCTGGTACAGGCCCGACACGCCAATGCGTGTGCCCACGCGTTCCAGCCACTGTTCCACCCGCACGAAGGCCTCGTTCCAGCCCATCACCGCGCGCAGCTGCTCCCAGGTCCGGTAGCGGGCGATGGCCCCGTGGCGCGGTGGCTGGTCGCCTTTGTACAGCCCCAGGCAGCCGTCCAGGAACGACTCGAATTCGCCGTTCCAATCGATCACCGCTGCCCCCTGGTCGGTCTCGCGGCTGCGCACCAGCCAGTCGAACAGCCCCCATTCATCCGCCACCAGCATCACCGCCGGCTGGTCCGGGAACTGCTGGGGCGGGTAGTGGCGCACCACGGTTTCCCGGGCTTTGTCCGCGACGAAGGGCAGGGCGCTGGCGCCGGGAAAAGCGGCGATCAGCGGGTTGACGTAATCCATCAACTGCGGCCCGCACCGCAGCGACAGCGACATTTCACTGTGGCGGATGGTGGCGGCGTGGGAAACCGACCAGCCCTGCAGGTTCTGGAAGCGGTCCCCCAGGGTGATGACCGTTTGGGGTGACTGGTCGAGGAATTCGACCATGGGCGCGGTGAGGTCATGGCCCTCGTCGATGATCACGGTCTTGATCTGCTCGGAGAGGCGGTGCCCGGCGAGCACCATCTGCTTGACCCGGTGGTAGCCACGCACGGGTAGCGGCTGTTGCTCGGGGTCGGGGCGGGTCATCCTGAACCACAGTTGCTGGGCGGCCAGGGCCAGCAACTGCTGGTGGGCAGCACTCAGCCAGGGGAGCTGGTCCTGGGGAATGTGCCGGGTGGTGATCTGGCGGTCGTTGCTGGCGCAGAATTTCGCCACCACCCGCCAGCACAGGGCCGCTACCTGAGGGGGTTTGCGATTGCCGATGTCACCCAGCCCTGCCAGCTCGGCAATGGCCGCATAGGACACCGAGCGCGCCGCGGCGGCGTTGAGTTGCGCCTGAAGGTGTTTGTCGCCGCCGGCCAGGAAACGCTCGGCCAGTTGCTTGAAGGTAGACGTCCATACCCGGTTGCCGAAACGCGCGCGGATGGTTTCCAGTTTCAGTTCGGTGTCGGCCAGAAACAGGCATTTGCCCTGGGGCATCAACGCCAGCACCTCGCCCAGCACGAAGGTCTTGCCGGTACCGGCATGGGCCTGAGCCTCGATGGAGTCCTCACGGTTTTCGCGGATGGTCTGCACCAGGCGCAACTGGTGGTCGCTGAGGCGAATCACCAGGCCGCCGGGGCGCTGGTGGTCGTGCTGCAGGGCACCGCCGGCCTGCCAGTGGCGCTCGGGAAAACCGAAGTCCCAACGGCCATCGGCGTGCAGGAACGGCCGCAACGCGACGGTGGCGCTGTCCAGCAAACCGATGTTCAGCGCCTTGGCCTGGGCCAGCCCGGCGGCCAGTGCCGTGGGGTCGAACGCCTTGACCAGCGTCGCGCTCAGCGTCTGGGCCGGGAAGTTCAGCAGGTTGGCGAACTGGCGCTGCATCTCCAGGGGTTTGCGCACGGCGAGCTTGGGCAGTTGCAGCACGAAGAGCAGGGCAGCCGTGGCGTGTGCGGGCAGGCTGGCGGGCTCGAGCGGGGAGCCATCTGCCAGGTGTTCGCAGAACTCATCAGCCAGGGGCAGGTACCAGTGGGGTCGGGTCATGGGGCAGGGTCGGGCCGTATTCGGTGGGCAATGATCGCACACTGGGAAAAAGCACGCGGGTGCTAAATTGTTTCGCGTTGCTGTGCTTCACTATGAGCCCGCCGCTACCCGAGCCGAAGGAGCCCGCCCGATGAACCGCAACGACTTGCGCCATGTCGACATGAACCTGCTGGTGCTCTTCGAAGCGCTGATGTTCGAACGCAACCTGACCCGGGTGGCCGAAAAACACTTCATCGGCCAGCCCGCCGTCAGCGCGGCCCTGGGCCGCCTGCGCGATCTGTTCGACGACCCGCTGCTGATCCGCAATGGCCGCACCATGGAACCGACGCTGCGCGCGCTGGCGATCCTGGAAGAACTGCGCCCGGCGCTGGACACCATTTCCGGCGCGGTCAGCCGGGCCAAGGACTTCGACCCCGGCACCAGCTGCGCCACGTTCCGTATCGGCCTGTCGGATGACGCCGAATTCGGCCTGTTCCCACCGCTGCTGGCGCAACTGCGCCAGGAGGCCCCGGGTGTCATCATCGTGGTGCGCCGCGCCAATTACCTGTTGCTGCCGGCCATGCTGGCCAGTGGCGAAATTTCCGTGGGGGTCAGCTACACCACCGACCTGCCGGCCAACGCCAAGCGGCGCAAACTGCGCGACATTGGCTGCAAGGTACTGCGCGGCGACCGTGAACCCGGTGCCCTGACCCTGGATGACTATTGTGACAGGCCCCACGCCATGGTGTCGTTTTCCGGCGACCTGAGCGGCAACATCGACCTGGACCTGGCCAAGGTCGGTCGCACCCGCCGGGTGGTACTGGGGGTGCCGCAGTTCCATGGCCTGCGAGCGCTGCTCAAGGGCAGCGACCTGATCGCCACCGTACCGGACTATGCCGCCTGCGCATTGATCGAGGACGGCGCATTGCGTGCCGATGAGCCGCCATTCCCCATCGTGCCGGCGGAGCTGTCGATGGTCTGGAGCGGGGTGCATGACAATGACCCGGCGGAACGGTGGTTGCGGGCGCATATCAGCCGGGCGATGGGAGGGTAGGAGCATTGCGCTTGAGGGGCCTGGCCTGGGGCTTCTGGCGCGCCGTGCAACCCATCCCGCAACCCACCGCACACCCATCCCAAACACAGCACGTCCATCCAATCCTCCGGCCCGCCTTCCGGGCATGATCGTTTCCCACCATCTGCCGCCCACCCAACCAGGAGCCGCAATGAACGCCGAACTGATCCTCTTCAATGGCAAGTTCCACACCGTCGACCGCCAGAACCCCACCGCCAGCGCCGTGGCCATTCGTGACGGTCGCTTCGTGGCCGTGGGCAGCGATGCCCAGGCCATGGCCTTTCGCGGCGACGCCACGCGGCTGATAGACCTCAAGGGCCGGACCCTGATTCCGGGCCTCAATGACTCGCACCTGCACTTGATCCGCGGTGGCCTGAACTACAACCTGGAGCTGCGCTGGGAAGGCGTGCCGTCGGTGGCCGACGCCTTGCGCATGCTCAAAGACCAGGCCGACCGCACGCCGTCGCCCCAGTGGGTGCGCGTGGTGGGCGGCTGGAACGAATTCCAGTTCGCCGAAAAGCGCATGCCCACCCTGCAGGAACTGAACCAGGCGGCGCCCGACACGCCGGTGTTCGTGCTGCACCTGTACGACCGCGCCTTGCTCAACCGCGCGGCGCTGCGGGTGGTGGGGTATACCCGCGACACGCCGAACCCGCCCGGTGGCGAGATTCAGCGCGATGCCAATGGCGATCCCACCGGCATGCTGATCGCCCGGCCCAACGCCATGATCCTCTATGCCACCCTGGCCAAGGGGCCCAAGTTGCCGCTGGAATACCAGGTCAACTCGACCCGGCAGTTCATGCGTGAACTCAACCGCCTGGGCCTGACCAGCGTCATCGATGCTGGCGGCGGCTTTCAGAACTATCCCGACGACTATGAAGTGATCAACGAGCTGGCGGCCAAGCAGCAGTTGACCGTGCGTATCGCCTATAACCTGTTCACCCAGAAGCCCAAGGAAGAATTGGCCGACTTCAAGCACTGGACCTCCAGCGTCACCCTGCACCAGGGTGACGATTACCTGCGCCACAATGGCGCCGGCGAAATGCTGGTGTTCTCTGCCGCCGATTTCGAAGACTTTCTGGAACCGCGCCCCGACCTGCCGCAGACCATGGAACAGGAACTGGAACCGGTGGTGCGCCACCTGGTAGAGCAGCGTTGGCCGTTCCGCCTGCATGCCACCTACGACGAGTCCATCTCGCGCATGCTCGATGTGTTCGAGAAGGTCAACCGTGACATTCCGTTCAACAACCTGCCGTGGTTTTTCGACCACGCCGAGACCATCAGCCCGCAGAACATCGAGCGGGTGCGCGCCCTGAATGGCGGTATCGCGGTGCAGGATCGCATGGCCTTCCAGGGTGAATACTTTGTCGACCGATACGGCGCCAAGGCCGCCGAGGCCACCCCGCCGATCAAGCGCATGTTGGCCGAGGGCGTACCGGTGGGCGCCGGCACCGACGCCACGCGGGTGTCCAGCTACAATCCATGGACCTCGTTGTACTGGATGGTCAGCGGCCGCACCGTTGGCGGCCTGGCCTTGCACCCCGAGGGCCTGTCGCGGGACGTCGCCCTGGAACTGTTCACCCACGGCAGCGCCTGGTTCTCGTCGGAGCAGGGCAACAAGGGCCAGATCAAGATCGGCCAACTGGCGGATGTGGTGGCGCTTTCGGCGGACTACTTCAGCGTCGAGGAAGAAGCCATCAAGTGGCTGGAGTCGGTGTTGACCGTGGTCGGCGGCCAGGTGGTGCACGCCGCCGCCGAGTTTTCCGACCTGGCGCCGCCCAGCCTGCCGGTGGTACCGGAATGGTCGCCGGTGGCCAAGGTGCCGGGCCATTGGCGGCCCCAGGCGCCCCTGGCGCAACAGGTTCACCACTGCAGCGGCCCGTGTGCCGTGCATTCCCACAGCCATGAACGGGCGCGCCACAGCAGCGCGCCGGTCAGCGACTTCCAGGGTTTCTGGGGAGCGTTCGGCTGTTCGTGCTTCTCGTTTTAACCCACCCAAGTCCCATTCGATCGCAGGAGTCCGCAATGAGCAACGCACCCGTCTACAACCGCTTGAACAAAGACGACGCCGTGGTACTGCTGGTTGACCACCAGACCGGCCTGATCTCGCTGGTACAGGATTTCTCGCCCAACGAGTTCAAGAACAACGTGCTGGCCCTGGCCGATTGCGCCAAGTTCTTCAACCTGCCGACCATTCTCACCACCAGCTTCGAGAAAGGCCCCAACGGCCCGCTGGTGCCAGAACTCAAGGAAATGTTCCCCGACGCGCCGTACATTCCACGTCCCGGCCAGATCAATGCCTGGGACAACGCCGACTTCGTCCAGGCGATCAAGGCCACCGGCCGCAAGCAACTGATCATCGCCGGTGTGGTGACCGACGTGTGCGTGGCATTCCCGACCTTGTCGGCGCTGGCCGAAGGCTTTGACGTGTTCGTGGTCACCGATGCCTCGGGGACCTTCAACGAGACCGTGCAACAAGCGGCCTGGGCGCGCATGACCGCCGCCGGCGCCCAGCTGATGAACTGGTTCGCCGTGGCCTGCGAACTGCACCGCGACTGGCGCAACGACATCGAAGGCCTGGGCAACCTGCTGTCCCAGCGCCTGCCCAACTACCGCAACCTGATGAACAGCTACGTGGCGTTGACCAATAGCCACTGATTCCCGGGCTGCTTAGCGCCTGTGGGACCGGGCGAAGTTCGGGAAACGATCGCCGCGTCATTGCCAAGGTGCGCGGTGTTCTTTTCCCGAGCGTCGCCCGGTCCCACAGGCGGCGCATGCGATGCAAACGCTTGCCATTCCTGCCGGACAGGGTACTGTCGCCAGCAGGAAACCCGGCAAGGCCCTGGACATGAAACACGTTGCGATCATGCTGTACCCCGATTTTCTCCTGCTGGACATGGCCGGCCCTGTGGAAGTGTTTTCCATCGCCAACCGCTACCTGGCGCCCTGCCAGCATTACCAGATTTCCACGTACGCCAGCCCCCAGCGCAGCGTGCGCGCCTCCAGCGGTATCACGGTGCTGGCCGACCACGGCATTGAAGACGCCAGCGGCGCCATCGACTTGCTGCTGGTACCCGGTGGCCCCGGCGCCTACAACCAGCAGCATGCCGCCCTGGTGACGTGGTTGCAGGCCGCGGCCCAGCGGGTGCAACACTACGGCTCGATCTGCACGGGTGCGTTCATCCTCGGCCATGCCGGCCTGCTGGACGACCACCGTGTCACCACTCACTGGCATTACACCGAACGGTTGACCAAGGCGTTCCCCAAGGCGCTGGTGGGAACCGAAGATATCTACATTCACGACCGCAAGCTGATTTCCTCGGGCGGTGTCACCGCAGGCATCGACCTGGCGTTGTCGGTGGTGGCCCAGGACCATGGCCGCAAAGTGGCATTGGACGTGGCCAAGGTGCTGCTGGTGATCATGCGGCGCCAGGGCGACCAGGCCCAGTTCAGCCCGCTGGTGGCGGAAGTGGCGGCCCAGGATTCGCCGGTCACGCGTGTGCAGCATTTTGTCCTGGAGAACCTGGAGCAGCCGTTGACCATCGAACGGCTGGCCGAGGTGGCCGCCATGAGCCCCCGCCACCTGAGCCGGGTATTCACCCGCGACGTACAGATGACCCCCATGGCGTTCATTCAGAACGCCCGTATCGATCGCGCCCGCCACCTGCTGGAAAGCACCGAGCTACCGCTCAAGACGGTCGCCTTCAAAAGCGGGTTTGGCAGTGTGCGGCATATGCGCCTGCTGTTCAGTGAGCGGCTGGGGCGGACGCCGGCGCAGTACCGCGAACAATTCAATTAGGCCGCCATGGCCGGATTGGACACTCCCTTGGCCGTTCCGGGCCCCGCATTGTGCTCCGCCGGATACAAATGTTTGTCAAGATAGGTGAGGTAGGACATCTGACAGGCAGGGCGAACCATGAGCGACATGGGGGTAATGGAAGAAATCGCGCATGCGCTGCGCAACAGCATGAGCCCTGGCGACCGCCTGGCCAGCTGGACCTTTCGCTGGGCCGTGCAAGGCGGCCAGGTGGTGTGCACCCAGTGCCAGGCGTACCAGTCGGCCACGCAGCCGTGCGCGGCTTTCGTGCATCGCCCAGGCTGTTGTGCCCGGCGCGACGAGTACCCCTGGCGAGAACTGGCAGCGCTGCTGGGGCGTTTGCCGGGTCATTGAACGTATCGTGTCGGGCACGCCAGTACCCGGCTCCAGGCGAGTGCGACTAAGGGTTACCGGTCACGGCCTCACGCTTCGCGCCGTTCGGCGGCCTGGCGCTCGGCCTTCTCCTTGCGGCGGTTTTTCAGGTCCAGGTGAGCGCCCCAGGCCATGGCTACAACACCGATGAGCACGAGCAGAATGAGTTGGCTGGTTGGCATGAGGATCTCCCTGGGAAAAAGACCCCATTGAACCGGCCAGCTGGCAATAGGCCAATCAGTTCATCGTTTCATGATGTTTCAGACGGTTCCAGCACGTCACTCACGTGCCTCTATTGTTACCGCCTTGGCAACAGTGTTTCTTGCGCATTCGAATGACAACTTGTCGCAGGGGCGGCATTTTTTGGTATGATTACATCTAGTAACTAACTGATTAGTTAATTGCGTTCAGGGGGTCTGCCCGACATCCTGGCGTGTCTTCTTGTCGGCGAGTGGCCTGCGGCGTTGCGCGCCTTCGTCGATAAGAGGGGTGATAAACGGCAACGAAAGCCGTGACCTTTACTATTCTGAAAACTTCCCCACAACGTTCATGCGTCAGTAGGATCATGCACAATATGACTAACAACACACATTCGGCGTCCGTCGCCCGTTGGCCCATGTGGCTGGCCGGCCTCGGCACGCTGGTTTTTGCCTTGCTGTACACCGGCCTAGGTGGTTACCTGGCGTCCCTGGGCGGCAGCTGGTACTTCGTACTGGCTGGCCTGGGCATGCTGGTTTCCTCCGTACTGCTGTTCAAACAACGTCTGGCCGGTGCCTGGCTGTTCGCCTTGGTCATGATTCTGTCGGTGATCTGGTCCGTGGCCGATGCTGGCCTGGTCTTCTGGCCGCAGGTTTCGCGCCTGTTCGCCCTGGGCGTGCTGAGCCTGGTGGTGGCGCTGGTCTACCCGACCCTGCGCAAGGCCAATGGCCTGGTGCCTGGCAACGGCGGTTACGCCCTGGCCGTGCTGCTGGCGATTGCCGTGGCCGGTGGCGCCTATGGCATGTTCATCCCGCATGACACCGTTTCCCCGACTGGCGACGGCCCGGGCCTGACCAAGGTCGACCCTGCCCACGCCCAGAAAGACTGGAAACACTACGGTAACGACGAAGGGGGCAGCCGCTTCGCCGCCCTGGACCAGATCAACCGTGGCAACGTTTCCAAGCTGACCCCGGCCTGGACCTACCACACCGGTGATGTGGCCATCAGCGACGGCAACGGCGCGGAAGACCAAGACACCCCGCTGCAGGTTGGCGACAAGGTGTTCATCTGCACCCCGCACAACAACATCATCGCCCTGGACGCCGACACCGGCAAAGAGCTGTGGAAGCGTGACGTGCACGCCCAGAGCAAGGTCTGGCAGCGTTGCCGTGGCCTGGCGTACTTCGACGCCACCACGCCGGTCGCCGCACCTACCGACGGCAGCACCCCGGCCGCCGCGGTCTCGGTCGCCCCTGGCGCCATGTGCCAGCGTCGCCTGCTGACCAACACCATCGACGCGCGCCTGATTGCCGTTGACGCCGACACTGGCGAATACTGCAAGGACTTCGGCAACAACGGTCAGATCGACCTGAAAGCCGGCCTGGGCAACGTACCTGACTCCTACTACCAACTGTCCTCGGCACCGCTGATGGCCGGTACCACCGTAGTGGTCGGCGGCCGCGTGGCCGACAACGTCCAGACCGACATGCCGGGCGGCGTGATCCGTGGTTTCGACGTGGTGACCGGCGCCATGCGCTGGGCCTTCGACCCGGGCAACCCTGAAGACAAGAAAGCCCCTGCCGACGGCAGCACCTATGTGCGCAGTACGCCGAACAGTTGGGCGCCGATGTCCTACGACCCAAGCATGAACACCGTGTTCCTGCCGATGGGCAGCTCGTCCACCGACATCTACGGTGTAGAGCGCACCGCCCTGAACCACAAGTACGGTGCCTCGGTACTGGCCTTGAACGCTACCACCGGTGAAGAGAAGTGGGTCTACCAGACCGTCCACAACGACCTGTGGGACTTCGACCTGCCGATGCAGCCAACCCTGACTGACTTCGCCAAGCCTGACGGCACCAAGGTTCCGGCCATGGTGATCGGCACCAAGGCCGGCCAGATCTACGTGCTGGACCGCCACACTGGCCAGCCGCTGACCAAGGTTGAAGAAGTACCGGTCAAGAAGTCCGACATCCCGAACGAACCGTACTCCCCGACTCAGCCGAAATCGGTCGGCATGCCGCAGATCGGCGCGCAGACCCTGACTGAATCGGACATGTGGGGTGCCACGCCGTTCGACCAGATGCTGTGCCGTATCCAGTTCAAGAAAATGCGCTACGACGGCCTGTACACCGCGCCAGGTACCGACATTTCCCTGAGCTTCCCAGGTTCCCTGGGCGGCATGAACTGGGGCAGCCTGTCGACCGACCCGGTCCATGGTTTCATCTTCGTCAACGACATGCGTCTGGGCCTGTGGAGCCAGATGGTGCCGCAGCAGAAAGATGCCAAAGCCTCGTCGGGCGGTGAAGCCCTGAACACCGGCATGGGTGCTGTACCGCTCAAGGGCACCCCATACGCCGTGAACAAGAACCGCTTCCTGTCGGTAGCCGGCATTCCTTGCCAGGCGCCACCGTTCGGTACGCTGACGGCCATCGACATGAAGACCCAGAAGATCGCCTGGCAGGTGCCGGTCGGTACCGTGAAGGACACCGGTCCAATGGGTATCAAGATGGGTCTGTCGATGCCGATCGGCATGCCGACCCTGGGCGGTACCTTGTCCACCCAAGGCGGCCTGGTGTTCATCGCCGGTACGCAGGACTACTACCTGCGCGCCTACAACTCGGCAACTGGCGAAGAAGCCTGGAAAGCCCGTCTGCCCGTCGGCAGCCAGGGTGGCCCGATGACCTTCGTCTCGCCGAAGACCGGCAAGCAGTACGTGGTCATCACCGCTGGCGGTGCTCGCCAGTCGCCTGACCGTGGCGACTACGTGATCGCTTACGCGCTGCCTGACAGCAAGTAAGACGCTCGCCTGAAAACCCGCTGTCGCCCTCTGGGTGGCAGCGGGTTTTTTTATGGGTCTTCGAAGTCCCGGGCAAGCCCGGTCCCACATCCATTTCCGCCCAGTTATGCCAGTGAGATCACCTGGTCCGCTCTGTTTGCTCACTATAGATCTGCAGTGGCGCGATAATTTCCCAGTAATCCGCGAAGCACCTTTTTATTGTCCGCTGCGCGCATGCAATGGGACGCACTGTCCCACCAGGGGGCGAAGACACTGGCGGTCACAGCGGGTACCATTTCCTTTTTTTTGCATGCCCGAGGCACACCCATGAGCAGCCGCACCGTCGCCGCGACCTACCCGGCCTACCGTGATGACATCGCCGACCTGGTGACCCGTCGCCCCGTGCCAGGCCCAGGCCTGGAGCAGGTCGACCCGTTCCTGTTCCTCAACCACCACGGCCCGCAGGTGTACGCGCCGAACAACCATGGCCTGCCGTTCGGCCCGCACCCGCACCGCGGCTTCGAGACGGTGACCTTCATCCTCACCGGCAACCTGGCCCATTACGACACCGGCGGCCACGAAAGTGTGATCGAGGCCGGTGGCGTGCAGTGGATGACCGCCGGTTCAGGCCTGATCCACGCCGAGGTGTCGCCACCGAGCTTCAAGCAGCGCGGCGGCCCGCTGGAGATTCTGCAACTGTGGGTCAACCTGCCATCGCGCTTGAAAATGACCGCGCCGCGCTACAGCGGCGTGCAGGCCGATGGCATCCCGGCCATTCCCCTGGCCGAGGGCAAGGCGCTGCTCAACCTGATCGCGGGTGAGTTCCAGGGCAGTGCGGGGCCGATTCATTCGCTCACTGGCGTGTTCATGAGCACCGTCACCCTGCAGGCCGGCGCGCAGGTGTCATTGCCCGCGCCCAGGGGCCGCAGTGTGTTCCTCTACGTGGTCAGCGGCCAGGTCAGCGTCGGCGGCACGGCGGTCAAGCCGTGGCACCTGGTGACCGTGAACGATGACGGCGACACCCTGGCGATCGGCGCCAGCAGCGACGCCGTGCTGCTGTTCGGCCATGCCGACCCCATTGATGAGCCGGTCGTCGCCCACGGGCCGTTCGTGATGAACACGCGTGGGGAAATCGAGCAGGCCATTCGCGATTACCAGGCCGGCAAGTTCAATGGCGATGGCAAGTTGCTGGAAGTCGGCGCTTGACGTTTCCCGACGGCGCGGCCGCCGAGGTCCATGACCACGCCGAGGCCATGGCAGACATGTTCTGCGCCTACCTGAACGCCCTCAACCCACCACAAGGATCCGTGCATGAACCCTGCTGAAACCGTTGTCAGCTTCACCCAGACCGCGCCGGTGCTGCGCATTTTCGATGTGGCCAAGGCGCGGGAGTTCTACCTGGACTTTCTTGGCTTCCAGGTCGACTGGGAGCACCGCTTCGGCGACGACTTTCCCCTGTACCTGCAGGTTTCCCGTGCCGGGCTGACCTTGCACTTGAGTGAACACCATGGCGATGCCAGCCCGGGTGCCACTGTATTCGTGACCATGAGCGGGGTCGAGGCGTTGCACCGGGAGTTGCAGGCCCACTCGTACCGCTACCTCAAGCCCGGCATCGAAGCCCTGGACTGGGGGCGGCAGATGACCCTGACCGACCCGTTCGGCAACCGCCTGCGGCTGTGCGAGCCCAACGCGCTCTAGGTACAGGGTTATTGCAGCAGTGTGACTGGCGCGGCGCGGGCCGCTCAGATCGACAGCTGCAGCACCCGGTCCTGCTGGATGGTTTCCCCGGGCCGGCGCTTGTTCACCGCCAGTTCGCCGATCTTGATCAACCGCGTGCGGGTGACGTTGCGGGTCAACCCCAGCAGGTTGGCGGTGTGCACCTGGTTGTAGTGGCTGAACTTGTAGGCCGCGCGCAGCAGTGCGTCCTCGACCTTTTCGTGCAGGGCGCCGGCCTGTTCGCCGAAGAGTTTCTGGAAGGCGCGTTCCAGCAGCGCTTCGGCCGAATCGTCGGTGGCCGGGTTATCGTCGGCCCGTTCGATGCGCATGTGCGACAGACGCAGGTCTTCGGGTTCGATCACGCCGTTACGGCAGATCAGCAACGTGTGGTGGATGACGTTTTCCAGTTCGCGGATGTTGCCCGGCCACTGGTAGCTGCGCAGTTTGTGCTCCGCCGCCGCGCTCAGGGTCACGGCGCCGTAGCCCAGGCGCTGACTGTAGGCGTCGATGAAGTGCCGGGTCAGCGGCAGGATATCGCCGGGCCGGTCGCGCAGCGGGCTCAGGTCGAGGCTGACCACGTCCAGCCGGTAGTACAGGTCTTCGCGAAAATGCCCGGCGTTGATGGCCCGCTCCAGTTGCACGTTGGTGGCGGCCAGCACCCGCACGTCGATGGGGATGGACTTGCGTGACCCCAGGCGCACCACTTCCCGTTCCTGCAACACCCGCAGCAGCTTGACCTGAATGGCCATGGGCAGGTCGCCAATCTCGTCCAGGAACAACGTGCCGCCGTTGGCTTCCTCGAACCAGCCGGCCTTGGCGCTGAGGGCGCCCGTGAAGGCGCCCTTTTCATGGCCGAACAGCTCGGCTTCCACCAGCGACTCGGAGAACGCCCCGCAGTTGACCGCCACGAACGGGCGGTTGCGGCGCCCGCTGAGGTTGTGGATGTGGCGGGCGACCAGTTCCTTGCCGGTGCCGGTTTCACCGATGATCAACACGCTGGCTTCGCTGGGGGCTATCTGTTCCAGGTGGGCCAGCAGCGCCTTGGACTTGGGGTCTTCGAACACCTGGGCGGTGGCGCGGATCGAGGTGGCAAGGGCGGGCGAGGGCGGCAAGGTCAGTAGCTGCATGGGCGGTCTCTAGGAGTAGAAAGTGGGAATCGGCAGCGTCTGGTTCAACGCCCAGTCGCCGAGTTCATGAAGCTTGTAATCGATAGGGTCGTGCAGGCTCTGGGTGCGCAGGTTGCGCCAGTAGCGGTCCAGGCGCAGCGAGGCGTGGGTGGCGCGCGCGCCCGTGGCCTCGAACAAACGGCTGCATATCTCCAGGCCATGGCGGCTGGCAGCGACCTTGGCGGTGGCGATGGCCACGGCCACCTGCCCGCGCTCCTCGGCGGTCAGCGCCGGGCCCCGGGCCCAGGCTTCGTCGAGCAGGCGGGTGGCACGTTCCACCAGCAGGCGCACCGACTCCAGGGCGACCCAGAATTCGCCATAGTGGGCCAGCACGTACGGGTCCAGGCGGGCCTCCTGGCTGCCGGACTTGAACCAGGGGCGCGTCTCATGAAGGGTGTAGTGGCGTGCTTCCTCCAGCGCGCCTTCGGTCAGGCCCAGGAACATGTGAGTGAACGTCAGCTGGGCGATCAGTGGCCGCAGGCAGGCGAAGGGCGTGCTCAAGGGGCCGGGGTCGAGGAGCAATTCCGATTGCTCCACGCGCACCCGCTCGAAGCTGGCGCTGCCGCTGTCGGTCTGGCGCTGGCCGAAGTTGTCCCAGTCATCGTGCAGGGTGATGCCACTGCGGTTGGTGGGGATGGCGGCGATCAGCAGCTTGCCGCCCGCGTTTTCATCCACCGCCGAGGCGATCAGCATCTGCGAGTCGGCGGCGCCGGAACAGAAGCTTTTCTTGCCGGAAAATTCGCACCAGCCGTTGAAGTGGCGGGTCACGGTGCGGGTGTCCAAGGGGTTGAGGGCATTGCCCCAGAACCATTGCTGGCGTGCGGTCTGCTCGAACCACGGCTGCCATTGTTCGGGCTTGGCGAACAGGCGCACGGTGGCCAGCATCAAGTGGTGAAAGCCGAACACGTGGGCGATGGAGCTGTCGACCCGCGCCAGTTCGCGCACTACCCCCAGGGTGTCCTGCCAGGTGCCCCCATGGCCGCCGAATGCCTTGGGGATGCTCAGGGCCAACAGGCCGCTGCGGCGCAGGGCGTCGCGCTCGGCCTTCGGCGTGCCGCCGCGCTGGTCACGCTCTACGGCGGTTTCGGCGAAATCGGCGGCCAGGGCGCGGGCAATGTCCAGCGCTGAAGACGATGGGCTCATGAGGCCGCCTTGGTGCTGGGCAGCACGTCATTGGCGATCATTTCGCCGAACGGCCCGGTCAGGTTGGTGATGCCGCGCCCCGCGAGGCTGGCGTAGGGCTCCGGCAACAGCGGGAACACCAGCTCGGCGAAGCGGTAGGCTTCTTCCAGGTGCGGGTACCCGGAGAAAATGAAACTCTCGATGCCCAGGTCCGCATATTCCTTGATGCGCGCCGCCACCTCGGTGGGGTTGCCCACCAGCGCGGTGCCGGCGCCGCCGCGCACCAGGCCGACGCCGGCCCACAGGTTGGGAGCGATTTCCAGCTGGTCGCGGCGCCCACCGTGCAGGGCGGCCATGCGCCGCTGCCCTTCGGAATCGAAGCGGGCAAAGGACTGCTGGGCGGCGGCGATGGTGTCGTCGCTGATGTGTTCGATCAGTCGGTTCGCCGCCTCCCAGGCCTCTTCGCTGGTAGGGCGCACGATCACATGCAGGCGGATGCCGAAGCGCACCTGGCGGCCATGGCGCGCGGCGCGTTCGCGAATGTCGGCCAGCTTGGCGGCGACGGCGGCAGGCGGTTCGCCCCAGGTCAGGTACACGTCCACCTGCTCGGCGGCCAGGGCGTGGGCGGCCTCGGAGGAACCGCCGAAATACAGCGGTGGGTAGGGCTTCTGTACCGGTGGGTACAGGGCCTTGGCGTTCTGCACGTGCAGGTGCTTGCCTTCGAAGTCCACGGCTTCCCCTTGCAACACGCGGCGCCAGATGTGCAGGAATTCGTCGGTGACTTCGTAGCGTTCGGCGTGGCTGAGGAAGCTGCCGTCGCCGCGGTTTTCATCGGGATCGCCGCCGGTGACCACGTTGATCAGCAGGCGGCCATTGGACAGCCGGTCGAGGGTGGCGGCCATGCGCGCCGACACCGTGGGCGAGATGATGCCTGGGCGAATCGCGACCAGGTAGCGCAGGCGCTCGGTCAATGGCACCAGCGCCGAGGCGATCACCCAGGAGTCCTCGCACGAGCGCCCGGTAGGGATCAGCACGCCGTGGTAGCCCAGGTCGTCGGCCGCCTGGGCCACCTGCTTCAGGTAGTTGAGGGTGACCGGGCGGGCGCCCTGGGCGGTGCCCAGGAAATGCCCGTCACCGTGGGTGGGCAGAAACCAGAAAACGTCCATGTGAACTCCTCAGGCGATCTTGCGCAGGTGGGTGGCCAGGGCGCCGAACAGCGGCGCAGCGCGCTCGGCCGCCAGGCGAATGCGCGCGTGCAGCAGCTCGCTGGTGATCTGGTAGTGGGCGAAATCCGCCTCGGTGGCGTACACGCCGATGGGCAGGGTCAGGGCCTGGAAAAAGCTGAACAGCGGGCGCAACTGGTGGTCCAGCACCAGGGCATGGCGCTCGCTGCCCCCGGTGGCAGCCAGCAGCACGGGCGTGTCGATCAGGGCATTGAGGTCTACCAGGTCGAACAGGTGCTTGAGCAGGCCAGGGTAGGAACCGCGGTAGACCGGGGCGGCCACGATCAGCAGGTCGGCGTTTTCAATGGCCTTGAGGCTGGCTTCGACCTCGGGGCTGGCTTCCTGCCGCGACAGCGATGCGCCCAGCGGGCGGGCAATGTCGGTCAGTTCGATGACCTGGGGGGTGATGGGCAGCAACGCGCCCAGCTCCGCCAGGATAGCCTGGGTCAGCACCAGGGTGCGGGAAGGGCGGTAAGTGCCCCCGGAGACAGCGACAACGTTCAGCGGGCGAGACATGGCAAATCCTCAACAGTGGCTCGATGGACAGTGGAGGGTCCTGAGCAAGCACCGTACCAATCCCTGGAAGCCCCGCCGTACCGAGCTTTCAGCCTGATGATTGAGGGCGGCAGCTGTCGCTGTGGCCAGGGTCTGTGGAATGGCTGTTGCTGTAGCAACAGTGTCCTGGGCAACAGTGGGCGGCGCGGCTGTGTCTGTTATAGAGAATCGGGCTTATGTCGTAAAAGAACAAAAATACATGCCATTAGATCATTTATGAAATGCTGCGTCTGAAGGGTCAGCGATACACCTTGTGTGATCCGTCCTACCGATACCCACTATCAAGAGGGATGATTTATTGCATGCCCCCTCCACCCCTTAACCTTTATTCATCGAATCACTCCCCAGAGCACCCACGGTGCAGGAGGCCCCTGATGAACAAAGCAATCGCCCTGGCGCTGTTGATCGCCACCGCAACACTCGCCGGCTGTGCCACCAGCCACCCCGAAGACCGCCCCTACAGTGCTGAAGAACAGCATGAACTGGCCCTCGAAGCCCTCAGCCGCCGCGGTCTGTCGTTTGACGAATACCAGCGCGAACACGCCCGTATCGAGCGCGCCCAGGTTCGCGAAGTCGTCGGCCAGCAGGCCAGCGGTATCAAGGCACCCGGCGAGGGCGCCTGAAGGTCAGGAATAGCGTGGTGAATGGTGCGGGTAGTTGTCCAGCCGTTCGCGAATCACCATCTCGCTGACCCACTGGGTCAGGATCGCACTGTAGGCTTTCTGATTGGCATCGGTGGACAGCGCATGGTCGGCACCGTCGACGATGCGGTGAGTCATGGAATGGGCGTTGACGAACGCCGAGCGGTAACTCATCAAGGTGGTATGGGGCACATAGTCGTCCTGTTCCGACTCCACCAGTAGCACATCCCCTTCGAATTCCGCACACGCCGCCAGGGCGCGGTTGTCCGCGGGCCCCAGGTGCTCGCGACGGTACTGTTGCAAGCCCGCCCGGTCCAGGGCGAATTTCGGCACGTTCCATTCATTGTCCCAGTACAGCGCCGGCACCCGCAGGGCCAGCCAACGTACCGGGCGCAGGCGGGTGAGAATGGCGGCCAGGTAACCGCCGTAGCTGCTGCCGATCACGGTGATGGCTGCAGGGTCTACCGCAGGGTGCCGGGCCAGCAGGTCATAGGCGGCGAGCAGGTCGTCGAGGTTCTGCTCACGGGTGACGCTCTGGCGCTGGCTTTCGGTTTTTTCATGGCCGCGCAGGTCGAAGGTCATGCACACGCACCCCAGCCCCGTGATGTTCTTGGCCCGCGCCAGGTCGCGCTGCTGGCTGCCTCCCCAGCCGTGGACGAAAAGAATGCCGGGCACTCGGCTACCGGGGGTTAGCAATGTTCCGGCGATGGTTTCGCCGCCTACCAGGATGTCGATGGCCTCGCTACGGATGCTCATAGTCGCAGATCCTTGCATATTTGCTCAGGCGCCCCAGTTCACTGTCGTCGCCCTGGTAAAACAGGGTGGCGTCAGCGGGAATGGGGCTGTTATCGAAAACTTCGTGGGTCGAGGCTTGCACGCAATCCAGCGCCGGGTCGGCGGCGAAGGCCTGCAGGGCGAGTACTTCGGCGCTGCTGGCGCCACCGACGCGCCAGGACTGCTCCAGCACGCCGCTACGCACCTGGCCCTGATGATCAAGGCCGCGGGCCACGTCGTAGTTGCGCCGCGAGGCGATGAAGCCGGGAAGGGCGGCCCAGGCTGCCTGCTCATAGCGGCGAGCCTGGGTCACGGCAAGGCGGGTGTCATCGTCCAGCTCAAGGGCCAGCAGCCGGTCGTAGCCACCGCGCACCACCACCAGTTGCGAACCGCCGTATACCAGTTCCCCTCGGTGGTCCTCGGTCAATTGCTGGGTGCCGTGGTAGGAGGCCACCAGGCCCGCGATCTGTACCTGGCCGACGCTGTAGGTGCGCACCTCGGTCAGGTTCTGTTCCAGCACCAAGCCCCACACCTTGATCTCGTCCTCGTCCAGATGCGCGAGCACCAACTCCAGCTCCTGGCTGTCGCGGATGATGGTCTGGCCGCGCCCGGCGGTGGCGCGCACGGGCTTGAGCCGCAAGGGCGCGTCCTTCAGCAGCAAGGCCGCGGCTTGGCGGGCATCGGCCAGGCTGAACACGGTGTAGCCATCGAGCAATGCGTCACCCGCCTGTTCAGCAAAGGCGTCGGACCAGCCCGCGGGACAACTTCCGCCCGGGACGCGAGGGTGCGAGATGGCTTTGGTGGCCATGAATGGCTGGCTCACCAACCCACCGAAAAAATCGTCGATGGACTGGATGCCATAGCGCTGGCCGCAAGCGGCGGGGTCGATCAGGGTAGTCGCGGGCAGGTAATAGAGCGCCTGTCCCGCCGTGGCGTGGCGTTCGTCGTCCTGGACGAAGCGCGTGCCCAGCAAGGCGGCAATGCGCACCGCCAGGGCTTGCTGGACCACCCGCTCATGCTCGGGGGTAGGCGTGGTACCAGGCAACAGGACAACACCGGACTTGCTGGGCGAGTGTGGCATGGGCGCCTCCCGTGGCGCGGGGTTGAACAGCCTTATGAAATCGACCCCCTTTCGTGCAGAAGATTCGGGATTTTTATGCCGTGCGCCGATCGAGTGTCGGGCCAGGCCGCGGCAGGTCTACTGCAGGTTGACGTACAGGCCACCATCGACCAGCAACGAGGCGCCCGTCACGTACCGCGCCATGTCCGAGGCCAGGAACACCACCGGGCCGGCGATGTCATCCGGTTCGCCCAGCCGCCCCAGCGGCGTGCGCTGGGTCATGTAGGCCAGTTTTTCCGGGTCGGCCAGGTCGTCCTTGTTGATGTCGGTGGCGATGGTGCCCGGCAGCACCGAGTTGCAGCGGATACCGTACGGCCCCAGCGCGATGGCGCAGGATTGCATCAGAGAATGCAGGCCCGCCTTGGTGGGCGTGTAATGGGTTTGCATCCCGCCACCCACCAGCGCGCTGATGGAACTGATGGCGATGATCGCGCCGCCACGGCCCTGGTCTTTCATCTGGTTGGCAGCGGCCTGTACGGCGAAATAGGCGCCGTTGAGGTTGGTGTTGACGGTCTTCAGGTACGTCTCGCGGGGCATGTCCAGGAACGAATGGAACGGGCAGATGCCGGCATTGTTGACGAACACGTCGACACTGCCGAACGCTTCCAGCGCGCCGGCCACCAGTTTGCCACCGGTGTCGGGGTCGGCGGCATCGCCAGGCACGTCGATGGCGTGGCCACCGAACCCGCGGATGTCCTCGATCAACGCGGCGGCGGCCTGGTTGCCCTGGGCACTGCCGCTATGGCCGATGACTACGCGGCCCCCTTGGCGGGCACATTCGCGGGCCACGGCGCGGCCGATGCCGCGGGAAGCACCCGTGATGATGACTGTCTTGTCTTTGAGCAGCATTTCATTTCTCCTCAGCTTAGGTAATTGCCGTAGCCCACCAGGGTAATGGCCGCCAGGATCACCAGGATCCCTGCCAGCAACAGGCCCTTGGTCGCCTTGCTGGTGCCTTGCCACTCCTTGAAGTACAGGCCCCAGGCGTTGGACACGATAATGATGAATGACATGTGCAGCACCCAACTGCTGGCGTCGTTGTGCAGGCGGCTTTCGCCCATGCCGTAGAAAAAGAACTGCAGGAACCACAGGGTGCCCGCGCACGCCACCAGCAGGTAGTTGGCCAGCAGCGGGGTGCTGCGGTCACGGTAGTTGTGGAAGGTCTTGTTGCGCCAGTTCAACCACAGGCACCACAGGCCGTTGGTGGTCAGGCCGCCCCACATGATCACCATGAAGGTCACGTTGTTCTGGAACAGGCTGTTGGCACCGTGCTCCACGGCCGCCGCTGCCAGCGGCCGGCCGGCGGTGATGCCATAGCTGAAGCTGGCGCTGAGCACGCCGCTGATCACCGCTACCAGCAGGCCCTTGCCCAGGGCGAATTCGCTGACGCTCTGGAATTTGGTGCTGTCGGGCACTTCGCGCTCCTTGATGAACCCGGCACGTCCGCACAACGCGATGCCGACCAGCGAGACCGCCACGCCGATCAGCACGCACTGCCCGCCCAGGTTGGTGCACATGGCGCTGAGGGTGCCGGTGCTGTCATCGGTGAACAGGTCGCGGTACAGCGGCGGCATCAGCGCGCCCAGGGCCGAGGTCAGGCCCATGATCAGCGACATGCCCAGGGACAGCCCCAGGTAGCGCATGGTCAGGCCGAATGTCAGGCCGCCGATGCCCCACAGCACGCCGAACAGGTACGTCCAGGCCAGTGTGGACGGGGCGGCCTGGCGCAGGATGTCGGCCCAGCCGGGCACGGTCAGTTGCGCGGCGATCAGGGGCACGATCAGCCAGGACACCAGGCCGCCGGTGATCCAGTAGCTTTCCCAGGCCCAGCCGCGGACTTTCTTGTAGGGGATGTAGAAACTGCCGGAGGCGAAGCCACCGATGAAGTGCAGCAGCACCCCGAGGATGATGATGTCCAAAGCATGATTCCCTTGTTGTTATTGTCGCAATGGGTGCAGCAGTGGCCGTCAGGCCGCGCGGGTCTTCATCGAAAGGCCCCCGGCAGCCCGTAGATGCGTGGGGCGTTATGCAGGAAGAATTTTTCCTGGGTATGTGCGGGTTGTGTCGCCATGCATGCCTTGACCAGGTCCAGGGTGGTGGTGAAGTTGGCGAGGTGGTCACTGTTGGGCCAGTCGCTGCCGAAGAAGCAGCGGTCTTCGCCGAACAGTTCCAACAGACGGCCCAGTACATCGAGGTAGAAAGCCGCGTCGCGGATCAAGCCGTGGTCGCCTACCTGCGGAATTTCCGCAAGCTTGGCCATCACCTGCGGGCGGCTGGCCAGTTCCTGCAACTCGGCGGTGAAGGCCAGGTCTGGGGCGTTGGGCAGGTGGTCGACGACGATGCGCAAGTGGGGAAGGCGATCGCTGAGTGCCAGCAGGGCCTGGATCAAGCGGGCATCGGGGTTGGCGCTGTCCAGCACCAGGCCGCGCTCGGCCACGTGGGCCAGGCTGTCGATGAAGCCGGTTTGCTGCTGGTCCGCGAGCAGGTCGCGGCCCCACAGGTTGCCGTAGCGAATACCGCGAAAGCGCACATCGGCGGCGAGGCGCTCCAGGTCAGCGCCAAAGGTTGCCGCGAGCGGATCGAGGTTGCCGATGTAGCCCACCAGGCGTGGGTCCTGGTCAAGGGTGCACAGTACCCAGTCGTTGTCTTCGCGACGCGGGCTGGCTTCCACCACCATGGCGCCGATGACCCCGCAAGGTTCGGCCTGCGCCCAGTAATCGGCAGGCAGGCGTGGGCCGTAGACGGCGTCCCCCGGCTGTGGCCAGGGAATGCCTTCGGCACGGGTCGGGTCGTAGAGGTGCAGATGGCTGTCGAACAGAGGGCCGGTGTAGATCAAGATCAGCGTCCTTTCAAAGGGTTTTTCCATGTCAGGCTTGGAGGTACACCACATGAGTATGGGTGTATTCATACAGCCCATGTTTGCCATCGGCACCCCCCACGCCCGACTTGCGCACCCCGGCGTGGAAGCCTTGCATGGCCTCGAAGTTCTCGCGGTTGATGTAGGTTTCGCCAAAGTCGATTTCGCGCATGGCCTGCATGGCCTTGTTCAGGTCACGGGTGTACAGCGAAGACGTCAGGCCGTATTCGCAGTCGTTGGCCAGGGCGATGGCTTCGTCCAGGCCGTCGACCACCTGGATCGGCAGTACCGGGCCGAAGATTTCCTTGCGCATGATCTCCATGTCGGCGCTGCAGCCCGCCAGCACAGTGGGCTGGTAGTGGAAGCCTGCGGGCCGGTCGGCGAGGTGGCCGCCGGTGATCAACTGGGCGCCGTCGGCCAGGGCTCGGCGCACCTTGGCGTCGACGCTGTCCAGCCCCTGGCGGTTGATCAACGGGCCCATTTCCACGCTGGCGTCGGCCACCGGGTCGCCGTACCGCGTGGCAGCCATGGCGGCGCCAATACGCTCGATGAATTGATCGGCCACCTTGCGCTCCACGTACACCCGCTCGGCGCAGTTGCACACCTGGCCGGTATTGATGATGCGCGAGTCGCGAATGGCTTTCACTGCCAGTTCAAGGTCGGCGTCGGCCAGCACGATGGCCGGGGCCTTGCCGCCCAGTTCCAGGTTGAGCTTGGTCAGGTTCGGCGCGGCCGCGGCCATGATGCGTGCGCCCGTGTCGACGCTGCCGGTGAAGCTGATCATGTCGACCTTGGCATGGGCACTCAGGGCGGCGCCCACGCGGCCGTCACCGCAGACCACATTGAACACCCCGGCGGGCAGGTCCGTCTCGGCCACCAGCTGGGCGAATTCGAAGCAGTTGTTCGGGGTTTCCTCGCTGGGCTTGATGACGATGGTGTTGCCGGTGAGCAGTGCCGGGGCCATCTTGCGGGCGATGAGGAAAAACGGGAAATTCCACGGCAGGATACCGCCCACCACGCCCAGCGGCTTGCGCAACAGGAAGATGTTTTCGCCGGGGCGGTCGCTGCTGATGATTTCGCCTTCGATGCGTCGGGCCCACTCGGCCATGTAGTCAAGGTAATCGGCGGTGAAGTTCACCTCTACCTCGGCCAGGGCGCCGATCTTGCCTTGCTCAAGGGTGATGGTGCGGGCCAGGGCGGGGGCGTGCTCGCGCAGTTTCGCGGCGATGCGGCGCAGGTGTCCCGCGCGTTCGATGGCCGGCTTGCGCGCCCAGTCCCGCTGCGCCTGGCGCGCGGCCGCCAGGGCGCGGTCGACCTCGTCGGGGCTGGCCGCCGGTACCCGCGACAGCAGGGCACCGGTGGCCGGGTTGAACACCTCCAGGTGCTCGGCGCTGGCGGTGAAGTGGCCGTTGATGTAGTTCTGGTAAACCGGTACGGATGACATGGCAGGCTCCCTGAATTCAGTACGTGCGTGACGGCGCGGGGGTATCGGGGGTGTCGCGGTAGCGCGCCAGGTTGTCCAGCGCCGCCTGGCGCAGCAGGCTGATATCGATACCCACGGCGACGAACTGGCAACCCCAGCTCAGGTAGCGGCGCGCGTCCTCTTCGCGCGGTGCCAGGATGCCGCAGACCTTGCCGGCGGCCAGGGTGGCGTCGATGGCATGGCGGATTTTTTCCTGTACTTCGGGGTGTGACGGGTTGCCCGCGTGCCCCAGCCCCGTGGACAAGTCCGCCGGGCCGATGAATATCGCATCCACCCCTTCCACTGCGGCGATGGCTTCGACGTTGTCCACGCCCAGGCGCGATTCCACCTGCACGATCAGGCACACCTGCTCATGGGCGGTGTGCAGGTAATCGGGCACCCCGTCCCAGCGTGTCGCGCGGGTCAGGCCGCCGCCCACGCCACGGATGCCGTGGGGTGGGTAGCGCATGGCGCGCACCAGGGCCTGGGCCTGCTCGGCGGTGTCGACCATGGGCACCATCAGGGTCTGGGCGCCGATGTCCAGCAACTGCTTGATCAGGTTGGCGTCGCCGGTCACGGGGCGTACCACGGGCGCGCAGCCATAAGGGGCGACGGCCTGCAACTGCGCCTGGATACTGGGTACGGTGTTGGGCGCGTGCTCGCCGTCGATCAGCATCCAGTCATAACCGAACGTGGCCACCAGTTCGGCGGCGTTGCCGGTGGCGAAGCCGGCCCAGATGCCGTACTGGGGTTCACGCTTGGCCAGCTGCGCCTTGAACGGGTTGATGGGTAGTTTCATGGGCGGGCTCCTCGGTCATAGGGGCGGTGCAGTGGGCATTCCGGGTTGAGGGTCACGCCAAAGCCGGGCTGGTCCAGGCGCGAAATGCGCATGCGGCCGTTCTCAGGCACCGGTTCGCCCAACAACTGTGGGTGGAACATCGGCACCACTTCATCGGCCTTGGGCGCCATCATCAGAAACTCGGCGAAGGGGCTGTTGTGGCGGGTAGCGACGAAGTGGTAGCTGTACACCGAGGAACCATGGGGCACCACCAGGGTGTTGTGGGCATCGGCCAGGGCGCTGATTTTTACCAGCTCCGTGAGGCCGCCGCACCAGCCCACGTCTGGCTGGATGATGTCGCAGCAGCCCATTTCCAGCAGCATGCGAAAGCCCCAGCGGGTGGCTTCGTGTTCACCGGTGGTCACCAGCATGCCGCTGGGCACGGCCTTGCGCAAAGCTGCGTAGCCCCAGTAGTCATCAGGTGGCAGGGCTTCCTCGATCCATTTCAGACCGAACTCGGCAGCGCCCTGGGCCAGGCGGGTGGCATAGTTGAGGTCCAGGCTCATCCAGCAGTCGAGCATCAGCCAGAAGTCCTTGCCCACCCGTTCACGCATGGTGGCCAGTTCCTCCAGGTTCTTGCGCAGGCCTTCCTCGCCTTCCGCGGGACCGTGGTGCAGGGCCATCTTGCCACCGATGAAGCCCATCTTCTGGGCCAGGTCTGGCCGCGCGCCCGTGGCATAGAACTGCAGTTCGTCACGCACGGCCCCGCCCAGCAACTGATGCACCGGCTCCTGGCGGATCTTGCCGAGCAGGTCCCACAGGGCGAGGTCGACCCCGGAAAGGGTGTTGATGACCAGGCCCTTGCGGCCGTAGTACAAGGTGGACTGGTACATCTGGTCCCATATCAGCTCAAGGTCGGTGACCCGGGCGCCTTCCAGGAAGCGTGCCAGGTGGTGTTCAACGATGTAGGCGGCCGGTTCGCCGCCCGTGGTCACGGCAAAACCGACGGTGCCGTCGCTGGCCTCGATTTCCACCACCAGGGTGCCCAGCACGTTGATGCCAAAGCTGCGGCGGCTCTGGCGGTACTGGGGGTATTTGCTCATGGGCGTGGCGATGTGGTCGTCGATCCAGTGGCCGTCGCCCTGGTCGTGGTAGTCGGCGCCGCCGCCGCGCAGGGTGAAGGCGCGCACGTGTTTGATGGTTGGAATGCTCATGGACAGCTCCTTGCAGGTAGTCGAATCAGTGTTGATAGCCGGGGCGCGGTTGCGGCCTGGCCCGGGGTTTGAGGGCAATGCCCAGCACCAGGGCCGCGGCGATGACAGTGGTGGCCGCCAGCACATAGAGGCCGGCGGCGGGGGAGGCGAAGTGCATCTCGGCCCAGTTTTTCAGCACCGGGGCAATGAACCCGCCCAGGGCGCCGAAGGCATTGACCAGGGCGATGGCACCGGCCGCGGCGCTGCCGGCCAAGGTGCGTGAGGGAAAGGTCCAGAACACCGGTTGCACGGCGATGAAACCCGCCGCCGCGAAGCACAGGGCAACCATGCCCCACACCGGGCTGGTGACACTCACCGAGCCGGCGATACCGGCGGCCGCCACCAACAGCGTCAGGCAGGCAACGCGGCGGTGGTCGCCACGCCTGTCTGCCTGGGCCGGCACCCACCAGGCGGCCAGCAAGGCGCACAGCCAGGGCAGGGCGGACACCAGCCCTACCAGCAGGCCGACCTTGCTGCCCAGCAGCCCGGCCACCTGGGTGGGCAGGTAGAACACCACGCCATAGACGCTGGCCTGGATGAGCAGGTAGATCACGCACAGGTACAGCACCGCGGGTTGGCACAAGGTCTTCAGCACGCTGCCGTGGCCCGGCTTGGCGGCGTCTTCCTGGTCAATCACGCCTTGCAGCCGTTGGCGCTCTTCAAGGCTCAACCAGGTGGCATCGGCAGGGCGGTTGTCCAGGTAAAAATAGGCCCACACGCCGACTGCGGTAGCCATCAGCCCCTCGACCACGAACAGCCACTGCCAGCCGTGCGCCCCGGCCACGCCGTCCAGTTCCAGCAGCAGGCCCGACAGCGGGCTGCCAACGATGAACGCCAGCGGCGCGCCAAAATAGAAGAAGCCCATGGCCTTGCCGCGCGCGGCGCCCGGGAACCAGTAGGTGAGGTAGAGGATGACGCCTGGGAAGAACCCGGCTTCGGCTACGCCCAGCAGGAAGCGCAGCAGGTAGAAGCTGGTCTCGGAGTGGGCCAGCACCATGGCCGCACTGATCAACCCCCAGCTGACCATGATGCGGCACATCCACAGGCGCGCGCCCACTCTGTGCAGGATGAGGTTGCTAGGCACCTCCAGCAAGGCATAGCCGGCGAAGAACACCCCTGCACCAAAGGCGAACGCGGTGTCGCTCAGGCCGGTGTCGGCCTGGAACGCCTGGCGGGCGAAGCCGACATTGGCGCGGTCGAGGAAAGCCATGATGTACATCAGCAACAGGAAGGGCAGCAGGCGCCAGGACACCTTGGCCAGCAGGGACGCGGGTAAAGTCTTCACGGCAGTATCCTTTTGGAATTATTTGACTGCGTGGTGTGTGGCAGGACTGTACGGCGGCTGCGCTATGCGCTACAAATCGAATTTTTCTCATGTCCGATACCCTCAGGGTATCGGTGCGCCGGAGTTTTCCCATGCAGCCCGCCGCCGTCTCCCGCAGCCTGTTCAACCGCCTGCGCTACAAGCACTTGCACATGCTGGTGGCCCTGGGCAGCAGCGAAAACCTGCACCGCGCTTCGCAGACGCTGGCCATGTCGCAGCCTGCGGCCACACGCATGCTGCACGAGATCGAAGACATGTTCGGCTGCGAACTGTTCGAGCGCCTGCCCCGGGGCATGCGTCCCACCGCACTGGGGGGCGAACTGATCCGCTTCGCCGAAAGCGCCCTGAGTGGCCTGGATCGCTGCGCCGAGGACCTGGCGGCCCGCCAGCAGGGCGGTTTCGGGTACTTGGCTATCGGCACCCTGATGGGCGCGGCGCCCGGGCTGGTCATGGACTCCATTGCCGAAATCAAGCGCCGCCACCCGCAATTGCGCATACGCATCATGGGCGACACCAGTGACCAGGTGATCCAACTGCTGGCTCAGGGGCGCATCGACCTGGCCATCGCCCGCCGCAACGCCAGCATCGACAGCCAGCACTATGATTTCGAGCCGTTGGGCAATGAGCGCCTGTTGCTGGTGGTGCACAGCCAGCACCCGCTGTTGCAACGCGCGACGTTGAAACTGGCGGAACTGGTGAACGACTGGCCCTGGATACTGCAACCTGACACCAGCCCGGCGCGTATTGCCCTGGAGCAGGCCTTGCAGCGCGAAGGCCTGGTGGCGCCGGCGGACATCATCGAATGCAGTTCGGTGTATTCGATGCAGCAGTTGATCCAGCTCACGGAGGCCATCATGGTGTTGTCGGAGACCGCCCTGCGCGATTACTTGCGCATGGGCCTGGTCACGGCGCTGCCGATCGAACTCGGCGAGCGCATGGCGCCGTTCGGGATTCTGTTGCGCAAGGGCGAGCCGGTCAGCCGCGAACTGGGGGCGTTCATCGAGTTGCTGCGGACCAGGGCGGCGCAAGGGCAGTAAGGCCGCGGTGGGTGGGAAACACGGACGAACAGTGCCACGGTTGCCCGCCAGCCGACGCTGCTGCATTATCCCAAGCCTATAACGAACCCATACCGTGGTAGCAGGAGTGAGCATGAGCACGCAGTCTTCAACCCCCAACGAGGTGCCCGCCCGCCTGGCCCAGGTGCGCGCCGTCATGGCCCGTGAAGGCGTCGATGCGCTGCTGGTCCCCTCCGCCGACCCGCACCTGTCGGAATACCTGCCTGGCTACTGGCAGGGGCGGCAATGGCTGTCGGGCTTCCATGGCTCGGTGGGCACCCTGGTGGTTACCCAGGCCTTCGCTGGCCTGTGGGCCGACAGCCGTTACTGGGAACAGGCCGAGAAGGAACTGGCCGGCAGCGGTATCGAGCTGGTCAAGCTTGGCCCGGGCAAGCCGGGGCCACTGGAGTGGCTGGCCGAGCACACACCCGACAATGGCACGGTGGCCGTGGACGGCGCGGTGATGGCCCTGGCTTCGCGGCGTACGCTGGACGAAAAACTGCATGGCCGCGGCGCTCGCCTGCGCACTGACGTCGACCTGCTGGCCGAGGTGTGGAATGACCGCCCGGCATTGCCCGATGCACCGGTCTACGCCCACCTGCCGCCGTACGCGACCGTCAGCCGCGCCGAGAAGCTCGCCGGTGTGCGCGCCGCCTTGCGTGAGCGCGGCGCCGACTGGCATTTCATCGCCACGGTCGATGATATTGCCTGGCTGTTCAACCTGCGTGGCAGTGACGTCTCGTACAACCCGGTGTTTCTGTCGTTTGCCCTGGTCAGCCAGGACCAGGCGCTGCTGTTCGTGGCCCCGGGCAAGGTCGATACCGAGCTGGCGGCCACCCTGGGTGCCGAGGGCGTGACCCTGCGCGATTATCACCAGGTGGGTGCAGCGCTGGCCGACGTGCCGGCTGCTGCGCGGCTGTTGGTAGACCCGTTGAAAGTCACCTGCGGCCTGCTGGATCACCTGGACCCTGCCGTCACCCTGGTCGAGGGTATTGCCCCGAGCACCTTCGCCAAGTCGCGCAAGAGCGAGGCGGACGCCGTGCACATTCGCCAGGCCATGGAGCAGGACGGCGCGGCATTGTGCGAGTTCTTCGCCTGGCTGGAGCCGGCGCTGGCGGGCCAGGTGGTCACCGAGGTGGACGTTGACACGCACCTCACCGCGGCCCGCGCCCGTCGGCCCAACTACGTGTCCCTCAGTTTCGCCACCATCGCCGCGTTCAACGCCAATGGCGCCATGCCTCATTACCGTGCGACCGAAGAGTCCCATGCGCGTATCGAAGGGGATGGCCTGCTGTTGATCGACTCCGGGGGACAGTACCTGGGCGGCACCACCGACATTACCCGCATGGTGCCGGTGGGTAACCCCAGCGAGGCGCAGAAGGCGGATTGCACACGGGTGCTCAAGGGTGTCATCGCCCTGTCCCGCGCCCGCTTTCCGAAGGGTATTCTCTCTCCATTGCTGGACGCCATCGCTCGAGCGCCGATCTGGGCCGACAACGTTGATTACGGCCACGGTACTGGCCATGGCGTCGGTTACTTCATGAACGTGCACGAAGGCCCGCAAGTGATCGCCTACCAGGCCACGCCGGGCCCGCAAACGGCCATGCAGGCGGGCATGATCACCTCCATCGAGCCGGGTACCTATCGGCCGGGGCAGTGGGGCGTGCGCATCGAGAACCTGGCGATGAACCGTGAAGCCGGCAGCAGCGAGTTCGGTGAGTTTCTCAGCTTCGAAACCCTGACGTTGTGCCCGATCGATACCCGATGCCTGCTGGTGGAGCAGCTGACGGCCGAAGAGCGTGGTTGGCTCAATGGTTATCACCGTGAAGTGCTGTCGCGGGTGGGGCCCCTGGTTCAGGGCGCCGCGCTGGAGTGGCTGCAGGTGCGCACCGCGCCAGTCTGATCCCTGCAGCGTTCGTGACGCGGGCTTGTGCGTTCGACTCAAGCCCGCGATAACGCCTCACGCACAAAGTCCAGGCGGTCCTGGCCGAAATACAGCACGTCATCCACAAACAGGCTCGGCGCGCCGAACACTCCGCGTTGCAGGGCCTGTTCAGTGTTTTCCTTCAGTTGCTGCTTGACCGTCTCGTCCAGTACCAGCGCTTGCAGGGCCTGGGCGTCGAAGCCTTCGGCTTCCACGGTTTCCTGCACCACTGCGGGGTCGCCCAGGTTCAGCCCTCTGACCCATAACGCCGAGAACAGGCAATCGAGCAGCGTCAGGAAGCGTTCCGGGTCGCGCATCTGGACGCCCGTTACCATGCGCATCAGGGGCAGCGTGTTGATGGGGAAGTGCGCGCTGAAGCGCAATGGCACCTGGTAGCGCGCGGCAAAGCGCTGCAAGTCCTGGGTCATGTAGCGGCCCTTGGCCGGGATGCTGGCCGGCGAAGCGTTACCCGTGGCCTTGAACACCCCGCCCAACAGCATGGGGCGGTACACCAGCTGGCCGCCGGTATCGGCGCAGATCAGCGGCAACTGCGTCCAGGCCAGGTAACTGGCGGGGCTGCCCAGGTCGAAATAGAACTCAACGGTCTTGCTCATGGCGGTGGCTCGCAGTGGCTCAAGGGAGGGGTTACCAGCGTTCGGCCCAGGGGCGCAGGTCCAGCTCGAAGGTCCAGGCGTCCCTGGGCTGGGTATGCAGAAACCAGTAGCTGTCGGCGATATGGTCGGGGTCCAGCAACCCGTCGCGGTCTTTTTCCGCATACTTCTCGGGAAATTGAGTACGGATGAACTCCGTGTCGATGGCGCCGTCGACGACCACATGGGCCACATGCAGGTTCAGCGGCCCCAGTTCACGGGCCATGCTCTGCGCCAGGGCGCGCAGCGCGTGTTTGGCGCCGGCAAACGCGGCGAACCCCGAGGCGCCCCGCGTGCCTGCCGTGGCGCCGGTGAACAGCAGCGTGCCTCGCTGGCGCCCGACCATGCGGCGGGCCACTTCCCGGGCCGTGAGGAAGCCCGAGAAACAGGCCATCTCCCAGATCTTGAAGTATTTGCGTGCGGTCTCGTCCAGGATGCTACACGGCACGTTGGCGCCGATATTGAATACGTAGGCTTCGATGGGGCCGATGTCCCGTTCTATGCGCTCCACCAGCGCGATCACTTCATCTTCCTTGCGTGCATCGCAGGCAAAGCCGAATGCCTGGCCGCCGTCGGCGTGAATGCGGTCTACCAGCGGCTGCAGCTTTTCCGCGCTGCGCCTCACGACACAAGCGGTGAAGCCTTCGCGGGCGAAGCGGCGGGCAATGGCACCCCCGGTGGCGTCGCCTGCACCGATGACCAGCACGACTTTATTATCAGGAGCGAGCGCCATGATGCGGTTCCTTCGATTGTCGATGGAACGAACCATAGGTCATGTTTCGGCGGGGCGGCAACCAATGGCCGACCCTTTCTGGAGGGTGTTTACGCTTTTTCGCAGGGCTACTTGCAGATGACGATCATGCTGCGGCTGGTGTAGCCGGCGGGGTTGAGCCCGAACGGGTAGTCGCCGGGGTCTTCCACCGCATCCCCGGACTTGGCCAATACCTTGTAGCCTTTGGTCCCGCAAGAGTCAGTCGCCGCCTGGTAGCACTGGTCCCAATTGGACGACAGGCCCGAGCAGTTGATGTGCAACCCTTTCCTGCCATGCTTGACCGACGTGTGTGAAGTGGCAGCGCAACCGGCAATGGCCAGAATCGCTGCCATGATCAGCAAATGTTTCATTGATGTCCTTACTGGCATGCCCGGATCTAACGCCCGAGTCTGATTAACGGCATATCACCTGATCCGTTTGAGACATCCTGTCACGGTCGAAAACTTCAAGTTTCACGAAGGGTTACAGCCTAAACAGGCTGGCGCTTTGCCGCAATTGCCAATGTGGAATTTTCTGTAATAGTTTCGGTTCAATCCGCCACCGGGGTGGGGTGCGGCTCCCGGCTCATGGTCAGCGTGGCGCCGATGGAGGCTGCGATGATCGAGGCAATGGCCAGCCATTGGGTGAACGACAACACTTCATGCAGAAACAACAGCCCCGACAATGCGCCGAACGCGGGCTCGATGCTCATGAGGGTGCCAAAGGTACGCGCGGGAAGGCGCGTCAGGGCAACCATCTCCAGGCTGTAAGGCAGTGCCGTGGATAACACCGCCACGCCCAGCGCCACGGGGAGCAGGGCGGGGGAGAGCAGGGCGCTACCGGCATGAACGATCCCGATGGGGGCAATGACCACTGCCGCTACCACTACCCCCAGCGCGGCACCCTGTATGCCGTTGTCGGCACCGGCCTTCTGGCCGAACAGAATGTACAGCGCCCAGCAGGCGCCGGCCCCCAGCGCATACGCTACCCCGACAGGGTCCAGCCCGGCCTGTGTGTCGCCGGTGGGCACCAGCAGCACCAACCCCATCACCGCGAGGGCTATCCAGAGGAAATCCAGTGGCTTTCGTGACGCATACAGGGCCACCGCCAGCGGCCCGGTGAACTCCAGGGCGACGGCGATGCCCAGCGGGACGGAGCGCAACGCCATGTAGAAAAGAAAGTTCATCCCGCCCAGGGCGATGCCGTAGATCACCACGGTGAGCAGGGAGCGAGCGGTGAGCCTGGCCCGCCACGGGCGCAACAGCAGCACCATGATCACCGCAGCGAACACCAGGCGCAGGGTCGTGGTGCCCTGGGCGCCGATCACGGGAAACAGGGTTTTGGCCAACGAAGCGCCGGACTGTATGGAGGCCATGGCGATCATCAACAGGCCGACGGGAAACAGCGTGGCGGCCAGGCTGCGGCGGGAGGTGGTCATTGCGGGGCAGGTCCTTCTATATATAGAAGTGGGGCAAGGGGGGACATGATGCGCAATTGTGGGGGGTTGGGCAATATAGTGCGCAGGGGCATGCCGGGGTGGCGTGAAGGCCTCCAGGCAGGCGTCCAGGGTATTCATGAGGTGGCAAGCGGGAAGCGTTTGACTTAAAAGGCAAATTACCAAAATCAATGCTTGACGGTCCGACAGAACTCTCTATAATTCGCCTCCCGCTAACGAGAGATCGAAGCGAGTCAAGTGGTTGAAGTTGTTAGAGATTCTCTGAAAAACTTCAAAATAAACGCTTGACAGACTCTGAGGAAAGCGTAGAATGCGCGCCTCGGTTGAGACGAAAGAATCAACCAACCGCTCTTTAACAACTGAATCAAGCAATTCGTGTGGGTGCTTGTGACTCAGACTGATAGTCAAAAAGATTATCAGCATCATAAGTTGCTCCACGAGAAATCATGGTTTAACCAACGATTGCTGAGCCAAGTTTATAGGGTTTTCTCAAAACCCGATTGCAGTATTGAACTGAAGAGTTTGATCATGGCTCAGATTGAACGCTGGCGGCAGGCCTAACACATGCAAGTCGAGCGGATGAAGAGAGCTTGCTCTCTGATTCAGCGGCGGACGGGTGAGTAATGCCTAGGAATCTGCCTGGTAGTGGGGGACAACGTTTCGAAAGGAACGCTAATACCGCATACGTCCTACGGGAGAAAGCAGGGGACCTTCGGGCCTTGCGCTATCAGATGAGCCTAGGTCGGATTAGCTAGTTGGTGAGGTAATGGCTCACCAAGGCGACGATCCGTAACTGGTCTGAGAGGATGATCAGTCACACTGGAACTGAGACACGGTCCAGACTCCTACGGGAGGCAGCAGTGGGGAATATTGGACAATGGGCGAAAGCCTGATCCAGCCATGCCGCGTGTGTGAAGAAGGTCTTCGGATTGTAAAGCACTTTAAGTTGGGAGGAAGGGTTGTAGATTAATACTCTGCAATTTTGACGTTACCGACAGAATAAGCACCGGCTAACTCTGTGCCAGCAGCCGCGGTAATACAGAGGGTGCAAGCGTTAATCGGAATTACTGGGCGTAAAGCGCGCGTAGGTGGTTTGTTAAGTCGGATGTGAAATCCCCGGGCTCAACCTGGGAACTGCATCCGAAACTGGCAAGCTAGAGTATGGTAGAGGGTAGTGGAATTTCCTGTGTAGCGGTGAAATGCGTAGATATAGGAAGGAACACCAGTGGCGAAGGCGACTACCTGGACTGATACTGACACTGAGGTGCGAAAGCGTGGGGAGCAAACAGGATTAGATACCCTGGTAGTCCACGCCGTAAACGATGTCAACTAGCCGTTGGGGTCCTTGAGACTTTAGTGGCGCAGCTAACGCATTAAGTTGACCGCCTGGGGAGTACGGCCGCAAGGTTAAAACTCAAATGAATTGACGGGGGCCCGCACAAGCGGTGGAGCATGTGGTTTAATTCGAAGCAACGCGAAGAACCTTACCAGGCCTTGACATCCAATGAACTTTCCAGAGATGGATTGGTGCCTTCGGGAACATTGAGACAGGTGCTGCATGGCTGTCGTCAGCTCGTGTCGTGAGATGTTGGGTTAAGTCCCGTAACGAGCGCAACCCTTGTCCTTAGTTACCAGCACGTTATGGTGGGCACTCTAAGGAGACTGCCGGTGACAAACCGGAGGAAGGTGGGGATGACGTCAAGTCATCATGGCCCTTACGGCCTGGGCTACACACGTGCTACAATGGTCGGTACAGAGGGTTGCCAAGCCGCGAGGTGGAGCTAATCTCACAAAACCGATCGTAGTCCGGATCGCAGTCTGCAACTCGACTGCGTGAAGTCGGAATCGCTAGTAATCGCGAATCAGAATGTCGCGGTGAATACGTTCCCGGGCCTTGTACACACCGCCCGTCACACCATGGGAGTGGGTTGCACCAGAAGTAGCTAGTCTAACCTTCGGGAGGACGGTTACCACGGTGTGATTCATGACTGGGGTGAAGTCGTAACAAGGTAGCCGTAGGGGAACCTGCGGCTGGATCACCTCCTTAATCGACGACATCAGCTGTATCATGAGCTCCCACACGAATTGCTTGATTCATTGAAGAAGACGATATCGGTAACAGCTCTTAACTGGGTCTGTAGCTCAGTTGGTTAGAGCGCACCCCTGATAAGGGTGAGGTCGGCAGTTCGAATCTGCCCAGACCCACCAGTTTCTTGTTGGGGCCATAGCTCAGCTGGGAGAGCGCCTGCCTTGCACGCAGGAGGTCAGCGGTTCGATCCCGCTTGGCTCCACCATCCTTTGTTACCTTGTCAAAGCTTAGAAATGAGTATTCGTATCGAATATTGATTTCTGAACTTTATCAGAATCGTTCTTTAAAAATTTGGGTATGTGATAGAAAGATAGACTGAACGTTACTTTCACTGGTAACGGATCAGGCTAAGGTAAAATTTGTGATTCAAATTGCAAATTTTCGGCGAATGTCGTCTTCACAGTATAACCAGATTGCTTGGGGTTATATGGTCAAGTGAAGAAGCGCATACGGTGGATGCCTTGGCAGTCAGAGGCGATGAAAGACGTGGTAGCCTGCGAAAAGCTTCGGGGAGTCGGCAAACAGACTGTGATCCGGAGATGTCTGAATGGGGGAACCCAGCCATCATAAGATGGTTATCTCAAGCTGAATACATAGGCTTGAGAGGCGAACCAGGGGAACTGAAACATCTAAGTACCCTGAGGAAAAGAAATCAACCGAGATTCCCTTAGTAGTGGCGAGCGAACGGGGACCAGCCCTTAAGTTGATTTGAGATTAGCGGAACGCTCTGGAAAGTGCGGCCATAGTGGGTGATAGCCCTGTACGCGAAAATCTCTTGTCAATGAAATCGAGTAGGACGGAGCACGAGAAACTTTGTCTGAATATGGGGGGCCATCCTCCAAGGCTAAATACTACTGACTGACCGATAGTGAACTAGTACCGTGAGGGAAAGGCGAAAAGAACCCCGGAGAGGGGAGTGAAATAGATCCTGAAACCGTATGCGTACAAGCAGTGGGAGCAGACTTCGTTCTGTGACTGCGTACCTTTTGTATAATGGGTCAGCGACTTATATTCAGTGGCGAGCTTAACCGAATAGGGGAGGCGTAGCGAAAGCGAGTGTTAATAGCGCGTTTAGTCGCTGGGTATAGACCCGAAACCGGGCGATCTATCCATGGGCAGGTTGAAGGTTGGGTAACACTAACTGGAGGACCGAACCGACTACCGTTGAAAAGTTAGCGGATGACCTGTGGATCGGAGTGAAAGGCTAATCAAGCTCGGAGATAGCTGGTTCTCCTCGAAAGCTATTTAGGTAGCGCCTCATGTATCACTGTAGGGGGTAGAGCACTGTTTCGGCTAGGGGTCATCCCGACTTACCAAACCGATGCAAACTCCGAATACCTACAAGTGCCGAGCATGGGAGACACACGGCGGGTGCTAACGTCCGTCGTGAAAAGGGAAACAACCCAGACCGTCAGCTAAGGTCCCAAAGTCATGGTTAAGTGGGAAACGATGTGGGAAGGCTTAGACAGCTAGGAGGTTGGCTTAGAAGCAGCCACCCTTTAAAGAAAGCGTAATAGCTCACTAGTCGAGTCGGCCTGCGCGGAAGATGTAACGGGGCTCAAACCATGCACCGAAGCTACGGGTATCACCTTAGGGTGATGCGGTAGAGGAGCGTTCTGTAAGCCTGTGAAGGTGAGTTGAGAAGCTTGCTGGAGGTATCAGAAGTGCGAATGCTGACATGAGTAACGACAATGGGTGTGAAAAACACCCACGCCGAAAGACCAAGGTTTCCTGCGCAACGTTAATCGACGCAGGGTTAGTCGGTCCCTAAGGCGAGGCTGAAAAGCGTAGTCGATGGAAAACAGGTTAATATTCCTGTACTTCTGGTTATTGCGATGGAGGGACGGAGAAGGCTAGGCCAGCTTGGCGTTGGTTGTCCAAGTTTAAGGTGGTAGGCTGAGATCTTAGGTAAATCCGGGATCTTAAGGCCGAGAGCTGATGACGAGTTGTCTTTAGACGACGAAGTGGTTGATGCCATGCTTCCAAGAAAAGCTTCTAAGCTTCAGGTAACCAGGAACCGTACCCCAAACCGACACAGGTGGTTGGGTAGAGAATACCAAGGCGCTTGAGAGAACTCGGGTGAAGGAACTAGGCAAAATGGCACCGTAACTTCGGGAGAAGGTGCGCCGGTGAGGGTGAAGGACTTGCTCCGTAAGCCCATGCCGGTCGAAGATACCAGGCCGCTGCGACTGTTTATTAAAAACACAGCACTCTGCAAACACGAAAGTGGACGTATAGGGTGTGACGCCTGCCCGGTGCCGGAAGGTTAATTGATGGGGTTAGCTAACGCGAAGCTCTTGATCGAAGCCCCGGTAAACGGCGGCCGTAACTATAACGGTCCTAAGGTAGCGAAATTCCTTGTCGGGTAAGTTCCGACCTGCACGAATGGCGTAACGATGGCGGCGCTGTCTCCACCCGAGACTCAGTGAAATTGAAATCGCTGTGAAGATGCAGTGTATCCGCGGCTAGACGGAAAGACCCCGTGAACCTTTACTATAGCTTTGCACTGGACTTTGAATTTGCTTGTGTAGGATAGGTGGGAGGCTTTGAAGCGTGGACGCCAGTTCGCGTGGAGCCATCCTTGAAATACCACCCTGGCAACTTTGAGGTTCTAACTCAGGTCCGTCATCCGGATCGAGGACAGTGTATGGTGGGTAGTTTGACTGGGGCGGTCTCCTCCTAAAGAGTAACGGAGGAGTACGAAGGTGCGCTCAGACCGGTCGGAAATCGGTCGTAGAGTATAAAGGCAAAAGCGCGCTTGACTGCGAGACAGACACGTCGAGCAGGTACGAAAGTAGGTCTTAGTGATCCGGTGGTTCTGTATGGAAGGGCCATCGCTCAACGGATAAAAGGTACTCCGGGGATAACAGGCTGATACCGCCCAAGAGTTCATATCGACGGCGGTGTTTGGCACCTCGATGTCGGCTCATCACATCCTGGGGCTGAAGCCGGTCCCAAGGGTATGGCTGTTCGCCATTTAAAGTGGTACGCGAGCTGGGTTTAGAACGTCGTGAGACAGTTCGGTCCCTATCTGCCGTGGACGTTTGAGATTTGAGAGGGGCTGCTCCTAGTACGAGAGGACCGGAGTGGACGAACCTCTGGTGTTCCGGTTGTCACGCCAGTGGCATTGCCGGGTAGCTATGTTCGGAAAAGATAACCGCTGAAAGCATCTAAGCGGGAAACTTGCCTCAAGATGAGATCTCACTGGAACCTTGAGTTCCCTAAAGGGCCGTCGAAGACTACGACGTTGATAGGTTGGGTGTGTAAGCGCTGTGAGGCGTTGAGCTAACCAATACTAATTGCCCGTGAGGCTTGACCATATAACACCCAAGCAATTTGCGTCGAACGACCAGATTGCGGTGTTGTGAAGATGACATGCACCGAAAGTTTGCAGTTCACAAATACTGTCACATACCCGATTCGCTGGAATGCCTGAAAGGGCATCCTGGC
Organism: Pseudomonas eucalypticola; assembly: GCF_013374995.1. Lineage (NCBI taxonomy): Bacteria > Pseudomonadati > Pseudomonadota > Gammaproteobacteria > Pseudomonadales > Pseudomonadaceae > Pseudomonas > Pseudomonas eucalypticola. Next base: position 3,622,566 of record NZ_CP056030.1, on the reverse strand, counting down.
TACAGAATTTCTTGACGACCATAGAGCATTGGAACCACCTGATCCCATCCCGAACTCAGCAGTGAAACGATGCATCGCCGATGGTAGTGTGGGGTTTCCCCATGTGAGAGTAGGTCATCGTCAAGATTAAATTCCGAAACCCCCAGTTGCGAACGCAGCTGGGGGTTTTGTCTTTATAGCGCCCGCCTATGTCGGTAGCAGCGGACCTGGCCGCGTCACAAACACCGCACCCCATCAGGCACCCAGCATCCACCCCCCGCCACGCACTGCTGCAATACACGGGTGTCACAGGCACAAAAAACCACCCCGAAGGGTGGTTTCGCGACCTCCAACTCAGGCCCTGAACCGCGCGACCAACCCCGTCAGCTCATTGGCCAATGCCGTCATTTCCCGGCTCGCCGCACTGGTCTGGGTAGCCCCCTCGGATGACTGAATCGACAAGTTGCGGATATTCAGCAGGTTGTGGTCCACCTCCCGTGCCACGTGGGACTGTTCCTGCGCCGCGCTGGCAATGACCAGGTTGCGCTCGTTGATTTCGCCAATGGCACTGTAGATCTGCTCCAGCACATCGCCACAGGCTTGGGTCAACGTCAGGTTTTGCTGGGCTTTCTCGGTGCTTGAGCGCATCGAATTCACCGCCGCCTCGGTGCCTGTCTGCAACCGCACGATCATTTGCTCGATCTCCCGGGTAGACTCCTGCGTCCGGTGGGCAAGGGTGCGCACCTCGTCGGCGACCACGGCGAAACCCCGTCCCGCTTCGCCTGCGCGCGCCGCTTCGATCGCGGCATTGAGTGCGAGCAGGTTGGTCTGTTCCGACACTGCGCGAATCACATCCAGCACCTTGCCGATCTCGCGTGTTTCACCGGCCAGGGTCTGGATCAATTCCGCGCTGCCCTGGATGTCGGCAGCCATGGCATGGGTGCCCTCTATGGTGTCTTGTACCTGCTGGCGACTTTGCCGGGACAGGGCGTTGGACGCTTCTGCCGCTTCGGAGGTGGACACTGCATTACGCGCGACCTCCTCAACCGCCGTGGTCATCTCCGTGACCGCCGTGGCGGCTTGTTCCAACTCCTGGTCCTGCTGCTGTACGCCCCGGCTGGACGCATCGGTGACGGCATTGAGCTGCTGCGCCGCCGCAGCCAACTGCTGGGCCGAGGCACTGATATGGGAAATGGTCTGGCGTTGGCTGTCCTGCATGCGACCGAGCTCGGCAAACAGCTCGCCGATTTCATTGCGGCTATGGACCTCGATCGGCTCGCGCAGATCACCGGCGGCGATGCGCTTGAAGTGTTGCCCGGCAAGGCCCAGCGGGCGCAGCACGCGTACCAGAATGAAGCTCCAGCAGCAGACCGCCAGTAGCACCGTGATGACCAACAGCAGGATGGCTGTGCCCGTGGCCTCTTTCAAGCGGCTGTCGGTCAGGGCCATTAAGGTGGTGCTGCGGTCGTTGAGCGCCTGCATCAGCGTATTGCGCTGGTCCTGCAGCTTGCCCATGGCGGTGGACGCCAACTGGTTCGCGGTGAAATAAGCGGCCAGGTCATTGGCGCGGGTGGCTGCGCGCTGGGCCTCGATCGCCTTGCCGTACTCGACGAAAGACTGCTCCAGTTGCACCCCCAGTGGGGTGTTCTGGGGCTCCAGCGATTGCCCGAATTGGTCCACCAGTTGCGCGGAAGAACGCCAGATCTCCTCGGACCGCGTCAGGCGCGCTGCGGACGCATCATGCTGGCCGCCCAGGTTTTCCAGAAACGCCGACGAGACGTTGGCACTGGTACGGATGGCCATGAGCAGGGCGTTGTTCAAGCGGTCGGCCGCCAGGGCGGTACGGTGTAACTCCTGTACCTGCGTGTCGCTTTGTTCGGCGCTGTGCCAAGCGCTCAAGGTGGAAAAGAGCAGGGCAGTGACAAATAGCACGAGGATGGCGCACATGCCTGTTCGGATGCTGAGGTGACGAAACATGACGATCAACTCCAGGGATCGAAAGAGGACGCGGACTCTTCACCCCTGACTGAAGCGCAGGAGGTGCATCTGGGTTGTTGTTATCAGAGTGATCCGCTTCCTCTATATCGCTGGCATAGTGCTAGCCTTGAGGGCGAAAATCGGAATTCGGGCGATTACCGAGCAAAAATGCGACAAGCTGTCGCAGCCAAGGCGAAAAAAAACCACCCGGCAGGTGGTTTTTGCGCCAGGGCGTCTGCATCAGTCGCCGTAGTATTCGCAACCGCTGGTGCAGGTCTCATGGATGCGCACTTTCGACAGCTCGGGCAGCAGGGGCTTCACTTGTGCCCAAATCCATTTGGCCAGTACTTCGCTGGTAGGGTTCTCCAGCCCGGGAATGTCGTTCAGGTAATTGTGGTCCAGCTGTTCGTACAGGGGCTTGAAGATCGCCTTGATCTCGGAAAAGTCGCGGATCCACCCCGTGTGCGGATCGACCGGACCCGTCAGGTGCAACGCGACTTTGAAGGAATGGCCGTGCAGGCGGCCGCATTTGTGCCCTTCGGGAACGTGCGGCAGGCGGTGAGCCGATTCGAAGGTAAACTCTTTGAAGATTTCCACGGTGTCATGAACCCGAAAAAGCCAATGCAATCGCCTAGTCTACCAGTAACTCACAGCGCTTGCAGCGCATCCCCCAGGCGTCCCCCTTCAACCAGCTCGAGAAACTCGTCGCCCAGCCGCTGGCTTTCACTCATCGCCGTGCGCCAATAGTCCTGGCGCGCCTTGTCCTGCCCCATGAACCGCTTGAAATCACTGCGGTCGGGTAATTTCCCATAGGGCAACCGCGCCAGGTAGTCGGGGGAGGGGGCGAGCAAGAGCACGTTGCGCAAGCGTTGGGCATCACCGCGGCGCCACGGCAGCGCCTTGTCGAACCAGCCGGGGATGACCTTGTCGGTGAAGTGCGGATACAACACGATGTCCTCACCGCTATAAGGCAGATCCAGGTGGTAATCCAGCAGCCCCCCATCACGGAACGTGCCGGCGCCCGCACCGGGAATGTCGCGTACGCCCTCCATGACCATGGGGATGGAGCCCGAAGCCAGCAGCGCCTGGCGCAGGTTGCCCAGGTCCAGTGGCAGGTAGCGCGAAGGGAAGTCGGTCAGCCCGTTCAAGGGCGGGGCCAGGCGTTTGTCGTGGAGGATGACCCGTTCGAAATGCCGGGCCAGGCGCGAGCGGCCGCGCAGGTTGTCGGCGATCACCGACCCCAGCCCCAGGCCCAGGTGGCCGCGGTGGTCCTCGGCCAGGCGGCCGTGGCTGCGCACTACCATGATGTTCAGGCGGTAGTGCGCATTGTCCAATACCCGTGCGTCCTGGCCGGCCAGCAACTGGTCGAGCATGCGGTGGCAGCTCTGGCTGACGTCGGCCATGGTCACGCCCTTGGCGAAGCGTTGTTCGTTATACAAGCGGCCGAGCAGCTGCAGCCCCTGCACCGGGTCGGGCAGGCACGCACTGGCGAAACGCCAGGAGCCTATCGATGCGCCGATCAGTGAGCGTTCACGCTCGGCCCGTGGCAACCACTCGCCGAACAGCGCCAGGTCCAGCCCTTGGATGCCGAGCGCCTTGGGGCCGCCCGCGGCACCGGGCAGGGTGCCAACGTCGCCGGGTTGCAGGCCGCGTTCACGGATGCGCGCCAAGGCCTGGTGGCCGGCCTTCAAGGTCAGGGACGGGGATTTGACGTGGATGGCGCTCATGGAAGGATCTCAGGCGGGGCAGGTGAATTTACTGCATTTCGCGCAGGCTTTGCACGGGGCGCTTGCACGCGCTACCTTGGGCCCCGCGCGCACCCCGCTGGAAACCGGAGCAGCAGCCGCCAGGCATATGCCCATTTCATGGCGTGCGTCGGCCATTTCCTACAAGACTTTGGTCCATGTCTGGCTGCACCGCTTGCGGCTATCCATTAGGGTGGTGGCCTTTCACTTTCAGCTTCAATTAAGTTGGTCCGGTTAGCCTTGGCTCCGTAAACACACTGATTGAACCACGGAGCTACCCATGAAGCATTTGACTGCCTTGATCACCACCGTCACCCTGGCCCTGGGCGCCACTGCTGTCCAGGCTCGCGACCTGGGGCCCGACGAAGCGTTGCGCCTGCGCGACGCCGGCACCATCCAGTCGTTCGAGAAACTCAACGCCGCCGCCATCGCTCGTCACCCGGGCACCACGGTCAAGGAAACCGAGCTCGAGGAGTCCTATGGCAAGTACCTGTACCAGGTAGAGCTGCGCGACGCCAAGGGTGTCGAGTGGGACCTGGAACTCGATGCTGTCACTGGCGAGATTCTCAAGGACCACCAGGACACCTGATGAACACCACCCACCGGCGGGGCCCGCTGCTGGCCCTGGCCGCCTGCTGTTGCCTTGCAGGCGGGCGGGCCGGCGCCCATGACCTGGGGCAGGACGAAGCCTTGCTGCTGCGCCAGGCTGGGGTCATCCTGCCGCTTGAACAACTGTTGCAGAACGCGATGGGCCGCTACCCGGGCGCCAAGCTGCTGGAAGCTGAGCTCGAAGAGGACGACGGCGTCTATACCTATGAAGTAGAGTTGCTGACCGCCGATGGCGTGGTTCGCGAGATCAAGCTGGAAGCCGCCACGGGGCGCCTGCTCAAGGACAAGGAAGACGACTGATGCGTTTGCTGCTGGTTGAAGACAATGTGCCCTTGGCCGATGAACTGGCCGCAGGGCTCAAGGCCCAGGGCTATGCCGTCGACTGGCTGGCCGATGGCCGCGACGCGGCGTACCAGGGCTCGGTGGAACCTTACGACCTGATCATTCTCGACCTGGGCTTGCCCGGCCTGCCTGGGCTCGACGTACTGGCCCAGTGGCGTGCCGGCGGCGTCGCCGTGCCGGTGCTGGTACTGACCGCGCGCGGCTCCTGGGCCGAGCGCATCGTCGGGCTCAAGGCGGGTGCCGACGATTACCTGAGCAAACCCTTCCACCCCGAGGAACTGTACTTGCGCGTGCAGGGCCTGCTGCGCCGCGCGCGCGGGGTAGCCAACCAGCCGACGTTGCAGGCGGCGGGGCTGCACCTGGACGAAAGCCGCCAGTGCGTGCGCCAGGCCGATACCGATGTGCAGCTGACGGCCGCGGAGTTTCGCCTGTTGCGCTACTTCATGCTGCACCCGGGGCAAATTCTCTCCAAAGGCCATTTGGCCGAGCACCTCTATGACGGTGAAACCGAGCGCGACTCCAATGTCCTGGAAGTCCACGTCAACCACCTGCGCCGCAAGCTGGGGCGCGCTGTCATCGAAACACGGCGAGGCCAGGGCTACCTGTTCGGGGCGGGTGCCGGTTGAGGTCGATCCAGGGGCGTTTGAGCGTCGGGCTGATCAGCGTGCTGGTGGTGGTCGGCATCGCGGTGGCGCAACTGAGCCTGTGGTTGTTCGAAGTGGGCCTGCAGCGTTACCTGGAAGCGGGGCTGCGCAACGAAAGTGAAAACCTGCTGGTGGCTTTGGCGCGTGGCCCCAACGGGCTGCAGTTGGATGACCGGCGCATATCCCCGGCCTACGAACGACCGTTTTCCGGGCACTATTTCCGTATCGATTTCGCCGAGGGTCATTGGCGCTCGCGCTCGCTATGGGACCAGGAATTCCCCCAGCCTGATGCCGCTGGCCTGCATTCGGACCTGACCCTGGGCCCGGAAGGTCAGTGGCTGCTGGTGCTGCGCGCTGACTACAAGCGCCTGGGGCAGGCACTGTCCATCAGTGTGGCCCAGGACTACACCCCGGTGCGCGACAGTTTCCAGCGCCTGCAGCGCATCGGCCTGGGCATTGGCCTGGCGGCGCTGATAGTGATCCTGGTGCTGCAGCGGCTGACGGTCAAGCGGGCCCTGCGGCCGCTGGAGCGTGCCCGTGAGCAGATCGCCCAGTTGCAACAGGGCCAGCGCTCCCAGCTCGACACCCAGGTGCCCGTGGAACTCGAGCCGCTGGTGGCCCAGGTGAATCACCTGCTGGCCCATACCGAAGACAGCCTGCGGCGCTCTCGCCATGCCCTGGGCAACCTGGGGCATGCACTGAAAACCCCGATGGCGGTGCTGTTCAGCCTGGTGGCCGGTGAGCGCCTGGCGGGCCAGCCGGCCTTGGCCAATGCCTTGCGCGAGCAGCTGGAACAGATCGAGCAGCGCTTGAGCCGCGAGCTCAACCGCGCGCGGCTGGCAGGGGATGCCTTGCCAGGCGAGCTGTTCGACTGTGCCCAGGAGCTGCCGGGGCTGTTGGCCACGCTGCGCATGATCCATGGCCAAGGGTTGAATATCAGCAGCCACCAGCCGCCAGGCCTGAAACTGCCGTGGGACCGCGAAGACCTGCTGGAAGTGCTGGGCAACCTCCTGGACAACGCCTGCAAGTGGGCTGACAGCGAAGTCCGCCTGACGCTGACCCGCCGCGACCTGGGCTACCTGATCGAGGTGGACGACGATGGCCCCGGCATCCCCGAGGCCCGGCGCGAGGCCGTGCTCGACCGGGGCGCGCGCCTGGATGAACAGGTCAGTGGCCATGGCCTGGGGTTGGGGATCGTGCGCGACATCGTCGACGCCTGGGGTGGGACGCTGGAGCTGCTCGCCAGCCCCCAGGGCGGCCTGCGGGTACGTATCGGCCTGCCAGCGCGCGCCGTGGAGATCAACCGCTAAACTCCTGTGCCGATCCGTTGCCTAACGCGTGTGCGGCCACCGTCGCACCGCGTTGACTGACATGGACCGGACATGAACGAAACTCTTCTGCAACACAAAGCCCTGATGGTGCTGCTCACCCTGGTAACCCTGGCGTTCATCTGGATCATGTTGCCTTTCTACGGGGCCATCTTCTGGGCGGTTATCCTCGGTATCGTCTTTGCGCCGCTGCAACGGCGCCTGACCCTCAAATTCAACCGCAGGCGCAACCTCGGCGCCCTGGCCACGCTGATCATCTGCCTGGTCATCGCCATTCTGCCGGTGATCATCGTCAGCGCGCTGCTGGTGCAAGAGGGGACTTCGCTGTACCACAACATCGAAAGCGGGCAATTGGACATCGCCGGCTACATCACCCAGTTCAAGCATGCGCTGCCCGACTCCCTGCAGCACCTGGCCGACCGCATGGGCATGGGCAACATGGAAGGTTTGCGCGACAAGATCAGCAAGTGGGCGTTGCAGGGCAGCCAATACTTCGCCAGCCAGGCCTTCAGCTTTGGCCAGGGTACGTTCGACTTCCTCATCAGCTTCGGCATCATGCTCTACCTGCTGTTTTTCTTTCTGCGCGACGGCCCGGAACTGGTGCGTCGCATCCGCACAGCGGTACCGCTGGCCGAACACCAGAAGCGTCGGCTGCAATTGAAGTTCAACCGCGTGGTGCGCGCCACGGTCAAGGGCAACCTGTTGATGGCGGTGGTGCAGGGCATTCTCGGGGGCCTGATCTTCTGGTTCCTGGATATCCCCAGTGCGTTGCTGTGGGCCGTGGTCATGGCCTTCATGTCATTGCTGCCGGCGGTGGGCGCGGGGGCGGTGTGGGCACCGGTTGCAGCCTTCTTCCTGCTCAACGGGCAAATCTGGCAGGGGGCGTTGCTGGCCGGCTACGGTTTGCTGGTGATCGGCATGGTCGACAACGTGCTGCGCCCTATCGTGGTGGGCAAGGACACGCGCATGCCCGACTACCTGATTCTGGTCTCGACCCTGGGTGGGCTGGCGGTGTTCGGTCTCAATGGCTTCGTGATCGGCCCGCTGATCGCCGCCCTGTTCATGTCCAGCTGGTCGATATTCGCGGCGACCAAGCAACAGGTGAAGCTTCCCCAAGACCTGGCCTGATCTGGTTTATCATGCACCCGCACTGAGGGTGGACGACGTGACATGAATAAACCTGAACAACGGGTGTTGATCGCACTGCGCAAGATGATCGCGGCCGGGGAACTGGCCGCAGGCGAGCGCGTCTTTGAAGTGACGGTCGCCCAGCAACTGGAGGTATCGCGCACTCCCGTGCGCCTGGCGTTTCGTACCCTGGAACAGGAAGGCCTGCTGGTGCAGCACGGTGGCCGCGGCTACCAGGTTCGCCAGGTCAGCGCCGAAGACGTCGCCGGCGCGGTGCAGGTGCGTGGTGTGCTCGAGGGGCTTGCCGCGCGCCAGGCCGCCGAGCGCGGCTTGTCCGCCGTGGACCTGGAGGTACTGGAAGACTGCCTGGCCCGGGGCGACGCCCTGTTCACCAAGGGCCACCTGACCGATGAAGACCTGCAAGCCTACGACGAGCTGAACCTGCGCTTTCACCGGGTCATCGTCGCGGCCAGCGGCAACCCGGCCATCGCCCAGGCGCTGGCTCGTCTCGCTCATTTGCCGTTTGCCTCGGTGGCGGCGCTGATGGCCGACTCCCACGACCTGGCCGGGGAGTACCGGCGCTTCAACTTCTCGCACATGCAGCACCATGCCATCGTCGATGCCCTGGCCAACCGCGAAGCCACTCGCGCCGAGGCCCTGATGAGCGAGCACGCCAATGCCACCCTGCGCTATGCCAGGATGTTCACCCAGGCCAGCGAACGCACCCGGCCCCGGTAGCAGCGGACCTGGCCGCGTCACCCGCACCGCGCAGTATCGGGTTCACCCCATTGAGCGCCGCCGCACCCTGCGGCCGGCCACCGAGAAATGTCACTTAAAGGGATCCAGCAAACCCTGCATAATGCGTTCCCCCGCCGGGCGATACGTCGCCCCAAGGGACGTCAGCCTTGAGGCCCATGGGCTGCATTCGTTAACATCGCGCACGCCGTGCGTGCTGCCTACGGTATTTGTCTCTTTTTCCTACGCGCCCGGAGGGCGTTTCACCCCCTGAAACCGGCGTTTGCCTTTTTGGCAGGCGTGCCCAGGTGTTCGGGGACTGCTGTTTTTTTCATTTTTTTGTCGTCAGAGCGGTTCAATGCCACAACCCATTCCCTTGAAAGACCACGAAAACGAGAAGCGCCTGGTCAACCGGCGCCTCATCGCGTGTGCGGTCTTCGTGCTGGCCCTGAGTCTAGCCCTGGTAGGGCGCCTGTATTTCCTCCAGGTCATCGAGTTCGCCTACCACTCCACCATTTCCGAGAACAACCGCGTCCACGTGTTGCCGATCCCGCCGGAGCGCGGAATCATCTACGACCGCAACGGCGTTGTCCTGGCCACCAACCGCCCCAGTTTCAACATGACCCTGACCCGCGAGCGGGCAGGGGACTACCGGAAAGTGCTGGACGAGGTGGTCCAGATCCTCAGCCTCACCGACGATGATCGCAAACAGTTCGACAAGGAACTCAAGCGCGTGCGCCACCCGTTCGAGCCGGTGACGTTGATGTACGAACTGACCGAAGAACAGATCGCCAAGATCGCCGTGAACCAGTACTTGCTGCCGGGCATCGACGTCGAGGCGCAGTTCGTGCGCGAGTACCCCATGGGCGCGCATTTCGCGCACTCGGTGGGCTACGTGGGGCGGATCAACGAGAAAGAGTCCAAGACCCTTGACCAGACCGAATACCGTGGCACCCAGTCGGTGGGCAAGACCGGTATCGAGCGGTTCTACGAAGCCGAACTGCATGGCCACGTCGGGTACGAGGAAGTGGAGACCAACGCCCAGGGCCGGGTGATGCGCGTGCTGCGGCACACTGACCCGGTACCGGGCAAGAACATCGTACTGAGCCTTGATTCGCACCTTCAGCAAGCCGCCGAGGATGCCCTGGGCGATCGCCGGGGCTCGGTGGTGTGCATCGACCCCGACACCGGCGAGGTGCTGGCGATGGTCAGCAAGCCGGCTTTCGACCCCAACCTGTTCGTGACCGGCATCAGCTTCAAGCAATACGCGGCGCTGCGCGACTCCATCGATCGGCCGCTGTTCAACCGGGCTCTGCGTGGCCTGTATGCGCCGGGTTCCACCATCAAGCCGGAAGTGGCCATCGCCGGCCTGGACAGCGGTGCCACCACGGCCCAGTCGCGGGTATTCGACCCCGGTTACTACGAGCTGCCCAACTACGACCACAAATACCGCAACTGGAACCACAGCGGTGACGGCTGGGTAGACATGGACGCGGCGATCATGCGCTCCAACGACACCTACTTCTACGACCTGGCCCACAAGCTGGGCGTCGACCGCCTGCATGACTACCTGACCAAGTTCGGCCTGGGCCAGAAAGTGTCCATGGACATGTACGAAGAAGCCCCTGGCCTGATGCCGTCCCCGGCCTGGAAGCGGGCCACTCGCCGCCAGGCCTGGTTCCCGGGTGAAACCTTGATTCTGGGTATCGGCCAGGGCTACATGCAGGTCACCCCGCTGCAACTGGCCCAGGCTACCAGCTTGATCGCCGCCAAGGGCGTATGGCGCCGGCCGCACTTGGCCGACACCGTGGGCGGGGTGGCGCCGGTGGACGAAAACCCGATGCCCAACATCGTGCTGCGCAACAATCAGTACTGGGAGCAGGTCAACCACGGTATGCAGTTGGTCATGCACGACCCGCGCGGTATCGCCCGCGCGGCGGCCCAGGGTGCCCAGTACCGCATCGCTGGCAAGAGTGGCACGGCGCAGGTGGTGGCGATCAAGCAGGGTGAGCGTTACAACCGTCTCAAGACCCTGGAGCGCAACCGTGACAATGCTTTGTTCGTCGGCTTTGCGCCGGCCGAACATCCCAAGATCGTGGTTTCGGTGATGATCGAGAACGGCGAGGCGGGTGGTCGTGTCGCGGGGCCTGTGGTGCGGCAGATCATGGACGCCTGGCTGCTGGACCAGAACGGCCACCTCAAGCCGGAATACGCCAACCCGACGCCGCCGACCAAGGCTGACCCTGTGGCCGCGGCGCCGGCGCATCCCAAGCACACGCCGGTATAGGCCGCGTCACAGTGCCCGCGTAGCAGCGGACCTGGCCGCGTCACCCACACCGCGCACCATCAGGCCCGCCGCATGCGCCTGCAACCTGCTACTTGGCGCTGAACTTGAACACGGTGGTCTGGGTGTAAGCCTTGCCCGGATCCAGCCGTGTAGTGGGGAAGGCCGCCTGGTTCGGCGAGTCAGGATAATGCTGGGCCTCCAGCGTGAACGCGCCCCAGTGCGGGTACACCTTGCCGCCCTTGCCGTGGATGCTGCCATCCAGGAAGTTCGCCGTGTACAACTGCACGCCCGGCTCGGTGGTGTAGAACTCCAGTACCCGGCCTGAAGCGGGGTCGGCGACCTGGGTCGCGAGTTTCTTCACATCGCCTTTGGTATCCAGTACCCAGTTGAAGTCGAAGCCACCTTGCTTGGGTTCGGCGAACTTCAGTTGCGGGTGGTCATCCTTGATATGCGCGCCGAACGCCGTGGGCTTGAGGAAGTCCATGGGGGTACCGGCCACGGGCGCCAGCTCCCCGGTGGGGATCAGCTTGGCGGTCACCGGCGTGTAATGGGCACCGTGCACCGTGGCCACTTGCTGGAGGATGTCGCCTTCGCCAGCCCCGGCCAGGTTGAAATAGCTATGGTTGGTGAGGTTGAGCACCGTCGGCTTGTCGGTGGTGGCGTGGTAGTCGATGCGCAGCTCGTTCTTGTCGTTGAGGCTGTAGGTCACTTGCGTATTCAACGTACCCGGGAAGCCCATCTCGCCGTCGGCCGACACATAGGTCAGGGTCACGCCGACGCTGTCACCGGTCTTGGCTGGCTGCGCTTTCCACACGTGTTTATCGAAACCCTGGGTGCCGCCGTGCAAGGCATTGGGCCCGTCGTTGGTGGGGATCTGAAATGCCTTGCCATCCAGGCTGAAGCGCCCCTCGGCCAGACGGTTGCCATAACGGCCGATCGTGGCGCCGAAATAGACCGTGGGGTTGGCCTGGTAGCCTTTGAGGTCATCGAAGCCCAGCACCACGTCGGCCGCCTTGCCGTGCTTGTCGGGCACCAGCAGCGACTGCAGGATGCCGCCGTAGGTAATGATGGTGGCCTGCATGCCATGGCTATTGCGCAGGGTGTACTTTTCGATGGCGGTGCCATCGGGCAAGCTGCCGAAGCTGCTGCGTTCGCTGGTCAGGCCGGCGGCCTGGGCGCTGAGGGTCGCCATCATGATGGAGAGTCCAAGGCTGGCAAGGGGGAGGGGAGTGTGCATGGTAAGCCTTCCTTTTTGTTGTTTTGGCGGATGCTTTCGGAAATTTCCGGTCTATTGGTCAGACTATTTACCTGTTTTTTCGCGTACGAGAGCTTTTATAGTCGAAAAAACAGCACTTGAAAAATAAATGGTAATACTATTTAGTAAGCGAAACGCAGCATCCAAGCGTCAGCACCAACAATAAAAACAATCGAAGGGCGTGACATGAAGTGGCAGGCACTTTCCCCCGTGCGTTACCGACTCGCCGAAGGCGCGTTCTGGGACGCCCCCACCCAGGCCCTCTACTGGGTCGACATCGCTGGCTTCAAGGCGTGCCGCGTACTGGGCGGCGAATTGCACACCTGGCAATTGAGCGAGCCGGTTTCGGCGTTCATTCCCACCCAGTGGGGTGATGCGCTGGTGACCCTGGCCAGTGGCGTCCACCGTCTGGACCTGACCTCTCCCGGCCACGCGCCGGAGCTGACCCTGTTATGCCAACCCGACCCGGTGCCGGGCAACCGTGCCAATGAAGCGCGGTGCGACCCCCAGGGCCGGCTGTGGTTGGGTAGCATGCAGAACAACCTGGATGCCGAGGGCGGCGACCTGCCGCTTGAACGCCGCAGCGGTGGGTTGTTTCGTATTGACCATCAGCGTGATGTCAAGGCGTTACTGAGCGAGCAGGGCATCGTCAACACGCTGCTGTGGACCGCCGATGGCACTGCGCTGTTGAGTGCCGATACCCTCGACGGAGTGATCTACCGTTACCCCCTGGGCGCCGATGGACTGCCGGGCCCGCGCCAGGCCTGGGCGGCGCAACACCCCCGGGGTGCGCCGGACGGGTCGGCCATGGACGCCGATGGCTACGTCTGGAATGCGCGCTGGGGTGGCCACTGCCTGCTGCGCTTTGCGCCTGACGGCAGCGTGGACCGTATCGTCGAATTGCCTGTGGAACACCCCACCAGTTGCGTGTTCGGTGGCTCTGACCTGACCCGGTTATACGTGACCAGTTCGCGCCAGGCAGGTAGCCAGCGCGAACTGGATGGCGCGGTGCTCTGGGCCGATGTGGGCGTGCAAGGCCAGATCTGCCACCGCTACGGCGGCTGATGGTTGAGGTGACACTACGTTACATAGGCCCCCCGTATTACATGCTAAGACTGTAAATCGCGCCTTCGCGGGTGCCCCCTTCAAACCGCTGTTCGCTGTAGCTATTTCAAATAAGAACAAGGAGTTAGCTATGTTGAGTCGCCATGGGATGCGTTCCCTGTGCTGTGCCGCCGTTTCCGCCGCCGTGCTGGGCCTGGGGTCGTCGGCGTTCGCTGCCGATCCGGTCAAGATCGGCTTTCTGGTCAAGCAGGCCGAGGAGCCGTGGTTCCAAACCGAATGGGCCTTCGCTGAAAAAGCCGCCAAGGACAAGGGCTTTGAACTGATCAAGATCGCCGTGCCCGATGGCGAGAAAACCCTGTCGGCCATCGACAGCCTGGCCGCCAACGGCGCCAAGGGCTTCGTCATCTGCCCGCCGGACGTCGGCCTGGGTCAGGCCATTGTCGCCAAGGCCAAAGCCAATGACTTGAAAGTCATGGCGGTGGATGACCGGTTCGTGGACGGCGACGGCAAGTTCATGGAAGACGTGCCGTACCTGGGCATGGCCGCGTTCGAGGTCGGCCAGAAGCAGGGCGCGGCCATGGCCGACGAGGCCAAGAAACGCAATTGGGACTGGAAAGAGACCTACGCGATCATCAGCACCTACAAGGAACTGGACACCGGCAAAAAGCGCACCGACGGTTCGATCGACGCGCTGAAAAAAGCCGGCCTGCCCGCCGACCATATCTTGGAAACCGCGCAGAAAACCCTCGACGTTCCCGGTGGCATCGACGCCGTTTCATCGGCGTTGCCCAAGCTGCCGCGGGGGGCGAAGAACCTGATCATTGGTGGCATGAACGACAACACCGTGCTGGGCGGCGTGCGCGCTACCGCCTCCAACGGGTTCGACCCTGACCAGGTGATCGGCATCGGCATCAATGGCACCGACGCCATCGATGAGCTGAAAAAACCGAAAAGCGGCTTCTTCGGCTCGATGCTGCCTAGCCCGGACAAGGAAGGCTACAACACGGCCTCGCAGATGTACGAGTGGGTCACCACCGGCAAGGAGCCGCCCAAGTACACCGCCATGGACGACGTGACCCTGATCACCCGGGCCAACTTCCAGGACGTGCTGACCAAGATCGGCCTGTGGAAGTGATACCTGGCTGACGGGATGGGTGCGGGGCCTCTGCAGGGCCGGGCGAAGCTCGGCGAGCAGGCGCCTCGCGCTTCCGGGCATACCGCGGCGGTCTGCTCCCCGAGCTTCGCCCGGTCCTACAGGGTTCGTCGTTCCAGTGAAGGTTACTTTTCATGCATGCATCCCCGGCAACACAACAACACACCGCCTCCGGCAGCCTGCGTTTCGACGCCATCGGCAAGCATTTCCCCGGCGTGCGCGCGCTGTCCGATATCAGCTTTACCGCCCAGCCCGGGCGGGTGCTGGCGCTGATGGGCGAGAACGGCGCGGGCAAGTCGACGCTGTTGAAAATCCTCGGTGGCGCCTACCAGCCCACCACCGGTCAGGTGCTGATCGGCGAGCAACCCATGGCCTTCAAGTCCGCCGCCGACAGCATCGCCGGTGGCGTGGCAGTCATTCACCAGGAACTGCACCTGGTTCCGGAAATGACTGTGGCCGAGAACCTGCTGCTGGGCCACATGCCGGCGCGGTTCGGCCTGGTCAACCGTAGCGCCATGGTGCGCCGTGCCCGCGAACTGCTGCAGGGCCTGGCCGACGAAATCGACCCCACCACCCGCCTGGGCGAACTGTCGCTGGGCCAGCGGCAGCTGGTGGAAATCGCCAAGGCAATGTCACGCAACGCCCACGTCATCGCCTTCGACGAGCCCACCAGCAGCCTGTCTGCGCGCGAGATCGACCGGCTGATGACCATCATCACCCGGCTGCGGGACGAGGGCAGGGTGGTCCTGTACGTGTCGCACCGCATGGAAGAGATTTTCCGCATCTGCGACGCCGTCACCGTGTTCAAGGATGGCCGCTTCGTGCGCACCTTCGAGGACATGGCGCAGTTGACCCATGACCAGTTGGTGACCTGCATGGTCGGCCGCGACATCCAGGATATCTACGACTACCGGCCGCGCCCTCAGCATGGCGTGGCATTGCGGGTCCAGGGGCTGTTGGGGCCGGGCCTGCAGGAGCCCGTCAGTTTCAGCGTCAACAAGGGTGAAGTGCTGGGCTTCTTCGGCCTGGTCGGCGCGGGGCGCACCGAACTGCTGCGGTTGTTGTCCGGCCTGGCCCGTCACACTGCCGGCAGCGTCGAGCTGCAAGGCCAGCCCTTGCACCTGAAGAACCCGCGCCAGGCCATCGACGCTGGCATCCTGCTGTGCCCCGAAGACCGCAAGAAAGAGGGCATCGTGCCGCTGTCCAGCGTTGCCGAAAACATCAACATCGGTGCCCGCAGCCGCCATGCTCATCTGGGCTGCCTGTTGCAGGGGCGTTGGGAGCGGGAAAACGCGCGCCAGCAGATCAGCGCCATGAACGTCAAGACGCCCAGCCCTGGCCAGCAGATCATGTTCCTGTCCGGCGGCAACCAGCAGAAGGCCATTCTCGGCCGCTGGCTATCGATGCCCATGAAAGTCTTGCTGCTGGACGAGCCTACCCGTGGCATCGACATCGGCGCCAAATCGGAGATCTACCAGATCATCCATAACCTGGCCGCCCAGGGCATTGCCGTGATCGTGGTGTCCAGTGACCTGATGGAAGTAATGGGCATCAGCGACCGCATCCTGGTGATGAGCGAAGGCGCGCTCACCGGTGAGCTGACCCGAGACCAGGCCGACGAATCGCGCCTGTTGCAATTGGCACTGCCACGCAGCCGTGGCTGAACAATAATAAACGAGGTGCTTATGACCACTCCCACGACCCTGCGCGCCCCGCGGCAAGGATTGAACATGCGGCGTTTTCTCGATGAATGGGCCATGCTGTTGGCGGCCCTGGGCATCTTCCTGCTGTGCACGCTGGTAATCGACAACTTCCTGTCGCCCATGAACATGCGCGGGTTGGGCCTGGCGATCTCCACCACCGGCATCGCGGCCTGCACCATGCTCTACTGCCTGGCGTCGGGGCATTTCGACCTCTCGGTCGGTTCGGTCATCGCCTGCGCCGGGGTGATCGCCGCCGTGGTCATGCGCGATACCAACAGCGTGTTCCTTGGCGTGTCGGCGGCCCTGGGCATGGGCCTGATCGTCGGCCTGATCAATGGCATTGTCATCGCCAAGCTGCGTATCAACGCCTTGATCGCGACCTTGGCCACCATGCAGATCGTGCGTGGCCTGGCCTACATTTTCTCCAACGGCAAGGCCGTGGGGGTGATGAACGAAGGTTTCTACGTGTTCGGCAACGGCCAGGTGATGGGCGTGCCGGTACCGATCCTGATCACGCTCTTCTGTTTCATTTTCTTTGGCTGGCTGCTCAACTACACCACCTACGGGCGCAACACCATGGCCATCGGCGGTAACCAGGAGGCGGCGCGCCTGGCGGGCGTCCACGTAGACCGCACCAAGATCATCATCTTCGCCGTGCATGGCCTGGTCGGCGCGCTGGCCGGCGTGGTCCTGGCCTCGCGCATGACCTCCGGGCAGCCCATGGTCGGCCAGGGTTTCGAGTTGACGGTGATTTCCGCCTGCGTATTGGGTGGGGTGTCATTGAGCGGTGGTATCGGCATGATCCGCCATGTGATCGCGGGCGTGCTGATCCTGGCGATCATCGAGAACGCCATGAACCTGAAAAACATCGACACGTTCTACCAGTACGTCATCCGCGGCACCATCCTGCTGATCGCGGTGATCATCGACCGGCTCAAGCAGCGCTAGCAGGGCGCACAGCGCCTGGCGCCTTCGATCGAGGGCCGCCAGGCGCGCCGCGGTGCAGCGGGACACCCGGCACCTTTTGCCCTGCTGTTCACAGCCCCTTACCTGTGTATCCTAAGCTGAACTAGACGCGGCGCTGCCATTCAAAGGAAAATGCCGCTCCTATTCGCTGCAACGAGCCACATGGACACTCCCGACCTGATCATCTGCGAGCATTGCGACTCCGTCTACCAGCCCACGCCGCTGGTGCGTGGGCAGAAAGCTTTTTGCCTGCGCTGCGGGGCCGTGATTGGCCGCGGCGGGCACCTGAGTACCCAGCAGTTGTTGGCGTTGTCGATCTGCGCGGCCATCGTCTTCTGTTTCGCCAACGCGTTCCCCGTCATCTCCATCAGCCTGCAGGGCCTGAGCAACGAAGCCACCCTGTGGCAGTCGGTCGAGGCCTTGGCCCAGGGCCGTATCAGCGTCATCGCAGCCGTGGCCGGGTTGACCATCATCCTCGCGCCCATGCTGCAGATCATCCTGCTGTGCTGGGTGCTCAGCTTCGCCGCCGCCGGTACCGCCGCGCCCGGCTTCAAGGCGTGCATGCGCGCCCTGGAGCATCTGCGCCCCTGGAGCATGCTGGAGGTGTGCCTGCTGGGCATCCTGGTGGCCATCGTCAAGCTGGGCGGCATGCTCGACGTGCACCCTGGCCTCGGGCTCTGGGCCCTGGCCATGCTCACGGTGCTGATCATCCTCATTTCCGGCAAGGGCATCCGCCACCTCTGGCATGACCTGGAGGGCGTGATCCCATGAGCCTGCCCCCGTATGCCCGTGACCTGGACCTGGTGCTGTGTCACACCTGCGGCCAGGCCTGTGCGCTGGGCAGCCATTATTGCCCGCGCTGCGATTCGGTGGTGCACCGCCGCAAGCCGGAAAGCCTGGGGCGCACCTGGGCTTTTCTGATTGCCAGCCTGATTTTCTACATACCCGCTAATCTGCTACCGGTGATGTACACCGACATGTTCGGCAGCGGCAGCGAAAACACCATCATGAGCGGCGTCATGGAGTTCTGGAGCAGCGGCTCCTGGGATATCGCCCTGCTGATTTTCATCGCCAGCGTCGCGGTGCCGTGCCTGAAGTTCGCCGTGCTGGGCACCTTGCTCATCACTTGCCAGCGGCGCAGCCAGTGGGCCATGCGCGAGCGCTCCAAGCTGTACCGGCTGATCGAGATCATCGGCTACTGGTCCATGCTCGACGTGCTGGTGGTGGCGCTGGTGGCGGCCCTGGTGCAATTCCGCTCGCTGAGCAGCATCGAGCCGCGCCTGGGTATCCTGTTTTTTGGTTTGGTTGTGGTACTGACGATGTTGGCTGCCATGAGTTTTGATCCCCGGCTTATCTGGGATGCAGAGGTTGAAGATGCCTGAACACCCGAGTTCCACCCTCACGCCTTCGAGCCCCGAGATCCGGCGCCGACGTTTCAACGTCTCGCTGGTCTGGCTGGTGCCGATCGTGGCCGCCCTGATCGGCCTGTCGATGGTGGTGCACAAGGCCCTTTCGGCGGGCCCGCAGATCGTGGTCAGCTTCCTGACCGCCGAGGGCCTGGAAGCCAACAAGACCCAGGTCAAGTACAAGAACGTGGTCATCGGCAAGGTCACGGCCATCGCCCTCAGCGAAGACCGTGGCCACATCGACGCCACCATCGAACTGGACCAGTCGGCCAAGGCCTTCACCGCCCGTGACGCGCGTTTCTGGGTAGTGCGCCCGCGCATCGGCGCCGGCGGCGTGTCCGGGGTCGATACCTTGCTGTCCGGTGCTTTCATCGGCGCAGACCCGGGGGAGAACAAGGACACCGAGAAGAACTTCGTCGGCCTGGAAAACCCGCCGGCCATCACCTATGGCCAGAAGGGCAAGCGCTTTACCCTGCACACCGCCGACCTGGGCTCGCTGGATATTGGCTCGGCCGTCTATTACCGCCGTATCCAGGTCGGGCAGGTGGTGTCCTACAAGCTGGCCGATGATGGCAAGGGCGTGGACGTCGACGTGTTCATCAATGCCCCCAACGATCAATACGTGAAAAAGGACAGCCGGTTCTGGAACGCCAGTGGCGTGGACGTAAGCCTGGGCGCCAATGGCCTGAAGGTGAACACCCAGTCGGTGGCCTCGATCCTGTCGGGCGGCATCGCGTTCATCGAGCCCAACTACAGTGCCGACAAGGCATTGGCGGACGAGAACGCCCAGTTCACCCTGTTCGACGACCAGGAAACCGCGCTGGCGCCGCCCGACGGCGAGGCGCGTTATGTGCAGATGCGTTTCGACCAGTCCTTGCGCGGCCTGGCAGTCAATGCCCCGGTGGAATTCCTGGGCGTGAACGTGGGCAAGGTGGTCTCGGTCGACCTGGACTACGACGCCAAGAGCGAGACCTTCCCCACGGTGATCGGCGCAGTGATCTACCCCAACCGCCTGGGCAAGGCCCATGACAAGCTGCTGGCGCAGATGGGCGGCGAAGACGATGCCAAGGGCGCGCAGCTGATGGGCCAGTTCGTGCGCCATGGCTTGCGTGCCCAGGCCCGCAGCGCCAACCTGCTGACCGGGCAGTTGTACATTTCCATGAACTTCGTGGCCAACGCCAAGGCCGTGGCGTTCGACCAGAATGCGCGGCCCATGATGATCCCCACGGTGCCCGGCAGCCTGGACAAGCTGCAGGAGCAGATGCAGGCGTTCGTCGACAAGCTCAGCAAGATCCCTATCGACCAGATCGCCGACAACCTCAATGGCAGCCTGGGCCAGTTGAACAAGACCCTGGAAAACGTCAACGGCCAGGTGCTGCCGGAAATGCGTGACACCCTGGCGCAGACCAAGAAGACCCTGGCCAACGCCGGCGACAGCTTCGCCGAAGACTCGCCACAGCGCCAGCAACTGGGCCAGGCCCTGGATGAAGTGCAGCGCACGGCGCGCTCGGTGCGCGTGCTCACCGATTTCCTCGGCCGCCACCCGGAAGCGCTGATCCGTGGCCGCCTCAAGGACGGCAAGCCGGACGCCTACCAGCCGACGTCGTCGACATCTCGTGAAACTGATCAGGAATGACCGCCATGACACTACGTTCCCTGGCCCTGCTGGCCACCCTGGGCCTGGCGGCCTGCAGCTCGGCGCCAACCCATTACTACACCCTGGTGCCCACGGCGCCACAACACGCCGCGCCCGTCGCCGCGCCAGGCTTTCAGTTCGAAATGCTGAGCGTGCGCATGCCGGTGCAGGTCGACCAGCCGCAGCTGGTGGTACGCCAGAGTGGTGGTGGTCTGGCCATTCTCGAAACCGAACGCTGGGGCGCGCCGTTGGCTGACGAATTCCACGACGCCCTGGCCGGGCAGTTGGAACAGAAACTGGGTACCCGCGATCTGGCCGGGCTGCCCAAGGCCGCTGACACGCCAGTGGTGTCGCTGCAGACCGACGTGCGTCGCTTCGATTCCCTGCCAGGCCAGTACGCCTTGATCGACGTGGTATGGAGCCTGAGCCAGCGCAGCGACGGTCAGAAGCGTCGCAGCCTGACCTGTGGCAGCGTGATCCGCGAAGCCTCGGGGGTGAGCATGGATGAACTGGTGCTGGCGCACCAGAAAGCCATCGGGCAACTGGCCACGCAGATTGCGCGTGCTGCCAACAGCTGGGCCTGCCCAGCCCTCTGACCGCGATGCAACACCCCCCCTCAGGGGGGTGTGCAATCCTTCCATTCCCGGGTCAGTCTGCCAGGGCCTCGGCATTGGCCTCGCGGTAGGCCATGATCTGTGGCAGCGTCCGCTCGATCCAGTCTGCCAGCCCGCCCACCAGCGCCGCCGCTTCCTCCCCCCAGGGCGTCAGGCGGTACTCCACATGGGGTGGCACCACCGGCAAGGAAGTGCGCAGCACCAACCCATCCCCTTCAAGCCCCTGCAGCGTCTGCGCGAGCATCTTCTCGCTGACGCCGCCGATCTTGCGCCGCAAGTCACTGAAGCGGTGCATCCCGCCCGACAGAATCACCAGCACCAGCACGCCCCAGCGGCTGGTGACATGCTTGAGTACTTCCCTGGAAGGGCAGTCGGCGTGCATCAACTCGCCGCGGCGCGCCTGGGCCTGGAACGAATCGTCTGGAACGGTCATGAATACTTACCTTTTTGTGCGTACTTACTTTTAGTTAGTTTAGGCTATAAGGTGGTGGCTCTTCCATCCCATCAAGGAAAAACATCATGATTGCAGTCACAGGTGCTACAGGTCAGTTGGGTCGTCTGGTGATCGCTGCCTTGCTCGAGAAAGGGGTGAAGGCTGACCAGATCATTGCCCTGGCACGTCGCCCGGAAAAAGCCGCTGACCTTGAGCAGGATGGCGTGCAAGTGCGCGACTTTGACTACACCCAACCTGAAGCCATGGTCATTGGCCTGGAAGGGGTCAGCAAACTGCTGCTAATCTCGTCCAACGAACTGGGCCAGCGCGCCGCTCAGCACCAGGCCGTGATCGACGCCGCGAAGCAGGCGGGCGTGCGATGGCTGGCCTACACCAGCGTGCTGCACGCCACCGGCTCGGCCCTGGGCCTGGCGGCCGAGCACGAGCAGACCGAGCAGGCGCTGGCAGCCAGCGGGCTCCCTCACGTGCTACTGCGCAACGGTTGGTACAACGAAAACCATGCAGCCGGTGTACCGGCGGCGGTCGCCCACGACGCCTTGCTGGGCAGCGCCGGGGAAGGGCGGATCTCGTCCGCCGCCCGTGCTGACTACGCTGAGGCCGCCGCCGTTGTGCTCGCTGGCGAAGGTCATGAGGGCAAGACCTACGAATTGGCCGGCGACAGCAGCTATACCCTTACCGAGCTGGCGGCCGAAGTGTCCCGTCAGGCGGACAAGCCCGTGCCCTACCACAACCTGTCGGAAGCCGAGTACAAGGCTGCGTTGATCCAGGCAGGCCTGCCGGAGCCGGTGGCCGAACTGCTGGCCAACTCCGACGCCGCGGCCGCCAAGGGCGCCCTGTTCGATGACAGCAAGGTGTTGAGCAAATTGATTGGCCGCGCCACCACGCCAGTGGCCGAGTCGGTGGCGCTGGCCCTGCGCGCGTGAATGGGGCTTAGCTGTTGATCACATACAGGCACACCGACAGGGTCACCAGTGACCCCAGGGTGGAGACCAGGATAGTGCTGGAGACCACCGAGGCTTCGCGCTTGTAGTACTCGGCCAGCATGAACGGCCCGGTACCGGTCGGCAGGGCGCTGAGCAGCAGCGCCGAATGCGCCCACAGCGGTGGCAGGTCAAATACCTTGTAGGCCAGGAGCCAGGTCAGCACCGGGTGGGCCACCAGTTTGATCAGCACCAGCAGCGAGGTCCCCTCACGGGGGCCTTGTTGTTTCTGTGCCAGAAACAGGCCCAAGGAGATCAGCGCGCACGGCGTGGTGGCCGCCCCCAGCAGGCTGAGGAACTTGCCGGCGGGGGCGGGCAAGGGGGTGCCGGTCATGGCCCAGCAGGCGCCCAGAATCGGTGAAATCACCAACGGGTTTTTTGCCAATGCCACCAGCACTTTGAACACGATGCGGTGCACCCGGGCCTCACTCTGCAAGCCCACTTCAATGCACACCAGGGCCAGCCCGAACAGCACGCACACCACCAGCAGCGAAGCGATCAACGCTGGCTCCAGGCCGCCATTGCCCAGCACCATGACGCACAGCGGGATACCTATATAACCGGTGTTGGCATACGAGGCACTCAGTGCATCAATGCTGGCGTCGGCGAAGTGCCCGGCTTTCTTCCAGCGCAGGGCCAGGGTCAGGGCGAACATGGCCAGGGTGCCGAGCGTGAAGGTGGCGACGAACCCAGGGTGCCAGATCTGCTCCCAGGTGGCGGTGGCCGTGGAGGTGAACAGCAATGCGGGCAGGCACAGCCAGACCACCATGCGGTTGATCTCAGACGCTGCAGTGGGCCCCAGCCGGTTGCTGCGGCGGCAGACGAACCCCACCAGGATCAAGGCGAAGATGGGCAGTAGCACGTTGAACACGGAAGACATGGGGCGGCTTGAACCTTGTGCGTCGGACAGGTCGGCAAGGTTAAGGAAGTGAATCGTTAGCGTCCAACCTTATTCACCCATCCCCGCCATGTAAGTAAATGCTTACGCGCACTGACGGAGATTTCCTCTATACCCACTGATAGGGTATCCCTACAATTGGATCCATCAACTGCTGCACAGGAGTGCTGTGGGATCAAGGACGATCGACCATTGGCCCGGAGGGTCGCCGACAAGGAGTTGGATGGTCTTGAAGAAAACCCGCCTCGGCGGGTTTTTTGTTACCTGGGGAAAAGTGCCGGTCAACGGCAGCGCGGCCGTGAACCGGCTGTGCCGGTCATTTCTTCGCGGGGACGATCTTCTCGATGACGCTGTTGCTCAACTGCACCAGCACATAGCGGTGGTTGACGAGAATCCAATGGCTCTTGCCTTCCTCAGGGGCGCTCAGGCCGTGGCGCTGCCAGTCCTTGACCTCTTCGTTGGGACGGCGGTAATGGTCAGGGATCTTGTCGCCTTCCTTGAACTGGCCCGAGTCGGTGCCGGGGATCTGCACCGTCGGCTCGGCCTGCTCGGCCGCCTGGACCATCCCAGCCACGCCACTCAGGCTGGCCGCAATGACCGCCATGGCGGTCCATGTCGTGATCTTCATCCTGTACTCCCGGTGATTGAGGTCTACAGGATCTCTGACTGCCTGTTGCGCAAAACATTCCGTCTTGAATAGTCAGTACGGTTCGCCACGGCAGGACCGGATGCACGCTCGACCGCTTTCCGCGCTTCGTCCGGTCCCACGGGGACCGCCGGCGTCAGGTCAACAGCTCGGCGAAGGCCTTGTCCGCTTCCAGTACCGCAGGCAGGGCAGTGAACAGGGCTTCGAGGTTGACGCCTTCCAGCAAGGGCCCGCTGACGGCCTCCAGCGCGGCCTCGGTGTTGCCAGCGCTGGCTTGCAGGGCGTCGGAGATGGCGATCGCCTGGGCCACCAGGCGGGGCAGTTCGCCGGGGGGCGGGGCCTGCACCGGCCGCGCCTGGTAGGCAATGGCGTCCTGGATCGACTTCGGCAGCTGCCACCGCCGGGCCAGCTCCGCCCCCACTTCGGGGTAGCCAAACCCCAAGTGCAAGGTTTCACTGGCCGCGCGACCGGCATTGCCGGCCTTGTGGGCGTGGTTGATCTGCGCCGCGACCATGGGCGCGCCGGTCTGGATCAGCAGTTCGCCGATGTTGTGCATGACCCCGCAGGTGAACGCGGTCTCGGTATCGGCGCCCGCCTGCTTGGCCAGCAGCCGGCAGATGCCGGCGACCTGGAAGCTCTTGAGCCAGAAACCCTTGAGGTCGAAATTGGCGCTGGCCTTGAAGGCACCCGTCACGGCAGAGGCCAGCACCAACGTGCGCAGGGTGTTGAAGCCCAGGCGCAGCGCGGCGTCCTCGATGCTCGCCGACTCCCGGGCACCGCGAAAGCGCGCAGAGTTGGCCAAGCGCAGGATCTTGGCCGCGATCACCGGGTCTTTTTCGATGTTGCGAGCCACGGCTTCCAGGCTGGTGGAGGGGCTGTCGAACTGTTGAATCAGGTCCTGGGCTACCTTGGGGATGCTAGGGAGGCTGTGCAGGTCGGCAAAAAGCGTTTCGATTTCCATGGCAGTGCACCTGTTGTGGACGCGTCAGCTTCAACCATAGGCAAGATTGGCGGCTTTGCCTGGCAATTCCCGACGCACTGCGCGCGCGAAGCAGGGGAGGACAAATGCAATTACGCGTTGTAGAATCAATTTACGCATACAAGAATAATCCGGCGGGGAAAGGGTCCACATGAAGCGACTCGGGTTCAAACTGATCATGGGCGATTTTCTCGCCCGCAGCGTGCGCGGCATACCCTGCGCGCCGCCTTTGGCATGCGCCTGACCGAACGACACCTTCGTTTCATTCACGCATCGCCAAGGAGCCAATCATGGCTGACATCTTCGACAACCCCATGGGCCTCATGGGCTTCGAGTTCATCGAGTTCGCCTCTCCCACGCCCAATACCCTGGAACCGATTTTCCAGATCATGGGTTTCACCAAGGTCGCCGAGCACCGCTCCAAGGACGTGCACCTGTACCGCCAGGGCGGCATCAACCTGATCCTCAACAATGAGCCCCACAGCCTGGCGTCGTATTTCGCCGCCGAACACGGGCCTTCGGTGTGCGGGATGGCGTTTCGCGTGGCCAATGCCCACAAGGCCTATGCCCTGGCGCTGGAACGCGGCGCCCAGCCGGTGGAAATCCCCACCGGCCCCATGGAGCTCAACCTGCCGGCCATCAAGGGTATTGGCGGTGCGCCGCTGTACCTCATCGATCGCTTCGGTGAGGGCAGCTCGATCTACGACATCGACTTCAACTGGTTGCCCGGTGTAGACCGCAACCCGGTGGGCGCAGGGTTGAAGATCATCGACCACCTGACCCACAACGTCTATCGCGGGCGCATGGCCTACTGGGCCGGTTTCTACGAGAAACTGTTCAACTTCCGTGAAATTCGCTACTTCGACATCAAGGGTGAGTACACCGGGCTGACCTCCAAGGCCATGACCGCGCCGGACGGCATGATCCGCATCCCGCTCAACGAGGAGTCCTCCAAGGGCGCGGGGCAGATCGAGGAGTTCCTGATGCAGTTCAACGGGGAGGGCATCCAGCACGTGGCGTTCCTCACCGACGACCTGGTCAAGACCTGGGACGCGCTCAAGGCCATCGGCATGCGCTTCATGACCGCGCCGCCCGACACCTACTACCAGATGCTGGAAGGGCGGGTGCCAGGCCACGGCGAGCCGGTGGAGGAACTGCGTGCCCGTGGCATCCTGCTCGACGGCTCGACCCAGGCCGGGGACCCACGGCTGTTGCTGCAGATCTTTTCCCAGACGCTCATGGGGCCGGTGTTCTTCGAGTTCATCCAGCGCAAAGGCGATGACGGTTTTGGTGAAGGCAACTTCAAGGCATTGTTCGAATCGATCGAGCGTGACCAGGTGCAGCGTGGGGTACTGAACCCCGACGCCAGCCCTGTGTAGCCCCTCGCCCGCGCGCCTTCGGGCCGCGGGCTCAACCCTGGCGGCGTCGGTACAGCCAATGGCAGACGCCGCCTGTGGCTATCCCCAGCAGCAGCAGACCACCGAGCGTGGCGAACGCCTGGCGCTTGAGGTAACCCCAACCGTAGCCTGGCGCGAAACCGCCATGCACCTGGTAGCCGAACTCCTTGGATGTCAGCAGGGTATGGTGCTCCGGGTGGTCAGGGATATCGCCCCCGCGAACGCTGCTGTCGCTCCACAGGAAGGCCTCGCCCACTTGCAGCACCAGCACCGCGTGTCCTTCGATCATGCGCAAGGCACTGGCCAGCGTGCGGCCGTCGATGACCGTACGCACCCCGTGCGGGTGGTTGTAGAGGCGGTACACCAACGAGGCTTCATCCGGTGTCACCGGGTTGCTGGCGCGCAACAGCAGGCGGCCGTTGAAATATTCCTGCTGGCTGACGGGCCGCTGATAGGCGCCATAAAACGAACTGCAATAGCCCTGGTGGTCGCGCACCAGATTGGCCGAGCGCACGAAGGGTTCGATAGTGACCTCCTGACGGACCTGGTGCAGCACGCTTTCGCACGGCTCGCCTGCCAGGGGGAGCAGTCGCTCGGCGCTTTGGGCGGCCTGGGCAATGATGACGTCAAGCTGGCGTATGGCCTCGGCGGTGGTGTGCCGGACTTCGTCGCGCAGGTTGCGTTCGACCTGCCAGTGCAATACCAGCAGGCCGCTGGCCACGGGTAGCAGGCCGATGAGGGTGGCGGCCAAGACGGCTCGCAAGCCATCGGCGGAGAATGAGATGTGAGGCATGTGCACGTCCTTGTGAGCCTGTGATCCGGAGCCTCACTATAGGGTTGCCTCAGCCTCGTTTTTGTAGGCCTTTTCTTCATGCCGCGTGCGATAGGGCGGCGTGCCTGCGCAGACGGCTACGACACCATCACCGCTTCACGGGGCAGGCGTTCCTGGGCCGGGCTACGGGCGAAATAGCGTTTGTACTCGCGGCTGAACTGCGAGCTGCTCTGGTAACCCACCCGGTGGGCCACCTGGCTCACGCTCAGCCCTTCGGCCACCAGCATGGACTGGGCCTTGATCAGCCGCAGCTGTTTCAGGTACTGGATCGGCGATGCCAGGGTCGCGCGTTTGAAGTGCTCATGAAAGGTCGACGCGCTCATGTTCGCACGGCGCGCCAATTCGTCGACCTGCAAGGGCTGGGCGTAGTGGCTGTGCAGCCAGGTCAGCGCGCCGGCAATGCGAGCGAATTGCCCCTGCTGTTCCACCAGCGCCCGCAGGACATTGCCCTGGGGGCCGCGCAAGGCGGCGAACAGCACCTCGCGCAAGCGCGAAGGGCCGAGGATGCGGCACGCTTGCGGGTCGTACAGGCACTCCAGCAGGCGCTCCACGGAGCAGCGCATGTCTTCATCCAGCGCGGCGCTGGCCATGGAGGCCGGGGTCTGCGGCTGATGGTCACCGGGCCCCATGGCCAACACCAGCTCACCCAGCACCAGGCGGTCGATGGGAATGCTCACTCCCAGCAACGGCTGCTGCTCGGTGGCAAAGGTCTCGTATTGAAACGGCACCGGTAGCGCCTGGACCAGGTAATGCCCGGCGCCGTACTCCAGCTCGCGGTCGCCCAGGTAGGCGATCTTGCTGCCCTGGGCGATGATCATCAGGCTGGGGTCGTAGATCTGCGGGCAGCGGGCAGAGTTGCCGTGGGCGCTGACCACGCGCAGGCCGTCGATGGCGGTGGGCAGGAAGCCATCGCTCTGGGCCAGGGGTTCGAGCAGGGACACCAGACGGGCGTTGGCGTCCAGGTGGCAAGTGGGGGACATGAAAAATTCCGTGCGGCAGGCGATCAGGTGGCCATGATCGCAAATTTCTGCCCGGCATTGGCAGCCATCGGAGGAATAGGCATGCATCGCGCAGGATCTCCCATGGCCGCCACGGCACTAAACCCGGAGAATGCCGCCGCTTTAAGGGCCACGGCCCGGTTTCAACCAATGAGGTACCGCATGTCCAAAGCTCTGGGTTACGCCGCACTGACCCCCACTTCGCCCCTGGCCCCCCTGGCCTTCGAGCGCCGCGACCCGCGCGCCAACGACGTCAGCATCGACATCCTGTACTGCGGCGTGTGCCACTCCGACATCCACCAGGCCCGCAACGAGTGGGGCATCGCCGTGTACCCGCTGATGCCTGGCCACGAGATCGTCGGCAAGGTCACCGCCGTTGGCCCCGCCGTACGCAACTACAAGGTCGGTGACCTGGTGGGCGTAGGCTGCATGGTCGACTCGTGCCAACAGTGCGCGGCATGCCGCAAGGACCTGGAGCAGTACTGCCAGGAAGGTCCGACCATGACCTACGCCACCCCTGACCGCCTTGACGGCACCAACACCATGGGCGGCTATTCCGACCATATCGTGGTCCGCGAAGAGTTCGTGGTGCGTATTCCGGAAGGTATGGACCTGGCCGCTGCCGCGCCCATCCTGTGTGCCGGTATCACTACCTACTCGCCACTCAAGCACCACGGCGTCGGCCCTGGCCACAAGGTCGGCATCCTGGGCATGGGTGGCCTGGGCCACATGGGCATCAAGCTGGCGAAGGCCATGGGCGCCGAAGTCACCGTGTTCACCCGCTCGGCCGCCAAGGCCGGCGAAGCGCGCAAACAGGGCGCCGACCACGTCATCGTCTCCACCGACGCCGAGCAGATGGCCGCGGCGGCGGGGCACTTCGATTTCCTGCTGGACACCATCCCGGTGCAGCACGACCTCAACCCCTACCTGCAGACCCTGACCTTCGACGGCGTGCACATCCTGGTCGGCCTGATCGAACCGATCGCCCCGCCGGTGCACGCCGCCAACCTGGTGCTGCAGCGCCGCGTACTGGCCGGCTCGCTGATCGGCGGCATCGCCGAAACCCAGGAAGTGCTGGACTTCTGCGCCGAGCATGGCATTTCGTGCGATATCGAGATGCTCGACATCCAGAACATCAACGCTGCGTATGAACGCATGATCGTCGGCGATGTGAAGTACCGCTTCGTGATCGACATGGCGTCGCTCAAGGCCTGATCCGGCGCTTGGGTCGGTACATCACGCGTGTGGGGCGAGCAGCGCCCACAGGTGTTCGATGTCCGGCCCAAATGTGCAGCAATCTTGAATTTTCCCCTCCATCGCTTGCACCCCCTCCCGCCCGGCGCGTTAATACACCCTTTAGCGCCACGCGTACCGCCCCCCCATGAAAACCCGTCTGTCGACCAAGCTGTTCCTGGCCCTGATGAGCACCTTGATCCTGGTGATGCTGGCCACGGCCTTCGCCAATGGCCTGAGTTTCACCCGTGGCTTTCTCGGCTACATCAACGAACTGGCCGAACAGCGCACCCGCGACGTGCAGCCGCGCTTCGTGGCCGCCTACCGCGAGCACCGCAGTTGGGAGTTCGTGCGCCATGACCCGCATGCCTGGTTCCAGTTGATCCGCCCCGACGCGGTGACCGTGGACGACGAAGTACGGGTCACCCCGGTGTCCGACCTCACCGGTGCGGTGTTTCGCATCAGCCTGCTGGATGCCGATTACCAACCCGTCATGGGTTACACCGATGTCAGCGAAGACGCGTTGCGCCTGCCCATCGTGGTGGAGGGCCGTACGGTTGGCTGGTTGGCCACCACCCCACTGCAGAGCGTGACCGAAACCGGCGGCGAGCGGTTCATTCGCGGCCAGCTGGTGTCGGGCCTGATCGTCGCGCTCGTGGCCCTGGCCCTGGCCGCGTTGATTGTCTGGTGGGTCTCGCGCCGGCTCCTGGGGCCGGTGCGGGATGTGGCGGCGGCCACCCACCGCTTGGCCGCTGGCACCTATAGCGAGCGCGTGGCGGTGAGCAGTGACGACGAAGTGGGGCAACTGGCCCGAGACTTCAACCAATTGGCCTGGACCCTGGAGCGCAACGAGCGCATGCGTCGCGAGTTCATGGCCGATGTGTCCCACGAGTTGCGCACGCCGTTGTCGGTGCTGCGCGGCGAGCTCGAAGCGCTGGAAGACGGCGTGCGCAAGCTGGACGCCGATTCGCTGCAATCCTTGCTGGGCGAGGTCGGCATGCTCGGTACGTTGATCAACGACCTGTACGAGTTATCGCTGGCCGATGTCGGCGCACTGTCGTACCGCAAGGAGTCGGTGGACGTGGTCGACGTCCTCAGCCAGGCAGTGGCCATGTTCCGTGAACGCTTCGCCAGCCACGACCTGCGCCTGGAACTGCAGGCCCATCGCGGGCCGATCCGGGTATTCGCCGACCAGGGCCGCTTGCAGCAACTGTTCAACAACCTGCTGGAAAACAGCCTGCGCTACACCCACGGGGGCGGCCAGTTGCGGATCAGTGCGCTGAGCGACGGCACCCGTGTGCACCTGGACTTCATGGACACCGCCCCCGGCGTCAGCGCCGAATTCCTGCCCCGGTTGTTCGAGCGTTTCTTCCGTGGCGAGGCGTCGCGCAACCGTGCCAGTGGCGGTGCGGGCCTGGGCCTGGCCATCAGCCACGCCATCGTCGAGGCCCACGGGGGTACGCTCCAGGCCAAGGCCTCACCCCTGGGCGGC
Source organism: Pseudomonas eucalypticola (assembly GCF_013374995.1). Taxonomy (NCBI): domain Bacteria; kingdom Pseudomonadati; phylum Pseudomonadota; class Gammaproteobacteria; order Pseudomonadales; family Pseudomonadaceae; genus Pseudomonas; species Pseudomonas eucalypticola. The sequence goes on along the minus strand of NZ_CP056030.1, from coordinate 3,592,085 downwards.
CTGTGGCTGGCCATTGACTTGCCGTTGGAGAATGCGTGATGACTGAAGACAGACCGGCCCGCATCCTGGTGGTCGAGGACGAACCCAAGCTGGCGGCGCTGCTGCGCGACTATCTGTGCGCAGCAGGGCATGAGGTGCAATGCCTGGCCGACGGCCTGGCGGTGCTGCCGACGGTGCGTGCTGCCATGCCTGACCTGATCCTGCTGGACCTGATGCTGCCGGGCCGCGACGGCCTGGAGATCTGCCGCGAACTGCGCACCTTCAGCGACGTGCCGGTGATGATGATCACCGCCCGGGTCGAAGAAATCGACCGCCTGCTGGGCCTGGACCTGGGCGCCGACGATTACATCTGCAAGCCCTTCAGCCCCCGGGAAGTGGTGGCCCGCGCCCGTGCCATTCTGCGCCGTCGGCCACGCTCGGCGGGGGAAGCCGGCCTGCAGCTGGACGAAACCACCTGGAAAGCACGCTTCAACCAGGTGGAGCTGGACCTTACGCCCGTTGAATTTCGCCTGCTCAAGACCCTGAACGAACACCCTGGCCGGGTCTTTTCCCGGGACCAGTTGATCGACCGCCTGTACAGCGACCACCGGGTGGTCACCGACCGGACGGTGGACAGCCACGTCAAGAACCTGCGCCGCAAGCTCGAACAGGCGGCCCCGGGCCAGGACCCCATCCAGTCCATCTACGGCGTGGGCTACAAGCTGGAATGGTAGCCCACTGACCGCCAGCGCTGGCGCAGCACGGCAGCGAAGGGCTATCCTGCGTCGCGAATGAATTCAAGAGTGAGCACATGCAGGAAGTGCCGGAATACGCTTTTCTCCCCGACCGGGGCGCCATGAGCGAACAGGTGCGGCGGTTCGACTGGGCTGCCACGGCGCTTGGCCCCATGGAGCATTGGTCGCAGGCATTGCGCGTGGCGGTGCAGATGGTATTGGCCAATGCCTTCCCCAGCTGCCTGGTGTGGGGCCCGGGCATGGTTACCCTCTACAACGACGCCTTCGTACCCATCCTGGGCAGCAAGTCCAACGCCCTGGGCCGTTCGTTCGGTGACATCTGGAGTGACGCCTGGCCGACCATCGGTCCGATCGCCGCGCGGGCGCTGGCGGGGGAGTCGACCTTCATCGAAGACTTCCCGCTCACCCTCCAGCGCAACGGCTACCCGGAGCAGGCCTGGTTCACGTTTTCCTATAGCCCGGTGCGCAATGAGCACGGCCAGGTGGTGGGGTTTCTCGACACGGTGGTGGAAACCACCCGCAGCGTCCTCACCCAGCGGCAGACCGATGAGTTGGCCGCCAGTTTCGAGCGCCAGGTGGCCGAGCGTACCGCAGACCGCAATCGCCTTTGGGAATTGTCATCGGACATTATCCTGGTCGCCGAGCCGGACCTGAAGATTGTCGCCATCAACCCTGCCTGGGAGCACGTGCTCGGCTGGCAGCCTGGGTGTTTGCGTGGCAATAGCGTGTTGGGGCTGGTACACGTCGATGATCGTGCCACGGTGCTGGCCGCGGCGGCGCGGCTGGCTGACGGCGAAGCGGTCCAGGACATGAATTGCCGGCTGCGCGACAGCCGGGGTGAGTACCGCTGGATCAACTGGGCTGCGGTGCCTGGCGACGGTTTCTTCAATGCCGTGGGCCGTGACGTCACCCAGGAGCGTGAGCGCGCCGAAGCCCTGCGCCAGGCCGAGGACCTGCTGCGCCACAGCCAGAAGATGGAAGCGGTGGGGCAACTGACCGGCGGCCTGGCGCATGATTTCAATAACCTGCTGACAGGCATCACCGGCAGCCTGGAACTGCTGCGCCGGCGCGTGGCCCAGCAACGCTTCAATGAGCTGGACCGCTACCTGGACGCTGCCCACGGCGCCGCCAACCGCGCGGCGACACTGACCCACCGCCTGCTGGCCTTCGCCCGGCGCCAGACCCTCGACCCGCGCCCCACCGACGTGGTGCAACTGGTGGATGACCTGCGCGACCTGATCCGCCAGACCCTGGGCCCCACCGTGGCGCTGGACTGGCAGCCCCAGGCCGCCGTGTGGACCGTGCTGGTGGATGCCAACCAACTGGAAAGCACGCTGCTCAACCTGTGCATCAACGCCCGCGACGCCATGCCGGATGGCGGCCACCTGGCCTTGCAGGTGCACCATCATCAGCAACCGGCGCCGGCGCTGGCTGACGATGACCTGCCACCGGGCCAGTACCTGTGCCTGAGCGTGGTCGACACCGGAACCGGCATGAGCCCGGAAGTGATCGCGCGGGCCTTCGACCCCTTTTTCACCACCAAGCCGATCGGCCAGGGCACGGGCCTGGGGCTGTCGATGGTCTACGGGTTCGCCCGGCAGTCGGGCGGGCGGGTACGCATCGAATCGTCGCCGGGGCAGGGCACTGCCGTGCGTCTTTACCTGCCGCGTCACCTGGGCCCTGTGCAGGCGCCGGACGCTGCCCCGGCCGACCTGGTGGCCCGCCCGGCCCGGCTGGGGGAAAGCGTGGTGCTGATCGATGACGAAGTGACCTTGCGCACGCTGGTCGCCGAGCAGCTGGAGGAGATGGGCTATCAGGTGCATCAAGCCGGTGACGGTGTGGCAGGCCTGGCGCTGTTGCAGATGACCGGTGAAGTCGACCTGCTGATTACCGACGTCGGCCTGCCCGGTGGCCTGAACGGGCGGCAAGTGGCAGACGCCGCCGCGCGCATACGCCCAGGCCTCAAGGTGCTGTTCATCACCGGCTATGCCGAGCAGGTGCTGGTCAAGCGCTCGCAGCTGGAGCCGGGCATGCGCCTGCTGGTCAAGCCGTTTACCTTGCAGACGCTGACGGAGAAAGTGCGCAGCCTGCTGGACGAGTGACCCGAGCAGGGGCGCAGTGGGCATCAGGCGTCATGGGGGGCATCGGCCAGGCCGTGGCGTCCTCGATGCGGCCCCATGGCCGCTGCTGCACCGCTGGGCGGTGCGTCTGCTGGCGGTTCTTGGCGGGGGGTGGCGTCCACGTTCGCGGTGCGTTTTTCCAGGTACAGGTACAAGCCGCACGCTATCAGCAATGGCAGCAGGAAATACAGCACCCGGTAGGCCAGCAGCGCGGCGATCAGCGTGCCCTTGCTGTATTGGCCCTGCAGCAGCGTCATGAACACCGTCTCCAGCACACCCAGCCCGGCGGGAATATGGGTGATCACCCCGGCAATGCTGCTGATCAGCAAGACCGCCAGCACCGTGGGGTAGCCCACCTTGGCGGGCAGCAGGATGAAGATCAGCGCTGCCATGAGTGACCAGTTCACGGCGCTCAGCACCGCCTGCGCCAAGGCCAGGCGGATGCCCGGCAAGGTGATGCTCTGCTGGCGCACATGCCAGGTGCGGCGCGTGGCGAACGCGCAGGCCAGCAGGTAGGCCACCCCGGCCACCAGCATGGCCACCCCGATCAGGCGCAGCCCGCCCTGGCCCATCTTGACGCTGTCGGGCAAGTCCGGCAGCCCCGCGGCAAACAGCGCGCCGCCGACCAACAGGTAACCCAGCCAATTGGTCACCAACCCGAGGCTGAGGATCTTGGTGACCGTGGGTACGTCCAGGCCCATCTTGCCGTAGAGCCGGTAGCGCAGGGCGATGCCGCCGACCCATGAGCTGAGGTTGAGGTTGAAGGCATAACAGGTCACGGCCAGGGTCAGTACCTGACCGACCGGCACGTGGTGGCCGGTGTAGCGGCGCGACAGCAGGTCATAACTGGCAAACACCAGGTAACTGAGCGCCGCGATACCTGCGCCGCCCAGTAGCAACGGCCAGGAGTAGGCACGCAGGGTATGCAGCACTTCCTGCCAATCGAGGTTGCGCAGCAGCATCACCAACAGCACGGGCACCAGCACCAGAAACAGGGCGTTGAAACCCCGGCGCAGCCATTTCCAGAGGGTAGGGTGGCGGCTCATAGACCCTCCTGGGCCGACTCCGCCGGCTCCGGCACCACGGGGCCCAAGGGCGCGAGTTTGGGCGAGTGGGCGGGGAACATGCCGACCATCGCCGGAAAATGGCGCAGAAAGTGGAAACTGAGAAAGATCAACGGCGCCCGCCACCAGTAGCCACGCAACACGCGCTGCAGGGTCACGGCCTTGCAGTGCCCCTGGGCCAGTTCGGCCAGGTGGTCATGCAGGCGCTGGTTGAAGTCGCGGTCGTCGATCACCACGTTGGCTTCCAGGTTCAGCGACAGGCTGAGGGGGTCCAGGTTGCTGGAACCCACGGTGCTCCACCGCTCATCCACCACCGCGACTTTGCCATGCAGGGGGCGTTGGGTGTATTCGCGAATCTGCACGCCGTCGCGCAACAGGTAGTTGTACAGCAAGCGCGAGCACAGGCGCACCAGGGGCATGTCGGGCATACCCTGCAGAATCAGGGTCACGGCGACTCCACGGCGGGCAGCATCGCGCAACTCGCGCAGCAGGCGGTAGCCGGGAAAGAAATAGGCATTGGCGATGATGATGCGCTGGTTGGCCTGTCGAATCGCGTGCAGGTACTGGCGCTCGATGTCATCGCGGTGGGCCTGGTTGTCCCGTATCAGCAGGCACAGGCGTGCCCCTCGGCTATCGGCGTCCAGCGGCTGGCGCGGGGTCAGCCACGGTCGGGTTTGCCGGCGCACGCGGCTGGTGTCGTCGAGCAGGGTCAGCGTGGCCTGGTGCAGGTCGGCGACGATGGGGCCTTGCAGTTTGACAGCGTAGTCCTGCTTGGCCATGGGGCCGGACGTCAGCAAGTGATCGGCGCTGTAGTTGATGCCGCCGATAAACCCGGTTTCGCCGTCCACCACCACGATCTTGCGGTGCAGGCGGCGAAACAGGTTGGTGCGCATGCCCAGCAGCCGCGGGCGCGGGTCGAACGCTTGCAAATGCACCCCGGCTTCTCCCAGCTCGCGCAGAAACTGCGCGCCCAGGTCGGCGGTACCGTAGCCATCGACCAGTACCTCGACCCGCACGCCCCGCTGGGCGGCACCGATCAGGGCCTGTTGCAGTCGCCGGCCGACCTGGTCTTCGAAGAGGATGAAGGTTTCGATCAGCACCTCTTCACGGGCTGCTTCGATGGCCTGGAACACACTGTCGAAAAATGCTTCGCCGTTGATCAGCAACTGCACGGCATTATCGTTGCGCCATACCTCGCTCATAACCGCACCTCCACCGCCAGCGGCACATGGTCGGACAGGTGCGACCAGGGCTTGCGCGCCAGCACCTTGGGGGTGACGGCGGTGGCATTGCGCAGGTACACCCGGTCCAGGCACAACAGCGGCAAGCGCGCGGGAAAGGTACGGGCTACGGCCCCGTAGGCCTGGGCGAACACTTCCCTCATGTTGCAGGCCGCCAATACCTCGTCGGCGCGCTTGCGCCAGTCGTTGAAGTCACCGGCGACGATCACCGGCGCATCGATGGGCAGGCTGTCCAGCAAGCCGCACAGCAGCTGCAACTGTTGCTGGCGCTGGCGTTCGCCCAGGCCCAGGTGCACGCAAATGGTATGCACCTCGCGGTGGCCGGGCACTTGCAGCACCGAATGCAGCAACCCGCGCTGTTCCGTGCCGCTGACGCTGACATCGAGGTTGTCGTGGCGCAGGATGGGGAATTTCGACAGCAACGCGTTACCGTGTTCACCTTCCGGATACACCGCGTTGCGCCCGTAGGCGAACACAGGCCACATGCTGTCGGCGAGGAACTCATACTGCGGCACGTCGGACCAGTTGGCGAAGCGTTGGCCGTGCAGGCGGTGCATGCCCAGCACTTCCTGGAGAAACACCACGTCGGCCGATACCGCCCGCACGGCGTCGCGCAGCTCGGGGAGCACGAACGTGCGGTTCAGCGGGCTGAAGCCCTTGTGGGTGTTGACCGTCAGGATACGCAGGGTGCGTACGGCCGCGGCCTGTTCGGGTTGCGGGTGTGGGTGAGCGGTGGACATAAGGGTGAAGTCCTGGACGCAAAGGGCTATCAATACCGACTCGGGGGCGTCCAGGAAGTTCGCGGCAGGCGTCTGGTCAGTGGTTGGCCCAGGCGATGGACTCATTCCCTACGCACGGTGTTTCTCCAATGCCAGGGTCAGCTCGTGGGGGGCGGTCGCGGGCGTGCTTTTCGCCTGGGCCTTGAACGGCTCCAGGCACTGCGCCACGTACCCCACGGGGTAATCCGGCCGGTCGCCGATACCCACATCATCGCCCAGGCGGTAGCTCGGCAAATACAGGGCAGTGCCCAGCAATCGGTCCCAGAAGCTGAAGAACAATGCGAAGTTCACGTCGCCCACGCGTCCGTATTTCAGGTGGTGCAGGCGATGCACCGGCGCCCACGCAAACACATGACGAAAGCTGCCGATACGCATATCGACATTGCTGTGCTGCAGCAGCAGTTGAATACCCACCGCGAACCCCAGCAGCGCCGCCAGCGACGGCGAAAGCCCCAGCAGCAATAGCGGCACCACGCCGCCCAGTGCTTCCAGGGTTTGGTGCAGCGGGTGCTTCATCAGGCCGTTGAAGCCATACATGCGTTTCACGCTGTGGTGCACGCTGTGCAGGCGCCACAACAGCGGCGAGCGATGGCTGGCGTAGTGCACCAGGGTAATGCCGAGGTCGGCGATGGGCAGCGCCACCGCCAGTTGCAGCCACAATGGCCAGTCGCTCGGCCACAACCCGGGGTTGGGCAGCAGCCAGGCCAGCAGCGGGATGGTGATCACCCCCAGGCCGTTGATGCCCTCGTTGACCAGCGCATGCGCCAGGTCGCGGGGTTCGTCCTGGTGGCTGGTGTTCCAGGTCGTGCGGTAGGGCAGGTAGCGTTCGGCGAGGGTGGAAACCATGACGGCAAAGGCCAGCAGCACCAGCAACAGCGGCACCGGCAGACCGTCAGCCACCAACCAGATACCGGCAGCGAGGAAACCGAAGAAGAACAACGGGGCGTACAGCCAGGCAAAGAACGTGCGCATGGGGCAACTCCTTGGGAAACGGACAGGGTCGAGGAATGAGGGCCTGTCGGGCTTGAACGAACGGCGCAAGTTCGGGAGCGTGGCGGAGCGGGGGTAGGGGTAGCTGTAGGAAATTTCTCAAGAAAAGGGGTTTTTTTTGATTCTTCACGGATTGCCGGGAACGTGGGTGGCGCGACCACAGATCTGCAGTGAACAACCAAGGCAGACCAGGTGATCTCACAGGCGTAACTGGCCCGAAACAAATGTGGGAATGGGGGGGCGCCGAGCCCTTGCCCGGGAAGCGCCGCGCGGGCGGCGCTCGGTTTCGAGGGCGCATAGAATACCAAGGCATGTATCTGATGGCCTTGATGCAATTGCAAGGCAGGCCGACAAAATGTTCATCGAAGCTCCTGACTGGGGATTGCATCAGGGCCTCCAAGTGCCAGGCGATGTTGGAGTGTCGCTGCTAAGATCGAGCGCCGCCCGCGCGGCGCTTCCCGGGCAAGGGCTCGGCGCCCCCCCATTCCCACATTTGTTTCGGGCCAGTTATGCCTGGGGCATTACCTGGTCCGCTCTGTGTGCTCACTACAGATCTGTGGTGGTGCCACAACCTTCCCGGCAATCCGTGAAGAACCTTTTTTTACCGTGGCGACGAGCAGGTAATGGCCCCGCCATCACTGGCCCGAAACATCTGTTTCAGGCCAGTGATGGTGGTGGCATTGCCTGGTCCGCCCTGTGTCACCGCCCCACTGGCACGATCATCGGCGTTCCGGCCACCGGGTCGTCGATGATCACGCACGCCAAGCCGTACACCGCCTGGATCAGTTCCGGGGTGACGATGTCCTTCGGTGCGCCGCTGGCCAGTACCTGGCCGTCGCGCATGGCGATCAGGTGCGTGGCGTAGCGGCAGGCATGGTTGAGGTCATGCAATACCACCACCAGGGTGTGGCCACGGTCGCGGTTGAGCTCGCGCATCAGTTCCAGCAAGTCGATCTGGTGGGCGATGTCCAGCCAGGTGGTGGGCTCGTCCATCAACACCAGCGGGGTTTCCTGTGCCAGCACCATGGCGATCCATACGCGCTGGCGCTGGCCGCCGGACAGGGTGTCCACGGGTTTGTCGGCCAGTTGCGCGACGCCGGTGGCCGTCATGGCGTGCTGCACGGCGCGTTCGTCATCGGCGTGCCAGCGGCTGAACAGGCCCTGGTGGGGGTAGCGCCCCCGCGCCACCAGGTCACGCACCAGAATGTCGGCCGGCGCCGTGGAGCTCTGCGGCAACAGGCTCAGGCGCCGGGCCACTTCCTTGGTGGGGTAGCGGCTGATGGCCTGTCCGTCCAGCCATACCTGGCCGGCGCTGGGCTGCAACAGCCGGCTGAGGGTGCGCAGCAAGGTCGATTTGCCGCAGGCATTGGGGCCGATGATCACCGTCAGCTCACCGTCGGGAATGTGCACCGACAGGTCGCGGGCGACGATCTTGTCGTCGTAGCCCAGGGTCAATTGCTCGGCCCACAGGCGCGAAGGTTCAGGCAGGGCGCTCATCGCTTGCGTGTTTCCCGAATCAGAAGGCCAATCAGGTAAAGCCCGCCCAGGCTGACGGTGATCAGCCCGACGTGCAGTTGATAGGGCAGGAACAGCCGCTGGGCGGCCAGGTCGGCAGCCATCAGCAGCAGGGCGCCCGTCAGCGCCGCCATGGGCAGCGCCAAACGCTGGCTGGGGCTCAGGCGCCGGGCGATCTGCGGCGCGGCCAGGGCCACGAAGCTGATGGGCCCGGCAATGGCGGTGGCGGCAGCGGTGAGCACCACGCCCAGCATCAGCAACAGCAGCCGCGAGCGCTCCACGGGTACGCCCAGGGCGCTGGCCGTGTCGTCGCCCATCTCCAGCAAGCGCAGGCGCAAGCTCAAGGCCAGGCTGGCCACCAGCGCCACGGCAATGCACAGCAGCGCGGGCACGGCCTTGGCCCAGGTCATGCCATTGAGGGTGCCGGCATTCCACAGCCCGGCCGATAACGTCGCCTCCAGCGAGCCATTGACCAGTACCCAGGTATTGAAGGACACCAGCAAGGCACGCACGCCCAGCGCGACGATGATCAGGCGCAGGGTGCTGATGCCGTTGCACCAGGCCAGACGGTAGACCACCAGCGCCGTGACCAGGCCGCCGAGCAGGGCCGCCGAGGCGGTGCCCAGGGTGTCCCCGTGAAACAGCACCAGCGCCACCAGCACGCCACTGTAGGCACCGGTGTTGAAGCCCATGATGTCCGGGCTGCCCAGCGGGTTGCGCATCAGTGACTGGAACACCGCCCCGCTGACCCCCAGCGCCGCGCCCAGCACCAGTGCGGTGGCCACCCGCGGCAGGCGCCATTGCAGCACGACCAGCTGCGTGCCATGGGGACCTGCGCCGCGCAGCGCCTCCATGACCTGGCCCAGGCTCAGGGTGAGGCTGCCGCTGGCCAGCGCCCAGGTACCCAGGGCCAGGCACAGTACGGCGAGCACAACGGCAGTCAGGACCGGGCGGTGCCCGTGCTGGGCGGTCATCACTGGCCTCCCAGGCGCTGGCGCCGTGCCAGGAGAATCAGCACCGGCGCGCCGATGAAGGCGGTCATCACCGACACACGCATTTCGCTGACCGCGATCACGCGCCCCAGGCTATCGGCGAACAACAGAAGGGCCGGGGTCAGCAACAGAACGAACGGCAATTGACGCCCATGGCCGGGGCCGGCCAGCCAGCGGGCCAGATGGGGCATCATCAGGCCAACGAAGGCAATGGGGCCGACCGCGGCGGTGGCCGAGCCGCACAGCAAGGTGATGGCGAGCAAGCCAAGCAGCTGCGTGCGCAGTACCCGGGTGCCCAGGGCGGCGGCCATGTCCAGGCCCATGCCCAGGCTGTCCAGCGAGCGGTTCAGGGCCAGGGCCAACACCACCCCCAGGCTGATAGGCCAGGCGGCAGCCTTGATCAGTTCCAGGTTGCGGACATCCAGCGACCCGGCCTGCCAGTAACGCACCTGGTCGAACACCAGCGGGTTGAGCAGGGTGATGCCCGAACTGATGCCTTCCAGTACCGCGGTCAGGGCCACGCCCATCAGGGTCAGGCGCATGGGGCTGATGCGCCCGCCGCCGGTGAAGCCGCTGAGGGTGACCAGCAGGTTCGCCAGCAGGGCGCCGACCACCGCGCACACCACGTATTGGTCAGGGCCGTTGACCCCCAGCCAGCTCATGCCCACCACCAGGGCGAAGCTGGCGCCGGCATTGATGCCCAGGATACCGGGGTCGGCCAGCGGGTTGCGGGTGAGGGTCTGCATCAGTGCCCCGGCCACCCCCAGTGCCGTGCCGGCCAACAGGCCGGCCAGTGTGCGCGGCAGGCGCGCGTCGGTGATGATGGTGCAATCGGCGCTGGTGCACTGGCCGCTCAGGGCATCCAGCACCTGGGACAGCGGGGCGAAATGGGCGCCCACCTGCAGGCTGGCGAGAATGGCGGCCAACAAGGCCAGGGCGGTGATCATCAACCGCAACGGGAAGCTCATGGCTGGCAGCGCCGGGGGGGTGCGAACATCATTTCTCGCCTGGCTATGTAACGATACAAATACGAAGCATTCTTTTATGCACTCGATTAGCGAATGCTATCATGCGGGCCGCCTGATAGGTAGCTTGCCTATCGTGGCGCTTCGCCCACTGCCACGAGGGACCCATGGCTCGACCATCCATTTTCATCAACCTCAGCCTGCTCAAAAGCCACCCTGCGTTTCGCGCGGTGTTCCTCGCGCGGCTGATCTCGCTGATCTCCCTGGGCCTGCTGGCCATCGCCATGCCGGTGCAGATCCAGGCCCTGACCCATTCGCCGATCCAGGTCGGGCTGGCGGTGACCTTGGCCGGCACCGGCATGTTCGTCGGGCTGATGCTGGGCGGCGTGCTGGCCGACCGGCATGAGCGCCGTCGGCTGATCCTGCTGGCGCGTTCCACCTGCGGCATTGCCTTTGTCGGGTTATGCCTCAACGCCCTGATGCCGCAGCCGTCGTTGCTGGCCATCTATGGCCTGGCGTTGTGGGACGGTTTCTTCGGCGCCATCGGCGTCACCGCGCTGCTGGCCGCCACGCCCGCCCTGGTGGGCCGCGAGCACATGGTGCAAGCGGGCGCCATCAGTATGCTCACCGTGCGCCTGGGGTCGATCCTGTCGCCGTTGCTGGGCGGGCTGCTGATCGCCTTCGGTGGCGTGGCCTGGAATTACGGCCTGGCCGCCCTGGGCACGCTGGTCACCGTGCTGCTGTTGTTGCGCTTGCCCAGCCTGCCACCGCCGCCGGTGCCCCGCGAGCATCCGCTACGGGCGCTGGCAACCGGTGTCGGCTTTCTGTTCCAGAACCGCGTGGTCGGCACCGTGGCCTTGATTGGCGGTTTGCTCACCCTGGCCAGCGCAGTGCGCGTGCTGTACCCGGCGCTGGGCAACGATTGGCACCTGAGTGCCACGCAACTGGGCTTCATGTACGCCGCCACGCCCCTGGGCGCGGCCATCGGCGCCATCACCAGCGGGCGCCTGGCTGCCACGCCGAGGCCTGGGCGGCGGATGATCGCCAGCGCCGTGGTGGCCTTCGCCGCCATCGCCCTGTTCAGCGTGATGCCGGCGTTCTGGCTGGCGCTGCTGTGCCTGGCTGGCTTCGGCTACTTGAGTGCGATAAACGCGCTGTTGCAGTACGCCCTGATCCAGGCCCAGACCCCCGACCACTTGCTGGGGCGAGTCAATGGCCTGTGGACCGCGCAGAACGTCAGCGGCGACGCCCTGGGGGCTGCCTTGCTGGGTGGCCTGGGTTCATGGTTGTTGCCGGCACCCGCCGCCATGGCCTTTGGCCTGGCGGCCGTCGCGGTGGGGTTGGTGCTGGCGCTGACCATGCGCCAGCTGCGTCACGTTCAGTTCGACGCGGTGGCCGCCGGCGCCTGAGTGCCGGCCTTTCCGAACTGTGCCTGCAGGCGGTCCAGCAGGTGGCTGGCGCTGTAGTAGTCCAGGCGGAAGGTGTCGGCGCCCAGCGCATACACACGTTGGCTGCCCACTGCCGGCAGGTGGGCCAGCAAGGTGTTGCCCAGCACAGCCTGGGTGTCGGCCGGTTCGGCGGCGAACATCAGGAACGTCTGGCCCGTCAGGGCATCGGCCATGTGCTCGCCGCCCGCCTGGATGATGTCCTTGCGCTTGCCCATGGTCTGGCTGCTGGCCACGGCCGGCGAAGGGCTGGCCAGTTGGAAGCCCAATTGTTCCAGCAACTGGCCCTGGGACGAATCACGGGTCCAGACATTGGCCTGGCGTGCCGCCGGGTTGTAGACGAACGCCGACACCGGTTGCGGCGGCAGGGTCAGGCTCTTCCGCACCTGGGCCTGGCGTTCGGTGAAGGCCTTGACCAAGGCGTCGGCCTGGGCTTCGTGGCCGGTGGCCTGGCCCAGCAGTTGTTCGACCTGTTGCCAGCTCTTGTCGTCGTAGTTGACCACCAGGGTCGGGGCGATGGCCGAGAGCTGGTCGTACAGCGCCATGGCCGAGTCGCCGCCGGTGGCGCTGACCAGGATCAGGTCGGGCGCGGCCATGGCCACCGACTCGGCATTGGCTTCACCGATGTACAGGCGCTGCACCTGCCGCGCCTTGGCGATAGCACCCCATTGGCGCAAATAGCCCTGGTCGTCGGCGACGCGGTTGTTGGGGACAGTGGCGCCGCTGGCGACCACCGGTGCATCGATGGCCAGCAGCGCACCGGTGAGGGTCACGCTGGTGGAGACGATGCGCTTGGGGGCGTGGTCCAGCACCGCGCTACCGTGTTCACCGCTGACGGTGCGTGGCCAACCAGCATCAGCCTGGGCCAACAGGGGGAGGCAGGCGGCCAGCACGCACAAAGTGGCGCGCAGGGAAGGAAAGGGCAGGCGGAGGGTCATGGCAGGTAACGTCCCTGAGAGAGAATAATTCCCATTTTTATCAATGGGCTGTACGTCTGCAAGCAGAAGTGTGTGCGAGCCGGTAACATTAATGATACATATTTACATTGAGCCCTGCATGGCCGCATGAAACGCTGCGAGGTTCCGAAGGCGAGCACGGCGTATTGGTCGACGCCTCCCGGTGCGCTGTTCCCGCGCCGCGCCCCGTGGTGAAGGGGCCCGCCGCTGCCCTGTGGCACATTGATAGTGACTGTACCGGCGTTGAAGCGCCGCAGAGTGGCCTTTTGCCTGCTATTAGGGCCTCGTTGACAAGTGGAATCGCTATCCATAACCTGAACATAATTGATAGCAATTCTCATTCATTCACATGAGGCGACGTCATGACGACACACCAAAAGGAACACGAGCGATACCGCACGGCTGAAACCGGCGCCGAGTCGGCTCAATTCCTTTTCCGCAGCGGCCAGCGCACCCTGCGCGCCCGCGGTATTTTCAGCCGCATCACCACCCCCGCCGGTAACGGTGGCGTCAGTTCCAGTACGTTCCTGGCCGAAGTGGGCGCCGCCTTCGAGCAAGCGCGCCGGGCTGGTATCGACAACCCCATCGTGATGGGTGCCATTCCGTTCGACACCCGGCAGCCTTCGTGCCTGTATGTGCCCCGCGACCATGAATGGAGCGACACGGTCCTGCCCCAGGCTGCCCAGCCCCACAGCCGCCCCAGGTGCGGGGCCAGCGCAGCATCCCCGATGAGGCCGGGTTCAAGGCCGCCGTCACCCAGGCCATCGCCAATTTCCGCACCAGCAGCATTCGCAAGGCTGTGCTGTCGCGGCAGTTGGAAGTGCAGTTGGCCGACGCTGCGGACATCGAGCAGATCCTCGCCAACCTGGCAGCGCAGAACCGTTCCGGCTACCACTTCCGCGTGCCCCTGGCCGATGGCGGTGAGTTGATCGGGGTCAGCCCCGAGCTGTTGGTGCGCAAACAGGGCGACCAGGTGTTCACCAACCCCTTGGCCGGCTCGGCCAAGCGCCGTACCGACGCCGTGGAAGACCGGGAAGTGGGCGAAGCCCTGCTCGTGTCCGAGAAAGACCAGTACGAACACCGCCTGGTGATCGACGACATCCGCCACGTGCTGGAACCGGTGTGCCGCGAGCTGCACGTGCCAGCGGGCCCGTCACTGCTCAGCACCGCCGCCATGTGGCACCTGTCCACCGCCCTGGAAGGCACCCTGCGCGACCCTGAGACGTCGGTGCTGCAACTGGCTTGCCAGATCCACCCCACGCCGGCAGTGTGCGGTGCCCCGACCCAACTGGCGCGCAAACTCATCGACCTCTGCGAACCCGCCGACCGCGGCCTGTTCGCCGGCATGGTGGGTTGGTGCGACAGCCACGGCAACGGCGAATGGGTGGTCACCATCCGTTGCGGCACCGTGCACGAAGACCGTCTGCGCCTGTTCGCCGGCGCCGGGATCGTCGAGGCCTCGTGCCCCGAATCGGAATGGAAGGAAACCCAGGCCAAGCTCGGCACCATGCTGGCCGCCTGTGGCCTGGACGCAAAGGTAGGTGCCTGATGAGTATCGCTTTCACTGCCTGGCCCGATGACTTGGCCGCCCATTATCGCGCGCAGGGCTACTGGCTCGACCGGCCGATGACTGACATCCTCGCTCAGCAGGTGGTTGCCCGCCCCGAGGCCCCGGCGATCATCTGTGGCGAACGTACCCTGAGCTACGCCGAACTGGACCGCCAGTCCAACCACCTGGCCGCGCACCTGCAGGCCGCTGGGCTGCGCCGCCACGACACGGCGTTGGTGCAGTTGCCCAACAGCGCCGAGTTCTACGTCAGTTTCTTTGCCCTGTTGAAACTGGGCGTGGTCCCGGTCAACGCACTGTTCAGCCACCAACGCCAGGAGATGCTGGCCTATGCCCGGCAGATCCAGCCACGCTTGCTGATCGCCTCCCGCCGCCATGGCCTATTCGCCAACGACCACTTCCTGGCCGAACTGCGCGACGTGGCCCCCGCCTTGTCCACCGTGGTGCTGGAGGGGGAGGCGGGGGCCAACGTGCTGAGCCTGCAGGCGTGTCTGCAACCGCGCGACGAGCCCTTCGAGACCACGCCGACGGCGGGCGCCGAGGTTGCGTTCTTCCAGCTGTCCGGTGGCAGCACCGGCACGCCGAAATTGATTCCGCGTACCCACAACGATTACTACTACAGCCTGCGCCGCAGTGTTGAACTGTGCGGCCTGTCCCCGGCCACGCGCTTTTTGTGCGCGTTGCCGGCGCCGCACAACTACACCATGAGCTCGCCCGGTGCCCTGGGTGTGTTCATCGCCGGTGGCTGCGTGGTGATGGCCGCCGACCCCGAGCCGTTGAGCTGCTTCGCCCTGATCGAACGCCACGCCATCGACTGGGTGCCGCTGGTGCCGCCGGCGGTGGCCCTGTGGCTGCGCGCCGCGCCTGAACATCGCCAGCGCCTGGCCAGCCTCAAGGTGCTGCAGGTGGGCGGTGCCAATTTCTCCGAGGCCTTGGCGCGCCGGGTGCCCGAGGAACTGGGCTGCCGCCTGCAACAGGTGTTCGGCATGGCCGAGGGGCTGGTCAACTACACCCGCCTGGATGACGACAGCGAGCGGGTGTTCACCACCCAGGGTTGCCCGATGAGCGCCGACGACGAAGTTCGCGTGCTGGACGAAGAGGGCCGCGCGGTGCCCCTGGGCGAACCGGGCATGCTGGCTACCCGTGGCCCGTACACGTTCCGCGGTTACTACCTGGCCCCCGAGCAGAACGCCCAGGTGTTCGATGCCGAAGGGTTCTACTACTCCGGTGACGTGGTTCAGCAGGACGCCGACGGTTACCTGAAAGTGGTGGGCCGGGTCAAAGACGTGATCAACCGCGGCGGTGAAAAGATCGCCGCCGAAGAGGTCGAGAACCTGCTGCTGCACCACCCGGCCGTCACTCACGTGGCGCTGGTGGCCATCCCTGACGAATTGATGGGCGAGAAAAGCTGCGCCTGTGTGGTCGCCAGCGACGCAGCCCTGAAACCCTCGGACCTGCGCAAGTACCTGCGCGCCCAGGGCGTGGCTGACTACAAGCTGCCCGACCGCTTCCAGTTCATGGCCGAGCTACCGCTGACGGCCGTGGGCAAGATCAACAAAAAGCAACTGCGCGACACCCTGCGCACTGCCTTCACCCACGCATAAGGCTTTTCCATGGCTATCCCGAAACTCGCCAGCTACCCCATGCCCACCCCGGACAGCTTCCCGGCCAACAAGGTGTCCTGGCGCCTGGACCCATCCCGCGCCGTGCTGCTGATTCACGACATGCAGGAATACTTCCTGGATTTCTACGGTGAAGGCAGCCCGCTGGTCAAACAACTGGTGGACAACATCGTTGCGTTGCGTGCCTGGTGCCATGCCCACGGCGTGCCGGTGGTGTACACCGCCCAGCCGTCGGAGCAGAGCCCCGAGGACCGCGCCCTGCTCAACGACATGTGGGGCCCGGGCCTGACCAGCGCCAGCCGCCAGGTGCAGCAAGTGGTGGCGCCGCTACGCCCTGAGCCTCAGGACACCGTGCTGGTGAAATGGCGCTATAGCGCTTTCATCCGTTCGCCTTTGGAGCAGATGATCAAGGAAGGCGGCCGTGACCAACTGATCGTGTGCGGCGTGTACGCCCATATCGGCTGCATGGTCAGCGCCACCGAAGCCTTCATGCGCGACATTCAGCCCTTCTTCGTTGGCGACGCCTTGGCCGACTTCTCCGAAGAAGAGCACCGCATGGCCCTGCGCTACGTGGCCACCCGCAGCGGCTACGTGATCGCCAACCAGGCCATCATCGGCGCTTCTGCCAAAGCGCCGTTGGACCTGCCATGGCTGCTGGCCCAGGTCCAGCCGTTCCTGGACGCCGACGATGGCGAGCCTGAGCCGGACGACAACCTGATGGATTTCGGCCTGGACTCGGTGCAGGTCATGACCCTGATCGGCAACTGGCAGCGTGAGGGCCTGGACGTCAGCTTCGCCGATCTGGCCGCCAAGCCAACGTTGGCTGGCTGGCTGGCCGTGCTGTCGAGCAAGCGCTGATCCCTTTTTTCAGCCGCCCGGGCAGGGCGGCCTTTGGCGAGTTTTATTCATGAATACGCTGGATTTCAGCAACAAATGCGTGTGGGTCACCGGTGCCGGGCAAGGTATCGGTTTGCAGGTGGCTTTGCGCTTCCAGGCCGCGGGTGCCGAAGTGCTCGGGTTCGACCGTGCCTTCAATGAAGCCGAGTACCCGTTCAAGACTGTGCAACTGGACGTTACCGACGCCAACGCCGTCGAGCAGGTCTGCCAGGAAATCCTCGGCCAGCACCCGCGTATCGACGTGCTGGTCAATGGCGCGGGCGTGCTGCGCCTAGGCAACAGTGACGAACTGTCGGTCGCCGACTGGCAAGCGTGCTTCGACGTCAACGTATCGGGCCCGTTCTACCTGTTCCGCCAACTGGTGCCGGTGTTCAAGGCCCAGGGCAAGGGGGCGGTGGTCAGCATCGCCTCCAACGCCGCCCACGTGCCGCGCATGCAGATGGCGGCGTATTGCGCGTCCAAGGCGGCCATGGTGTCGTTGAACAATTGCATCGGCCTGGAGCTGTCCGCCTATGGCGTGCGCTGCAACCTGGTGTCCCCGGGTTCCACGGACACCCCGATGCTGCGCGACATGGTCGGCGGCCCCCAGGGTTTCGACCGCCTGGTCGCCGGCTTGCCGGAGCACTACAAGCTCGGCATCCCGCTGCGCAAGATCGCTACGCCGGATGAAATCGCCAACGTGGTGCTGTTCCTGGCCTCGGACCTGGCCAGCCATGTCACCCTGCAAGACCTGGTAGTCGACGGCGGCGCCACCCTGGCCGCCTGAGTTCGTCACCCCTCCCTGCAGCGGACCCGGCCGTTCCCCCGGGCCCGCTGCAACCGTTACCCGCTTCGCGCACCCTGGATGAACGCTTCATCCAGGGTGGCTTCAGCAAAATGGTCGAGAAACGCCTGCCCGCTGCTGAATTTCAGGAACCTGCGCCGATGAATCAGATGGAACACATCGCAGTGTTCGGTGATTTCATGGATGTGGTGGGAAGACACCACAATCGTCGCGCCCTCGTCCCTTGCCTTGCGCAGCATCGACCAGATGTAATGCCTCGACTCAGGGTCCACGCCTGCCGTGGGCTCATCCAGGATAATCAACTCGTTGGGTAGCGACAGCAGCGACAACGTGAAGAAGAACCTGATCTCCCCGTAGCTGCAGTAGGCCGGGCGTTTCTTCAAGGTGGCGGCATACTTGCCGGCAAGGAACGGGTCCCAGCGCTCGAACTTCGCCAGCGTGTCGCGCATGGAAACCGCACGGTTGCAGGACAGCACAGCCACCAGCTCATAAACCTCGCGCATCGTCAGGTTCGCTGGCATGCCCAATGTCTGCGACAGATAGGAGCGCGCCGCGCAGTTGACGTCGAGCGTACCGGAGTCCGGCTGGCGAATGGCGCAGAGCAGGTCGAAGAACGTGGTTTTCCCCGCGCCATTCGGCCCGATAATGCCGGTTATCTGTTGCCGACCAATATCGATGTTCGCGCGATCGAAAATGATCTTGTGGGCGAAACGAAGGCTGATGTCCCTGGCGCTGATCATCAATAGCGGCTCCATACGGGGTTGGTCCGGAAGGTTTTTATCGTGACCAGCGCCGCCCCCAGTAGCAGCGCCGCACTGCAGCCCAGGGCCACGAATGGAACCTGGGAAGCTTCCATCACCCGTTTGGCCACCACAAACGGATTCAGCGCGGTGAACCACTGCACGGTCGGGCTCCCGGCTTGCGTGCCCATCAGTGCCGTCATGATCCCGCAGAACAGCAGCACGGAAATCAAGGTGTTGGCGGTCTGGAATTTCAAGCGGGCATTGGCAAGCAGCAAAGCCGGAGTGCAGAAACCCAGGAAGCACACGTAAAAGCGAAGGGTGAGGGAAACCGCCTCTTGAAGGTCATAGGGGCCGAATGCAGGCTTGGTGATCAGATAGAAAGCGCAGGCGTACAACAGCGACACGAGGGAGTAGCTGATGAAATGGCTGGCAAGGAACACGGCTTTCGCGGTGCGGGTGTGCATGAATGACCGCACGAAACCACTTTCCCTCCGGCCGATCAAGTAGAAGCAGAAGCCGAAAAAGGCCACGCTTGAGGCGATGTAGGCGTAGAACCAGGCGGTCGCCACGGTGTAGTCAAGCAGTGCTGCGGAATGACGGTTATAGGACAGAAGGTAGAAAAGCGCCGCGGGTGAAATGATGGTCCATATGAGTGAAAGGGGCTCTCTTATTTGCTCCAGGGCGAAAATCAAAGTAAGGGATGCAACGCGTCGTGGTAGGGATGGGGTCATGGAAAGGGCACCATTGTTTTCAAACGGTCGGGGTTCATCTTTGGCTTTTACGGATTCCAGGGGGAGTTGTGGCGCTGCCACAGATTTGCAATAAGCAAATAAAGCGGAGCAGATGAGGGTATTGAATTGAACACAAAGAGGGGCCAGTGAACTAAGCCTACTCCCCAGCGCTTAGGTGCATATCTTTAGTTTCGAATGTAGGGCAAGTCAACTGCGGTGAGGGGGCGGGGCTATTGGTTCAATGAGGTGAATCACCGTATTGTAGTACCCGTCTTACGGGCAACTCCGAGGTGCGCGTAGGTCAAATATGAAATTTAATACTAGTGGCAGGCTTTTCCGTCTTATCGTAAAAAAGCTTTAGGAGGGCTCTGATAATAAAGTAGGAAATTTCCTTAGTTGGTAGATGAACAGTCGCATAGGGTCGATATGTTTCATTTTGTTTTTTGACGAGCGGTCGCGTTTTTGGAAACAGTGGCATTTATTGATTCTCGACCGGTTGTAGGGGAGGCGGACCTCCCCACGGAGTCTTCTAAACCAACACCCCGCGCCCCGGGATCGCCTCCAGCAACTCGCGCGTATACTGATCCGCCGGCCGTCCCAGCACCCGGCTCGCCGGCCCTTGCTCCACCACCTCGCCACGCCGCAGCACCACCACTTCATGGGCGAGGCTGGCGACCACCGCCAGGTCGTGGGACACCAGCACATACGCCACGCCCAAATCAGCCTGCAAACCGCGCAGCAGGTCCAGGATCTGCGCCTGCACCGATACGTCCAGCGCCGACACCGGTTCGTCCAGCAACAACAGGTCCGGTTTCAACGCCAGGGCCCGTGCAATGGCCACGCGCTGGCGCTGGCCGCCGGACAGTTCGCGAGGCAGGCAGTCCAGGTAACTGGCCGGCAGTTGCACCTGGTCCATCAGTTGCCGCGCCGCCTGGCGCAAGGGTTCGCCCTTGAGCAGGCCGAAGGACACCAGGGGTTCCACCACGCTTTCGAAAATGGTGAAGCGCGGGTTGAGTGACGCGAACGGGTTTTGCTGCACCAGTTGCATGCGTTGACGCAGGGGGCGAAATTGCTGCCAGGTGAGCTGGGTGAGGTCCTGGCCGTCGAAGCGCACCTTGCCTTCGCTGGCGGTTTCCAGGCCCAGGGCGATGCGCAGGCTGGTGCTCTTGCCCGAGCCGGACTCGCCGACGATGGCCACGGTTTGCCCCGGGTGCACGTTCAGGCTCAGGCCCTGCAGTGCCCGGAAACTCTGCACGTGGCCGCCGCGGGCAGGCAGGGGGTAGCGCTTGCCGATGTTTTCCAGGCTCAGCAAGGGCCGCGAGGCGCCAGAGGGCAGGGGCACGGGGCCTTGGCCCTGGCCAAAGGCCGGGGCCGCTGCCAGCAGTGCGCGGGTGTAGGCCTGGCTGGGGGCGCCGAGCACCTGGCGCGCCGGACCCTGCTCCACCAGGTGGCCGTCTTTCATCACCAGCACGCGGTCGGCGCGGTCCGCGGCCACGCCCAGGTCGTGGGTAATGATGATCAGTGAAATACCCCGGGCCTGCACCAGCTGTTCCAGGTGGTCGAGGATGCGCCGCTGCACGGTCACGTCCAAGGCGCTGGTGGGTTCGTCGGCGATGATTACCTTGGGGTTGCCGGCCAGGGCAATGGCGATCAGCACCCGCTGACGCATGCCACCGGACAGCTCATGGGGGTACTGGCGAGCGCGCAGGGCAGGGGTGTCCAGGCCGACCTGGGTCAACAGGTCGAGCACGTCGGCGTCCAGCGCCGGGTACCGCCGGCCGTGGGCCAGGATCAGGCTTTCACCGATCTGCCGGCCGATGGTCAGGGTCGGGTTGAGGCTGACCATGGGGTCCTGGGGCACCAGGCCGATGACTCGGCCGCGCAGTTGGCGCTTGACCCGTTCACTGGCGTGGCTGATGTCGGTGTCGGCTACCCGCAGGCTGCCGCGGCTGATGCGCGCGCTGGCCGGCAGCAGGCCGAGCAGGGCGCTGGCCAGGGTGGTCTTGCCGGAGCCCGACTCGCCGACGATGGCCAGGGTCTCGCCCTGGTTCAGGCTGAAGGACAGCTGCCGAACGGCTTCCTTGACGCGGCCAGCAGTGTGGTAGCTCACGCTCAGGTCACGTACGTCGATCAGGGCGCTCATGATTGGACTTCCTCAAGGGTGCGGGCGATGTGGTTGAGGCTGAACACCACCAGTACGACCACCAGGCCGGGGAGCAGCGACACCCAGGGGGCGGTGATCAGGAACTGGCGGCCGTTGGCGATCAGGGTGCCCCATTCCGCGGCGGGTGGCTGGGCGCCGAAGCCCAGGAAGCTGAGG
Source organism: Pseudomonas eucalypticola (assembly GCF_013374995.1). NCBI lineage: Bacteria > Pseudomonadati > Pseudomonadota > Gammaproteobacteria > Pseudomonadales > Pseudomonadaceae > Pseudomonas > Pseudomonas eucalypticola. Next base: position 3,570,620 of record NZ_CP056030.1, on the reverse strand, counting down.
CCGGCGGTGGCCAGGATGGCGGCGCCGAAGTCCAGGGTGGCCAATACCGCCACCGGCCCCCAGGCGTTGGGCAGCACGTGGCGCAGCAGGGTACGGCGCCAGCTGGCGCCGCCCAGGCGGGCAGCTTCCACATAGGGCAGGGTCTTGACCCGCAGCACTTCAGCGCGGGTGGTGCGGGCAAACCCGGGAATGATGCCCACCCCCACCGCGATGGCGACCGGCAGAGTACCGAAGCCGATGGCGGTGACGATGGCCAGGGCCAGCAGCAGGCCGGGCAGCGCCAGCATCACGTCGATCAGGCGCATCACCACGGCGTCCACTCGCCCGCCGATGAAGCCGGCCACCACGCCCAGGCCCAGGCCGCACACCATCGCCAGGCCCACCGCCAGCAGCGCGGCGAGGATGGACAGGCGCGACCCGTACAGCACCCGGGTGTACAGGTCGCGGCCCAGCTCATCGGTGCCGAACCAGTGTCCAGCGCCCGGTGGCAACAGCTTGGCCACAGGGACGGTGGCGTACGGGTCGACGCTGGTGAACAGCCACGGTGCCAGGGCCGCCAGCAGGCTGCCGAGCACCAGCACAACGGCCAGCACGAACCCGGGGCGGCGCAGCAAGGGCAGCGCCACGTCCAGGGTGCGCCGCAACCGGCCACGGGGTTGCCAGTGGGGGCGGTGCAGGTCAGCGGGGGCAAGGGTGGTATCGGTGGCAGTCATGTCAGGTCACCTTGGGCGCGTGGCTGATGCGCGGGTCGAGAATGGGGTACAACAGGTCTACCAACAGGTTGACCAGCACAAAAGCGGCGGCCGACACCGTGACCACCCCCAGCACCACGGGAATGTCCTGGCGCAGCACGGCTTCCTGCACCAGCCGGCCGACGCCGTTGCGGGCAAAGATGGTCTCCACCAGCACGGCGCCGGACACCGTGTTGCCGACTTGCAGGCCCACCAGGGTCAACAGCGGCAGCGCTGCGTTGCGAAAGCCGTGGCGGGCCTGCACCTGGCCACGGCTCAGGCCCTTGGCCTGGGCGGTGAGGATGTAGGGCTCGCGGGCTACATCCAGGAAGCCGCGCTGCAGTACCTGGGCATAGACCGCGGCGCTGGGGATCGCCAGGGTCACCGCCGGCAGCACCAGGCTCGTCACGCCGACACTGCCGGTTGATGGGAACCAGCCCAGGCTGAAGGCGAACACCTGGATCAGCAGCAGGCCCATCCAGAACACCGGCACCGAGAAGCCCAGGGCCGGCAGGCGCGACAGCGCGGTCTTCAGCGGCTGCCAGCGAACGTACGCCGCCAGGTAGGCGAGCCCGACACCCCCCGCCAGCGACAGGGCGATGGCGCTGGCGGCCAGGGCCAGGGTCTGCGGCAGGCGCTCGGCGAGGATCGCCGTCACCGGCCGGTTAAGGGTCAGGGACTGGCCCAGGTCACCGTGCAGAACGCCCCACAGCAAGTGCCCGTAGCGTACCAACAGGCCCTGGTCCAGGCCGTAGTAAACCTTGGCCTTGGCCAATTGCTCGGGCGTCAGGGCGTCGATCTCCATGCCCGAGGCGTTGAGCATGATCGACAACGGGTCGCCTGGCAGCAGGTAGAGGATGAAGTAGGTGATGGTGAAGGCGCCCCATAACACCAGCAGCGCCTGGCCTATGCGGCCCAGCAGGTAGCGGCTCATGGGCTGACCTCGATGTCGTTGAGGAAGGCGAAGCCTTCGGCGCTCCAGCGGAAGTTGTGCACCCGCGGCGCCGTGGCGGCCTGCCACACGCGTTCGAACACCGGGATGGCCACGCTCTGGTCGATCAGGAAGTCCTGCAGGTCACCGTAGGCCTTGGCGCGCTGGTCGGCGGCAGTCGCGGTCAGGCCGACGTCGAACAGGCCTTCGGCGTGGCTGAGGATCGCTGGCGGATAGGTATTGGTGGCCATGGTCGGGCTGATGGCGCTGCGCGGGTCGAGGATGGTCTGCAGTACGATCGGGTCGGCACGGGTCATGTAGGAGAACGTCAGGTCATAGTTGCCCGCGGCGTTGGCAGTGAACCATTCGGCGGTGGTGCGCACCTTCAATGCCAGGTCGATGCCCACTTTGCGCAGTTGGTCCTGGATCAACACATCGCCCGCCGTCTCCTTGGTGGGCACGTTGTATGACAGGCTCAGGCGCTTGCCGTCCTTCTGCCGGTAGCCGTCGGCCCCCAGTTTCCAGCCGGCCTTGTCCAGCAGCGCGGCGGCGCCCTGCGGGTCATAGCCCAGTTTGGCGCCCTGGCTGCGGAAGTACGGCGTGGTGACGTCATAGACGCCATCCACCACGGGGAACTCGGGGCTGTACACGGTGCTGGCGTAGGTCTTGCGGTCGATGGCCTTCTGCACGGCCAGGCGCACGTCGGCGTCGGCGAGGATGCGGTCGCCGTGGGTATTGGGATACAGGTTCCAGGCCGGGCCGGGTAGCGAGCGGCTCTGGATGGTGGCCTTTTTGCTTTGCAACAATTTCAGGTCGACGTCGGCGAACGGGTTGCGCGGCCACAGGATGTCCACCTGGCCCTGCAGGAACTGGCCATTGCGCACACTTTCTTCCGGTACGTAGGTCACTTCGACGGCGGCAACGTGGGACTCGCCCTTGTTCAGCACGTTGGCCGACGCCCAGGCATAACCGCTGCGTTTGACCAGCTTGAGGCCCGACTCGGGGGTGTAATGGTCGAGCACGAACGGCCCGGTGCCGATGATCGCGCCCAGGGAGCGCTCCTTGGCGGTGTGGCGGTAGGATGCCGGCGCCAGGATGGCCAGGTTGGTGGTGGACGTGGCTTGCAGGAAGCCGGCGTTGGGCGTGCTCAGCACCAGCTTGATGGTATGCGGGTCAATCACTTCCGCGTGGTCGTAGCCGGCCAGGTAGGTGGCGCCGAAGGCACTGGGCACCTCGGCCGTGAAGGCCTTGTCGCTGTCGAAGGCGGTTTTCACGGCCTGGGCGTCGAAGGCCTCGCCGTTGCTGAAGGTCACGCCTTGGCGCAGGTGGAAGGTATATTCGCGGGCATCGGCGCTGACGTCCCAGCGCTCGGCCAGCCAAGGGATGATCTGACCGGTCTGCGGGTCCTGGTCGGTGAGGGATTCGACCACGTTGCGCAACACCACCCGGTGCTCCAGCCAGTAGACCTGGAAGGGGTCGAGGCTGACCAGTTGCGTGTTGTCGCCGAAGAAAGCGATCTTCAAGGTGTTGGCGGCCTGAGCGTCGGGGTGCGAGGGCGAGCAGCCCGCCAGGCCCAGGGCCAGGAGGATGGCCGCGCTGGCCAGGGTTCGTTGTAGCTTCAAGGGCTGTTCCTCATGCAAAAAGGCCGCACGCCGGTGGGGGCGATGCGGCCGCTGGGTCAGAAGTCGTAGGCGAGCTTGGTGTACCAGGAGCCGCCACCGGGGTAGAACGGCGGGTTACCGTACGGGGCCAGGCCCAGGCTGCTGTACACCGCATTCTTGTCGGGGCGCACGTCGAAGATGTTGCTGCCGCCCAGGCTTACGGTCAGGTGGTCGAAGAAGGTGTAGCTGACGTCCAGGTCGGTGAGCCACTTGGCGCCGAAGCTGCGGTCGCCGCTCTCGTTCACCGCCAGGGTCGACACCGAGCCGTAGCGGGTGGTGGTCAGGTTGGTGTTCCAGTTGCCCACCTTCCAGTTGGCCCCCAGGATCCATTTGGTCTTGGGCAGCGCGTCGGTCAGGTCGCCTTCGCGGTTGCGGCCTACCAGTGTCACGCCGGCATTGGCCAGCGAAGCCGGGGTGTCCTTGGCATCGGTGATGGTGGTCTTGTTGTAGTTGAAGGCCGCGCTCCAGCGCACGTCGCCGAACGCGCCGAACGGTGTCGTGTAGTCGGCCACCACGTCCAGGCCGCGGGTGCGGGTGTCGAAGGCATTGGTGTAATAGTCCACCCAGGTGCCGGCGGTCACGCCCTGGGCGGCCAGGATGCTGTTGACCACGCCGTCGCCGTGGTCATAGATGGCACTGGTGAGTGCGATGCGGTTCTGGATGTCCACCAGGTAGGCATCGGCGGTGACGCTGGTGCGCGGCGCCGGTTGCCAGGTGATGCCCAGCCCCAGGTTCTGGGATTTCTCTGGCTTCAGCGCGCTGCCACCCAGCGCCTGGGCCAGGCTGCTGTCCGACGGCGTCAGGCGCGTGGTGGCGGGCACCACGTTGCCGTTGACGTCGGTGTTCACGCGGCTGTCGGTGGTGGTGTAACCGGTCTGGGTCAGCGACGGGGCGCGCACGCCGGTACCGACGGTGCCGCGCACCGCCACGGTGTCGGTCAGCTTGTAGCGGCTGTTGAATTTGAGGCCCAGCTTGTTGCCGTTGTAGTCGTCGAAATGCTCCAGGCGCGCGGCCACGTCGGCGTACCAGCGGCTGGTCAGGTCAAAGCCCAGGTCCAGGTAGGTGGCGTAGGTATTGCGGATCAGGTCCACTTCGTCTTCGGGGCGGATGATGACCGAGGCCTGGGCACCACTGGCGGCATTGTAGGTACCGGTTTCGTAGGAGTCCGCAGAGCCTGCGAAGGTGCTGAAGCGCTCCCATTTGTGCTCGATACCGGTGGACACGGTCACTGGCACGCCCAGGTTGAAGGGGTTTTCGAACCGGCGGCTGAAGTCTAGGTTGTTCACCCACTGGTCGGACCGGAAGGTGGCCAGGTTGTTGAAGCTGGTGGGCGAGTCCACGCCCAGCGACGGGTTGAGGTTGAGCTCGCTGGAGTATTTCAGCGTATCCCGGCCGTAGCTGGTGCTCAGGTCATAATTCCAGCCGCCCACGTCACCCTTGCCGCCGAACACGAACTGGTAGTCGATGTCGCGCAGGTTGTTCACCGGGTAGTAACCGTCGGGGAAAATCTCCGGTACCGAAGCCGTGCCATTGGGGAAGCGGTAGTAGTTCTGGATCACCGCCTTGCGTTCGCCATAGGTGCCGAAGGAGTACAGGGTTACGTCATTGAGCGGCAGCTCGGCGTTATAGCCCACGTTGTAGGCCTTGAGCTCGGGGTCGCCGTTCTTGATCGCCACCCGGTCCCAGCTGGCTTCCTTCACCGGGTCGTTGTAAGCCTTGATGGTGCTGTCGGCCTTGCCGTCCCACGAGGCGTAGCCACGTTTGCGGGCGTCGGCGGACAGGTGCAGGAAACCGCCGTTGTCGCCCAGCTTGAAACCTTCGTCGGCGGCGATCTTCTTGGTCGCGCCTTCGCCGGAAAACAGCTCGCCATAGCTGGTTTCCACATGGCCGCCCGCGTCCTGGGACTTGAGAATGATGTTCACCACCCCGGCCACGGCGTCGGAGCCATAGCGCGCAGCGGCGGCATCCTTGAGCACCTCGATGTGGTCGATGGCGCTGATGGGGATCATGTCGATATCGACGACATTGGCGCCGCTGTTGTCGGTGGAGCCTTGTTGAATGGCCGCACCCAGGTGGCGCCGCTTGCCGTTGACCAGCACCAGCGTGTACTCCGGCCCCATGCCGCGGTTGCTCAGCGGCCGGGTAGTGGAGTTGAAACCGGCGATATTGCTGCCAAAGGTAAAGGACGGCAACAGCTTGGCGATGGCCTCGGACAGCTCGGCACGCCCAGTCTTGACCAGTGCATCATTGCTGATGATATCGGTAGGCGTGGAACTGTCGACCAGGGTGCGCTGTTGCGCCCGGGCGGCTTCGGCGCTGGTGGTCACCGTCACGGTCTTGAGTTGCGTGTCGGCGGTCGTCGTATCGGCATTGGCCAGGGGCGCGGCCGTAGCCAGCCATACGGAAACGCTCAGTGCGCAGAGCGGGAACGTCTTGGGTTGCTTGGGTAAAGGGGAGTACGGCATGTCGGGCGTTGTCCATTAAAGCTGACACTGGCCCGTGGTGGGGGTACAGGTTCCATTTCCTGAAGGCAATCGTTTGGGACGGCAAGGGTGGCGTCTGGGTTTGATAGTATTTTCATAACAAACGCATTGGAAAGTCTTTTTTGGAATAATGATATCATTCAAAATATGCATTAAAAAAAATCTAATTATGCGGTCAAGTTATGTTCTGTTTCCTGCAGCCCCGCGCAGACCCTCTCGACGTGGCTTCTCGGCTGACGAGGCGTTGTACCAGGCTGCGCCAGCGGGGCGTGACCGTGGTCGCGGGCGGGGCGGAGGCGGGGTGCCAAAAAGAAATTTAGTTCTGATATTGCCTTGTTGGAATTTATATTCCATAACTAAGGCAATCAAAACAACAATTCAAAAGGCACTCTCATGCGTGAACTGGGTATCGGGCTCATCGGCACAGGTTTCATGGGGCGTGCCCACGCCCTGGCCTTTCGTAATGTCAGCGCGGCGTTCGAGCTGCCCGTCAACCTGCGCCTGGCGGCGCTGGCCGACGCCGACCCTCAGCGCGGCGCCGAATGTGCACGGGCCTGGGGCTTCACCACGGCCCACAGCGACTGGCAGCGGCTGATCGACGACCCGGCGGTGCACCTGGTGGCGATCACCACCCCCAACCACCTGCATTTTCCCATGGCCATGGCGGCCTTGGCCGCGGGCAAGGCCGTGTATTGCGAAAAGCCCCTGGCCGTGAGCCTGGAGCAGGCCGAGCACATGCACCGGGCGGCGCAAGCGGCGGGGGTAGTCACGCGAGTAGGGTACAACTACCAGCACAACCCGATCATCGAACGGGCCCGGCAGATGATTCGCGGGGGTGAACTGGGACAGATAATCAGTTTCGACGGCGAATTCTGCGAAGACTTCATGGCCGACCCTGCAGCGCCCTGGTCATGGCGCTGTGAGCCCAGCCATGCCGGCGGCGCGCTGGCCGACCTGGGCAGCCATTTGTTGGCCATGGCGCGCTTCCTGATCGGCGATGTACAGGCGGTATGCGCCGATAGCCAGACGGTGCATGGCCAGCGGCCAGCCGCTGCGGGCAGTAGCGAACGCAAGGCCATCGTCATCGATGACCACACCCAGGCGCTGCTGCGCTTCGCCAACGGCGCGCGGGGCACCTTCAGCAGCAGTTGGCTCAAGCACGGCTACAAGAACCACCTGAGTTTTGAAATCAGCGGCACCCTGGGCACCTTGTCGTTCGACCAGGAGCGGCTCAATGAACTGCGCCTGTGTCGCGCCGGGCGCGAAGGCTTCGAGCGTATCCTGGCCGGCCCGACGCTGCCCGGTTATGCGGCCTTCAGCCCAGCGCCGGGGCACCAGCTGGGCTACAACGAACTCAAGACCCTGGAAGTGCATGAACTGCTCATGGCGGTGGCGGGCCAGGGGCAGGCCGGCACGGACTTCGCCGAGGCCCTGGCGGTAGAGCGGTTGGCGGCCGCCATCCGGGTGGCGGCGCGGGAGGAACGGTGGGTGCAGGTGGAAACGGTCCAGGCCAAGGGCCGGTAGTACCATTCACGCTACGCACTCAACCTTCACGCTCGAACCGCTCGACGATCAGCGGCATCACCCCCAGCACCAGCAAGGCCAGGACCGTACTCAGTACCGCCGTGGCCTCGCGGCCCATGCCGGCGGCCACGCCGATGGCCGCCGTCATCCACAGCCCTGCCGCGGTGGTCAGCCCTTTCACGTGGTGCACGTCTTCGGCATGGCCTTTGAGAATGGTGCCGGCACCCAGAAAGCCGATACCGGCCACCAGCCCCTGCACCACTCGACTGATCGCCGCCGGGTCGGCGCCAGCCATCTGTGGCACCAGAATGAACAGCGCTGCACCCAGCGACACCAGCATGTGCGTGCGCACCCCGGCGGCCTTGCCCTTGTGCTCGCGCTCGAACCCCAGCACCCCACCCAGTATCGCCGCCATCAAAAGCCGGACGGCCACCCGCGTGAGCTGCGAGGCATCGGTGATATCGGCAAATTCTTCTTGGAGCGTGGACCAGGCTTCTTGCCACCAGGCGTTCATCTTCAAGGCCTTTACAGGGGAATGAAAGATGGACCGTGGGCGGCGACCGGAGTGCCCGGTTGCGCGTGCAATCGACCAGGTCACCCACGGGTTGCGAACATGCTGCGCGACTACTGCGCCCCGAACATGCCGGTCCAGTAGATACCCGCATCGCTTTTCGGGTCGGTGGCATACGCCGCGCCCAGGTCGCGGAACTGCGGGTTCATCAGGTTGGCGCAATGCCCGGGGCTGGCCAGCCAGCCGGCCACGACCTTGGCCACGCTGTCCTGCCCGGCGGCGATGTTCTCGCCCAGCGCCTGGGCGTTGTAGCCGGCCAGTTCGGCGCGGTCGCCCGGGGTATGGCCGTCGTGGTCCAGATGGTCGAAATAATTGCGGTTGGCCATGTCCTGGGCATGGGCCTGGGCGACCTGGGCCAAGGTGGCATTCCACGCCAAGGGTGGCGCCGGGCTGAACGCCTGGGCACCGCAGGTGTGGGGCTGGGCGCGTGCCGTATTGAGCTGGGCCAGCAACTTCTGGCCTTCGGCCTGGGCATTGCCCAGGTTGCTGGGCAGCAGCGGCCGCGCCACCACGATGCGCCAGTCCTGCCCCTGGTGGCTGACGCCGATGTCGATGAACTGCGGGTCCAGCACCACCTTGCAGAAGCTTTCCTGTACGGCCGCCATGGCCGCCTGGGCATCCCGCGGGCCCGACAGGCTGATGGCCTGCACGCTGACCATCGGGTAGCCCGCGCGTGCCATGGCGTCGCGCAGGTCGCCACTGCCGCTGGCCGGCAGCACCAGCCGCGGGTCGACGTTGAGCGGCGGCAATTCATGGGACGCCTGGCCGTCGCACCGCTGCACCTGGCCACGGAACTGGTTGATCGAGTCGATCAACGGCGACTCGTCACTGGCGGCGGCATGGGCGGCCAACGTCAGGCCCAGGGAGCAGGCGGCCAGGCGCAGGACGGGGGGCAAAGCGGGCATGGCGGTCTCCAGGGGGCAGACAACTGAGGGACGTTGCTAGGCTCTGTACGAAATGCATCCCAACTCGGCCATGCTGCGTTGAAAACAGGCTCGGAATGCTCATTTACAACACGTAAACTCCGCTTCCTCGCCTGTTTTCGCCTTGCCTGACCTTCGCTGGAATACATTTCATACAGACCCTAGGGTATCTGCAAACCGTGCACGAATGCACGCTTAGCGCGGTTATCTCGAGTTTGAATGAAGTGGGGCGAAGAAATTCCCTGGTGAAGATGAAAGTCTCGCTCTATCGCTGCCCAATACGGCGGCTATTAGCCCTATGCGCAAGAGGCGGCTAGGCTGTTTCTACCGCCATCGTGCGTCGATAGGTGGGAACCTGACAAGGAGATAATAACGATGGCAATGCCTGTCCAACCTGCCGAGGATTGCGGTCCAGGCACCTTGATTGCTGCAATTCGCCATTGCCCCGTGGCCTCGCCGACCCGCTGAAGGCGCCGCGGGCCTCGCCCCTGTGTTGCTGAAATTGCCCCTGCTGCCTCGTGCCTTCAGCGCCCGTGGCAGCCGCACGCAGCCAACCATAAGGTAAACAATCATGGCAACCGAATCGAAATGCCCGTTCAACCATGCCGCCGGCGGCGGTACCACCAACCGTGACTGGTGGCCGAACCAGCTGAACCTGAAAATCCTGCACCAGCACTCCGAACGCTCCGACCCCATGGGCGAGGGCTTCGACTACGCCAAGGAATTCAAGAGCCTGGATTTCGCCGCGGTGAAAAAAGACCTGCTGGACGTCATGACCCACTCGCAAGACTGGTGGCCCGCCGACTTCGGCCACTACGGCCCGCTGTTCATTCGCATGGCCTGGCACAGCGCCGGCACCTACCGCACCGGCGATGGCCGGGGCGGCGCCGGGGCCGGCCAACAGCGCTTCGCACCGCTCAACAGCTGGCCCGACAACGTCAGCCTGGACAAGGCCCGCCGGCTGATCTGGCCGGTCAAGCAGAAATACGGCCGCAAGATTTCCTGGGCCGACCTTATCGTGCTGACCGGCAACGTCGCCCTGGAATCCATGGGCTTCAAGACCTTCGGCTACTCTGGCGGCCGCCCGGACGTATGGGAGCCGGACGAAGACGTGTACTGGGGCTCGGAAAAAACCTGGCTGGGCGGCGACGTGCGCTACGGCAACGAACAGCTCAAGGCGCAGCCACCTGGCGACGGTACCCTGGTGGCCGAGCCCGACCTGCACGGCACCGAGACCAGCCGCACCGACAATGGCCGCCACCTGGAGAACCCCTTGGCGGCGGTGCAGATGGGCCTGATCTACGTCAACCCGGAAGGGCCGGATGGCCACCCCGACCCCGTCAAATCCGGCCTGGACATCCGCGAAACCTTCGGCCGCATGGCCATGAACGATGAGGAAACCGTGGCCCTGATCGCCGGTGGCCACGCGTTCGGCAAAACCCATGGCGCAGGCCCGGCCGACAATGTAGGGGCCGAGCCGGAGGCCGCGGGCCTGGAGGAACAGGGGTTTGGCTGGCGCAACCGTTTTGGCACCGGCAAGGGCCCCGACACCATCACCAGTGGCCTGGAGGTGACCTGGACTTCCACGCCTACCCAATGGAGCAATGAATACCTGGAAAACCTCTTCGGCTTCGACTGGGAACTGACCAAGAGCCCGGCGGGCGCCAACCAATGGACGCCGAAGAACGGTGCCGGGGCTGGCAAGATTCCCGACGCCCATGACCCGACCAAACGCCGCGCCCCGAGCATGCTGACCTCGGACCTGGCCTTGCGCTTCGACCCTGTCTACGAACCCATCGCCCGGCGGTTCCTGGCCAACCCTGACCAGCTCGCCGACGCCTTCGCCCGTGCCTGGTTCAAATTGACCCACCGTGACATGGGCCCGCTGGCCCGCTACCTGGGCCCGGAAACGCCGACGGAAGAGCTGCTCTGGCAGGACCCGCTGCCCCAGGCGGTTCACGCCCCCCTGAGTGACCAGGACGTGGCGGCCTTGAAGGCCAAGATAGTGGCCTCGGGCTTGAGCATCGGTGAACTGATTTCCACTGCGTGGGCGGCGGCGTCCACGTTCCGTGGCTCGGACAAGCGTGGCGGTGCCAACGGCGGGCGCTTGCGCCTGGCCCCGCAGAAAGACTGGGAAGCCAACCAGCCGGCGCAGCTGGCCAAGGTATTGCAGACCCTGGAAAACATCAGGAGCGAGCAGGGCGCCAAGGTGTCCCTGGCCGATCTGATCGTGCTGGCCGGCAACACCGGGGTCGAGCAGGCCGCCAAGAATGCCGGCCATACCGTCAACGTGCCGTTCTCCCCCGGCCGGGTCGACGCCTCTCAGGAGCAGACCGACGTCGAGTCCTTCGGTTTTCTGGAGCCCATCGCCGATGGCTTTCGCAATTACCTCAAGGGCCAGTACACCGTCTCGGCCGAAGCGCTTTTGGTGGACAAGGCGCAACTGCTGACCCTCACCGGGCCGGAAATGACCGTGCTGGTGGGTGGCTTGCGGGTGCTGGGCGCCAACGTCGGGCAGAGCCAGCATGGGGTATTCACCGACCGCCCAGGCAGTTTGACCAACGACTTCTTCGTCAACCTGCTGGACATGGGGGTAGAGTGGAAGCCGACCGGGGGTGGCACCGACACCTTCGAGGCACGGGACCGCAAGAGCGGGGCGGTGAAATGGACGGGCACCCGGGTAGACCTGGTATTTGGTTCCCATGCGCAGTTGAGGGCGTTCTCGGAAGTGTACGGCAGCGCCGATGGCCAACAGAAGTTCGTCACCGACTTCGTTGCTGCCTGGGCCAAAGTCATGGACCTGGACCGCTTCGACCTCGCCTGACACCGCACGCCCCTTCGACGCGGCCAGGTCCGCTGCTACAGCGCGTAGCAGCGGACCCGGCCGCGTCCTGGGCACCGCGCAGCTTCAGGCACACCGCATGTACCTTTGGTCCGCTGCTACAGCAGCGCGGTGTGCTCGATGATGGTCGCGTAGTCCATGGCCAGGTTGCTCAGCGATAAGGCGTGCACCGCTTCGGCAGGCCAGTGCCGGCCGTTGAGGTCGACCTTGTCGAAGGTGTAGCAGGCGTCGCCGACCACTTGCGTGGAAAAACCGAGGTTACCCGCGCTGCGCGCCGTGGACTCCACCGAGTTATTGGTGACGACCCCGGCAATCACCAGGCGGCCGATGCCCCGGGCATGCAGCCAGCGCTCCAGGCCGCTGGCCGCGAAGGCATCGGGCACGTTCTTCTCGAACACGGCCTCGTCGGGCAGGGGTGTGAAAGCAGGCTGAAACTCGCAGCCGGCCTGGCCCGGCCAGAATACCGAACCCGGTTGCCGGGACACATGGCGCACATGCACCACCGGATAGCCCCGGTTGCGCCAATGGGCGAGTACGGCAGCCAGGTGCGTTTCGGCGTCAGGGTTGTTGCGCCGGCCCAGGCGTGGATGGTTGATGCCATTTTGCATGTCGATGATCAGCAAGGCTGCCGGGTGGACATGGCCGGTAGACATGGGACGCTCCTTCTGCCAAAGGCCGGAGTCTATCATCAGAGAGTCTACCGATTGCACGTGCCGCAGGAGCCGACCATGACCGCAGCCACACGCACCCTCGTCAGCCGTGAGCCCTGGTGGGCGAAGCCGCCTGAGCCCGGCCAGGACGAAACCACCTGTGAATGGGGCTGGCTGGAAATCTACTCCGACGGCACCTTCCACTTCGACCGCACCCGGCCCACCGATGAAGAAATTCGCCACCGCAAAGGCTGCCGGGTAGCGGCGGAGCATTGACCCGCCAACGCCTGGCCCATCACGGCCCCAGCACCAGGTGTTCGGCCAGGAAGTCCACGAACGCCCGCAGCTTGGGCAGCGGCTGGCGGCTGCCTGGCCACAGCAGCGAGAACGTCCCACCTGCCATCAGCCGGTCATCGAGGATGCTCTGCAATTGCCCGTCGCGCAGGTACTGGCCCACGGCGAAGTCCGGCAGGTAGGCAATGCCCAGGCCGCTGATGGCGGCGCCGATCAAGGCTTCGATGTTGTTGAAGGTGAGGGTGCCGGGCAGTTCCAGCGCCGGCAGCCCTTCGCGCCCCTCGAACGTCCACGGCTGAACCTGGCCACTGCTGTGAAACCGGTAGAACAGGCACGCATGGTTGCGCAGTTGTTCAGGCGTGCCGGGCGTCCCATGCTCGGCGAAATACGCGGGTGCACCTACCAGTACCAGGCGGAAGCTCCCCAGCGTGCGGGCCTTGAGCCGGGAGTCGACGACATCGCCACTGCGGATCACCGCGTCCATGCGTTCGGCAATCACGTCGACCATGCGGTCACTGAAGTCCAGGTCCAGTTCGATCCTGGGGTAGCGACGGGTGAATTCCGGCAGGATGGGCACCAGCATGCGGTAACCCAGCGCCGGTGAGCTGATGCGCAGCCGGCCCTGGGGAGCCTCGCGCTGGGCCAGCAGCTCGGTCTGGGCTTCCTCCAGTTCCTGCACCACGCGCCGGCCGCGTGCATAGAACAGCTCGCCGGCCTCGGTCAGGCTCAGGTGCCGGGTGCTGCGGTTGAGCAGGCGAACCCCCAGGCTTTCCTCCAGCCGCGCCACGCTCTTGCCAATGGCCGAGGGCGATACCCGCAAACGTTGGGCCGCCCCGACAAAGCTGCCCAGCTCTACGGCGCGAACGAAGGCGGTCAGGCCGCTAAGGCTTTCCATGCACACTCCTTTATGGACATTTTGTCCGCTTAGAGGGGACTCATGGCCTGTTTTTCCGCGATAGGAGACATCCTATCCTCATGGCCTCGAATCTGGCCACAGGATGTTGCTCATGACCTCTGCTCCTGCTCCCCGTTACGGTTTGCTGGCCGTGTGCCTGGCCGCCGTTATCTTGCCGTTGAGCTTTTCCGCTGGCGCCATCGCCACCCCGGCCATTGGCCGTGACCTGGGTGGCAGCCCCCTGGCCCTGGCCTGGATCACCAACGCCTTCATGCTGACGTTCGGCAGCCTGCTGCTGGCTGCCGGTACCCTGGCCGATACCTATGGACGCAAGCGCCTGTTCGTCACGGGCGTGGGCCTGTACGTACTCGTTTCCCTGGCGCTGGGCATCGCCCCCAGCGTGCTATGGCTGGATACCCTGCGGGCCATGCAGGGTGTCGCCGCGGCGGCGGCACTGGCCGGTGGCTCGGCGTCGCTGGCCGAACTGTTCGACGGTCACGCCCGCACCCGCGCCTACAGTGCCCTGGGTAGCAGCTTCGGGGTCGGGCTGGCCCTGGGCCCGATTTTATCCGGTTGGCTGATCAGTCAATTGGGCTGGCGCGCGGTGTTCGTCACTGCAGCACTGATCGGTGCCCTGGCACTAGTGCTGGGTGTACGCCACTTGCGCGAGTCCCGCGATCCGGCTGCCGGGCGCGTGGATGGTGTGGCCACGGTGCTGTTCAGCGCCGCGCTGGGGCTGCTGACCTGGGCGATCATGCAAGTGCCGGTTGATGGCTGGGCCAACCCTGCCGTCTGGGGCAAGCTGTTGGCCGCGGCACTGCTGCTGGCCGGTTTCGTGGTTAGCCAGCAACGCGCCGCGCGGCCAATGCTGGACCTGTCCCTGTTGCGCTACCCACGGTTCCTGGGCGTGCAATTGCTGCCCATCGCCACCTGCTATTGCTTCGTGGTGCTGCTGGTGGCGCTGCCGTTGCGCTTTGTCGGCATCGAAGGCCGTAGTGAAGTCGACGCCGGCCTGGCCATGCTCGCCCTGTGCGGGCCCATGCTGGTGGTGCCCAGCGTGGCTGCCTGGCTGGTACGGTTTGCCTCCGCCGGGGTGATTTGCGCGTTGGGCCTGGTAGTGGCAGCGTTTGGTTTGTGGTGGCTGGGGCGCATCGACGCGGGGGCCCATCCCTTGGCCTGGGTAGCACCGATGCTGGTGATCGGGGTGGGCACCGGCCTGCCTTGGGGCCTGATGGACGGGCTGTCGGTGAGCGTGGTGCCCAAAGAGCGTGCGGGCATGGCCACGGGAATTTTCAGTACCACGCGGGTGGCGGGCGAGGGCATTGCCCTGGCGATAGTCACCGCGCTGAGCAGTGGTCTGATCGCTCGGCAGCTGGGCCTGGCGCTGCCATGTTTGCCCGCGGATCAAGTCGCGCAGGCCGCGCAATACCTGGGCGCGGGGGAAATGACCCAGGCCCGGGCGCTGCTGGGCGCGGCACCGCGCGAAGTGCTGGCCGCTGCTGTCGCCAGTGCCTTCGCCGAGGTCACCTGGGCCCTCATCGCGATCACTTTGGCATCGGCAGCGGTGGTGCTGCTGTTCCTCGCGGAACGGCCGGTGACCGCACAGCAGACGGGCCTGGCAGCCGAATTCGACTGAACCCGCGGCAAAGGCTGGCGGTCACTTGCATGTTGCCACCGACCCGACAAGGAGTCCGCCATGCGACCTTTGCACTTGACCAGCCTGACCTGTGCCGCCCTGCTGGTAGCGGCGTGTTCCAGCCACCCGCCAGCCATGTGGGGGGCGGGCGATCCCGCCAGCCTGCAGGCGCTGCCGCCCGACCAGGCCTACCCGGAGCTGTTCGAAGCCGTCCAGCGCGGCCAGGTGTTCACCGACCAGAAACACTTCGTCGACGCCTTGCCCAAGCGTGACCCGGCGCGTATTCGTGCCGATTACCTGGCCCAACGCGAGCGCTCGGACTTTGACCTCAAGGCGTTCGTCACCGCCAACTTCATCGAATCCGGCGAAGCCGAGAGCCCTGCGCCCAAACCCGGGGCACCCATCAAGGAACACATCGACAAGCTCTGGCCGGTGTTGAGCCGCAGCTACAGCCAGGTCCCCCAGTACAGCAGCCTGCTGCCGTTGCCCCAGCCCTATGTGGTCCCCGGAGGGCGGTTCCGTGAGATGTACTACTGGGACTCGTACTTCACCATGCTCGGCCTGGAGCAAAGCGGCGACAAGGCCCAGGTTCGCCAGATGGTCGACAACTTCGCCTACATGATCGATACCTACGGTCACATCCCCAATGGCAACCGCACCTACTACCTGAGCCGTTCGCAGCCACCGTTCTTTGCCTACATGGTGGACCTGGAGGCGCGTATCGAAGGTGACCAGGCCTATAGCCGCTACCTGCCGCAATTGCAGAAGGAATACGCCTACTGGATGGACGGCGCCCAGGCCCTCAAGGCTGGCCAGGCGATTCGCCATGTGGTCAAGCTGCCTGACGGCAGCCTTTTCAACCGGTATTGGGACGCCAGCGCTTCGCCGCGCCAGGAATCCTGGATGCAAGACGTCAAAACCGCCGAGCAGGTGCCCACCCGGCCGAAGGAAGAGGTGTGGCGCGACCTGCGCGCGGGTGCCGAGAGCGGGTGGGACTTCAGTTCCCGCTGGCTGGGCGACAGCAAGAGCCTGACCAGTATTCGCACCACCTCGATTGTGCCGGTGGACCTCAACAGCCTGATGTACCACCTGGAAAAAACCATCGCCAAGGCCTGCCAGGCCGCGGCCGACAGTGCCTGTACGCAGAACTTCGACCAGCGCGCCCAACAGCGTCAGGTCGCCATCGAGACGCACCTGTGGAACAGCGCTGGCGGTTATTACGTGGACTACGACTGGCGGCAAGGTCAGCAACGCCCGGCGCTGACGGCTGCCGCGGTATTCCCGCTGTACACCGGCGTGGCCTCCCAGGCGCATGCCAAGGCGACCGCCGATGCGGTGCGCAACGGCCTGCTGCGCCCGGGCGGCCTGGCCACTACACAGGTCAGCAACGGCCAGCAATGGGACGAACCCAACGGCTGGGCGCCCCTGCAATGGGTGGCCGTGCAGGGCTTGAGCCGCTACCAGGAAACCGGCCTGGCCGCGCAGATCGGCACCCGCTTCCTGCATCAGGTCCAGAACCTCTACAGCGTGCAGGACAAGCTGGTGGAGAAATATGACCTGTCGGGCCTGGGCGAGGGCGGTGGCGGCGGTGAGTACGAACTGCAGGACGGGTTCGGCTGGACCAACGGCGTGACGCTGAAGCTGTTGCAGAAATACTCCACGCCTTACACCGCCGGTAAATAGACGTAATGGTCTAAACATTGCGCCCCTCGTAGCAGCGGACCTGGCCGCGTCAGGACTCCCTGCGGTATACCTGATACCGCGCGGCGTTCATGACGCGGCCAGGACCGCTGCTACGAAGCGCCAGAAAAGATTTCAATCGAGGGCATAGGGCCTTTCAATTTACGATTCAGGGTTAACCCTCTCTAGGCTTGAAAAGGCAAGCACATCATAAAATCCATGAGGGATTAGCTTTGAAAATCAATACCTTGTCCGGCCACGCCCTGAGCCTGGTCGCCTGTGGCCTGCTGGCCTGCAGCTCGGCATTCGCCGCTACCCTGACCCGCGACAACGGCGCCCCTGTGGGCGACAACCAGAACTCCCAGACTGCTGGCGCCAACGGCCCGGCCCTGCTGCAAGACGTGCAGCTGCTGCAAAAACTCCAGCGCTTTGATCGCGAACGCATCCCTGAGCGCGTGGTGCATGCCCGCGGCACCGGGGTCCACGGCGAGTTCGTGGCCACCAGCAACATCAGCGACCTGAGCAAGGCCACTGTGTTCCGCCAGGGCGAGCATACCCCGGTGTTCGTGCGGTTCTCCTCGGTGGTGCATGGCAACCATTCGCCCGAAACCCTGCGTGACCCGCGGGGTTTCGCCACCAAGTTCTACACCGCCGACGGCAACTGGGACCTGGTGGGCAATAACTTCCCGACGTTCTTCATCCGCGATGCCATCAAGTTCCCGGACATGGTCCACGCGTTCAAGCCGGACCCGCGGACCAACCTGGACGATGATTCGCGCCGTTTCGACTTCTTCTCCCATGTGCCGGAAGCGACCCGCACGCTGACCCTGCTGTACTCCAACGAAGGCACGCCGGCCAGCTACCGATTCATGGACGGCAACGGTGTGCACGCCTACAAGCTGGTGAACGCCAAGGGCGAAGTGCACTACGTCAAATTCCACTGGAAAAGCCTGCAAGGTATCAAGAACCTCGACCCGGCCCAGGTCGCCCAGGTGCAGTCCAGGGACTATGCGCACCTCACCCATGACCTGGTCGGTGCCATCAACAAGGGCGAGTTCCCAAAATGGGACCTGTACATCCAGGTGCTCAAGCCTGAAGAACTGGCCAGGTTCGACTTCGACCCACTGGACGCCACCAAGATCTGGCCCAACGTGCCGGAGCAGAAGATCGGCCAGATGACCCTGAACAAGAACGTCGACAACTACTTCCAGGAAACCGAACAGGTGGCCATGGCGCCTGCCAACGTGGTGCCGGGTATCGAACCGTCCGAAGATCGCCTGCTGCAGGGGCGGGTGTTTTCCTACGCCGACACCCAGATGTACCGCCTGGGGGCCAACGGCCTGAGCCTGCCGATCAACCGGCCGCGGGTGGCGGTGAACAATGGCAACCAGGACGGCGCGCTCAACACTGGCCATACCACCACGGGCGTGAACTACGAGCCCAGCCGCCTGAACCCGCGCCCCGCGGATCCGGACGCCCGCTACAGCCAGTTGGCCCTGAGCGGCAGCACCCAGCAGGCGAAGATCCAGCGCGAACAGAACTTCAAGCAGACCGGCGAGTTGTACCGTTCCTACAGCCCGAAAGAGCAGCAGGACCTGATCCAGAGCTTCGGCGAGTCGTTGGCTGACACCGACACCCAGAGCAAGCAGATCATGCTGTCGTACCTGTACAAGGCGGATCCGGCCTACGGCACCGGGGTGACCAAGGTGGCCAAGGGTGACCTGGCGAACGTCAAGGCCCTGGCTGCACAGTTGCCCGACTGATTGACGCGGCTCCTGGCAGGGCCGGGCGATGCCCGGTCCTGCCGTAACGCTGGATTCGAGAGGCTTCATGAGGTGAGACTATTTCTGTTGGGCTTGTTGGTGGCCCTGTACACCGGCGCTGCCAGCGCCGACCCGCGCACGCAGCTCCGCGAACTGTTTTTCGACGCCGCCCGTGAAGGCGACCAGCCACGGTTGGCGACGTTCATCGAGGCCCATTACGACCTGAATATCCAGGACGAAAAGGGCTACACCGGTTTGATCCTGGCCGCCTATCACGGCCAGCAGGCGGCGGTCGAACAGCTGCTGCACGCCGGGGCCAACCCCTGTGTGCAGGACAACCACGGCAATACGGCGCTGATGGGAGCGATTTTCAAGGGCGAACTGAGCATCGCCCACCGCCTGGTCAACGCCGACTGCAACGCCGACCAGCGCAACCATGCCGGCCAGACCGCGGCGATGTACGCGGCGCTGTTCCATCGCCAGGACATCCTGCAAGCGCTGAAGGCCAAGGGCGCCGACCTGGACGCCAAGGATGACCTGGGCAATGACGTTCAAGGCCTGGCACAAGGGCAGTTCCGGCCAACGCCCTCGCGGTGAGGCCTCGGCCGATCACCCCGGCAATTGCAAACGCGCGCTCAACCCGCCGCCTTCACGGTTGCGCAGCGTCAGCTGGCCGCCGATGGCCAGGGTCAGTTGCTGCGCGATCGCCAACCCCAACCCGGTGCCTCCGGTGGAGCGGTTGCGCGAGTTCTCCAAGCGGTAGAACGGCTTGAACACGGCCTGCAGTTCATCCTCGGCAATGCCCGGGCCCTGGTCCAGCACTTCGATGGTGACGCTGCCATCGCTGGCACGGGTACTGCCCAGGCTGACGTCGCCGGCGAATTTCAGCGCATTGTCCACCAGGTTCGACAAAATGCGCCGCAATGCCTGGGGCCGGGTGTCTATTTGCGCCTGGCTGTTGCCCGCCAGGGCGACGGGCTGGTTGACGTCCTGGTAGTCGAACACCAGGCTTTGCAGGAAGGCGTCGAGGTCGATACGGCAACTGGCCTCGGTGGCACCGTGCAGGGTGCGGGCATAGGCGATGCCTTCGCGCACCAGGTGCTCCATTTCGCTCAGGTCATGCCACAGCTTGTCCTTTTCCACGCCATCGTCCATGAACTCGGCGCGCAGTTTCATGCGCGTCAGCGGCGTCTGCAGGTCATGGCTGATGGCGCCCAGCAGTTGCATGCGCTCCTTGAGGTAGGTGGCGATGCGGTCCTGCATGGCGTTGAACGCCGAGGCCGCGTGGGTGACTTCGCTGGGCCCGCTGAGGTCCAGGCGTTGGCCGGCGCTGTTGGGGTCCAGGGCTTCGGCGGCACTGGCCAGGCGGGTCAGGGGCCGGGTGGCCATGCGCACCGCGGCCCAGGTGCAGCCCCATACCACGGCCAGCTGGATCAGCAACATCACGGGCAGCCATTGGGGAATGGGCATGGAGGAGGGGTGCACGTCGATGGTCACCGGGGTGCCGTCGTCCAGCCGCAGGTGCGCCTGGAAACGGTCGCGTGGGTCCACCGTGTGGGTGAAATTCAGGCCGTGGCTGTTGTTCAATCCGGTGAGAATCGCCTGGCCCGCATGGGGTAACTCGGCGATGGGCAGCGGTTGCCCCGGTGCGCCGTCGCCCAGCTCGAACGTGTATACCTGGCGCGCCAGGCGCGCAATCCAGTCACCGCGCTGGTCGGCGGGCAGGTGGTCGAGGATGGCCACGCCCGTGGCGACGTCACGCTCCATGGTCTTGTGCATCATCGACTCGGAGCTCAGGTAGCGCTCCCAGTATTGCGCGCCGAACGACAAGCCATAAGCCAGGACCAGGCCGGCCAGGAAAATCAGCGACAGCCGCGACGCCAGGGTACGCGGCCACGGGAACCAGGTCTTCATGCTGGCGCCCCGAGAACCTGCACCGGCATCGAGAACACATAGCCTTCGCTGCGTACCGTCTTGATGTACGCCGGCTCGCGGGCATCGTCCAGCAGGCGTTGGCGCAGGCGGCTTACCAGCAGGTCGATGGAACGGTCGAACAGGTCGGCATCGCGTCCCTGGGTCAGGTTCAGCAACTGGTCGCGGTTGAGCACCCGCTGGGGATGGTCGAGAAACACCCGCAGCAGGCGGTATTCGGCACCGCTCAGCGCCACCAGGGTGTCCTGGCCGTCCAGCAGGTGGCGGGCGCTGGTGTCCAGCCGCCATTGGCCGAACGCCAATAGCCGGCCACTGTCGGTCACCTGCAGGTTGGGCGGCAGCATGCGTGTGCGGCGCAGCACGGCGTTGATGCGCGCCAGCAGTTCGCGGGCGGCGAAGGGCTTGGTCAGGTAGTCATCGGCGCCCATCTCGAGGCCGACGATACGGTCGGTTTCGTCGTTGCGGGCAGTCAGCATCAGCACCGGAATGGCCTTGTGCTTGCCGGCACGCAGTTCCCGGCACAGCAACAGACCATCGTCGCCGGGCATCATGATGTCCAGCACGATCAGGTCCACCGGGGTGTCGTCCAGGGCGGCGCGCATCTGCCGGCCATCACCGGCCACCGTAGTGCGCAGGCCATTCTTTTTCAGGTAGTTACCCACCAATTCACGGATCTCGCGGTCGTCGTCGACGATCAGGATATGGTCCACACGCTCCATGACAGCTCCTCTCTGGCGGTTGCAGGCATTCTACCCAGCGGGTGAAGGTTTGCCCGTCTCGCTTTGTATTGCAGTGTATCTGCGGCGCCCCAGATACACAGTGGTGCAAAACCACCGTTTTCAGGCCTCGGGGTGACACATTGGAGATACCCGCCCGGCATTCAATAGCGTCACGGCCACGCAGTTGCAGCGGCCACTTCGATGATTGAATTGCTTGAGGGCATCACCATGAACATCAACACCATCAGCGCCATCGCCGTCTTCGCCCTGGCCAGCACCGGGGCCGTCGTCGCCCAGGCCGATACTATCCATGACAGCTACCACTATGGCCAGCACCTGGACATCCAGAAAGTACTGGCCGACAACGCCGACGCTTCCCAGACCTGCAAAGTGGTGGGTGCGCACATGACGTACCTCGATTCGCAGCACCAGGAGCATGTACTGGATTACCGCCGCATGGCCGAGGTCTGCAACCTGGGCGAGTGAACCCCAGCTGAACGACCCGGCGAATGGGCGTAAAGACTCGGTAAAAGCGGTTGCCAGGCCAACGCCCTTGGGAGGATTCTTGCGATATCACCCAGCCTGGCAGGGATTGACCATGAACCATTCGACTATAGGCCTGATCGCGCTGGTCGTGATTGCGATACTGGGCCCGGCTACCGTGCTGTACGACCTGTTGCGCGACGGCGAGGACAAGCGACGCGCACACGTAGACAAAGAGGAGGGCGGGTCCCTATAGTTGTAGGCCTACTTGTTAGGCTGCTATCTATATGCCCGTTTCGTTGTCCACCGCCAAGCCGCGTGCACCCCTCTGGCTGTTGGTGCTGATCACCATCAGCGGCACCTTGGCCATGCACATGTTCGTTCCGGCGCTGCCGGCCGCTGCCCAGGCGTTGGGGGTCGGCAGCGCCGCGATGCAGCGCACCATCAGTGTGTACATCCTGGGCCTGGCGTTCGGGCAGTTGGCCTATGGGCCGCTCTCCGATGGCCTGGGCCGCCGGCCTCTGCTGCTGGTGGGCCTGGCGTTGTACACGGTGGCGGGGTTGTGCGCCGCGTTTGCCGGTGACGTTCATACCCTGGTGCTGGCACGGCTGGTGCAGGCATTGGGCGGTTGTGCCGGCCTGGCGCTCGGCCGGGCCATCGCTCGCGATCGCGCTGGGCTGGAAGACGCCGTGCGCGACCTGGCGCTGCTCAACCTGATGATGATGGTGGGCCCCGGCTTTGCGCCCCTGATCGGCTCGCTGATCAGCGAACACCTGGGCTGGCGGGCGATCTTCTGGGTATTGGCCAGTTTGGGCGCGATCACCCTGCTGTGCACCTGGCGCTTGTTGCCGGAGACCTCCACCCCCAGCGGCCAGGTCAGCCTGCGCGCCCTGGCCCGTGACTATGGGCTGTTGCTGCGCTCGCCGGTGTTCCTGGGCTTCGCCGTGGGCGGCGGCTGCATGACCACCGCCATCTACGCCTTCATCGCCGCCGCGCCTTTCATCATCGGTACTGAACTGCACCGGCCCTTGAGCGAGGTCGGGTTATACCTGGGCATGCTCATCATCGGCATGTCGGTAGGCAATGCATTGACGCGGCGGTTGATTCGCACGGTGTCGGCGGACCGTCTGTTGTTGGCAGGGGCCTGGCTGAGCATCCTCAGCGCCCTGTGCCTGCTGGCCGTGGTCACGGCGGGGTGGGGCTCGGTGGCCTGGATCGTCGGCCTGGTCAGCCTGTTCGCGCTGGGGGCGGGCTTGGCCAGCCCGGCGGCCTTGAGCCGCGCGTTGAGCGTGGACGCGCACCTGGTGGGCTCGGCAGCCGGGTTGTACGGGTTCGGGCAGATGGCCGTGGGCGCCCTATGCACCTGGGCCGTGGGCTTTGGCCAAGACCCGGCGTTCGCCGCGGCGGCAGTGCTCAGTGCCGCGGCGTTGCTGGGCCTGACCGGCTTCTGCCTGGGCATGGCGGCCCGCCGTGCCGACAGCCGCCAACTTCAGCCTGCAACTTGAGGAAAGCCAGTTCACGTCATTCCCGTTGATGTTATTAAACCGTCATGGGGAAAAGACTGTTGCGTTAGTTGCAATTAAAGATAGATGAAGAGCAAGACAAATACCGCCACGACGGCCCATTGTTCGGCGTAATAACGAGTGCGGTTGCGTTTCTTCAAAGCCTTGCCGCGTTCGCGAATGGTATAGAGGCGGCTGAACAGTCGGTTGATACCCCCGGTCTTGTCGCCCTCGTTGTTCGGCGCCGCCGCAGCGGCCATGACCTTGTAGCTGAACCAGCGATTGAAGGCGCTAGCCCAGCGATATTTAAGCGGCCGCTCGATGTCGCAGAACAAAATGATGCGGTTGTGCTCGGTGGTGTTTTCGGCGTAGTGGATGTACGTTTCATCGAACATCACCGGTTCGCCGTCGCGCCAGTGGTAGTTTTCACCGTCCACATTGATGTAGCAGCCCGGGTCGTTGGGGGTTTGCAGGCCCAGGTGGTAACGGTACGAACCGGCGTAGGGGTCGCGGTGGCGCACCAGCCGCGAGCCGGGGGGCAGGGCGGCGAACATCGCCGCCTTGACCGAGCCGATGCCGGCCAGCAGCTCGGTGGTCCGCGGGCACAGGGCGCTGGCCGAAGGGTGACTGTCGCCGTACCACTTGAGGTAGAAGCGCTTCCAGCCAGTCTTGAAGAAGGAGTTGAAGCCGACGTCGTCGTGGCCGGCAGACTTCTTGATCTCGCCCATTTCCATCAGGCGCACGCCTTCTTCGCGGATTTCCTCCCAATGCGCCTGCAGCGGGCTCAGGTCGGGAAACTCGCGTACATCCAGGTACGGGCGCGCCGGCAGGCGCGAGAACACGTAGAGGAACGCGTTGATCGGGGCCAGGAAACTGGAATGGTCACTCAACTGGCGGGTGAACTTATGGCGCACACGTCCGCGAAAATGAATGAAGACAATGGAACATATGAACAGGGCAAGGATTATATATTTCATGACGGATCGTTTAGAGGGGACCGAATACCGGAAGCCTGGCCACAATAAAGTAGGAAAAGGCGAAATCAGGGCGAGGAAAGCGTCGCCCAGTATAACCGATCGATAGGGTGGGGGAAGTAGTAGGCGAAGGTCGTGGGGCTGTATTCATCCTGCCTTGACTTCGATCATGTCAGTGCGCGGGCAATCGGCCTGGGGGGAAGATCGAATCAAACTCAGCCATTGCCTGCCCGGGCGGGCGATATTCTTGTCGAAGCCGCCGGGCAGGATCAGTATCATGACGCCAGCCTGTCCTGTACCCGTCCTGGAGCTGCGATGCCTACCGAGTCCCCCACGCCCAGCACCGGCGCGCCGATGATCCCCGAACAGCGCCGCGAGCTGATGCTGCGTCAGTTGCGCAAGCACCAGGTGCTCAGCGTGCACCAGTTGATGGAGATGTTCGACTGCTCGCACATGACCGTACGCCGTGACATCGCCTTGCTCGAACAGGAAGGCCGTGCCTACTCGGTGACCGGGGGGGTACGCATTGCCAGCCAGGTGCACAGCGAGCCCAGCCATGAGTCCAAGGCCGTGCTCGAACTGCCGCAGAAGCAGGGCATGGCGCGCCTGGCTGCAGGCCTGCTCAAGGCGGACATGACCCTGTACCTGGACGCCGGTACCAGCACCCTGGAAATTGTCCCGCACATCATCGCCTTGTCGGGCATGACCGTGGTCACCAACGACTTCGGTATCGTGCACGCCCTTGAAGCGGCCCGTCATATCGACGTGATCCACACCGGCGGCCTGCTGGACCACCCCAACCGCTCCTGCGTCGGCGGCCTGGCCGCGGCCACCCTGCGCCAGTTGGCCACCGACATCGCTTTCATTTCCACTAGCGCCTGGGACCTGCAGCGTGGCCTGACCACACCGTCGGCCTTGAAGGTGGAAGTGAAACAGGCCGCCCTCCATTCGGCTGCACAGTCGGTACTGGTGGCCAGCAGTTCCAAATACGGCAGCTTCGGTATGTACAAGATTGCCGGCCTTGAGCAGTTCGACACCATCATCAGCGACGCCGCCCTGGCGCCCGGGGCAGTGGAGAGCGTGCGCAAACTGGGGGTAGACCTGCTGCTGGCTTGAAGCATGGCTACGCCGCGGGGGATTTAACGTTTTTTAACATCGCGTGCGCGGTATTGCGCAGGATTCGTCGTGCCTGTTGCAAAGTGCGTGTTAAAAAATGTTAAATGGCGAAATCGCTTAACAACATCCGATCATCGGCGCATGATCGGGACATCGCATTCACCCCAGGAGTACTGCCATGAATAACAACAACGTCGGTGTCATCGGCCTTGGCGCCATGGGGCTGGGCATTGCCCGGTCGCTGCTGCGTGCCGGTTTCAAGGTACACGCCTGTGACGTGCGTGCCGCCGTCACCGAACAATTCGCCAGCGAAGGTGGGGTTGCCTGCGCCACCCCGGCGGCGATGGCCGCGGCGTGTGACGTGATCATCACGGTGGTGGTGAGCGCCGAGCAGACCGAAACCGTGCTGTTCGGCGATGACGGCGCGGTCGCCGCACTGCGTCCTGGCAGCCTGGTGATCGGCTGCGCCACCGTGGCCCCGACCTTCGCGGTGGAACTGGGCGAGCGCCTGGCCGCCCAGCACCTGCTGTACCTCGACGCGCCGATCTCCGGTGGCGCGGCCAAGGCCGCCGCGGGCGAAATGACCATGATGACCTCTGGCCCCGCCGAGTCCTACGCCAAGGCTGAAGCCGTGCTGGCGGGCATGGCGGGCAAGGTCTACCGCCTGGGCGATGTCCATGGCCTGGGCTCCAAGGTCAAGATCATCAACCAGCTGCTGGCCGGTGTGCACATCGCTGCCAGCGCCGAAGCCATGGCCCTGGGCTTGCGCGAAGGCGTCGATGCCGATGCCCTGTACGAAGTCATCACCCACAGCGCCGGCAACTCCTGGATGTTCGAAAACCGCGTGCCGCACATTCTCAAGGCCGACTACACGCCCCTGTCGGCGGTGGACATCTTCGTCAAGGACCTGGGCCTGGTGCTGGATACCGCCCGTGCCAGCAAATTCCCGCTGCCGCTGTCGGCCACTGCCCACCAGATGTTCATGCAGGCTTCCAGCGCCGGCTTCGGCCGCGAGGACGACTCGGCCGTGATCAAGATCTTCCCGGGCATCGAACTGCCCACGGCCAAGCCCGAGCAGGAGTAAGCCGACCATGAGCCAAACGCCGAACCGCCCATTGCTGGGCTGCATCGCCGACGATTTCACCGGCGCCACGGATCTGGCCAACATGCTGGTTCGCGGCGGCATGCGCACGGTGCAGAGCATCGGCATTCCCGATGAGCGCCTGGCCGCAGGCCTGGACGCCGATGCCATCGTCATTGCCCTCAAGTCCCGCACCGTACCGGTCGCCGACGCGGTGCAAGAGTCCCTGGCTGCCCTGGAATGGTTGCGCGCGCGGGGCTGCGAGCAGATCTTCTTCAAGTACTGCTCTACCTTCGACTCTACCGCCGCCGGCAATATCGGCCAGGTCAGCGAAGCGTTGCTGGCGCGACTGGGCAGCGATTTCACCCTGGCCTGCCCGGCGTTCCCGGAAAACGGCCGGACGATTTTCCGTGGCCACCTGTTCGTCCAGGACCAGTTGCTGAACGAATCGGGCATGCAGCACCATCCCCTGACGCCCATGGGCGACGCCAACCTGGTGCGCGTGCTGCAGGAACAGACCGCCCTCAAGGTCGGCTTGCTGCGCTATGACACCGTGGCCCAGGGCGTGGAAACGGTGCGCCAGCGTATCGCGCAACTGCGCGCCGAGGGTATCGGCATGGCCATCGCCGATGCCGTGTCGGACGCTGATCTGTACACCTTGGGGGCCGCCTGCGCCGACCTGCCGCTGTTGACCGGTGGTTCGGGCCTGGCGCTGGGCTTGCCGGAGAACTTCCGGCGCGCCGGCAAACTGCGCGACAGCGACGCCGCGCAACTGCCCACTGTCAGCGGCGGCGACGTGGTGCTGGCCGGCAGTGCCTCGGCGGCCACTAACGGCCAGGTGGCTGCCTGGCTCGAAGCCGGGCGCCCGGCCTTGCGCATTGACCCGCTGGCGCTGGCCGCTGGCGAGGCGGTGGTCGAGCAGGCCCTGGCCTTTGCCCGTGACGCCGGGCAAACCGTGTTGATCTACGCCACCAGCTCGCCGGACGAGGTCAAGGCCGTGCAGGCCCAGTTGGGCGTGGAGCGCGCCGGCAGCCTGGTGGAAAACGCATTGGGTGACATCGCCAAGGGCCTGCTGCAAGCGGGCGTACGCCGCTTCGTGGTGGCCGGCGGCGAAACCTCCGGCGCCGTGGTCCAGGCCCTGGGCGTGCAACTGCTGCAGATCGGCGCGCAGATCGACCCCGGTGTGCCCGCCACCGTCAGCAGCCAGGGTGAGCCCCTGGCCCTGGCGCTCAAGTCGGGCAACTTCGGCGGCCGCGACTTCTTCACCAAAGCGCTGAAGCAACTGGCGGGGGGCGCGGCATGAGCCAGGAAAGCGCACTGCGCGAGGAAATCTGCGACATCGGCCGGCTGCTGTTCGGCCGTGGCTACACGGTGGGCAGCGCCGGCAACATCAGCGCGCGCCTGGACGACGGCTGGCTGATCACCCCCACCGACGCTTGCCTGGGCCGCCTGGACCCGGCGCGTATCGCCAAGGTCAACCTGGCGGGCGACTGGGTGTCCGGTGACAAACCCTCCAAGACCCTGGCCCTGCACCGCCAGGTCTACGACCGCAACCCGGGCGTGGGCGGGGTGGTGCATACCCATTCCACGCATTTGGTGGCATTGACCTTGGCGGGTGTATGGCGCCCGGACAGTATCTTGCCCCCCATTACCCCCTATCAAGTGATGAAGGTGGGGCCCATTCCGTTGATCGCCTACGAACGGCCGGGCTCGCCCTTGGTGGCCGACCAGGTGGCGTTGCTGGCCAACAGCGTGCGCGGGGTGATGCTCGAGCGCCTGGGGCCGGTGATCTGGGAGGCGTCGGTGGCCAAGGCCGCCTACGCCCTGGAAGAACTGGAAGAGACCGCCCGCCTGTGGCTGATGACCGAACCCAAACCCGACGCACTGGACGCAGCGGCCCTTGAAGCATTGCGCGTGACCTTCGGTGCGCGCTGGTAGCGCGCCGGCCCACCGCTTGCCCGAACAATAACAACAGGAAACCGGAAAAATGACTGATTCCTTCTGCCGTTCGTATGGGAGTGCCCGGCCATGAGCCCTCTGTTGCTGATGACCATCGCGGGTGCCGGCATTGCCGTGCTGTTGCTGCTGGTGCTCAAGTTCAAGTTCCAGCCGTTCGTGGCGCTGATGCTGGTGAGCATCGTCGTTGCCCTGGTTGCCGGGGTAAAAGCCCAGGACCTGGTCGCCACCATCGAAGGCGGCATGGGCAAGACCTTGGGCCACATCGCCATCATCATCGCGTTAGGCGCCATGATCGGCCGGATCATCGAGCTGTCGGGCGGGGCTGAAGCCTTGGCCAAGACCCTGATTGCCCGGTTCGGCAACCGGCGTACGCCACTGGCCCTGACCGTGGCGGGTTTCATGGTGGGTATCCCGGTGTTTTTCGAGGTGGGGGTCATTATCCTCATGCCGCTGGCGTACGGTGTCGCCCGGGCGGCGCGCAAACCGCTGCTGATCTTCGCCCTGCCCATGTGCGCGGCGCTGCTGTCGGTGCACGCGTTTTTGCCCCCGCACCCCGGTGCCGTGGCTGCCGCGGCGCAGTTGGGGGCCGACCTGGGCCGGGTGCTGATGTTTGGCTTGCCCATTGTCGGCGTGCTGTGCCTGCTGGGTTATTTCATCGCCGGACGGATGACGCGCCGGGTGTACCCGATGACCGATGACATCCGTGCCGAAGTGTATGGCCCGCACGTCAGCAACGCCGACCTGGTGGCCTGGGCCAAGGGCGACTACACCCACACCAGCGAGGCGGCGCACGCCAAGACCCTGGGCCTGGAGGAGAGCGCCAGCAGCCTGGCCGCGCGCCTGCCGGCTGCACCGGCACCCGGGTTCGGCCTGATCATCGCCCTGATCCTGCTGCCGATTCTGCTGATTCTGATGGGCACCCTGGCCACGACGTTGTTGCCGCTGGAGTCGGGCCTGCGCAGTGTCATGACCGTGCTCGGCGCGCCCCTGGTGGCGCTGCTGCTGGACACGCTGCTGTGTGCCTGGTTGCTGGGCTCGCGCCGCGGCTGGAGCCGCAGCCAGGTGTCGGATGTGATCGGCTCGGCCTTGCCAGGCGTGGCCATGGTGATTTTGATCGCCGGCGCCGGGGGCGTATTCGGCAAAGTACTGGTGGACACCGGTATTGGTGCGGTAGTGTCCGAAGCGCTGCGCAATACCGGCTTGCCGGTGTTGGCCCTGGGCTTCATCCTGACGCTGCTGTTGCGCGCTGTGCAAGGCTCTACCACGGTGGCGCTGGTGACCACCGCCGGCATTCTCAGCCCGTTGATCGCCACCCTGAACCTGAGCGCCAACCATCTGGCCCTGCTGTGCCTGGCCATGGGCGGTGGCGGCCTGGCGATGTCGCACATCAACGACGCCGGCTACTGGATGTTCACCAAGCTGGCCGGGCTGAACGTGGCCGACGGCCTGCGCACCTGGACCGTGCTGGTAACGGTGCTGGGCACCCTGGGCTTTTTCATGACGCTGCTGCTGTGGCCGTTTGTCTGACCTGTCGAATACCGGAGTTAACATGCCTCGCTTTGCCGCCAACCTCAGCATGCTGTACCCGCAACATGACTTCCTCGACCGCTTCGCCGCCGCCAGCGCCGATGGGTTCGAGGCCGTGGAATACCTGTTCCCCTATGACTACAGCGCCGCCGAACTGAAGCAGCGCCTGGATGACAACGGCCTGGTACAGGCGCTGTTCAACGCGCCGCCCGGTGACTGGGCCAAGGGTGAGCGCGGCACTGCCAGCTTGCCTGGCCGCGAGGCCGAGTTCCGCGCCGGCTTCGAGCGCGCGCTGGACTATGCCGCAGTGCTGGGCAACACGCGGGTGCACGTCATGGCTGGCTTGCTGCCTTCGGAAGCCGACCGCGCCCGCCACCACGGGGTGTACCTGGAAAACCTGGCGTTCGCCACCGCCCAGGCGGCCAAGGCCGGGGTCACCGTGCTGCTGGAGCCGATCAATACCCGTGATATGCCCGGCTTTTTCCTCAACCGCCAGGACCAGGCCCACGCGATCTGCCGCGAAGTGGGCGCGGCGAACCTCAAGGTGCAGTTCGATTTCTACCACTGCCAGATCGTCGAAGGCGACCTGGCCGTCAAGCTGCGCCGTGACCTGGCTGGCATCGGCCATATCCAGATCGCCGGGGTACCGGACCGCAACGAGCCTGACGTGGGCGAAGTGAACTTCCCCTACCTGCTTCAGTTGATCGACGGACTGGGCTATGACGGCTGGGTAGGCTGCGAATACCGGCCCAAGGCCGACACCAGCGAAGGCCTGGAATGGCTGCGTCGCTGGCGCGCGTTGCAGCGGCCATAAGGTCCGCGACAAGGTAACTTGGCAGGACCGGGCGCAGCTCGGGAAGCGGGCGACGCGAACCTCCAGGCCCTGCGCGGTGCGCTTTTCCCGAGCTTCGCCCGGTCCCACAGCGAAAACGCTACTCCCGCAGCCCAACCCTGTGGGACCGGGCGCCAGCTCGGGAAGCGGGCGACGCGAACCTTCAGACCCTGCGCGGTGCGCTTTTCCCGAGCTTCGCCCGGTCCCACAGTGAAAAACTCCATTCCCGCAGCTCACCCTGTGGGACCGGGCGCCAGCTCGGGAAGCGGGCGACGCGATTCTTCAGACCCTGCGCGGTGCGCTTTTCCCGAGCTTCGCCCGGTCCCACAGCGAAAACGCCACTCCCTCAGCCCAACCCTGTGGGACCGGGCGCCAGCTCGGGAAGCGGGCGACGCGAACCTTCAGACCCTGCGCGGTGCGCTTTTCCCGAGCTTCGCCCGGTCCCACAGGGTTGTGGGAAGCGAAGGTCATGTCGCCGTCTGGTTGTGCAACGCGGTGCTGGCCTGCAACCACGCGAACCCACCGCCACGCACCACCAGCACCCGGTCCTGGGGAATCTCGATCAATGGAATCCGCGCCGGGTCTACGCCGCCGCGCAACGCCAGCACGCTGCGCAAAATGCCGGCGTGGGCCACGATCACGGTGTCACCGGTCAGGCCTTGCAGCACCGCCTCGACCCGGTCGAACACCATCGGGTAATTTTCCCCACCAGGGGCGGGATAGTTCAACGGGTCGGCCCAGCGTTCTTCGTAGTGCCCGGGCGCCTGCTCGCGGATCTGCTCCCAGCTCAAGCCTTCCCATTCACCGAAATGAATCTCCACCAGGCGTTCGTCCAGGCGGTAGTCGGCCGCTGGCAAGCCGGCGCCTCGGCGCACGATTTCCATGGTCTCGCGGGTTCGTGCCAGCGGGCTGGCGACAAAGTCCCAGGTGCTCAGGTCGAGGGGCAGGGCCTTGAGGCACAGGCCGGACTCGGCGGCCTGGCCGCGACCGGTATCGTTCAGTGCGATGTCGCGCCGGCCTTGCAGCAGGCGTTGGGCATTCCAGGCGGTTTCGCCATGGCGTATCAACAGCAGGGTAGGGGCAGGCAAGCAAACCTCCGTGGCGTTCAGGGTGCAGGGCAGGGCGTACGGCTTCTCAATCCCGCGCGCGCATGAAGAACCCTGCCACGTACTTGCTGAAGGTGTCCAGGCTCTTGAAGTCGGCCAGGCGTTTGAAGGTGTCGCTGCTGGGCTCCGGCCCCAGGGGCTGTTTCATCAGCGAGACCGACAGCACCCGATCCAGGTTGGAACTGAGCACCAGTTCATCCATCACGTCGCCGCCAATCACCGGCCGGCGCATGACCACCCGCACCCCTTTGCCAGCCATCCAGTCGATCAGCGACACCAGCATCTTCAGCGGCTCGCGCTCTTCCTCGCGCAACACCGGAAACAGCTGCGCCCGCGACAGCACCGGCACCGTGGCCACGTGGATCATCTCGTAATACTGGCTGCCCGCCGTGGTGGGCGAGTACAGCGCCAGGGCCAGCAATGGGCCGCTGGTGCGCTCGCCGCCCCATAGCCAGTGGTAGCCCTGGAAGTCGAAGCCGTTGTCGCTGCGGCCGTTGAAGACCTTGCGCGTGCGCACTTCGTTGACGCAGTCCAGCAGCAGGCCGTAGCGCCGTTGGCTGCCGAACGCCGTGGACTCCTTCAGCCGTGCCTTGAGCATCATCATGTGTTTCATGTCGATGCGCGTTTCCAGGTAATGACTGGCGGGTACGCGCTCCACCAGCGGGTAGCGGCTGGCGACGCTGCGCAACTCGGCGAATTGGCGGGTCAGGTCTTTCTTCAGGTCAGTGGCGTACACGTTCAGGCCCGAGGCCTCGATGAACGTCACCAGAAGCGACAGCAGGCGATGCTGCTCCTTGCGGGTGCCCACGCCGCTGGCGTTGCTGGTACCCGGCGCGCTGCCGGAAGAACGAAACTCGCCAATCAACCTGAGGGGCACATCCGGGGCCAGCCAGGCCGCGGGCGGCTCATCGTGCTCGCTGGCACTGCCAGGCTCGCGCGCATCCTTGATGAATGGGCAGTGCGCCGCGTGCTCGGCGGTACCCGGGTTGTTCTTCAGAAACAGCGTGCCGGTGCTGCTGTTGAGGGTCACGTTCATGACCGGCAGGGCAGCGGGCTGGCAGTCGCAGGCCAGCCACTGGCCGGCGCCGCGTAGTTTCATCAGCCACTGGTTGGCCTGCAACAGGCGATGGCCGTCGAGCTGGTTCAGGACAAAGCCTTCGACCAGTACCTGTTCGGCCGGGGTCAGGGTGCGCACCAGGGCGCCGTTCTTCTCGATGATTCGCATAACGGGTCAGGCAAGTCCCTGGCCATACATGGCCGCTGCACGTTGATGGAGCCGCCCGTGCCGGGCGATCAGTGCAGTGTACCTGACCTGCAAGCGCAGGGCTGCCCTCGGGAGCGGGACGCCGGGCGCGCTATAAGTTGCGGAAAATGCATATTAACTTATGCCTAAAATGAATTTCACGTGTTGAGTTGGGGCTGTTAGCTTATGCAGCATGGTTTTTAGCAAGCCTTTGCATATAACCGATTATCAGGAGATTGCTGTGCGTAGATTCCTGCAACTGGCGGCCGCCACCTTGGCCGCATCCCTCAGCCTTGGCGCGTCGGCGCTGACGCTGACAGTGGGCGACCAGAGCTACAACACCCGCGCCGTGATGGAGGCCGCCGGGGTCCTGGACGGGCTGCCGTACACCCTGGAGTGGAAGCAGTTCACCGCCGGCTCTCCCGTGGCCGAGGCGTTGAACGCCGGCAGCCTCGACCTGGGCCTGCTGGGCGATGCGCCGCCGCTGTTCCTGGGCGCCCTGGGCGCGCCCATCAAGGTCATCGCCGTCACCCGGCAAAACCTCGACGGCGTGGCCATCGTGGTCGGCAAGCATTCGCCGATCAAGAGCGTCGCCGACATTCGCGGCAAGCGTGTGGCAATCTGGAAAGGCTCCTGGAGCCAGCAGTTGCTGTTCACTGCCCTGGACAAGGCCGGCGTACCCCGGGACTCGGTGGACGTGCGCTACCTCAGCGCCCTGGATGCTTCCCATGCCCTGGACGGCGGTTCGGTGGACGTGATCGCCACCTGGGAACCCTACGTCACCCAACAGGAGCGCCAGGGCGGCCGGGTGATCGCCTCGGCCCAGGGGCTGATCCCGGCGCAGAGTTTCGTGGTAGCCAGCAACCACTCGCTGGACGACAAGCGCGCCGCCATCACCGACTTTCTCCAGCGCCTGAAAAAGGCCCGCGAATGGACCGTCACCGACCCCGCCCACAATGACGCCTATGCCGATGCCTGGGCCGAGCGAACCCGCGCCGACCGTGAAATCGCCCGTGCCTGGTTCAGCCGAGCCAAGACTGACCTGGGGCCGGTCACGCCGCAGAGTATCGCCGATGCCCAGAAGACCATTGATTTCTTCAGCGGCCTGGGGCTGATCAAGTCCTACCCGGCGGCCAGCCTGTTCGACACATCCTTCAACGCTGCCGTGCAGCAACCCGCCACGGCCCAGGCCGCGCCATAACCGATAAGGAGCGTCGCCATGAGCACACGCCAACTGAAACTGGGCGCCCTGACCATGGGCGTCGGCGGCCCCGGCCGCCACAACCTGTGGCTGGACCCCGAATTGCCCAGCGACGCCAGCGTCAACATCGACTGGTACATCGACATCGCTCGGCAGGCCGAAGCGGCACTGTTCGATCTGCTGTTCATTGTCGACAGCCAGTTCATCACCCCGGGTTCGCCGCCCCATTACCTCAACCGCCTGGAGCCGCTGACGCTGCTCTCGGCCGTGGCCGTCACTACCCGCCACATCGGCCTGGTGGGCACCCTGACCACGTCCTACAACGAGCCGTTCAACGTGGCCCGGCGCCTGGCGTCGCTGGACCTGATCAGCAAGGGCCGCGCCGGCTGGAACGTGGTCACCAGCGGCGACGCTGGCACCGCGGGCAATTACGGCCGCGACGAACATTATGACTACGACACCCGTTATGGCCGGGCCAAGGAACATGTGCAGGTGGTGCAGGGGCTGTGGCAGTCCTGGGAAGACGACGCCTTCGTGCGCGACCGCGCTACCGGGCGCTATTTCGATCCCGCCAAGTTGCATGCGCTGAACCACAAGGGTGAACACTTTTCGGTGGTGGGCCCGCTGAACCTGCAGCGCTCGCCCCAGGGCCAGCCGGTGATTTTCCAGGCCGGCGATTCGGAGCAGGGCAGGGAACTGGGCGCGGCCATCGCCGACGTGATCTTCACCCACGCGCCGAACCTGGAGCAGGGCCAGCAGTTCTACCGGGAAATCAAGGCGCGCGCCGTGCGTCAGGGCCGCGACCCCGAGCAGGTCCTGGTATTGCCAGGGGCCGAGGTATTTATCGGCGACACGGACGAGCAGGCTCGCGAACTGGAGCGTCAGTACCACCAGGCCGACCATAGCTTTGACCAGGCGCTACTGGAGTTCGGACGCTCCTTCGGCTGGCATGACTTCAGCCAGTACGACCTTGACGCGCCGTTCCCGGCACAGGCGCTGGAGCATGCGCGCAGCAGCTTCTTTACCGTGGCCAAGCGCATCACCGACCGCGCCGTCAGTGACAGGCTGACCTTGCGTCAGGCCGTGGAGGCGTCGCGCCAGTTGCGCCCCGGCGCGTTCGTCGGCACCGCCGAGACCGTGGCTACGACCATGGCCGAATGGTTCGAGGCGCGGGCGGTGGATGGCTTCAACCTTTACATCGGCCACCCCGCACAGTTCCGCCGCTTCACCGAGGAGGTGGTGCCGCTGTTGCAGGAAAAAGGTGTGTACCGCCGCGAATACCCGGGCACCACGTTGCGCGAAAACCTGGGGCTGGCGATTCCTCGCAACCTGCGCTGACGCTTCACACGGGGGGCGTTGCACGGCGCATATCGCTTCAACACTGTCGTCAATGGGCAAAACCCTTCAGCGTGTACGGGCTATCATCAAGCCGCCAGGTGCCCCCAGAGCACCCGCCAGGAGGAAAGCCCATGACGCGCCCCGCAACCTGCAGCGACACCGAGTGGCAAGCCCGCTGCGACCTCGCTGCGCTGTACCGCATGATTGCCCATTTTCGCATGACCGACCTGATCGACACGCACCTGACGCTGCGCGTGCCGGGCCCCGAGCATCATTTCCTGATCAACCGCTACGGCGTGCTGTTCGACCACATGCGCGCCAGCGACCTGGTGCTGATCGACCAGCACGGCCAGGCCGTGGACCCCGCGTGCGCGCACATCCCGGTGAACGCCGCAGGCTTCGTGATTCATTCAGCCATCCACATGGCCCGCCCGGACCTGGCCTGCGTGATCCACACCCACACCGCCGCCGGTATCGCGGTGTCGGCCCAGGAACACGGGTTGCTGCCCATCAGCCAGCACGCGTTGAAGTTCTACGGCAAGCTGGCGTACCACACCTACGAAGGCATCGCCCTGTCGCTGGACGAACGCCAGCGGCTGATCGCCGACCTGGGCCCGCACCGGGCCATGATCCTGCGCAACCACGGCTTGCTGGTGGGCGGGGGCACGGTGGCCGAAGCGTTCCACGAGATCCATTTCCTGGAACGGGCTTGCCAGGCGCAGGTCCAGGCCCTGGCCGGGGGTGGCAAGCTGGTCTACCCCTCGGCGGATGTCTGCGCCCATACCGCTGCCCAATTCGACAGTGATGGCGTCGAGCGGATCATCGACATGGCCTGGGCGGCTGCCCTGACGTTGATAGAGGGCCAGCGCGCGTCCTACTGTTCGTGACAGCCAGGGCAAACCGCGCTTGCCGCAAGCCCCCTGGCGCCGTATCTTTGTCGCCTGATCAACGAATTGCATCCTTGCGATCATCTGTAGAGGGCATCATGAGCGGCGCTGGCATAAATTGGGACAACCTGGGTTTCGATTACATCAAGACAGATCTGCGCTTCCTGTCGGTATGGCGCGACGGCGCCTGGCAGGAAGGCACCCTGACCGAAGACAACGTCCTGCACATTGCTGAAGGCTCGACGGCGATTCACTACGGCCAGCAGTGCTTCGAGGGCCTGAAGGCCTACCGTTGCAAGGACGGGTCGATCAACCTGTTCCGCCCTGACCAGAACGCCGCGCGCATGCAGCGCAGCTGCTCGCGCCTCCTGATGCCCCACGTGCCCACCGAGATGTTCATCGAGGCCTGCAAGCAGGTGGTTCGTGCCAACGAGAAATTCATTCCGCCCTACGGTACCGGTGGCGCGCTGTACCTGCGCCCGTTCGTGATCGGCGTGGGTGACAACATCGGCGTGCGTACCGCCCCCGAGTTCATCTTCTCGGTGTTCGCGGTGCCGGTTGGCGCCTACTTCAAGGGTGGCCTCAAGCCGCACAACTTCTCCATCTCCACCTACGACCGCGCGGCGCCGCAGGGTACCGGTGCAGCCAAGGTCGGTGGCAACTACGCCGCCAGCCTGCTGCCCGGCGCCGACGCGAAGCAGCACAACTTCGCCGACTGCATCTACCTGGACCCGCTCACCCACTCCAAGATCGAAGAGGTCGGTTCGGCCAACTTCTTCGCCATCACCGAGCACAACGAGTTCGTCACGCCCAAATCGCCGTCGGTACTGCCGGGCATCACCCGTCTGTCGCTGATGGAATTGGCGGAAAGCCGCCTGGGCCTGAAAGTGGTCGAGGGCGACGTGTTCGTCGACCAGCTGGACCAGTTCAAGGAAGCGGGCGCGTGCGGCACTGCCGCGGTGATCTCGCCGATCGGCGGTATCCAGTACAACGACAAGCTGCACGTGTTCCACAGCCTGGAAAGCGTCGGCCCGGTGACCGTCAAGCTCTACAACGAGCTGACCGGCATCCAGTTCGGCGATGTCGAAGCCCCGGCGGGCTGGATCGTCAAGGCCTGATGCCTGATGGCGGGAGCTGGCCAGCCAGCTCCCGCACGCCCGTGGCCGTTACAGCTTGTAGCTCACCGACACCGTGAAGTTGCGCGGGTCGCCGTACAGCGCCTGGTTGTAGAAGCCGATCATGCTGTAGTACTTCTTGTCGAACAGGTTGTCCAGGTTGAAGCCCAGTTGCACCTGGTCGGTCAGGTCGTAGCGGGCCATCAACGACGTCAGGGCGTAGGCGCCTTGCTCTACCTTCACCGTCCCCAATGCGCTGGTCGCATCCTCGTAGAAGCCGCTCTGCCAGCGCGTACCACCGCCCACCGTCAAACGGTCCAGCGCCCCGGGTAACCGGTAGGTGGTGAACAGTTTCGCCGTGGTGCGTGGCAAGGCGCTGCTCAGCCGTGAACCATCGCCCTGGCTGGCGGTGTAGTGCGAATACCCGAACATCAGGTTCCAGTCCTGGGCCAGTTCACCCTGCAGGTCGAAGTCGAAGCCCTGGGACTTGGTGCCATTGGCGGCATAGTAGGCTTGCGCGCCGGTGACCGGCACGTAGTTGCCGGTGTCGGTCTGCGCGACGTTGTCCAGGCGCACATCGAACACCGACAGCGAGGCATTGACCCGACCATCCAGGTAACTGGCCTTCAAGCCCACCTCGCGGTTCTTGCCGGTGGTCGGCTGCAGGATCTTGCCACTGCTGTCGCTGTAGCTTTGCGGGTTGAAGATCTCGGTGTAGCTGGCGTAGGCCGAATAGGTGTCGTTCAGGGCGTAGATCACCCCGGCATAGGGGGTGAAGCGCCCGCGGGTCTTGTAGTCGAACAGGGTGCCGGCGGTGTCCTGGCTGATTTCGTATTCACTCACACGGCCCCCGATTATCACTTTCAACGGGTCAGTCACCGACAGCCGCAACGCCGCATAGGCCCCGCGCTGCTTGATCAGGGCGTCGGTCGCGCTCCAGGAGGCGGCGCCGAAGTCGGGCATGGGGAATTCGCCGTTGGCCTCCAGAACACCGCCGGGGTACACGAAGCCGGTGCCCAGGGCATGCTCCTTGCGCCGCGAGTCCATGTAGCCCACGACGGCCTCGTGCTCGCGACCCAGCAGGGTGAAGGGGCCGCTCGCCATCAGGTCGACGCTGTTCTGCCGGTTGGTGTCCTTCTCGGCAAGGGCCAGTGGGTAGAGCCCTGTGCCCAGATAACCCAAGGTGGAGAGCAGGCGCTCGTCATTGGTGGTCTGGCTGTGGTCCAGCGCCAGCCGTACGTTCCAGCCGTTGTCGAAGCGGTGTTCCAGGTTGGCGAAGGCCGTCTGCTGGCGCGTGTCCCAGCGGCTCCATTTCGCCGCCAGCGAGGCCGAGCGCGAGTAGTGCGCGCGTGAGCCGTCGCTGTTGAACAGCGGCATGCCGCCCCACGTCACCCCCGTGGGGGTGTTGTCCTGGTCTTCGTAGCCCACGCTCAGCGTGGTGTCGTCGGTGAGGTCGGCGTCCACCACCCCGTAGTACGCCTGTTTTTTCGCCTGGTAGCGGTCCAGGTAGGAGTGGCCGATCTCTTCCACCGCCACGAAACGCCCACGCACCCGGCCGTCGGCGCTCAGCGGGGTGGAAAGGTCCACGGTGCCGCGGTAATTGTCCCACGAACCGCCGCTGACGCTGGCCTTGAGGGAGAAGTCGGGGGTGGGGTGCTTGCGCACCAGGTTGATGGACGCCGATGGGTTGCCGGCCCCGGTCAGCAGCCCGGTGGCGCCGCGTACCACTTCCACGCGGTCATACAGCGCGGTGTCCAGGAAGCTGGTGCCGGGGGTGAAGGCGGTGGGGATGCCGTCGAACTGGAAACTGTCGATCTGAAACCCGCGGGAATAGAAATACGCTCGCCCGGTGTCGTAGGTCTGGGTCGACAGGCCGGTGGTGCGGGCCACCACCTGGTCAACCGAGTCCAGTTGCTGGTCATCCATCGCCTGGCGGGTGACCACGGTCACGCTTTGTGGCGTTTCCTTGAGCGACAGCGGCAGGCGGGTAGCGGCGGCCGTCTGGCCGGTGGTGTAGGCGCGGGTGTCTTCGGTGGTGGCCGAATCAGCGATGCTCTGGGCGTCGACGGTGGTGCTGGGCAGGTCGACGGTGGTCGCGGTCGAACTGGCGGTGGCGGCCCTGGCGGGCAGGGGCACCGCCAGGGTGACGAGCAGGGCAACGGACAGCGAGGTAAGCCTGTGGGGGCAGGGCGCGGACATGCGCATCTTCGGTTCCTTGAGCAGCGAGTGGGAGAATGCAGGAGAACGCCGGGGCGCCCGGCGAGGGGCGCGCGCTCAGCAGAGCCATCGTTTCGAAGTGATGGCCTGATGATGTTGCGACGCATTCTCAGTGCTGTCGCCGCTCGGGTAAATGCCGCCTCGCGCACTTATGAAGTGCGTCTTCTGCACTTCCGCTGCGCCGTGTTGCACGGCTAACCTGCCGTTGACACACGCCAAGGAGTAACCACATGTCACTCGACACGACCCGCTTCGCCGTACATGACGTCAGCCGCTTTCCGCTGGTTTATTTCCGTGAACAGGCGGTGACGCCTGGTTACGCCAGCCAGTGGGAAACGGAAACCACTGCGCTGGTGGAGAATGGCCGGCCCTTCGTGCTGATCTACGACCAGTTGCGCCAGGAAGAAACTACCGAAGACCGCCGTCAGCGCGGTGTCTGGCTCAAGCACAACAAGATTCCGCTGGCCACGGTGTGCAAGGCGATGATCAGCATCGAACCTGACGAGCAGCAGCGCGCCGAGGCTCGGGCGCGCGGGGAAATGGCGGTCAAGGCCTTCGGCATCGCGCACCTGGCCGTGGCTTCGGAACAGGAAGCCGTGCGCCAGGCCCTGCCCCTGGTATGCCTGACCTGAACCTGCCCTGGCTAGCTGCAGGCGCTGGTTTTCCAGCGCCTGCGGGGGTCAGGCGCGGCCGCTGACGAAGTGGCCCGGGTCATTGTAGCCCGGTGTCGAGGGGTGCCCTGGCGCTACCAGGCTGTCGATGAAAGCCTCGTCCTCAGCCGTGATGCTCACCTGCAGCGCACCGCCGTAGGTGTCCCACTGCGCTTCGGTACGCGGCCCGACGATGGCCGAGCTGACGCGGGGGTTGTTGAGCACCCAGGCGATGGCGAACTCGACGATGCCCACGCCCTTGTCCTCCGTGTACGCCTGGATCTGCCGGGCGATGTGCAGGGATTCGTCGCGCCACTCGGTTTCCAGAATACGCTTGTCCTGGCGCCCCGCGCGGCTGCCGGCGTCGGGGGCCGCGCCAGGCGTGTACTTGCCGCTGAGCACGCCGCGGGCCAGGGGGCTGAAGGGCACCACACCCAGGCCGTGGTAGGCCGCGGCGGTCAGTTGCTCGGTCTCGACCTGGCGGTTGACGATGTTGTACAGCGGCTGGCTGGCCACCGGCTTGTCCACGCCCAGGCGCTGGGCCACGTTGACGATTTCGGCCAGGCGCCAGCCGCGGAAGTTGGACACGCCCCAGTGGCGGATCTTGCCCTGGCGCAACAGGTCGCCGATGGCGCTCACGGTCACCTCCAGCGGCGTAGTGAGGTCATCGCGGTGCAGGTAGTACAGGTCGATGTAGTCAGTGCCCAGGCGTGTCAGGCTGGCTTCCACGCCGTTGAAGATATGCTTGCGGCTCAGGCCGCTGCGGTTGGGCACGCCGTCGGCGGGACCGAAGCCGACCTTGGTGGCGACAATCCAGTCATGGCGGTGACGGGCCACGGCTTCGCCGACGAT
The DNA here is from genome assembly GCF_013374995.1 of Pseudomonas eucalypticola. Lineage (NCBI taxonomy): Bacteria > Pseudomonadati > Pseudomonadota > Gammaproteobacteria > Pseudomonadales > Pseudomonadaceae > Pseudomonas > Pseudomonas eucalypticola. The sequence continues at coordinate 3,529,302 of NZ_CP056030.1, read as the reverse complement.
TTCCTCGCTGCGCCCGCCGTTGTAGACGTCGGCGGTGTCGATGAAATTGATCCCCTGGTCCCAGGCCTTGTCGATGATGCGCAGGGCATCCTCGGTGGCCGTCTGCTCGCCGAACATCATGCTGCCCAGGGTCAGGGCGGAAACCTTCAGGCCACTGTGGCCCAATGCACGGTAAATCATCGGTGACATCCCTTTGCGGTGGAAAGCCTCAAAGGTACGCCGGGTGGCCCCGGCGCCGCCAGTGCTCTTTACGCCATCAGGGCCAGGGCAGGCCAGGTCAGGCGCGTTTGCCGGCGACCTTCCAGGCTACCGCGCTACCCACCACGATGAGCCCTGCCAGTGCGTACAGTGCCGCGTCGGTGGAGCCCGTCTGGTCCTTGATGAAGCCGACGATGTAGGGGCTCAGGAACCCGGCCATCTGGCCTACCGAGTTGATGATCGCCAGCCCGCCCGCGGCCACCCCCGCGCTCAGGCGCGCCGTGGGCAGGGGCCAGAACATCGGCAGGCCGGTGAGGGCGCCCATGGTGGCGATGCTCAGGCCGACGATGGCGATGGCCGGGGTGGCGGCGAAGTTCACGGCGATCACCAGGCCCGCGGCGCCCATCAGCATCGGCACCACCAGGTGCCAGCGGCGTTCGTTGCGCAGGTCCGCCGAGCGGCCCACCAGCAACATGAACACACCGGCCAGCAGGTAAGGAATGGCGCTCAACCAGCCGATCACCAGGGCATCGCTGAAGCCCAGGTTCTTGATGATCGACGGCAGCCAGAAATTGATGGCGTATACGCCGCTCTGAATGCAGAAGTAGATCAGCCCCAGCACCCAGATCAGCGGCGTGGCGAACACCGCGCCCAGGCTGTCACGCTGCTGCGCAGGTTTGTTGCGGGCGTCCTCGGCCAGGTCGCTTTCCACCACGTGGCGTTGTTCGCTGGTCAGCCAGGTGGCCTTGGCGAAGCTGTCGCTGAGCAGGAAATAGGCCAGCGCGCCCAGCACCATGGTCGGAATGCCCTGGATCAGAAACATCCACTGCCACGCCGCCAGGCCGTGCTGGCCCACGGCGAAGTGGTTGAGGATCCAGCCGGAGAACGGGCTGCCCAGCAGGCCGGACACGGGAATGGCCGACATGAACAAGGCCATGATGCGGCCACGCCGGGCATTGGGAAACCACTGGGAGAGATACAGCACGATGCCGGGGAAGAAGCCCGCTTCGGCAGCGCCGGTGAGCAGGCGCAGCACGTAGAATTCCATGGGCGTGGTGACGAACAGCAGGCAGGTGGACAACCCTCCCCAGGCCAGCATCATCACCGCGATCCAGCGCCGCGGGCCGAAGCGGGTCAGCGCCAGGTTGCTGGGCAGGCCGCACAGCACGTAGCCGATGAAGAAAATACCGGCACCCAGGCCGTAGATGGTTTCGCTGAACTTCAGCGCGTCGAGCATCTGCAACTTGGCGAACCCGACGTTCACGCGGTCCAGGTAGTTGAACAGGTAACAGACGAAGATGAAGGGGATCAGGCGCAGGGTGATGCGCCGGTACACAGCGTCCCTGACGCTGGAAGTGCCATGGTCAAGGGCGGTTGGGGTAGACATGCAATTTCTCTCTGTTTTTATGTTATTCGCGGCTATCGTGAGCCACCCTTGAGTGTCTGTGACGAAGCAGGCACTGTCTTTGTGTGTTTGCACAGGCATAGAGCGCCCCGGCTGTGCAATTCTACAGACGCGTTTATCAGGATTTCTCCAGACCATGTTTGAACTCGATCACGACCTTGCGCAAGACATTGTCGACCGCGCGATGGCCATTCTGCCCTGCAACGTCAACGTCATGGACAGCCAGGGGCTGATTCTGGGCAGTGGCGAGCCGGAACGCATCAACACCCGCCACGAAGGCGCCCAACTGGTATTGGCCAACGGCCGGGTGGTGGAACTCGACGCCCAGGCCGCGCAGTGCCTGAAGGGCGTGCAGCCGGGGGTAAACCTCCCGCTGCTGCTCGATGGCCGGCTGATCGGCGTGCTGGGCCTGACCGGCGACCCGGCGCAGTTGCGCACGTTCGGCGAACTGGTGCGCATGACCGCCGAGATGCTGGTGGGCCAGCGCCGCTTGCAGGTGGAACAGCATTGGCGGCGCCAGCGCTGCGACGACCTGCTGGCGCTGCTGCTGGACGGCGACGACTCGCCGCGGTTGCTCGACGAGGCCCGGCAAATGGGCCTGAAGCCTCAACTGTCGCGCACGCCGTGGCTGTTCGAGCTGCACGCGGCGCAGGGTAGCGATGCCATGGCCGCCTGGCTCGCGGGCCGCTACCCCGACAGCTGGTGCCTGAGCCCGGCCGCCGGTTCGCTGCTGTGGTGCCGGCCCGCCAGCGTCGTAGTGGATGAGCAGCGTCTGCTGGACAAGCTGGGCGCCCAGGGCTGGGCGGTGGAGCGCGTGGCGCTGGGGCAGCCGGCCGATGACTTGGCCACGTTGCGCCGCGGCTACCGCGGCGTGCGCGACGTGCTGGCTTACGGCCGTGACATTCTGCCCGGCCAGCGCTGCCTGACCCTGGCGCGCCTGCGCCTGCCGGCCATGCTTTGGCGCCACCGGGGGGACGACAGCCTGGAGGAATGGCTGGGGCCGTTGCATCGGGTCATGGCCAAGGACAGTGGCGGCCAGTTGCTGACCACCTTGCGTGCCTGGTGCGACCACGACGGCCAGAGCCAGGCCTGCGCCGATGCCCTGGGTATCCACCGCAACAGCCTGCGCTACCGCATGGAGCGCATCGCTGAACTGAGCGGCATCGACCCGAACCGCCTGGAAGGCATGCTGACCCTGTACCTGGGGGTGCAACTGCTGCCGGCCGATTTGTCGAAATGAACAACAAAGCGCCGCCAGCCTTGTGCAGGGGCCTGGCGCAGAGCGGCCGGGCAACTGGCAGCATGGGCCGTACAAGAAACTGGAGTAACCGTCATGAAAATCGTCATCGCCCCCGACTCGTTCAAGGATAGCCTCAGCGCCGCCGGCGTCGCCGTCGCCATCGCTGAAGGCCTGGCCCAGGCGCTGCCCCAGGCCCAGTTGCTGCAATGCCCCATGGCCGATGGAGGCGAGGGCACCATGGAGGCGATTCTGGCGGCCTGTGACGGTGAACTGCGTACGGAAACCGTCGAGGGCCCGCTGGGTTCGGCGGTGCAGGCACGCTGGGGCTGGCTGGCCGACAGCGCCACGGCCATCATCGAAATGGCTGAAGCCAGTGGCTTGCAATTGGTGCCCCTGGCCCAGCGGGACGCCTGCGCCAGCAGCACCTTCGGCACCGGCGAACTGATTCGCGCGGCCCTGGACGCTGGCGCGCGGCGGGTCATCCTGGCCATTGGCGGCAGCGCCACCAACGACGCCGGCACCGGCATGCTCCGCGCCCTGGGCCTGGACGTGCGCGACGCCAGCGGCGCGGCCCTGGCCAAGGGCGGGTTGGCCCTGGCCCAGGTCCAGAGCGTCAACCTCGAAGGCCTGGACCCGCGCCTGGCCGAGGTCACTTTCGAGGTGGCCGCCGATGTCGACAACCCCTTGTGCGGCCCCCACGGCGCCTCCCACGTATTCGGCCCGCAGAAGGGCGCCAGCCCCGAACAGGTGCGGCAACTGGACGCCGCGCTGGGACGCTTCGCCGATCACGCCGCCGGGGTGCTGGGCCGCGACCTGCGTGAAGCACCGGGCGCTGGCGCGGCAGGGGGCATGGGCTTCGCCGCCAAGGCCTTCCTGAACGCCACCTTCCGCCCTGGCGTGGAAGTGGTGGCTGAACTGGTGGGCCTGGCCGAGGCGGTGGCGGGGGCCGACCTGGTGATCACGGGCGAAGGGCGTTTCGACGCCCAGACACTGCGCGGCAAGACACCGTTTGGCGTGGCCCGCGTGGCCCGCGCGGCCCAGGTGCCAGTGGTGGTCATCGCCGGCACCCTGGGCGACGGCTACGAACAGATGTACGACCACGGCGTCAGCGCCGCCTTCGCCCTGGCCAGCGGCCCGATGACCCTGGAACATGCCTGTCGGAACGCGGCGCCGTTGCTGCGCGAACGTGCCCGTGACATCGCCCGCCTGTGGGCGCTGCGTCACTGCTGAAGGGCATAGCCCCGTCAACGAAATGTATTAGACCTTGGTGCGATGCAATGTCGCGCCCAGGTATGACATCGTATCTGTGCTGTTACGCCTTTCAATCGACCTTTTGCGTCGCGTGTCTGTCAGACCTTGCGCTGACTTCGTACTTATAAAGAAGGTTCTTCACGGGCTGTAGAGAAAGTTGTGGCACCACCACCCATCCGCAGTGGACAAACAAGGCGGACTAGGCGATTTCACAGGCATAACTGGCCCGAAACAGATGTGGGAGTGGGGGGCGCCGAGCCCTTGCCCGGGAAGCGCCGCGCGGGCGGCGCTCGGTTTCAAACGCGCAGGAAATCCCAAGACATGCGTCTTTCTGCCTTGACGCGGTTGCAAGCCGGGGCTACAGGATTGTTCATCGGAGTTGCTGGCTCGAGATTGCAGCAGGGCTACCAAGCTCCAGGCGACGTTGTTGTGTCGCCGTTGTGATCGAGCGCCGTCCGCACGGCGCTTCCCGGGCAAGGGCTCGGCGCCCCCCCACTCCCACATCTGTTTCGAGCCAGTTATGCCTGTGAGATCACCTAGTCCGCTTTGTTTGTTCACTAAAGATCTTTGTAAGCATCACCAACTTTCCTGGCAATTCGTGAAGAACCATAAAAAACCTAAGCCGTCGCAACGCTGCACTCGGTATAGACCGGGCGGTCGTCGCGCGCCTTTCATCATTCTGGAGAAAACGCACTATGAGCACAGACCGTGCTTCCACGCCGCGTCGCCTGCTGCCGAGCCTGCTCGGCGTGGTGATGCTGCTGATGGGCCTGGCCCTGTTGGCCGGCGGTATCAAGTTGGCCACATTGGGTGGCTCGTTGTACTACCTGTTGAGTGGCCTCGGCATCGCCCTGACTGGCGCGTTGCTGTTGGCGGGCCGGCGCGCCGCGTTGCCGCTGTACGCCCTGGTGCTGTTCGCCAGCACCCTGTGGTCGCTGTGGGAAGTGGGCCTGGACTGGTGGCAACTGGTGCCACGCCTGGCCTTGTGGTTCGTGCTCGGCCTGGTGCTGTTACTGCCCTGGTTCCGCAGGCCGCTGCTGGCGGGCGTGCCCTATGCCCTGGGCACCGGCACCCTGAGCGTGGCCGTGGTCCTGGCAGGCGCCACCGCCATCGCCAGCCAGTTCACCCACCCAGGTGAAATCCAAGGCCAACTGGACCGCGACACCGCCGGTACCGCCAGCGGCGCCCCGGCCATGCCCGAGGGCGACTGGCAGGCCTATGGCCGTACCGCCTTCGGCGATCGCTATTCGCCGCTGGCGCAGATCACCCCGGCCAACGCCGACAAGCTGCAACCGGCCTGGACCTACCGCACCGGCGACATCCCCGGCCCTAACGACCCGGGCGAGACTACCGCGGAGAACACCCCGCTGAAGGTCAACGGCATGCTCTACGTGTGCACCCCGCACAGCAAGGTCATCGCCCTGGACCCGGACACCGGCAAGGAAATCTGGCGCTACGACCCGCAGATCAGCACCCAGAACGCCGCCAACTTCAAAGGCTGGGCGCACATGACCTGCCGTGGTGTGTCGTACCACGATGACGCGGCCTATGCCGCCAGCGGACAGAGCCCGGCCGCCGCGGCGAACGCCTGCCCACGCCGGCTGTTCCTGCCCACCGCCGACACCCGCCTGATCGCCCTCGACGCCGACACCGGCAAGGTCTGCGAAGGCTTCGGCGACAAGGGCCAGATCGACCTGCGCGCCAACATCGGGACTTTCGCCGCCGGCGGCTACTACTCGACCTCGCCACCGGCCGTGACCAAGGACCTGGTGGTCATTGGCGGCCACGTCACCGACAACGTCTCCACTGACGAACCCTCGGGTGTGGTGCGTGCCTATGACGTGCACGATGGCCACCTGGTATGGAACTGGGACAGCGGTAACCCCGATGACACCACGCCTATCGCCCCGGGCCAGCACTACACCCGCAACTCGCCGAACATGTGGTCGCTGATCAGTTTCGACGAGAAACTGGGCCTGATGTACCTGCCCATGGGCAACCAGATGCCCGACCAGTGGGGCGGCAACCGCACCGAGGCGTCGGAGAAATACAGCGCTGGCGTCACCGCCCTGGACATCGCCACCGGCCACGTGCGCTGGACCTACCAGTTCACCCATCATGACCTGTGGGACATGGACGTGGGCGGCCAGCCCAGCCTGATGGACATCAAGACCGCCGACGGCATCAAGCCGGCGGTGATCGCGTCCACCAAGCAGGGCAGCGTCTACGTACTGGACCGCACCAACGGCCAGCCGATCGTGCCCATCGACGAAGTCCCCGTACCGGGTGGCGCAGTCACCGGCGACCACACGGCGCCTACCCAGCCCAAGTCGCAGCTCAACTTCATGCCACCGGTGATGACCGAGCGTGACATGTGGGGCGTGACCCCGTTCGACCAGATGCTGTGCCGCATCGACTTCAAGCAACTGCGCTACGACGGCGCGTTCACGCCGCCGTCGCTGCAGGGGTCGCTGGTGTACCCAGGTAACTTCGGGGTGTTCGACTGGGGCGGTGTGTCGGTCGACCCAGAACGCCAGATCATGTTCGTGAACCCCAACTACATGGCCTTCGTCGACAAGCTGGTACCCGCCTCGGACGTAGAAGGCGGCCCCGCCCGCAAGAGCGAGACCGAAGGCATCCAGGCCAACAAGGGCGCGCCCTATGGCGTGATCATGAACGCCTTCCTGTCGCCCATGGGCCTGCCGTGCCAGGCGCCGGCCTGGGGCTACGTCGCAGCCGTGGACATGACCACCCACCAGGTGATCTGGAAGCACAAGAACGGCACCGTGCGCGACAACTCGCCGGTACCGCTGCCGCTGACCATGGGCGTGCCCGCATTGGGCGGCACCTTCATGACCAAGGGCGGCGTGGCCTTCCTCAGCGCCACCCTGGACCAGTACCTGCGTGCCTATGACGTGCGCAACGGCAAACAGTTGTGGGAAGCCCGCCTGCCGGCCGGCGCGCAGACCACGCCGATGACCTACACCGGCAAAGACGGACGCCAGTATGTGCTGGTGGTCGCCGGTGGTCATGGTTCGCTGGGCACCAAGCAGGGTGACTACGTGATGGCGTTCGCGCTGCCCAAGTAACGCGATGGCCTGATGCGCAGCATCAGGCACACCGCATTGTCCGCTTTCCGAGCGTGCGTCCGGTCCCACAATGGTCCTCTGCAGGGCCTTGGTCACCCTGTGGGACCGGGCGAAGCTCGGGAAGCGGGCAACTCGTACTGGCTGACACACTCAGTCGCCTCATTCGCCAGCCAACCGTGCGGGTGCCGGTTGAACACGTTTTCGGTATGGGTGCTGACGAATTCGGTCATGGTTGCGCGCGCGCGAGGTCCTTAACCTGTGGGTACTCAATCACCACAGGACTACGCCATGAGACTCACCCTGACCTTCGCTGCCCTTGCCCTCGGTTTCGCGGCCGCCAGCGCCCACGCCGAGCCTGCCCAGACCTATGCCTACGGCCAGAAACTCGACATCGCCCGCGTCATCGACGCCGGTGACATCCCCGACGTGTGCACCGTGGTCCCGGTCACCATGGTCTACGAAGACAGCCAAGGCCAGCGTCATTCGCTGGTGTACCGCGTGATGGGCAAGGGCTGCTCCAACTAAGCGGTTCCGCTATCCTTGGTCCACACCCCCTGGACCGAGCTCTTCATGAATTTGCGCCAATTGTTGTACTTCAAGACCATTGTCGAGCGTAAATCCATCGCCGCTGCCTCCGAGGCACTGCACATCGCCCAGCCCCCTTTGAGCCAGCACCTCAAGAGCCTGGAAGCCGACTACGGCGTGCAACTGTTCGAGCGCCAGGGCCGCGGCCTGCTGGTCACCGACGCGGGGCTGCACCTGTACCGGCGCGCGTGCGAGCTGCTCAGCCTGGCTGATGAAATCGATGCCGAAATGCGCGGACTGGCCCAGGGCATCAGTGGCAAGGTCAGCATCGGCACGGTGACTTCCGGGGTCGGTTGCGTGGCGCGCGTCATGGCCGACCTCAAGCGGCAACTGCCGCAAATTCTCTTTTCCGTCTACCACGCTGAGCCCGCTGCCCTGGAGGACATGCTCCAGGCCCGCCAGCTGGACTTCGCCGTGAGCCAGTGGCCGGTGACCAACCCTCTCTTGCATACCGTTGCCCTGCAACCCTTGGCGCTGATGGCCGTGGAAGCCTTGCCCGGTCGGCTGCCCGAGGGCAGCACATGCACCCTGGCCGAACTGGCCCGCTTGCCCCTGATCGTGGTGCGCCGGCGCCAGGGCCACGGGTTCTACGAACGCGTGCAGCAGGCCTTCGCCGCGGCGGGGCTGCGGCCCGAGGTGGCGTTCGAGTGTTCGGACATCGCCGCGGCGCTGGCGTTGGCGGCGGCGGGGGCAGGGGTGGCGTTGTTACCGGTGTGGCCCGGCGAAACGGTGCAGTCGGGCCTGCACCAGCGTCGGGTCGAAGACCTACCCAGCGAAGAGCGCCTGGTGCTGACCTGGCTGGCCGAGCGCGACCGGCTGCCAGCGGTGGCCCAAGCGGTGAAAGCCTTCGAGCAACTGATCGCTGACTGAACCGGGTTCGGCGAAGCCCGGCAACCCGGCACCACGTTGGTCGCTCAAGCGTGGTCGGGCTCGATGACCACCGTGCAGGTGGTCCCTGCCGCCAGCACCGTGCCCTGGGGTACCGCATCCAGGTGAATGCGCACGGGCACCCGCTGGGCCAGCCGCACCCAGTTGAACGTAGGGTTGACGTCGGCCACCAGCTCGCGGCTTTCAGGGTTGTCCCGGTCGTAAATGCCGCGCGAAATACTCTCCACATGCCCCCGCAGCACGTCACCACTCATCATTTCCAGCCGGGCCGGGTCACCCACATGGACGCGGGGCAGCTTCGACTCCTCGAAATAGCCATACACCCAGAAGGAATGCCGGTCGACCACGGCCATTTTCGCCTCGCCCACCTTGGCGTAGTCGCCAGGGTGCACATTGAGGTTGGTGACGTAGCCATCGGTGGTGGCCAGCACTTGGGTGCGGCTCAGGTTCAGCTCGGCGGCAGCCAGTTCGGCCTGGGCCTGCTGGTAGTCGGCCTGGGCAGCGTTGGCGGTGTTGCCGGCGTCTTCGCGGCTTTCCCTGGACACCACCAGGCTGTCCATGTCAGCGCGGCGCTTGGCATTGACTTCGCGCATCTGCCAGGTCGCCTTGCGTGAGGCCACCAGCGCCTTGGCCTGGGCCACGGCCGCCTGGTAATGGTCGGGGTCGATGCGCATCAGCACATCGCCTTTTTTCACCAACTGGTTGTCGTGCACCGGCACGGCCACCACCACGCCGCTGACGTCCGGCGCGACGTTGATGATGTCGGCGCGCACGCGCCCGTCGCGGGTCCAGGGCTGGGCCATGTAATGATCCCACACGGTGTGCCCCAGCAGGGCGGCGGCAGCGACTACCACCAGGGTAGCCACCACGCTGAAGAATGTTTTCATTGGGGCGATCTCAACGGTAAACGGTCAGCGCCAGGGCGCTGAACAGGCAAATGAACAGGCTCAGGCGCACCAGTGGGGCGTGCCAGAAGAACCGGTACAGGTTCAGCGCGATCAGCAACCGGTCGAGCGACCAGGTCAGCAATGCGCCGACGGCCAGCAACAGCAGCAGCGTGGGCAGGTAGAGTTCCAGGAACATCAGTTCGCGGGGCATGGGCGACTCCGGGTCACAGCTGGGCCAAGGGCGAGCGAGGGTTGAGCAGCGCGCTGCGGATGAAGTGCAGGTACGCGGCCGCTGGTTGCGAGGGTGATTGCGCCAGTGCCTCGTCCAGCGCCTTGAGCGCTTCGTGGCGGCGCGCCACGGCGGGGCGTTCGAACAGCTGTGTCAGCGCCTCGGCCACGGCCGCCGGGGCCTGTCCCAGTTCGCGCAGGCGCACCAGGGCATGCCCCACGTCCTGAACGCTGAGGGCCCATTGCAGCAGGTTGTCTTGCACGGGCGGGCGCGCCGCGGCCAGTGACGTGGCATGTTGCAATACGTCGCGGTTACGGCTTTCGAAGCGCTGGCGCAGGTGTTTGAGGCGACCGTGGGCGGCAAAGCCTACCTGGCGCCGCAGGTCCTGTTGCAAGTGGCGCCATGCCCAGGGCGCGTGGGTGGGGAGCACCACCGCGCCGGCGATGGCGCAGACCCCGAAGGCGATGATATTGGCGATACAGTCGTTGATGAAACCGGTGGGGTTATAGACCGTCAGGTTGGCCGGGATCGCACCGGAGGCGAACGTGATCAGGTAGCCCAGGCCGATCCCCATGGTCGACAGGCGCGTGGTCAGGAACCCGCCCAGCAGCAGTGCCGGGGCGAGCACGAAGCACAGCAGCACGAAGCCATCGATGTGCGGGTACACCAGGAAGTATTCGACAAACCCCACCACGCTGCTGAGCATCACACCCATGCCCATCTGCACGCCGGCGCGCCAGGGGTTGGGCGTGGACGCAGTGAGGCTGATGCCTGCGGCGGCGGAAATCACCAGGCTGACGCCGCTGGGCCAGGCCGTGGCCAGCCAGAAGCTGGCCGCCAGCGCCACCGTGATGAAGCCGCGCAGGCCCGAAGCAGCGCACACCCACAGGTTGGTGCGCGGGGTGAAGCCCACCGCCCATTGCTCGCGGGGGTGGCGGTGGCTGGCCAGGGACGCGTGGGTGCGGGCGTAGTCGAGCAATTCGTGCAGCAGGCCCATGAGCAACTCGCCGGCAGTATCCAGGTCTTGCTGGTGCAGGGTGGCCGGCAAATGCGCCAGGCGCTGGGCCGTCATGTGCTGCAGCGCCTCCAGGCGCGCCACTAGCGGCACAGCGCTGGCGCCGTCCAAAGGCTGGTCACGATAGTCTTCCAGCAACCGGAGCAACCCGGCCAGTGCCGGGTGCAGGTCGTGCCAGGCAGTGGGCGCTTCATGGCGCAGGCGTTCAAGCTGCTGGTACAACGCGTTGAAGCGGGTGGTGCACTGCATGAACTCACTGTTCAGGCGGCTCAGGCGGCCACTGCGCAGGTGGGTCAGCGGGTCTTCGAACACGGTCACGCTGCGCAGGTGTTCCAGGCCCACGGCCTCGGCCACCAGGCGCCGGTTGTGCTGGGCAAACGCACCTTCGGGCAGGCGCCCCTGGAGGCTGTCGGCGGCGAAGGCGGCAAAGCTGCCCAGGCGTTTGCCCAGCAGCGCGCGCAGGGCGGTGCGGCTGCTCTGGGGGAAAATCACGGCCGAGACCACGCCACTGCAGATTACCGCCAGGCCGATCTCCACCGCGCGCCAGACCGCCGACAGGTAGACGCCCTCGGGGTGCGTCAAGGCAGGTACGCCGACGATCGCGGCGGTGTAGCCGGTCAGCACGAAGGCATAAGCCTGGAAGTTGCGGTAGCGCGCCGACAAGCCGCAACACAGCCCTACCCACAGCGCCAGGCAGCCGAGAAACACATCGCTGTGCTGGCCGAACAGGGCGATCAGGGTGACCACCACCACCAGGCCCAGCAAGGTGCCCAACAGGCGCCAGGCACTCTTGGCGATCACCGGGCCGCTTTGCGGCTGCATCACGATGAACACCGTGACCAGGGCCGTGGACGGCTGGGGCAATTCCAGTCGCAGCGCTATCCAGTAGGTGAGGAAAGCCGCCGTCAGCAGTTTGGCCAGATAAACCCAGGTTACCCCATCGCGTTGCGCCCAGGCCTGCAAGGCCGGGCGCCATTCGGTAGCCAGGCTCATAGCGCCTGCCCCTTGCGCAACAGTGCAAGGCCGGGCTTGGCCGGCTGCGCGCGGGTCGGGTCGGGGCTGTCGCTGCCGGCCCGCACGCCGCCGCCCAGGGCAGTCACCAGGGACGCTTGGGTCTGCAACCGCGCGGCCTGCACCTGCTGTTGAACCTGCTGTTCACGGAACAGTTGGGTTTGCGCATTCAACACATCCAGGTAAGCGGTCAGACCACGCTGGAACGCTACCCGGGCGATGTCATAGCTGCGCTGGGCGGCGGCCACGCCCTGGTCGGCCAGGGCGGCCTGGCTGTCCATGGAGCGACGGCGAATCAGCTGGTCACTGATGTCCTTGAGGGCTTGCACCAGCGTCTGGTTGTACTGGGCCACGGCCACGTCATAGCCGGCCGAGGCTTCGCCCAGTTGGGCACGCAGGCGGCCGCCGTCGAAGATGGGCAGGCTCAGGGCTGGGCCTACGCTGGCGCCGAGCTTGTTGGCGGTGAGAAATTCCAGCACGCCGCCGCCGGTGCCGCTGAAACCCAGGCTGGCGCTCAGGTCGACGTCGGGGTAAAAGCCGGCGCGGGCCACGTCGATCCCTCGGGCCTGAGCGTTGACCCGCCAGCGGCTGGCCACCACGTCTGGGCGCTGGCCCAGCAATTGCGCAGGTAAGCGCGCGGGCAGGGCCAGGGGCGCTGCCAGGGCCAGGGCCGGGCGCTGCAAGCGGTGGGCAGCGCCGGGCCCTTTGCCGGCCAGCGCGGCGAGCTGGTTGCCGGTGAGGGCGATGGCCTCGTCCAGGCCGTCGATCTGGCGGCGCGTCTCCGGGAGTGCGGTTTGCGCCTGGCTGACTTCCAGTTGGGTGCCGATGCCATGGTCGAAACGTTTCTGCGCCAGGTTCAGGATCTGCTGCTGTTGCTTGAGCAGTGCCTGCAGGATGTCGCGCTGAGCATACTGTTCCGACAGCTGAATGTAGCTGCGCACCAGGTTGCCCTGCAGCTCGAGCTGCGCCGCGCGCCCTTGCGCGGCGGCGGCATGGGCGGCGTCCAGGGCCTGCTCGGTGGCGCTCTGCTCGCGGCCCCACAGGTCCAGTGAGTAGCTCAGGCCCAAGGCGGCGTTGTTGTCGAAATTGGTGACGTCGGCCAGTTCGCCAGGGCCGTAGTAGTTATCGGTTGGCCACTTGTGCCGGGTGATCGATGCCTTGGCATTGAGCTGTGGCGCTTCATTGGCTTCGGTGATGCCCGCCATCGCCTTGGCCTGGCGTACCCGTGCAGCAGCCTCGGCCAGCGTCGGGCTGTTGCGCTGGGCATCCTCGACCCAGGCGTTCAACTGGGCATCACCATAGGCCTGCCACCAGCGCTCGGCGGGCCACTGGGCATCGAGGCTGGCCTGGGCAATGGCGCTATCGGTCTGCAGGTGGTTGGCCGCCATGGGCTGGCTAGCAGGCCCTATCCCATGGGTACTGATGCAACCGCTGATTGTTAACGTGATTGTCACTACCGCCAGGGGTAACGCACAGGTCGAGAAAATTCGTTTCACCGCTGGTCAATCCCCTGGTAGGCCCGTTGGTTCTGGATGAAAGCGGATTTTACCGGGTGCCGACCGATGCAATAAACGCAACAAAACATGATTGTTTGTTGTAATTAATTTTATAATCGCGCTGCTGGCGCTTGCCAGGGCATCACGCTGCCACCCTTGTCCGCCGAGGCGACGATGAACATTTTTCAACACATGCGTGCCTTCGTGGCCGTGGCCCAGACCGGCAGCTTCACCCTGGCGGCGGAGCAGATGAACACCACGACCGCCAACCTGTCCCGGGCCGTGTCGAACCTGGAAACCCACCTGCGCACCCGGCTGCTCAACCGTACCACCCGCCGTATCGCCATGACCGAGGCGGGCAAGCGCTATTACCAGCGCTGTGAAAGCATCCTGGCTTCGGTGGCCGAAGCCGAATCCGAAGCGCAGGCCACCCAGGACTACGCTGCCGGCAGCCTCAAGGTGCACGCCATGGCCGGCATCGGCATGCACTACGTGATCGAGGCAATGGCCGATTACCGCGAACGTTTTCCCGAGGTCAGTTTCGACTTGCACCTGAGCAACCGGGTGCCGGACCTGATCGAGGAGGGTTTCGACGTGTCCATCGTGCTGGCGGCGCAGTTACCCGACTCCGGTTACATCTCCCAGCGCCTGGGGACCATCTACAGCGTGCTGTGCGCTGCCCCGCGCTACCTGGAACGTCGCGGCGCGCCGCAGACCCCGGCAGAGCTGGAAGACCACGAATGCCTGCTGATGAGCAGTGTCGCCTACCCGGACAACCGCTGGCAGTTCGAGGGCCCCGACGGCCCAGTGGTGGCTGCGCTGCGGGCCTCGCCGTTTCAGGTCAATGCCATCGATGCCATGCGCGTGGCCATTCGCAGCGGCATGGGCATCGGCGTGCTGCCCAGCTACTCGGCCATCGACGGCCTGCGCAACGGCGAACTCAAGCGCGTGCTGCCGGGCTACCGGCTGCAGCGCTTGAACCTGTACGCCATCTACCCCTCGCGCCTGTACCTGGACGCCAAGATCCGCACCTGGGTCGAGCACCTGCGGGCCTCGTTGCCCCAGGCGCTGGCCGAAGAGGAGAGTGATTTGAATGAACAGGTGGAGGCGCGGGGTTGAAGCACCCGTTGTCAGGTCGGTGAGACGTTCGTCTTTGGCGCCCGACCCAGGAGTTTGCCAGCCACCCAGGGCCACCCCTGGGCGACCCCGAATACCGCTTCCATCAGGGTAAACCCCAGCACCAGCGCACTGGCGCCGTTCGCCACCGCGACGACCTGCCACACCGCGAACAAGCCTCGCGCCAAGGCATCGTAAGCGCCCTGTTCCGGGCGGGTGTGGCACAGCCGCAACAGCGCCCACACCACCACTACGCTGCCCAGCAGGTTGGCGAGCAGCATGTGCACGGGGTCAAGCAGCGGCGCGGGCGCACCCAGGCCCAGCCGGGTAGAGACCTGCCCCAGTTGGCTCACCACCCAGTGCATGCTCCAGGGGGTGATGAAGGCGCCGGTGGCCAGCAGGTCATACCAGGCGCTGGTGCGCACCAGGCGCAGGTAACGAGGGGTATCCATGTTCGTGACGCTCCAGAATGATAGAGTCGCCAGGCTAAACCCTGGTGCAGGGTCCAGGGTCAAGGAGAAATCATGAAGATCGGGCAAGTGGCCAAGGCGGCGGGCGTCAGTTGTGACGCGTTGCGTTTCTATGAAGAGCGCGGGTTGATTCGTTCCACCCGGGCAGCCAATGGCTACCGGCACTACCACCCGGATACGGTGCAATTGGTGCATTACATCCGCACCGCGCAGCAACTGGGTTTCAGCCTGGCCGAGGTGGGGGAGAACCTCCCCGCGCTGTGGCAGAGCAGCAACGAGCCTGCCGAGCGGCTGGCGGCAGTGTTCGCGCAGAAGCTGGCCGCCATCGACGAGCGCATCGCGCAGTTGCAGGGCTTGCGCCGGGCGTTGAGCGAGCGGGCCCAGGCGGTGTGCCCCCTGGCGCCGGGCCTTGACGACAGCCATACGCGCGGGTGACCCTGCGCCTTCGATGTCTCACCGCAAAGGACCCTCCATGGCTGACAGTCCCCTCCGCATCACGGGCAAGGTACTGCTCTCGGACAACTGGTACCTGCTGACCAAGTACACCTTCGACCTGCGGCGGCGCGATGGCACCTGGCAAACCCAGCACCGCGAGGTATACGACCGTGGCAATGGCGCGACCATCCTGCTGTACAACCTGGCGAGGCGCACCGTGGTGCTGGTGCGCCAGTTTCGCCTGCCGTGCTTTCTCAACGGCAGCGATGGCTACCTGATCGAAACCGCTGCCGGGCTGCTGGACAACGCCAGCCCCGAGGAGCGCATCCGCCTGGAAGCCGAGGAGGAGACGGGCTACCGGGTCAAGGCGGTGGAAAAGATCTTCGACGCCTTCATGAGCCCCGGCGCGGTCACCGAGCGCATTCACTTCTTCATCGGTGAATACGAGGCGCATGACCGGGTCAATGCAGGCGGCGGCCTGGAACACGAAGGGGAGGACATAGAAGTGCTGGAACTGGGCTTCGACGAAGCCCTGGCCATGGTCAGCAATGGCCAGATCAACGACGGCAAGACCATCATGCTGCTGCAGTACCTGGAACTGCGCATCATGCCGAGCCGTCGCTGATTCGCCAGCGCGTCCTCAGCGCTGCAGCACCTGGGCGCCGGCCTGGCGGGGCAGTTTCACCGCATCCAGCAGCGCCATCAGGCCCAGCACCGCGATGCCGATGAACGCCACGCGAAAATCGCTGGGCTGGGCATGGGCCGCATGGTGCTGGACGCTCATCGACAGGCGCAGCAGCAGCGCCGCGGCGGCCACGCCCACGCCCATGCCCAGTTGGAAGAACATGCTGAACAGCGTCGAGGCTTCGCTCATGCGGTCCTTGGGTACGTCCGCGAAGCCGATGGAGTTGTAGCAGGTGAACTGCATGGAGCGCGACAGGCCGCCGATGAACAGCACCAGGGCAGCCAGCGGCCAGGGGGTCTCGGCGCTGAACAGCGCACAGGCAGCGATCGAGGCCACGCCGATCAGGCCGTTGACCAGCAGCACCTGACGGAAGCCGTAGCGGCGCATGATCGCCGTGGTGAAGGGCTTCATCGCCAGGTTGCCGGCGAACACGGCCAACACCAGGGTGCCGGCGTATACCGGGGAAAACCCGAAGCCTACCTGGAACAGCAGCGGCAGCAGGAACGGCAGGGCGCTGATGGCGACGCGAAACAGCGAGCCGCCGAATATGCTGACGCGGAAAGTGTCGATGCTCACCGAACCCAACGGCAACAAGGGCGTTGGATGGCGACGGCAATGGCGAATGGCGAGCGCCGCCAGTACCCCGCCCGCCACCAGCAAACCGACGCCGGTGCCCAGGTGTTCACCACTGCCCAGCCACTCGAGGCCCAGCATCAATGCCGCGCAGGCACCGGCCAGCAGCAGGAAGCCGAGGCTGTCGAAGGGGCGCGCGGTTTCAGCAGTGCCTTTCGGCACGCTCCACAGGGCCCAGGCCAGGGCGATCAAGCCCAGGGGCAGGTTGACGTAGAAAATCCACGGCCAGGACGCATGGGTCACGATCAGGCCACCCAAGGGCGGGCCGAGGATAGGCGCCACCAGACCTGGCCAGGTGATGACGGCGATCATCTTGACCAGGTCTTTCTTCTCGGTGGTGCGCAGCACGGCCAGGCGCCCCACGGGCACC
Source organism: Pseudomonas eucalypticola (assembly GCF_013374995.1). NCBI lineage: Bacteria > Pseudomonadati > Pseudomonadota > Gammaproteobacteria > Pseudomonadales > Pseudomonadaceae > Pseudomonas > Pseudomonas eucalypticola. The sequence goes on along the minus strand of NZ_CP056030.1, from coordinate 3,512,299 downwards.
ATCATGGCGCCGCCAATGCCCTGCAGCACGCGCGCGGCAACGAAGCTCTCAAGGCTCTGGCTCAGGCCGCACCACAACGATGCCAGGGTGAACAGGCTGATGGCCAGGGAAAACACCCGGCGGGTGCCGAACCGGTCAGCGACCCAGCCTGACAGCGGAATGAAGATAGCCACCGCCAGCAAATAGGCGCTGATGCCGATGTTCAGGTCCACGGGGGCCTTGCCGAATTGCTCGGCGATCTGTGGCAGCGCGGTGCTGATCACCGTGGCATCGAGGTTTTCCATGAAAAAAGTCACCGCGACCAGGAGGGCGATCCAGGTGGCGGGCGGGGTACGTTCGGCGGGCACTGTGGGGTTCCTTGTGTGGCCAGGGGGTAGTGTGCCTGTGGCAAGCGCTTTGTAACAGGGTTTTGCGGGCGGCGCTCGATCTCAAGGGCGCCAACAACATCCTGCCACGGCCGTGGGCAACTGGAGAAAGCCTCAACACAGGCACTACGCCCCCCTGGATAATCGGGTGTCCCTCAACACCCTTCGAAAACTACCCGCTCCGGCACCCGCGTCATCAGCACGTGCCCCCCGCGGATCGACACCCGCGCCTTGGCCTGGCGCCGCACCGCTTCATAATCACTTTCGGCATCCAGCACTACCAGGTTCGCCGGCCGGCCCACCTCAACGCCATAACGCTCGCCCAGGTTCAAGGCGCGGGCGCCGTTGTCAGTCACCAGGTCAAGGCTGCGCGCCAGGTCTTCGAAGCCCATCATGTGGCAGATGTGCAAACCGGCATCCAGCACGCGCAGGATGTTGCCGTTGCCCAGCGGGTACCAGGGGTCCTTGATCGAGTCCTGGCCAAAGCACACGTTCAGGCCGGCGCGGTCCAGCTCGGCCACGCGCGTCACGCCGCGGCGCTTGGGAAAGGTATCGAAGCGGCCCTGCAGGTGAATGCTCTCGGTGGGGCAGGAGACGAAATTGATGCCCGATTGCTTCAGCAGCCGGAACAGCTTGGAGCAATAGGCGTTGTCGTAGGAGCCCATCGCCGTGGTATGGCTGGCGGTCACGCGGCTGCCCATGCCGCGCACCCGCGCTTGTTCGGCCAGCACTTCAAGAAAGCGCGAGTGGGGGTCGTCGGTCTCGTCACAGTGCACATCCACCAGGCAGCCTGTGCGCTCGGCCAGGTCCATCAGGAACGTGATCGAACTGACCCCCTGTTCCCGGGTGTTTTCGAAGTGCGGGATACCGCCTACCACGTCGGCGCCCATGTCGATGGCTTGTTCCATCAGTGCACGGCCGTTGTCGAATGACTCGATACCCTCCTGCGGGAAGGCGACGATCTGCAGGTCGACCAGGTGGCGGGCCTCGTCGCGCACCTCGAGCATGGCCTTGAGCGCAGCCAGGGTCGGGTCGGTGACGTCGATGTGGGTGCGCACGTGCTGGATGCCATGCTCGGCCAACATGCGCAAGGTGGTGTGGGCACGCTGTTTGGTGTCTTCGTGGGTAATGGTCGCCTTGCGTTGGCCCCAGCGCTCGATGCCTTCGAACAGCGTGCCACTCATGTTCCATTCCGGGTCGCCCGCGGTGAGGGTGGCGTCCAGGTGAATATGGGGCTCTACCAGTGGCGCGATCAGCAACTGCCCGTTGGCGTCGATGTCACCCGGGCGGGCGACGACCGGGGCGGCCTGGGGGGTGATGGCGCCGATGGTGGCGCCGTCGCACGTCACGGTGAACAGGCCCTGACGTTTGCGCAGGGTGGCGTTGATGATGTTCATGGTCGCTCCTTGAGCGGGGCCTCGGCCATGCGCCAAACCCGCGGCGCCACCGAAGCATTCAGGCGGAAAAAGGCCTCATCGAGCAGTTGCTCGTCGAGCGGTTCAATGGTCAGGCTCACAGCTCCTCCTGCAAATGGGGGGGGCGCTGGCCGCTCAGGTGCAGCATCATCCAATAACTGGCGGCGAAGGCGGCGATGCCCACCAGCGGTGCGACCCACGGCGAACTATAGGCCGCCACCGCGCCCACTGCATACGCCGCCAGCCCCGCCAGCTTGCGGCCGGCGAACATGGCGCCGGTGAAGAAGGTGACGCAGAAGAGCACTGGGGTGAGGGACAGCAAGCCTTTGCGGCCGTCGCCGGGGGCGTCGGTCAGGGGGCAGTCGCTGGTTGAGTTCATTGTCTGGCTCCATGCGCGGTTGGGGGGTAGGCTTGAAGGAGCAAGTTGCGGGCCATTGCGATGAACTGCATCAGCCCAGGCACCGCGTTTCCCCTGTGGGACCGGGCGTCAGCTCGGGAAGGCAACACCGCGTAAACCCCTGCCCACCGCGCCACCCGTTTCCCGAGCTTCGCCCGGTCCCACAGGGGGGGGCGGTCAGGTACCGGGCACGCCTGCCTGCCATTGCGACCAATGGGTGATGATGTCCTGCACCAGGGCGTTGCCCGCGCGGTAGAGGTTGTCCAGCGCAGGCACGAAGCCGCCCTGGTCGGCGTACTTGAGCAGGTTGTCGACCTCGCTGTAACCCGGGTAGGGGCGGTCGAAGTCGGAGCCGGCGCGCACCACCGCCAGGCGCTGGATATCGACCCGGCCCAGGCGGCTGGCGCGCAGCAGCGCTTCATAGGTGGAGTTGTCTTCCTGCTGGGTCGTGCAGTAGGTGCCCTTGTTGTCGGTGAGCAGTCGGGTCCAGGCTTCGGCGCGTTCGCTCAGGCGGGTGCCGGAGTACCAGGTGTTGCCAGTCAGGGTGTCGCAGCGGGTCACCACGGGCGGCTGGTTGGCCGGCGGGTAGGGGTAGTGCTGGCGCCAGGCGGACGATGCCGGGCTTTCAGTCAGCGCGACGTTGCGTGACAGCGCGTAGGCCTTGGCCTGCAGCGCGGGGTTGAGTTCAAATACCTCGGTCTTGTAGTCCAGGGGGGGCTTCTGTTCAGGGTTCTGGGTATTGATGCCCAGGTAGCCGGTGGGCCACGCCTTGGGCGCATCCCGCGAATCCAGTTCCCACTGCGTGCCAAATTCGACCAGGTAGTGGGCCCACGCTGGCGTGCCGAGTGTGCCCTCGTGAGGGTTGATGCCGGCGATGCCCGCCACCACGAACCAGGTCTGGCGCAGGTCGAACTGGGTGGACAGTGCCAGGGCCAGGGTCGATGCCGCGGCGTTGGTCTGGCCCATGCCCGTGGTCATCAGGCACACCTGCTGGGCGTTGCACAGCACGTCGGGGTAGTCGGCGGACAGGCCAGGTACCGTCACCTTCTCGGTCAGTTGCAGGTGGTCGATCCACTGCTGTGCCTCGGGGGCGAACAGGGTGATCAGCATTACCTTGGGTTGCAGCGGCGCGGCCAGGGCGACCGAGCTGGCGGCGGCAACGGCCAGGCCGGCGAGGGGGGCGAGCAAGTGGCGCATGGAAGGTCCTTCTCAGGTCACAGGGGGGCACCGGACTATAGCAACGCGCCGCGTCGGTTTCGCGACACGGGGCAGGCGTCAGGCCTGCGCGGTCAGGTAATCCAGCACCACGCGGTTGAAGGTGGCGCTGTCGCTCACGCTGGACGCATGGCCGCCGTACTCGAGCAGGTGCAGGCGGCCATTGGGCAAGCCCTCGGCCAGCACCTGGGACCGCTGCCAGGGCACCAGCATGTCGTCACGGTTGGCCAGCAGCAAGGTGGGCGTCATGATCTGCGCCAAGTGGGCGTCGACGTTGAACGCCTGCAAGGCGGCGATGCGCTTGAGCAGGTTGGCCGGCTCCGGGAAATGCGCCAGGGCGTGGGCATCCTCCTCGGCCAGTTGGGCGCTGTTGGCGGCGATCCAGTCGGCGGGGTAAAGGAACAGCGCCTGGGCCTGCACATAGGCTGCCGGGCCACTGTGGTTGAGCAAATTCCTGCGTACCGCGAAGCATCGCGCGCTGTGCGGGTTAGGGCTGCTCCAGGCGTTGACCAGTACCTGGCTGCGCACCAGCGTCGGGCGCTGCAACCCCAGCTCCAGTCCCACCAGCCCCCCCAGGGCGTGGCCCATGAAGTGGCAGTGGCTCACTTCCAGCCGGTCAAGCAGGGCGAGCAGTTCGGCGGCCATGGTCGCGATGCTGTAGCCCTCGGGCAGCGTGGCCGGGCTGCGGCCGCTGCCGGCGTGGTCGTACACCAGCACGCGAAAACGCTGGCCCAGCTCAGTCATCTGCGGGCCCCAGAAGCGTGCGGAGCCCCCAAGGCCGGAGCTGAGCACCAGGACGGGGGCTTGCGGGTCGCTGCGACCCAGCCATTCGTAATACATAATATGATTATCCTCGGCCGACATGGGCGATGCTGGCGATCTCGATCAGCGCATCCGGTTTCACCAGCCCGCACTGGATGCAATACCGCGCCGGTTTCTCACCGGCGAAGTATTCGGCGTACACCGCGTTGATGGCCGCGTAGTCCGCCCAGTCGCGCAGCATGATCATGTTGAAAGTAACATCGTCGAGGCTGCCACCGGCAGTCTCCACCACGCCCTTGATAGTCTCCAGCACATGGCGCGTCTGGGCGGCGGCATCGCCCACATGCACCACGTTGTTATCTCTGTCGAAGGGTAGGGTGCCCGACACATACAAAATGCCATCGGCCAGGGAGCCCGGTACGAAGGGTGCGATGGGCGTGCCGGTGCCGGCGGGAATAATGGCTTTCTTGCTCATGGGCAATTCCTCTCAGGCGCTGGCGGTAGCGAAGGTGGTGCAGAAGTCCTCGACGCTGGACACCCAGCCGAAGAACGTCTCGATATTGAACAATGCCGCCTGCTGGGCGAAGGCCGGGCCGGCCTGATGGGTAGCATCGGCCAGTACCACGCCGAAGTACTCCAGGAAGAAACCGTCGCGCAAGGTGGACTCCACGCACACATTGGTGGCGATGCCGGTGAACACCAGGTTGCGAATGCCGCGGCTGCGCATCAGGCTGTCGAAGGGGGTATTGAAGAAGCCGCTGTAGCGGGTCTTGGGCACCAGCAGGTCACCAGGCAGCGGTTGCAATTCGTCCACCAGCTGGTAGTCCCAGCCGCCCTTGGCCAGCAGCGTGCCGTGCAGTTCGGGGCGCTGGCGCATGGTTTTCAGGGCGTTGGACTTGTGCCAGTTGGGTGAGCCTGGGCCGCCGGCTTCCATGTACTCGGCGTCCCAGCCGTTCTGGAAGAACACCACCGGCATGCCGGCGGCGCGCGCCGTGACCAGGGCCTTGCGGATATTGGCGATGACCGGGCCGGTGTTGCTCACATCGAACCCGGCCAGGTCCAGGTAACCTCCCACGCTGGCGTAGGCGTTCTGCATGTCGACGACCACCAGCGCGGTCTCGCTGGCCTTCAGGCTCAACGCTTCCGGGCGGGCCGGCAAGGTACGGGCAGGTAGCGGGTCGGCCGGCAGGGCGTAGCCGCTGAAAGGGGCAGGGGCGTTCATCAGGCGGTTTCCTTGAGCAGGTTGATGTGCTGGCGGCTGGTCATCAGCGGCTGAATCTTTTCGCCGAAGTCCTCCACCCCTTGCACGAAGTCATCGAAGGTCAGCATCACTCCCTGGGTGCCGGGCACCGACGCCACCTCATCGAGCATGTTCGCCACGCTCGCCCATGACCCCACCAGGGTGCCCATGTTGATGTTCACCGCTGAGGTCGGGTCGGCCATCTGGCGCATGTTCGAGCCGGGGCTCTGGTCGGCGGCGCCTTTGTCGGCTAGCCAGGCAATGGCTTCCTGGTCGGCGCCGGCCTTGTACAGCTCCCAGCGCTCGCGGGCTTGCTCGTCCGTGTCGGCGGCGATGACCATGAACAGCACGCACGAGGTGACCGCTCGCCCGGTTTTCGCGTTCGCCTGGATCAGGCGTTCAGCGGTGGGGGCAAAAGCGGTAGGGGTGTTCACGCCTTTGCCGAAGCAGAAATTGTAGTCGGCGTACTGTGATGAAAACGCCATGCCGGCGTCGCTCTGGCCGGCGCAGATCACTTTCATGTCGGCCTGCGGCGTGGGGCTGACCCGGCAGTCGTCCATGGTGAAGTAGTCGCCCTTGAAGTCGCTGCGCCCGGTATTCCACAGGTCGCGCAGTACCTGGGCGTATTCGGCCAGGTAGGCGTAGCGGGTGTGGAAGAACGCGTCGCCGGGCCACAGGCCCATCTGCTCGTATTCGGGCTTCTGCCAGCCGGTCACCAGGTTGACACCAAAGCGCCCGCCGGAGATCGAGTCGATGGTGCTGGCCATGCGCGCGACAATGGCCGGGGGCAGGGTCAGGGTGGCGGCGGTGGCGAACAGTTGAATACGAGAGGTCACCGCGGCCAGTCCTGCCATCAGCGTGAAGGACTCCAGGTTGTGTTCCCAGAACTCGGTCTGGCCGCCGAAGCCGCGCAACTTGATCATCGACAGGGCGAAATCGAAGCCGTAGTACTCGGCTTTCTGCACAATGGTCTTGTTCAGCTCGAAGGTGGGTTTGTACTGGGGCGCAGTGGTGGAAATCAGCCAGCCGTTGTTGCCGATGGGAATGAAGATTCCGACGTCCATGGGGCGATCCTCTTGCACGGGGCGGGAAAAAGGCTCAAGGGCACTAGCACTAACCAGGCCATCTTCATTTTCCTCTTTGCAGTCAACGGCTTGGTTTTTGCACCAGACCAAACGGTCCGTGCTGGAGCACCTGGTTTGTGCACGCCGCACAGCGTTGGGGCGGGGCGGGGTGGTTGCCACGGGCGTTGCGCGCGGTAAAGTGCGACTGTTGTTCAGCCGGTCAAAGGACGCCCCTGTGAAGAAAGAGCCCGCTGCCCCGGCCAAGGCCCGGCGCACTCCTAGCGCCGCCACCCTCAAGCGCCGCCACCGCTTGGTGGAGAGCAAGCGCACGGTCATTCTCGACGCCGCCCTGCAGCTGTTCTCGCGTTTCGGTGTGCATGGCACCAGCCTGGACCAGGTGGCCAGCCTGGCCGACGTCTCCAAGACCAACCTGTTGTATTACTTCAGCACCAAGGACGAGCTGTACCTGAGCGTGTTGCGCCAATTGCTGGAGGTATGGTTGCGGCCGTTGCGTGGTTTCAGCGCCGAACAGGATCCGCTGCAGGCTATCGGTGACTACATTCGCATCAAGCTGGAACTGTCCCGCGACCACCCCGCCGAGTCGCGGCTGTTCTGCCTGGAGATCGTCCAGGGTGCGCCGTTGCTGCTCAAGGAGTTGCAGGAGCCGCTGCGCGATCTGGTGGAAAGCAAGGTGCAGGTGATCCAGGCCTGGATCGACTCCGGGCAGCTAGCCGCGATCGAACCCCACCACCTGATTTTCTCCCTCTGGGCCACTACCCAGCACTACGCTGACTTCGCCAGCCAAGTGGCGGCGGTGACGGGCAAGGGCCTGAGTGACCCGGTATTTTTCCAGGAGGTGCTGGAGAATGTCCGGGGGCTGATCCTCAATGGGCTGCGACCCAGGCCCGCTGCGTAGTCCCTTCCTGCTCGCAACCCTGCATCGCCGCGCCAAGCGCTTCCTACAATGCTCAAAATCTGTAGGAAAGTTGTAACGAGTGTTGCCGTTCATCGGGGCCAGCCCCTACATCTGTAGGGGGTACAGCTTGCGCTAGCAAAGTTTGGATCCATCAATTTGGCGGCACGTTTGCCGAGGTTTTTAGGCATTTTTGTGGTTTTATCTGCGTTTAAGCGGATTGTGTCTTGATTGTGTCGAGCGTTTGACGATCCCGCCCTGGCCCCCTAGTATCGCCGCTCCCCAGCACCCCCCGACGCTTCAAGGATCGAATCGATGTTTGCTTCCAGCCCCCCCTCATGGCGCCCCTGGCTGTCGCTTCCAAACCGCTTCTGCCTGAACCTCTACCTCTAATTCCCGCTGCAACGAGTACCCGACATGGACGCCCGTCACCTTGCCTTCCTGGCCCGCCAGCCCTCGGCCGCTGTCGCGCCCCGCGACCGTTTCTGGGGCATGCCCAAGCGCGCCCTGGCCTTCCTGCTGGCCAACGTCATGTTCTGGCAGCCGCTGTGGGCCCAGGCCGATGGCATCGTGGTCAGCGGCCCGGGTACCACGCTGGGGACGGCGGGCAATGGCGTGCCGGTGGTCAACATCGCTGCGCCCAACGCCAGCGGGGTGTCCCATAACCAGTTCCAGGACTACAACGTCGGTAGCCAGGGCGTCATCCTCAACAACGCCACCGGCCGCACCCAGGCCACGCAACTGGGCGGCATCGTGCTGGGGAACGCCAACCTCAACGGCCAGGCCGCCAGCACCATCCTCAACGAGGTCACCGGCAACAACCGCAGCCAGCTCAAGGGCTACACCGAGGTGGCGGGGCAGGCCGCCCGGGTCATCGTCGCCAACCCCTACGGCATCACCTGCAACGGCTGCGGCTTCATCAACACGCCACGGGCGACCCTGACCACCGGCAAGCCGGTGCTCGACGGCAGCGGCCGGCTGGACCGCTTCCAGGTCGACGGCGGTAACATCGCCATCGAAGGCGCCGGCCTCGACGCGGGCAACATCGACCAGTTCGAACTGATCACCCGCACAGCGCAGATCAACGCTCGCCTGTACGCCAAGCACCTCACCGTGGTGGCTGGCCGCAACGACGTCAACGCCGACACCCTGCAGGCCACGGCCCGCGCCGACGATGGCTCGCAGAAGCCGGAACTGGCCATCGATAGCGCCGCTTTGGGCGGCATGTACGTGGGCGCGGTGAAGCTGGTGGGGACCGAGAAAGGCGTGGGCGTGCGCCTGGCCGGTGACCTGGCGGCCAGCGCCGGGGACGTGCAGATCGACGCCAACGGCAAACTGACCCTGGCCAGCGTCAGCGCCAACGGTGCCGTGGTAGCCAAGGCCTCGGGCATCGACGCCCAGGGCCCGGTCTACGCCGGTACCCGCGCCGAGCTGCGCAGCCGCGCCGACCTCACCAACGCGCAGAGCATCAGCGCCCGCGACAGCGTCACCCTCAGCGCCGACGGCCAGCTGAGCAACCGCGGCGTGATCGAAGCCGGCGTCAACGCCGACAACAGCCGCAACAGCCAGGGCGACGTGACCCTGCAAGCCGCCGACATCAGCAACAGCGCCAGCGTGATCGCCAGCCGCACCCTGGCCGCTACCGCCACCCACACCCTGGGTAACGACAACGGCGTAATCCAGGGCCGCGACGTCACCCTGACCACCGCCCAGCTCACCAACACCGGCAGCGGTGCGCGGCTGCGCGGGGAAAATAGCCTCAACCTCAACACCCCGGCCATTGCCAACCTGGGAGGCCTGATTCGCTTTGGTGCGGGCCAGAATGTCGACCTCAGCCTGGCGAGCCTGGACAACCGCGCCGGGCGCCTGGAAGTGGTGGGTGGCCAGTTCAAGGTAGTAGCCGCTAACTTCGACAACCGCGACGGCAGCCTGCTGGCCGACACCCTCGACCTGGACGCCCGCCGGTTGGATAACCGCGGTGGCGTGCTGGCTGCCAGCGTCGGCAGCGCCAAGGTCAAGACGGCTTTATTGGACAACCGCCAAGGCACCGTACAGGCCGCGACGCGCCTGGACGTCAGCGGCGGTGAACAGCGCAACAGCGCCGGCACGCTGCTGGGCGACGCCATCAGCGTCACCGCCGACAGCCTGGACAACAGCGCTGGCGGCCTGATCAGCGCCGCGCAGGGCGACCTGGCCCTGGCCCTGACCGGCGACTTCAACAACCAGAACGGCAGCGCCCAGGCCCGCCAGGCCCTGAGCATCAATGCCGGGGCCGTGGATAACCGCACCGGCACCCTGAGCGCGGACAGCGTCAGCGTCACCGCCGGCAGCCTGGACAACAGCGCCGATGGCCTGGTCAGCGCGGGCCAGGGCGCCATCGACCTGCGCCTGGCCAGGCAATTCAACAACCAGGCCGGCCGCGCCCTGGCCAAGACCCTGTTCAGCCTGCACGCCAGCACCGTCGACAACCGCGGCGGCAAGCTGCAAGGCCAGGCCCTGGTGCTCAATGCGCCGGCCGCCCGCCTCGACAACCGTGGTGGCAGCCTGCTGTTCGATACCCTGAATATCGCTGCCGGCAAGCTCGATAACCGTGACGCCGGCCTCATTGCCACGGGCATTGGCGGCGCCACCCTGACGCTGGCCAGCCTCGACAACAGCGGTGGTCGTATCCAGGGCGATGGCAGCTTGCTGATTAGCGCTCCCACGCTCGACAACCGCGCTGGCGTCATCACTGGCCAAGCCGTCACGCTCACCACTGATGCCCTGGACAACAGCGCCAAGGGCGCCATCCTCGGCAACGGCGGCACCGTGCGCCTGACCGTCGACGGCGTGCTGAACAATGCCACCGGCACCATCGATGCCGCCAACCAACGCCTGTTGCTGACCAGCTTCACCCAGCTGGACAACCGCAACGGCAGCCTCGGCGGCAACCGCGTCGACATCAGCGGCACCCAGCTGGACAACAGCCAGGGCGGGCAGATCACCGCCGGCGCCGAGGGGCTGCAGATCACTGCCGCAACCGTGCTCAACCAGCAAGGCCTGTTGTACGCCAAGGGCGGCGCCGTGACCCTCGACCTGGCGGATGGCACCTTGCAGAACCAGGGCGGCAGCGTGGTGGCCGACAGCCTGGACGTGACCGCGGGCCACCTGGACAACAGCGCCGACGACAGCCGCGCCGGCATGCTCTCCAGCATCGTCGGCGCGCTCAAGCTCAAGGTCGCGCAATTGACCAACCGCGCCGGCACGCTGTTCGCCAAGGGCAAGCTCAGCCTCGACGGCCAGCAGCTCAACAATGCCAACGGCGGCGAAATCAGCGGCGCCAGCCTGGCCATCGACCTGGGCGGGCAACTGCGCAACCAGGGCCTGATCGAGGCCCTTGGCGGCCTGAGCATCAACGCCGCCAGCCTCGACAACAGCGGGCGCATCAGTGGCCTGGGCGGCGCCCGCAGCCAGTTCACCATCGGTGGCGCGCTGGTCAACAGCGGCACCCTGAAATTCAACAGTGACGTCTTCAGCCTCACGGCTGGCAGCCTCGATGGCGGCCCGGGCAGCATCAACGGCACCGGCCGTTCCGACTGGCACCTGGGCACGGCGAGCAGCGTAGGCCGCGCCCAGTTCGACGGGACCTTCGCCATCACCAGCGGCGGCGCCCTGGCCGTACTGGCCGGTGACCGCCTGGCCACCACCGACAGCCTCATCCTGAACGTCGGCAGTTTGGACAACGCGGGCGAACTGGTCAGCGACCTCGACATGACCCTGCTCGCGGCCGGCGACCAGGTCAACCGTGGCCTGCTGTCCAGCCAGGGCCACCTGCGCGTCAACGCCCGCGACTTCAGCCAGGTGGGCGGCCGCCTGACCAGCGCCGGCAATACCACCCTGACCCTGACCGGCGACCTGGCCAACGCCGGCCGCCTGATCGCCGGCAACGACCTGACCATCAGTGCCACCGGCATCAGCAACGACGGCACCCTGGGCGGTCAGGGCCACGTCAGCCTCAGCGCCCGGCAAACCATCAGCAACAACGCCGATACCCTGCTGTTCGCCGGCGGCGACCTGGCCCTGCGCGCCGACCGTTTCAGCAACACCTATGGCGAGCTCTACAACCAGGGCAACCTCAGCTTCGCCGCCTACGACGGCGGCCGCGCCAGTGCCTTCAGCAACCTCTCCGGCAGCGTGCAAAGCCTGGGGCGCATCGACCTCAACGCCGTCAGCATCGAAAACGCCAAGGCCCAGTTCGAACTGGCCCAGGCCGTGGTCAGCGGCACCCTGGAATGGAAGTGTGGCCAGCACTGCGGCGGCCACGACTCGTTCAAGCGCGGCAGCATCACCATCACCAAGGCGCTTGAAGAAAGCGTGCTGCTGGACTCGCCCATGGCGCGGCTGATCGCCGGCAGCGACATGACCCTCAACGCCAGCGACGTGCAGAACCGCTACAGCCTGCTGGCCGCCAACGGCGACCTGACCCTCAACGCCGACACCCTGCTCAACCAGGGCGCCTCCTCGCGCAGCGGCAGCCAGGTGATCGTCATCGCCACGCCCCAGCGCATCAGCACCGGCTACTGGGACCAGATGCAGTACGTCGACGTGCCCGCGTTCAACGCCGCGGTCGCCGCCGGCCACTTCGACGAAAGCCGCTTCAACGAACTGATCGCCCGCTCCAGCGACAGCCGCTTCCAGCAGCAGAGCGACGTCACCACCTGGACACCTGACAGCACCCATAACTACACCAGCACGATCCAGTCCGGTGGCACTGCCACCCTGAACGTCACCCAGAGCGTGCAGAACGGCACCCTGCTGGAGCAGACCCTGGCGCAACTGACCGGCACCCTGGACAACGAGGCCACCCAGAAGGTGGGCGCCGTGGTGCTGCAACTCAGCCCCGAGCGCAGCGCCGCCACCCCGGTGGCGGCCAAGGACGTGCAGCGTGTGGAGCGCATCGACACCGACGGCACCGTGCACGTCAGCTTCATCCCGGTGGACTTCACGGGCGTACCTTTCGCCGCCGTCGACCCCACCGCGTCCACCAGCTTCCGCCTGCCCCAGGGCGAATACGGCCTGTTCGTCCCCAGCCAGAACCCGCAAAGCCACTACCTGATCGAAACCAACCCGAACCTCACCGACCCCAGCCGGTTCATGAGCTCGGACTACCTGCTCGGCCAGCTGGGCTTCAGCGCCGACGAAGCCGCCCGCCGCCTGGGCGACGGGCGCTACGAAAGCCGCCTGATCAGCGACGCCGTGGTGGCCCAGACCGGCCAGCGCTTCCTGGCCGCCAGCCTGACCAGCGACTACGACCAGTACCGCTACCTGATGGACAACGCCCTGGCCAGCAAGGACGCCCTGAACCTGAGCGTCGGCGTGGGCCTGAGCGCCCAGCAGGTGGCGGCCCTGACCCACGACATCGTGTGGCTGGAAAACCGCGTCATCGACGGCCAGAACGTGCTGGTGCCGGTGCTGTACCTGGCCCAGGCCGACGAGCGCAACCTCAACGGCGGCAGCCTCATCCAGGGCCGCAACCTGAGCCTCATGGCCGGCAGCGACCTGGTCAACGTCGGCACCCTGCGCGCCAGCGAAGACCTCAGCGCCAGCGCCGGCGGCAGCCTGTACAACGGCGGCGTGGTCGAGGCCAACGAGCGCCTCAGCCTGCTGGCCCAGGACAGCATCCGCAACGCCCTGGCCGGCGACATCCGCGCCAGCCAGGTCAGCCTGCAAACCCTCAAGGGCGACATCGTCAACGATCGCACCGCCATCGCCGTCAACGACGGCGCGGGCATGCGCACCCTCACCGATGCCGGCGCGCGCATCGCCGCGGGCCAGACGGTAAACGTCACGGCCGGGCAGGACCTCACCAATCATGGGGCGATCAGTGCTGGCGGCGACGCCAACCTGAACGCTGCGCGGGACATCAACCTGGTGGCGGTGCAGGACGTCAGCGAGAAGCATGAGTTTCACAATGGGGGGCATGATTCCAGTGTCACCAGCGTCGTGAACAACCTGAAGTCGACGGTCACCGCTGGCGGCAACCTTTCGCTGGACGCCGGCCGCGACCTGAACGCGGTGGCGGGGCAGGCACATGCCGACAAGGACCTGACCGCCAGTGCCAGTCGTGACATCAACCTGAACTCGGCCGTTGACGTCAACGACCTGCACACCTTCAGCAAAAGCGGGCACAAGCGCGTCACCCGGGAAAACAACCAGACCCAGCAGCAGGCCAGCGAACTGAGTGCAGGCGGCAACGTGGTTGCTGTGGCCACCAACGACATGACCCTGGCCGCCAGCAAGATCAGCGCCGGTGACCAGGCCTACCTGTACGCCGGCCAGCAGTTGAGCGTGGTGGCGGGTGAGAACAGCACCGGCACGCTGTACGACATGAGCAAGAAAACCCGTACCAGCAAGAAGAGCCAGCTGGACGAAGTGCTCAACACCACCAACGCCGGCAGCCTGGTCACCAGCGGCAAGGGCACCACCGCTGTCGCCGGCCAGGACCTGCTGATTCGTGGCAGCGAAGTGTCGGCCGACACCGGCGAAGTCCGCTTGCAGGCCGTCAACGACGTCGCCATCGTCGCTGGTCAGGACACCACCACCGCGCGCCATGAAAGCAGCAGCAGCAAAAGCAGCTGGGGTGGCCTGAAAGCCAGCAAGGTCAAGGACAAGGTCAACGAAGCCCAGACTACTGCCGTGGGCAGCCTGGTCTCCGGCGACACCGTCAACATCAGCGCCGGGCGCGATGCAGCGGTACAAGGTTCGTCGTTGGTCAGCACCGATGACATCAACGTGCTGGCGGGCCGCGACCTGAGCGTCGACGCCGCCGAAAACACCTTTAAGCGCACCGAATACCACAAGGAGAAAACCCGCGATCTCACCGGTATAGCAACGGCCAACATGGGTGGGCTCGACGACATCGCGGGCAGTCTTCACCTGTCCATCGGCCAGCAGAAGCACATCGGCAACGCCAGTGGAACCACCCTGGCCGGCAGCACCATCGGTTCCAGCGCGGGCAACGTCAACCTGAGTGCGGGCCGCGCGCTGAGCGTGGTCGGTAGCAACCTGGTCAGCACCCGCGACATGACGCTGACGGGTGCCGATGTGCGCATTGCTGCAGGCATGGAAACCGCCAGGCAAAGCAGCGTCGACACGTCCAGTCGTGTCGGGGTGGGCCGCGTGATCGGTGGCACGGTCGTCGATACGGTCAAAAGTATCCGCAATGACGTGCAGGCAGCCCGTCAGGCCGACGACAAGCGCTTGGCTGCGGTCAAGGGGGCGCAGGCTGCACTGTCGCTGTACAACGCCGTCGGCAGCTCCAGCGCCGGAGCTGCAAACGAGTCCGAGGGGCGGCCGGCGAACAGTGGCGGCTCGCTCATCAAGATCGGCCTTGAAGTGGCGGCCACGCACAGTAAAAGCACCAGTGACTACAGTAGCCAGACCGCCAAGCCTTCTACGTTGACTACTGGCGCCAACTTGTCGGTGATCGCCACCGGCGACCAGGCGGGCGCCAACGGTGACATCGACATCGTCGGTAGCCAGCTCAAGGCCCAGCAAACGCTGTTGATGGCCAAGAACAACATCAACCTGGAAAGCGCGCAGAACACCCAGGAATGGAGCAATCACGATAGCCACAACAAGCTGGCCATCGGCGCCAGTTTCAACATCGGCTCGCAAAACGGCTTCACTCTCGACCTGGGGGCCCAGACCGCGAAGGGCCTGGGCACCGGCAGTGAGCTGACCCAAGTCAACACCACTGTCGACACCTCCACGCTGATCCTGCAGAGCGGCCAGGACACCACCCTGGCCGGCGCCCAACTGCGTGCCGACACCGTCAAGGCAGACATCGGCGGCAACCTCAACATTGCCTCGCGTCAGGACGAAGCCGACAGCAAGAACAAGCAGACCAGCGGCGGCTTTGGCGGCAGCATCTGCGTGCCGCCGTTCTGCTACGGCTCCACCGTCACTGCCAGCGGCAACCTGGCGGCCAGCAACACCAAGTCCGACTACGCCGCCGTCACCGATCAGACCGGCCTGTTCGCCGGCACCGGCGGCTACGACATCCACGTCGGCGGCACCACCCGCCTGGATGGCGCGGTCATCGCCAGCGACGCCACGCCGGACAAGAACCGCCTGGACACCGACCGGCTGATCGTCAGCGACATCAAGAACAAGAGCAACGTCAAAAGCTCTGCGGCCGGCATCAGCCTGTCCTACAACGGCAGTGAAGGCGGGGTAGGCGGCAGCGTGCCGCTGATGCTCACTGACAACGATGCCAGCCACACCCGCAGCGCCATCAGCGAAGGCACCATCACCGTCCGCAACCCGGAAGGCGCCAACGACCTGGTCGGCCTGAACCGCGACACCGCAGGCGCCAACGAACAACTGGACCGCCCCGACCTGAAGGTGATGCAGGAACGCATCGACCTGATCCAGAGCACGGTGCAACTGGGCCAGAGCGCAATCGAGACCGTGGCCGCGGCCAAGCGCAAGGACGCACAGGAACAAAGCAAGAAAGCCTCCACGCCTGAGGAAGTGGCGGCGGCGAATGCCGCCATCAAGGATGCCAGCGACTGGTCGCTGGGCGGCGACAAGCGGCTGCTGGCGGACGTGGCCACCGGCCTGATCGCCGGGGCGTTGGGCGGGGCCGGCGGCACCACGAGTGTTGGGATCCTGGCCAATACCACGGCGGCGGATACCTACAAGGCGATTGGTGACTACGCCAACCGGCAGGAGCTTTACGCGATCGATGACGCTACCCGCGCCGCCTGGTCTGAAGGAGGTGCGGCCCGCACGCTGATGCATACCTTGGCCGGGGCGCTACAGGGCCTGTCCGGCGGCAACCCGCTGGCCGGTGCGACAGGCGCCGCAGCGTCGGCCACTCTCATGCCGCTGGTGGACGATGCACTGAAAGCCAGTGGCATCACCGATGAAACCCAGCGCAACTCCCTGGCTTCCGTCATCGCCGCCGGTGTCGGGATTGGCGCCGCGGGTGCTACGGGGCAGTCGACGGCTGGCCAGATCACCGGGGCCCAGGTGGCCGCAAGCGTAGATCACTACAACCGCCAACTGCACCCCAAGGAAATCGCGCTGCTCAAAGCGCAGGCGTCAGCGTTGGCCCAGGCAGCCAACATCAGCGACGCCGAGGCTGAAGACCGCTTGGCCAAGGCGTTGGCGTACTACGTGGACGCCGGTTGGCACGCGGTGATTGCCCGCCACGAAGACGCCCCGGACAGCACCACCCTGAAGTACCTGGGCATCGCCCTGGCGCCACTGGGCAGCACCTACGACACCCCGCTGCTGGTCAACGGTTTACCTTCAGCCGCGCCGGAGAAGGTGTACACCCCGGGCGAAATTGTTGTGCTGGTGCAGGCCTACCAACTGCTGCATGGCGACCAATACCAGGACAAGCTGATCAATTCGGAGTACCTCAACCCTGGCTTCGATGTAGCCAGCAATGAGGACTACCGGTTCTACGAGAAAAACCTCAACTACTCCGCGGATGGGTACAGGGCCGTATCGGGTTCGCTGACAGGGACGACGCAGGGCTACAAGGAGGCCATCACCGAAACGGCGGGTAACTACTGGGCGCTGGCCAACAGCCTGACGAACGACTTTTTCGGTACGGTCGGCAGTGTGTCGTCGGGCGTTGCCAACGGGCTGGTCGCGGCGGTATCGACGGACCAGGCGTGGAACAGCTATTGGGAGAAGCACGATACCACCAAGGTGCTGGAAGCGCTGTACGACTTTCAGGGTGACGCGGCGGCGAGCGCGGCGGTGAAGGCCAAGGATGAAGCCGGCTTGATGCTGGATGCGATTCCGGCGAACCGAGTCGGCAAGTTGGCAGAGGTTGCTGCCAAGGTTGAGGCGCAGGTTGTCAAGCAGGCGGTTCTGCCTGCCGGATATCGCGAAGGTACGGGCGTGGGGGCTGGGTTCCCTACTACGGCGTTGCTGCCGGAGGGGTATCGCAGGGTGCTGAATACCAAGACCGGTGGTGTTGAGGTCTTGGGGAGTGATGGTACGCTGTACTTGGAGACTGCTGCTGGGTTGAAGACGAAGGCGGGTGGTAACCTGCGGGAGTTGGTTGAGGCTGAGAAAAGGATTGCTAGTGCAAAAGCGACAGGCCAGATTGTACCTGACGTAATTAGTCCTACTTATCGAGAACTTCAGGGATTAAACAAAGGGTTCCAAGCGCATCACACTTTGCCTCAATATTTGGGGAAGATGCTGGGGTATACGAAAAATGACATGCTGGATCATCCAGCGACTCTAATTACCCAGTACTCTCATACGGGAAAGGTGAATCCTGATGCTATGCATAAAGCGATAAGTAAGTATTTGCCTCCCGTGGTAGGTGGTAAGCCGGCTACGTATACTTCTGGGCAAATAAGCTCGGGGTTGCAGAAAGCCTATGACGATATAGGGCGGCCCGAATTGTTTGACTCGATCAAGCACTTGATTAAATAGGTATGCAAGCGTGAATGATAAGCAGATATATGATTTGGGTGTTAATGATCTTTTTTGCTATGGCGTTTGGTACTTTCCTATGGATGAATCTGCGGAAGATGAGCTAACAGTCCGCCCTCTCCTTGATAAGGAAACTTGTACTGACGCTCAAGTAATCGTTCGCGCTAGTTTTGTTGGGAGCGATGGTTCTAGTTACTTAGGCTATCTGTACTGGGATGGTGGTGGGGAAGTTGAGTACTTAAAGCCTGTCATTCTACTTGATGATGGCTCCTTTGTTACATTCTGGAATGGGATAGTTGAGCCGTCTTGGGCAGACTACTCTGCAAGAGCTCAACAGCTAAGGAGCGGACTTCCTTTCTCATATGTTTCAGAATGTCTTCTCGAGCTGCCTGAAATTTCAGGGAGGCTTGAGGGGCTATATTATTTAGATGAGGATCACATTTCCTGGGTAAGTTGATGGTGCAAAAGGCGCAGGGATTGCTCAGAAACAACTAGTCCTGTGGTTGTCAGTGGTACGCGGGCAATTGATAAAGTGCAAAGTTGCGAGAGTGGTCTTCGAGATCTATATGGTAGTGTTCCATGTGCGGAACGTCAGTATACAACTGTTATCAATGGGCAGCGTGTTAACGGTGTTGCGGACAATGTGACTATTGTTAATGGGCAGCGGACGGCTGTTGAAGCTAAGTTTGTAGAAGACTGGGGTAGCTCGCTTCGAAACCCTACTAGCCCAGTGGGCTCAAAGCCTTGGTCGGCTGTTAAGCAGACAAAAATGGTGGGCCAGGCGAAGAAATATTCATCCGGTTTCGAGGGTGGCGTTATTTATCATGCGAATAGTCAAGAGCTAGCAAGTCACTATTCGCAAGTGTTTAATGATGCAGGCGTGAAGAACTTAAAGCTTGTAATTGCACCGGTAAAAAATTGAGGTGATATTTTGACTAACCATATAGAAGAACTGGAAAAGGTTTTAGGAGGGAAGTTAGAAAGGTTTGATGCTAGAGTCGTTCCTGGAACGGATGGTGCAACCACCAGAGAGGCTATTTATTTTTCTGAAGATGGGAAAAATAAATTTCGCAAGCAATTTAAAAATATAACATGTTTTGCTGAACCGCCGAATGCAGCTAGTGGTGGGATCAACGAGGCTGGATGCAGCATCACTCCGACACATGGCCCGCTCTTTCATGCTGTCGTATATCACGGTGATTTTGACGGCTGGAGAAAGGATATCGAAGCCGGTGCAGAAGGCCTTGGTTTGCTGCTGGCCCGAATCGAAGGTGATCAATTTGTTATTTCCGATGGCCGCTCGATCCCTCTGTCAGATTGCAAAATAGAGTTTTCTTGAACACTGCTCACCCTCAACACCGGCCTCGCGCCGGTGTTTTTGCACCCTATCTGCACCCTTTTCCAGGGTGCCGATTAGGCTGAGCATGATCGGCTCAACTCGGCCAACACCCCACCTACGACCCACCCGGCGGCGTAGGGGTTGTTCCCGACAAGTGGGTCGAGCAGTATGGCGAGTCGGTAGCGACCAAAAAGCTTCGCGAGATAGGCGCTATCTCCAACGACGCGGACCTGAATGCAGATCAATGGCAGGCGTTGGAGCGTTACGCCACTGGTGGGGTGGATACCAGCACCGTAGACTTGGATGTGCTGTTGGCGGTCGTGCCCGGGGCCAGCGCGGCGAAGGGCGGGGTACGGGCTGTTTTGCAGGCGCTCGCGGAGGCTCGGGCGGCTGGGGCGTCTGCGAAGAGCGCGGCTCAGGTTGAGTTGGGTAGTGCAAAGGCGGTAGCGGAGGCTCGGGCGGGTGAGGCGTCTGCGCAGGGCGCGGCTCGGGGTGAGCAGGGTAGTGAGCAAGCGATAGCGGAGGCTCGGGCGGCTGAGGCGTCTGCGCAGAGCGCGGCTCGGGGTGAGCAGGGTAGTGAGCACGCGATAGCGGAGGCTCGGGCAGCTGAGGCGTCTGCGCAGAGCGCGGCTCGGGGTGAGCAGGGTAGTGAGCACGCGATAGCGGAGGCTCGGGCGGGTGAGGCGTCTGCCCAGAGCGCGGCTCAGGGTGAATTGGGTAGCGCAAAAGCGATAGAGGAAGCTCCCAAAGCTACTAGTCTTACCACTATTACGGACGAGATGAACGCTGATCCTTACCATCCGGATTGGCAGCGTTACGTGGGGGGTGAGCCGAGAGCGGTTGGAGCGGATGTTGTTAGTGGAGGTGCAAAAGGGATTCAGAAGGTTCCTGGTTTTGGAGAGGTAGATGACTTCTTTGCAGCACAGTCGTCTAACCTCAACAAAAAACTGGGAACAAAAATTGGTGAGGGTCGGCTACCCTATGAAACAAGCAGGGCCGGTGTAGAGTTGGCTAAAGCGACGGTTAAAGAAACCTTAGAGAACGTTACGTCTGTGAGTCCATTGATCCCCAGCTCAACTGTGCGAGGAAATTATGACCTCATTCATGTGTACAGCATCAAAACTAATAGCACCGTAAGTCTGCGAGTATTGCCAGATGGGAAGTACGAGTTTGATACGCTGATTCCAGAGAAGTCGTCTAAATTTTAATATGGAGGCGAAAAGCTGTGCTGATCAATGAGGTATTGCATGATGTCAGATTTCGCTCATTCTTTATGACTGGAAATTTGGTTTGTGAGTTTTTGGTATTGTTTTTTAATGTTTCTAACTCTGGGTGGGTGTCATTAACAATTAGCGAGGGCGTGTCAAGGTTTTTGAAGTTGGATTCGGATCCGGAATTGCTGGAGTTGTCTGAGATAAATGACGATTTTGCGTACCCGATTAAGTCGTTAAGTGGGTTGGGTAGGTATCTAGGGTTGAAAATTTTGTCGGTATATGAGTACAGGATTAGTGATGTCGAAGAAGGTTGTATTGGAGTGTATTTGAATTTTGGAAGCTGCGGGCTTAGTGTGATTGAGTCTGGTGGGTGTCTATCAGTTGTAGATGATATGGTTAGATTTTCTGATAGTAAGATTTTACTTCTTGAAGTGAGAGTTTAGTTGGTGCAAAAGAAATAGGAGTCGCAGGCCAAAAGCTACCATCCGCTTTGGAGAGTTTAGAGAGGAGATGATACTTAATTTCGATGATTGGGGGAACGCGGGCTTAAAGAGGTTTTTAGCTGCAATGGAAGCCTGGATTAGGTCAATGGATAGGTATGTAATAAACTCTGGCGATATTGATGTTGCTAGTCGTGGGTGGAGTATTTTTGCAAAGATATTGTGTGCGTCGAAAATTTATGAGTGGTTATTCTGCATAGGCTTCACTCAGAACCAGTCTCGGTTCTTCGTTCGCCGCTCGAGTGGGTGGTGAGGCGAGAGCGGTTGGAGCGGATGTTGTTAGTGGAGATGCAAACGCTACTGCTACAACGGGAGAAGTTGTAGCTAAGGCACACAAATGCCCAAGCTGCATTGAGAGCGAAACTATCAGGACTACAAAAAGCTCAAGAGACAGCAACGGTCACTAGAACACTGCCTGATGGCCGTATTCATTACTACAAACAAGAGGTTCCTGCAAGGACAAAAGGACCTACTCGAGGTGCTTCTTTCGCCGCGGAGTTTGATCCTAGAACGGGCAGTACGAGGCAATGGATGGAAAGCTATGACCATGCAGGAGAAGTAATCCGTGTCCACCCGAAAAGTATTAATGGGCAGCCGGTTGATGCTCAGCACTATCCTCCGACCGGAGCGGAGTTAAAGAGTTGGGGGCAGCAATGAGCATGGAAGATATAGTGGCTGACAGACTTAGAAGAGCAGTTGCTGATGGATTTGATATTTTTAAAATATCAAAAGAGGCGCTTGATATTTACCAAGATCCAAACCTCTCTCTTACAAAAGCTGTAGGCAGTGCGTTGTTGTCACTAATGGCAATGGTCGAAGGGCCAGAGTTTGAGATGACAGAAAAAGAATTTTATGATTTTTTATCTGATATTCGCCAGGCGTAGTTTTTCAATATGCTCAGCTTGAAAAAGCGAGATAGGCGCTATCTCTAACGACGCGGACCTGAATGCAGGTCACTGGCACGAGTTGGAGCGTTACGCCACTGGTGGGGTGGATACCACCACCGTAGACTTGGATGTGCTGTTGGCGGGCGTGCCCGAGGCCAGCGCGGCGAAGGGCAGGGTGCGGGCTGTTTTGCAGGCGCTCGCGGAGGTTCGGGCAGTTGGGGCGTCTGCGAAGAGCGCGGCTCAGGTTGAGTTGGGTAGTGCAAAGGCGGTAGCGGAGGCTCGGGCAGCTGAGGCGTCTGCGCAGAGCACGGCTCCGGGTGAATTGGGTAGCGCAAACGCGATAGAGGAAGCTCTCAAAGCTACTAGTCTTACCGCTGTAACGGACGAGATGAGCGCTGATGCGTACCATCCGGATTGGCAGCGTTACGTGGGTGGGGAGCCGAGAGCGGTTGGAGCGGATGTTGTAGAGATAGGTGCAAAAGCGATTGATTCAGCTGAAGTGCCGGCTATTTCGGCCGTTGCGCGCGTTGGACTGAGAGACGATCTGGCAGCCCAAGCAGGTATTCCTCGAAATATTGCTGAGTCGCCGGCGAGCATGTGGGGTAAATCGATTGATGATATCAAACAGTCGCTAATGCTTGATGGTGCGAGCCTTACGCCGAAAGCACCATTAGCAGGTACTTCAGGTAGGGCTCAGGTCTTTAACGTTGAGGGGCACCCGACTATAAAAGAGGTAGAGTTTCATCCGGGCGGCGGAACCCACGGTGATAGTCCGTACTATAAGCTTGTTGGTACTGAGAAGGTCGGAAATAAAAACATTGAGATACGGGTAATCGATCCGTCGCGTGATTTAGTCCGGGTACCATTACGAATTATCAAAAATATTATGATACCCAAGGAAATCGCCTGCGGTATGAGGGTGGTAATGGGAAAAGCTGGGGATGATCTATGAAAAACTTATTCCCTAATCTGTACTCTAACCTTGTACCAGGTATAGCAGCAGCAGGATTCTCTTTAGGTGAGTCATTTTCCAATGTTAGCGAGAAAGTGGGGAAGGTTGAGTGGTATGGTCCGGATGTACCAGTTCGTGATGTTCTCCTTGAAAATAAGTCTTGGGTCGGTATTCAGAGGAGAATCGGTTTTGGTAATGAGTTTTTGCTATCGTATCGGTTTATGAATGAGGTGGTCTCGCTGTACTTTGAGGGTAGCGGGAGGCTTTATAGGATTTCCGTGGGTGAAGGGTATTGCGGGAGGTTTAATGGTGTGGGTGTGGGGAGTGATCTTCGAAGCTTAGAAAAGGAATTTGATATTTTATTTAATGATGTGGATGATCATTTTCTTATAAGGAAGAATGGGGGTATATTGACGGGGATTAGCTTTGTTAGTGACTATAGAGCTTCCTTGGAGGATGCGCCGGAACAAATCATCAAGTTGGTGTCGATACACGACTGGTCTCTTCGGTAGGAGTGGTGGCTGGGCCGCATCTTTTCATGAGCTGAACGTAAGTGGTGGTTGACCAATCAGTTCAATGATTACGGATTTTTCCATTGTTTAAACAGGTCGAAGTTGAAACTGATGGGCTGGGGTTTGGCTTGCTTAAGGGGGTAGTTCGATATTTAACGTTTAAAGGATGGCCTAGATCGAATATAGCTCTCAAAGGCCGTGATTTAACAGGTTATACAGTGCAGTGGTATGGCAAGTCGGTGGCGACCAAAAAGCTTCGCGAGATAGGCGCTATCTCCAACGACGGGGACCTGAATGCGGATCACTGGCACGCGTTGGAGCGTTACGCCATTGGTGGGGTGGATACCAGCACCGTAGGCTTGGATGTGCTGTTGGCGGTCGTGCCCGGGGCCAGCGCGGCGAAGGGCGGGGTGCGGGCTGTTTTGCAGGCGCTCGCGGAGGCTCGGGCAGCTGGGGCGTCTGCGAAGAGCGCGGCTCAGGTTGAGTTGGGTAGTGCAAAGGCGATAGCGGAAGCTCGGGCGGGTGAGGCGTCTGCGCAGGGCGCGGCTCCAGGTGAATTGGGTAGCGCAAAAGCGATAGAGGACGCTCCCAAAGCTACTAGTCTTACCACTATTACGGACGAGATGAACGCTGATCCTTACCATCCGGATTGGCAGCGTTACGTGGGGGGTGAGCCGAGAGCGGTTGGAGCGGATGTTGTTAGTGGAGGTGCAAAAGGCGCAGGTGCCGCTGGGAGTGATGTTGGAAAGGTTGTAACAGTCAGCAAAAGCCGCTTTCCTGAGTCAGCACCACACATCGAAGACGCTATTGACGCGGGTAAGCCTGACACTCTGACCATAGATCGCGCGAATACGGCATCAAATAGGCGTGATTCTTTGCGCGGTATTGAAACCAAACTGTAGTGGTCAACTGATCCCGGACACTGCGTTAAGTTTTTCCTCGGCAACGGCAGGCGCCAAGCCGTCGTTGAACTGATGTGGTCGCCGCCAGTTGTACCGCTCCATTAGGAAACGTCCAATATCTTGTTTAGCCAACACGGCGCTCATGTAGCCCACCGTCGGTATCCATTCAGTTTTCAGGCTACGAAATAGCCGCTCCATCGGCGCGTTGTCGTGGCAGTTGCCGCGCCGACTCATGCTCTGTGTGAAGCGGTATCGCCATAGTCTCTGGCGGAAACTTCGACTGCCGTATTGGCTGCCCTGATCGCTGTGAAATAGCACATCCTGAGGCCGGCCACGCTGCTCATAGGCCATATCCAATGCCTTGATCACCAAGTCAGCGTCAGGCTTGACTGAGAACGCCCAGCCTACGACCCGGCGCGCATACAGATCGATCACCGCTGCCAGATAGTGCCATCGACCTTCGGCCCAAACGTACGTGATGTCACCGCACCAGACCTTGTTGGGGGATGCCACGCTGAACTCTCGATCAAGTACGTTCGGTATATCAGGTCGCTCCACGGTGGCCTTTTTGTAGGCATGGGAGCCCGGTTGTTTGCTGATCAGGTTCATCTCGCGCATCAACTTACGTACCTTGAATCGCCCGATTTTGCATGCCGTCCTCTTTCATCATCAGCATGATGCTTCTACTGCCCGCAGCGCTTCGGCTTTGAGTAAACAGTTCGTTCACGCGGCTGCGCAAAATCACCCGTTCGGCATCAGGGGATCGGCGTTTTCGACAGTATGCGTAGTAGCAAGATCTGGTGACTTCAAATACCGAGCACAACAGATCAACCGGCTCCTCGGAGCGAAGCTGATCGACTAACGCGAGCGCTCGTGCTCCTCGGCCATCAAGAGCGCGGTAGCCTTTTTTAGGATCGATTTCTCCCGTTCCAGACGATTGATTCGGGCTTCCAATTCTTGGATTTTTTGCTGCTCAGGTGTTAACGCTTTGCTGGTCGGGGTGACACCGCCACGTTCTTGCTGGAGCTGGTTCACCCAGCGACGCAAGGCCGACTCAACCAGCCCAAGCGAACGGGCTGCCTCGGTATGGCTGTAGCCTTGATCGAGCACCAGGCACGCAGCCTCGCGCTTGAACTCAGGGGTAAAGGTACGACGTTGCTTGGTCATCAGACACCTCTCTGTGGCGAGCATTCTCGCCTAAATGGGTGTCCGGTTTCATTAGACCACTACACTTTGAGGTTTCTTTGGACTTTGAAAAAGGCATCGTCACATTGCAAGATGTTCTTTCCGCTGGAGAGAGCAGCTTTCTTGATATACCGATACGTGATTTTATCTCTGCTTGCGGTTTGAATGGCTGACGTGCGGGGACATTCCTTGAGTCTCCCGCCGTCCCCTCAACCCGAACCCTCCCTCACAAACCCCACGAATGCCTTCAACGCCGCCGGCAAATGCCGGCGCCCCGGGTAGTACAAAAACGGCCCGCTGAACGTTTGCCACCATGGCTCCAGTACGGGCTCCAGCGCGCCGCTGGCCAGGTACGGCTCAAGCCAGTCTTCGAACAGATGGATAACCCCCAAGCCTTGCACCGCGGCATCCACCGCCAAGTCGACGGCGCCGCCGATGCGTACTTTCAACGGCCCAGTGGGCTCGACCTGCACCACTTCGCCGTCCCGTTCGAACGCCCACGCCGGCATCAGGCCGCTGCTGAATTGTCCGCGCAAGCAGGCATGGTCCAGCAATTCGCGTGGGTGAGTGGGGCGGCCATGGATGTCCAGGTAGGCCGGGGCCGCTGCGGTGGCGAAGCGTTGGCGACGCGGGCCGATGGGCACGGCAATCATATCCTGCTCCAGGCGCTCGTCGTAGCGGATGCCTGCGTCACACCCGGCGGCGAGGATGTCGACGAAGCTTTCTTCGACAATGACCTCCACCTTGATCTCGGGAAAGGCCTTGAGGAATGGCGTAAGAATGCCCGGCAGCACCAGCCGCGCGGCGCTTAGCGGCACGTTGAGCTTGAGGGTGCCGCTGGGGCGTTCGCGAAAGCCGTTGACCACGTCTAGGGCGGCCTGCACCTCGGCGAGGGCAGGTACCAGGCGCTCCAGCAGCCGGGCTCCAGCCTCGGTGGGGGCGACGCTGCGGGTGGTGCGGTTCAGCAGCCGCACCCCAAGGCGTGCCTCGGCACGGCGCACCGCGTCGCTCAGGCTGGACGCCGACTTGCCGCTGGCACGGGCGCCCTCACGAAAGCCACCGGCCTGGACCACGGCGTGGAAGGCAAACAGGTCCTGCAGATCGTTGTTCATTGTGCGCTCATCCGTACGGCCTGTGCCGATTCCACTGTATTTTCACACAGTCGGTCAATGCCTATAGTCAGTGGCGTACCCACCGAGGATTCACCCATGAGCACATTGCGTTTCACTTTGGGCCACCGCAGCGTCAACCGTTTGGGCTATGGCGCCATGCAACTGGCCGGCCCGCAGGTATTCGGGCCGCCGAAGGATCATGCCGGAGCGCTGGCAGTGTTGCGTGCGGCCATTGAGGCAGGCGTCGACCACATCGACACCAGCGACTTTTATGGCCCTTATGTGACTAATCGGTTGATCCGAGAAGCCCTGGCGCCGTACCCCCAGGACGTGGTGATTGTCACCAAGGTGGGCGCCCGCCGTGGTGACGACGGCGCCTGGTTGCGGGCCGACAGCCGACAGGAACTGATCGACGCGGTGCACAGCAACCTGCGCCACCTGGGGCTGGATGTACTGGAAGTGGTGAACATGCGGGCTTGGGGCACGCTGCATGCGCCGGACCAAGCGTCTATCGAGGCGCCGTTCACGGTCCTGGCCGAACTGCAGCAACAGGGCCTGATCCGCCACCTGGGCGTCAGCAATGTGTCGGCCACGCAAGTGGCCCAAGCGCGGGCGATAGCGCCGGTGGTGTGCGTGCAGAACCATTACAACCTGGTGCACCGTGACGATGATGCGCTGATCGATGCGTTGGCGGCGGATGGCATTGCTTATGTGCCGTTTTTCCCGCTGGGCGGGTTCACGCCGTTGCAGTCGTCGACGCTGGATGAAGTGGCCCGGCAACTGGGCGCCACGCCCATGCAGGTGGCGCTGGCGTGGTTGCTGCAACGTTCGGCGAATATTCTGCTGATACCCGGGACTTCATCGGTGGGGCATTTGCGGGAGAATCTGGCCGCGGCGGAGGTGGGGCTGTCCGCGCAGGTGGTGAGGGTGCTGGAGGGGGAGTGAGGGAGATTGGGAAAGGCGAAGCCATGCACCCTGAATCGCCTCTTGAATCAATGACCTACGCCTAAAAAACACGCTCCTCGCGACCACTCGCCGCTTTCACCTTGCGCCGCCAATCCACCTGGAGTACAAATGTACTCCATGACTACTCTATCCCCAAAACGCGCCGCCATACTCACTTTCATCCGCGATCGCATTGCCGATCACGGCCAGCCGCCGAGCCTGGCGGAAATCAGCGAGGCCTTCGGGTTTGCCTCGCGCAGTGTGGCGCGCAAGCATATCGTGGCCTTGACCGAGGCCGGTTTCATCGACGTCACGCCCAACCAGGCGCGGGGCATTCGCCTGGCGCGGCATCAGCGCCGCCCCGAAGTGCTGGAGATTCCGGTGCTGGGTCGGGTGGCGGCGGGGCGGCCCATCGACCCGGACGTGGGCGTGCACGACCACCTGGTGTTCGATGCGCGGATGTTTGCCCGCACGCCGGACTTTCTTCTGCAGGTGGCCGGTGACTCGATGATCGGCGACGGTATCCTGGACGGCGACCTGGTGGGCGTGAAGCGCCAGCGCGATGCCCGCAACGGCCAGATCGTGGTGGCCCGCCTGGACGGCGAGGTGACCATCAAGCGCCTGGAGCTGAACCGCGACAGCGTCAGGCTGATGCCGCGCAACCCCGACTATGCACCCATTGTCGTCGACGCCGAGCAGGAACTGGTGATCGAAGGCATTTTCTGTGGCCTGGTGCGTCGCTGATGGGCGCGGTGGTCAGCCTCGAGGGCCTGCTCGACGAGCGGCGGGTGTGGAAGGGCCGTGCCCAGGTTCGGCCAGCGGCCGCCCAGCCCACGGGCCATGCCGCCCTGGACCAGGCCTTGCCCAGCGGTGGCTGGCCGCCTTCGGCCCTCAGTGAAATTCTCTTGCCCGGCGCCGGCAGCGGCGAATTGCGCCTGCTGTGGCCAACCCTGGCACGCCTGAGCCAGGCCGGCGAGCGCGTCGTGCTGGTGGCGCCGCCTTTCATTCCGTACCCGGCGGCCTGGGAAGCGGCCGGGGTCGACCTGCGCCAACTGGCGATCATCCAAGCCCAGGGCACCGAAGCCTTGTGGGCTGCCGAACAGTGCCTGCGCTCGGGCAGCTGCGCCGCGGTGCTGTGCTGGCCGGACAAGGCCGATGACCGCGCCTTGCGACGTTTGCAGGTGGCCGCCGAGACTGGCCAGACCCTGGCCTTCGCCTGCCGACCGCGGCAAGCGGCCAGCAACCCCTCGCCAGCAGCCCTGCGCATTGCCATCGACCTGCGCCCGGCGCAGTTGCGTGTGCTCAAGTGCCGCGGCGGCCTGGTGCCGGCCACGCCTTTGGCGTTCAGCGCCTGAGGTTGCCATGCTCTGGGCCTGTATCCTGTTTCCACAGCTGGCGCTGGACAGCGCCCGGCGCCGCCGTGAAGACCCCGACGCGCCCCTGGCCCTGATCAGCGGCCCGGCCCAGCGCCGGGTGCTGCAGGCCGTCAACCCGGCGGCCAAGGCGTTGGGCCTGCGGCCCGGGCAGACGTTGACCGCCGCCCATGCCCTGAGCCGAGCGTTCGCCACCCTGGCCCACGACCCGGCCGACATCGATCAGTGCCAGCAATTTCTCGCCGCCTGGGCCTACCGTTTCAGCTCCCAGGTCAGCCTGCATTACCCCCGTGCCCTGTTGCTGGAAGTGCAGTCGAGCCTGGGCCTGTTCGGCCCCTGGCCGACGTTCGAGGCACGGCTGCGCGAGGAGCTCAAGGCCCTGGGCTTCAGCCACCGCATTACCCTGGCCACCAACCCCGTGGCCGCGCGCATGTTGGCCAATGTCCATGACGGCCTGGCGGTGCTGGAGACCACGGCCTTGCCGGCGGCCCTGGCGCCCTTGCCCATCGAACGCCTGGGGTTGCCCCGGGACACCGCCACGGCGTTCGCGCGCATGGGGTTGCGCAGTTTCGGCCAGGTTCGGGCCTTGCCCCGCGATACCCTGGCCCGGCGCTTTGCCGCCAGCGACCTGCAGCACCTGGATACCCTCGACGGCCTGCGCCCCCAGGCCCTGGCGTTTTATACCCCGCCGGACTTTTTCGAGCAGCGCATCGAACTGAATTTCGACGTGGAGTCCCATCAGGCCTTGCTGTTCCCCCTGCGCCGCCTGATCAACGACCTGGCCGCGTACCTGGGCGGTCGCGACAGTGGCGTGCAGCGCTTCACCCTGCACCTGGAGCACGCCGAAGGCGAAGACACCCTGGTGCCGGTGGGCCTGCTGGGCGCCGAGCGCGACCCCGGCATGCTCTTTGAGCTGGCGCGCGGGCGCCTGGAGCCAGTGCAGGTCAAGCGCCCGGTGCGTAACGTGCGCCTGGTGGCCCGTGACCTGCCGCGTTTCGTGCCCAGCCACCAGGCCCTGTTCGACGCCCGCCCGCAGCAGTCCCAGGCTTGGGAGCAGGTGCGCGAACGCTTGCGGGCACGCCTTGGCGATGACGCCGTCAGCGGCCTGGCGGCGCGCGCCGACCATCGCCCGGAACGCGCCTGGGTGCCCCAGGCCTTGCCCAAGGCGATGGCCGTGGGCGAGTGCCCGGCACGCCCCGGCTGGTTGCTGGCCGAGCCCCAGGCCTGGACCGATTGCGACATTCGTGTACTGGCCGGGCCCGAACGCATCGAGTCGGGGTGGTGGGACGGTGGCGATGTGCGCCGTGACTATTACCTGGTGGAGACTGCCAGCGGCCAACGTGCCTGGGCGTACGAAGCCGTGGGCGAGCAGGGCCGCCTATGGCTCCAGGGCTGGTTCGCATGAGCCTGGGCTACGCCGAACTGCACTGCCTGTCCAACTTCAGTTTCCAGCGCGGTGCCTCCAGCGCGCAAGAACTGTGCGAGCGTGCCAAGCGCCATGGCTACCAGGCGCTGGCCATCACCGACGAGTGCACCTTGGCCGGTATCGTGCGCGCCTGGCAGGCCGCCAAGGCCTGTGGGCTGCCGCTGATCGTGGGCAGTGAAATGCGCATCGACAACGGCCCCAAGGTGGTCTTGCTGGTGGAAAGCCTGGCCGGTTACCAGAGCCTCTGTCAATTGATCACCCTGGCCCGACGCCGTGCCGCCAAGGGCGAGTACCAGGTGCTGCGCGAAGACTTCGGCCAGGTGCCGCTGGACGGCCTGCTGGCCCTGTGGCTGCCCGACAACCCCCGTGACCTGGCGCCGGGCCACTGGTTGCGCGGGGTGTTCGGCGAGCGCCTGTGGCTGAGCGTGCAACTGCACCGCGGCCCCGATGACGCCCGGCGCCTGCAGGAACTGCTGGCCCTGGCCGCGCAGTTGAAGCTGCCGGCCGTGGCCAGTGGCGACGTGCACATGCACGCCCGCGGGCGCCGGGCGCTGCAGGACACCATGACCGCCATCCGCCACCACTGCACCGTGGCCGAGGCCGGGCAGCACCTGTTCGCCAATGGCGAGCGGCACCTGCGGCCCCTGGAAACACTCGCGGAACTCTATCCCCAGGCCTTGTTGGACGAGACGGTCTATATTGCCCGGCGTTGCACCTTCGACCTGGGCCAGCTCAAGTACCAGTACCCCCGCGAGCTGGTTCCAGAGGGGCATACCGCCGGTCAGTGGCTGCGCGAGCTGACCGAGCGCGGCATGCGCTGGCGCTGGCCCGAGGGGCCGACGCCCCAGGCTCGTGCGCAGATCGACAAGGAGCTGGCGCTGATCATCGAGCTGGGTTACGAGAGTTATTTTCTCACCGTGCACGACATCGTGCGCTTTGCCCGCGAACGGCAGATTCTCTGCCAGGGCCGCGGCTCGGCGGCCAACTCGGTGGTGTGTTTTGCCCTGGGCATCACCGAGCTGGACCCGGCGCGCATGAACATGCTGTTCGAACGCTTCATTTCCAAGGAGCGCAACGAGCCACCGGACATTGACGTCGACTTCGAGCACGACCGTCGCGAAGAAGTACTGCAGTACGTGTTCAACCGTTATGGCCGGCGCCGCGCCGCCCTCACGGCAGTGGCCAGCAGCTACCGTGGTGCCGGCGCCATTCGCGACGTGGCCAAGGCCCTGGGCCTGCCGCCGGACCAGGTCAACGCCCTGGCTGACTGCGTGGGCCGCTACAGCGACCGCGTGCCCCCCGTGGACCGCCTCGACGAGGCCGGCTTCGACGCCGCCAGCCCGGTGTTGCGTCGGGTGCTGGCATTGACCAGCGAACTGATGGGCTTTCCGCGCCACCTGTCCCAGCACCCGGGCGGCTTCGTCATCAGCGAGCACCCGCTGGACACCCTGGTGCCGGTGGAGAATGCCGCCATGGCCGACCGCACCATCATCCAGTGGGACAAGGACGACCTGGACGCGGTGGGCCTGCTCAAGGTCGACGTGCTGGCCCTGGGCATGCTCAGTGCCCTGCGGCGCAGTTTCCAATTGCTGTACCGCTACAGCGGCCGCGAGCTGACCCTGGCAAGCATCCCGGCCGAGTGCGAGCGCACCTACGCCATGATCAGCCGGGCCGACACCGTGGGCGTGTTCCAGATCGAGTCGCGGGCGCAGATGGCCATGTTGCCACGGCTGCGCCCGCGCACGTTCTACGACCTGGTGATTCAGGTGGCCATCGTGCGGCCGGGGCCCATCCAGGGCGACATGGTTCATCCCTACCTGCGCCGACGCGCCGGCAAGGAGGTCGTGGACTACCCCTCTGAAGCACTGAAGAAGGTCTTCGAGCGGACCCTGGGCGTGCCGCTGTTCCAGGAGCAGGTGATGGAACTGGCCATCGTCGCCGCCGACTACAGCCCCGGCGAGGCCGACCAGTTGCGCCGTTCCATGGCCGCCTGGAAGCGCCATGGCGGCTTGGAACCGCATCAGGTGCGCCTGACCCAGGGCATGCTGCGCAATGGTTACAGCGAGGCTTTCGCGCAGAAGATCTTCGAGCAGATCAAGGGCTTTGGCAGCTACGGCTTCCCCGAGTCCCACGCAGCCAGCTTCGCACTGTTGACCTACGCCAGTTGCTGGTTCAAGTGCCACGAGCCGGCGGCCTTTACCTGCGCGCTGATCAACAGCTGGCCCATGGGCTTCTACAGCCCCGACCAGCTGTTGCAGGACGCCCGCCGTCACCAGTTGCAGACCCGTGCCGTGGACGTGCGCCACAGCGATTGGGACTGCACCCTGGAACCGAGC
Organism: Pseudomonas eucalypticola; assembly: GCF_013374995.1. Taxonomy (NCBI): domain Bacteria; kingdom Pseudomonadati; phylum Pseudomonadota; class Gammaproteobacteria; order Pseudomonadales; family Pseudomonadaceae; genus Pseudomonas; species Pseudomonas eucalypticola. Next base: position 3,479,799 of record NZ_CP056030.1, on the reverse strand, counting down.
GGGGAAGCGCAGCCAGCCATTCGCCTGGGGTTGCGGATGATCCGCGGTTTTCGTCAGGAAGACGCCCTGCGTATTGAGCAGGTGCGCGCTCAGCAGCCGTTCAGCGATGTCAGCGACCTGTGCCTGCGCGCTGGCCTGGACAACCGCGCCCGCGCCTTGCTGGCCGATGCCGATGCGCTGCAAGGGCTGGCCGGCGACCGTTTTCGTGCGCGTTGGGAAGTGGCCAGCGTCGAGGCGCAACTGCCGTTGTTCGCCGACCTGCCAAACCGGCGCGACACCCCGGTGGCGCTGCCGGTGCCCAGCGTCGGCGAGAACCTGGTAGCTGACTACGCCACGGTCGGCACCACCCTGGGGCCCCACCCGCTGACCTTGCTGCGCCCGCAGTTGGCACGTTTGCGCTGTCGCAGCTCCCAGGACTTGATGAACGTCGAGCATGGCCGCCCTGTCAGCGTCAGCGGTCTGGTCACGGGACGTCAGCGCCCGCAGACCGCCAGCGGGGTGATTTTCGTCACCCTGGAAGACGAGTTCGGCATGATCAACGTGGTGGTCTGGAACGACCTGGCCCAGCGCCAGCGCAAGGCCTTGGTGGGCTCGCAGCTGATGCAGGTGCACGGCCGGCTGGAGTGCGAGAGCGGCGTACGCCACGTGATCGCCGGCAAGCTCACCGACCTCAGCGGGCTGCTGGACGGCCTGGACACCCGCAGCCGCGACTTTCGTTGAAGCCGCGCCGGGCAGGGCGCCCGGCGCGGCGGGGCATCAAGGTCGCCGTGGGTGGGCGGCGCTGCTGAACAAGGGTTTGAAGTGCTGCTCGGCCTGGAGCCGTCCGATGGGGCCCCGGTGGATCTGCGCTTCATTGCCTTGGGCGGCCTGCCACTGCCGCCCAAGGCCACGTTGGCGGGCCAGCTTCAGGTGCGCCACGGTGTAGCTTTCAAAGCGGGTGGCGCCCAGCGGGTAGTGGAAATGGGCAAACCACAACGCTTTGGGCGGCTGCTGGCCGAGATCGCGGATCTCGTATTCGACGACGAAATCAACGGCGTCGGCATGGCCGGGCAGGCGGCCGTTGTCGACGATGTCCACCCGCCCGTGGGTCAGCAGGTAGTCCAGGTCACCGGCTTGAGGGGCTGACCACGCCAGGGTGGTTTGCAGCCGGCGGCGTTGCCCGGCCGCCTCGAGCTCGATGGCTTTGCGGGTCAGCGCTTCGATGCAAGGTTCCTGGGGGGCCAGTTCGGTGAGCTTGCCAGCCTGGTCGCGCAGCCGTCGGGCCAGGGCCTGGTAGGTGTGTTCCAGGTTGCGGGGGCTGTAGTTGATATAGCCTTCGGCCGTCTGGATCTGCCCGTCGATGCCTTGCAGCAGGGCCTGGGCCTGGCTCAGTTCGCGCTGCAGGTCGCGGCCCTGGGTCGCACGCTGGGGAGCCGGGTTCAGGTGGCGGCCGCGGCCGTCGGCGCCGATGGCCCAGTGCTCCTTGGTGTTGTTGGCGCCGTCCAGGGTATACAGGCGCTCATTGGGCTGCAGCGTATAGCGGGACAAGGTCGCAGTGTCGTTCACTTCTTCGGCGACATAGTGCAGGTGGTCTGGGGTTTCGAAGGCGCGGCGCGCGGGTGCCCGCGGCGCGGGCCGGGTGGGTTTGCTCGGACTGGGCCGCGGCGGTGCCACGTCGGCGACTCGGTCCAGGCGCGCCAGCTCGGCGCGGTACGCTTCGATGATGGTGTCCAGGGCGGCCATGGCACGGGGGTACAGCGACAGGTCGTAGTACTGGGGATGCAGCACGCTGCTGGCTGCGATGAAGTCCTGGTATTCGACCACATGGTTCAGGCAGGTGGTGAAGATCTGACGTTGCTTGGCAGGCGACAGCAAGTCCTGCAGGTCGTCATGGTTGCGCACCGCGCGGTGGAAACGTTCGCGCAGCCGCGACAGGCGCACCAGGTGGTCCCAGCCCTCGACGCTTTCATCGACGATGTCATGGGTCAGGTCCAGCAGGTTGTCGATGCGCCGGTAGCGATAAAACGGGTGGTTGAGGATATCGAGGGTTTTCTGATGCTCACCGATCATGGTCGTGGCGATGGACTGCTCGCGACGGGACCAGTCGGCCAGTTCGGCCATGTGCCCGGCGATGCTGTCCTGCAGTTCGAGCATGCGCCGCTGGGTCGTGCGGACCCGAACCAGCAGGTCCTTGCGCCCGGGAATGTTGACCAGGGTTTCGGCGGCCACGCGAACTTCGTTGATCAAGCGGTCCAGCCGCGCTTTTTCCAGGTGCAGCAGGTTCTGTAGCCAGTTGCTGACCGAGGTGTTGGCGTCGCGCTGCAGGTCGTTGTGCATGCTGCGTTGGGTGCGGTCGCGGCACAGCCCCTTGATCTGGCGCAACATCTCCTCCAGGCCGCGATGGCCGGCGATCAGGTTGGTATGGATAAGCCGCGCGGCGACGAATCCTTCTTCAGTGGTTACATGCTGGGTCACCGCGTTGCTGTCGAACCCGGGCAGGGCATTGACCTGGTCAACCTGTTCGTCATAGCGACGCTGCAGGTTCGCCAGGCGTCGCGCGTCGTCCCGGGGTGAGCCGCCGGCCAGGCCGCCGTCCAGCAGCTTGCCAGTGACGGCGCCGTGACTGTCCCAACGGCCCTGGGCATCCAGGGTGATGGGCTGGCGGTAAGTGCGGGTGGCGGTACCGGCCAGGCGCCAGGTGTGGGCGGCCTCATCCCATTGCACCTGGTATGGCTGGCCGTCGCGAAGGATGAAGTCGCCCTGAGGCAGGCGATACAGCTGGCGATAGCGGCCGTGGCCGCCGGGCAAGGTGGCGGCGAAATTCAATTCGCCCTGGTATTCGTATCCGGCGAAGGGGCTGGGCTGTGCCGGGCCTGGGCTGCCGGGCCGGCGCAGGGGCGCAGGGCGCAGGCGCCGCGCGTGGGCCAGCAACTGCCCGGGCCTGGGCTTGGGCAAGGTGGCGTGGGCGCCGGGGGTCAGGCTCATGAGTGCGTCCATCAGTGCTTCGAGCACCGCCTGCACCTGCTGGCGGCCTTCTCGATCGTTGCCCTGGTGAAAGGCCAGCAGTGCGCCGCGTACCGCGCTGAGGCTGTCGTAACCCTGGATGAGGGTGCCTACCAGCGGCATCATCCCCAAGGCCATGCGGGTATAGAGCAAGGCATTGTGGATATTGCCCAGGAAAGTCTGCACCTCTACCTGGTGGTTGGTGCGCGAGGTCTCGCGGTTGGCGCGCAGCCAATGAGCCATTTGCTGAAGCAGCAGGTGGTGTGTCAGGGACCGGTCGGTGACGGGCTTGAATGGGAGCAGCACCTGGTCATCGCCATCCTGGTAGGCCCGCAACAGCCGGGCGACGTGGGCGTCCTTCTGCCCGACGGTCACGCGCTGGGCCAGGTAGTCGATGAAGTGTGGGTCAAGCAAGCCGGCGAACAGCGCCTGGCGCGCCGCCTCAAGGCTGGGGAACGCGCGCAGGGCCTTGTGCTGAGGGTAGTCGGCCAGGTACAGCAGGGTCTGGCCGGACTGGGGGTCGACGATGAACACCGCCCCACCCACGGCGGCCTTGCGCTGTTGGGTATCCGCGTGGGGCGCCAGGTACAGGCTGACCAGTTGCACGGGGGTCGTCGCGCACAGGTCGATGGCGCGTTCGAACAGGGCCTGGCCGGTGCTGTCCAGGCGGCTGGTGCGCGCGGCGATCAGGCTTTGCAAGTGCAGCATCAGGCGTATGGGTTCGCTCAGGCATTCACGGCGATATTCACGCTCGAATACGGGTTCGTCATGGCTGCCCACATACGCCTGGGTGAGGCACTGCGCATAGGCACTGGCCAGGTCGAGTTCACGCACCAGGCGCGTCAGGTAGGCCTTGGTCAGGCCGGCGGTAACGGTAGCGCGCTCGGCTTCGGTGCCGCCCTGCACGGTGACGCGCCGGTAATCGAGTTGCTCGGCGACCCGGTCGTCGATGTTCAGCAGGCTCAAGGCTTCCAGGCTGAGGGTGATGCGCGCTTCGCTGGGGGTCAGCACCTCCTCGAAACGGGGCGTGTTGTTCAGGGTGGGCAGCGGGCGGCGGCTGTGGATGACCTCCACGGGCAGGTCCAGGCTGACCTGCAGGCTACCGCTGACCTGGAAATCGTCACGCAACCGGGCCTGCACCTTGGCCCGGGAGAACCGGTCACGGTCGGGGACTTCCCGTTCGTGCAGAGCCTGGGCACGCTCGCTGGCGTCCAGGTAGCGTTCGATCAGCTCGCGCCAGCGCTTGCGCTCGGCCACCGGCAGGGTGTCCAGCCAGCCCGGCAGCCTGCCACGCAGGGCCCGGCTGCGGTGGTGCTTGAGAATATAGGCGCTGGCACTGTCGCGGGCATCGTGGCGGGGCACCTGCAGGCGGTAGCTGCTGGCTTCGCACCAGTGACCCAGCTCCTGGGCCTGGGCATCGTCGGCACGCGGGTAGCGCTGCAACAGGGCCTGGGCCCCCTTGGCGATGTGCAGGCGAAGGCCGTCGAGGCTATGGGCTACCAGGTCACCGGTGAAAGGCGCAAGCGCCACCCGCGTACCCGGTGCCTCGCCGCGCAGCAATGCCTGTTCAAGGGTGGCCAGGCTGGCGAAGCGCTGCAGCCCTCCAGCCAGGCCTGGCCAGTACAGCAGCAGGCTAGCGGGCGCAGGCGGGGCGATCACTACCACGCCGGGCAACGCTGTTTCGCCGCCGCTCGGCCCCTCCAGCGTCAGGGTAGCGCAGGCGTCGCCGGTGCCCGCCAAGGCGTCGCTCAGCACTTGGCGTTCCGGGCCGGTAAGTTGCCCCAGCGCCAGCTGGATATCGCCTTCGGCGTGCAAGGCGTCCCGGTGGGCCTGCTGCAGCGTGCGGTAGTGCAGCTGCTGGTCCAGTTGCAGCAAGGCGTGTGGTGTCTTCACGTTCAGCAACGAGGCGGTCGCTGCCTGGGCACGGTTCTGTGCGTCGAGGCGGCGCTCCAGGTGAGCCTTCAAGGCACGGGCCGCCGGTACACTGTCGTCGCCGATATAGTGCTCGCCCAGCAGGGTTTCATAGGCGTCCAGGTGCAACTGGATCATGGCTTCACGCTCGGCGGCAGGCAAGTGCGCGGGAAAGTGTCCGAAGCCAGGCGCCCAGTGCAGGTCCACGTCATCGGCCGGTGGGTGCGACGGTGTCGGCAGCGGTCGCAGCCTGGCAGTGACGTTCAAGGCATCGGCTGCTGGCTGCAGCGCTGGCAGCGTGCCGCTGATGGCTTCCTGCACGGAACGTTGGGGCATCCAGGTGACCAGGGCCACTTCCGCGAGCCCCTGCCACAGGTCGTGGGCGTGGCGCATGAGCCAGGCGTCCAGGGCGTTGCGATCGCTGAAGTACGCCAACGCCGGTTGCGCGGCGGGGTTGAACAGCAGGGGGCCGGTGGCGCCCGTGTCGTGGCTGATGACCAGCGCGCCGTGCAGCGGGTGGTGCTGGCCATTGGCATCGACCGCAGCGATGCGATTGACGGTAAGCGCCGTGCTGTCGCCGTCGAGTAGTTGCCGGGCCTGGGCCAGAGGCTGGGAGGGCAGGCGGGTCTGGGCCCACTCCCAGTCCAGATGTGCGTGCAGCAGGCGCAGGTAGTGCTGCGTGGCAGCCATGCGGCGCGACAGTGGGGTACCGGTTGCCCGGTGGTTCCAGTAGCTGTCCCAGCCGTCGGCCGGTGGCCGTGGCGCAGCGTCGAACAGGGCAAGCAAGGCTGCGAGCGCCTCGTTGCCGTTGTCCACGGCGGTCTCCAGCAGGCTGGGGTCGACAATGTCCAGGTGGGCGGGGGAAGGGTGCGGTGGGTTGCAGTCATGACAATGGCCTCCATGGCCGGGGAAGCAGCGCCAGCCGCTGCTTTATCCTCGGTATTGGATGCCATGCCTGACAGGGCGGTGCGGCATATATGTGCCGCCGCGCGGGGCGATCAGGGCTTTTCGCCTGCCAGGATCCTCGTTGCCTGGGCCGCGGTGAGCGGGTAGTCGAAAAAACGTTGGTAGAACGCCTGGGTCAGCGGCCCCATCTGCACATCCTGAAATAAATCGGGGTGCAATGCCTTGGCCGCCCACGGCAATTGCAGGGCGATCTCGGTGCCATAACGGTCCCAGGGAAAGACGCCGGCCGGGTTGCGCAGCACGTGCCCGTTGACCACGGCGGGCACTTGCCGCAGCAGGGGCACCTGGTCGAGCGAACCGGCGTCGGCGGCCAACAGGATGACGTCGGGTTGCCAGGCCAGGATCTGCTCGGCGTTGACCACCTGCAGGTTGCCCTTCAGGCCCGCGGCGGCATTGCGCCCGCCGGCCAGGCCAATCCAGTCATCGATCAGGGTGCCGGCACCATCGACCTTCAACGGCTTGAGCGAGGCAATGTGCAACACGCGCGGGCGCTGTTGCGCCGGCAGCGCGCGCAGGCGCTGGGTGATGGTTTCGACTTTTTGGTCCAAATAGCGGTCATAGGCCTGCGCCCGTGCCAGTGCCTGGGGGCTGCCCAGCGCCTGGGCGCTGGTCAGCAGCGAGCGCTTGAGCCCGGGCAGGTCATCGAAACCCATGTACACCACCGGGATACCGGCTTGTTCATAGGCCAGCGCGTGCCGGTCGCCGGTGCTGGCAAAGACCAGGTCGACCTTGGCCGCCAGCAGGCTTTCGACATTGAAGGCGGTACCGTCCACCGTCAGCGCCTGGTTGAGCGATGGCTGTACGGCGAACATCCAGGGCTGGCGCCCGGCATGGTTGACGGTGGCGACGATACGGTCGCCGGCGCCCAGGGTCATCAGCAAGGCATGGTGGGCGAACCAGGCGTCGGCGATGTGCCGTGGGTGGTCAGGCACCGTCACCGTGCGGCCCTTGTCATCCACCACCTGGCCGGCCAGGGCCGTGGCGCTGACCAGGCCCATGGCCAGCCACAGGCCGCGCAGCCTCACAGGTCCACCTGGATCGACGCCTGCAGCATGCGCGGCGCACCCAGCTGGGCGCTGGCGTTGCCCGCCGCACTGTAGCCGTTCAGGCCACCGGGCACGATGTTGGTCCAGTAGCGTTCGTTGGTCAGGTTGGTGACCTCCAGGCGGTACACGGTGTTGCGCTGCATCAGGCGAGTGGTGAAGCTGGCGCCCAGGTCGAAGGTTTCGTAGCTGGACACCCAGTGGCTGTCGGTGTTGTCAGTGGGGCGCGGGCCCACGTAACGGGCGTTGACGTTCACCGCCAGGCCGGGCACCTGGGGCACCTGGTATTCGGTGAGCAGGCTGGCGGTGTAGCGCGACAGGCCCACGATGCGCGTGTCGCTGGTGGCCGCGCTGCCGGTGTCGAGCACCTTGGGGTCCAGCCAGGTGATGCCGCCGAACAGGCGGACGTTGCTGCCGACCTTGCCGTCGGCCATGAATTCGAGGCCACGGTTGCGCTGCTCGCCAGCCACGGCGTAGTCCAGGTTGGTCTGGGTAAACGCGTAGGGCCGCTTGATCTGGAAGGCCGCTAGGGACAGGTTGACGCCCTCCAGGGCCAGCTTGCCGCCGATTTCCCACTGGCGGCTGCGGTACGGGGCCAGGATAGTGTTGGCGTTGGTGGTGCCAGTGGGGGCGGTGTCACCCTGCTGCAGGCTGTCGGCATAGGTGACGTACAGGGTCAGGTTGTCGACCGGTTTGTACATCAGGCTGCCGGCACCGCTCAGGCCGTGGTCGTCGGAGCCGCTGCTGGTGGCGCCAGTCTTGCCGTAGTTGCGCACCGACATCAGGCTTTGGCTGCCCGTCACCATCAGGCTCCACTGCGGGGTGAAGGTCAGGGTGTCGCCGACGATGAACGAGCGCTGGGTGGCAGTGGCCGAGTGGTAGCGGTCGGTGAAGTCGGGGTAGTCCGGTTCGTTGAAATTGACCGGGTCGTTGAGGCTGGCAGTGCCCAGGGTCTGGGTGGCGCCGTCGACGGGGTTGTAGTTCTTCCAGTCGAACCCGCTGAAGCCGAGGGTCAGGTCATGGCGCACCGAACCGGTCCATTCGGTGCCGTTGAGGTTGGCCAGGTAGCTGTTGATGGTGAAACGGCTGGCGGTGGCGGTGGCCACGGTGCTGGTATAGGTGCCGCTGGTGGCGGCCAGGGTGTTGGTGACGGCAGTGGATTCGCGGTCGGCGATCTGGCGCAGCAGGCCCACGTCCAGTTTCCAGTTGCCGTTGAAGTCATGCTTGATGTGCACGCTGGCGGTGTCGGTGGTGTCGTTGTCGCCGGCGTAATTCTGCCCCAGGTTGTGCCGAGTTGGGTCCAGGGCGCCGGGGAAACTGGCATTGGTGGCCAGGGCGAACTTGCCCGGCAGGCCCTTGGCCAGGTAGTTGTAGTGGCTGAAATGGGTCTGCACCACCGTGTCGTCGCTGACCTGGAAGTCCAGGGCCAGGCTCACCAGTTGCCGGCGCAACGTGCTGCCGGGGCTGTAACTGTGGCCTTGCTCGTCGAGCAGGTTGAGGCGGTACTTGATCTTGCCGTCGGGGTCGAAGGGGCCGCTGAGGTCAGCGGCTTTCAGCCAGCTCAGGCCTGTGCCCACGCCCACGGTGACGCGGTTCAGGCGCTCGTCGGTGGGGCGCTTGGAAATGAAGTTGAAGGTGCCTGCCGGGTTCGCCGGGCCGTACAGCGAGCCCGCCAGGCCATTGAGGACCTGCACGTCGTCGAACTGCTCGGCGGGGTAATCGGTGGTCGAGACCACGTTGAGGCCGTCCAGGCGGCTGTTCTGCACCACGCTGCCCTGCAGGCCGCGGCTCTGGGGGCGCGCGCCGTCGCCCTGCACCGAGGGCAGGTAGCGCAGGATGTCCTTGACGCTTTTGAGCTGTTGGTCCTGGATCAGGTCGTGGGGCACCACGTTGATCGAGTAGGGGGTGTCCAGCAGGCGTCGTTCACCCAGTGGGCCAAGGTTGGCACTTTTCTCGCGGGCCGCGCGGGCATCCTCTTCGGCCTGGGTTTCCTGGCTGCCGGTGACGTTGACCGCGCCCAGTTGAATCGGGGTGCTGTCGGCGGCGTGGGCCAGGTTGACAGCGGCCGCCAGCAGCAGCGGGGCATAGGGGAGATGCTTCATGCAGTCACTCTCACAGGGGAACGAAAAATCGGTGGTGGTCGCTGTCGATCTGGCGCACGGGCACGCCGTACAAGCGCTGCATCAGCGCGGCGTCGATGACCTGATGCGGCGGGCCGTCGGCGATCAGGCGCCCCTCATGCAGCACCCAGGCGCGGTTGGCGCCGGCCAGTGCCTGTTCGGGACGGTGGCTGGTGGTGAGAATGGCCAGGCCGCGGGCGGCCAGCTGTTGCAGGCGCTCGAGCAGGCGCAACTGATGGCCGAAGTCCAGGCCGGTCACGGGCTCGTCCAACAGGATCAACCGCGCTTCCTGCACCAGTGCCCGGGCGATCAGCACCAACTGCCGTTCGCCGCCCGACAGTTCGGTGTAGGTGCGCGCGGCCAGGTGTTCGATGCCCATGGCCTGCAGCGCCCGGCCCACGGCGTCGAGATCGGCGGCAGCGGGCGCGCGGCCCAGGCCGGTGATGGGCAGGCGGCCCTGGGTGACGATCTGGCCCACGGTGTAGGGAAAACTGGGCACATGGCTCTGGGGCACGTAGGCCAATTGCCGGGCGATGCTGCGCCGGTCCAGGCGCTGCAAGGGCTGACCGTTGATTTGTACTTGGCCGCTGCCAGGCTTGAGCAACCCCAGCAGCACTTTCATCAGCGTACTCTTGCCGGCGCCGTTGGCGCCCAGCAGCGCGATGCAGTCACCAGGGGCGATGCTCAGGCTGACGTTCTCGAACAGCGTGCGTGCGCCCAGGCGGTACCCCAGGCCTTCGGCCTGCAACAGCGGTGGGTTCATAGCCAACCCCGGCGCACACGGTGTAGCACCAGCACGAAGGCCAGCGCGCCGAGCAGTTCGGTGACGACCCCCAGGGGGACCTCCCCGGCGCCCAGGCTGCGCGCCAGGGCGTCGGCGGCCAGCAGGAAGCACGCACCCAGGCCGGCACTCACGGGTAGCAGCCGGGTATTGCCCGGCCCCACCAGCAAGCGCGCCAGGTGCGGGACCAGCAGACCGACCCAGCCGACCATGCCGGCCAGGCTGACCGTCAGTGCGCTGATCAGCGTGGCCAGCACGATCATCCCATAGCGGATGCCCCGCACCGGTACGCCCAGGCTCAGGGCTTCATCGTCACTCAATGACAAGGCGTCGATGGCCCTGCCCAGCAGGCACAGCACGCCGATGGCCAGCACCAGCACCGGCGCGGTGAACGCCAGCGCGTGCTGGTCCACGGCGCTGAGGCTGCCCAGCAGCCAATAGACGATAGTGGGCAGTTGGCTCTGCGGGTCGGCCACGTACTGGGTGATGGACAGCAGCGAGGTGAACAGGGCGTTGGCTACGATGCCGCCCAATACCAGCATCAGGATCGAGGTCATGCCGAACAGGTTGCCGATGGTCACGCCCACCGCCACGGCCACCAGCCCGGTGGCGCAGGCCAGCAGGGGAATCCACAGGCCATGGAGGTCGGCGACGATGCCCACGGCGGCACCGAAAGCACAACCGCTCAGCACCCCCAGCAGCCCCGGCGACACCAGCGGGTTGCGAAACACCGCCTGGTACGCCGCGCCCGACACCGACAGCCCGGCGCCTACCAGGGCCCCGGCGACAACGCGTGGCAGGCGGCTGTCGAAGACTACGCTGTGCAGCAGGGTGTACTGATCCTCGGGCAAAGATGAAAGCCCGGTCCAGGCGCCGAAGAAGGATATCAGTTGCGAAAGAGGTACCGGATAACGGCCGATGGTCAAGGCCACCAGGCTGGCGACAATCACGGCAAGCAGGCTGAAAGCCGCAGGGTAGAGCGGGGTAGCTCGGGGCATCGGGAAGGGTCGGGTGGTGGCGGTGTAACAAAAAGTATATAGCGGTCAGGGGGAATGGACTAGGTCGTACATTGCAATCTTCATGGAAGGCCACCCGCTTCAGTCACAAAAAAGGGCCATGTTCACCCAGGGGGAGCAGGTGGCATGGCCCAACGCGGGGCGTCGAGCAGTTGGTAACCTCGACGGCCGGCAATGTATCAGCGGGTCAGATCATGAACCAGCGAACAGAACGCAATGATATATTCCGTTGCAAGCAACAATGCGGCAGCCACCCACGTCCGTCAGCCCTTCAACAACTGCCGGGCGCGGGCAAAGCACTTCTCCGCGACTGCCGACCGCGGTTCCGTGCGGCGCATGATCAGCCCCAGCGGCGCCAGCACCTCGGCATCCGGCAGCTCCAGCACGCCCATGTGCTCGCTCAATCCTTCGAACCCCCCCTCCAGCGGCATCACCGCACAGCAGAACCCTGCCTGCACGGCCTGGATCAGCTGAAAGGTGGAATCGCTTTCCAGCACCGGCCGCGGGGTCAGCCCGCGGCTGCGAAAGCTCAGGTCCACCGATTTGCGAAAGTGCATACCGTTGAGGATCATCCCCAGCGGTAGCTCGGCGGCGGCCTCCCAGCTGATCTGCGGGTTGTCGAAGGTGAAGAAGCGCGTGTCATAGAGCACGCCGATGCGCGTGGACGACAGTTCGAAAAATTCGAAATGGCTGGCGTTGACCTGGTCCAGGTAACAGATGCCCAGGTCCACCTGGTTGTTGGCCAAGGCGGCGACAATATCGTCGCTGGTCATGGTCGACACACTGAACCCCAGCTCCGGAAAGTCCTTGGCCAGGGCCTGGATAAACTGGGTGGTGTTGAAACTGCTCAGGGGCACCATGCCCAGGCGCAAGTCGCCGATCAGTTGGCCACGGCACGCGGCTGCTTCGGCATACAGGCCATCGTGGGCGGCGATGAGCGTACGCGCCCAGGCCAGCACCCGCTCGCCCGCCGGGGTGAAGCCTTCGAAGCGCTGGCCACGGTTCACCAGCACGATGTTGAGTTCATCTTCCAGGTTGCGCAGGCGCATGGACAAGGTCGGCTGGGTGATGTTGCAGCGCGCCGCAGCCTGGCCGAAGTGGCGAGTCTGGTCGAGGGCGATGAGGAATTTGAGTTGTTTGATATCCAAGGGCATTACCGGGTGATCAGTCGGGCGGGTGGGCGGCTAAGGCCCAGGCGCTGTTATCCCTGTGGGACCGTCCGTGAGCAACCGGTTCAGCCGCCGGTCATGTTCATGAAGCGTACCACCTGTACGTCATCATTGAGCTGAAAGTCGTGCCGGTAGGGCTTGATCTTCATGGCGTCGACAATGGCCTGTTCGACCTTCTGAGGTTGGCCCGGGTGGGCACGCAGCACGGCCTTGAGGTCCACGGCGTGCTCGTTGCCCAGGCACAGCAGCAGCCGGCCCTCGACAGTGACGCGCACGCGGTTGCAGGTGGCGCAGAAGTTGTGGCTGTGGGGCGAGATGAAGCCGATGCGAATGGCCGGGGCTTCCGCCAGGCGCCAGTAGCGCGACGGGCCCTGGGTGGATTCGGCGGAGTCGAGCAAGGTATAGCGCTGGCTGATGACCTCACGCACCTGGGCGCTGGAGAAAAACGCCCCGGCACGGCTGTGCTCGCTGATCACCCCCAGCGGCATCTCTTCGATAAAGGAAATGTCCAGGCCACGGTGGATGGCGAACGCCACCAGGTCGTTGATCTCGTCGTCGTTGCGGCCCTTCATCACCACGCAGTTGAGCTTGGTGTGGGTAAAGCCGGCGGCGTTGGCTGCATCGATTCCCTCGATGACCTTGTGCAGGTCGCCGGTGCGGGTCAGCTCGCGAAAGCGTGCCGGGTCCAGGCTGTCGAGGCTGATGTTCAGGCGGTTGACCCCGGCATCCTTGAGCGGCTGGGCCAGGTGGCCCAATTGCGACCCGTTGGTGGTCATGCACAGTTCACGCAGGCCGGGCAGGGCAGCGATGCGTTCGCACAGCCCGACGATGCCCTGCCGCACCAGCGGCTCGCCACCGGTGAGACGGATCTTGCGGGTGCCCAGGGCAACGAAGCGCTCAGCCAGTTCGGCGATCTCTTCCAGGCTGAGGATGCGCTGGCGCGGCAGGAACGTCATGTCCTCGGCCATGCAGTACACGCAACGGAAGTCGCAGCGGTCGGTCACCGACAGGCGCACATAGTCGACGCGTCGGGCGAAGCCGTCGATCAGCATCCGGTCAGCCATGTACACCTCTTTGGGCAAATTATGTATCCAGAATAAAACGCCACGGGCGCCAGGTCTAATTACTTCGAGCGAATAAATGATCGATGGGGTCTATCGTCAAGTGATAGAGCCCGTCGATCATGCGGTCACTAATAGCGATTGGACACCTGTGCGACCCGGGCATAGCCTGACATTCTGAATTCATTGCCTCACGGAGTGCCCCAATGTCCCAGGTCGAACGCTATAAACCCTATAAAGGTGCCGCCGCTGGCTGGGGCGCCCTGGTGGCGGTGACGCGCAGCTGGCTGGGCAGCAAGAAGGCACTCACCAACATCCGCGCCATGCTCAAGACCAACCAGAACGGTGGTTTCGACTGCCCGGGGTGCGCGTGGGGCGAGTCGCCGGAAAACGGCATGGTCAAGTTCTGCGAGAACGGCGCCAAGGCGGTGAACTGGGAAGCCACTGGCCGCCTGGTGAACCCGGCGTTCTTCGCCAAGCATTCGGTGTCGGCCCTGGCGGCGCAGACCGATTACTGGCTGGAGTACCAGGGTCGCCTGACCCACCCCATGCGTTACGACGCTGCTACCGACAAATACGTGGAAACCAGCTGGGAAGAGGCCTACGCGCTGATCGCTCGCCACTTGAACGCCCTGGAGTCGCCGCACCAGGCCGAGTTCTACACCTCGGGCCGGGCCAGCAACGAAGCCGCGTTCCTGTACCAGCTGTTCGTGCGTGCCTTTGGCACCAACAATTTCCCTGACTGCTCGAACATGTGCCACGAAGCCAGTGGCGTGAGCATGAAAGAGACCCTGGGCGTGGGCAAGGGGACCGTGGTGTTCCACGACCTGGAGCACGCCGATGCCATCTTCGTGATCGGCCAGAACCCCGGCACCAACCACCCGCGCATGCTTGAACCGTTGCGCGAAGCGGTGGAGCGCGGCGCCCAGGTGATCTGCATCAACCCGCTCAAGGAGCGTGGCCTGGAGCGTTTCCAGCACCCGCAGCACCCGCTGGAAATGCTCGGCAACGGCTCCAAGCCCACCAGTTCGGCCTACCTGCGCCCGGCCCTGGGCGGCGACATGGCGCTGTTCCGCGGCATGGCCAAGTTTCTGCTGCAATGGGAGCGCGACGCCCAGGCCAGCGGCGAGCCGGCGGTGTTCGACCACGCTTTCATTCAGGAGCACACCACCGGGATGGACGCCTACCTGGCCGAAGTCGACGCTACGCCGTGGCCGCACATCATCGAGCAGTCGGGCCTGAGCCTGGCCGATATCGAGATGGCTGCCGCCATGTACCGCAAGGCCGAACGGGTCATCATGTGCTGGGCCATGGGCCTGACTCAGCACAAGCACTCGGTGCCGACCATCCAGGAAGTGATCAACGTACAACTGTTGCGCGGCAACGTCGGCCGCCCAGGTGCCGGCCTGTCGCCGGTACGTGGCCACAGTAACGTGCAAGGCGACCGCACCATGGGCATCGACGAGAAACCCTCGAAAGCCCTGCTGGACGCCATCGAGCAACGCTTCAAGTTCACTGTGCCCCGTGAAGTGGGGCACAACGCCGTGCAGGCCATCGGCGCCATGGAGCGCGGCGAGGCCAAGGTGTTCATCGCCCTGGGTGGCAACTTCGCCCAGGCCACCCCGGATACCCCGCGCACCCACGAGGCGCTGCGCAAATGCGACCTGACGGTCCATATTGCCACCAAGCTCAACCGCAGCCACCTGGTCACGGGGCGTGATGCGCTGATTCTGCCGTGCCTGGGTCGCACCGAGATCGACGTGCAGGTCAATGGCCCCCAGGGCATCACCGTGGAAGACACCTTCAGCATGGTGCACATTTCCCACGGCCAGCTGAAACCGCGCTCGCCGGCCCTGCGCTCGGAACCGGCGATCATCGCCGGCATGGCCGCCGCCACCCTGGGCAACCACCCGGTGGACTGGCATTGGTTGGTCGGCGACTACAGCCGCATCCGCGACCTGATCGCCGACACCCTGCCAGGCTTCGCCAACTTCAACGAGCGCCTGCAGCACCCGGGCGGTTTCCACCTGGGCAACAGTGCTGCCCAGCGCGTATGGAAAACCGCCAGCGGCAAGGCCCAGTTCACCGCCAGTATCCTGCCGGACGACCTGGTGAACGCCGGGGTGCGCAAGATGAACGTCACGCCGGACCTGATCTTGCAGACCATGCGTTCCCACGATCAGTACAACACCACCCTGTACGGCCTGGACGACCGCTACCGCGGTGTGTATGGCATGCGTGACGTCGTGTTCGTCAGTGAAGCCGATATCCGCAAGCTGGGCATGCAACCGGGTGACAAGGTCGACCTGGTAGCCCTGTGGGACGACAACCGCGAGCGTCGGGTCAAGGGTTTCACCTTGATTGCCTACGACATCCCCGAGGGCCAGGCAGCCGCCTACTATCCGGAAACCAACCCGTTGGTGCCGTTGGAAAGCTACGGTGACCGCACCTACACACCGACCTCCAAGTTCATCGCCATCAAGGTGGAGAAGGCCAGCGCCAGCAGCCTTATTTCGGCGGCTGTCGCCTGATCCAGCAACAGGCGCCAGAATTGCCCCTTGGGCCTGAATTTCTCCGAGGCATCGTGTTCCAACAGCGATGCCCCGGAGAATGGACGCCATGAACCCACCCCGCCGAACCCTGCTCAAGGCCCTGCTGGGTGCCTGGACCGCCGCGCACATCCCCTTTGCCCTGGCTGAGCCGGTAGGCAGCCAGGCCCAAGGCGATTTCCTCGCCCTGTCGGCCCTGATCGCCGGTCAGCAAGCCCTGGACCGCGACTTGGCCAATGCCCTGCACGTGGCCCTGACCCAGCAATACCCTACCTTCGCGGAGCAGGCCAGTCAGTTGCTCAGACTGATGGAAGCCCGCCACCTTGACCCCGCCACCCTTCAGGCCACCCTCGACGCCGAGCAATCGCCTCTGGCCAAAGTGCCCAGGGTGTTGGCCCGTGCCTGGTTCATGGGCGTGGTAGGCAGCGGCACCCAGGCGCGCTGCGTGGCCTACGAGCAGGCCCTCAATGCGCGCATGGTCGCCGACGTGCTGCAGCCGCCCAGCTTTGCCTTGGGCGGCTATGGCGTGTGGGCGGCCAAGCCCCAGGGGAGCGCCGAGCATGGCTGAAGCCCTGAGCGCCGATGTCGTGGTGATCGGCAGTGGCATCGTCGGCGCCACGGCGGCGCGGCGCCTGGCAGAGCGGGGTGCTTCGGTGTTGATCCTGGAAGCGGGCGGCGAGATCGACCATGCCCAGGTGGTGGCGGCATTTCGCGCCTCGCCACGCAAGCACGACTGGCTGGCGCCGTACCCCTTCCATGACTGGGCGCCACACCCCCTCTACCAGCCCGAGCCCAACGACTACCTCGACCAGGCCGGGCCTTATCCTTATCAGACCCAATACATCCGCGGGGTGGGTGGCACCAGTTGGCACTGGGCGGCGCAAGCCTGGCGCCTGCTGCCCAATGACTTTCGCCTCAAGAGCCTGTATGGCGTGGGGGTGGACTGGCCCTTGAGCTACGACGACCTGGAGCCTTTCTACCATCAGGCCGAACGGCTGATGGGCGTGTCCGGTGCCGACAACACCGGCTCCCCGCGTCGCGACCCGCTGCCCATGGCCCCCGTGGCCGAACCCTACGCCATGGCGCGCATCCGCGAACGCCTGGCGCCGGCCTACGTGGTAGTAGGCAATACCGCGGCGCGTAACAGCCAGGTCTACGATGGCCGGCCGCCGTGCTGCGCCAGCAACAGTTGCCAGCCCATCTGCCCGATCAATGCCCAGTACCACGGCGGCATCGCCATCCAGCAGGCGCTGGCCGCCGGCGTGCGGTTGCAGACCCGAGCGGTGGTGTACCGCCTGGAGCATGATGAGCAAGGCCGGATCGTCGCCGCGCACTATTACGACCCCGACAAGCAGACCTACCGGGTCACGGGCAGTACCTTCATTCTCGCCGCCAACGGCATCGAGAGCCCCAAGTTACTGTTGATGTCCGCCAGCGAACGCTATCCCCAAGGCCTGGCCAACGGTTCCGGAAACGTAGGCCGCCACCTCATGGATCACCCCAGTACCTCCCTGAGTTTCGACGCTGATGAGGAACTGTGGCTAGGCCGGGGTCCGCAAAGCCCCAGCTCCATCAATACCCTGCGCGACGGTGACTTTCGCCGCCATCGGGCGGCCTATCGGCTGGACTTCACCAACGTCTCCCGGGTGGATACCGCGACCGAGGCGCTGCTCAAGGCCGGGGTCTACGGGCCAGCGTTCAAGACCCAACTGCGCCACCGCGCGGCGTTCGAAATGAGCGTCAAGGATGTGCTGGAGCAACTACCGCACCCGGACAACCGCGTCACCCTCAGCGACCGTCGTGACAAACTGGGCCTACCCACGCCGCGCCTGCACTATGCCATCGACGACTACACCCGGCGCGGCGCCGAGGCCTCGCGCCGGGACTTCCTCGCCATCGCCCGCTTGATGGGGGCCAGCAACCTGCGCCATAGTGCCGACGGCGCGTTTTCCAACAACCAGCACATCACCGGTACGTTGAGCATGGGCGACGACGGGGCGCGTTCGGTGTGCGATGGCTTCGGCCGCTGCCATCAGCATGACAACCTGTTTCTGTGCGGCACTGGGGTGATGCCTACCTCGGCCACCGTGAATTCGACCCTGACCGCCGTGGCCCTGGCGTTGCGCAGTGTGGGGCAGATTGATAACTGAAACTCATCAACTGCTTTGAAAAACAAATTTATCAAAACAATGTTCCAGCGGGACAATCGGTGGTGGCTTGCCAGCGAGCTTCTCCAGTTCCCAGCACCTAATAACAACGAGGTATCACCATGCAAGACGTCGTCATCGTCGCCGCCACCCGCACCGCGGTCGGCAGTTTCCAGGGCGCCCTGGCAGCCATCCCGGCCGTTGACCTGGGGGCCGCCGTGATCCGCCAGTTGCTGGCCCAGACTCGCCTGGACGGCAGCCAGGTGGACGAAGTGATCCTCGGCCAGGTGCTGACCGCCGGCGCTGGCCAGAACCCCGCGCGCCAGGCCGCGATCAAGGCCGGACTGCCCGCCGCCGTGCCGGCCATGACCCTGAACAAGGTCTGCGGCTCGGGCCTCAAGGCGCTGCACCTGGGCGCCCAGGCGATTCGCTGTGGCGACGCCGAGGTGATCATCGCCGGTGGCCAGGAAAACATGAGCCTGGCCAACTATGTACTGCCGGGTGCCCGTACCGGCTTGCGCATGGGCCACGCGGCCGTCGTCGATACCATGATCAGCGACGGCTTGTGGGATGCGTTCAACGACTACCACATGGGCATCACTGCCGAGAACCTGGTGGACAAGTACGGCATCAGCCGTGAAGCCCAGGACGCCTTCGCCGCGCAGTCCCAGGCCAAGGCGGCGACCGCCATCGAAGCGGGGCGCTTCGTGGCCGAGATCACCCCCATCCTGATACCCCAGCGCAAGGGCGACCCCGTGGCCTTTGCAACGGACGAACAGCCCCGCGCCGGGACCACGGCCGAGAGCCTGGCCAAGCTCAAGCCGGCGTTCAAGAAAGACGGTACCGTCACGGCCGGTAATGCTTCGTCGCTGAACGATGGCGCCGCCGCCGTCATCCTCATGAGCGCCGCCAAGGCCCGGCAACTGGGCCTGCCGGTGCTGGCGCGCGTCGCCGCCTATGCCAACGCGGGCGTCGACCCGGCCATCATGGGCATCGGCCCGGTGAGCGCTACGCGCCGTTGCCTGGAAAAGGCTGGCTGGACCCTTGAGCAACTGGATTTGATCGAAGCCAACGAAGCCTTTGCCGCGCAGGCGTTGGCGGTGGGGCAGGAACTGGGATGGGACGCTGCCAAGGTCAACGTCAACGGCGGTGCCATCGCCTTGGGCCACCCCATTGGGGCATCGGGGTGCCGGGTGCTGGTGACGCTGCTGCATGAGATGATCAAGCGCGATGCCAGAAAAGGTCTGGCCACCTTGTGCATTGGCGGTGGTCAGGGCGTGGCCTTGGCGCTGGAACGTCCCTGACAGACCGGTGACGCGGCCTTGCGGCCGCGTCAGGCCCCGCGCTTAGTCGGCGCGGGTCGCATGGGCCCAGCGGTAATCCAGGCGCGGCACCCGCACCTTGATCCGGCGCTTGGCCGGGGTCAGCACCGGCTCATGGACCGGTTCCGGGTCACGCAGGAACACGGTCATCACCGCGCTCAGGGCATACAGCCCGGAGAACGCCCACACCACACCTTCCAGACCGAACCGCTCGCTGAAGATCGCCACCACCGCTGGGCCTACCCACGTCGAAGCACCCGCGCCCAGGCTCAGCACCGACAGCGCGGCCGCCTTGTTCTGCGGCGCCAGCGCCGGGGCCAGGGCCGACAGCGGCACGAAGCAGGCCAGGGTCAGGCCATAGAACGCACCGAACACCGAGGCCAGCATGAAGTTGTGCGGAAAGGCCTGGGGCATGAAGAAGAACAGCGGCGTACTGATGGTGCTGCCCACGGCGCCCAGCCAGAGGATGGTGTTGCGGTAGCCGATGCGCGTGCTGATGACGCTGGACGTCATGTTGCCGATGATGTTGAACACGAACACGATGGTCAGCAGGCGTAGCCATTGCTCGAGGCTAAAGCCGACGGTGTGCATGAAGAAGCCGGGCATCACCACCAGGAAGCCGAACATCGACGCCGTGTTGATCACCCGCACGAGACCGGCCAGGGAGACTTTTGGCTGGGTCCACATGATGGTGATGTTCTTGGCCATCGACACCAGCGGCTTTTCCCCTTCTGGTGCCAGGCGGCGCAGGCCGTGGGCTTCGCGCATGCCGACCAGGCCGATCGCGCCGCCGATCACCACCAGCCCGAACGACAGCCAGAACGTTTGCAGCGCGCCGATCAGCGGAATGCTGATGCTCGCCACCAGCGAACCCAGGGTTGGCAGGCCGGCCGCGTAGGCCACCCAGAACCAGCCCACTGCAAGGCCCATCTTGCGCGACGGCGTGGCCGCGGCGATCCAGACCAGGAAGCCGTAGGCGAACAATGGGTAGCCAAAGCCGCGCAGGCCATAGGTGAGCAGGATCATCGGATAGCTGAGCTTTTGCAGCCCGTAGACCAGGAACAGTGCTTCGAAGACGCTCCAGATCAGCAGGCCGAGCATCATCACGCGCTTGGGGCCCCACAGGTTGGACAGCGCACCCGCAAGCCACGACGAAATGCCGACGGTGACGCCATACAGGGTGAACACCATGGCGATATGGTTTTCGGCCATGCCGCGCTGGCTGAGGAAGGGTGAGAGGTAACCGAGTTCGACGCCGTCGCCGATCATGAAGATCAACAGGCCAACGAAGCCCCAGAAGAGGGGGTAGGGAATGCCGATTTTATCGCACAGGCGGGCGAGGGGAGAGTGCGGAGTGGATTGATCGCTCAATGTTCCGTTTCCTTGTGTGCAGCAGGTGCTTGGGCGCACCCATGAATGGCCTCAATGAGGTTGAAGGGCAGGTTTACGCCGCAATGGCGTGGGTAAAGCGACCGGATGAAATGGAAATGCAGGATCGACGAAAAACGCGTTCGATACCGGGGTGATTTCTATTTTTTGTGGGGATTCGAGTGGTTCACCTTTTTAGTTATCGCACCTGAATCGGTTGAGCGCAACCGTTTGCGGGATGACTGCCTGCGACATCGCGCCCGGTTGTCAGGCCTCTGGCCACCATGGGACGGGGGCTTCAGGCACATGAAAAAAGGGTCGCTGTTGTGTCATTTTTTCTAACGCACCGGCTATCGCGTCGCATGTGCGGGGGCAATTACTTTGTGGGGTCAGCCATGGAGGGCAGACTCATGAACGGCAAATGCAGAGCGTTTTCGCTGCGTACGGGGCGCTTCAGCCAGTGTGGGCAGATCTATACGGTCACGACGGTCACCGAGGGTCGAATAGCGCATTTCGAGGACTTAGGGCTCGGTCGCCTGCTGGTAAAGGAAATGCGCGCGGTTGAGCAGGCGGGGCGGTTGTCATCGCTGGCATGGGTGGTGATGCCTGATCATTTGCACTGGCTATTCGAACTGCGCAGCGGATCGTTGGGCGACGTGGTCGGGCGCGTCAAGGCGCGCAGTGGTTACGCGATCAACACGCGGCTGGCGTTACAGGGGCCGTTGTGGCAGAAGGGGTATTACGACCGCGCGCTGCGCAAGGAAGAAGATCTCAGGCAAGCCGCCCGGTACATCATTGCCAATCCACTGCGTGCAGGATTGGTCCAGCGTGTAGCCGACTACCCCCTCTGGGATGCCGTATGGCTGTAGCAGCGGACCCGGCCGCGTCCCGAGCACCGCGCAGTTTCAGGCACACCGCATGTGCCCCGACGCGGCCAGGTCCGCTGCTACGGCGCTATCTGCAACGGCTGCGGCCGCGTCCTGGGCGCTGCGTGGGGTCAGGCACACCGCATGTGCCCCAACGCGGCCAGGTCCGCTGCTACGACGCTATCTGCCACGGCTCCGGCCGCGTCCTGGGCGCCGCGTGGGGTCAGGCGCACCGCATGTGCCCCGACGCGGCCGGCGCTATCTGCGTAGCAGCGGACCCGGCCGCGTCAAGGCGCCGCGCGGCGTCAGGCACACCGCATGTGCCCTGACGCGGCCAGGTCCGCTGCTACGCGGGATTGGCTTTACGCTGGCAGGCCAGGGCACTCAAGGCTATCGCCAATCCCGCTACGCCGAATACCCACGGCGCCGAGGTGATGGGCAGCAAGACGCCGGCCAGCAGTGGCCCCAGCCCCGCGCCTACGTCGCGCCACACGGCATTGGACGCCAGGGCCTGCACGCGCGCTGGCCCAGGGTTGCGCTCGGCCACCAATGTCGCCACCAGCGGCAGTTGCAAGGCTCGCAATACGAGCACGGCGGCACCGCCGACGATCACCCAATGGTTGCCAAACACGCTCAGGGCCACAGCGCTACTGATGGAAAACACCAGCAGCATCGCCGTGGCGCCGAAGCGCTGCGCCGCCCAACCGCCCAGCGGGCTGAGCAACAGTTCGGACAGGTAACGCAGCCCCATCAGTACCCCGGCGATCATCATGGCGTCGCCGCCCAGTACCTTCTGCGCCTGCAAGGACAGGCCGAAGATGAACAGCCCATCCAGCGCCACGCCCTCGATGAAAGACCATACCGCCACGCTGTCGGGCTTCTTGAAGCGCTTGCCGCCCGCCTGCAAGGCATGAGGCTGCTGCGGCAGGCGTCGGGCAACGAAGAAGCCCAGGGTGCAAGTGCCGGCAAGAATGAAGAAAATCGCCCGCGGCCCTAGCCACAGGCTCAAGGCCGCCCCCAGCGGCAAGGCCAGCATGGGCCCGATGGCCGCCAGCGCTCGCGCTCGCCCGGAACGCCGCGCGGCACCTGCCGGTTCATGGGTCGCCATGACCTGGGTGGACAGGTTGAACGCCGCAAAGCACAACCCCCACACCAGGCGCAGCCCCAGCAACCAGGCGAACCCTGACAGCGTGGCATTGCCAAGCGCGCACAGGGCCGCGGCACCTGCCGCGATCATGCAGGTGAGGCGGTCGCCATTGCGCGCATAGAACTGCACCACCTGGCTGTAGCCGACAATCCGCACCAGGCGGTTGGCCGCCAGCAGAATACCGGCCTGGGCCAGGCTGATGCCGAAGGCCTGGGGCTGCATGGGCAGGAGCAGGTAAAGCAGCACGTCACTGGGCAGGCACAGGGCCATGACTGTGGCGGCGAGGCGGGATTGTCGATCGGCGATCTGCGAAACGCTGGGCACTGCGCTCTCCACCCGGGGAAGGGGGAGCCATCATGCCGTGGGGAAGTGGATCCGGGCAAGCCTGGCGGCCTGCCCGGTCCTCGGTCAGAAGATGTAATCGGTGGTCAGGAAGTTCGACTTGCGGTCGTGGATGATATCGCTGATCAACGTCTTGTTGGCGTCCTGGAACTTGGTCGCCACCAGCGTGCGGATCGAGAAGGTGCGCAGGGCGTCGAACACCGACAGGGTGCCTTCGGCCGAGTTCTTGCGGCCGTTGAACGGGTAGGTGTCCGGGCCGCGCTGGCACTGGGCGTTGATGTTGATGCGGCCGACCTGGTTGGCGAACAGGTCCACCAGTTTGCCAACCTGGGTGGCATCAGTGCCGAAGATGCTCGCCTGCTGGCCGAAGTCCGATTCCAACACGTAGTCGATCACCGTTTCCAGGTCACGGAACGGCACGATCGGTACCACCGGGCCAAATTGCTCTTCCTGGTACACGCGCATCTGCGGCGTCACCGGGAACAGTACCGCAGGGTAGAAGAACGAACCGCGGATGGCGCCGCCATTGGGGTTCACCACCTTGGCGCCCTGGGCCTCGGCGTCCTTGACCAGCGCCGACAGATAGTCGGTCTTGCCTTGCTCCGGCAGCGGCGTCAGCGACACGCCCGGCTCCCACGGCATGCCGGATTTCAGCGCGGCGAGTTTCTGGTTGAATTTCTCGATGAAACTGCCCACCACGTTCTCGTGCACGAACAGGATCTTCAACGCGGTGCAGCGCTGGCCGTTGAACGACAGCGAACCGGTGATGGCTTCGTTGACGGCATTGTCCAGGTCCACCTCGGGCAGCACGATGCCAGGGTTCTTGGCGTCCAGGCCCAGGGCCGAGCGCAGCCGGTGTGGCTTGGGGTGCAGTTTCTTCAGGTCGCTGGCGGCCTTGTGGGTACCGATGAAGGCGAAGATGTCGATCTTGCCACTGGCCATCAGGGCGCTGACGGTCTCGCGGCCGCTGCCATAGATGACGTTGATGACACCGGCAGGGAAGCTGTCGCGGAAGGCTTCCAGGAGCGGACGAATCAGCAGCACGCCGAACTTGGCCGGTTTGAACACCACGGTGTTGCCCATGATCAGCGCCGGGATCAGGGTGGTGAAGGTCTCGTTCAACGGGTAGTTGTAAGGGCCCATGCACAGGGCCACGCCCAGGGGCACGCGACGGATCTGGCCCAGGGTGTCCTGTTCCAGCTCGAAGCGGCTGGACTTGCGGTCGACGTCCTTCAAGGCATTGATGGTGTCGACGATGTAGTCGCAGGTGCGGTCGAACTCTTTCTGCGAGTCCTTGAGGTTCTTGCCGATTTCCCACATCAACAGCTTGACCACCGCGTCGCGCTGTTCAAGCATGCGCGCCAGGAACCCTTCGACATGGCGGATACGCTCGGCCACCCGCAGGTTCGGCCAGGCGCCGCGGCCCTTGTCGTAAGCGCGCACGGCGGCGTCCAGGGCGGTGAGGGCGGTGTCGGCATCGAGCAGCGGCGTGCTGCCCAGGATGACCTGCTGATCGCCTTCCGGGGTATTCAGGAAAATCGGGCTGCGCACGGTGGCCAAGGGGCCGTCCCAGCGACGCAGTTCGCCGTCCACCAGGTAATCGCGTTGCTCGACCTGGCCGCTCAGGCGGTACTGTTCGGGGATATCCGCTGCTGTAGGGTACAGACTGCTCAGGGGATCTTGGCTCATGACGCTACCTCCATGGATGACCGGTGACAAAGGATTCAGCATAGCGCTATTGGCCACGGGCTGAAACGTGTCAGCTCCAAATTTGGTCGGGTTTTTTCAGGGTGCACCCGAGTGGTGCGGGCCCCGGCCTGCTACCATGCCCCGGCATCGAATCCACGAGGAACGCCCTGTTTTGCCTGATCTCCACGCCCTTGACCCGTTGCCGGACGTGCGCAACCCCCTGGTGCAGTACCTGGCCCGCCTGGTGCCCTCCAGCCAGTTGACCATGAAATACGTGTTGCAGGACGCCGCCGACCGCCTCGGGTTCGCCGACGCTGACATTCGCGACGTGCCCTGGCATGTGTTGCAGCCCGGCCACATCACCGGCTTGGTGGCCGCCCTGCGCGCGGACGGTTACGCCCCCAATACTTCTTCGTTGTACGTCAACGCCCTGCGCGGGGTAATGAACGAAGCCTGGCGCCTGAGCCTGATCGACCAGGACCACTTGCTCAAGATGCGCTCGGTCAAGCCCGCCGCCGGGACCCGCCTGAGTCAGGGCCGTAACCTCAAGCGCACGCTGATTCGCGAGCTGATGGACGTTTGCGCCGCCGACCCCCGCCCCCAGGGCCTGCGCGATGCGGCGGTGATCGCCATCCTGTACGGCTCGGGGATGCGCAAATCCGAGTCGGTGAACCTGGAGTTGTCGCAGATCGACTTCAGCGAGCGCAGCCTGCAGGTGACGGGCAAGGGTAACAAGCAATTGATCAAATACGCGCCGGCCTGGGCCTTCGAAAAGCTCAATGCCTGGCTGGCGTATCGTCGCGAGCACCTGGGCGAGGGCGAACAGGACGACAGCTTCCTGTTCAACCGCATCCGCCGCGGCAGCCACATCACCCGCGAGCGCATCACCAAGCACGCCATTTACTACATCGCCCGGCAACGTGGCACCCAGGTGGGGGTGAAGATCATGCCCCATGACTTCCGGCGCTCGTTCATCACCCGGGTGATCGAAGAGCATGACCTGTCGATCGCGCAGAAGCTGGCGCACCACACCAACATCCAGACCACCGCCAACTACGATGTGCGCGATGACAACGAGCGGCGTCGGGCGGTGGATCGGTACGACCTGTGACCCGTTACCAGCCGCTGTCAGCGTGGGCGCCTGGTGTCAGTGGGCATCGGCCGAGGGCGCCGCTGGCGGTGCTACTTTGCGCATCAACGGTACCATCGCGGTGGCCACCACGAAGCACACCATGATCGCCAGGAAGGCATCGGCATAGGTTTGTGTCTGCGCCTCGCGGTAGGTGAGGTTCCACAACTGCCTGAGCGCCGCCGCGTTGCCGTCCAGCCCCATCTGCCCCAGGCTGCTGCCCACCTGGTTCAACCACTGGTTGAGGTTTTCGTTGGCGCTGTTCAAATGCTCCGCCAGCCGGGTGAAGTGCAGGTTGGTGCGGTCATTGAGGAGGGTGGCGCAGGCGGCGATGCCAATGGCGCCGCCCAGGTTGCGCATCAGGTTGAACAGCCCCGACGCCTGCTTGAGACGTGACTGGGCCAGGGCGCCCAGGGTCAGGGTCACGGTGGGCGGTACCGCCAGTTGCTGGGCCATGCCGCGCAAGGCCTGGGGCAGTAGCAGCTCCCGGGCGCCCCAGTCATGGGTGATGGGCGAGAAGTCCCACATGGACAGCGCGAACAGCGCCAGGCCCGTCATCATGATCCAGCGCAGGTCCACGCGGTTGGCCAGGAAGGCGTACAACGGAATCGACAGGATCTGGAACACCCCGGTCGAGAATACCGCCAGGCCAATGTCCAGCGCGCTGTAGCCGCGCACCCGGCCCAGAAACAGCGGGGTCAGGTAAATGGTGGCGAACAGGCCGATGCCGGTGACGAACGAGAAAAAGCAGCCCAGGGCAAAATTGCGCTCACCCAGGGCCCGCAGGTCCACCACCGGGTTGCTCACCGTCAGGGTGCGACCAATGAACGCCAAGGCCGCCAGGCCCGACACCCAGGCGGTCACCAGGATGGTGCTGTCGCTGAACCAGTTCCATCGGGGGCCTTCCTCCAGGGTGTATTCCAGGCAGCCGAGGAACAGCGCCATGAACACCATGCTCAGGTAGTCGGCGCCCTTGAGCAGGCGCAGGTCCGGTTCGTCGATGCGTACCAATACCGGTACGGCCACGGCGACGAAGAGGCCGGGCACCAGGTTGATGTAGAACAGCCAATGCCAGGAGTAGTGGTCGGTGATCCACCCGCCGATGGTCGGGCCCAGGGTAGGGGCCAGGGAGGCGATGGCTCCGATGGTGGCAGCGGCGATGACCTTCTGTTTGCCAGTGAAGAAAAAAAAGGCGGTGGTGAACACCAGCGGGATCATCGACCCCCCGAGAAACCCCTGCAAGGCGCGGAAGGCGATCATGCTCTGGATATTCCAGGCCATGCCGCACAGCAGGCTCGACAGGGTAAAACCCACCGCCGAGGCACAGAACAGCCAGCGGGTGGAAAATACCCGTGACAACCAGCCCGACAGCGGAATAACGACGATTTCGGCGATCAGGTAACTGGTCTGCACCCAGGCTGTTTCGTCGGCGCCGGCCGACAGCCCGCCACCGATGTCACGCAGTGAGGCAGAAACGATCTGGATGTCCAGCAAGGCGATGAACATGCCCACGCACATGGCGGCGAAGGCGAAGACTTTTTGCCCGGTGGGCATCGAGGCGGCGTCGAAGGGCAGGGCGCGGCTCATGGGGCGCTGGCCTGTGCCTGCTGCGTGTCCACGGCCTCGCGGGTGTCGACCTCAGCCGTCACCGATAACCCGGGGCGCAATTGCCCCAGTTGGCCGTCCACGGGGTCCAGCACAATACGCACCGGCACGCGCTGGACGATCTTGGTGAAGTTGCCGGTGGCGTTCTCCGGTGGCAGCACGCTGAACTGCGCGCCGGTGGCGGGCGCCAGGCTGTCCAGGTGGCCGTGGAAGACCTTGCCGGGCAGTATGTCGGCGCGCACCTCCACGCGTTGGCCGGCCTGCATGGCGGCCAACTGGTCCTCCTTGAAGTTGGCATCTACCCACAGGCCGTTGGCCGGTACCACCGCCAGCAGCTGGGTGCCGGCCGCGGCATAGGCGCCAACCCGCGCACGGCGGTTGCCCACGACGCCGTCAACCGGTGCGCGCAGCTCCGTGTAGCCCAGGTTCAGGCGGGCCATGTCCAGGTCGGCGTCAGCCTGCTGCAGCGCGGCACGGGCCTGTTGTTTCTGGGTGTCGATCACTTGCACCTGGCGTTGCGCGGCCAGCAGTTGGGCCTGGGCGCGGGCGCTGTTGGCCTGGGCGGTCTTGAAGGTGGCGTCCACTTGCTGGGCGTCCTGCAGGGACACGGCCGAGGTTTTGGACAGGGTCTGGTAGCGCAGGTTGTCGTTGCGCGAGCGCACCTGTTCGGCCGCCGCCACGGTGATGCCGGCGCTGGCCTGGTCGATCACCGCTTGCTGCAAACGCTCGGTGGCGTCCAGGTTGGCCAGCAGCGCCTGCTGCGCGGCCACCGCACCCTGGGCCTTGGCCAAGGCAGCGCGGTAGTCCCGGTCATCGATTTTCACCAGCAGGTCGCCGGCCTTGACCCGCTGGTTGTCGGTGACGGCCACCTGGGCGATATAGCCTGAGACTTTGGGCCCGACCACCGTGGTGTCGGCACCGATGTACGCATCATCGGTGCTTTGCACGAAACGCCCGGTCAGCCACCAGTGCCCGCCCAACCAGGCCAGCAGTGCCAGCGCCGCGAGTGCTCCCAAGGCCAACAGCCAGCGCTTGCGGGTGTGGGTGGGGGCAGGGGTGACGGGCGTATCGACGGCGAGGTTGGTCATGGCGGGTGTCCATGGATGGGCTGATGATCATAATATTATGAGTATAATATGATTGCGTCCAGCCCTGCTTTTCCATAAACAAAAGGCATGGCACCCACAAACGAATGCATTTTTCGCCTTCGTCCACCCATGCGACTCTCCAATGCAATAAAAACAACAAACGAGGAGCCGCCATGAAATGGCTTGGCAAGTTGTATATCCAGGTGCTGATCGCCATGGCACTGGCCATCGCCCTGGGCCTGCTGGCGCCAGACGTCGCCGTGCAGATGAAACCCCTGGGCACCGCCTTCATCGCCTTGCTGAAGATGCTGCTGGGGCCGATCATTTTCTTTACCGTGGTCCACGGCATCGCCCACATCGGCGATTTCCGCCGCCTGGGCCGCATCGGCATCAAGACCCTGCTGTACTTCGAGGTGGTCAGTACCTTGGCCATGCTCACCGGGTTCGTGGTGGTGTCGCTGATACGCCCCGGTGATGGCCTGCACCTGCACATGGCCGATACCCTCACCGGCGAGGCGGCGGGGCAGAGCGCGGCATTGGCGGCCGACAGCTTCAGCCTGAGCCACTTCATGCTGTCGATCATTCCGCGCACCCTGGGCAGCGCGTTCGTCGACGGCGAGATTCTCCCGGTCCTGTTCGTCTCGCTGCTGGTGGGCGTGGCGCTGGCCCAGTGCGCCAAGCCCGATTGGGTGGGCATGCGCTTGCTCAACGAGGGCCAGACCGTCATTTTCAAATTGCTCGGCTACATCATGCGCCTCTCGCCCCTGGGCGCGTTCGGGGCCATGGCCGCCGCGGTGGGCAGTTACGGGCATTCGACCCTGCTGTACCTGCTGCGCTACATCCTCACCTATTACGCCAGTGTGCTGATCTTCATCTTCCTGATCCTGGGCAGCGTGGCAGCGCTGGCAGGGTTTTCGCTGCTCAAGATCCTGCGCGTGATCAAGGACGAGGCGATCATCGCCATGGGCACCGCGTCCAGCGAAGCAGCGTTTCCGCGCCTGGTGGACAAGCTCAAGCGCGCGGGTTGCGACGAGGCGGTGGTGGGTTTTGTGCTGCCCGCCGGCTACAGCTTCAATATCGACGGGGCCTGCCTGTACATGGCGTGCGGGTTGGGCTTCCTGGCCCAGGCCACGGACACCTCATTGTCCCTGGGCCAGCAGCTCAGCCTGTTGGGGGTGATGCTGCTCACGTCCAAGGGTGGGGCCGGGTCGGCGGGGGGCGCGGTGATCAAATTGGCGGCCACCCTGCAGACGGTACGCGTGCTGCCCATGGGCGCTGTGGGGCTGTTGTTCGGCATCGACCGAGTACTGGCCATCGCCACCTCCACGACCAACGTCATCGGTAACAGCGTGGCGGTATTCGTGATCTGCCGCTGGGAAAAACTCTTCGATCGTCAGCGTTTCGACGCCTACCTTGCTTCCCCTGACCGCGCCCCTGCGGCGCCGCTTGCCACCTTGCCAGAGAGCTCAAAATGACAAACCACAGCCTTCGCATCGCATTGATCGGTTTCGGCGAAGCCGGCGGTATCCTTGGCCACGACCTGGCTGCCCAGGGCCTGGAAGTCAGGGCCTATGACCGCCTGGGCGAGCAACTGCGCGCCAAAGCCGCCGCTTCGGGGGTCGAGCTGTGCGCCACCGCGGCCGCGGCGGTGGCCGGGACCGACCTGGTGATCAGCGCGGTCACCGCGGGTTCCGCCCTGGGCGTGGCCGAAGAGGTCGCCACCCTGATGACGCCTGAACAAGTGTTCATGGACATCAACTCGGTGGCGCCCAATACCAAGCGTGCGGCGTGCCGCGCGGTGAACGCTGCCGGTGGGCGATACCTGGACGCCGCTGTCATGGCCCCTGTGCCGCCACAGCGCTTGCAGACGCCGATACTGCTGGGCGGAGAGCCCGCCCAGCAGGTCGCGGCCTGGCTCACACCGCTGGGCTTCAATGTCCGCGTGGTGGCGGACGACATCGGTGTGGCCTCGGCCATCAAGATGTGTCGCAGCGTGATGATCAAGGGCCTGGAAGCGCTGACCACCGAATGCCTGGCCACTGCCCGCCAATACGGTGCCGAAGACGCCGTGCTGGCCTCGCTGCACAAGAGCTTCCCGAGCATGGGCTGGGACGCAGAGCTCCCGCATTACCTGGTCAGCCGCGTGGCTGAACATGGCCGCCGGCGTGCCGAGGAAATGGAAGAAGTGGCCAAGACCGCCGCCGACGTCGGGGTCACGCCGCACATGAGCCAGGCCATCGTCGCCACGCAGCGCGGACTGGTGGAGCGTATGGCGGAGCAGGGCTTGACCTATGCCGATACGCTGCCGTTCGACTGGACGCGGCTGGTGGACACCCTGGAGGCAACGCGGCGCGGGTGATGTGGCCTCGCGATCGCAAGACGAACCAGTAGGCGGACCAGGCAATGGCACAGACATAGCTGGCCCGAAACGGATGTGGGACCGGGGGGGGGCGCCGAGCCCTTGCCTGGGAAGCGCCGCGCGGGCGGCGCACGGTCTAAAGGGTGCTGGAGAAACCCAAGCCATGCACCCAGAGGCCATGATGCGGTCTCAAGCCGGAAAAACAAGGCGGTCCAGGCAATCCCACAGGCATAACTGGCCCGAAACAGATGTGGGGCCGGTGGGGGCGCCGAGCCCTTGGCCGGGAAGCGCCGCGCGGGCGGCGCACGGTCTCCAGGCGCTGGAGAAACCCAAGCCATGCACCCAGAGGCCATGATGCGGTTTCAAGCCGGAAAAACAAGGCGGACCAGGCAATCCCACAGGCATAACTGGCCCGAAACAAACGTGGGACCGGGCTTGCCCGGGAAGCGCCGCGCGGGCGGCGCACGGTCTCCAGGGCGCCGGGGAAACCCAAGCCATGCCCCTAGAGGCCATGATGCGGTTTCATGACGAGCTTTTAGAGGCCCGCTAGAGATCTCACCATGGCCACCAAGCGCTAGTCGACGCTTTTATGGCGCCCTTGAGATCGAGCGCCGCCCGCGCGGCGCTTCCCGGCCAAGGCCGGTCCCACATCTGTTTCGGGCCAGTTATGTCTGGGGGATTGCCTTGACCGCCTTGGTTTTTCGCCTGAAGATTGGATCAGGGCCGCCAGGTGCATGGCTTGGGTTTCTCCAGCGCCCTTTAGACCGTGCGCCGCCCGCGCGGCGCTTCCCGGCCAAGGGCTCGGCGCCCCCACGGGATATCAAGTGCCCTTGAGATCATGCGCCTCTCAGGTAGGGTTGTACGATGACTGACCGTTTATCGTTTGCTTGCTATCAATAGTGGAATTAACCAAACGGTACATGTAAAATCACCGGCATTCGGCCAACGAGCCGCAGGAGCCAGCCTCCTTACTTCTTATAAAAAAGCCCGTCCATGCGACGGGCTTTTTCGTTTCCGCTTTTTGATTCACAGTCGCGCACGGACTGCGCATCCCTGTACCTTTTAGAGAGACCCCTACCCATGCTGCGCCTGGTCCTGCTTTTCCTGTTGCAAATGTTTCGCCGCCTGTTCAGTGGTACCTCGGTCAGCCCACGGGCCGAGTTGCAAGGCACCCACGCCGATGAAGACGAAGGCCGCTGGACCGCCACCTCCATCGCTATCATCTGCGCGCTGGTGATCTACATCATCGGCGGCCTGGGCCTGTACGGCAAAACCCACATCTGGGACACCCTGACCCCCGCGCAGAAAGACTTCATCGTGCAATCGATGATCACCGACCAGCAGGTGCTCTGAACGGCCGGTGCGTGACGGAGCCAGGCCCGCTGCTCCCTAGCTTCGGGTAGCCTTCAGGTTGCTGCGCTGAGCATGGCGCTCCAGCGCCAGGTCGATCAGCCGGCTCACCAGTTCGGTATAGGTCAGCCCCGCCGCCAGCCACAGCTGCGGATACATGCTGATGTGGGTAAAGCCGGGCAGGGTGTTCAGCTCGTTGATGATCACTTCACCGCTGTCCTTGAGAAACACGTCCACCCGCGCCAGCCCGCTGCAGCCTAGTACCTGGAAGGCCTCGATGGCCAATGCGCGCACGCGGTCGCTGGCTGCCGGGGCGATAGCGGCCGGTACCAGCACTTGCGCCGCGTCGGCGTCGATGTATTTGCTGTCATAGGAATAGAAGCCGCCCTTGACCACGATCTCGCCACAGCCGCTGGCAA
Source organism: Pseudomonas eucalypticola (assembly GCF_013374995.1). NCBI lineage: Bacteria > Pseudomonadati > Pseudomonadota > Gammaproteobacteria > Pseudomonadales > Pseudomonadaceae > Pseudomonas > Pseudomonas eucalypticola. The sequence goes on along the minus strand of NZ_CP056030.1, from coordinate 3,447,370 downwards.
TCGGCTGGTCATTGCCCAGCACGGCGCATTCGATTTCACGTCCGTGCACGGCGGCCTCGACCAGCACCTTGTCGTCATAGGCCAGGGCCAGGTCCAGCGCTTGCCAATAGGCGGCCTCGTCCTCGACCTTGCTGACCCCCACCGAGGAGCCCAGGTTGGCCGGCTTGACGAACAGCGGCAGGCCCAGTTCGGCCTGCACCTGGGCAAAGTCACGCCGCCGGGCAGTGGCGCGGTTGAGGCTGATGAAGGGGGTAATGGCCAGCCCGGCGTCGCGCAGCAAGCGCTTGCTGACGTCCTTGTCCATGCACACCGCCGAGGCCAGCACATCGGAGCCCACGAACGGCAGATCGGCCATGCGCAGCAGCCCTTGCAAGCAGCCATCCTCGCCCTGGGTGCCGTGCACCACCGGGAAGATCACGTCGATGTGGGCCAAGGGCGACGCGCCGGTTTCCACCAGTTGACGCTCGGCCTTGCCAGGCACCAGCGCCAGCTCGCGGTTGGAACGGTTGAGGGCGATCAATGCTGGGTCATCCTGGTTGAGCAGGTAGTCGCCAGCGTCGTTCAGGTGCCATTGGCCGTCCTTGTCGATGCCGATCAGCACCGGCTCGAAGCGTTCGCGGTCCAGTGCATCGACGATGTTGCGCGCCGACTGCAATGACACCTCATGTTCGGCCGAGCGGCCTCCGAATATCACCCCTACGCGCAGCTTGGCCATCACGGTATTCCTTATAGGTTTGGGTGCCTGAATCGGCACTGTTACACTCGTTGCAAGAATGCATTGTCAAAGCTGATTTGTCCTGAACGCCGGACAGGCATAATCTGACGCACTGAATTGTCATGTTCAACACAGGAATCACGATGTCCCAGTTCCCTCTAGTTCGTCCGCGGCGCCTGCGGCGTTCCGAGAACCTCCGTTCGCTGTTCCAGGAAACCGAGTTCAGCCTGGACGACCTGGTGCTGCCGATTTTCGTCGAGGAAGAAATCGATGACTTCGTGCCTATCACCAGCATGCCGGGGGTAATGCGTATCCCCGAATCGAAACTGGCTGGCGAGATCGAGCGCTACGCCCGTGCCGGCATCAAGTCGGTGATGACCTTCGGCGTGTCCCACAAGCTGGACGCCGACGGCAGCGACACCTGGCAGGAAAATGGCCTGGTGTCGCGCATGGCGCGCATCGCCAAGGACGCTGTGCCGGAAATGATCGTCATGGCCGACACCTGCTTCTGCGAATACACTTCCCACGGCCACTGTGGCGTGTTGTGCGACCACGGCGTGGACAACGACGCCACCTTGCGCAACCTGGGCAAGCAAGCGGTGGCGGCCGCCCGTGCCGGTGCCGATTTCATCTCGCCGTCGGCGGCCATGGACGGGCAGGTGCAGGCCATTCGCAGCGCCCTGGACGGAGCCGGTTTCATCGACACTTCCATCATGGCCTATTCCACCAAATTCGCCTCGGCGCTGTATGGCCCGTTCCGTGAAGCCGGGGGGTCTGCGCTCAAGGGCGACCGCAAGGCCTACCAGATGAACCCGATGAACCGCCGCGAAGCGGTGCGCGAGTCGTTGCTGGACGAGCAGGAAGGTGCCGACGCCATCATGGTCAAGCCCGCCGGCGCGTACCTGGATATCATCCGCGACATCCGCGAAGCTTCGCGCCTGCCGCTGACCGCCTACCAGGTCAGCGGTGAGTACGCGATGATCAAGTTCGGGGCCCAGGCCGGTGCCATCGACGAAGCCCGCGTGGTGCGTGAAAGCCTGGGCGCCATCAAGCGCGCCGGGGCCGACCTGATCTTCACTTACTTCGCCATGGACATCGCCCGCGACGGGATCTGAGTCCGCGTCATCCTTTTCCTCCGCTTCGCCTGCTCCCACGGGGCAACACCGCACCCGGCGGGACCGGCGAAGCGGGGGAAATGCGCTCCACAGTATTGCGTCACAGGCGAATAGCCTTTTCTTCCCGCGGAATAATCATTCGCTCCACCTGTGTGACAATTGCAGCTTCACCATCCAAGAGGCATTCGATGGACACTCTGCAAAACATGCGCACCTTCGTCTGCGTCGCCGAGGCCGGCAGTTTCAGCCATGCGGCCAAACAATTGAATGTGGCTGTGGCCACGGTGTCGCGCAGCATCGCCGCCCTGGAAGCGCACCTGCGTGCGCGCCTGCTCAACCGCAGTACCCGCCACGTGGCCCTTACCGAAGTCGGCCAGCGTTACCTGGCCCGCTGCGAGCAGATCATTGCCCACGTCGATGAAGCCGAGAACGAGGCGGGCAACACCCAGCTGCGTCCCAGCGGCCGCTTGCGGGTGCATTCGATGATGGCCGTGGGGCGTCACTACGTGGTGCCAGCCATCGCCGATTATCGCCAGCAATACCCCGACGTCAGCTTCGAGCTGACCATGGCGAACCGCATGCCCGACCTGATAGAGGAAGGCATCGACGTGGCCATTGTCCTGGCAGCGCAGTTGCCGGACTCCGGTTATGTCAGCCAGCGCATCGGCCAGTCCTATAGCGTGCTGTGTGCATCCCCCGACTACATTGCCCGCCGTGGCGCACCGTCGACGCCCCAGGCGTTGCGGGACCACGAATGCCTGCGCCTGATCAACCCCAGCAATATCACCGACCATTGGGAATTTCACGGAGACGAAGACGTGCAGCGCATCAACCTGGGGCCTTCGGCCTTTCAGGTGAACATGGGCGATGCGATGATCGAAGCGATCGAGGCCGGGATGGGGGTAGGGTCGCTGCCGGTGTTTTCAGCCCAGAAGGGCATCGACAGTGGCAGCCTGGTGCGGCTGTTGCCGCAGTACCGCCTGCAATGCCTGAATGTGTATGCGGTGTACACCAACCGGCGCTACCTGGACGCCAAGATCAAGGTGCTGATCAGCCAGTTGCGCTCGGTGTTGCCGGGGGGCCAGGCGCTGGCGCCGTAGGGGTCAGTCTTGCGCGTGGGTGTGCTGCGACGCCACCCGCGCCCGGCGGCGAGCCTGGCCGCGGCGGTATTCACGGCGATGGTCCACTGCGATGCCAAAGGAAATCAGAAACAGCAGCGCATAGGCGACGAGTCGAAGCATGGGGCGGTCCTTACAGGTTCTTCCAAACGGGCGCTACTCTACCAATGGCTAGGGTGCGACGCTAGGTCGCAGGCCGCAAGGCTGTGTTCCCGATCCGGTAACAATGCGCGCCGGCACGCCGCGGGTCAGGTGTTGCGCGGGTTCTGCTCGGTGACGCGCTGCACGGCCAAGCGGCGGTAATCGGACGGGGTCATGCCTTTGAGCTGCTGGAAGCGCCGGTTGAAGTTGGAAATGTTGTTGAACCCGGATTGGAAGCACACGTCGGTGACGGCCCTGCGCCCATCGGCCAGCAGTTCACAGGATTTGCTGATGCGCAGGCGGTTGACGAACTCGACAAAGCAGCGCCCCGTGGCCTGTTTGAACACCCGCGAAAAATAGGTGGGCTTCATGCCCAGGTGCTGGGCCACTTCTTCGAGGGGCAGGTCCCGGCTGTAGTGGCTGAAGATGTAGTCCACCGCACGGTTGGTGCGGTCGATGCTGTTCTCGTCCGCCAGGTGGGGCGCATTGCTGTCGGACAGCAATTGGTAGTCCTCGCACGCCGCCAGGCGCTCCATCAGGATCAGGAAGTAGCCCAGGCGGCTCACCCCCTGGCTGTCGGCGATGCATTGCATCAGCATGGCGGCCTGTTCCAGTGTTCGCGGGCAGCGGAACTCGATGCCGTGCCGGGCCCGTTCCAGCAAGGGGCTCAGGCCCTTGAGTTCGCTGAACACCGGCAGGGCGTTGTCGAACAGTTCGTCCGTGAAGTTGACCAGCATGTCGCGCTTTTCCACCACCTGGTCGGGCGCCACCTGGCTGATCCAGTTGTGGGGCAGGTTGGGGCCGGTGAGGAACAGGCTATTGGGGTGGAAATTACCGATGTAGTCGCCCACGAATACCTTGCCGGAACTGGCCACGATCAGGTGCAGTTCGTATTCCTTGTGAAAGTGCCAGCGCACCAGGGGGCAGGGGAAGCCGTGCTGGCGATAGATGATCGACAAGCCTTCGTGATCGTCCATCAACTCATAGGACGGGTCGGTGATTCTGCTGGGTCTGGTCATGCGGTGGCCGCTTGTTGTTGTGTGCCAGTAAGCCCCAAGCCTACTCATAAAGGCACTGCCCCGGCAATGCCCATTCAGGCGCAGCCTTTACCCTGCACGTACTTGAGCGCGTCTTCGGCCAGGCGAATGGATTGGTTGATCGGCTCCAGATTACGCAGCCGCACCGCGCTGGCCAGTGCTTCGATCAGCACCAGCATCGCCACCTTGGAGTTGCGCAACACCGGGTGGGTCGGGGGCGCGAACAGGCACTGGTTGGCCACGGCCATCATGGGCGAAGCGGGCGAGTCGGTGATGGCCACGACGGCCGCGCCGCGACTGGCGGCATACTCCGCCAGGTGCAAGGTGTCATTGGCATAGGGCTGCAGCGCCAGGGTCAGCAAGGTGTCGCCGGGGCCGATGGCGGCCATGCGGTAGGCGGCGTTCTCGCTGCCACCTTCCATGTTCAACGCCACCACGTGGGCACAGTGGGGCACCAGGCAGGTGGTGGCCAGGCCTGCCAGGTAGTGGCAGTTGCCAAAGCCCAGCACGTACAGGTGCCGGGCCTGGGCCAGGCTGGTCACCACACTGTCGAAGCGGTCGTCGTCGTTGGCGCTGAGGGCGGCATCGAGGTTGCCCGTGCTCAGGCGTACCTGCTGGTGCAGCCCGAAGCCGCGCTCGGGATGCTGGGCCACTTGCGCCCGTACCCAGTCAGCGGGCGATACCAGTTCCAGCAAATGCAGCACCAGGGCTTCACGCAGGCCAGTGAAGCCGTTCATGCCCATGTAATTGGCCAGGCGGTTGACGGCCGCCGTCGACGTGCCTGCCCCGGCGGACAGATGTTCGATGTTCAGGGTAGGGGACAGCCAGGGGTTCTGTAGAATGAAGTCGGCCACCTTGTACAACGCCGGCTGCCTGTCGAGCGCCAGGCCAGGGCGTCCCAGCTCCTTGGCCACTTGGCTCATGCGTTGCATCAACGGCGTCTTGTAGACCTTGTGAGTGAAGTCCGGAGCGGGAGTATCCATCATGACGGCGACAACCTGTTCGAGAGTGAAATGGCCACGGTTCCCGGCAGTGTAGTCATGGATTTAAATTGGATCCAATTAAGCGGTATTTTTTCTTTTTGCCTCGATCCATTGCGCCATGTATTGGGTGCTCTTGTGGTGATGATGGCGCAACATGGCACCGGTGAAGTTGCAAAGGCGATGGGCTTGCAGGGTGCTGCGCAAGGTGTCGATGCGCGTTACCAGTGCCTCGGCATGGGGGCGGTAACGGTAGCGCGCCTCCAGCAGGGGCCGCGCCTGGGCGTGGGCGTGCTCCCAGGCGGCCTGGTCTTGATGGAGGCGCACAGCGGCGTCCACCAGGCCGTCCACATCGCTGGCCACCAGCCCCGGCCAGGGTAGCGGGCCGTGCATGCCCTCCGTGCCTATGGGGGTGGTGACGCTGGGCGTCCCGCACAGCATGGCGTCGACCAGCTTGCCCTTGATGCCCGCGCCAAAACGCAGCGGCGCCAGCGCCACACGGGCATCGCCCATCACCTGCAGCGCGTCCTCGGCCCAGTTCAACACCCGGAAGCCCTGGGCCGGGTTATTCAGGGCCATTGCCTTGGGCGGGGTGTAGGCGCCGTACACGTGCAGTTCAGCCTGGGGCAGGCGCTGGCGAATCCTTGGCCACAGCACCGTTTTGAGCCACAGCACGGCATCCCAATTCGGCGCATGGCGGAAATTGCCGATGCTGAGGAAGTGCGCACGCTGCTCAAAGGGCTTGCCGGGGCCCGAGGGCTCGACCATCAAGGGGCAATGGTGCAGCAGCGCGCCGGGCACGCGAAACTGGCCGGTCAGCAGTTCAATCTCGGGTTGCGAGATCATCAGGCTCAGGTCACTGCGGTAGATCGCCGCCACCTCCCGCTGGCTGATGTCCGCCGCCGCCATGTGCCGGTACAGGTCGGGGTGGTCAAGGCTGAACAGGGTGCTGAAGTCTTCGCGTTGCGGTTGCGCCTTGAGGGCGTCCTTGAGCAGCACCTGGCGCGCGTCGCGCAGGCTCTGCAAGTCGCTGGTTTCCAGCACCCGCAGGGCACTGGGGCAGTGTTTCTCCACCCGCCAGCCAAACTGCTCTTCCATCATGAACCGGTCGAACAGCACGACGTCGGGGGTGAGTTCGGCGATGAAGCGGTCGAAACTTTCATTGTTCAGCTCGATGGCCTGCCGGGCGATGCCCAGCGCCGCCAGGTCGGCCATGTGCTCGCCATCACCGGCAGGGCTGGCGAAGGTGACCTGCCAGCCCTGGTCGAGGAAGCATTGGAGTATCTGCATGATGTGCCCACCGGCGGCAGAAGAACGGGGTTCCGGCCAGACGTAGCCGATGACGAGGAGGTGGGCGGGGGGCATGGGGTGAACTTTTCCGAGAAGATAAAGAATACGATTCGCACTGCAGCGATCAACTGTGCGCCAGTATACCCTTGACCTTGTCACGTAGCTGGTCGATGGAAAAGGGCTTGCCGATGCTGTGCATGCCAGGGGGCACGTCGATGTTTTCGGCATAACCGCTGGCGAACAGGATAGGCAGGTCGGGGCGTTGAGCGCGGGCCTTCTCCGCCAGCTCTGAGCCGGAGATGTCCGGCAGGCCCTGGTCAGTCATCATCAGGTCAATGACGGTATCGCCGTTGGTGATGTACACCAACGCCGCCTCGCCATCGGCTGCCTCCAGTACCTGGTACTCCAACTCCTCCAGCACATCGACGATCAACATGCGCACGATCGAGTCGTCCTCGACAACGAGAATGGTGTGGGGGGTGGCTTCTGGCATTGGAGCGATCCTGGACGGTAACGGAGGGGGCGCAGGGTGCGCCGCCGGTCTTTAATGAGTAAGCGGCGCATTCGGCAAGTTCCGTACGGCGGCCGGCAATTGTGAAAATTACCGGTACACAGGATACCGGTGCCACGGCCAGATGCAAAATATCCCCGTAAATACTGGCCAAAAGCCTCGCCTGCTTCTAGACATCGTAGGATGAAGGAAAAGTTCAATAAGAATTTTCTTCAGAATGAATGGGAAAACTTGGATCTTTTACATGGATTTCCGGCAAAATCTGCCGATTTACCACCATTCCGGGGCGCATGGACATGAGCAAACCCACCAACATCGATGAGCAGAGTTTCCGCAAGCTGCTGACCCGCAACGTCAGCCTGCCCCTGGGCGTGGGCCTGCTCAGCGGCGTGGTGTTCGTCGGCATCATCGGCTACCTGATGAATACCATTGACTGGGTCGAGCACACCGACCGGGTCATCAACAACGCCAATGAAGTCTCCAAGCTGGCCATCGACATGGAAACCGGCATGCGCGGTTACCTGCTCAGCGGCAAGGAAGACTACCTGGACCCTTTCGAGCTGGCCAAGCCGCGCCTGGCCGCCGAAGTGCCGGCCTTGCAGCAGCTGGTGGCTGACAATAATACTCAGGTTGACCGCCTGACGCGGATCATGGCCCTGCAGAAAGAGTGGATGGCCTACTCCCAGGCCATGATCGACATGAAACGCACCTCCGGCGATTATTCGTCGGTGGTGCAGACCGGCCGGGGCAAGCGCCTCACCGATGCCATCCGCGGGGAGTTCGATGACTTCATCGCCATGGAGCACCAGCTACGCATTCAGCGCAGTGAAGACGTCAGCCATACCATCACGCTGTCGGTGACCCTGTACATCCTCTTTCTGGTGCTGATCAGCGGTGCGTTGGCGTACTTTGGCCGCCGGGACATGGTCAGCCTGTCCACGACCTATGGCGACAACCTCGACGCCCAGCGCCGCAGCGCTGAACGCCTGGAAGGCCAGGCCTGGCTGCGCACCGGGCAAACGCAGCTGGCCGAGCAGGTGCTGGGCCAGCTGACCCTGCAGATGCTGGGCCGCAACATGCTGCAGTTCTTCGCCGCCTACCTGGGCAGTGTGGTCGCGGCGGTGTATGTGCGCGAAGAACACGGCAGCTTGCGCCGCGTGGCCACCTACGGTTTCTCGCGCGAGCAGGAGAACCAGGACCAGATCATCATCAACGGCGAAGGCGTGATCGGCCAGGCCGCCCAGACCGGGCGCCTGATGCGCCTGGACAACGTACCCCATGACTACTTCAAGTTCGCCTCGGGCCTGGGCGAGGGCCTGCCCCACAGCGTGCTGATCATGCCGACCCACAACGACGATGGCATCAATGGCGTGGTGGAGTTGGGCTTCCTGCGCCCCTTGAGTGACCGCGACGTCGAGTTGCTTGAGTTGCTGGCCAGCAACATGGGCACCTCCATCGAGGCGGCCCGCTACCGTCAGCGCCTGCAGGAAGTGTTGGCCGAGACCCAGCAGCTCAACGAAGAACTGCAGGTGCAGCAGGAAGAACTCAAGACCGCCAACGAAGAACTGGAAGAACAGTCACGGGTGCTCAAGGAGTCCCAGGCGCACCTGGAAACCCAGCAGGCGGAACTGGAGCAGACCAACGAACAACTGGCCGAGCGCACCGACGCCCTGGCTGAACAACGCGATGCCCTGGACCTGAAGAACCTGGAACTCAACCGGGCCCAGGTGGAGCTGGAAGAGCGCGCCGAAGAGTTGCAGCGCTCCAGCAAGTACAAGTCCGAGTTCCTGGCCAACATGTCCCACGAGCTGCGTACGCCCCTCAACAGCTCGCTGATCCTGGCCAAGCTGCTGGCCGAGAACGCCGAGGAAAACCTCACCAGCGAGCAGGTCAAGTTCGCCGAGTCGATCTATTCCGCCGGCAACGACCTGCTCAACCTGATCAACGACATCCTCGATATTTCCAAGGTCGAGGCCGGCAAACTGGATGTGCGCCCTGAAAACACCAGCACCGCGCGCCTGGTGGACGGCCTGCGCACCCTGTTCGAGCCCCTGGCTGCCGACAAGCAGCTGACGTTCACCGTCGAATTGCTCGACGGCACGCCGGCGCATCTGTTCACCGACCGTCAGCGGGTCGAGCAGATCCTCAAGAACCTGTTGTCCAACGCACTGAAATTCACCGAAAAGGGCCAAGTGACCCTGATCGTCGCGCCGCAGCCGGACAATGGTATTGCCTTCCATGTGCGTGACACCGGCATCGGCGTGGCGGTGGACCAGCAGCAGGCCATCTTCGAAGCCTTCCGCCAGGCCGATGGCACCACCAACCGCCGTTACGGCGGCACCGGCCTGGGCCTGTCGATTTCCCGTGACCTGGCCAACCTGCTGGGCGGCTACATCAGCGTCAGCAGCACCCTGGGCAAGGGCAGTGAGTTCACCTTGATCCTGCCCCAGCATTACGAAGCCCTGGAACGCACCGAGGTGCACCCGGCGCCCACGGTGATTCAGGCCCCGGCGACCACCGCCAACGAGCCTGCGCACGTGGTGGTGCCCGAAGTGACCATCGCGCGTTTCCCTGATGACCGCGACAAGGGCCCATTCGAGCGTCGTTGTATCCTGGTGATCGAGGACGAGCCGAACTTCGCCCGCATTCTCTATGACCTGGCCCACGAGCTGAACTACCACTGCCTGGTGGCCCACGGCGCCGACGAGGGCTTCAACCTGGCGGCGCAGTTCGTGCCCGATGCCATCTTGCTGGACATGCGCCTGCCCGACCACTCCGGCCTGACCGTGCTGCAACGCCTGAAGGAACTGCCGGCTACCCGGCACATCCCGGTACACGTGATTTCCGTGGAAGACCGCGTCGAAGCGGCCATGCACATGGGCGCTGTCGGCTACGCGGTGAAACCCACGACCCGCGACGAACTCAAGACGGTGTTCGCCCGCCTGGAAGCCAAGCTCACGCAGAAGCTCAAGCGCATCCTGCTGGTGGAAGACGACGACCTGCAGCGCGAGAGCATCGCGCGCCTGATTGGCGATGAGGACATCGAGATCACTGCCGTGGGCCTGGCCCAGGACGCCCTGGACCTGCTGCGCGAGCACGTCTACGACTGCATGATCATTGACCTCAAGCTGCCGGACATGCTCGGCAATGACCTGCTCAAGCGCATGTCCACCGAGGAAATCTGCGCATTCCCGCCGGTGATCGTCTACACCGGCCGCAACCTGACCCGGGACGAAGAGGCCGAGCTGCTCAAGTATTCGCGCTCGATCATCATCAAGGGCGCGCGCTCGCCCGAGCGGCTGCTGGACGAAGTGACGCTGTTTCTGCACAAAGTCGAATCCCAGTTGTCTCAGGAAAGGCAGAAGATGCTCAAGACCGCGCGCAGCCGCGACAAGGTCTTCGAGGGGCGCAAGATTCTGGTGGTGGACGACGATGTGCGCAATATCTTCGCCCTCACCAGTGCCCTGGAGCACAAGGGCGCGATCGTTGAAATCGGTCGCAACGGCCGCGAGGCCATCGACAAACTCAATCAGGTGGACGACATCGACCTGGTGCTGATGGACGTGATGATGCCGGAAATGGACGGTTACGAAGCCACCCGCGAGATCCGCAAGGACACGCGCTGGCGCAAGCTGCCGATCATCGCCGTCACCGCCAAGGCCATGAAGGACGATCAGGAGCGCTGCCTGCAGGCCGGCGCCAACGATTACCTGGCCAAGCCCATCGACCTGGATCGGCTGTTTTCCCTGATACGCGTGTGGTTGCCACAGTTGGAGCGCATTTAGTGCCGTACAGCGTCATTACCTCGGGCTGCCGTTCATGACGGTGGAGCGCAATACCGATATCGAGATCCGTCTGCTGATCGAGGCCATCTACCTCAAGTACAGCTACGATTTCCGCGATTACTCCGGTGCGTCCATCAAGCGCCGGATCAACCATGCCCTGCGACAACTGGACTGCAACACCATTTCGGCGTTGCAGGAGCGGGTGCTGCATGACCCCACCACGTTCATGCAGCTGCTCCAGTACCTGACGATTCCGGTTAGCGAGATGTTTCGCGACCCCGAGCATTTCCTGGTCATCCGCCGCGAAGTTGTGCCGTTGTTGCGCACGTACCCGTCCATCAAGGTGTGGATCGCCGGGTGCAGCACGGGCGAGGAGGTGTACTCCATGGCCATCCTGCTGCGCGAGGAGGGCCTGCTGGACCGCACCATCATCTACGCCACGGACATCAACCCGCAGTCGCTGGAGAAAGCCAAGCAGGGCATCTACTCGATGGAGAGCGTGCGCACGTACACCGAGAACTACCAGCGTGCCGGTGGCTGTGAAGCGTTTTCCAATTACTACACGGCCGCCTATGGTAACGCGATCTTCGACAGCAGCCTGCGCGAGAACGTGACCTTCGCCGACCACAGCCTGGCCACCGACAGCGTGTTTTCCGAAACCCAGTTGGTTTCGTGCCGCAATGTGCTGATCTATTTCAACAAAAAGCTCCAGGACCGGGCCTTCGGGCTGTTTCACGAGTCCCTGTGCCACCGCGGCTTTCTGGTGCTGGGCAGCAAGGAAACCCTGGACTTCTCCGCCTACAGCGGCCGTTTCGAGGCCCTGGCCAAACCTGAGCGGATCTATCGCAAGACATGAACCCTCGGGCAGGTTACTCGGCAGTGGTAGTGGGGGCGTCGGCGGGCGGGGTCGAGGCCCTGCTGCGTGTGTACGGCATGCTGCCGGCCAGCTTCGCGCTGCCGGTGCTCACGGTGCTGCACCTGCCAGATGACCGCCATAGCCAATTGGCCGAGGTGTTCGCGCGGCGAATGCACCGCCCGGCCAAGGAGGCCGTGGACAAGGAAGACATACAACCAGGGATGTTCTATTTCGCGGGCCCGGGGTATCACCTGTCGGTGGAGCAGGACCGCAGCCTGTCGCTGAGCCAGGAAGAGCGGGTGCATTACTCGCGCCCCTCCATCGACATCCTCTTCGAATCGGCCGCCGATGCCTACGGCCCGCACCTGGTGGGGGTGTTGCTCACCGGTGCCAACGAAGATGGTGCACGGGGCCTGGCAACGATTGGCGAACGCGGTGGTCTGACCATCGTCCAGGACCCGGCCGAGGCGCGCGTGGCAGTCATGCCCCAGGCAGCACTGCGCTTGCGCCGGCCCGACCATATCCTCCCATTGAATGGCATAGGCTCATTGCTCGCCACGCTGGAACGAAGCGCATGCTAAGCCCCATAAAAGCCAAATTGCTGATCGTTGACGACTTGCCGGAAAATCTTCTGGCCCTGGAAGCGCTGATCAAGGCCGATGACCGCGAGGTGCACAAGGCACTCTCGGCCGATGAAGCCTTGTCGCTGCTGCTGCAACACGAATTTGCCCTGGCCATTCTCGATGTGCAGATGCCGGGCATGAACGGTTTCGAACTGGCCGAGATGATGCGCGGCACGGAAAAGACCAAGAGCATTCCCATCGTGTTCGTCAGCGCCGCCGGGCGCGAGATGAACTACGCCTTCAAGGGCTATGAAAGCGGGGCGGTGGACTTCCTGCACAAGCCCCTGGAAATTCATGCGGTGAAGAGCAAGGTCAACGTGTTCGTCGACCTGTATTGCCAGCGCAAGGCGCTCAAGGAGCAGCTCGAAGCCCTGGAGCGCAGCCGCCAGGAGCAGGAACTGCTGCTGAAAAAACTGCAAGCCACCCAGAACGAGCTGGAACACGCGGTGCGCATGCGTGATGACTTCATGTCCATCGTCTCCCACGAGGTGCGCACGCCCCTCAATGGCCTGATCCTGGAAACCCAGTTGCGCAAGCTGCACCTGGCCCGCGACAACGCCGACGCCTTCACCCTGGACAAGATGCGCGGCATGGTCGAGCGTGACGAGCGGCAAATCCAGAGCCTGATTCGCCTGATCGAAGACATGCTGGACGTGTCGCGCATTCGCACCGGCAAGCTGTCCATTCGCCCCAGCGAATTCGACCTGGTGAACCTGGTCGGCAATTTGCTGGACAACTTCGCCCCCCAGGTGGCCGCCGCCGAGTGCACGCTCAGCCTGCACGCCAGTGAACCGGTGGTGGGCACCTGGGATGAGTTCCGTATCGAACAGGTGGTTGCCAACCTGGTGTCCAATGCCCTGCGCTACGGCGGCCGTGGCCCCATCGAGGTCAGCGTGTATGCCCACAAGGGCACGGCGCGGGTCGAGGTGCGTGACCATGGCATCGGTATCAGCAAGGAAAACCAGGCACGCATTTTCCAGCAGTTCGAGCGCGTCTCCGCGACCCACGTAGTGGCCGGGCTGGGCCTGGGGCTGTTCATTTCCGAACAGATCGTGGTGGCTCACGGCGGCTCGATCACGGTGCAGAGCGCGCTGGGCGAAGGTTCGACGTTTATCGTGAGCCTGCCGTTGTAGGAATGTTCCCAACGGCACGCAACCTCTACCGGCGGCCAGGGTCACATAGGCAGCCAACCCGACAGTACATAGGCGTTACCATGAGTGAAGATGCACAAGACGTAGTCCTCATCGTCGAGGACGAGCCCTCGATTTTGATGGTGTTGTCCGATTATTTGCGCGGTGAGGGTTACCACGTGCTCGAAGCGAAGGACGGCGAGGAAGCATTCGAGATCCTGGCGCGCAAGCCGCACCTGGACCTGATGGTCACTGACTATCGCTTGCCCAAAGGCATTTCCGGGGTGCAGATCGCCGAGCCCGCGGTAAAGTTGCGGCCCGAGCTGAAGGTGATTTTCATCAGCGGCTACCCCCAGGAAATCGTCGACTGCGACAGCCCCATCACCCGCAAGGCGCCGATCCTGGCCAAGCCGTTCGACCTGGACACCCTCGGGGAAAAGATCCAGCAGTTGCTGGTCTAGCCCACCGCGGGTGGGGTGGATGAACGCGGTCTTTGGGCGGCCATTACCACGCCTGGCTCAGTTTTCGATCATCTCCCGCACTTTGGCCGTCAACCGGTCAAAGGTGAAGGGCTTGGTGATCATCTGCATGCCGGTGTCCAGGAAGCCGCCCCGCACGGCCGCGTGCTCGGCGTACCCGGTGACGAACAGTACCTTGAGGCCAGGGCGCAGTTGACGGCCGATTTCTGCCAATTGGCGACCATTCATGCCGCCGGGCAGGCCGACGTCACTGACCAGCAGGTCGATGCGCTGAGGTGAGTTCAGCACCGGCAGCGCACCACTGGCTTCGGCGGCCTCGATGTAGGCGTAGCCCAGTTCGCGCAATACCTCGCACACCAACAGCCGCACCGCGCTGTCGTCTTCCACCACCAGCACGGTCTCGCCACTGCGGGCGCGGTGCGCTTCCTCCACGGCCTGCGGCGAAATCGCCGGCGTGTCACCCTTGAAACGTGGCAGGTAAAGATTGACCGTAGTGCCTTTGCCGATCTGGCTTTCGATGGCCACATGGCCGCGCGACTGCTTGCTGAACCCATAGATCATCGACAGCCCCAGGCCGGTGCCCTGGCCGATGGGCTTGGTGGTGAAGAAGGGATCGAATGCCCGGTTGATCACACTCTGCGGCATGCCACAGCCATTGTCGCGCACGCTCAAGCGTACGTAGTCGCCCACCGCCAGCGTCCCCTGCTGTTGGGTAAAGGTTTCGTCCAGGGTGTGGTTGCTGGTCTCCACCACCAGGTCGCCGCCATTGGGCATGGCGTCCCGGGCGTTGATCACCAGGTTGAGCAGGGCACTTTCCAGTTGGTGAGGGTCGGCTTCTGCCACCCATAGGGCAGGGTCCAGGTGCATGTCCAGGCGAATGCTTTCATCGAGGCTGCGCTGCAGCAGCTCGTCCATGGCCAGCACCAGGCGGTTCATTTCCACGGGCTGCGAGTCCAGTGACTGGCGGCGGGAGAACGCCAGCAGGCGGTGGGTCAGGCCCGCCGCACGGTTGGCGGAGGTGATCCCCAGGTCGATGAGGTTATCCAGGTCTTGCGTTTTGCCCCGTGACAAGCGCCGGCGCATCAGTTCGAGGCTGCCGATGATGCCAGTGAGCATATTGTTGAAGTCGTGGGCGATACCCCCAGTCAGTTGCCCCACGGCTTCCATCTTCTGTGATTGGCGCAGCGCTTCCTCATTCTGCAACACCTGGGCGGTGCGTTCCTGCACTTGTTGCTCCAGGGTTTCATTGAGCTGGCGCAGGCGCTCCTCGCCCTCACGTCCGGCGTCCAGCGCGCTCTGCAGGCGTTGCCGGCTTTCACTGAGGTCGTGCAGGCGGTCACGGGCCTCATATTGACGGCGCCGCCCCCGAATGGCGGTACTGACCAGGCTCACGAGGGCCGCGGGGTGGAAGGGGCGTTCGAGGAACGTGACATTGCCCAGCTGTTTGCCCAGGCGCATGGACGGCGGGTGGTCCGGGCCGCCATGGTGGGTGATGAGCACGATGGGCAGGTCGGACCATGCCGGCTGTTGTTCCAGGAACGCCACCAGCGGGGTCATGTCGGCCCCGTTGAACGCCTCTTCGGCGATCACTGCCATGCCTGCTCCAGCTTGCAAGTAGTCGCACAATGCGTCCAGGTCGTGGGCGGCCACGCCTTGATAACCGGCTTCGCCGAGGAGGGCGATCGCCACCTGGCTGTCACGGCCCAAGGGGGCCAGGACCACGATACGCTCCGGTGCGGTGGCGGCATGAATCACGGTTGCGGGTCCTTGAGCAGCGGGTTGCTTTCACCGACGTAAGTGGGCACACCGCGCAGCACGCCCTGGAAGTCATACAGTGGTTCGCCGACGGCCATGCCCTGGTTGCCTATCTTGTATTCGCGGATGGTGGACTCGTGCCCGCCATAGCGTTTCTTGATCACTGACATTGCCCGGCGCACTTGGCCGACGGCTTCGAAATAACGCAACAGGATAACGGTATCGGCCAGGTACGTCAGGTCCACGGGGGCCTTCATGTCGCCGACCAAGCCCTGCTGGGCGACTGTCATGAACGTCGCGGCGCCGCGCCGGTTGAGGAACAGCAGCAGTTCGTGAATGTGCAGCACGGGCGAGCCTTCGCCCATCATCGCTGCCTGGTAGCCATTGATGCTGTCGATGACCACGGTCTTGATCGCATTCTCGTCGACCTTGCTGCGTACACGGTGGGCGAACTCGCCGGGGGACAGTTCGGCCGCATCCACCTGTTCGATAATCATGTTGCCGCCGCGCTGCATCGCGTCCAGATCGATGCCCAGGTACTTCATGCGCTCGAACAGCAGGCCCAGTTCTTCGTCGAAGATGAACAGCGCCACCTTTTCGCCACGGGCCACGGCGGCTGCGGCGAAGACCATGGCGATCAGCGATTTGCCGGTACCCGCCGGGCCCAGTATCAGGGTGCTGGAACCATTTTCGACGCCGCCCCCCAGCAGCGCATCGAGGGGGGCGATGCCGCTGCTCAAAGGGGTGCGTTCGTAATGGGCGCGGTGTTCGGCTGCCACCAGGCGTGGGAACACCTGGATACCGCTCTGGTGGATCGTGAAATCATGGTAGCCACCCCGGTACTTCTGCCCGCGGTATTTCATGATGCGCAAGCGGCGGCGTTCGGCGCCATAGTCGGGCGCCATCTCTTCCAGGCGGATCACCCCGTGGGCAATGCTGTGCAGGGTCTTGTCCAGCGGCTCGCTGGTCATGTCGTCCAACAGCACCACGGTGGCATTGAAGCGCGCGAAGTAGTGCTTGATGGCCAGGATCTGCCGGCGGTAACGCAGCGAGCTCTGGGCCAGCAAGCGCACTTCCGAGAGACTGTCGAGTACCACGCGGTCAGGTTTGATGCGTTCCACCACGTCGAAGATCTGCCGCGTGGCCTCGCCCAGTTCCAGGTCGCTGCTGTAGAGCAGGCTCTGTTGCTGCTGGGCATCAAGGATCATTTCTGGCGGTGTCAGCTCGAACACCTCGATGTGCGGGTCCAGTTCCCAACCATGGGACAGGGCGCCTTCACGCAGTTCACGCTCGGTTTCCGACAGTGTGATGTACAGGCAGCGCTCGCCCTGGGCGGCACCATCGAGCAGAAACTGCAGGGCTACCGTGGTCTTGCCTGCGCCCGGTTGGCCCTCCAGCAGGAAAATGTGGCTGCGGCTGAGGCCGCCATTGAGAATGTCATCCAGGCCGGTGATGCCGGTGGAGGCTTTCGGTTTCATCAAGCGGGGCTCCTCGCGTCACGATGGCGTTCGCGCAAGGCCCTTGCCAAGGGGCGATGCACTTACACTGGACAGCGGGGGGGGCAGCTCAGTTCACTCCCGTGTCATAGCCCTTGCTGCAGCGCCGGGTCGTCCGGGTTCTGCTGCTCAAGCTCGGCCAGCAGCACCTGCACGTTTTGAAGTTGCCCGGTCTGCTTCCAGTACTCGATCAGCAATACCCGCGCCTTGCGGTCGGCGGGCTGGCGGCGAAGTATTTCATCCAGCTGGCGCTGGGCGGCTTCCACCTGGTCCATCTGGTGCAGGGTGACCGCCAGGCTGTAGCGGTAGTCGCTGTTGTCCGGCTCCAGTTCCGATGCCCGCGCCAACGCCAGCAGGGCGTACTCGCCCTGGCCATGGCGGATCAGCCATTGGCCCAGTTCGTGCTGCAGCAGGGCTGAGTCAGGGTGCGCCACCAACTGCTCGGCCAACAGCTGTCGGGATGCATCGTTCTGGCCCTGTTTTTCCAGCACCCGGACCTGCACCGCCACGGTTTCAAGGTCGCCCGGTACCCGTTCGTGGGCGCGCTTGAGCGTCGCCAGGGCCTGGGTGTAATCGTCGTTGTACAGGTAGATCTTCGCCAGTTCCAGTTGGCCGTCGGCGTCATCCGGGGCACTGATCAGTGCTTGCACGTAGTCGTCCAGCACGGCATTGAGCCGGGCGAAGTACAGGCCCAGATCGTCAGGGGACAGGCCCAGCAAGCTGCGGGCCACATGAAAGCGGATATCCTGGTCGTCGTCATCCAGCAGCGGGCCCAGCAACAGGCTGCGCTGGGCGTCGGGCACCAGGCGGCTGACGGCGTCGATGGCGCCGTGGCGCACCAGCAGGTTCTGGTCGTCCTTGAGGTCAGCTGTGACCAGTTTCAACGCCTGAGGGCTGGGGTAGTTAGGGAGTTCGGCCAACAGGCTGATGCGCCGCACGGGGGATAGATCGGTGCGCGCCAGTTGCTGGTACAGCACCCGCGCCGCGCCGGGCTTGCCGTTGTGCGCCAGGTCCAGGGCTTTGGAATAACTGTGGCGCAGTGCCGGCGATACCGGCGTGGGGGCCGGACGCAGCAGGTGCCAGGCGACACCCAGTGCAACGATGAGCAGGGCGGACAGCAACAGGGGGCGAACAAGCTTGGGCATTGACCAGTCCGAAGCGCGGCGGCTTTTGCAGGGACGGTCAGCTTGGGGCAGGCGAGGGGTGGAGTCAAACGTCGGTGCAGGGCCTGCCTGCGCCAGGCTCTGTACGAAATGTTTTCATACTCACGTGCCGCGGGCAGGCCCCTCGGGCTCAGGCGGCGCTGTTGTAGGCGCTCGCCTTTTTCTGTACCTGGCGACGGCAGGCCTGGCCGAAGGCTTCGAAGATTTTCACCGAGTCAGGGTTCTGCGCGGCTTGCCATTCCGGGTGCCACTGCACCGCGAACAGGAAAGGCGACAGGCTGGGGCCATGGATGGCTTCCACCAGCCCGTCTTCGGCGCGGGCAATGGCTTCCAGGCCCTTGCCCAGGGTTTTCAGGCCCTGGCCGTGCAGCGAATTGACCTGGATCGAGTCGCTGCCCAGCAGGGTGCGCAGCCAGCTGTTGGCGGCGACCTGGACACTGTGGGCGGGCGCATATTGCACGTGCACCGGGTCATCCGGGTTCTCCCGGTGGTCGTTGAAGCCGGGCTCGGCATACACCTTCTGATACAGGTCACCACCCAGGGCCACGTTGATCTCCTGCATGCCGCGGCACACGCCGAAAATCGGCAGCCCGCGGGCGATGGCCGCACGCACCAGGGGCAGGTCGAACAGGTCGCGGTCGCGGTCCTGGCCTTTGCCGGGGGTCTGGTTGTCCTGGCCATAGAGGGCTGGGTCGATGTTGCTGCCGGCGCCGGTCAGGTACACGCCATCGGCCATGTCCAGGTATTGCTCCAGATCCTCGGTGCCACAGCAGGTCGGCACCAGCACCGGCACGCAGCCAGCGTGTTCGACCAGGGGAATGATGTATTTGTGCGTCATGACCTGGTAGTCGTGCCCTTTGCGTTCCTGGGCACCCATGGACATGAGGACGACGGGTTTGCGGAATTTTTGTTTGTTATTGCCAATGTTGCTGTTGGACATATATCACCTTGGGACAGGCACGGCCTATCGTTTTTGTGCAGGCGCGCCGTTCCAGTTGGCAGGCGCTACCTGAGGTTCCGAGCACTGCCGGTCATGGCGCGAAGGAGCGATGCCGGTCGGTAACCTGGGGGATAGCCTGCCAGAGCTGTTTATTATGTCAAACACTTTCGCGGTTGAGTGTGCAAAATATTCTTAGATAGGGTGGTGTTTGTGGTCGTCCGCCTTTCCCGCGCTATCGACTTCATCAAGGAACGCACCCAATAACCGTCGTAAATTCCGAACATTTAGCCGTCCATAATAATAAACCCTCGCAACCAATCGTCACCCATCGCTCTAACTCGTTGTACGCGCCCCGGCCGAGGCGTAGAATCCGCGCTATCTGGCTTTACCCCCTATACCCATAAAAATCCGACTGAACGCTCTGCCCGGGCCATCCATGCCCCGGGCAGGGCGTTTTTGCGTGGATTTTTCAAGGGGCGCGGCCTTTATCCAGAAGAGGCAATGACGGCACTTCATGAATATCACCGATACCCGCAACGGCAGCTGGCTGAGCGTGATCGCCCTGGCGCTGGCCGCCTTCATCTTCAACACCACCGAATTCGTACCGGTGGGGTTGCTCAGTGCCATCGGCGGCAGCTTCCAGATGACCCCCGCGCAGGTTGGCCTGATGCTGACCGTGTATGCCTGGGTGGTATCGCTGACGTCGCTGCCGATGATGTTGCTGACGCGCAATATCGAGCGGCGCAAGTTGCTGATGTTCGTCTTCGGCCTGTTCATTGCCAGCCACGTGCTGTCAGGCCTGGCGCCCAGCTTCGGCATCCTGCTGGTCAGCCGTATCGGTATCGCCGTGGCCCACGCAGTGTTCTGGTCGGTAACCGCGTCGCTGGCGGTGCGCGTGGCGCCTGCCGGCAAGCAGGTGCAGGCCTTGGGGCTGCTGGCCACGGGTACGTCGCTGGCCATGGTACTGGGTATTCCACTGGGCCGCGTGGTAGGGGAGTGGCTGGGCTGGCGCTCGACCTTCCTGGCCATTGCTGGTGTCTCGGCCGTGACCGTGCTGGGCCTGGCCCGTTCGCTACCGTTGCTGCCCAGCCAGAACTCCGGCAGCCTGCAGAGCCTGCCGGTGCTGTTCAAGCGCCCGGCGCTGATGTCCCTGTACCTGCTCACTGCCGTGGTGGTAACCGCGCAGTTCACTGCCTACAGCTACATCGAACCCTTTGCCCAGAGCGTCGCGCACCTGAGCGGGGAGATGACCACGGTGCTGTTGTTGCTGTTCGGCGGCGCCGGCATCATCGGCTCGATCGTCTTCAGCCTGTTCAACAACCGCTTTCCGCGTGGCTTGCTGATTGCCTCCATCGGCGCCTTGGCCCTGTGCCTGGCGCTGTTGCTGCCGCTGGCGGGCCATGCGGCCGGGCTGGGCAGCATGAGCGTGGTATGGGGCATGTCTATCATGTGCTTCGGCCTGATCCTGCAGGCCAAGGTGCTGTCGCTGGCGCCAGACGCCACGGACGTGGCCATGGCGCTGCACTCGGGCATCTATAACGTTGGCATCGGCGGTGGCGCACTGCTGGGCAGCGTGGTCAGCAGCCACATGGGCGTGGCCAATGTCGGTGTGGTGGGCGGTGTACTGGCGCTGGCCGGGCTGGTGTGGTGCGGCATCCTCACCCACCGTTACGGCCAGCCCCAGGTGGCCGCGAACGAGCCTACGGGCCGCGAGCGCACCCAGGAAGCCTGAGCACCCCGCCAGGATTCGTGCTTTAGTGTCCTCATGCATGCTTGCCTGAGGACACCGCCCGATGCGTCACGACCCTTTTCGTGTTCCCACCGATGCCGAGATAGACGCTGCCGAGCAGCGCCTGGGCATGGACTTCCCCGAGGCCTACCGGGCCTTCCTCAAGGGCGGCAGCGATGTCGCCGACGCTCACTTCGAACCTGCCGTGGTGCTCCCCGGCTCCGCCGACCTGGACCTGATCGACATGGCCCACACGGCCTGGAAGCGCCAGGGCGTGCCCCGCGACCTGCTGCCCTTCATCGAAGACAACGGCGATTACTTCTGCGTCAATGCCCGTGGCCAGGTGCTGTACTGGTCGCAGGAGGGGCCGCCGCAGCCGCGCTGGTCCAGTTTCAAGGTCTGGCATGAACAGGTTTGCCAGGCCGCTGAATAAGGACGCTTGCCGGGCGGCGTAACATGTTGTAAAAAGTTGATTGAATAAAGGTTGTCCATAATCTATTTTTACAACAACAGGAAAGCCGCCATGCCCCTCGTGCGTATCGATGTTGCCCAGGACACGCCAGCTGAAACCATCAAGGCCATCAGCGACGTCATCTACGAAGCGATGATTCAGACGGCCAACGTACCGGCCAATGACCGGTTCCAGATCATCAACCGTCATGCCAGCGACGAGTTGGTGTACCCCGCCGAAGGCTACCTGGGTATTCAGTACAGCCCTCGCATCGTGTTTATCCAGGTGACCTGGAACAGCGGCCGCAGCGTGGACGTCAAGCGGGCGTTCTACCAGGCGGTGGCCAGCGGCATTCATGAGCGAACCGGGGTGCCGATGGAAGACGTGTGGATCAGCCTGGTGGAGGTCAACCGGGAGGACTGGTCGTTCGGCCAGGGTGATATGCAGTACGTGCCCAAGGCCTGACTCAGACCACGGAAGGAGCGAACCATGCTGTCCAACCTTGTCGCCAGCCGCCTGGCCCCGCGCAACGTCCATTACGGCTGGGTCGTGGCGGGCACGACCTTTTTGACCATGTTGGTGATGGCGGGCGCCATGGGGGCGCCGGGCGTGTTCATCGTGCCCCTGGAACGCGAGTTCGGCTGGAGCAGCGCGCAGATCTCTTCGGCGTTGGCCGTGCGGTTCGCCTTGTATGGGTTGATGGGCCCCTTCGCCGCGGCCTTCATGAACCACTTCGGCTTGCGCCGGGTGGTACTGACGGCATTGGCCGTGGTGCTGGGCGGCTTGCTGGGCTCGATGTTCATGAACCAGTTCTGGCAACTGGTGTTGCTGTGGGGCGTGGTGGTGGGTGTTGGCACCGGGCTGACGGCCATGGTGCTGGGCGCCACCGTGGCCACGCGCTGGTTTTCCAAGCGCCGCGGCCTGGTGGTCGGCTTGCTGTCGGCCAGCACGGCCACCGGGCAGCTGGTGTTCATGCCACTGCTGGCGTCCCTCACCGAGCATCATGGCTGGCGGGCAGGGCTGTGGCTCATCTGCGGTGCCATGGCGGTGGCCGTGGGGGCGGTACTGGCGCTGTTGCGTGACCGACCGGCCGACCTGGGCCTGGCGGCCTACGGCGATGCCATGGTCGTCGCGGCACCGGGCAAGGCGAGCCTGTGGGCGATGCTGGCCAGCCCCTGGCGCGTATTGCGAGACGTCAGTGGCAGTTGGACGTTCTGGGTGCTGTTCCTGACCTTTTTCGTCTGCGGCGCCAGCACCAATGGCCTGGTGCAGACGCACTTCATCAGCCTGTGCGGTGACTACGGCCTGGTGGCCACCAGCGCCGCGGGCATCCTGGCGATGATGGGCATCTGCGATTTCTTCGGCACCGTGGGCTCGGGGTGGCTGTCCGACCGGTTCGATAACCGCTGGCTGCTGTTCTGGTACTACGGGCTGCGCGGCGTGGCGCTGATGATTTTGCCGTTCACGGACTTTACCGTCTGGGGGCTTTCGCTCTTCGCGGTGCTGTATGGCCTGGACTGGATCGCCACGGTGCCGCCCACCGTCAAACTGGTGGCCCAGACGTTCGGCAGCGAGCGGGCCAACATCGTCTTCGGCTGGGTGTTCGCCGGCCACCAGTTGGGCGCGGCGTTCGCCGCCTATGGCGCGGGTTTGACCCGCACGCTGATGGCGAGCTACCTGCCGGCGTTTTTCGTCGCGGGGTTGCTGTGCGTGTTGGCGTCGCTGATTGCCTTGTCCATCCCGGTGTTGCGCGGCAAGGCAGCGGTGCCTGGCTGACAGGGTGGGGGGGGCAAGCCGCGCAGGAAATGGACGTGATACCTGCCGTGCGCTATCGTCGCGCCGGCGATTGTGCGCAGTCAGAACAGGGAGTGGGTGATGTACATGCTTTTCAAGGGCCGGACAGTGGCCTTGCTGTGGGGGGCTGCGTTCGTGGTGGCCGACCAGTTGGTCAAATGGCTGGCCCTGTCGGTGCTGCAGGCGAACAGCTTTCGCCTGGGCAGCAGCCCGGTCAACCTGGCGCTGGAACTGAGCTTGAACCCCGGAGCATTCCTGAGCCTGGGGGCGGCATTGCCGGCGTGGCTCAAGCAACTGATTTTCATCCTCGGCGTGGCCGTGGTGGTCGGTTGGGCGGGCTACTGGGCGCTGCGCAACTGGGCCCGTTCCACCCGCCAGGCCATGGCGGTGTACGCCATCGCGCTGGGTGGGGTGGGTAACCTGATCGACCGGGTGTTCCGTGACGGGCACGTGGTGGACTACATGGTGTTCAACGTTGGCTCGCTGCACACCGGTGTGTTCAATCTGGCCGATATCGCCATTACCGCCGGGGCGCTCTTCCTGGCCGCAGGCATGCTGCGTCGTGCCCCTTAGCGTCAGGCAAGTCTTGCAACGTTGAGCGCCGCAATGAACCGAACCGCTTGGTTATAACGATAGTCTATATCGTTCTAAACATTCATAACGGAAGCGGCTATGCTGCCCGCCAGTTTTTGCGCGTGATTTAAGGCTCAGCAATGGATGTCGGTAATTTCGGTTTTGTGGTTGCGGGGCTGATCGTCGGGTTCGTGGTGGGCATGACGGGTGTGGGGGGCGGTTCCCTGATGACGCCGATCCTGCTCTGGTTCGGCATCAACCCCGCCACGGCGGTAGGCACCGACCTGTTGTACGCAGCCATCACCAAGTCCGGTGGCGTGCTGGTGCACCGCAAGAACAAGAACATCGACTGGGGTGTGACGGGCTGGTTGACGCTGGGCAGTGTTCCGGCGGTGGCCGTGACCCTGTGGTTCCTGAAGAATTTCGACACCAACCCCAAGGCCCTGAACGCCATCATTACCCAGGCCCTGGGCGTGGTGCTGCTGCTTACGGCGGGCGCGGTGCTGTTCAAGCACAAGCTGTTGGCCTTCGCACACCGCAACAGTGGTGACAAGTCGCTGTTCACCGGCACCCGGCTGAACGTCCTCACCGTCGTCACCGGCCTGATCCTGGGCACCATGGTTGCCCTGACCTCCATCGGCGCAGGCGCCCTGGGTACGGTGGCCTTGTTCATTCTCTACCCGCTGCTGCCGACTCGGCGCCTGGTGGGTACGGAGATCGCCCACGCGGTGCCGTTGACCCTCGTCGCCGGGCTTGGCCATGCCAGCATGGGCAACATGAACTGGGAGTTGCTGGGGTTCCTGCTGATGGGCTCACTGCCAGGCATTTACCTGGGCAGTCACCTGACAGGGCGGGTGCCCGACAAGGTGCTGCGGCCTTGCCTGGCGTTCATGCTGTTCGCCATTGGCTACAAGCTGGCTTTCTGAGACCTGGGCGGGGCCTCGTCCCGCCAAGATGCAACAACATGTGTATCCGGCGAACCTTGCCCTTCGCCGGGCGTCCGAGCTGTGTAATGAACGTTACGCAGCCCGGAGATCCCGCCTTTTGAAAGATGCCATCCGCAAGAAATACCGGTTGATGATCAAGACCCTCGGGTACGTCGGCTGGTCGCTGTTCTGGTTATTGATCTGGGACATCCTGGTGACGGTGGACTTCATGCTCTACCTCAACAGCAAGGTCACGCTGCCGCTGATGCCCCTGACTCTGCTGGGGTCGGCGCTGGTGGTGCTGATCAGCTTTCGCAACAGCAGTGCGTACAACCGCTGGTGGGAAGCCCGCACACTGTGGGGCGCAGTGGTCAACAGCTCGCGCAGTTTCGGCCGCCAGGTGTTGACCCTGGTGGATGACGCCAACGGCGACGCCAACCCGGTCAAGGCCACCTTGTTGCGCCGCCAGGTGGCGTACGTCTACAGCCTGACGGCCAGCCTCAAGGGCGCGCCGTGCCCCGTGGAGCTGCAGGCATTCGTGCGCGCCGAGGAGTTCGAACGCCGCGGGCGTTCCAACAACTTTGCCAATGACATCCTCAATGGCTCGGCCAACCTGCTGGCCCGCGAATACAAGGCCGGGCGGCTGGACAGTATCCGCCTGGCGCGGCTGGAGTCCACCCTGGTGGACCTGTCCAACAGCCAGGGCGGCCTGGAGCGCATCGCCAACACGCCGCTGCCGTACCCCTACGTGTACTTTCCCCGCCTGTTCATCTCGCTGTTCTGCCTGATCGTGCCGGTGGGCTTGGTGGAGTCGCTGGAGTGGTACACACCGCTGGCGTCCACGGTGGTGGGGTTCATGCTGCTGGCCATCGAACGCATCGGCACCGACCTGCAAAGTCCGTTCAAGCCCAGTGAACACCAGATCCAGATGGATGCCATCTGCGGGACCATCGAGAAGAACCTCGAATCCATGCAGCGGGAGGCGCAGCATGCGGCGTTGATCGACTGAATGGGGCAGTAGCCAGGGAGGCCATCAGTTCTGGGGTGGCAGGGCAATCCATTCGCTTTGAGCCTGGCGGTATGCACCGGTAGCCTTGGCCAGGTGCAGCCACTGGTCCACGTACGATTTCCACGTCATGTCATCCCGGGGCAGCAGGTAGGCTTTCTCGCCATATTGCAGGAAGTGCGCAGGGTTCACCGCGCACAGGCCTGGGCTCAGTTTCTGGTGGTACAGGGCTTCGGAGGCGTCGGTGATCATCACGTCGGCCCGGTGCTCTCGCAGTTCGTCGAAGATGCTCACATTGTCGTGCAGGCTCAGGTGCGCCTGGGGCAGGTAGGCATGCACGAACGCTTCATTGGTACCGCCCGCCGGTTCCACCAGGCGGACGTCAGGGCGGTTCAATTGCGCCACGCTCTGGTATTTGGCCTGGTCTTCGCAACGCACCAGCGGGACTTTGCCGTCCACGTCCAGGGTGCTGCTGAAATAGGCTTTTTTCTGCCGCTCCAGGGTCACCGAGATGCCGCCCACGGCAATGTCGCAATGGCCCGCCAGAAAGTCTGGCATCAGGGTTTTCCAGGTGGTGGGCACCCAGTTCACGTTCACCCCCAGGCTCTTGGCCAGCGACTGGGCCAGGGTGATGTCGATGCCTTCGTAGCCGCCATCGGCTTTCTTGAACGTGTAAGGCTTGTAGTCGCCGGTGGTGCATACATTCAGCTGGCCGCGTTGTTGCA
Source organism: Pseudomonas eucalypticola (assembly GCF_013374995.1). Taxonomy (NCBI): domain Bacteria; kingdom Pseudomonadati; phylum Pseudomonadota; class Gammaproteobacteria; order Pseudomonadales; family Pseudomonadaceae; genus Pseudomonas; species Pseudomonas eucalypticola. The sequence goes on along the minus strand of NZ_CP056030.1, from coordinate 3,421,032 downwards.
CCTGGTCCAGGCGCGAGGGGGCGGCGTCGGCCATGACCAGGCCCGGTAGCAGGGCGCTCAGCAGCCAGGGCAGGGGGGCAAGCTTCATTCGGTGCTCTCTTGTTGTGGTGGATGGCCGGGGGGGATGAAATCACAGTCAGGCAGGGCCGTCCACGGCCGGCGCCGGCCACGGTTTTGCGGCGCCATGCACCCTTGGCTTGACCTGCGTCACTGGACAGCATAAATCGCTGAAATCAAACGGAAACATTGTTGTCCTACAGTCCACGCCCAGATAACGAGGACTGACAACGTGAACCGAGCTGCAAGACACCTGCGCAAAACCCTGGACGCCGTGGCCGCCAACAACGAGTCGGCAGCCCTGGACGTGATGCGCACCCTGGACCGCCTGGGCGACGAAGTGCTGCGCCAGCGCCTGCTGGGCGTGATCCACCGTTTGAACCAGGACGCGGCGGAGCTGCGCCTGGCCCGTGACGACGTGCAGGGCAGCGAATGCAAACGCGCGTGAGGCATTACCTGCGCTAATGGGGCATGGGCAATGATGGTTTCCCCCGAGCCCCCGATGCTGGTCAAATCCTGCGCACATCGTGCTTCGAGGAACCCGCCCAATGACCGGCGAAACTCAGCTCTCCCTGCTGCTGCGCAACATGGCCCCACAGCTTCATGACGGTGAATACGTCTTCTGTACCCTGCCACCCGGTACGCCTGTCGACCTCGACGAGGTGATCGGCAGTTTCCGCGAGGCCGAGGGCCTGACCGTGGTTCTGGCCCGTGATACAGCCGAGGCGCTGGGCTGGCGATACGCGTATGTAGCGGCCTGGATCACCCTTGAGGTGCATTCGGCGCTGGAGGCCGTGGGCCTGACGGCCGCCTTCGCCTCGGCGCTGGGCGCTGCCGGTATCAGTTGCAACGTGATCGCCGGGTATTACCATGACCACCTGTTCGTCGCCCATGAAGACGCGGCCCGTGCCATGGCGGCCCTGCGGCAGTTGGCGGCGGGCGCGTAACGCCGACAGGGTGAAAGCGGGCTTTAAATTGAGATGTTATAATGTAACAATCATGTCCTTTGCTTCCCTGGACATATTCTCATGCTGCCTGACGTTGCCCTGACCGACCGTCCACCTATCCATGGCCCACTCGACTGGGTGGGCATGCAACACATTGACCTGCCGTTGACCCTGGACGAGCCGGGTTGCCTGCCAACGGTCGCTGCCAGCGCTGACGCCCAGGTGGACCTGACAGACCCGCGCATCAAGGGCATTCATATGTCACGCCTGTACCGCCTGCTCGACGAAGCAGCGGGGCAGGTGGTGACGCCTCGCGCCATCGCGCACCTGCTGGCGCAGATGGTGGAAAGCCATGCCGATTGCCGTTCCCGCCATGCACGCCTGCACCTGCGCTTCTCGCTGCTGTGCCGGCGCCCGGCCCTGGTAACCCAGGGACTCAGTGGCTGGAAGGCCTACCCGGTGGAGCTCAAGGCCCAATGGCAGGGCGGCGCGCTGCGCCTGCGGGCCAGTGTGCAGGTGGGCTATTCGTCCACCTGCCCGTGCTCAGCGGCCTTGTCGCGCCAGGTGGTGGAGCAGGCCTTCATCCAGCAATTCGGCCAGCATGCGGCCCTGGCGCCTGCCGAAGTCGCCGCGTGGTTGCGCACCCATGCCAGCACGGCCACGCCCCATAGCCAGCGCAGCGTGGCGCGTATCGAGGTTGGCGTGGCGCCTTACGCCGACACACTGGGGCTGATGGCCCTGATCGAACGCGTCGAGACCGCGCTGGGCACGCCGTTGCAGACCGCCGTCAAACGCGCGGACGAACAGGCGTTCGCGCGGCTGAACGGTGAGCACCTGATGTACGTGGAAGACGCGGCGCGAAAAGTCAGCCAGGCGTTGCAGACGCATTACTCTGGGGTAGAGGTGTTCGTGTCCCACCGCGAGAGCCTGCACCCCCATGACGCGGTGGCGTGGGCCGGGCAGGGCTGACAACGCCCGAGGCGTAGCAGGATTCACTTTACAGTGATACAGAATGCAATGTTATATTGTTGCAAATATTATCGAGTCTCTGCCGTGCTTCCTCACCCCCACACCTCCATGCTCGCCCACTCCGTCGTCAAGCGCCTGGCCATGGCCTTGACCCTGCTGATGCTGTTGTGGGCCGCGGTCGCCTGGGCGGTGGCCGTCCCATGAGCGCTGCCATCGACCTGGACAACCTCACCGTTGCCTACGAGCGCCGCGCCGCCGTGCACCATGTCAGCGGCCAGTTCGCACCGGGGAGCTTGACCGCCATCGTCGGCCCCAACGGTGCTGGCAAATCGACCCTGATCAAGGCCATCGTCGGTGTGATGAAACCCGCCCAAGGGCAGGTACGCCTCGGCGGGACGAACGCCCGCGCCATCGGCTACCTGCCCCAGGCGGCGGAAATCGACCGCGGTTTTCCCATCAGCGTCGCTGACACCGTAGCCATGGGCGCGTGGCGGTCCATCGGCGCGTGGCGCGGGGTCAGTACGGGGCAAGCGCTGCAAGCCCGCCAGGCACTGATGACGGTGGGGCTGGAGGGGTTCGAAGCACGCAGCGTTGGTTCGCTGTCTTCTGGCCAGTTGCAGCGGGTGCTGTTCGCCCGTCTGCTGGTCCAGGATGCGCCATTGATCGTGCTCGACGAGCCGTTCACCGCCATCGATGCCCGTACTACCCAGGACCTGTTGCGGTTGGTGCGTACCTGGCACGGTCAAGGCCGCACGGTGATCGCCGTGCTGCATGACCTGGAGCAGGTGCGCGAGCATTTTCCGCAGACCTTGCTGCTGGCCCGCAAGTCCATCGCCTGGGGCGCGACCGCCGACGTACTGAGCCGCGCGAACCTGCGCCAGGCGCGCAACATGGCCGAGTGCTGGAGCGTCGACAGCCCAGTGTGCGATGCCAGCGGGGAGGGCCGCCCATGACCCTGTACACCAGCTTGGTGCAGCCCTTTGTCGAGTTCGGTTTCATGCGCCGGGCCCTGGTCGCCTGCCTGGCACTGGGGCTTGGTTCGGGCCCGATAGGCGTGCTGCTGATGCTGCGGCGCATGAGCCTGGTGGGCGATGCCATGAGCCACGCGGTGCTGCCGGGCGCGGCCTTGGGCTTTCTGGTGGCCGGCCTGTCTCTGCCCGCCATGGGCCTGGGTGGCTTGATCGCTGGCCTCACGGTGGCCTTGCTCGCCGGCTTGGTGAGCCGTTTCACCAGCCTCAAGGAAGACGCCAGCTTTGCCAGTTTTTACCTGACGTCTCTGGCTGCGGGGGTGATGATCGTTTCGCTGCACGGTTCCAACATCGACCTGTTGCATGTGCTGTTCGGCACCATCCTGGCCATCGACGACCAGGCCATTTACCTGGTCGCCGGTATCGCGTCGTTTACGTTGCTGTTGCTGGCGGTGATCTACCGCCCCTTGGTGCTGGAGTGTTTCGACCCCGGTTTCCTGCGCGCCGTGGGCGGGCGCGGGTCGCTGTATCACGTGCTGTTTCTGTTGTTGGTGGTGCTCAACCTGGTGTCCGGTTTCCAGGCCTTGGGCACCTTGATGGCGGTGGGCATGATGATGCTGCCTGCCACCGCCGCGCGCTTCTGGGCCACCTCGCTCACTGCGCTGATGCTGGTGTCGACCCTGCTGGCGACACTGGCCGGGTTGATCGGCCTCATCGTCTCCTACCACCTGGGCGTGGCGTCCGGCCCAGCCATCGTGCTCACCGCCAGTGCGTTCTACGGTGTGTCGGTGCTGTTCGGTCGCAGCGGCCTGCTGCGGCGTTTCTTTTCGCAACCCCACTTGTCCAACTGAAGGTTCATCATGACGCGAATTCCCTTGGCCGCTGCCGCAGCGTTCTCCCTGTCAGTACTCAGCAGCCTGGCCCATGCCAGGCCCCTGGAAGCGGTGGCGTCGTTCACCGTCATCGCCGACATGGTGCAGACCGTGGGCGGCGAGCATGTGCACGTGACGTCCTTGATAGGCCCCAACGGCGACCCCCACGTGTACGAACCGACCCCGGCCGATGCCCAGGCGCTGCGCCACGCTGACGTGACCTTTGTCAGCGGCCTGCACCTGGAAGGCTGGATGGACCGGCTCATCAGCGCCTCGGGCTACCGCGGCACCCCGGTGGTGCTGTCCACCGGCATCAAGACCCGCGGCATGGAGGAAGACGGCCAGCAGATCACCGACCCTCACGCCTGGAACAGCGCAGCCAATGGCGTGGTGTATGTGCGCAACATCATCAGCGCCTTGAAGCAGGCTGATCCGGCCGACGCCGCCGACTTCCAGGCCAACGGTGAGCGCTACATCCAGCAACTGCAGGCCCTGGACAGCTATGCCCGAACCCAGGTGCAGGCCATCGCGCAGGCTCAGCGCAAGGTGCTGACCTCCCATGATGCCTTTGGTTATTTCGGCGATGCCTACGGGGTCAGCTTCCTGTCACCGCTGGGGTTTTCCACTGAAAACGAGGCGTCGGCGGCTGACGTTTCCACGCTGATCCGTCAGATCAAGCAGGAGCACGTCAGTGCCTACTTTTTTGAAAACTCCGGTGACCCGCGGCTGGTCAAGCAAATTGCCGCGGCCACCGGCGCGCAGCCGGGCGGCGAGCTGTACGTGGAAGCCCTGAGCCCGGCCGATGGCCCGGCCCCCACCTATGCGAAGATGTTTCGCTACAACGTCGACCAGCTCGTGGCGGCCATGAAAGCCGGCCACTGAAGGCCGTGGCGGGCTGCGTTCAAGGTTTGAGCCGTGCCGCGTAGTCGGCGACGCGGCGGCCCAGCAGCTTGGCGGTTTCAAGGTCGCCACTGCGCGGTGCTTCATCCGGCGAAGCGTCCGAGGGCGATACGGCAAGGGCGCCGGCGAAGCCTGCGGTCCAGTTGATGTCATCGGGGCCATGGGCCTTGGTGTTGGCGGGCATCAGGCCGGTGCCGATCCACACCTGGGCGTGCTGCTGGGACAAGGTCCAGAAGTAGGCGATGGTGGAAAATTTATCGCCGTTGACCGACGCCGAGTTGGTGAAGCCCGCGGCCACCTTGTCTTTCCAGGCCTGGGTAAACCAGGGTTTGGACGAGGTGTCGGCGAATTTCTTGAATTGCCAGGCCGGCCCGCCCATGTAGGTGGGGCTGCCGTAGATAATGGCGTCGGCGGCGCTGATAGCCTCCCAGGCGGCTTCACTGAGCTCGCCATTGGCGTCGATCTGATACAGGGTAGCCTGGGTGCCGGGTGCGGCGGCCGCCCCGGCGTGCACGGCCTCGGCCTGTTTGGCGGTGTGGCCGTAGCCGCTGAAATAGACGATGGCGATAGCAGTCATGGGGTGCTCCTGTCGGTCTAGGGAACAAGACACTATAGGTGCAATTTCGCTGGGCGTCGGGTCAGCGCAAGCGTTGCGCCAGTGCTGGCAGCACCTCATCACAGCTCTGTTGCAGTTTCAGGGCGAGTAAATCGTCCCCCCGCGTATGCCCCAGGTTGACGGCCACCACGGGTCGACCGCGTTCAGCCACGGCCCGGCACAGGCGAAACGCTGAATAGGCCATCAACGAAGACCCCACCACCAACAGGGCCGGTGCCGTGGTCGCCAGGGCCATGGCTCGCTCGGCGGTGGCCGTTGCCACGTTTTCGCCGAAAAACACCACGTCCGGCTTCAAGCGCTCGCCGTGGCAATGGGGGCATACCGGCAGCTTGAACCGCGCCTCGAAGCGAGGGTCCAGCAGGGTATCGCCATCGGGTGCCTGCCGGGCATCCACGCCTGCCAGGTAGGGGTTTTCGGTTTCCATCACCACCTGAATATCATCGCGGGGCGTGCGCTGGCCGCAGTCCAGGCACCGTACCCGATGCAGGTTGCCGTGCAGCTCCACCACGTCCGTACTCCCGGCCTGATCATGCAGGCCGTCCACGTTCTGAGTGATCAGGCCGCTGACACGGCCGCGCGCCTGCAGCTCGGCCAACGCCTGATGGGCGACGTTGGCACGGGCCCCGCGCACCTTCGGCCAACCCAGCATCGCGCGGGCCCAGTAGCGTTGGCGCAGGGCAGGGCCGCTGAGAAATTCCTGGTACATCATCGGCGCCCGGCCACGGCGCACGCCGTCTCGGTCGCGGTAATCGGGGATGCCTGAAGGCGTGCTGATGCCAGCGCCGGTGAGCACCACGAACGGCTGCTCGGCCAGGAGTGCGCACAGGGTGTCGAAATCGGTCATGGGCAGGTTTCCGAAATACCTAGCATAGCTACTGGGTGTGTCTGGTGCTGCGCGGGGGGCGCCGCGGGTCAATGGGCGCGGCACAACGAGGGTTTTTCGCCGAAGAGTTTCTGATACTGGGCACAGAAATAACTGGTGTGCTCGAAACCCCAGCGCGCAGCGATGTCGCTGATGCGGGCCTCGGGGTCGCGGCTTAGCGCGCGGCGTGCTTCATTGAGGCGCACCGAGCGCAGGTACTGCACCGGATTGACGTCGGCGACGCTCTGGAAGCTGTATTGCAAGGTGCGGCGGGAGATCTTCAGGCGCTTGCACAGGTCCACCAGGCCGGCGATGCCCTGGGGGTCTTGCACCACCATTTCATGGCAGCGCTGAACGATATAGTGGCGGGTGCTGTAGCTGGCCGGGAGGGCGGGCAACGCGTCCAGGCCTGCGAGCAGTTGGCAGGTCAGGTCCAAGACCCGTTGCCGTGGCTGGGCAGCCTCGGGGTGGCGCAGCAGATCAAGCAGCTCGCGGCGAGCATGCTGGTGCAGCGGTGCCGACAGGCTCACGCCGCGCACGGCCTGGCTGGCGCGGCAGCGGGCCAGGGTGGCGTCGCTGACCAAGCCGTGCAGCTCGGCATACGGCATGGACAGGCACAGCACGTCCATGCCGGCGCCGCTGACCGTGCGGAATTCGCTCTGGCTGGGCAACAGGTTGAGGCCGTCGAGCAGCCACGGCTGCTGCGCGTCGCGCTGGGGCCAGGCCAGGGGAAAGATCAGGTTGAGGTGTTCACGGGGCAGTTGCATGTGCTGCACCGCCGCCTGGTTCAGGCGCTCGCGGAACAGGCGGATGGGGCCAATGTCCAGTACCCATAGCGCGGCGTCCACGGGGCCACCACTGAGCTGGTCATAGCGTTGTTGCCAGCCGCTGAGGCGGCTGGCATGTTCGGACATGTCGGCAGACTGAAAGAAGTGCAGCATCAGACAACCTGTTCATCAAAAGGGGAGGCAGTCGTAGCAAAGCCTGTGCCGGCCCCGGCCACTGTCCGGGGCCTGGAACGCGACCTTATGGCCGTTTTGCCACCAGGGTCAGGATGTCGTAACTGGCCACCACTTCATCCCGCTGGTTGGTCACCTCCACATCCCAGGTCACCACGCCCTGTGCAAGGCCTTGGGGGCTGGCCTTGCCCTGGTCGGTCTTGCGCTTGCAGGTCAGGCGCGCGCGAAGGGTGTCGCCGATGCCCACCGGGTTGATGAACCGCAGGTTGTCCAGCCCATAATTGGCCAGCACCGGCCCTTCACCTGGCGAGACGAACAACCCGGCGGCGGCCGACAGCACGAAATAGCCATGGGCGATGCGCTGGCCAAACTGCGAGTTGCGGGCGGCGATGTCGTCGAAGTGCATATAGAAGTGGTCACCCGACAGGCAGCCGAAACTCACCAGGTCGGTTTCGGTCACCGTGCGGCGGTGGGTGAGCAGCGACTCGCCGATCTGCACGTCCTGGAAGTGACGGCGGAACGGGTGCACGTCGGTCTCGATCAGCGTCGCGCCGCGCACGTATTCACCCGTGATGGCCGTGAGCATGGTGGGCGAGCCCTGAACGGCCGCGCGTTGCAGGTAGTGCTTCACCGCGCGCAGCCCTCCGAGTTCTTCGCCGCCACCGGCGCGGCCCGGGCCGCCGTGCTTGAGTTGCGGCAGCGGTGAGCCGTGGCCGGTGGATTCCACTGCAGCGTGGCGGTCGAGTACCAGCAGCCGGCCATGCCAGGCGGCCGCGGCGGGAATGACCCGGGCGGCGATCTGCGGGCTGCGGGTGACCAGGCTGGCCACCAGGCTGCCCTTGCCGCGGGCAGCCAGGGCCACGGCTTCGTCCAGGTCGTCGTAGGCCATCAGGGTGCTCACCGGGCCGAAGGCCTCGATGTCGTGGGCACCACCTTCGGCGTGCGGGTCACGGGCATGCAACAGCGTCGGGGCGAAGAACGCGCCTTCGCCAACCCCTTCGCCGCGCGGGCTGAAGCCATCGGCGGCACTGAACAGCGTGTCGCAGCTCTGCTGCAGCAGGGCCAGCCGCTCGCCCACGTCGCGCTGTTGCGCATGGGACGCCAGTGCGCCCATGCGCACACCGTCCACCGACGGGTCGCCCACCACCACCTTGGCCAAGCGCTCGCGAATGCGCGTGGCCACCGCGTCCAGGTGCTGGCGAGGTACGATGGCGCGGCGGATGGCGGTGCATTTCTGCCCGGCCTTGGCGGTCATCTCCCGCACCACTTCCTTGACGTACAACTCGAACTCGTCGTCGGCCGGGGTCACGTCGGGGGCCAGGATGGCGCAGTTCAGCGAATCGGCTTCGGCGGTGAACGGCACCGAGTGGTGGATCAGGTTCGGGGTGACACGCAGTTTCGCCGCCGTGTCCGCGGAGCCCGTGAAGGTCACCAGGTCCTGGCCTTGCAAGCGGTCGAGCAGGTCACCGGTGCTGCCGATCACCAGCTGCAGGCTGCCGGCGGGCAACAGCCCGGACTGGTCCATCAACCGCACCACGGCCTCCGTCAGGTAGCTGGTGGCGGTGGCGGGTTTGACCACGCACGGCATGCCCGCCAGGAAGCACGGGGCGAATTTTTCCAGCATGCCCCAGATGGGGAAGTTAAAGGCATTGATGTGCACCGCCAGGCCACCCCGTGGCACCAGGATATGGCTGCCGGCGAACTGGCCACGTTTGCCCAGGGAGACCGCCGGGCCCTCATGCACGACGTTGCCGGAGGGCAGCTCGCGGCTGCCGATGCCGGCGTAGCTGAAGAGGGTGGCGTTGCCGCCCTCGATGTCCACCCAACTGTCGGCGCGGGTGGCGCCGCTGTGGTGGGACAAGGCGTAGAGCTGCTCCTTGCGCTCGGCCAGGTACAGGGCCAGGGCCTTGAGGCGTTGGGCGCGTTGTTGAAAGTCCAGCGCGTGGAGGCTCTGGTTGCCGACACGGCGGCCGTGGTCGATGGCCTCGGCGAAGTCCGGGGTTTCCTCGTGGGTACGGGCCAGGGGCTGGCCATTGAGGGCGCTGCGCAAGGTTTGCGCGCCCTGTTGGCCGACCCAGCGGCCGGCGATGAAGGATTGCAGGATGGGGGTCATGAAGCGCTCCGCGACTATCTTGGAATTGTTTTGGTCGGTGCAGGGACTGGCGTACCGGCGAGCTGTCCAGCCGCTCGCGGGCTAATCCGGTTCCCACGCCATTCGCACGGTTCTTGAGGTAACGGTCAGATCTGGTCGAAGTCGAGTACCACCTTCTGGCTGATTGGGAAGGTCTGGCAGGACAGCACATAGCCAGCGGCCACTTCGTAGTCTTCCAGGGCGTGGTTGGCGTCCATTTCCACTTCGCCTTCGATCACCCTGCATTTGCAGGTCGAGCACACCCCGGCCTTGCACGAGTAGGGCAGCTCGGCGCCAATGGCATTGCCGGCGTCGAGCACGCTGACAGTGTTGCGCGGCAGGTCGAAGGCCAGGGCGCGGCCGTCGCTGATCACGGTGATCTGGCTGACCGCCGCGTCCAGTTGCCGGGCAGCCTCGCGGGCTTCGCGCTTGCTGCCGTCGACCGCCGCGCCGAACAGCTCGAAGTGGATGCGACGGCTGTCCATGCCATGGGCCTTGAGCTGGTCGCGCACGGTCTCGGTCATGGCCTGGGGGCCGCAGATGAAGGCGGCGTCCAGGGTCTTGACCTCGACCCAGCGGCTGAACAGGCGCTGGCATTTGTCGGCGTCGATGCGGCCGTTGTACAGGTCCACGTCCTGCTGCTCGCGGCTGAACACGAACACCAGGTTCAGGCGTTGCAGGTAGCGGTTCTTGAGGTCTTCCAACTGTTCGCGAAACAGCGCGCCGGCGCTGGAGCGGTTGCCGTACAGCACGGTGACATGGCTATGGGGTTCGTGTTCCAGGGTGGTCTTGACGATCGACAGGATCGGCGTGATACCGCTGCCCGCGGCCACGGCCAGGTAGCGGCCGTGGCGCGCCGGGTCCAGCGGTACGCTGAACTCGCCGGCCGGTGGCATAACCTCCAGGCAGTGGCCAGGCTGCAATTGCTCATTGGCGTAGGCCGAGAAGCGCCCGCCGGCTACCTTCTTGATAGCCACCCGCAGCTCATCATCGTTGACCCCGGTGCAGATGGAGTACGAGCGGCGCACTTCCTCGCCGTCCAGGTGGGTGCGCATCACCAGGTGCTGGCCCTGGGTGTAGCGAAATGCCTCGCGCAGGTGGTCGGGCACGTCGAAGACGATGGACACGGCGTCGCGGGTCTCAGCACGTACCTGCTTGATGGTCAGGCTGTGAAACTGGCTCATGGTTGATCTCCGTTGGCCATCAGATGCACTTGAAATAGTCGAACGGCTCGCGGCAATCGCAGCAGCGGTACAACGCCTTGCAGGCGGTGGAGCCGAATTGGCTGAGCAGCTCGGTGTGGGCGCTGCCGCACTGCGGGCACAGCACCTGGGGCGCCTCGCCCAGCAGCGTGCGCTTGCTGGTGCTGCCGTCGGGCGGGGCGATGCCGTACGCGCGCAATTGCGCGCGGCCCCGCTCGGTGATCCAGTCGGTGGTCCAGGCCGGGGTCAGCCGACGCTGCAGGCGCGGTGCGTGGAAACCGGCTTGCACCAGGGCGTCGCGGATGTCGCTCTCGATCACCTCGGTGGCCGGGCAGCCGGAGTAGGTGGGGGTGACCACCACCTCCAGGTGCCCCGCCTGCCAGGCCAGGCCGCGGACGATGCCCAGGTCGACCACGCTGACCGCCGGCACCTCCGGGTCCATAACCTGGCCCAGCACGTGCCAGGCTTGCGCCAGGTCATCGGGCTGGGCCGGCCGCGCGCCGCGGTCGCTGGCGATCAGCTCACCAGACCGCATCGGGGTAGGCTCGCGGCAGGTACTGCATTTCGGCCAGCAGCAGGCCCAGGTGTTCGCTGTGCAGCCCGTCGCGCCCATTGAGGTAGAAGGCGCTGGCGGGCTCGGGCAGTGGCAGGGTGGCGCGGGTGAACACCTCGGCCACCTTGGCGTGCCACGCCGCCGCCAGCGTCGCCGGGTCACCGATCAGGCCGGCCGCGGCCAGGCGTTGCTCACCGGCGTCGGCATTCACCAGCTCTACCGTGAAACGCCACACCTTGGGCAGGGCGGCGAGCATGCGCGCATGGCTTTCGTCAGTGCCATCGCCCAGGCGCTCCACCCACTCGCTGGAGCGGCGCAGGTGGTAGGTCACCTCCTTGAGGCCTTTGGCCGCGATGCCGGCGATGCGCTCGTCACGGGAGCCGCTCAGGCCCTGCAGCACCTGAAAATGCCAGGCGTCGTAGAAGAACTGCTTGAGCATGGTGACCGCATAGTCGCCATTGGGCTGTTCCACCAGCAACAGGTTGCGCAGCTCCCGCTCGGTACGCAGGAAGGCCAGGGCATCGGCATCGCGGCCGTCGTCCAGGCGTTCGGCGGCGTAGTCCAGCCAGTTGCGCGCCTGGCCGAACAGGTCCAGGCCGACGTTGGCCAGCGCCAGTTCCTCTTCCAGGGCGGGCGCGTGGCCCACCCACTGGCTCAGGCGCTGGCCCTGGATCAGCGCGGTGTCACCCAGGTGCAGCAGATAGCGGGTCAGATCGTCTTCAATGCTCATGGTCGGCCTCACATGTGCCCGACTTCGGGGGGCAGCTCGTAGAAGCTGGCATGGCGGTAGACCTTGTCATCGGAGGGGTCGAACAGCGGGTCCTTGTCGTCGGGCGACGAGGCGACGATCAGCGCCGAGGGCACCACCCACAGGCTCACGCCTTCGCTGCGCCGGGTGTACAGCTCTCGGGCGTTCTCGATGGCCATGACGGCGTCGGCGGCGTGCACGCTGCCCACGTGTTTGTGATTGAGGCCGTGCTTGCTGCGCACGAAGACTTCGAACAGGGTCCAGTCGGACATGGGGTTTCTCCAGCTCAGGCAGCGTGCTTATTGTGTTGTTTACGGGCGTGGGCTACCGCGGCCTCACGCACCCAGGCGCCGTCGTCGATGGCCTGCTTGCGGGTGGCCACGCGCTCGGCGTTGCAGGGGCCGTTGCCCTTGAGCACTTCGTAGAATTCGTCCCACTGGATGGCGCCGAAGTCGTAGTGGCCGGTTTCGGCGTTCCACTTCAGGTCCGGGTCGGGGCAGGTGCAGCCCAGCAGCTCCAGTTGGGGGATGGTCTGGTCGATGAAGCGCTGGCGCAGCTCGTCGTTGCTCTGGCGCTTGATCTTCCAGGCCATGGACTGGGCGCTGTTGGGGGAATGTTCATCGCTGGGCCCGAACATCATCAGCGACGGCCACCACAGGCGGTTGATGGCGTCCTGCACCATGTCCTTCTGGGCCTGGGTGCCGTGGCGCATCATGGTCAGCAGTATTTCGTAGCCCTGGCGCTGGTGAAAACTTTCCTCCTTGCAGATGCGCACCATGGCCCGGGCGTAGGGCCCGTAGGAGGTGCGCTGCAAGACCACCTGGTTGACGATGGCGGCGCCATCCACCAGCCAGCCCACCGCGCCCATGTCGGCCCAGCTCAGGGTGGGGTAATTGAAGATGCTCGAATACTTCGCCTTGCCGGCGTGCATCTTGGCGATTTCCGTATCGCGATCGGCGCCTAGCGTCTCCATGGCGCTGTACAGGTACAGGCCGTGGCCGGCTTCGTCCTGGATCTTGGCCATCAGTTGCAGCTTGCGCTTGAGCGTGGGGGCGCGGGTCAGCCAGTTGCCCTCGGGCAGCATGCCGACGATTTCCGAGTGGGCGTGCTGGGAAATCTGCCGGATCAGGGTTTGACGGTAGGCATCGGGCATCCAGTTCTTGGCTTCGATCTTGATCTCGGCGTCAATCTTTTCCTGGAAGGCGCGTTCCTGGTCGCTCATTTCGTCCAGGGTCTTGAGGCGCTTGACGCCGGTTTCCACTAGCTGTGCGTACATGAAGGGTCTCCAGCCATGCAAGGGGATGGCTATTGTTATAAGTGATACAGAATTAAATATCAAACACAAAAAATAGGTATCAGATATGTTTCTGTATCACGTTCTTCAGGCGCGCTTGTCGAAGACGTGCGCCGCCTTGCCTTCCGAGCGTTTGAGGGTCTGGGCCGGCTGCAGCACCACCCGGGTGCTGATCCCGATATGGGTCTTGATCTGTCGGCTCAGCTCGCTGCACACCGCCTGTTGCTCGGCACTGCCCAGGAGCAGATGCTCGGGGCGCAGTTCGACGTGGATGTCCACCGAGTCGAGGTTGCCATGGCGATACAGGTGCATCTCATAGCACTCGCACAGCTGTTTGGTTTTGAGCACCTGTTCTTCCACCTGGGTGGGGAACACGTTGACGCCGCGGATGATCAGCATGTCGTCGCTGCGCCCGGTGATCTTGTCCATGCGCCGCATGGGCCGGCCACTGCCGGGCAGCAGCCGGGTCAGGTCGCGCGTGCGGTAGCGGATCATCGGCAGGGCCTCCTTGCTCAGCGAGGTCAGCACCAGTTCGCCGAACGCGCCGTCAGGCAGCACCTGGCCGGTGACCGGGTCAATGATTTCCGGGTAGAAATGATCTTCCCAGAGGGTCGGGTGGCCACGGCTGTCGGCGCACTCCATGGCCACGCCGGGGCCCATGATCTCCGACAGGCCGTAAATATCCTGGGCCTGGATGCCCAGGCGCCGCTCAATGGCGCCACGCAGCTCATCGGTCCACGGCTCGGCGCCGAAGATACCCAGGCGCAGGGCCAGGCTGGACGGATCAATGCCCTGGCGTTCCAGCTCGTCAGCGATATTGAGCATGTACGACGGGGTGACCATGATGATGTCGGGGTCGAAGTCGCGGATCAGTTGCACCTGTTTCTCGGTCTGCCCACCTGACATGGGGATCACCGTGCAACCCAGGCGCTCGGCGCCGTAGTGGGCGCCCAAGCCGCCCGTGAACAGCCCGTAGCCGTAGGAAATGTGCACCTTGTCGCCCTTGTGACCACCCGCCGCGCGGATCGAGCGGGCCACGATATTGGCCCAGGTGTCGATGTCGTTCTGGGTGTAGCCCACCACGGTGGGCTTGCCGGTGGTGCCGCTGGACGCGTGCAGGCGCACCACGTCCTGCAGGGGCACCGCGAACATGCCGTAGGGGTAGTTGTCGCGCAGGTCGTTTTTGCCGGTGAAGGGGAAGGCCGCCAGGTCATCCAGCGTTTTCAGGTCGTCAGGGTGCAGGCCCAGGGCATCGAAGCGCTGGCGGTACAGCGGCACGTTCTGGTAGGCGTGGCCAAGGCTCCAGCGCAGGCGTTGCAACTGGTGCTCGCGGAGGCGGTCGACACTGGCGGTTTCGAAAGGGTCCAGCAAGGCATCGGGGTTGAGGTGCATGTTCATGGCTTCACTCGAATTGTTTTTGTGTGAGTGTCCGGCCGCCTCGCGGGTGGTCCGGGGGCTGGGTAACAGGCTACAGCCGTTCAGAGGTCAAAGCGTCATTTATCAATGGTCTCCCGGGCGAGCACGGTGCCGCGCACCTGATAGGACTTGCCCCGGAACAGGGCGACCGGCTGGCCGTGCTGGTTGTCGATGCGCACGTCATAGGTGCCGGTGCGTTTGCCCCGGTGCAACTCCTGGGCGTGGGCCACCAGTTGGTCGCCCAGTTGCCCGGGCACCAGGTATTCGATGCTACAGCCTTGGGCCACGGTGGCCGCGTCATGGCTGTTGCAGGCTAGGGCAAAGGCGGTATCGGCCAGGGCAAAGAGGAAGCCGCCGTGGCAGGTCCCGTGGCCTTGAAGCATGTCATCGCGCACGCGCATGCTCACCTGGGCGCTGCCGGGCGTGGCGCTGATCAGGGTGATGCCCAGCGCACGGCTGGCGGCGTCCCGTTGCAGCAGGGCTTCGGCGCAGCGCCGGGCCACATCGTATGGGTTCGGGTCAGTCATGCAGGCGGCTCCCCTCGGCCAGGTGGCGACGCAGCAGCAGGGAAGGGCGGTAGCGCTCCTCGCCGTAGGCGGCTTGCAGGTTTTCCAGCACCGTGACCACGGTGCCCAGGCCCAGCGTATCGGCCCAGGCCAACGGGCCCCTGGGGTAGTTGACCCCGGCGCGCAGGGCCAGGTCGATGTCGGCCACCGAGGCCACGCCTTGCAGGGCCGCGTCGGCGCCTTCGTTGGCGAGCATGGCCACGGTGCGCAGCACGCACAGGCCGGGGCTGTCGCCCAAGGCGCTGACAGTGAGGCCGGCGCGGTTGAGCAGGGCCACCGCCTGCGCCACCGCCGTGGGCGCGGTGTTGTTCGCCCAACTGATGCCCACCCGGGTGGCCGTGGCGAAGTCCAGGGCCAGGTCCAGCAGCACCAGGTTCTGCACGCCTTGGTCATGGGCGCGCTGGCTGGCCATGCGCCCGTCGGATAGCGCCAGCACCGCGTCGCCGCACCGTAGCACGCCGTTGCCTGGGCGCCGCGTCACTGCCACGCCCTGGTCTTGCAGGCGCGTCAACAGGCCGTCGAACAACGCTGGCAGGCCTTCGGCAACACAATGGGTGACCACGGCATCGCTGCCCAGCGCCTGTACACGGGGGCGCTGCGCCCCTTCGCGGTAATCGTAGAAACCCTGGCCGCTCTTGCGCCCCAGGCGCCCGGCGTCCACCAGTTCTTTCTGGATCAGCGAGGGTTGGAAACGCATGTCCTGGTAGTAGGCATCGAACACCGAGCAGGTCACTGCATAGTTGACGTCGTGACCAATCAGGTCGGTGAGCTCGAAGGCGCCCATGGCGAAGCCGCCGGCCTCTCGCAGCAAAGCATCGAGTGTGGCGCAGTCAGCCGCGCCTTCCTGCAGCAGGCGCAGGCTTTCGGCGTAGAACGGCCGTGCCACGCGGTTGACGATGAAACCGGGGGTGGAGCGGGTGTGTACCGGCTGTTTGCCCCAGGCGCGGGCGCTGTCGTACAAGCTGGCGACCACGTCGGGCGCGGTGGCCAGCCCGCTCACCACTTCCACCAGGGGCATCACCGGGGCCGGGTTGAAGAAATGCAGGCCGGCGAAGCGTTCGGGGTGCTTGAGTTCGGCGGCCAGGGTGGTGATGGACAGCGATGAGGTATTGCTGACCAACAGGCAATCGGCGCGGCACAGGGCTTCCAGTTCCCCGAATACCTGGCGCTTGACCGCCAGTTGTTCAACGATGGCTTCGATCACCAGGTGGGCATCGGCCAGGGCGGCGAGGGTGTCGCAGGCCTGCAGATTGGCCAGGCACGCCTGGCGGGCGCTGTCGGCCAGTTTGCCGGTGGCCACGCGACGGCCCAGGCGCTGGTCGATGTCGCCGATGGCCTGGGCAGCCGCGCCGGGGCGGTTGTCGTAGAGCAACACCGGGTGGCCGGCCTGGGCGGCGACCTGGGCGATACCGGCGCCCATGGCGCCAGCACCGATCACCGCTACCTGAGCGGTCAGAGGCAGGGCGGCCATGGTTCAGTTCCCCTTGAAGACAGCGGGGCGTTTTTCCATGAACGCGGCCACGCCTTCGCGGTAATCGTGGCTGCGCCCGGCCAGGCGTTGCAGGTCGCGTTCCAGGTCCAGTTGCTGGTCCAGCGTGTTGTCGAAGCTGGCATTGAGGCTGCGCTTGATCAGCGCCAGGCCGTAGGTGGGCTGGCTGGCCAGGTGGCGTGCCAGGCTCAGGGCCTCGTCGCGCAGGGCGGCATCATCGACGCAGCGGTAGATCAACCCCCATTGTTCGGCCTGCTCAGCGCTCAGGCGGTTGCCCAGCATGGCCAGTGCCTTGGCGCGGGCCACGCCTACCAGGCGCGGCAGGCTCCAGGTACCGCCGGAGTCGGGCAGCAGGCCAATCTTGCAGAACGCCTGGATGAAACTGGCCGAACGCGCCGCCAGCACCAGGTCGCAGGCCAGGGGAATATTGGCCCCGGCGCCGGCCGCCACGCCGTTGACCGCGCAAATCACCGGCATCGGCAGCTCGCGCAGGCTGCGAATCAGCGGGTTGTAGAACTGCTCCAGCGACTGGCCCAGGTCCGGGGCCTCGGCGCCAGGGGCCACGCTCCGGTCGGCCAGGTCCTGACCGGCACAGAAACCCCGGCCTTCACCCGTCAGCAGCAGCACCCGCACGCTGGCGTCCTGGCGCACGCGCTTGAGGGCTTCGCGCACTTCAGCGTGCATCTGGCCGTTGAAGCTGTTCAGTTGCTCGGGGCGGTTGAGGCTCAGCAGGGCCACGCCGTTGTCGATAGAGAACACGATGGTTGCGAATGTCATGGGGGTGTTGCCCTCGGGAGTGAACAGGGAAGGGGTTATTCGCCGCGATAGCGCGGCCGACGTTTTTCCTGGAAGGCGCGAATACCTTCGTTGCGGTCGTGGGTGCCGGCCAGCAGGGTGAAGGCATGGCGCTCCAGGCGCAGGCCGCTGGCCAGGTCGGTGTCCTGGGCCTTGAGCAAGGCTTCCTTCGCCAGGCGCACCGCCAGTGGCGCCTGGCCGGCGATGCGCCGAGCGATGGCGAGTGCGCGCTCCACCGTCAGCTCCGGTTCGGTGACTTCGCTCACCAGGCCGGCAGCCAGGGCCTGGCGAGCGCCGATAGGCTCCCCGGTCAGCACCATCTGCATGGCCAGGGACTTGCCCACCGCCCGCAGCAAACGTTGGGTGCCCCCGGCGCCGGGCATGATCCCCAGGTTGATTTCCGGCTGGCCGAACTGGGCGTCACGGCCGGCAATGAGGATGTCCGCGTGCATGGCCAGTTCGCAGCCACCGCCCAGGGCGTAGCCGTTGACGGCGGCGATCAGTGGTTTGCTGAACGCCGTGATGCGTTGCCAGAACGCCACCCGTGGGTCGTTGAGGATCCCCACCAGGTCACGCTCGGCCATTTCCTTGAGGTCGGCGCCGGCGGCGAAGGCCTTGCGATTGCCGGTCAGCACCACGGCGTGGGTGGTGGGGTCCTGTTCGGCGTTGGCCAATTCGTCCGCCAGTTCGCCGAGCAACGCGCTGGTCAAGGCGTTGAGCGCCTCCGGACGATTGAGGGTGACCAGACGGACCGATTCCAGCTGTTCGACGGTAAGCAGCGCAGGCATGGCGTGGCCTCGGGGTGTGCCCGGCGATGGGGGCTGGGCTGGTTATTGGGAAGGCTGGGGTGGCCTGTGAACTCAGTATAGCCATAATGCGATACAGAAAAACAATACAAAAAAGCAAAACGGTGTCTTAATAGTGGGGCGCTCGCGATCGTGCCATTGGCAGACAGCCGAAGCCATTTGGCACGCTGGCGAAAAACATTCCTGGGACGTTTCATCAAGCTGGGGCCGTGCCCCTTTGGAAGGAATCATCATGAGCAGTCAAATCGTTCGCCCGCTGGACAGCGTCAGTGCATTTCTCAAGCGCCAGCACGGCCTCTACATTGATGGCGGCTGGGTGGCGGCCCGTGGTCAGGGCACGCTCCCGGTGTTCAACCCGGCCACCGGCGAGCAGATCGCGACCACCGCCGATGCCGATGAAGCCGACGTCGACCAGGCGGTGCAGTCCGCCCACCAGGCGTTCATTTCAGGTGTCTGGTCGCGCCGCCTGCCGGCCGAGCGCGAGCGGATCCTGCTGCGCTATGCCGACCTGCTGGAGCAGCACACCGAGGAGCTGGCGCAGCTGGAAACCCTGGAGCAGGGCAAGTCCATCGCCATTGCCCGCGCTTTCGAAGTGGGCAGCACCCTGAACTGGATGCGCTACACCGCGGGCCTCGCCACCAAGGTATCGGGGCGCACCCTGGACCTGTCGATTCCCATGCCGGAGGGCGCGCGCTACACCGCCTTCACCCGCAAAGAGCCCGTGGGTGTGGTGGCGGGTATCGTGCCGTGGAACTTCCCGCTGATGATTGGTATGTGGAAGGTCATGCCCGCCTTGGCTGCGGGTTGTTCCATCGTGATCAAACCGTCGGAAATCACCCCGTTGACCCTGCTGCGCATGGCTGAGCTGGCGACCGAGGCGGGCGTGCCACCCGGCGTGTTCAACGTTGTCACCGGCAGTGGCGGGGTGTGCGGTCGGGTGCTGACCAGCCATCCGCTGGTGAGCAAAATCAGCTTTACCGGCTCCACGGCCACCGGTAAGGGTATCGCCAGAAGCGCGGTGGACAGCCTGAAACGTATCACGCTGGAATTGGGCGGCAAGAACCCGGCCATCGTCCTCAAGGACGCTGATATCCAGCAAGTGGTGGAAGGCCTGATGATGGGCAGCTTCCTCAATCAGGGCCAGGTATGCGCCGCCAGTTCGCGCCTCTATGTGGAGGCGCCAATCTTCGACCAGGTGGCCGCGGCGTTCGAAGGCGCGGTCAAGGGGCTGACGGTGGGCCCGGGCCTGGACCCCAGCTTCCAGATCAATCCGCTGGCTTCCCAGGCTCACCAGGCCAAGGTACTGGGCTACCTGGAAGACGCCCGTCGTCAGGATGCGGAGCTGATCCGCGGTGCCCAGGGCCCGAACGGCAATGGCTTCTATGTGTCGCCGACCCTGGTGCTCAACCCTGACAACCACCTCACACTCACTCGCGAGGAAGTGTTCGGCCCGGTCCTGTGTCTTAGCCGCGTCGATGACGTGGAGCAGGCCCTCGCGCTGGCCAACGATTCGGATTACGGGCTGACGGCGAGCCTGTGGACCCGCGACCTCAATGCCGCGATGAACCTGACCCCGCGTATCGAGGCCGGGACCGTGTGGGTCAACAGCCACACCCTGATCGACGCCAACATGCCGTTTGGCGGCTTCAAGCAATCGGGCACCGGCCGCGACTTCGGTGCCGACTGGCTGGACGCCTACACCGAAACCAAGTCGGTGTGCATCCGCCACTGATCCTGCCCCACCGCTTGCTGCGCCGCACCCCCTGCGGGCTGGGCGCGGCAAGCCATCCGCCTGAGACACAACAACATGACTGCGAAAGCAAAAGTCAGTCGATACCTGCCGGCCTTGGCCCTGCTGGCGAGCTTCGCCCAGGCTGACACCGGCCAGGCAATCATCGACGCCGACCAGCATCCGGAAAACTGGTTGAGCCACGGCCGCACCTATTCGGAACAGCGCTTCAGCCCGCTGGACCAGATCAACACCCACACTGCCAAGGACCTGAAGATCGCCTGGTATCACGACCTGGACACCAACCGCGGCCAGGAAGGCACGCCGCTGGTGGTGGACGGGGTGATGTACGCCACCACCAACTGGAGCAAGGTCGAGGCGTTCGATGCGGCCACCGGCAAGCTGCTGTGGCAGTACGACCCCAAGGTGCCAGGAGACGTGGCCGTGCGGGGCTGCTGCGACACGGTCAACCGCGGCGCGGCCTACTGGAACGGCAAGATCATTTTCGCCACCTTCGACGCCCGCCTGATTGCCCTGGACGCCAAGACCGGCACACTGGCCTGGAGCGTCGACACCCTCCCGCGCGATGCTCACCTCGGCAATGTGAAAAGCTACACCATTGATGCCGCGCCACGGGTGGCCAAGGGCGTGGTGGTGATCGGCAATGGTGGCGCCGAGATGGGCGCCCGTGGGTTTGTCTCCGGCTTCGATGCCGACACCGGCGCGTTCAAGTGGCGCTTTTATACGGTACCTGCCCCTGATAACACGCCCGACCATGCCGTTTCCGACCGGCCCTTGAGTGAACTGGCCTATAAGACCTGGGGGCCCAATGGCACCTGGCGCCAGTCCGGCGGGGGCGGCACGGTCTGGGACTCCATGACCTACGACCCGGTCACCGACCTGCTGTACATCGGCGTCGGCAATGGTTCGCCGTGGAACTACAAGCTGCGCTCCGAAGGGGTAGGCGACAACCTGTTCCTGGGCAGCATCGTCGCCGTGCGCCCGGAAACCGGCGAGTACGTGTGGCACTTCCAGGAAACGCCCCAGGACCAATGGGACTTCACCTCCACCCAGCACATCATCACCGCCGACATCCCGGTGGCGGGCAAACCGCGTCACGTGATTCTGCACGCGCCCAAGAACGGCTTCTTCTATGTGATTGATGCCGCCACCGGCGAGTTTCTGTCGGGCAAACCCTATGTCCCGGTGAACTGGGCCACGGGCCTGGACCCCAAAAGCGGCCGCCCGCACACCGTGCCCGACGCCCTCTACTCGCTGACCGGCAAGCCCTGGCTCGGCCTGCCCGGTGATCTGGGCGGGCACAACTGGCAGCCCATGGCCTACAGCCCGCAGACAGGCCTGGTGTACATCCCGGCCCAGCAGATTCCCTTCGGCTATGTGGCCAGCGACAACCCCCAACTGCATTCGGTCGGCCTGAACCTGGGCCTGGACATGGCCAGGATCGGCCTGCCCGACGACCCCAAGGTCAAGACCGAGGCGGCCAAGGCATTGCAGGGCTGGTTGCTGGCCTGGGACCCGGTGGCGCAGAAGGAGGTGTTCCGCGTCGACCACAAGGGGCCGTGGAACGGTGGTGTGCTGGCCACGGGCGGCGGGCTGGTGTTCCAGGGCCTGGCCACCGGTGACTTCCATGCCTATGACGCACGCACCGGCCAGGACCTGTTTCGTGCCTCGTTGCAGAGCGCGGTCATGGCACCACCCATCAGCTACGCGGTGAACGGCAAGCAGTACATCGCGGTGGAGGTGGGCTGGGGTGGCATCTACCCGCTGCTGATGGGCGGTATCGCCCGTACCGCCGGCTGGACGGTGAACAAGTCGCGGATCGTGGTGTTCGCCCTGGACGGTGACAAGACCTTGCCGCCGCTCAACGACAAAGGCTTTCTGCCGGTCAAGCCACCGGCCAGCTTCGACAGCGCCCAGGCCGAGCGGGGCTACGGGGATTACATGACCTTTTGCGCCGCCTGCCACGGCGACAACGGCGAGTCGGGTGGCGTGCTGCCGGACTTGCGCTGGTCCGGTGCCATAACCGCTCGCGATGCGTTTTACCGTGTGGTGGGCCAGGGGGCGCTGACCGCCTATGGCATGGACCGTTTCGACGGTGCCATGCACGCCGAGCAGATCGAGGCCGTGCGCCAGTTCCTGCTCAAGCGCGCCAATGCCACCTACGCGCGCGAAGTGCAGGCCCGGCAGAACGCCGACGGCACCCCGGACAACATCGGCCCGGTGTTCAAATGACAGGGGGAGCCATGAAAGCATCGATGCTGTGGATCGCCATTACCCTCGCTCCGACCGTGTGGGCGGGGCAGGCACCCGCGGTCAGCCGTGGTCATTACCTGGCCAGGCTGGGCGATTGCGCGGCGTGCCATACGGCGGTGCAGGGTTCGCTGTTCGCGGGGGGCCTTGCCATTGAATCGCCGCTGGGGCGGCTGTACTCCACCAACATCACTCCGGACCGGGAAACCGGGATCGGTGGTTATTCCCTGGACGATTTCCGCCGCGCCGTCACCGAGGGCGTGCGCCAGGATGGCACCAGTCTTTACCCGGCCATGCCGTACCCGTCCTATGCGCGCATGAGCGAGGCGGACATCGCCGCGCTGTACGATTATTTCATGCATGAAGTGCCCGCCGTGGCCGTGCCCAACCGGCCCGTGGACATGCCCTGGCCGCTGTCGCTGCGCTGGCCGTTGCGAATCTGGCGGGCGATGTACGCGCCAGCGCCGACGCCCTTCGACGCCAACCGTTACGCTGACGCCCAGGTGGCCCGCGGCGCGTATATCGTGCAAGGGCCCGGGCATTGCGGCTCGTGCCATACCGAGCGGGGCCTGGCCCTGCAGGAAAAGGCCATGGACGAGCATGACGGCGCGGCGTATTTGGCCGGGGGCTCGATCATTGACGGCTGGTCCACCCCCAACCTGCGCGGCAACGCGCGGGGCGGGCTGGGTGACTGGAGCGAGGATGACCTGGTGCGCTTCCTCAAGACCGGCCGCACCGAGCACACCGCGGCGTTCGGCGGCATGGTCGATGTGATCGCCTGGAGCACCCAGTATCTGGATGACGATGACCTGCGGGCAGTGGCCAGGTACCTCAAGAGCCTGCCTGCCGACGGCCCGCAACCGGCACGTGAGGCCCCGGTGGGTGTACTGGCGGCAAGCCCTGGCGAGCAGGGCTACCTGGCTCATTGCGCACTGTGCCATGGCGCCGACGGCCAGGGCGTGGCGCGGATGTTCCCGGCGTTGGCGGGCAATAACCTGGTGATCGATGATGCGCCGCAGTCGCTGCTCAAGATCATCCTCGACGGCGCGAGCCTGCCGCCCAGCCACTGGGCGCCGTCGACGGTGCACATGCCGGGGTATGCCAGCGTGCTGTCGGATCCGCAAATAGCGGCTATCAGCAACTACGTGCGCCAGGCCTGGGGCAATGACGCCAGTCCGCTGGTCACGGCCCAGGCGGTAGCCCAGTCACGTTCGCCGCGGTTGGAAGAACTGGGCAAGGACCGCCCCGACATCGGCTGGCAAACCGTGCGGCCGCAGCCTTATGGCAGCCAATGGTCGTTTTCCATCCAGCCCCATGGGGCCGATAGGGAGTAGCGGCCAGGGCCCGTGGGACCGGGCCAACCACGGCCTGCGGTTGGGCGTCAGCCCTCGGTGATAGCGCTTGCGATATTCAAGTGCAGCGCTCGGGCGCTGATCGAAGTCAATCCGTTTGACGGGTGACATGCCAGTTCCGCAGAACAGATGGCGAGCGACATCAACTTAAGCGATACATAAAAAATAATTAATGATAGATTTATTGTAATGCAATAATCGCCGAGGACGCCCATGCCCTGTTACAGCCTTGACGGCCTGACACCTGTCGTCGACCCCAGCGCCTACGTACACCCGACGGCCGTGCTGATCGGTGATGTGATCGTCGGCGCGCACTGTTACGTTGGCCCCCTGGCCAGCCTGCGCGGTGATTTCGGCCGCATCATTCTGGAGGAGGGTGCCAACGTGCAGGATACCTGCGTGATGCATGGCTTCCCGGACAGCGACACCGTGGTGGAGCGCAATGGCCACATCGGCCACGGCGCCGTGCTGCACGGCTGCCGCATCGGCGCCGACGCGCTAGTGGGCATGAACGCGGTGGTCATGGACAATGCCCGCATCGGCGCGCGCAGCCTGGTGGGGGCCACGGCCTTCGTCAAGGCCGGCTTCAGTTGCGCACCGCAGTCGCTGGTCACCGGCAATCCGGCCAGTGCGAAGCGCGTGCTGGATGACCAGGAAGTGGCCTGGAAGCAAGCCGGTACCCGCGAATACCAGGCGTTGGCCCGGCGTTGCCTGCACGGCCTGCAGGAATGTGCACCACTGGCGGCCGCCGAGCCCGACCGGCCACGCCTGCACGTGAGCGACCATCAGCCCAAACGCAGCACCCTGTGACACTGGCGGTGGCTTGTGAAGGGCCGCAGTCGGTATATTTCTTCTTTTCGTCTAGCTCGGGCTGCCCATGTCGTCGCTTACCCCCCTCAATCATCTGATCGCGCGCTTCGCGCAGCAGGTGCCGATTCGCGCCAGCTCGCTGATCGTCACCCTCTATGGCGATGCCATCGAACCCCATGGTGGCACGGTCTGGCTGGGTAGCCTGATTCGCCTGCTGGAGCCGATGGGCATCAACGAGCGGTTGATTCGTACGTCGATTTTTCGCCTGACCAAGGAAAACTGGCTGACCGCGGAAAAAGTCGGGCGGCGCAGTTACTACAGCCTGACCGGCACCGGCCGCCGCCGTTTCGACAAGGCCTTCAAGCGCGTCTACAGCGCCACGCAGCCCGCCTGGGACGGTGCCTGGTGCCTGGTGCTGCTGACCCAGCTTGCGGCGCCGCTGCGCAAGGCCGTGCGCGAGGAACTGGAATGGCAGGGGTTTGGTGCGGTGGCGCCGACCGTGCTGGCCAGCCCGCGCATTGAACGGGGTGACCTCAATACCACCTTGGCAGACCTGGGCGCGCTGGACGACACCATTGTCTTCGAGACCACGGCCCAGGATGTGCTGGCCTCCCGGGCGTTACGCCTGCAGGTCAAGGAGAGCTGGAACATCGAGGAGCTCGCCGCCCACTATAGCGAATTCATCCAGTTGTTTCGGCCGTTGTGGCAGGCCTTGCGCGAGCGGGAAAGCCTGGACCCGGAAGAAAGCTTCCTGGCCCGCACCCTGCTGATTCATGAATACCGCAAGTTGCTGCTGCGTGACCCGCAGTTACCGGACGAACTGCTGCCGGGCGATTGGGAAGGCCGCGCCGCACGGCAGCTGGCGCGCAACATCTACCGGCTGGTGTGCGCCCCGGCCGAAGCCTGGTTGAACACCGTGATGGAAACCGCCGACGGGCCATTGCCGGAAGCGGGGGAAAGCTTCTACCGCCGCTTCGGCGGGCTGCGCTGACAACCACGTAGCAGCGGACCTGGCCGCGTCCAAGGCACACGCGGTATACCTGACACTAAGCGGCACCTGTGACGCGGCCAGGTCCGCTGCTACGGTTGTGAGGTTCATTTCGCTGTGTTGAGGTTCAAGGTCGGGGTTTCATCGAAGAAGTTCCACGGCTTGAGCAGCATGTGCACCCATTCGGTCGGCATGATCGGCCATTCCTCGGCGCGGGCCACGTGGGTGGTGCCGGTGGTCAGCCACACCACGTCGTCGGTGTTGTCGATGGACTGGTTGTCCTGGGTGTACTGGCCTAGCCCGGTATCCCGGTCGGAGCGGTTCGGGTATTTGCCTTCCGGGTAGCGCTCGTCGGGGTTGTAGCGGGTCACCCAGATCTGCTTGTCCATGAAACTCAGGCGGTGGTACAGCCACTCATCCTTGGCGAAGTTGGCGCCCTTGGCCACCGGGTGGGTGCCGCCGGCATAAGGAATCAACTGGTACGACACCGGGTTGCCCATGCGGTTTTCCTTGTTGGGGTTGCTCAACAGGCGCACGGTGGCCGGGTCGAATTTCTGCGCGGCACCCTGCTCGGTGGTGACCCTCTGCTGCTGGATCTGCATGGTGCTGGTGCGCGGGCCGCCGCGGTCATTGCCGGCCACCACCGGGTTCACCTCCACCAGGGTGTTGTGCTCGCCGTCGATGTCCATGTCCAGGCGGAAGTTATAGATGTGCTGGTGGGTGGTGCCGACGATGTTGTTGTCGATCAGCGTGCCGTATTTCGTGTCCTCCTTGGCCGTGGCGTCGTGCATGGTCTGGCTCTTCACGCCCTTGACGGCCTCGATGCCGGTGGCGCCTGCGTCGATGCCGATGGTGCCGTTCTGCTGGAACACCCAGTCGAAGATATAGTCGTAATTGCCCACGGTGCTGATCCAGCGGATCACCAGTTCGCGGCGTTCGGTGCTGAGGTTCGGCTGGCCCATTTCCTGGTGCTTGTACTCAGGCCCCGCGTAGCGCTCGAAGATGGCCATGGCGTGGGGGATGGTCGTCGGCTTGCCCGTGTAGTCGGCGATGGTGGCGTCCAGCAGTACCGCGTTCTGCGGCGCGTCCTTGCCGCGCTGGATCGGCGAAGTGAGGGTGCCCATGCCATAGTCGCCGGAGTCCAGGTAAGCCTTGAAGTACCAGCCCACGTCCGGGTCACCGTAGGGCACGATCATGCCGCCCAGGCTGCCTTCGTACATGATCTTGCGCCGGGTGCCCTTGTCATCGTAGGTGACGGTGGAGAGGATCGGCCCCACCCGCGAATCCAGGCGCAGGTGCAGGTCCCAGTTCTGCCAGTGGATGCTGTTGCCGCTGATGGTGTAGTTCTTGCCCTCGGGCTCGATGATCTCCAGCGGCTTGACCGTGGTGGCCTTGCGACCGCGACCGTCGTAGGGGGTGGGCTTCATCGGCACTGGAATGACCCCGGCGTCTTCGATCTTGATGACCTTTTTCTGTTCCAGGTCTACCACGGCCACCAGGTTTTCGATGGGGTGGGCCCAATAATTGCCATCGCCCACGTCCAGGTAGCTGACCACCTTGAGCAGGCGCTTGTCCTGGGCCAGGCCGTCCTTGCCATCGAAATAGCCGACGGTCAGCGGCGTGGTCACCACTTTCTTCACATCATTGATGCCACGGGTTTTCAGGGCCTGGGCGTACTCACCGCTGCTTTCGATGATCGACTGCACGGCGCTGAAATCATCCAGCAGCACCATGCCGTGGGCGCCGACGATGGGCTTCCAGGACAGCACCTGGCGGGTCTTGAGGTCGACAGTGCTCTCGATCACGTGCTTGCCGTCCAGCACCACGACGTTGGCTTCGCGCGGCTCGCTGACCGGGTTGCCGCTGTAGACGAACCGCCACACCTGGTCCTTGGCCGGTTCGTGCAGGGAAATCTCGGTGAAACGGAAATTGCCCTGGTAGTGGGGGGACGCCTTGATGGCGTCCACGGCGGCCTTGATTTCGTCGGCGTTCAAGGGGTTCAGCGGGTGAGGGCGAGTCTCCACCTCGAATGTCTTGTCCAGGCCCGACTGGAACACGTCGTTGATGAAGTCGTGAGACATGTACGCGGTGTTGCCCTTGAACACCACCGGTACCTGGAGTTCGATGCGCTTGCCGTTGAGCATGGCCACCCGGGTGTTGGGCTTGACCTTGATATAGGCGCCGTCCTTGGCGATCACGAAGACGTTGGCGTAGTCATCCCACTTGACGCTGGCGCCGAAGCTTTCCAGGGTCGATTGCAGCGGTACCATCTCGGCCGCGCCGCCGTGGGCGCTGGCCTGGGGCAGCCAGCAGGGGAGGCTCAGGGAGATAGCCAGGGCCAGCCTGGCCATCGGGACATGGGTGAGTCGGGTGAGCGCATTGAACATGAAGGTTTCCTCGACGGAGCACTGGCGGCTCCTTCCTGCAGTCGGTGGGCGTCGCGGGTCCGGTCCCGCACGGTTCGACTCTAGGGCAGGTGCATGAGGGGCAAGTAGCACAAATCGGCAATGCGGCAACCGCATGGCCCGTGGTAACGTCGGGCGGGCCTGCAAGACAATAATAAGGAGTACGGCATGACGGATCACCACTCGCCTCCACCACCCCGTGGCGCCCGGCCCTTTCTGGGCGCCGGAATCTTCCTGGGCACGCTCCAGGTGCTCTGCGGCATCTGCGAGCGCCACCACTGGGGCCTGGCCGTGGTCGGCGCGCTGCTGGCCACGGGGGTGTGGGCCTGCCATGAGTGGCAGCAGCACCGCCGCCAGCTACCGAGGGGATGGTTGGCCTGAGGGGGGCGCCGAGCCCTTGCTCGCGAAGCGCCGCGCGGGCGGCGCACGGTCTCAAGGGCGCAGGAGAAACCCAAGCCATGCACCTAGAGGCCATGATGCGGTTTCATGACAGGTTTTTAGGGACCCGCTGGAGATCTCATCATGGCCACCAAGCGCTAGTCGATGGTGTTGTAGCGCCCTTGAGACCGCGCGCCGCCCGCGCGGCGCTTCCCGGGCAAGCCCGGTCCCACATCTGTTTCGGGCCAGTTATGTCTGTGGGATTGCCTGGTCCGTCTTGTTTTTCCGGCTTGAGACCACATCATGGCCTCTGGGTGCATGGCTTGGGTTTCTCCTGCGCCCTTGAGATCGTGCGCCGCCCGCGCGGCGCTTCCCGGGCAAGGGCTCGGCGCCCCCCCGGTCCCACATCTGTTTCGGGCCAGTTATGTCTGTGCCATTGCCTCGACCGCCTTGTTGGTTTGGCTTGGGATTGCCTGGACCGCCTTGTCCTGCATCACCCCTGCGGTGGCGCCGGCCAGCCGCCTCCCAGCGCGCCATACAGGTTCACCTCCGCCACCCACTGCGCCAACTGGTCGGTGATCAGGCTCTCCTGGGCGGTGAACAGTGACCGTTGGGCGTCGAGGAATACCAGGTTGCTGTCCAGCCCGCTGCGATAACGATGCTGGGCCAGACGGTAGTAGCGCTCGTTGGCGGCGACCAGGTCGCGCTGGGCCTGCAGCTGGCGCTGGTAGGTGGCACGGGCGGCGAGGCCGTCGGCGACTTCCCGGAAAGCACCCTGGATGGCCTTCTCGTAATTGGCCACTTGCACGTTTTCCTGCAAGCGTGCGTAGTCCAGGCTGGCGCGCAGGCTGCCAGCGGTGAAGATCGGCACGCTCAACTGCGGCTCGAACACCCAGGAACCCGAACCGCCGCGGAACAACCCCGACAACTCGCTGCTGGACGTACCTGCGGTGGCAGTGAGGGTGATGCTGGGAAAGAACGCCGCCCGGGCCGCACCGATGGCTGCGTTGGCAGCCTGCAACTGGTATTCGGCCTGGCGGATGTCGGGGCGCCGTTGCAGCAGGTCCGAGGGCAGCCCGGCCGGCAGGCTGGCCAGCGGTGGCTGGTTCAGCGCCAGGCCCGGCAGGAGCTCGGCCAAGGGCGCGCCCACCAGCGCGGTCAGCTGGTTGAGGTCTTCGGCTACCTGGCGGCGATACCGGGACTGGGCGGCGCGGGTGCTGTACACCGGCGTGCGCGCCTGCACCTGGTCCAGCGCCGACACCGTGCCGGTCTGGCGCTGGCGGGTGGTCAGGCGCAGGCTTTGTTCGTCGGCGGCCAGGGTCTGGCCGGCCAGGTCGAGCAGCGCCTGGTCGGCCCGCCAGGTAAGGTAGGCACTGGCCACGCTGGTGATCAGGCTCAACTCTACGCTGCGCCGCGCCTCCTCACTGCCCAGGTAGGTCAGCAGTGCCTGGTCGCGCAGGCTGCGCACGCGGCCGAACAGGTCCACCTCGTAGGCGCTGACGCCCAGGCTCACCGAATCGGTGTCGGTAATGGCCGCCGCATCGGTGCCGGTCAGGCTGGCGGGCAGGCGTTCGCGGTCGCGCTGGGCACTGGCGTCCACCTGGGGCAGCAACGCCGCGCGCTGAATGCGGTATTGCGCACGGTAACTTTGTACCGTCAGCGCCGCCACGCGCAGGTCGCGGTTGTTGGCCAGCGCCTGGTCGATCAATTGCCTCAGGGCGGGGTCATGGAACACCCGGCGCCAGTCATCGCCAGGTGTGAGGCGCGTCTGGGCTGCGGTGGCGCCTGGGTACTGGTCCGGCGTGGGCAGGGCGGGGCGCTGGTAGTCGGGAATCAGCGAACAACCGGCCAGCAGCAGGGCTGGCCAGGCGAGGAAGTATCTGGGCATTGGGCGGTCTCGTACGGAAGAGGAGCGTCAGGCGCTGGCCATCCAGCGTGCCAGGCCGTGCCGGCCGCTGACCCCCAGTTTGGCGGTGGCACGCTTGAGGTAGGTTTCCACCGAGCTGTGCTTGACGTTCAAACGTTGGGCCATCTGCTCCATGGTGATACCGGTCAGCAACCCCAGGCACACCTCCTGTTCGCGCGCCGACAGGCTCACGGCGTCCTGCGCCAGGCGCCCGCTGAATGCCTGTTGCAGGCCGTTGCCCTCGGGCTCGACATAGGCGGAGCCTGCGGCACTGGTCAATTGCGCGTGCTGCTCCACCAGCGGCAGCAAGGTATCGGAAAGGCTCTTGAGCAATGACAATTCGGCCAATGAGAATGCCCGCAGGCTGGCCTGGCGATGAAAGCCGGTGACCCAGCGCCGCTCACCCTGGCAAGACACCACGTTGCACTGGTGAGCGCTGCGTTGCGGGTGTGGCCGCCCGGGGACGGTGCGCAGTTGAACCAACAGCGGGGCGTCCATGGTCATCACGCTTTGCAGCAGGGGGTGGGGGATATGGTCCGGGGTGGTGATACAGGGTTGCGGGCCGGTCGTGCCCAGGCACCTGATCTGGTCAACGCGGCGCTGTGAACTGTTGAGCAGCCATTCGCCCAAGTCCAGCCCATGAATGGGTACGCGATAGTCGACGAACGCCAGCATGCGCTCGGCGAAGGCGCTGTCACCGGCGCTGGACACCAGCTCACCCAGGTGCAAGTACAGTTGATGGTCGTGTGCGCCATTGAGGCTGTGTGTCAGTTTCATTGTGCATCTTCCTTGATTCTGACGAGATAAAAAGCGGCCCACGGGCAGTCTGCGCCCGCCAACTGATGATAACCGCTATTCAACCTAGAGTTTCACCTTGCGTCTGTACTGGAAAACCGGGACACCAATACAAATGGCCATCATCCTTTGGAACGATGCGCCTGTGCTGTAACGGCCGGGTTACATAGGGTAATGCCGCCGGTCGGGGCACCCTGCATGCCACAGGATGGGGCAGCTGTCCGGGATTTCGGGGACATACAAGGTTCAGAGGGCGATGGTTGAATCCGCAGCCAATCTGCCAAGAAGGACCTTGCGCCATGACTGCTGCCGCCGTCTTCCCCCTGACCGCCGCCCAGCGCGATGTCTGGCTCGACCAGATCAGCCACGGCCAATCGCCGCTGTATAATATCGGTGGCTATGTGGAGCTCACCGGCCCCTTGGCCCCGGCCTTGCTGCAACAGGCCTTGCACCAGCTGGTGGCCAGCCATGACGGCTTGCGCACCCTTCTGGTGCCCGGCGCCGGTGACGATGGCCTGCCGCTGCAGACCTTCGCGGCCGAGCTGGAGGTGCCATTGCCGGTCCATGACCTGCGCGGCCATCCGGCGCCCACCGACGCTGCCCTGGCCCTGGTCCGGCAGCAGATGCAGCAACCCTATGTGCTCGAAGGCCAGCCGTTGTGGCGTTTCGCCCTGATCTGCCTGGGCCCGGACCATCACTGGCTGGCCACCCAGGCCCACCACCTGATTCTCGATGGCTGGGGCTTCGGGCAGATGCTCAAGGCGCTGGGCGAGCACTACACGGCCTTGACCCAGGACACGGCCGCGCCAGGCCCGGCGCCGTCCTACGCCGAGTTCATTGCCGATGACCGCCGCTACCATGGCTCAGCCCGCCATGCCCGCGACCACGCCTATTGGCTGGACAAATACCGGGATTTGCCCGAGCCCCTGCTGGCGCCGCGGCACCATCACCGCCGCGCCACTGACCCCGCCCCCTCGCACAGTTGCGTGCAGGCTTTTCCTGCGGCCTTGCACGTGCGCATGCAGCAGTTTGCCGAGCGCTGCGGTGCGTCGGCGTTCCATGTGCTGTTGGCAGCCCTGCACGTGTACTTCACCCGTACCGCCCAACGCCACGAATGGGTGGTCGGCCTGCCCTTGCTCAACCGCGGCGGCGCGCGCTTCAAGACCACCCTGGGGCATTTCGCCCAGGTCAGCGCGGTGCGGCTGGGCTTCGCCGACGACCTGAGTTTCGAGCAACTGATCGGCGCGGTACGCGATACCCTCAAGCGTGATTTCCGTCACCAGCGCCTCGCGCTCAATGAACTCAACCAGACCCTCGGCCTGGGCGGCGAAGCACGTGGGCAATTGTTCGACGTGTCGGTGTCCTATGAACAGGATGACCACGACTACCGCTACGGGGCTGCCCTGGCCCACACGGTCAAGGTCTCCAATGGCCACGAAACCATCCCGCTGGCCATCCACCTGCGCAGCAACCGTTACAACGACAAGGCCTGGCTGCACCTGGTGCACCATCGGGCCTGGTTCGACAGCGCTGAAGCCCAGGCCCTGGCCGAACGCCTGGTGCATATCCTGGAGCAGGGCCTGGAGCGCCCGAGCGCGCGGGGGGCGGACTTCCAGTTGCTGACCGCCAACGAGCAGCAGGCGCTGGCGCACTGGAACGCCAGCGGCGTGGCGTTCGCCGATGCGCCGGTGATCCACCGGCGCATCGAGGCCCAGGCCGCGGCGCACCCCGACGCCGTGGCCGCATGGCACCACGGTGCAAGCCTGTCCTACGGCGAATTGAACCGACGTGCCAACGGCCTGGCGCAGCACTTGATTGCCCTGGGCGTCGGGCCCGAAGACCGCATTGCCGTGGTGGCCCGTCGCGGCCTCGAGACATTGGTGGGCCTGCTCGCGGTGCTGAAGGCCGGCGCGGCCTATGTGCCCATCGACCCGGCGCAGCCCCACGAGCGCCTGGCGTACCTGCTGCAGGACAGTGGGCCGGTGGCGGTGCTGACCCAGGCAGCGCTGGCCGAGCGGCTGCCGCCTGTCACGGTGCCGCTGATCGAGCTGGACCATGGCCAATGGCGACAAGGCCTCGACACCAACCCCAAGGTGGCGGGCCTTGACCGCGACACCCTGGTGTACGTGATCTATACCTCCGGCAGCACCGGGCAGCCCAAGGGGGTGATGGTGGAGCATCACACGCTCGCCAACCTGGTGGACTGGCATTGCCAGGCTTTCTGCGTGGCAGCGGGGGCGCACATGTCGTGCCTGGCCGGTTTCGGTTTCGACGCCATGGCCTGGGAGGTGTGGCCGGCCCTGTGCGCCGGTGCCACGTTGCACCTGGCACCCAACCCGGAGGGCGGCGAGGACCTCGACGCGCTGTTGCAGTGGTGGCGCGAGCAGCCCCTGGACGTCAGCTTCTTGTCCACCCCCGTGGCCGAATATGCCTTCAGCCAGCCCTGGGAGCACCCGACCCTGCGCACCCTGCTGATCGGCGGCGACCGCCTGCGTCAGTTCGCCCATGACCGGCGTTATACCGTGGTCAACAATTATGGCCCTACTGAGGCCACGGTGGTCGCCACCTCGGGCCCGGTGCACGCGGCCGGTACCTTGCACATCGGTGGGCCGATCGCCAACACCCAGGTGCACGTGCTCGACGCTCACTTGCAGCCGGTACCGCCCGGTGTCGCGGGTGAGCTGTACATCGGCGGTGCGGGCGTGGCCCGTGGCTACCTGAACCGTGCCCAGCTCACCGAAGAGCGCTTCGTCGCCGACCCCTTCAGCCCCCACCCCCAGGCCCGCCTGTACCGAAGCGGCGACCTGGTGCGCTGGAACCCTGACGGCACGCTGGACTACCTGGGGCGCAATGACGACCAGGTGAAGATTCGCGGCGTGCGCATCGAACTGGGCGAGATCGAGTCGGTGCTGGCGGCCCAGCCCGGGATCAAGGAAGCCGTGGTGATGGTGCGCGACCAGCATGTGCTGGCCTGGTACACCGAGCAATCGCCGGTGTCTGCCGGGGCCTTGCGTGAAGCCCTGCGCGCGCGGCTGCCGGCCTACATGGTACCCCGGGCGTTCACCCGGCTGGTGGCGTTGCCCCTGACCGCCAACGGCAAGCTTGACCGCCGACGTCTGCCCGACCCGGACCCTTCTGATCTGGCCAGCCCTGCCTACGAAGCGCCCCAAGGCGCGACGGAAGTCGCCATGGCGGCGATCTGGGCGCAGGTGCTGGGCGTGGAGCGGGTAGGGCGCCACGACAATTTCTTCGAGCTGGGCGGCCACTCGCTGCTGGCAGTCAACCTGGTGGCGCAGTTGCGCAAGGCGGGCCTGGCCGCGGATGTTCAAGTGCTGCTGGGCCAACCGACGGTGGCGGCCCTGGCGGCGGTCGGCGAGTGTGACGAGCGTGTGGAGGTGCCGGCCAACCGCGTACCCGCGGGGTGCACGCACATCACCCCGGCGCTGTTGAGCCTGACCACGCTTGACCAGGCGGCCATCGACCGGGTGGTGGCCTCGGTACAGGGTGGCGCGGCCAACGTGCAGGAAATCTACCCCCTGGCGCCGCTGCAGGAGGGCATTCTCTACCACCACCTGAGTGCCGATGAGGGCGACCCGTACCTGCTGCAATGGCGCCTGGCCTTCGACAGCCCGGCGCGGCTGCGCGCCTGGGCGGCCGCGTTGCAACAGGTCATCGACCGCCACGACATCCTGCGCACCGCCTTCGCCTGGCAGGGCCTGGCCAGCCCGCAGCAGGTCGTGTGGCGGCACGCACCGCTGGCCGTGCAGGCCGTGGACGTCAGCGCCGGGGACGGTGCCGTGCTGGAACGCCTGCAACAGCGTTTCGATGCCCGTCACCACCGCCTTGACCTGACCCAGGCGCCCCTGATGCGCCTGCTCCACGCTGACGACCCGGCCAACGGCCAGGTGGCGGCCGTGCTGCTGTTCCACCACCTGGTGCTGGACAACACCGCCATGGAACTGGTGAGCCGCGAAATGCAGGTGTTGCTGCAGCCCAGCCCACCGCCGCTGCCAGCGTCCGTGCCTTACCGGCATTACGTGGCGCAGGTACGCCTGGGCGCCGATGAGGCCAGCCACGAAGTCTTTTTCCGCGAGCAACTGGGCGACATCGACGAGCCGACGCTGCCCCTTGGCCAGCAGGACGTGCGCGATGAAGGCCGCGACATCGAACACGCGCGCCGGGCCCTGGAGGCCGACCTGGCCTTGCGCCTGCGTGAACAGGCCCGGCACCTGGGCGTCAGCGCCGCCAGCCTGATGCACCTGGCCTGGGCCCGGGTACTGGCGGTGCTGGCCGGGCGCCGCGACCTGGTCTTCGGCACCGTGTTGCTGGGGCGCCTGCACGGTGGCGAAGGCGCGGACCAGGCGCTGGGGGTGTTCATCAACACCTTGCCGCTACGGGTGGATACCGGCCTGGGTGTGCGTGAAGCGGTCAAGGCAGTGCACGCCCGCCTCACGGCGCTGCTGGCCCATGAACAGGCGTCGCTGGCCCTGGCCCAGCGCTGCAGCGGCGTACCGGCGGGCACGCCATTGTTCAGTGCCTTGCTCAATTACCGTCACAGCGCCAAGGTACAGGCGGCGCAGTGGCAAGGGGTGCGGGTACTGGGGGGCGATGTGCGCAGCAACTACCCCCTGACCCTCAGTGTCGACGACCTGGGCGCCGGCTTCGACCTGCAGGTACTGGCCGCCCCGGGCATGGGGGCCGAACGTATTGCCGCCTGGGTGCACACCACCCTGGCGCAACTGGTGCAGGCCCTGGAACAGGGCGCTGGCGCCACTGCGGGCGACTTGCCGATGCTGTCCAGCGAGGAACGCCATCAGCTGGTGCATACCTTCAATGCCACGGCGCAAGCCTATCCGCGGGGGCACACGGTGCATGCCTTGGTGCAGGCCCAGGTGGAGCGTACGCCGCAGGCCGCGGCCGTGGTGCAAGGCGCCAAAGTACTCACCTACGGGGCCTTGAACCAGCAGGCCAACCGCCTGGCCCACCACCTGATCGGCCTGGGCATCCAGCCCCGGGACCGGGTCGCGCTGTGCCTGCACCGCGGGCCTGGGCGGGTAGTGGCGCTGCTGGCGGTGCTCAAGGCCGGCGCGGCCTACGTGCCTATCGACCCTGGCTACCCGGCCGAGCGTATCGCCTACCTGGTGCAGGACAGCGCCCCGCGCCTGGTGATGACTGACGCCGTCACCAGCGCCCAGGTGGGCACCGTGCGCCAGGTCAACCTGGACCGTGATGCCTGGCACGCCGAGGCCGATGGCAACCCGCGGGTGCCGGGCATCGACGACCGAGACCTGGCCTACGTGGTCTATACCTCGGGTTCCACGGGCCAGCCAAAGGGTGTAATGGTCGAACACGGTACCCTGGCGAACCTGGTGCACTGGCATTGCCAGGCCTTTGACCTGGGGGCCGGCAGCCACACCAGCAGTGTCGCTGGCTTTGGTTTCGACGCCATGGCCTGGGAAGTCTGGCCGGCCTTGTGCGCCGGCGCCGTGTTGCATCTGCCGCCGGCCGAAATCGGCAACGAACATGTAGATGAGTTGCTCGACTGGTGGCTGGACCAGCCGCTGGCCGTGAGCTTTTTGCCCACGCCCGTGGCCGAGCAGGCCTTCGGCCGGGCGCACCAGCACCCGACCCTGCGCACCCTGCTGATCGGCGGGGACCGCCTGCGCCATTTCGACCGCGACCCCGGCTACACCGTGGTCAACAACTACGGCCCCACCGAGACCACCGTGGTCGCCACGTCCGGGCCGGTCCGCCCGGGCGGGGCGTTGGACATCGGCGCGGCCATCGCCAACACCCACCTGTACGTATTGGACCCCCAGGGCCAACTGGTCCCGGTGGGCGTGCCGGGCGAGCTGTACATTGGTGGCGCCGGGGTTGCCCGGGGCTACCTGAACCGCCCACAGCTGACCGAAGAACGTTTTGTCGCCGACCCGTTCAGCACTGACCCGCAGGCGCGCCTGTATCGCAGCGGCGACCTGGTGCGCTGGAACGCCAATGGCACCCTGGACTACCTGGGGCGCAACGACGACCAGGTGAAGGTGCGGGGCATGCGCATCGAACTGGGTGAGATCGAGGTGGCGCTGGCCAGCCAACCCGGGGTGCAGGACGCCGTGGTGCTGGTGCGCGGCGAACGCCTGCTGGCCTGGTTCACCGCCAGTGCGCCGGTCAGCGTGCAGGCCTTGCGCGACAGCCTGGGCACGCGTTTGCCTGCCTACATGGTCCCGCTGGCGTTCACGCCGCTGGTCGCCTTGCCGCTGACCGCGCACGGCAAGCTCGACCGCCGGGCGTTGCCCGATCCCGACCCGGCGACGCTGGCCAGCCGGCCCTTCGAGGCCCCGCAGGGCACGGTGGAGCAGGCCATGGCCGCTATCTGGGCGCAGGTGCTGGGGCTGGAGCGAGTAGGGCGGCACGACAATTTCTTCGAACTGGGCGGGCATTCGCTGCTGGCCGTGAGCCTGGTGGAGCGCTTGCGCAACGCCGGGCTGAGCGCCGATGTGCGGGTGCTGCTCGGCCAGCCCACCGTGGCCGCGCTGGCCGCGGCGGTGGGCACGGGCCGGGAAGTGCAGGTGCCGGCCAACCGTGTGCCGGCCGGCTGCACGCGTATCACCCCTGAGCTGTTGAGCCTGGCCAGGCTGGACCAGCCGGCCATTGACGGTATCGTCGCCGCGGTGCCCGGTGGCGCCGCCAACGTCCAGGAAATCTACCCCCTGGCGCCCTTGCAGGAAGGCATTCTCTACCACTACCTCACCGCCGGGGAGCATGACCCTTATTTGCTGCGACTGCACCTGCGTTTTGACAGCCCGCAGCGCCTGCAGGCAGTAACCGCCGCCCTGCAACAGGTGATCGACCGCCATGACAGCCTGCGCACCGCGATAGCCTGGCAAGGGTTGCAGACCCCACAGCAGGTGGTATGGCGCAACGCGCCGCTGGTGGTGGAGCATTGCACCGCCGTCCCACAACGCCTGGACCTGAGCCAGGCGCCGCTGCTGCGCCTGGTGTACCGGCGTGAGCCGGGGCGAGACAGCCTGTCGGCGACCCTGCTGTTCCACCATATCGTCCTGGATGCCACCGCCCTGGACGTGGTGCGCGAGGAACTGCTGGGGATTCTCCAGGGGGGGCCAGACAGCGCGCCACCGCCCGTGCCCTACCGCAACTATGTGGCCCAGGCGCGCCTGGGTGTCAGCGAAGCCGAGCACGAGGCGTTCTTCCGTGCGCAACTGGGCGATATCGACGAGCCTACCCTGGCCTTCGGCCTGCGTGATGTGCAAGGTGACGGCGCGGCGCTGGAAGAGGCCCGCCTGGCGCTGCCCGACGCGCTGGCCGGACGCCTGCGCAGCCAGGCGCGGCAACTGGGCGTGAGCGTCGCCAGCCTGTTCCACCTGGCCTGGGGCCGGGTGCTGGCCGCTGCCACCGGCCAGGCGCGGGTGGTGTTCGGCACGGTGTTGCTGGGGCGCCTGCAAGGCGGTGCCGGGGCCGATCGCGGCCTGGGCATGTTCATCAACACGTTACCCTTGCGCGTGGAGCTGGCCGGTGTCGGCGTGCGCGACGCAGCCCAGGCCACGCACCAGCGCCTGGCGGCGCTGATGGCCCATGAACACGCCTCCCTGGCCCAGGCCCAGCGTTGCAGTGGGGTACCGGCGCCGCTGCCGCTGTTCAGTGCCATCCTCAATTACCGCCACGCGGCGGCCCAGGCGCGCCAGGACGCCCGCGAAGGGGCCTGGGAAGGCTTGCAGATCCTGCCCGGCGAAAAGCTCAGCAATTACCCGCTGAGCCTGAATGTCGACGACCTGGGTGACGCCTTGCGCTTGAGCGTGATGGTGCCGAGCGACATCGGCGCACAGCGGATCGGCCATTACGTGGTGCACGTGCTCCAGGGCGTGGCCGACGCCGTCGACGGCCACCCCGACCAGCCCGTGCTGCAGGTGCCCGTGCTACCGGCCGACGAACGCTGGCAAGTGCTGCACGCGTTCAATGCTACCGCCACCGAGCATGATCGCCAGCAAACCCTGCATGGCCTGTTCGAAGCCCAGGCCGCGGCGACGCCCCAGGCCATGGCCGTGCGTGACGAGGCGGGCGCGCTGAGTTACCGGCAACTGAATGAGCAGGCCAATCGCCTCGCCCACCACTTGATCGGCCTGGGGGTAAAGCCGGATGAGCGGGTGGCGATCTGCGTCGAGCGAGGCCTGCCCATGGTCGTGGGGCTGCTGGCCATTCTCAAGGCGGGCGGCGCCTATGTGCCCCTGGACCCTGGCTACCCGACCGAGCGCCTGCGCGGCATGTTCAACGACAGTGCCCCCGTGGTGCTGCTGGTGCAGGCCGGTACCCGTGACCTGCTGGGCGAGGTCGGCGTGCCCCAGGTGGACCTGGGCGAGTGGGACGGGCGTGCGCTGCCTGGCGCCAACCCATCGGTCGAGGGCCTCACGGCCAGGCATCTGGCGTACGTGATCTACACCTCAGGCTCCACGGGCACGCCTAAAGGGGTGATGGTCGAGCACCGCAACGTGGTCAACCTGGTGCACTGGGCGGCGAGCCTGTGCACCTGCGGGCCGGTGCTGCACAAAACCCCGTTGAGCTTCGACGCTTCGGTGTGGGAGCTGTTCTGGCCCTTGTGCAGTGGGCTGCCCCTGGTCCTGGCCAGGCCTGACGGCCAGCGCGACCCGGGCTACCTGGCGCGTCTTATCCAAGAGCACCGGGTCAGCGTGGTGCAGTTCGTCCCGGTGCTGCTGCAACAGTTCCTCGAGCAGGCGGTCAGCGCGGCCTGCACCAGCCTCACCGACATCGTTTGCGGTGGCGGCGAATTGACCCCGGCGCTGGCCACGCAGTTGCGCCAGCGTCTGCCGGGCGTGCGCCTGCACAACGTCTACGGCCCTACCGAAACCACGGTGGATTGCAGCGCCTGGACCCTGGAGCCCGGGCAACCGATACCCCCAGGCACACTGCCGATCGGCCGGCCTGTCAGCAATACCCAGCTGTACGTGCTGGGCAGCGATGACCAGCCCGTGCCGCTGGGCGTGGTGGGCCACCTGCACATCGGCGGCGCCGGGGTCGCCCGGGGTTATCGGCACTTGCCCCAGGCGCAGGCTGAACGGTTCATCGCCAGCCCCTTCAACCCGGGCGAGCGCTTGTACCGCAGTGGCGACCTGGTGCGCCAGCGCGACGATGGCCTGTTGGAGTTCATGGGCCGCAACGACGACCAGATCAAGGTCAATGGCCTGCGCATCGAGCCCGGCGACATCCAGGCGTGCCTGGAAAACCAGCCCGGTATCGACCAGGCGGTGGTCATGGCCCGTGACGACCAGCCCGGTGGCGCGCGCCTGGTGGCGTACTACACCGGTGCGCCAGTGGCCGTGGACCTGCTGCGCCAGGCTCTGGCGGCGCAGTTGCCCGACTACATGGTACCGGCGCTCTACGTTCACCTGCCGGCCTTGCCCCTGAGCCCCAACGGCAAGCTCGACCGCAACGCCTTGCCAGCGCCAGGCGCCGACGCCGGCCTGGTGCGCCCGTATGCCGCCCCCGAGGGCGACACCGAAATCCTGCTGGCTCGCCTCTGGGCCGAGTTGCTGGGGCTGGAGCGGGTAGGGCGGCACGACAATTTCTTCGAACTGGGCGGCCATTCGCTGCTGGCGGTCAGCCTGACCGCGCGTCTGCGCCAGGAAGGCGTGGAAGCGGATGTCCGCGCCCTGTTCGAACACCCCACGCTGGCTGCCTACGCAGCCATCACAGAGAGCATGGAGATTATCCTGTGAGCATCAACGAACTCTTGGCGACATTGAAGGCCAACGACATCCAGCTGACGGTCAAGGACGGCCAGCTGGTGGTGCAGGGTAACCGCCGCGCCCTCGGCGAACACGGCCTGGTGGACCACCTGCGCGAACACAAGCCGGCGCTGATCGCGCTGATCGAGCAAGGCGCCTACCAACCCGCCCAGCGCGGCCCGGTGCCGGTACCGGCCAATGGCATCGCTGCAGGCTGCACGCGCATCACACCCGCCATGCTGAGCCTGGTCAGCCTTGAGCAGGGCGTTATAGACCGTCTGGTCGAATCGGTGCCCGGTGGGGCCGCCAACGTTCAGGACATCTACCCCCTGGCGCCGTTGCAACAGGGCATTCTTTACCACCACGTCAGCGCCGCCGACGTCGACCCCTATGTGATGCAGGTGCAGTTCGCCTTCGCCGACCGCGGCCGCCTGGACGCCTTCGCTCAGGCCTTGCGCCAGGTGATCGCGCGCCACGATATCCTGCGCACCTCGGTGCACTGGCAAGGCCTGGCCACGCCGGTGCAGGTGGTATGGCGCCACGCAGAACTGCAGGTGGGGCCCGTGGCCACCGGCGCGCGCCTGGACCTGGGCCAGGCGCCGCTGTTGCGCCTGGTGCACGGCAACGCCGTGGAAGGGCCAGACGTCAAGGCCACACTGTTGTTTCACCACATCGCCATGGACCACAGCGCCCTGGAGGTGGTGCGCCAGGAAATCCAGGCGTGCCTGCAAGGCGAAGGTGAGCGCCTGGGCACGCCCGTGCCGTTTCGCAACTACGTGGCGCAGGCCTTGCTGGGCGTCAGCGAACAGGAGCATGAAGCCTTTTTTGGCGAGATGCTGGGCGACCTCGATGAACCTACCCTGGCCTACGACCGCCAGGACCTGAGCGGTGACGGCGAGAGCATCGGCGAGCACAGCCTGGGCCTGGACCTGGTGTTGGGCAGGCGCCTGCGGGCCCAGGCGCGCAGCCTGGGCGTCAGCGTCGCCAGCCTGTTCCACCTGGGCTGGGCGCGGGTACTGGCCGGCCTGACCGGCCGCCAGCGGGTGGTGTTCGGCACCGTGCTGATGGGCCGCCTGCTGGGGGCCGAGGCCACTGAACGGGCCTTGGGTATCTTCATCAATACCCTGCCGTTGCGCCTGGACCTGGACGGCCGGGACGTGCGCGGCGCGGTCATCGCCACCCACCAGCGCCTGACCGCACTCATGCGCCACGAGCACGCGCCCCTGGCACTGGCCCAGCGCTGCAGTGGCGTGGCCGCGCCCACGCCTTTGTTCAACGCCTTGCTGAACTATCGTCACAGCGCGGGTGTGCAGGCTGGCGGCGAAACCTGGGAAGGCATCGACGTGCTGCACGCCCAGGAGCGCAGCAACTACCCGCTGGTGATGAGCGTCGACGACCTGGGGGATGCGTTCGGGCTGACCGCCCAGGCCGGCGCGGGCATCGACCCGCAACGGGTATGCGGTTACCTGGAGTGCGCCATGGCGCAATTGATCGAGGCCCTGGAGCAGGCGCTACACACGGCCGTGGCGCAATTGCCGATTCTGCCGGCGGGCGAGCGTACGCAATTGCTGCGCAGCTTCAATGCTCAGCACAGCGCGCCTGCCAGCCCCTATGTCGTGCACCAGCGGATCGAAGCGCACGCTGCGCTGCACCCCCACGCCATCGCCGCGCAGGCCGGCGACCAGGCCCTCAGCTACCAGGCCCTGAATGCCCGGGCCAATAGCCTGGCCCATCATCTGATCACCCTGGGCGTGCGGCCGGACGACCGCGTGGCCGTGGTAGCCCGGCGCGGCCTGGACACCCTGGTTGGCCTGCTGGCGGTGCTCAAGGCGGGCGCCGGGTACGTCCCCGTGGACCCGGCGCACCCTGACGAGCGCCTGCGCTACCTGCTGGAAGACAGCCAGCCCAGCGCGG
Organism: Pseudomonas eucalypticola; assembly: GCF_013374995.1. Taxonomy (NCBI): domain Bacteria; kingdom Pseudomonadati; phylum Pseudomonadota; class Gammaproteobacteria; order Pseudomonadales; family Pseudomonadaceae; genus Pseudomonas; species Pseudomonas eucalypticola. The sequence goes on along the minus strand of NZ_CP056030.1, from coordinate 3,378,579 downwards.
TGCTCACCCAGCAGGTCCTGCGTGAGCGCCTGCCGGAAGGGGGCGTGCCGGTGCTGGCGCTGGATGTGCCGTCCTGGCCCGAGCAACCGCACAACCCCCAGGTGCCGGGCCTCACCCCCACGCACCTGGCCTACGTGATCTACACCTCGGGTTCCACTGGCCAGCCCAAGGGCGTGATGGTCGAACACCACACCCTCAACAACCTGGTGGACTGGCATTGCCAGGCATTTGACCTGCAGGCCGGCAGCCACACCGCCAGCGTCGCCGGTTTCGGTTTCGACGCCATGGCCTGGGAAGTCTGGCCGGCGCTGTGCGCCGGGGCGACGTTGCACCTGCCACCCGCCGAGGTAAGCAATGAGCAGCTCGACGCCTTGCTCGACTGGTGGCAGGCGCAACCGTTGCAGGTGGCCTTTCTGCCCACCCCGGTCGCCGAGTACGCGTTCAGCCGTGACCTGCGCCATCCCACCCTGCGCACCCTGCTGATTGGTGGCGACCGCCTGCGTCAGTTCAATCGCGACCCGGGCTTCGCGGTCATCAACAACTACGGCCCCACCGAAGCCACGGTGGTCGCCACGTCGGGCCAGTTGCTGCCCGGTGGCGCGCTGGATATTGGCCGGCCGATCACCAACACCCATGCCTACCTGCTGGACGCCGGCCAGCAGCTGGTGCCGTTCGGCATCACCGGCGAGCTCTACGTGGGCGGCGCGGGGGTGGCCAGGGGTTACCTCAACCGCGCGGACCTGACGGCCGAGCGCTTTGTGCGCGACCCCTTCAGCCAGGCCCCCGGCGCACGCATGTACCGCACCGGTGACCTGGCACGCTGGAACGCCGACGGCACCCTGGAGTACCTGGGCCGCAACGACGACCAGGTGAAGATTCGCGGGGTGCGCATCGAACTGGGCGAGATCGAAGCCCAGTTCAGCCAGGTGCCCGGTGTCGAAGAGGCCCTGGTGCTGGCCCGTGAAGACCAACCCGGCCAGCCGCGACTGGTCGGCTATTACAGCCAGCGTGCCACCGCCACCGGGGTAACGGTGGACGCCGTGCGCGCCGCCTTGCAGGCGCGGCTGCCGGCCTACATGGTGCCCAGCGCCCTGGTGCAGGTGGCTGCCTGGCCACTGACCGCCAACGGCAAGGTCGACCGCCGCGCCTTGCCGCTGCCCGACCGCGATGCGCTGCACAGCGGTGAATACCAGGCGCCCGAGGGTGAGCTGGAAACCGCCCTGGCGGCGCTGTGGGCTGACCTGTTGCAGGTGCCGCACGTCGGCCGCCACGACCGCTTCTTCGACCTGGGTGGGCATTCGTTGCTGGCCATGCGCATGGTGGCGCAGGTGCGCGAACGCCTGGGCATCGAACTGAGCCTGGGCGCGCTGTTCGCCGAGCCGGAACTGGCCGGCCTGGCCCAGGTGCTCGCCCAGGCGGGTGTTAGCCAGCAGCCGCCGATCGTGGCCACCCGGCGAGACCAACCACTGCCCTTGTCCTTCGCTCAGCAGCGCTTGTGGTTCCTCGCCCAATTGGAAGGCGGCAGCAGTGCCTACCATATCCCTGCCGGCGTGCGCCTGCGCGGGCACCTGGACGGCGAGGCCCTCAAACAGGCACTCGACCGCCTGGTCACCCGCCACGAATCGCTGCGCACCACCTTCGTGCAAGCCGATCAGCAGGCGCCATTGCAGCACATCGCCGCCCCTGGCAGTGGCTTGCACCTGGTGACCCGGCAGGCGCGCGACGAAGACGCCCTGGCGGCTATCGTCGCCCGTGAGGCGGCCGAACCCTTCGACTTGAGCCAGGGCCCGCTGGTGCGTGGCTGCCTGGTGCGCCTGGGCGAGCAAGACCATGTGCTGCTGTTGACCCTGCACCATATCATCGCCGATGGCTGGTCGGCGGCGGTGCTGACGCGCGAGCTCGGCGTGCTGTACCAGGCGTTCCGCCAAGGCGCCCCGGACCCCTTGCCGGCACTGGCTGTGCACTACGCCGACTACGCCGTGTGGCAGCGCGGCTGGTTGAGCGGCGCGGTGCTGCAGCAACAGACCCAGTACTGGCAGCAGGCACTGGCTGGCGCGCCGGCGCTGCTGGCCTTACCCACCGACCGCCCACGCCCGGCCGAGCAGGACTACCGCGGCCAGCGCCTGGAGCTGAGCCTGGACGCGTCGCTCACCGCCAGCCTCAAGGCCCTGAGCCAGCGCCAGGGCACCACGCTGTTCATGACCGTGTTGGCTGCCTGGGCCACCGTGCTCAGTCGCTTGTCCGGCCAGGACGACGTCGTGATCGGCACGCCGGTGGCCAACCGCCTGCGGGCCGAAGTGCAGGACCTGATCGGTTTGTTCGTCAACACCCTGGCCATTCGCGTGGACGTGGCCAGCACCCTCAGCGTCGAAGCCTTGTTGCAACAGGTCAAGACCACCACCTTGGCCGCCCAGGCCCATCAAGACCTGCCGTTCGAGCAGGTGGTGGAGGCCCTGCGTCCCCAACGCAGCCTGGCCCACACGCCGATTTTCCAGGCCATGCTGGCCTGGCAGGACACCGGCGACCAGGTGCTGAACCTCGACGGCCTTACCCTGGAAGGCCTGGCACCGCGGCAGCGCACCGCCAAGTTCGATGTGCTGCTGGAAATGAGCGAGGTGCACGACCACTTGCACGCCAGCCTGGAATACGCCACGGCGTTGTTCGACGAGGCCACCATGCAGCGCTGCCTGGGCTACCTTGAAGCACAATTGCGCGGCATGGCCGCCGATGCCCAGGCGCTGGTGACGGCCATCCCCATACTGGACGCCGCACAGCGCCAGCAGGTGCTGGAACGCTTCAACGCCACCGCCGTCGACTACCCGGCGGACCTGACCCTGCATGGCCTGTTCGAGGCCCAGGTGGCCGCCAATGGGGACGCCGTGGCGGTCACGGGCGAGCAGGGCAGCCTCAGCTACCAGGCCCTCAACCGCCAGGCCAACCGCATTGCCCACCGCCTGATCGGGCTGGGCATCGGCCCGGACGACCGCGTCGCCATTTGCGTGGACCGCAGCCTGGAGATGGTGGCCGGGCTGCTGGGTATTCTCAAGGCCGGCGCGGCCTACGTGCCGCTGGACCCCGACTACCCCCGGGACCGCCTGACCTACATGCTGGGCAATTGCGCGCCGGCGGTGGTGCTCACCCAGCAGGCCTTGCGCGGTGTGCTGCCGGGCAGCGAAGTGCCCGTGCTGTTGCTCGACCCCGAGCACGCCGAGCGCGAAGGCTTCCTGGCCCAGCCCGACCACAATCCGGCGCGCGCCCAGGTACGCGCCGACCACCTGGCCTACGTGATCTACACCTCCGGTTCCACCGGCCAGCCCAAGGGCGTGATGAACGAACACCGTGGCGTGGTCAACCGCCTGTTGTGGATGCAGGACGAATACCGCCTGGGGGCCGGCGACAGCGTGCTGCAGAAAACCCCGTTCAGCTTCGACGTGTCGGTGTGGGAGTTCTTCTGGCCGCTGTTCAACGGGGCGCGGCTGGTGATGGCGCGCCCGGGTGGCCACCGTGATCCGGGCTACCTGAGCGAGGTGATTCGCGACCAGGGCATCACCACCTTGCACTTCGTGCCCTCCATGCTCGACCTGTTCCTGGCCCACGGCGCCAGTGCCTGCAACGGCCTGCGCCGGGTGATGTGCAGCGGCGAAGCGCTGCCGGGGCACCTGGTGCGGCGCTTCAAGCAACAGCTGCCCGATGTGGGCCTGTTCAACCTCTACGGCCCCACCGAGGCGGCGGTGGACGTAACGGCCTGGGATTGCGCCGGGCCGCTGGAGCAGACGCCAGACAACATCCCCATCGGCACACCGGTGGCCAACACGCGCCTGTACCTGCTGGACGCCCACCGCCAGCCGGTGCCCCTGGGTGTGGCCGGTGAGCTGTACATCGCCGGCGTCCAGGTGGCGCGTGGTTACCTGAATCGCCCGCAATTGACCGCCGAGCGCTTCCTCGATGATCCGTTTCAGGGGGGGCGCATGTACCGCACCGGTGACCTGGGGCGTTACCTGGCCGATGGCAACATCGAGTACCTGGGGCGCAATGACGATCAGGTGAAGATTCGCGGCCTGCGCATCGAACTGGGGGAAATCGAGGCCGCCCTCGCGGCCTGCGCCGGCGTCAAGGAAAGCGTGGTCCTGGCCCGCGAGGACAATCCGGGTGAAAAACGCCTAGTGGCCTACCTCACCGTGCAACCGGCCGGCACCGCACTGGCCATCGACACCCTGCGCCGCCACCTGCAGGTGACCCTGCCGGACTACATGGTGCCCGCGGCTTACGTACAGCTCGACGCACTGCCGCTGACCCCCAACGGCAAGCTCAACCGCAAGGCGCTGCCGGCCCCGGATGCCGGTTCGCTGGTGCAGCGTGACTATGAAGCCCCCCAGGGGCCCACCGAAACGACACTGGCGCCGCTGTGGGCCGAGCTGCTCAAGGTGGAGCGGGTGGGGCGTCACGATCATTTCTTCGAACAGGGGGGCCATTCGCTGTTGGCCGTCACGCTGTTGGCGCGTATGCGCCACCTGGGCCTGCATGCCGATATTCGCGCGCTGTTCGCGCAACCTACCTTGGCCGGGCTGGCTGCTGCCGTGGGTGGCCAGGGTGCCGTGCAGGTACCCGCCAACCTGATCGATCCGGCCTGCGAGCGCCTGACTCCGGCGCTGCTGCCGTTGGTGGAACTGGATCAGCCGGCTATAGACCGAATAGTCGCATCGGTAGCTGGCGGCGTCGCCAACGTCCAGGATATCTACCCGCTGGGGCCGCTGCAGGCCGGTATCCTGTACCACCACCTCAGCGCAGGCGAGCATGACCCCTACGTGCAACAGGCGCGGTTCTCGATGGCCGACGCCAGCCGCCTGGCCGCTTTCAGCCAGGCATTGCAGCAGGTGGTGGCGCGGCACGACATCTTGCGCACCGCGCTGTCCTGGGAGGGCCTGGCCGCCCCGGTGCAAGTCGTGTGGCGCCAGGCGTCGGTGCCAGTGCAGGCCGTTACGCTGACGGCGCTGGAACAGGTGCCGGCCATGGACCTGACCCAGGCCCCGCTGCTGCGCCTGGTGCATGCCAGCGACCCGGCCACCGGGCGTATTACCGCCGTGCTGCGCTGGCACCATGTGGTCATGGACCACATCGCCCTCGACGTGCTTGGCCAGGAGTTGCAAGCGTTGCTCGCCGGCCAGGCGCACGCCTTGCCCGCACCGGTGCCGTATCGCAACTACGTGGCCCAGGTGCAGCAAGGGCCAGGCGAGGCCAGTCACGAAGCGTTTTTCCGCGCGCAGTTGGCCGACCTTGACGAACCGACCTTGCCCTATGGCTTGGCCATGAACGCCGATGCCGGCACGCCCGGCGAAGCGCGTCTGGCCCTGCCGCCAGGCCTGGCGGCGCACTTGCGGGAACAGGCCCGCCAGCACGGCGTCAGCGCCGCCGGCCTGTTTCACCTGGCGTGGGCTCAGGTGCTAGGACAGTTGTCGGGGCGCGACAGCGTGGTGTTCGGCACCGTGCTGCTCGGGCGCTTGCAGGGCGGTGAAGGCGTGGAGCGGGCGGTGGGGGTGTTCATCAATACCTTGCCGCTGCGCCTCGACCTGGCCGGCTTGACCGTGCGCGAGGCGGTACTCGACAGCCAGCGACGGCTCAATGACCTGCTGGCCCACGAGCACGCGCAACTGGCCCTGGCCCAGCGTTGCAGTGGCCTGGCCGCCGGTGTGCCGTTGTTCAGCACGCTGTTCAACTACCGCCACGGCGCGCCGGCAGGCGCCCAGGACGCGCAGGCGTGGGCGGGCATCGAGGTGCTGGACGCCGAGGAACGCAGCAACTACCCCGTGACCCTGAGCGTCGACGATCTGGGCGAGGCCTTCGAGCTGACCGCCCAGGCCGCGCCCGGGCTGGACCCGGCGCGCCTGTGCGGTTACCTGCATCAAGCCCTGGTCGACTTGGCCGAGGCCCTGGCGCAGCAGCCCGCTACCGCCCTGAGCCAGTGCTCGGTGGTGCCCCCGGCTGAGCGCGAGCAACTGCTGCACACCTTCAACGACAGCCGCCGCGACTACCCCCGTGAACCGGTGCACCGGCTGTTCGAGCAACAGACTGCCGCGCAGCCCCAGGCCGTGGCCGCGGTACACGGCGACGAGTCGCTGACTTACCGTGCGCTCAATACGCGCGCCAACCGCCTGGCCCATTACCTGATCGAGCAGGGCGTGCAACCGGGCGACCACGTGGCCATCCTGCTGCCGCGCTCCCTGGCCTTGCTGGTCAGCCAACTGGCCATCGCCAAGTGCGGCGCCGCCTATGTGCCGCTGGACGTCCACGCCCCGGCCGAGCGCCAGGGCTACATGTTGCTGGACTGCCAGGCGGTGGCGGTGCTCAGCCACAGCGCCACCCACACGGAACTGGCCTGCCGCCGCATCGACCTCGATGGCCTGGAGCTGAGCCGCCAACCGAGCCACGACCCACTCCCGCGCGGCACCGCCGACAGCGTCGCCTATGTCATGTACACCTCCGGCTCCACCGGTGCGCCCAAAGGCGTGCGGATCGCCCACCGTGGCATCGCCCGGCTGGTGCTGAACAACGCTTTTGCCAGGTTCACGGCCAGCGATCGCCTTGCCTTTGCATCCAACCCGGCGTTCGACGCCAGCACCCTGGAAACCTGGGGGGCCTTGCTCAACGGTGGCCAGGTGCGGGTCATCGATCACGACACCCTGATAGAGCCCAGCCTGCTGGGCCCGGCCCTGCGCCAGGGCGAAGTCAGCGTGTTGTTCCTGACCACGGCGCTGTTCAACCAGTACGCCCACGGCGCACCCGAGGCGCTGGCCAGCCTGCGAGTGTTGCTCACCGGGGGCGAGCGTGGTGACCCGGCCGCCTTCCAGGCCTTGCTGACCCAGGCGCCGGAGGTGCAACTGGTGCATGCGTACGGTCCTACCGAAACCACCACCTTCGCCACCGCCTGTACTATCACCGAAGTGCCCGAGGCGGCGCAGATACTGCCTATCGGCCGGCCCATCGGCAATACCTGCCTGTACGTGCTGGATGAACACCAGCGCGTGGCCCCGCTGGGCGTCACCGGTGAGTTGTATATCGGCGGCGATGGCGTGGCCCTGGGTTACCTCAACCGCCCTGAACTTACGGCCGAGCGCTTCCTGGCCGACCCGTTCAGCGAACGACCGGGGGCATTGCTGTACCGCACGGGCGACCTGGGACGCTGGCTGCCCGACGGCCAGCTGGAATGCCTGGGGCGCAACGACGACCAGGTGAAGATCCGTGGTTTCCGCATCGAACTGGGGGAAATCGTCAGCCGCTTGCATGAACTGCCCGGTATCAACGAAGCGGTGGTGCTGGCCCGTGACGACGAGCCAGGGGCCCTGACCCTGGTGGCCTATTTCACCGTCAGCCCTGGCGCCGAGGCGTTGGCGCCCGCGCAAATGCGCCAGGCCCTGCAAGCCAGCCTGCCGGGGTACATGGTGCCCGCGGCCTTCATCGAATTGGCGGCGCTGCCGCTGACCGCCAACGGCAAGCTGGACCGCCGGGCCTTGCCACGGCCGGAGCGTTCGGCATTGTTCGAACACACGTATGTGCCGCCCCAGGGCGAACTTGAATCTGCCCTGGCCGAGATCTGGGCCCAGGTGCTGCAAGTGGAACGGGTAGGGCGCCACGATCATTTCTTCGAGCGCGGCGGGCATTCCTTGCTGGCGATGCGCATGGTCTCGCAGCTGCGCCAGCAACTGGGTGTCGAATTACCCCTGGGCGAGTTGTTCGCCCTGGGTGAGCTGGCGGCCGTGGCCCAGGCCTTGGCCGGGGCTGGCCGCAGTGTGCTGCCGGACATCGTGCCGGCGCCCCGCGACCTGCCTGTACCCGCTTCCTTCGCCCAGCAACGGCTGTGGTTTCTGGCACAGATGGACGGTGGTAACCAGGCCTATAACATCGCCTTGGCGCTGAGCCTGCGCGGAACCCTGGACCGAGGGGCCCTGGTGCAGGCGCTCGATACCCTGGTGCAGCGCCACGACACCCTGCGCAGCCGCTTCGTTGCCGCCGAGCAGGGCGCCCAGGTGCTGACGGGTGCCGTGGGCGAGCGGGGCGGGTTGCCCACCCTTGACCTGCGCGCCCAGCCCGACGGGCTCACGGCGTGGCTGCGCGAAGCGGCCGCCGCGCCCTTCGACCTGGCCGATGGCCCGCTGTGGCGTGTCAGCCTGCTGCAACTGGACGAGGACTATCACGTCCTGGCACTGACAGTGCACCACATCGTCGCCGATGGCTGGTCCATGGGCGTGCTGACCGAGGAACTGCTGAGCCTTTACCGGGCGTTCCAGCAGGGCACGGGCTGCCCGCTGCCGCCCCTGGCCATCCAATATGGCGACTATGCCCTGTGGCAGCGCCGCTGGCTGACCCACGAGCGGCTGCAAGGCCAGGCCGACTACTGGCAGCGCACCCTGGACGGCGCCCCGGCTCTGCTGATGCTGCCCACCGACCGGCCGCGACCGGCGCAACAGGACTTCAGCGGCGCCAGTGTGGCCGTGCACCTCGCAGCCGACCTGGGCGCCGGACTGCGGGCGCTGGCCCAGCGTCAGGGCGTGACCCTGTACACGGTGCTGATGAGCGCCTGGGCGGCGCTGCTGGCGCGCCTGTCGGGCCAGGCCGAAGTGGTCATCGGCAGCCCCGTGGCGGGCCGTGGCCGGGCGGAACTGGAAGCCATGGTCGGGTTGTTCGTCAACACCCTGGCCGTGCGCATCGACACCGCGGCCAGTGCCACGGGCACGGCGCTGCTGGCCCAGGCCAAGGCGCGCCTGCTGGAAGCCCAGGACCACCAGGACCTGCCGTTCGAGCAAGTGGTGGAGGTGGTGCGCCCGACGCGCAGCCTGGCCCATGCGCCACTGTTCCAGACCACCCTCAACTGGCTGCCGGGGCAGGTCAGCCTGCCGGATTTGCCAGGGTTGACGGTGGCGTTGGTGGAGCAGACCACCCAAGTGGCCAAGTTCGACCTGTCGCTGAACCTGGGCGAACAGGGTCAGGCCCTGGTCGGCAGCCTGGACTACGCCACGGCCCTGTTCGACGCGGCCACCGTGCACCGTTATGCCGGCTACTTCGAATGCCTGCTGCACGCCCTGGTGGCGGACGAACAGGTGGTACTGACGCAGGTGCCGTTGGTGACGGCGCAGGAGCGTGCTCGTCTGGTGGATGACTTCAATGCCACCGCCCGGACCTACCCCAGGGGCACACCGTGCACGCGATGGTCGAAGCCCAGGCATTGCTCGCGCCCGAGGCCATCGCTGCCCAGGCCGACGGCCAGGCACTGACCTATGGCCAGTTGAACAGTAAAGCCAACAGCCTGGCCCACTACCTGATCGGCCTGGGCGTGCGCCCTGATGACCGCGTGGCCGTGGTGGCCCGGCGCGGCCTGGACACCCTGGTTGGCCTGTTGGCGGTGCTCAAGGCCGGTGGCAGCTACGTGCCCGTGGACCCGGCGCACCCGGACGAGCGCCTGCACTACCTGCTGAGCGACAGCAAACCCGTGCTGGTACTGACCCAACAGGCCCTGCGACCACGGGTACCTGACCTGGGTGTGCCGGTGCTGGCGCTGGACCGCCCGCACTGGTACGAGCAGCCGAGCAATCCGCAGGTGCCGGGCCTGAACGAACGCAGCCTGGCGTATGTGATCTACACCTCAGGTTCCACCGGCCAACCCAAGGGCGTGATGGTGGAACACCAGACCTTGAACAATCTGGTGCATTGGCACTGCCAGGCCTTCGACCTGCGGGCGGGCAGCCACACGGCCAGCGTCGCCGGCGTTGGCTTTGACGCCATGGCCTGGGAAGTCTGGCCGGCGCTCTGCGCGGGGGCGGTGCTGCACTTGCCGCCGGTGCAGGAAGGCGGTGAGGACATCGAAGCGCTGTTGACATGGTGGCGTGAACAACCCCTGGACGTCAGCTTCCTGCCCACCCCGGTGGCCGAACACGCCTTTAACCAGGGGCTGGGCCACCCGACCCTGCGGGTGCTGCTGATTGGCGGCGACCGCTTGCGCCAATTCAGCCGCGATCCGGGCTTCGCGGTGATCAACAACTACGGCCCCACCGAAGCCACGGTGGTGGCCACGTCGGGCCAGCTGCTGCCGGCAGGCCGTCTGGACATTGGCCGGCCGATTGCCAATACCCGGGTGTACCTGCTGGACGCCCATCAGCAGCTGGTGCCCCAGGGCGTGGCCGGCGAGCTGTACGTGGGCGGCGGTGGCGTGGCGCGGGGTTACCTGAACCGGCCCCAACTGACCGCCGAGCGCTTTGTCCGCGACCCCTTCAGCGATGAACCGCGCGCACGGCTGTACCGCACCGGCGACCTGGCCCGCTGGAACGCCGACGGTACCCTGGAATACCTGGGGCGCAACGACGACCAGGTGAAGATCCGCGGCGTGCGCGTGGAACTGGGAGAAATCGAAAGCCTGCTGGGGCAACTTCCCGGGGTCGAAACGGCCCTGGTGATCGCTCGCGAAGACCATCCCGGCCAGCCACGCCTGGTGGGTTATTTCAGCGAACAGCCCGGCGCAACCCTGCACACCGGCGACCTGCGGGCCGCGTTGCAGGCGCGCCTGCCGGCCTACATGGTGCCCGCCGCGCTGGTGCGCCTGAGCGCCTGGCCGTTGACCGCCAATGGCAAGGTCGACCGCCGTGCCTTGCCCGCGCCGGACCGCGACGCCTTGTTCACCGGGCACTACGAGGCCCCGGAAACGGACATCGAGCAGCAACTGGCGCTGATCTGGGCCGAGCTGTTGCAAGTGGAGCGGGTCGGGCGCCACGATCACTTCTTCGAGTTGGGGGGGCATTCGCTGCTGGCCGTGACGCTGGTCTCGCGCCTGCGCCAGGCAGGGCTGGAGGTGGACGTCGGTGCCCTGTTCGCCCACCCCACCCTGGCCGCCCTGGCGGCCAGCGTTGCCCAGGCCAGCGCCCCACCGCTGGCCGCCAGCCTGATCGAGCCGGGTTGCCAACGCATCACCCCGGCACTGCTGCCGCTGGTGGACCTGACCCAGGAGGCCATCGACCGCATTGTCGCGCAGGTACCGGGCGGGGTCGACAACGTGCAGGATATCTACCCGCTGGGGCCGCTGCAGGCCGGTATCTTCTATCACCACCTGAGCGCCGGCGCCGATGACCCGTACCGCTTGCAGGCGCGCTTCGCCTTCTCGGACCAAGGCCGGCTGCACGCCTTCTGCGCGGCGTTGCAGCAGGTCATCGACCGCCATGACATTCTGCGTACTGCGCTGTTCTGGGACGACTTGCCAACCCCGGTACAAGTGGTCTGGCGCCAGGCCCGCTTGCCCGTGGCCGAGGTGGCGCTGGAACAGTTGGAAGTGCTATCGAATCTGGACCTTGCCCAGGCGCCCTTGCTGCGCCTGGTTCACGCTGCTGATCCGGCAAGCCAGCGCATTGTCGCAGTGTTGCAGTTCCACCACGTGATCATGGACCACATGGCCCTGGAGCGTCTGGCCCTGGAGCTGCAAGCCGTGTTGCTGGGCCAGCAGGCGCTGTTGCCCGCGCCAGTGCCGTACCGCCAGTATGTCGCCCATAGCCTGGGCGGCCTGGACGAGGGTGCCCACGAGACGTATTTCCGTGCGCAACTGGCCGATATCGATGAGCCGACCCTGCCGTTCGGCCACGTGCTGACCACCCCGGGCGCGGCCGACGAAGCGCGGCTGACGCTTGAGCCGGGCGTGGCCCTGCGGGTGCGCGAGCAGTCGCGGCAATTGGGCGTCAGCGCCGCCAGCCTGGTTCACCTGGCCTGGGGCCAGGTGCTGGGCCATGTGTGCGGCCGTGACCGTGTGGTGTTCGGCACGGTGTTGCTGGGCCGCCTGCAAGGGGGTGAAGGCCTGGAGCGCGCCTTGGGCGTGTTCATCAACACCTTGCCCCTGCGCCTGGACCTGGCTGACCAGTGCGCCCGGGACGCGGTGCTGGACACCCACCGCCGGCTGACCGGCCTGTTGGCCCACGAGCATGCGCCACTGGCGCTGGCCCAGCGTTGCAGTGCGTTGCCCGCCGGCACCCCGCTGTTCAGCGCGCTGTTGAACTACCGCCACAGCGCGGTGGGTGAGCCCGGGCAGGGCCCTGCCACGACCGCCTGGCAGGGCATCGAATTGCTGCACACCAAAGAGCGCAGTACCTACCCGTTGACCCTCAGTGTCGATGACCTGGGGGAAGGCTTCACGCTGACCGCGCAGACTGCCGGGGGCATCCAGGCACAGCGCGTGTGCGCTTACCTGGCCCAGGCGCTGAGCAGCCTGGTGCTGGCCTTGGAGCAGGCCGCGCCGACCCCGGTAGCCGAGCTGGGCGTGTTGCCTGACGCCGAGCGCCAGTGGCTGCTGGAAGGGTTCAACGCTGAAGTGGTCACATGGCCTACCGACGCCACCCTTGCCCAGCGTATCGAGCATCACGCGGCGTACCAACCCCATGCGATCGCCGCCCAGGTGGGTGACGAGGTCCTTACCTATCAGGCCCTCGACCAGCGAGCCAATGGCCTGGCCCAGGCGTTGATCGACCGAGGGGTGAGGCCCGACGACCGCGTCGCCGTGGTGGCGCGCCGTGGCCTGGACACCCTGGTGGGGCTGCTGGCAGTGCTCAAGGCGGGGGCCGGCTATGTCCCCGTGGACCCGGCGCACCCGGATGAGCGCGTGCAGTACCTGCTGGCCGACAGCCAGCCGACCGCAGTGCTGGTGCAACACGCGTTGCGCGGGCGCCTGCCGGCCCTGGGCGTCCCGGTGCTCGAGCTGGAAGGGCCGTGGCCCCAGCAAGCGGGGAGCCCGGTGGTGCCGGGCCTGAACAGCTCGCACCTGGCCTACGCCATCTACACCTCCGGTTCCACGGGCCAACCCAAAGGCGTGATGGTAGAGCACCAGACGCTCAATAACCTGGTGGACTGGCATTGCCAGGCCTTCGACCTGCACGCTGGCAGCCATACCGCCAGCGTCGCCGGGTTCGGTTTCGACGCCATGGCCTGGGAAGTCTGGCCGGCGCTGTGCGCGGGGGCCACGTTGCACCTGCCGCCGACCGACATCGGCAACGAGCAGCTCGACGCACTGCTCGACTGGTGGCTGGCGCAGCCGCTGGACGTGGCGTTCCTGCCCACGCCCGTGGCCGAGTATGCCTTCAGTCATCAATTGCGCCACCCGACCCTGCGCACCTTGCTGATCGGCGGCGACCGCCTGCGCCAGTTCCACCGTGACCCCGGCTTTGCCGTGATCAACAACTACGGCCCCACCGAAACCACGGTGGTCGCCAGTTCCGGGCAGGTGCAGGTGGGGGGCGTGCTGCACATCGGCAAGCCGATCACCAATGCCCGCTTGTATGTGCTCGACGAGCGTCGCCAGCCGGTGGCGCTCGGGGTGCCGGGCGAACTGTATGTGGGGGGCGCGGGGGTCGCCCGTGGCTACCTGAACCGCCCGCAATTGACTGCCGAGCGCTTCCTGCAGGACCCGTTCAGCCCACTGCCGGGCGCGCGCATGTACCAGACCGGTGACCGCGTGCGCTGGCTCGCCGACGGTACCTTGGAGTACCTGGGGCGCGACGACGACCAGGTGAAGATCCGCGGTGTGCGGGTGGAGCCTGGCGAGGTCGAGCGGGCGTTGCTGCGCTGCGACGGCGTCGGCGAGGCCGTGGTGGTCGCGCAGACGCTGGAGCAGGGCGGGCCGCGCCTGGTGGCCTACTTTACTCGCCACGACCCGGCCCTGGATGCCATGGCGCTGCGCAGCCACGCGCAAGCCATCCTGCCGGACTACATGGTGCCCAGCGCGTTCGTGGCCCTGGACGCCTTGCCGCTGACCGCCAACGGCAAGGTCGACCGCCGTGCGCTGCCGGCGCCACAGGCCGACGCCTGGGCCAGCCGTGAGTACCAGGCGCCGGCCACGGCCCTGGAAGCCCGGTTGGCCGAGCTGTGGGCCGAGGTGCTGGAGGTTGAGCGGGTGGGCCGCCACGACAGCTTCTTCGAGCTGGGCGGGCACTCGCTGTCGGCTATCCGCCTGGTCAGCCAACTGCGCAAAGCGCAATGGCCAGTGTCCTTGGCCGAGCTGTTCCAGCACCCCAGCGTGGCGGCCCTGGCCGAACGGCTGGAGCGCCGTGAGGCCGCGCCTGAAGCCGAGCCCGAGGTAGTCACGGTGCGTGCCGAAGGGGGTGAAGCGCCGTTGTTCCTGATTCACGACTTCACCGGCCTGGATGCGTATTTCCCCGTGCTGGCGCAGCACCTGAGCGACGGGTTCCCGGTCCACGGCTTGCCCGGTGTCGGCCTCGGCCAGCCGCAGCTCGATACCGTGCCGTGCCTGGCGGCGCGGTTGGTGGCGCGCATCCGCGAGGTGCAGCCCGAGGGCCCGTACCGCGTGGCGGGGTGGTCGTTTGGCGGTGTGTTGGCCTATGAAGTCGCGACCCAACTGGTGGGTATGGACCAAACGGTCGGTTTCCTTGGCCTGATCGACACCTACGTGCCTCGGCTCACCGACCAGGGCAAGGCCCGCTGGCAAGGGGCGGATCTGTTGCAACGGCAGTTGCTGGCCCATTGCAACGCCCATTGGCAGGCCCAGGGCCAGGCGGGTTTGGCCTGCGTGGCACGGCTGGAAGCGTTGGCGGCGCAACCGGCCAGCTTCCAGCAACTGCTGCGCCAATGCCGCGACCAGCAACTGCTGCTACCGGAACTGGCCGAGGCCAGCGACGAACAGGTGCAACACTACCTGGCCCGGGAGGTCGCCCACGGCCATGCCCTGGCCCATTACCGCCTGGAACCCTTGAACCTGCCTATCCACCTGTTCCGCGCCGAGCAGCGTGACACGCAACGAGCCAGCGCCACCCTGGGCTGGCATGAGGCTCAGGTCACCCGGCAACTGCACTGCATCGACGTGCCGGGCGACCACCTGAGCATGATGCAACCGCCCCATGTGCAACGGCTCGGCCAGGCCATCAGCCAGGCGCTGGCCAGCGCACCGCAAGGGCCGCAACCGCCGTCGGGCTACCCACCGCTGCTGGCGATCCAGAGCGGCCAGGCGACGAAGGCGCCGTTGTTCTGCGTGCCGGGGGCCGGTGACAGCGTGACCAGCTTCATCGGCCTGGCCGAGGCACTGGGCGCGGACTGGCCGATCTACGGGGTGCAGGCCCGTGGCTTGGGTGGCGATAGCGTGCCCCATAGCCGGATAGAGGCAGCGGCAGACTGTCATGTGCAGGCCATCGAAGCGCAGTACCCGCAAGGGCCGTTGCATCTGGTCGGGCATTCGTTCGGTGGCTGGGTGGCCCACGCCCTGGCCGTACGCTTGCAGGCCCGCGGCCGCGAGGTGCTATCGCTGACCCTCGTGGACACCGAGGCGCCGGGCGGCTCGGGCGGTCTGGGCCAGCCCTACACCACGACCCAGGCGTTGCAGCGTTTGGTGGAGTCCTTGCAGTTGGCCAGCGGCAAGCCCTTGGGGCTGCCGGCCGAGGCGTTTGCCGAAGCCGACGACAGTACGCAGTTGCAATGGCTGCACGCGGCCATGACCAACGTCGGCCTGCTACCGCCGCGCATGTCGCCCCAGGCGCTGCATGCCATCGCACGGACCTTCGCCAGTGCCTTGCGCACGGTGTATGTGCCCCGAGGAGGGTATGACGGTCCGGCAAACCTGGTGCTGGTCAGCGACCCGACCCTGGACAGCGCTGGCAACCAGCGCGAGCAGGTGGCCATGGTCAGTGGCTGGCAAGCATTGCTGCCGCAGTTGGCGGTGTGGGAGGGGCCGGGCAACCACTTCAGCGTGCTCAAGGCGCCGGACGTGTACAGCCTGGCGGCGTGGTGGTTCGAGCGCCAAGCACTGACCAGCACCCAGACCTTGTCCTGAAACCCTGATGGCGGGGCCTGTCGGCAGGCCCCGCCGCGCATTGAACAGTAGGCAGCCATGAACAAGTCCAAAGGACGCAAGATAGCCGTAGGCACCACCCTGGCCCTGGTGGCCTGCGCGGTGCTGTACGCCGTGGGCGGGCCGCAGAAGCCACCCACCTATATCACCGCCCAGGTGCAGCGCAACGACATCGAGAACGCCGTGCTGGCCACCGGGGTACTGGAAGGCATCAAGCAGGTGGACGTGGGCGCCCAGGTCTCGGGGCAACTGAAATCGTTGAAAATCAAGTTGGGTGACAAGGTCAGGAAGGGCCAGTGGCTGGCCGAGATCGACCCGCTGGTGCTGCGCAACACCCTGCGCCAGGCCGAGGTCGACGAAGAAAAATTGCAGGCCGAGCGCATGTCCACCAAGGTGCAGATGGACCAGGCCAAGCGCCTGTTCGAGCGCTACAAGGACCTGCAGGCCGACGAGTCGATCTCGCGCCAGGACTACGACAACGCCCAATCCGACTACGAGGTGCAGCAGGCCAACCTGCGCTCCCTGGACGCGCAGATCAAGAGCGCCCAGGTGCAGATCGACACCGCCAAGGTCAACCTGGGCTACACCCGCATCATCGCGCCCATCGACGGTGACGTGGTGGGCATCGTCACCCAGGAAGGCCAGACGGTCATCGCCAACCAACTGGCGCCGGTGCTGCTCAAGTTGGCTGACCTGGACACCATGACCATCAAGGCCCAGGTCTCCGAGGCCGACGTGATTCATATCAGCCCCGGGCAACCGGTGTACTTCACCATCCTGGGCGAAGACAAGCGCTACTACGCCACCCTGCGCGGCACCGAGCCGGCGCCGCAGAACTACCTGGACACCGACGCCACCGGTAGCAAGACCCAGCAAGACAAGGCCGTGTTCTACAACGCGCTGTTCGAGGTGCCCAACCCCGACCATCGCCTGCGCATCGCCATGACCGCCCAGGTCCGCATCGTGCTGGGTACGGCCCAGCAGGCCTTGACGGTGCCGGTGGCCGCCCTGGGCCCGCGCAATGCCGACGGCAGCTACGGCGTGCAAGTGGTGGACAGCAAGGGGTTCGCCCAGGCGCGTACCGTGCACACCGGCATCAACAACAATGTGCAGGTGCAGATCACCCAAGGCCTGGCCGAAGGTGACAAGGTGGTGATCGGCGAACTGGCCACGGCCACGGCGGGGAACTAGGCATGAACCTCAAAGTAGACCTGCAGGCCCTGCACGAGGCCAGCGTCGATGCCAGCCTGCCCTTGCTGCGGCTCAAGGGCGTGAGCCGCAGCTTCATGGCCGGTGACCGCGAGTTCCTGGCCTTGCGGCACATCGACCTGGAGATCCACCCCGGCGAACTGGTGGCGATCATCGGTGCGTCGGGGTCGGGCAAATCGACCTTGATGAACATCCTCGGTTGCCTGGATCACGCCAGCAGTGGCAGTTACCAGGTGCAGGGCCAGGAAACCCGTGACTTGGACGATGAAGCCCTGGCGGCGTTGCGGCGCGACCATTTCGGTTTCATCTTCCAGCGCTACCACCTGTTGCCGCACCTGGACGCGGTGCATAACGTGGAGATTCCGGCTGTGTACGCCGGCACTTCGCCCAGCCAACGCCATGAGCGTGCCGAGCAGTTGCTGACACGCCTCGGGCTGGCTGGCCACCTTGAGCACCGCCCCAGCCAGATGTCCGGCGGCCAGCAGCAACGGGTGAGTATCGCCCGGGCGCTGATGAACGGCGGCCAGGTGATCCTCGCCGACGAGCCTACCGGCGCCCTGGACACCACCAGCGGCAAGGAGGTGATGAACATCCTGCTGGAGCTGCACGCCGCCGGCCATACGGTGATCCTGGTGACCCACGACCCCAAGGTGGCGGCCCATGCCGAGCGCATCATCGAGGTCAGCGACGGGCAGATCATCGCCGACCGCCGCACGCCGCCCAGCACGACGCCGGCGCTGGAAGCCCAGGGGGAAACGCACGCCAGGGCCATGCCGCGGCGGCTGGTGGCGGGGCTGGGGCTGTTTCGCGAGGCCTTCAACATGGCCTGGATCGCCTTGGTGTCGCACCGCATGCGCACCTTGCTGACCATGCTCGGCATCGTCATCGGCATCACCTCGGTGGTGTCCATCTCGGCCATCGGCGAAGGTGCCAAGCGCTATGTGCTGAAGGATATCCAGGCCATCGGCAGCAACACCATCGACGTGTATGCCGGCGCTACGTTTGGCGACAGCCGGGCCAAGTCCATCGAAACGCTGGTGCTGGCCGATGTCACCGCCCTCAATCAGCTCTACTACATTGACAGCGCCACCCCGGTGATCGGCCAAAGCACCCTGGTGCGCTACCGCAACATCGACATCGATGCCCAGCTCAACGGGGTCAGCAACCGTTATTTCCAGGTGCGCAACATCCGCATGGCCGCCGGCATCACCTTCAGCGAAGACGACGCCCGACGCCAGGCCCAGGTGGTGGTGATCGACCACAACACCGCCCAGCGCCTGTTTGGCAATGGCACCGACCCGCTGGGCCAGGTGATCCTGATCGGCAACCTGCCGTGCACGGTGATCGGCGTGGCGGCTGACAACAAGAACCTGTTCGTGGCCAACAAGAGCCTGAACATCTGGGTGCCTTATGAAACGGCCGCGGGCCGCGTGCTGGGCCAGCGGCATCTGGACAGCATCAGCGTGCGCATCAAGGATGGGATGCCCAGCAAGATGGTGGACGAGCAGGTCAACAAACTGATGTTGCAGCGCCACGGCACCAAGGACTTCTTCACCAATAACCTGGACAGCGTGATGCAGACCGTGCAGAAAACCAGCCGCTCGCTGACCCTGCTGCTGTCGCTGATCGCGGTAATCTCCCTGGTGGTGGGGGGCATCGGGGTGATGAACATCATGCTGGTGTCGGTCACCGAGCGCACGCGCGAAATTGGCATCCGCATGGCGGTGGGCGCGCGCCAGTCCGATATCCGCCAGCAATTTCTGGTGGAGGCGGTGATGGTGTGCCTGATGGGGGGCGTGGTCGGGATAGCCTTGTCCTATGGCATCGGCTATTTGTTCACCCTGTTCGTCAAACAGTGGGAAATGGTGTTCTCGCCGGCCTCCATCGTGACCGCCTTCGCCTGCTCGACCCTGATCGGGGTCCTGTTCGGCTTCGTCCCGGCCCGCAATGCGGCACGGTTGGACCCTATCGAAGCATTGGCGCGCGATTGAGGCTGGCGGTTTAGCAGTGGCCTGCGGTGGGGCGGGTGTTGCGTGGTGTTCGGGACGCGGCCAGGTCCGCTGTGACGGGCTCGCGTAATGTACTGTTGATCCATCCAGTGGTTGGCGTTATTCTGCAAGGAGAACACTTGTACTCCACCACTGGCAACCTTACGCTCATGACCGACGACCTCATGAATTTCCCCGACCCGGCGCCGTTTCCTTCGCCACTGGAGCTGCTGGAGCACCAGTGCCTGCTGTTGAGCAACGAGCTGGATGAAACCAACGCCGAGCTGCGCGCGTGCCGCCAACGCATCGCGGCGCTGGTGACCATGCACGGCAGCGACAGCAACGAAATTGCGCGATTGCGCCGCGAGCTGGCCGGCCGGGCCGGGGCGCAACCCTAGCGGGCTGTCGCGGCACTGCACGGCGGGGCGAAGCCTGGGAAACAAGTGACGAGGAGGCTGCACTCAGGGGCAGGACGTTGGCTCGTCGGCCTCGTTGAAGTAGCAGTATTTGCCGCGCTCGGGGCTGTAGTGGAAGCTGTCGCCCACCGGGCCGCTGGCACGGTCACGCAGGGCTTGGGCCAGGCGCTCGCAGGAGGGCGTGCCGTTGTTGTCGCGAAACAACGAGGTCTGTTCCTGATTGCAGCGCTTGCGCAGGTCGGCGGTGAGAGCGGCCGTACGCGCTTCATAATCGCGCTGTATGCGGGCGATGTGGTCGCACGAGGGCGTGCCGTTATTGTCCCGAAACAGCGAAGTCTTTTCCTTTTCGCACTTGAGGTTCAATTCGTCCATCCTGGTCAACGGCGCGCCGCTGGCCAGGCTACAGGCCAACAAGGCGGCGACCATTGCTGCATACTTCATGGTAGTGCTCCCTTCACATGAATAATCGCCACCGGAAACCCGCCCCTGCGGGCCGACCACACGACCCAGAACGTCGCCAGCAACAGCATCAGCACCGCCGGCGCGAAGGTCGTGGTGCCGAAGCGGTCCAGCAACACCCCGCCGACGATGCCGCCGCCTGCGATCGCCAGGTTCCAGGCCGTGACGAGCATGGCCTGGGCCACATCCATGGCGTCACCGGCCGCCTTGGCCAGGGCGGTCTGGAACAGGGTGGCGGCGCCACCGAACGCCAGCCCCCAGCACGCCACTGCGGCGTACACCGCCACGGGCTGGGTACCAGCGAGGCCAATCAACAACGCGGCCAGGGCAAACAGCAGGGTGCTGACCAGGGTCAGTCGGCGCAGGTGGCGGTCGATCAGCGCGCCAACGACCCAGATACTCAGCACCGACGTCACACCAAACACCAGCAGCACCCATTCAGTATGCTCGGCCAGGTGCGCGGTGGCCAGGAAGGGTGCGATGTAGGTGTACAGGATGTTGTGAGCCAGCACGAACGTCAGCACCACGAACAGCACCGAACGTACCCCTGGCAGGCTGAATACCTGGCGGATGGTCTGGCGTTTGCCACCGGGCAGCCCGGCGAAGTCCGGCAGGCCCAGGCGTACCCAGGCCATCAAGACCAGCGTCAATACGCTGATCAGGCCAAAGCACAGGCGCCATCCCAGTATGTTGCCCAGCAGCGTGCCCGCCGGAACCCCCAGCGACAACGCCAAGGGTGTGCCAACCATGGCTACGGCAATGGCCCGGCCTTGTTGTTCATGGGGCACCATGCGTGCCGCGTAGCCCACGATCAGCGCCCAGAGCAGACCCGCCGAGATGCCAGCTATCAGCCGCGCTACCAGTGTCAGGGTGTAGCTGCTGGAGCACGCCGTCACTGTATTGGCCACGGCAAAACCGGCGATCGCCGCCATCAGCAGCGGCCGACGCCGCATACCCTGGGTTGCGGTAGCCAGGGGAATGGCCGCCAGCATCGAGCCAAGCGCGTAGGCGGTAATCAATTGGCCGAGCCAGGTAGGCGCCACGTGCATGCCGGCGGCCATCTGGGGCAACAAACCGGCGGGCAGGGCTTCGGTGAGAATGGTGATGAAGCCGGCCATGGCCAGGGCCAGCAAGGCACCCAGCGGTAAGGGGCGAGCAGGCGGGGCAGGTGAAGGGCGCGCAGTCATGGGGAACATCCAGGTTCAGGAGAATGCCGCACACGGTAGAAAGTTCCAGGCCTGAGACAAAGTAGGGTAGTGTTCCGTGCTTTACGGACTGTTTGTTCCGCAATGGAGGAGTGCCATGGATCGCCTCGGCAATTTCGCCGTCTTCGTACAGGTGGCTGAAACCCGCAGCTTCGTCGCGACCGGCCGCCTGCTGGGAATATCCGCGTCAGCGGTGGGCAAGAGTATCAGCCGGCTGGAGCAGAGCCTGGGCGCACGCCTGTTTCACCGTAGCACCCGCAGCGTGGCGCTAACGGTCGAAGGCGCGATGTTCCTGGAACGCTGCCGGCGCATTCTTGCCGAGTTCGACAGTGCCGAACAGGAACTCGCCCAGGCGTCGGCTGCGCCCCGGGGCCGGTTGCGCGTGAGCCTGCCCATGGTCAGCCCATTGATGCTGCCGGTACTGGCACAATTCATGGTGGCCTACCCCGACATCGAGCTGGACCTGGACTTCAGTGACCGCCTGGTGGACGTCATCGATGAAGGCTTCGATGCCGTGATTCGCACGGGCGAGCCCGGCGACTCGCGGCTTTCCGCGCGCCGGTTGGGCGTGTTCCGGCTGTTGCTGGTGGCGTCCCCTGCGTACCTGGCGCAGCGGGGTACCCCCAGGGTGCCCACGGACCTGCTCAGGCACGCGTGCCTGCACTACCGCTTCCCCAGCAGCGGCAAGCTGGAAGCTTGGGTGTTGCGCCGTGAAGAGGGCGAAGCGGAATTGCAACTGCCCGTGGCGATGATCTGCAACAACATCGAAACGCGCGTGTGCTTTGCGTTGCGTGGGCTAGGCATTGCCTATCTACCGGATTTCGCTATTCGCGAGGAGCTGGCGGCTGGCACTTTGCAGCCCGTTTTGCAGGAATATGTAGTACATACCAACGTGTTCCATGTGCTGTGGCCGGGCAGTCCTCATGCTTCGCCGAAGGTGCGCGCACTGGTGGACTTCCTGTGCGCGCACGTTTTCCCGCCACCCTCCACCCCCTTGTAGCAGCGGACCTGGCCGCGTCACGGGCACTGCGTTGCATCAGGCGTACCGCAAACACCGTGGACGCGGCCAGGTCCGCTGCTACAGCGCGCCTTACCAGCGGCCGTAGCCCCGGTCATACCCGCGGTGGTAGCCGGCGTCGTAGTAGCGCGGTGGCGGTGGTGGCGCGTAGCGGCGGTATTCGTACGCCACCGGCTGGTAATACACGGGGCGCGGAGCCGGTTGGTAGTAGTGAGGATGATGGTGTTCGTGGCCGCCGCTGATGACAGTGGCCAGTACTGCGCCCACCGCGGCTCCGGCGATGACAGGCACGATCACGTCGCGCTGGTCGGCGGAGGCGGTGCCGGCGGCGATCAGGCAGCCGGACAGGATCAGGGCTTTGGTCATCTTCGAAATCATGGTGTCTCCTTTGGCGAAAAGTGTGGGTTCGCCATGGACACATGAAACACCAGATCCGTGTAAACGCAGGTCTAGGGTGGGTAAAGGTTCGGTAAAGCCTCAGTCCAGGTCCGCCGCCTGATGGCGTTCCGGTACCTGCGAGGCTTCATCCCCCCAGGTGCGGTTCACCCGCGTGCCACGCACCACCGCCGGGCGTTGGGCGATGGCCTGGGCCCAGCGCTGTACATGGGTGTAGTCCTGCACGCTGAGGAACTCGGCCGCCGAATACAGCTTGCCCAGCGCCAGTTGCCCGTACCACGACCACACTGCGATGTCAGCGATGCTGTAGTCGTCGCCGGCCAGGTACTGGCTCTGCGCCAGGCGCTGGTCGAGTACATCCAGTTGGCGCTTGGCTTCCATGGTGAAGCGGTTGATCGGGTATTCCATCTTTTCCGGCGCGTAGGCATAGAAGTGCCCGAAACCGCCGCCCAGGTAGGGCGCGGCGCCCATCTGCCAGAACAACCAGTTGAGGGTTTCGGTGCGGGTGGCGATGTCGCTGGCCAGGAAGGCGCTGAACTTTTCCGCCAGGTACAGCAGGATCGAACCGGACTCGAACACGCGCACCGCGGGGGCGACGCTACGGTCCAGCAGGGCCGGGATCTTGGAATTGGGGTTGATGTCGACGAAACCGCTGGAGAACTGATCGCCCTCGTTGATACGGATCAGCCAGGCGTCATAGTCGGCGCCGCTGTGTCCCAGGGCCAGCAGCTCTTCGAGCAGGATGGTGACCTTGATGCCGTTGGGCGTGGCCAGGGAATACAGCTGCAAAGGGTGTTTGCCGACCGGCAGTTCCTTGTCGTGGGTAGGGCCGGCGACAGGGCGGTTGATATTGGCGAATTGGCCACCCGACGGTGCTTCGTGGGTCCAGACCTTGGGTGGGACGTACGGGGTCTTGCTCATGGAATCAAACCTCCTGGTCAACGATGTTTCGCACCTTAACACGATGCACCGGTCATGGGCGGCGGCAAGGTAACGGCCAGGACTCAAGCCGTGCGTTTCGATGCCGATAGCAGTGCCACGAACCTGCCCCTTATCAAGCCTTTTTGAGACACGGTCCCCATGATGTTTAACAAGCGGTTGAAGCACGCGTTGTCCGTTGCCAATGAACAGTTGTCGTCGTTGCAGCAGGTCCAGGACAGCCTCGACACCGAGATGCTGGCACTGACCCTGGACCCCCAGGGCCGGATCCTCTACGCCAACCGCAATTTCGAGCAGGAAATGGGCTACCGCGCCGAGCAGGTGGTGGGTCGAGCGCTGGTCGACCTGGTACCGGCCCAGGCCACCGATTCCGAGCACTTCAAACGCATGAAGCGGGCGATCCAGAACGGCGCCCACTGGGCCGGGGCCCTGCAGCTGTGCCGGGGTGACAACGTCGAAGCGTGGCTGCGGGCCATTGTCCAGCCAGTGCGCGATAGCGCAGGCCGTGTGCAGCACTGCTCGGTGTTTGCCAATGACCTGACCCGCACGATCGTGACCTCCCGCGAACATCAGAACCTGATCGAGGCCTTGCAGCGTTCCACTGCAGTCATCGAATTCACCCTCGATGGCGTGGTGCTGGCGGCCAACGAGCGGTTCCTGGGGGCCATGGGCTATCGGCTCGATCAGGTCGTGGGCAAGCACCATCGCCTGTTCTGCGCCCCCGATGAATTCAACAGCCCGCAATACCAGGCCTTCTGGGACACCCTGCGCCGGGGCGAGTACGTGGCCAGCCGGTTCAAGCGCGTGGACAGCGCCGGCCGCACGGTATGGCTGGAGGCCTCGTACAACCCCATCACCGATGTGCACAACCGCTTGTACAAGGTGGTGAAGTTCGCCACGGTCATCACCGACCAGGTCAACCGTGAGCAGGCCGTGGCCGACGCCGCGGACATCGCCTACAGCACCTCCGAAGACACCGACGCGGCCGCCCGCCGGGGCAGCCGCGTGGTGCAGGAAACCGTGGACGTGATGCGGCAACTCGCGGCGCAGATGGAGAAGGCCGCCGAGGGTATCGCCGCCCTGGACAAGCAGTCGCAGGTCATCGGCACCATCATCAACAGCATCAGCAGCATTGCCGACCAGACCAACCTGCTGGCCTTGAACGCAGCCATCGAGGCTGCCCGCGCGGGCGAGCAGGGGCGGGGTTTCGCGGTAGTGGCTGATGAAGTGCGGCAACTGGCCTCGCGTACCAGCCAGGCGACCGAGGAGATCGTGGCGGTGGTATCGCGCAACCAGACGCTGGCCGAGGAGGCCGTGCAGGTCATCGAGCAGGGCAAACGCCAGGCCGAACAGGGGTTGGACCTGGCGGCGCAGTCCGGGGCGGTGATCGCCGAGATTCAGGAAGGCGCGCAGAAAGTAGTGGATGCGGTGGGGCAGTTCAGCAACCAGTTGAGCCATTGATCTCGGCGGCGCATGCTCTTCGAACGGTGCCCGGCCCCTCTGGCGACCACGCGCACCGTGTGGGACCGGGCGAAGCTCGGGAAAAGAGCACCGCCGAGCTGGCGACTACAGGCTGTCCAGCTTGCGCCGCTCCTGGGCCAGGTCCTGCGCACTCAACGGCACATAGCCTTCGGCACCCGCGGTTTGCCTCCGCACCAAGGCCTGGCCTTCATCGCTCAACGCCGCCGCCAGGTAGGCCTTGATAAACGGCTCCAGGCGCTGGCCCGGCGCCGCATTGACGAACAGGTGCAGGTACGACGATAGCGGGTACGCCCCGGCGGCCACGTCTTCCAGCGCAGGCCCCCGTGCCGCCTCGCCAGGCTTGGCGGCCAGGGGCACGATGCGCAGCCCAGGCGCCAGTGTGCCGCTGTTGGCCCAGCCGACCAGCCCGATACCGTGACTATCGGTGGCCACGGCCTTGAGCACTGCGCCCACGCTGTCCAGCGGTTCATAATGGGGGCTGAACGGTTTGCCGCCAAAGCGATCCATGCGCTGGTTGGTGGCAAAACCACCCTCGTCGCGCAGGCCGTAGACGTGGATGCGCCGCCAGGCCCAATCACCTTTCAGGCCCAACTGCCCCCACGTATTGATATCGCCCCCTGGCTGGCCAGCGGTGACCACCTTGGCCAACTGGTTCAGGTCCAGGCTTGCCAGCGGGTTGTCCGGGTGCACGTACACCGCGGGCGGGGTCTTGCCATTGGGGCGTGGCCCATACCCCGAATAACCGATGCGGATGTCCAGGGGGGTACGCTTGAACACCTGCTCGAAGCCGTGCAGGTCACCCAGCCAGGGCTCGCGCGACAATGGCGCGATGGCGGTGGCGCCGGCCGTCAGGGCAGGCAGGCCCACCGACGAGCCCTGGGCGGTGACGGCAAAGCGAAAGGCGGGATGCTGGCGCACGAACAGCGCGTTGAGCTGTTCGATCAGTGGCTGCATGCCGTCGTTGCCGATGATGGCGATGGCGCCGTCGGCGGTCAGATAACTGGCGTGCGCGGGCGGTGTCAGGCTGTCGGCCTGGGCCCAGGTCATGGGCAGGCACAGGCCCAGCCAAGCCATGGATTTGAGCAGGGGTATCATCGTGGGGCAACCTCGTCGAGTTTGGTCAGTTCCGCCCGGGCCTGGGCAGCGCTGAGGGGGAAGTAGCCCTGGGGCTGGCTGGCGATGATCTGCTGGCCCTGGCGCGACAGGACGAAGCGCAGGTACTCGCGTACCACCGGATCGACGGCTTTGCCAGGCTCGCGGCGCAGGTACAGGTACAGGAACCGCCCATAGGGGTAGCGACCTTCGCGGACTTCAGCCTCGGTACCGGTGGTCACGGCCCCGTGCTCGTCCACCAGCGGCAGCGCCTTGATATGGGCGTCGCTCAGGCCGATGGCCGCCACCGCCAGGCCGGCCGGGTCGGCGGCCAGGCGCGCAAGAATCGCCTCGGTGTTGCCGTAGGCCTCGTAGCCCGGTGTCAGGGGGCGGCCCTGCAGGTGGTTGGCCTGCAGGTAGGTGCCGAAACCAGTGAACTCCGGTGTGCCGTAGGGGTGTATGCGCCGCTCCCGCCAGTCGCCGCCCAGGCCCAATTGGCCCCAGGTGGACAGGTCGCCGTCCGGGTTGCCGACGGTCAATGCGCGGCTGACCTGCGCAGCGCTGACCTGGGCCAGCGGGTTGGCGCGGTTGACGTACACCGCCAGTGACGTGGCCAGGTGGTGGGAGGTGTCGTTGGCCGCCAGGGCAATGCGGATCTCCAGGGGCGCGGTACCGACGATCTTGCTGTAGGCCTTGACCTCCAGTGGGTTGATCTCGCGGCCCATCGCACCGAATAGCGTCACCCCGTGGGTGAGCAGCGGCACGGCGCTGGTGGTGCCTTGGGATTCGTCCTGAAAATGCCAACCGGGGTGGCTTTCGACCAGGGCGGCATTGAAGCGCTCGACGATGTAGCGCACGTGCTCGGCGCCACCGATGCGAATGGCGCCCTCGGGCGTCAGGTACGGTGCGCCGGGCGCCGGTTGCACCGCTTGCGGGGTGTACGCCTGCAGTTGCGGATCAAGGCTGGCGGCCGAGGCCTGGCCGGTGAGCATCGCCGCGGCCAGGCTCAGTGCCTGTGTGAAGGAAGGGGTCATGATCGGTCCTTGGGGTCAGAAGGCCAGGGTGGCCTTGGCAATCACCTGGCGCGGCTCGCCGATGACAATGGCCGGGGAGCCAAGCCCGCTGCTGGAGACGTAATAGGTCTCGTCGAACAGGTTCTTGACGTTCAGCTGCAAGGTCAGGTCTTTCTGGTCAAGCTTCATCCTGTAGGCCACGAACGCGTCGGCGACTTTCGCTGAAGGCAGCCAGTATTCGGTACCGGTGCCGTCGTTGGCGCCCCATTTGCTCATGTAGCGGCCGCCGAAGCCGGCGCGCAGGTCGCCGATACCGACGTGGCCGAAGTCGCGGGTCAGGTACAGCGCGGCGGTGTTCTTCGACACGCCGTCCAGGGGCGTGCCCTGCAGGATGGGGTCCTTGGTCCATTCGGTGTCGGTGTAGGCGTAACTGCCGGTCAGGCTCCAGAATTCGTTGAGCTGGCCGCTGACGTCCAGTTCCACACCCCGCGACCGCGCTTCACCGCCCAGCCGCGTGCAGGTTTCGGTGCCGCAGGTAGCGCTGGTCTGCACATTCTTCTTGGTGATGGTGAACGCCGCCAGGCTGGCGGTGAGGTAGTCGTTCTGGAATTTGCTGCCGATCTCGTAGGCGCGGCCTTCTTCCGGCGCCAGGTCGCCGATGACGGTGGCGATGGACGTGTTGGGGCGGAACGACTCGGTGTAGCTGCCATACACCGACCAGTCGGGCCGGATCATGTACACCAGGCCCAGGCGTGGCACCGCCTTGCTGCGGTCGACATCGGCGCCCACCACGAAGGGGCGGCCCTTGCCGGTGTATTCGGAGAACGACTCGTAGCGCAGGCCGGCCTGCAGTATCCATTGGTCGTTCAGGTGAATGGCGTCCTGCAGGAACAAGGCGTGGGTGTGCAGCAGGTCGGTCTGGTCGCTGTTGGCGGCGCTGACGCGGCTGGGCACCGGCACTTGCCCGTACACGGGGTCGTTGTAGTTGAAGGTGGTGTCATTGACGTTGCGGATCAGGTCACCCAGGGTGCGGTCGTTGTGCATGTAGTCCACGCCCACCAGCACTTCGTGGCGCATGCCGGCGAATGCCAGGTTGCCCAGGGCGCTGACGGTGGCGGTATGCGCCACTTGCAGGGCATCGCGGGTGGCATCGCCGCGGCGCGTCACCTGGCCGGTGGTGAAGTTGGCCGAGATGTAGCGCGACTGGTGGTCGTTGTAGTAGTTGCGGCTGTAGCCGTAGCCGGCCTTGAGGGTCCAGTCGTCGTTGAGGCGGTGCTCGGCGGTCAGGTTGAAGGCGTCGGAACGGCCAGTGGTGATGTTGAAATGTTCATCCAGACGGCGGTTGCGCGGAATGTCCAGGACCTTGCCGGTGGTGGTGTTGATCTGTGTGCCACGGTCGAAGGGCACTGAATACTCCATGTGTTCGTAGGCCGCGGTCAGGGTGGTGTCGTCACCGAACCAGCTCAGCGACGGTGCCACCACTTCCTGGTCGGTGCTGCCGAAGTTGCGCCAGTAGTCGTACTGCTGTTTGTCGTAGATCAGGCGGTAGGCCAGGTTGGTGTCGCCCACAGGGCCGGTGGTATCGAACTGGCCGCCACCACCGCCGTAGCTTGTGCCCCAGCCGGAAACCGAGGTGGCCTGGGTCATTTGCGGTTTCTTGGTGACCACGTTGATCACGCCGCCCGGGTCCTGCACGCCGTAGAGCATGGAGGCGGGGCCCTTGAGCACTTCGACGCGCTCGGTGGTGGGGGTGAAGTTGCGCGCCTGCACCGATTGCATGCCATCGCGCATGATCGAGTTGTCGCGGTTGGTACCAAAGCCACGCTTGATGATCGCGTCCTGGGTGCCCCCCAGGGTGTTGCCTTGCTTGACGCCGCTGACCGCATTGATGGCTTCGTCCAGGCTCTGGGGCGCGCGGTCTTCGATCACCCGGTGAGTGACCACGTTGACGGAGGCGGGCACTTCGATCAGCGGGGTTTCGGTGCGGGTGGCCACGGTGGAGGCCACGGCCTGGTAGCTGGTCTGGCTTTTCTCGGTGGTGGTGGGGGTGGTGCTGTCGATGGTCGTGGCGCCAAGCTCCACGCTGTCAGCCGCCCACAGCGGCTGCGCCAGGCTGAGCATCAGCACGCCGCTGGCACAGGCGCTGCGGTAGCGCGGGTGGGTGGGGAGGAATAAGATGTTCGCCGAGTGCCTGGAGGTCATGCCGATGCTCTGTGCTGAGTGAAGTGAATGCGAATAGGATTGCCTTTCATTCACTACACGGACGCCGAGCCAAAACACCTCACACGAAAATGAACATTATTTTCATTGAGGCGTAGGTACACCCCAACTGCTGGTATTGTCACCGTTAGCGGCGACACCGTCGTAGCAGCGGACCCGGCCGCGTCGGCGGTGCGCTACTGCGCGTCATGCCCACCACCCACGCTCGGGCACACCGAGCCCTTCGGCAACAGGGGACACTCATGCACCTCTACACCCTGCAATACCGCTTCAACGGCGAGCCCCGGACCCACGCGCTGGAACTGCAGCAGCCCGAATTGCTGCCCCACGAAGCCGCGATGCACCTGTTGCAGTTGCATTTTGGCGATGCGGAAAACAGCCTGTTCATGCCCACGGCGGATGCAACACCCGGGCAGGTCCTGGAACAGGCCGAAACCGCAGGGCTGACCCAGATAAGCGTCACGCCCGCCTGAGCGACGGCTCACTTGGCAAAGGCATACTCCCCACCTTGCTCCACCGCCTTGCGATAGGCCGGCCGCGCCTGGAACCGTTGCACCCAGGCGGCCAGGTTCGGGTAGGCCGGCAACTTGCCCTGGGCCTTGGCGACTTCGCCGATGAAGCTCATCTGGATGTCGGCGCCGCTGAGTTCGTCACCCACCAGGTAGGGCGTCAGGCCCAGGGCCTGGTCAAGGTAACCCAGGTAGTTGGCCACCTCGGCTTCGATGCGCGGGTGCAGCGGCGCGCCGGCTTCGCCCAGGCGGCCCACGTACAGGTTGAGCATCAGCGGCAGCATGGCCGAGCCTTCGGCGAAGTGCAGCCATTGCACGTACTCGTCGTAGGTGGCAGTGGCCGGGTCCGGTTGCAGCCGGCCCTCCCCGTGACGGCGGATCAGGTAGTCGACGATGGCGCCTGATTCGATCAGCACATGGGGGCCGTCCTCGATCACCGGCGACTTGCCCAGCGGGTTGATGGCCTTGAGTGCCGGCGGCGCGAGGTTGGTGTGCGGGTCGCGCTGGTAGCGCTTGACTTCATAGGGCACACCCAGCTCTTCCAGCAGCCAGAGAATACGGTGTGAGCGCGAGTTGTTGAGGTGGTGGACGGTGATCATGGAAACTCCGCGGGCGGGTGGGGTGTTCAGAACAGACCGCTGGGCTGGCATGAAGTGCCTTGCCCTGTGAGACCGAGCGCTATTGCTCGTACCGGTGCTGAATGCGTTCCAGCTCGCCAGAGCGGCGCAATTGCTCCAGGGCACGGGACCAGGCGGCGACCAGCCGGTCGTCCGCGTCACGGCTGAACGCGATGTACAGCGATGAGCGATAGAGCTCCACCGGTACCTGGCGCAAGGTGCCCGGGGGAATGCCCAGTTGGCGGCTGTAGTAGGCGACGCCTGCCGCGGTGTCGCCGACGATGATAGCGGTGCGCCCGGCCAGCAGCATGCGGTACAGCTGCTGGTTTTCGGCAGCACTCTTGTCGATGTTGGTAAACCCCTGGGCTTGCAGCGTTTGCGGAATCAGCCCAGCCTGGCGGGTGGTAATCTGCGGGGCGCGCAGCAACTGCTCGCGGGTGTTGATCGCCGGCACCGCGTGGGCCAACTGGTAGGGGTAGATGGACTCCACGGCGATCGGCCCTACCCATTTGTACAAGGGGTCGCGTTCGGCGGTGCGGAACATCGAGTACATGATGGTCCTGGGGCGGGTCTTCAGTGCGTAGGTGCTGCGCATGCTGGGCAACAACAGCATCGGGAAGTCGTCCCCGGTGAGCGCCATGATCGCCCTGACGATCTCGGTGGTCATGCCAGTAAGCTGGTTGTTCTCCACATAGTTGTAAGGCGCCCACTCTTCGGTCACGACCTGATACGGTGCCGTGGCGGCCACTACGGCGCAAGGGCTGAGCAACAGGCAGAGCAATGCTGCCAGTGAGGTCGAATAGTTCACATGTCCTGCCTGATAAGCGTGCACCGTCACTATAGACCGTCTTCAGGCCGCGTCAGAAGCCCAGCGTGGTGCTGAGCACCAGTTGGCGCGGGTCACCCACCGAGACGAAGTACTGGCTGACGCTGGACGGGTAGTAGTGACGGTCGAACAGGTTGTTGACGTTCAACTGCAGGTGCAGGTCATGGCCGCCCAGCTGTGTGTCGTAGCGAGCGAAGGCATCGGTGACCGTGTAGGCCGGCAATCGAAAGCTGTTGGAAGGGTCGCCGGCACGCTCGCCCACATAGCGCGGGCCGCCGCCGACGCGCAGGCGGTCGCCGCCCAGCAGGCTGCCCAGGTCATGGGTCAGGTACAGCGAACCGCTCTGGCGTGGCACGTTTTGCAGCGGCTTGCCCGCCAGCTCAGGGTCGCGGGTGACCCAGGCGTGGGTGTAGGCATAGGCGGCCATCCACTGCCAGCCTTCGGCCATCTGGCCGCTGGCCTCCAGTTCCAGGCCGCGGGAGCGCACGGCGCCGGCGTTGCGGCTGACCGGCAGGTTGTCGACCGTCTCGCTGACCAGCACGTTGCGCTTGCGGATGTCGTACAGCGCGATACTGACCGACAGGCCGTCAGGCTCCTCGTATTTGAGCCCGGTCTCCCAGGCCTTCGCCTGTTCCGGGAGAATGCTGGCGTCGATGATCTGTTCGCTGGCGGCGTTGAGCGGGGCGATGCTGGAGTTGGGCTTGAACGATTCGCTGTAACTGCCGTACCACGACCAGTTCGGTGCGAACCGGTAGACCAGCCCGGCGCTGGGCACCCAGGCCTCACCGTTGATGTCCGTGTTGGCGTGGAAGGGCCGACCACGGCCGGCGTACTGGTCGTACACCAGAAAACGCGCGCCGAGGGTGGCGATCCACTGCTCGTTGAGGTGAAGAGTATCGCGTAGGTAAAAGGCGCTGGTGCGCAGGCGGTCCAACTGGTCGCTGGCAGTGGCCGACGCAAGGGTGGGCGCCACCTCCTGGCCGTACACCGGGTTTATGTAACTGAACGTGGTCAGGCTGGCCTGGCGCAACAGGTCGCCACGAAAATACAGCCGGTGCTCCTCGCTCATGCCCACCAGCACTTCATGCTCCAACCCCCACCACCGGCGGCTGCCGGACAGTTCCAGTTCACCTTGCTGAGCGCGGCTGACCGAGCCCAGGGTGCCGTCCATGCTGCGGGTGAGGGTACCCTTGGCGGGGGCCACGGCGGTGATTCGCACCTGGTACGCGTCGTAGGTTTCTGCGTTGTAGCTGTAGGCGCCGTGCAAGGTCCAGCCGTTGTCCAGCAGGTGCTTGATGCTCAGGCGCGCCAGTTCGGAGCGGCCGGTCATGTCGTTGAACGGCTCGTCCAGGCGCCGCGTGTACGGAATGTCCAGCGGGTGGCCGGTCGCCGGGTTGATGGCCGTGCCGCGGTCGAACGGGGTGACGAAACGCCGATGCTCGTAGCTCAGTTGCACCTCGCTCTGTTCGCCGTACCAGGCCAGAGAGGGCGCCACCAGGGTTTCGCGGTGCACGCCGAAGTTGCGCCAGTAATCTTCATCCTGATGGTCGAGGATCAGCCGGTAGGCCAGGCCGCGGTCGCCCAGCGGTCCGGTGCTGTCCAGGGTGACCGCGCTGCCGTCGCGGCCATGGGCGAAGCTGGATGCCTTGGACTGCAGTTCAGTATGGGCACTGAGCTGCGGGGTCTTGGTCACCACGTTGATGACCCCGCCTGGGTCCTGGATGCCGTAGAGCAGGGCAGTGGGACCCTTGAGCACTTCGACGCTGTCGGCGGTGGCGTTGAAGTTGCGGCCCTGCACGACCGGCATGCCATCGCGCAGGATCGAGCCGTCGCGGTTGTCGCCGAAACCGCGCTTGATCAGGGTGTCCTGAGTGCTGCCCAGGGTGTTGCCCTGGGTCAGGCCGCTGACATTGCGCAGGGCGTCGTCCAGGTTGCGCGGTTGCTGGTCGCGCAGCACCGCGTTGTTGACCCGGCTGATGGACTGCGGCTGTTCCAGCCATGGCGCGGCGCTGTGATTGATGTGGCTGACAGGATCGGGCTGGTAGTGGGGACCGCGCTCGCCATCGATGTTCAGGGGTTGCAGGACAATACGATCGTCGCTGCCGGTCAGCGTTGCCAGCACCAGCGTGGTAGGGCTGGTGCGACGAAAGCCCAGTGGGGTGCCGACCAACAGACGCCCCAGGGCCTGTTCCACGGTGAACTGCCCAGCGACAGCCGGGGCCTGGACCTGATAGGGCAGGTCCTCGGCGTAGACGATATTCTGCCCCGTCTGGCGGCTGAGGGCGGCCAGGGCGTCGGGCAGCGGCTGGGCTTTGAGCGCAATGGCGTAGCGGGGCACGGCAGCCACGGCGGCGTCGGCCACGGCCAACGGGGGGAGTGCCAGGGGGCCGCTCAAGGCTGCTGCCAGCAAGGAGAGTCGCAACCGGCAGCGCATCGGGCGTGGGCTCGGGTCAATTCAATGGGATGCGAATATATCTCATTTGCTTTACCGTCGCACCCTTTTAACGAATCACCACCGTGCCGCCGGGCAGCACGTGCTGCGAATAGCCCAGCAGGCCCTGGAACGCCGCGAGCATGGCCGCGGGGTCGTTGCTGGCGAAATCGCCGCTGACCGTGCGTGCGCCCAGTTCGTCATTGAGCAGCAGGATGCGTGCCGGGTAGTAGCGCTGCACCACGGCCAGGGCGTCGGCCAGTGGCTGACGGCGGAAGCTGACCTGCCCCTGGCGCCAGCCGAAGGCCTGCTGCGGGTTGATGCTTTGCAGCGGGCCGACCTGGCCCTGGCGGTAGTCGACCCGCTGCGCGGCGGTGAGCACCACGGGTGCCGGCGCGCCCGTGGGCTGCACCGCGACCTTGCCTTCTTCCACGCTGACCTGGGTAGCCGCGGCTTCGCGGCGCACTTCGAAATGGGTGCCCAACACCCGGACTTCGCCGTCGCCGGCATGCACCACGAACGGCTGGCCGTTGTGGCTGACATGGAAATACGCCGCGCCGCGCCGCAGGTGCACAGTGCGGCCGCTGGCGGTCAGCGACACGTCGAGCGCGCTGTTGCCGTCCAGTTGCACTTCGCTGCCGTCTGCCAGGGTAATGTCGCGCAGTTGTCCCGGCGCACTGTGATAATCGGCCTGCAGGTCGTCCACCCAGCGTTCCGGCTGCCACAGCAGCGCCAGCACGGCGGCCAGCGCCACGGTGGCGGCCATGGCCAGCGTCACCACACCGCGCCGGACCTGGCGCGCCGGGCCACGAGCGCGGCTGAGCAAGGCCTGCAAGGCGGCACCGTCTTCCTGTGCCAGGCGAGTGGCGCCGGGGCCGGTCAGTTGCCACAGGCGGCGGGCGCTGGCATAGGCGTCGGCGTGGGCCGGGTCCTGTTCCAGCCAGCGCCGCAGGTCAGCCTGTTCGAGGGCCGGCAGGCGTTTCTCGTCCAGTAGCAGGTTGTCAGGCTCGGCGGCCAGGCGGGTCACCCACAGCAAGGCGATGTCTTCGCGAGCGCGGTGGGCAGGAGGGCTGACCAGGTTCATTTCGGGGCCTTCACGGGGGGCGCGTCGACGCTGCTCTTGCAGGCTTGCAAGGCGCGCATCATATGTTTTTCCACCGCGCTGGCAGAGATGTCCAGCGCGCGGGCGATGTCAGTGTAGCTCTGGCCATGAATGCGGTTGAGCAGGAACACATGGCGGGTGCGCTCGGGCAAGGCGCGCAGGGCTGCCTCTACCTGTTGCAATTCATGGTTGGCCTGGTGGCCGTCCTCCAGGGCCGTGGGCGCACCAACCATCTGCTCGGGCAATAGCGCCGATTCGGTGCGCAGGCGGCTGCGCTGGCTGCGGATATGGTCGATGGCCAGGTTGCGTGCGCTGCGCATCATGTACTGGCCCAGGTCCTGAACCTGCACGTCCTTGCGCCGCCACAGGCGGATGAACAGTTCCTGGCACAGGTCTGCGGCGGTGGCACGGCACGCCACCCAGCGGCTCAACTGCTTTTCCACGCGCCCCTGCTGTTGCAGGAATACCTGCAGCATGTCAGAGG
Source organism: Pseudomonas eucalypticola (assembly GCF_013374995.1). NCBI lineage: Bacteria > Pseudomonadati > Pseudomonadota > Gammaproteobacteria > Pseudomonadales > Pseudomonadaceae > Pseudomonas > Pseudomonas eucalypticola. The sequence goes on along the minus strand of NZ_CP056030.1, from coordinate 3,343,359 downwards.
CCCCGGAGGTTTCATCCGGCTCGGGAAGGGTGGGTTTGGGCATGGGCGGTGGGTTGTCGGGGAAAACGCGCATGATAAGCGCTTGCAACGGTGGATGCCATGGGAAACCGGTGGGGTTCATGCTCGGGGCATGAACCCAGGGCCCCTCGAAAGGTTCATGGCCCGCGCCAGTGGGGTTAGTTGAAATGTGCCTGGAACTGCGCCAGGGCGTCGGGCTTGACCAACTGGTAAGGCACCCAAATAGTGGGCTGCACCGGTTTGCCTTCGATCATGGCCAGGGCAGCGTCCAGGGCGGCGTCCGCCTGGGCCTTGGGGTCCTGGAACACGGTGGCGCTCAACTGCCCGCGCTGGATGGCCATCAGGCCGTCGGGCAAACCGTCCACGCCGACGATGGGCAGGTTGCCCTTGCCGGCCTGCTGCAGCGCCATGGCCGCGCCGATGGCCATTTCGTCATTGTTGGCGACAATGGCGTCCACCGGCGTGCCGGCCAGCACCCAGTTGCTGGTCAGGTCCATGGCCTTGCTGCGCTCCCAGTTACCGCTCTGTTCGGCCACTACCTTGATGCCGGGAAAGTCCTTGAGCACCTCTTTCACGCCCTCGGTGCGCCCATGGGTCGCGTTCTGGGTCAGTTCGCCGAGGAGGATGGCCAGGTTGCCTTTGCCGCCCATTTTCTCGGCCAGGTAGCGCATCTGCAACCGCCCGGCCTCGATGTCATTGGACGCCACCGCCACCACGCCTTCGGGCAGCGTGGCCTGATCCGGGCGGCGGTTGACGTACACCAGGGGTATGTGCGCCGCGACGGTGGCGCGGGTCAGGTTGTCGGTGGCGGCCGTGTCCACCGGCAGCACGATGACGGCGTCGACCTTCTGGCTCACGAAGGCCTGCACCTGGTCGAGCTGGCGCACCACATCGCCCTGGGCGTCCTGCACCTCCACCTGTATGTGGTTGCGTTGGGCGGCGGCCTGCAGGCCATTGCGCACGTAGGTCATGAAGTTATCGTCGACCCGGGCGATGCTGACGCCGATGCGGTAATCGGCCAGGGCCCAGGAACTGAACAGCAGCAGCGTTGAAGCAACCAGCAGTGAAAGCGAGCGCATGAGGGTGGTCCTTCTTGTTGTAGGGGAAGTGCAGCGGTGTCACGCCAGGGTGAAGGCTGTACGAAAACGCTCAAGCGCCAGGTGCGGATCACCGCTGGCCCAGCCTTCCAGGCCAACCACGCCCTTGTAGCCAATGCCATGGAGGGCACGGGCGATGGCCGGGTAGTGGATTTCGCCGGTACCCGGTTCCTTGCGGCCGGGCACGTCTGCCACCTGGATCTCGCCAATGGCACTGCCGGCGCGCTGGATCAGCTCGATCAGGTTGCCTTCGCCGATTTGCGCGTGGTAAAGGTCCAGGTTGAGCTTGAGCCAGGGGCTGCCCACTGCCTCGATCAGCGCCAGGGTATCGGCGGCGCGGGCAAAGGGCACATTGGGGTGGTCGACGGCGGTGTTGAGGTTTTCCAGCAGGAATACCTTGCCCGCGGCCTCGCCCAGGCGCGCCACCTGCTCCAGGGTCTTGCAGGCTTGCAGCCACAGGGGCCCGGTGACCCGCGCCACTGGCCGCACGGCCTGGCCCTGGTTGTCCAGGCCGGTGCCGTGCAGGTTGAGGCTGGGGCAGCCCAGGTGCTCGGCCACGCCGAGGGATTCGCGGGCACTGTCGAGCAATTGCGCGATGCCCTCGGCTTCGGTGAGGTTACCGGTGAGGTAGCCCGTCATGGACGTGAACGCGGCGCCGGTCGCGGCCAGGGCAGTGATGTCCTTGGTCGACCAGTCCCAGATTTCGACGCTGAACCCCAGGGCATGAATGCGCCGCACGCGCTCCACGAAAGGCAGGTCCAGGAATAGCATTTCGGCGCTGGCGGCCAGGGTAAAGGGTACGTGGCTCATGGCAGGCTCCTCACAGGTCGACGGGTTGGCCGCTTTGCACCGAGGCAATGCAGGCGCGGGCGATGGCCAGGGCGGCGCGGGCGTCCTCGCCGGTGGCCAGGGGGCGTGTGCCATGGCGCACGCAGTCGACGAAATGGTTGAGCTCGGCCATGTAGGCGTCGCGCAGCAGGTCGGTGTCCTGGCGCAGGGTGTCGGCCTGGATGCCGCTGGCCAGGTAGCGCACCAGGCTGCCGTCGGCGACGCTGCCCAGGCTGAGCATGCCAGCACTGCCGAACACTTCGCCACGCACGTCATAGCCGTACACCGCCTGGAAGTTGGCCTCGGCGGTCGCCAGTGCGCCGTTGTCGAAGCGCACGGTGACCACCGCAGTGTCGAGCAGGCCCTGGGCCTTGTACTGCGGCGCCACCAGGGCGTCGGCCACGGCGTAGACCTGCACGGCGTTGGCGCCGGGGTTCAGGTAGCGCAGGGCGTCGAAGTCGTGGATCAGGGTTTCGAGGAAAATCACCCACTGGCCGGTGGCGGCCGGGTTGTTCAGTGCCGGGTCGCGGGTCAGCGAGCGCAGCAGTTGCGGTGTGCCGATGCGGCCCGCCAGTACATCCTCATGGGCGCTACGGAAGCTGCGGGCGAAACGCCGGTTGAAGCCGACCTGCAACACCACGTGCGCGTCGGCTGCGGCGGCGATGGCACGGTCAGCCTCATCGAGCGTGATAGCCATGGGCTTTTCGCAGAAAATGCCTTTGCCGGCGTGGGCGGCGCTGATCACCAGTTCCGCATGGCTGCGGGCCGGGGCGGCGATCAGCACGGCGTCGATCTGCGGATCGTCGAGCAGTTGCTGCGGGTCGTTGTAGACGCGCGATACCCCGAGCTGCTCGGCCAGGCGCGCGGCCTGCCCGGGCACCGGGTCGGCGATGGCGTCGAGGCTGGCGCCGGGAATGTGCCGGGCTGCGGTATGGGCGTGAAAGCTGCCCATGCGGCCGGCACCGATCAGGCCGAGGCGGATATTCTGGCTCATGCGTGTTCCTTGTTGTTGTGGGTTGCGGTGCATTGAGCAAGCCCTGTGCCAGGCATTCTTGTTGTTGCAAATCAATGGGTTGCACTTGTTCTGCTAAGGCGCGGTTGTTCATTTCCCGGACATGTCTACGCTGACATGTCAAAAACAATGACAATCGCGAGGCCCTGAATGGACACCGGATGCGCCGCTGAAGATCTTGAATACCTGGCCGCCCTGGGCGCCGCCGCGCTCAGCCAGCCCGTCGACCCCATCCTCCCGGCGTGGCGCGCTTGCCGCGATGGCCAGGCGCATCGCCCCCAGGGTGTGCGGCCCCTTATCTGGGCCTCCTGGCGGCGCAGCCTGGCGGCGGGCCTGGACCCCGACCATGCGCCGTATCGCTTTGTGCCCGCTCAGGCCATCGAAGAGCGGCTGCACCACCATCGGGCGCTGATCCACACCGCCGCGCACGTGATGCGCGGGCTGTTGGCCTACAACCCCCGCGGGCATGTGAACCTCACCGATGCCTCGGGCGTGACCCTGGCGTTCTGCGGTGTCGACCTGACGCCCATCGGTAGCCAATTGGCCGAGGCCGTGCAGGGCACCAATTGCACGGGGCTGGCGATCCTCGAAGACCGGCTGGTGTACGTGCTGGCCGAAGAAAACTTCGGTACCTGGCAACGCCAACGGCGCATGCATTGCGCGGCCGCCCCGGTCCGCGACGCCGCCGGCAGAACCCTGGCGATACTGACCCTGACGGCGGAGCCGGGCTGGTTTCACTTCCACACCCTGGGCACCGTGCAGGCGGCCGCCGAGGCGGTCAGCCGCCAGTTGGTGCTGCAGGCCTTGCTGGCCGAGCAGCGCACGGTGCTGGAGGTGCTCAACGAAGGGCTGGTGGTGCTGGATGGCGACGGTGCCATCAAGGCCCTGAACCGGTATGCCCGGCAGTTGTTTCACGTTGACGAGGGCCTGCTGGGGCAGCCCTTTGCACGCTTGGGGAGCAGCGAGCTGAGCCTGGCCAGGCTGCGCACCATGGGCGAGCCACTGCGTGACCTGGAGTGCAGCTTCGAATTACCGGATGGTGGCGTCCTGGCGTGCCTGGTGTCGGTCTGCGCGGTTGAGCAGGGTGGGCAGATCATTTCCCTGCGCGAGCAGCGCCGTACCCGGGATATCACCCGGCGCATGATGGGTACCCAGGCGCGCTACACCTTCGACAGTTTGCTCGGCACTTCCCAGGCGTTGCAGGATGCCGTGCGCCTGGGCCGAATCGCCAGCCGCAGTGACGCCACCACCTTGATCCTGGGCGAGAGCGGTACCGGCAAGGAGCTGTTTGCCCAGGCCATCCACAATGCCAGCGACCGCGGCGGCGGGCCGTTCGTGGCGGTCAACTGCGGTGCCATTCCCCGCGACCTGGTGCAGAGCGAGCTGTTCGGTCATGTGGAGGGCGCCTTCAGCGGTTCGGCCCGGGGCGGCGCGGCGGGTAAATTCGAGTTGGCCGACGGCGGCACCATCTTTCTCGACGAAATCGGCGACATGGCCTTCGATGCCCAGGTGAGCCTGCTGCGTGTGCTACAGGAGGGCGAGGTAACGCGGGTGGGCGGGCGCAAATCGTTGCCGGTCAACGTGCGGATCATCGCCGCCACCCACCGCAACCTGGCCCAGGCGGCAGCCGAGGGTGCCTTTCGCGAAGACCTGTATTACCGCCTCAACGTGCTGAGCCTGACCGTACCCCCGCTGCGCATGCGTCGCGAAGACATCACGGTGCTGGCCACGCACTTCCTCCAGCGCTGCGCGCGCAGCCTGCGCAAGCCCTTGCAGGGCTTCACCCCAGCGGCCCTGGAACGGCTGGTGGCCCACCCTTGGCCGGGCAATGTGCGCGAGCTGGAAAACACCGTGGAGCGGGCGGTGAACCTGGCCGCTGGGGAATGGTTGCAGGTGGTGGATTTGCCTTTGGAATTGAGCGTGCCGGGGCGCAGGGCCGTGCAGGACATGGGTGAAGCGATGGGGTTGAGCGGGCATGAGCGTCAGGCGATCATCGCCGCGCTGGAGGAATCCGGGGGCAATATACGGCGGGCGGCGCAGCGCTTGAAGGTATCGCGGGGCGGGTTGTACGTGAAAATGGAGCGGTTGGGCCTCAGTGCCAAGGCGTTTCGCCCGTAGCACTGTGACGGCACGTGTTGCAGCACAGCGTGCGGGCGAAGGAGGCCGCGCGGCCTGGCAAGTGGTCCGCGTTGCCTTCTTCGCTGGCACGCCAGGCGCGCTGTTACAGCGCCATGTCAGCCGCGGGGTTGCTGGCTGGCTTGGCCGGGGTGGCCTGGGGCTGCGGGGCAGCGCTCAGGTCGATGGCCGGTGGCGGGTTGAGCTGCAGGACCTGGCTGGTGTAGGTCCATTCCTGCATCACGGCGGCCGGGTTGTCGTTCAGCTTGGTGCCGTAGCTCGGGACGATCTGGTGCAGTTTTTCCTGCCAGGCCGGGGTGGCGACCTTGTCCTTGAAGACCTTCTCCAGCACGCTGAGCATGATCGGCGCGGCCGTCGAGGCACCCGGCGAGGCACCCAGCAGGCCAGCGATGCTGCCGTCCTGGGACGCGACGATCTCGGTGCCCAGTTTCAACACGCCGCCCTTGTCGGCATCACGCTTGATGATCTGCACGCGCTGGCCGGCTTGCCACAGGCGCCAGTCTTCTTTCTTCGCATGCGGGAAGTATGCTTTCAGGGCGTTGAAGCGGTCGTCGTCCGACAGCATCAGCTGACCTGCGAGGTATTCCACCAGTGGGTACTGTTCGATACCGACCTTGGTCATCGGCCACACGTTGTGGGTGGTGGTGCTGGTCAGCAGGTCCAGGTACGAGCCGTTCTTCAGGAACTTGGTGGAGAACGTGGCGAATGGGCCAAACAGGATCACGCGCTTGCCGTCCAGCACGCGGGTGTCCAGGTGCGGTACCGACATGGGCGGGGCGCCGACCGAAGCAATGCCGTAGGCCTTGGCCATGTGCTGCTCGGCCACGCTGGCGTTGTCGGTGACCAGGAACGAGCCACCCACCGGGAAGCCAGCGTAGTCACGGGCTTCGGGAATGCCGGACTTCTGCAGCAGGTGCAGGGCACCGCCGCCCGCGCCGATGAACAGGAACTTGGCGTCGGTACGCGACTCGCTACCGTCCTTCAGGTTCTTGTAGGTCACGCGCCACGAGCCATCGTCGTTGCGGCTGATGTCTTCGACTTCGCTGGACAGCTTCAGGTCGAAGGTGGACTTGGTCTGCAGGTGGCCGACGAACTGGCGGGTGATCTCACCGAAGTTCACGTCAGTACCGATCGGGGTCCAAGTGGCGGCGATCTTCTGCGAAGGGTCGCGGCCTTCCATCATCAACGGCACCCATTTCTTGATCTGCTCCGGGTCTTCGGAGTACTGCATGGGGCGGAACAACGGGCTCGCCTGGAGCGCGTCATAGCGCTTCTTCAGGTACTTGATGTTGTCGTCGCCCCACAGGAAGCTCATGTGGGGGGTGGAGTTGATGAACGAGTGCGGGTTCTTCAGCACATCGTTCCTGACTTGCCACGACCAGAACTGGCGGGATACCTGGAAGGACTCGTTGATTTCAACGGCCTTGGAAATATCGATCTTGCCGTCCTTGCCTTCCGGGGTGTAGTTCAACTCGGCCAGGGCCGAGTGGCCGGTACCGGCGTTGTTCCAGCCGTTGGAGCTTTCTTCGGCGACGCCGTCCATGCGCTCGACCATCTGCATCGACCAGCTGGGCTCCAGCTCATTCAGCCAGATGGCGAGGGTAGAGCTCATGATGCCGCCACCCACCAGCAATACGTCGACCTTCTTGGTGTCGTCGCCGTGGGCGGGCATGAAGGCCATGGACAGTGCCACGCCCAGTAATGCCTTATTCATTTTATTCAACTTCTTTACCCCTGTATTAAAAACGCCTCCGCGTCCGGTCATTGCCAACGAGCAGGCGCACTTCGACACGCACGGTTACATGCACGCGAGGCCAACGTTGGATTGCCGGGCCGTGGGAGCAAGGAAAGATAGTTAGCTATCTATTCCGGGTTATGTCCCGCCGGTGCCGATTTATTGTTAATTATTGGTGACAGCTGCCAGGGGCACTGTTATGACACGCCGCCAAGGGCGTGATATTGCTAGCTGTATTGCTACAGTTTTTCTTGCCATATGCGACAGATCGCCGCGCGGCATAATACCTTAGTCTCATAAAAAATGTTTCATCTTGTTAGACAATCATGCCTCCCGCGGGCCACTGGGCGAGCCAGGCCTCGAAGTCGGCGACCGGCATCGGCCGGGCAATCAGGTAGCCCTGGCCCACATCGCAACCGGCCTGGCGCACGAACTCATATTGTTCAGCCGTTTCGATCCCCTCGGCGGTCACGCGGAATTTCAAGGCGTGGCCCAACTGGATGATCGCGCGGGTAATCGCCATGTGCGTGGGGGAGTGCGGCAGTTCCTGAATGAAGGCGCGGTCGATCTTCAGGTTGTCCACTGGCAGCAAGTGCAGGTACGCCAGCGACGAGTACCCGGTGCCGAAATCGTCCACCGCCGTGGTCACGCCCATGGCCTGCAACCGGCCCAGCACGCTGCGCGCCAACTGGCGGCTTTCCAGGAACAGGCTTTCGGTCACTTCCACTTCCAGCAGCCGTGCCGGTAGTTGGTAGCGTTGCAGCGCGCGGGTCACCGTGTCGGCGAAATCGCTGCGCTCTATTTGCGGCACGGCGACGTTCACGGCCACGTGGCCGTCGAAACGATCGTGGTCGCGCCAGGCGCGCAGTTGCGCACACACCTGGTCCAGCAGCCATTCGCCCATGGGCACGATCAGCCCGGTGCGCTCGGCCAGCGGGATGAAGTCAGCGGGGGATACCAGGCCGGCGTGCGGGTCGCGCCAGCGCAGCAATGCTTCGGCGCCCGCCAGTTGGCCGTCGGCCAGGCTTAGCTTGGGCTGGTACCAGACCTCCAGCTCCTGGTTCTCCAGCGCGCGGCGCAGGGCGTGCTCAAGGCTGACGCGTTCCTGCATGTGCTGGGTCATGTGCCGCTGGTACACGCGGTAGTCGTTTCGGCCGCCTTCCTTGGCCGCGTACATGGCCGTGTCGGCGTGGCGCAGCAGGGCGTCGGCGGTACTGCCGTCGGCGGGGTACAAGGCCAATCCCATGCTGGCGGTGATCAACACGCGGCTGCCTTCCAGGTCGAAGGGCTCCTGCAGGCAGGCCAGTAGTAGCGGCAGGCGGCTGATGACTTCTTCTGGCTGGCGGTGGACAGGCATCACGAACGCGAACTCGTCGCCCCCCAGGCGCGCGACCAGGTCGCCGGGCCGCAGGTTGCGTTGCAGGCGCACCGTGGCTTCCCTCAACAGCAGGTCGCCGGTGGGGTGGCCCAGGGTGTCGTTGACGGTCTTGAAACCGTCCAGGTCCAGGACCAGCACCGCCACGTGCCGGTCGTGGGGCATCGCCAGGCGGATGGCCTCACTCAGGCGTTGGTGAAACAGCACCCGGTTGGGCAGGCCGGTGATGGCATCGTAATGGGCCAGCCGTTCCAGGGCAGCCTGGGTTTCCTTGAGCCGCGTGATATCGTTGGAAATGCCCAGGACCCCCAGCAGGTTGCCATCGGGTGTGCGCAGCGGACACTTGGTGGTGAGGTAGGTGATCGCCCGGCCCTGGGCATCGTGGTGGATGTCTTCGAACCGCCGGGACTGGCCGGTGCTGAGCACCGCCGAGTCATGAACGTTCTGTTGGCGAGCGTCGGCGGGGACCATGAAGTCGTCCCGGCGCTGGCCCGTCAGTTCGCTGCTGGTACGGCCCACGACCTGTTCGTAGAGCTGGTTGCACAGCACCAGCCGCCCCTGGGGGTCGAACATGTAAATCAGCGAGGGGGCGTTGTCGACGATGGCCTGGAACAGGGTTTTCTGGCGCAGCAGCTCGGTCTCCGCTTGCCGGCGCTTGGAAATGTCGCGCACCACCGCGAAGGTCACGGGCTCGCCTTCCAGGTCCAGAATGCTCAGCGTGACCTCCGCGGGGAAACAACGCCCGTCCAGGCGCCGGTGTAGCCACTCGAAACGCTGTACGCCCATTTCGCTGGCGGCCGCCAGCAGCGCAGCGGCGCGCACCGCCGACGGCGTGCCGTCTTCCTGCAGCGGTGGCGACAGGTCCAGGGGGCTGATGTTCTTGAAGGCCGCGGCGTCGCTGAAACCGAATGCTTCCAGCATCGCGGCATTGGCCTGGCTACTGAAGCCGCGCTGGTCAAGGATCCATACGGCATCGGGCGAGCGCTCGAACAGGCTGCGAAACCGGTCTTCGCTGCGCGCCAGGGAGGCGCGGATAATGGTCTGGTCTGCGATCTGGCGCTTGAGCTCCAGGTTGCGCTGCCGTACCAGGCGTTGGCTGATGCCCAATTGCACGGCGAGCATGGCCAACAGCACGAGTGCCGCGACACACGCGGCTACCAGCGGGGACTGCGCTGCCTGTTGCCAGCTTTCAACGGCGGTCAGCGCCAGCAGGCCGGTGAGCAAGGTAGCCGTTATCAGCAGGTACCGGGTACCGGGGGCACGTAAGGAAGGCGTCCAGCGAACTTTCTGAATTGTCTTTTTTATCATCGAATGCCGGTCTGTCGAGTCGAGTGATCGACTCCTTGTCCTGGAAGCAGGATCCCTTGTTCACCCGTATCGACAGGTTGGCGCGAGAGTTGAGGGGGCGAAGCGAAAACCGGACGAAGTGCCATCATTGATCCGGCAGCTTGCACTGGTCGGGGGGGGCGCCGACGTGCAAAATGCACGGTATTGCCTGGGCGAGGCCCCCGAGTTCGTTGGGCTGCGTTAAACCTGGCCGGTTGGCCCGAACCCTGCAACGTTCGCTGGGAGAACAGTCGGGGCTGCACCCCGAGGAGGTCACCGTGAGTATCATCTGTCTGATCAAGGGCTGCGAATGGCTGGCATGCGCCCCGCAAACACTGGGTTCGGCGCCCATGACCTGTGAACGCTGCGAACGTTGCGGGGCACTGCGGTACCACAGTGTGTTGGCGCCCTAGGGGCCCACGCGTCACGGGTGGACGGCGCCGGAGATGAAAACTCGGTCAGCTTCGCCCATTTGACATGAAATCTGCCGCGCGCGGGGTTACGCTCCAGAGCCCCGCCCTGTGAAATCGGATACTCGCGCGCATGCTTGCCCCCGCTGATGGTTTGCCCAGCCACAACCGCATTCCTGCTGTCTTCGCTTTGTCCCTCGCCGTCGGCATGGCCACGCTGGACACGGCTATCGTCAACACCGCCTTGCCCACCTTGGCCACCGGGATCGGCACCGACTCTGCGTCGGTGATCTGGGTGGTCAACGCCTATCAGCTGGCCATGGTGGCGACGATTCTGCCGTTCGCCTCGTTGGGGGAAGTGCTGGGGCACCGCCGGGTGTACCTCGGCGGGTTGATGGTTTTCCTGTTGTCGTCACTGGTGTGCGGGCTGGCCTGGTCGCTGCCGTCGCTGGCCATTGCTCGGGTGGTGCAGGGCCTGGGGGCGGCGGCGATCATGAGCGTGAACACCGCCTTGCTGCGCTTCATCTACCCGGCCAACAGGCTGGGACGGGGCATGGGCTACAACTCGCTGGTGGTGGGGTTGGCCTTCACCCTGGGGCCCACCGCCGCGTCGGCCATCCTGTCGGTGGCCAGTTGGCACTGGCTGTTCCTGATCAACGTTCCCCTTGGCGTACTCGCCGTAGTACTGGCGTACCGCAACCTGCCCGACATCGAACGCGCCGGCCATGATTTCGACCGCGTGGCCGCGCTGCTGTGCGCAGGGTTGTTCGGCTGCCTGGTGCTGGGCCTGGGCACCACCGTGCATGGGGAAAATGCGCTGCTGACGGCGACCGAACTGGTGGTGGCCCTGGTGTGCGGGGCCTTGCTGATCCGCCGGCAGGCGGGGCACCCGGCGCCGATGCTGGCCCTGGATCTGTTCAAGCGGCCGCTGTTTGCCTTGTCGTCGGCCACGGCAATCTGCGCGTTCAGCACCCAGGGGCTGGCGTTCGTCGCCTTGCCGTTCCTGCTGCAAAGCGTGCTGGGTCACAGCCAGGTGGCCACGGGTTTCCTGATGACCCCCTGGCCGGCGGTGGTGGCGTTGACCGCCCTGGTCGCGGGGCGCCTGGCGGACCGTTTCTCACCGGGGTTGCTGGGGGGGATCGGCCTGCTGGGGTTGAGCCTGGGCATGGCCTCGCTGGCGCTGTTGGGCAGCGGCGCATCGGCGTTCGATATCGGTTGGCGGATGGCGTTGTGCGGTGCCGGTTTCGGCTTCTTCCAATCGCCCAACCTCAAGGCGTTGATGACCAGCGCACCGGCGCACCGCAGCGGGGGCGCCAGTGGCATCGTCGCCACGTCACGGTTGCTGGGCCAGACGCTGGGGGCGTCGTTGGTGGCCTTGTGTTTCCACGCCTCACTGGCCAGTGGGCCGCAATGGGCACTGTGGTTGGGGTGCGTGTTCGCCCTGGTCGGCAGCGTGGCCAGCGGCGCGCGGGTGTGGCAAGTGGGCGGAGGGTTTCGCTGAAACGGGCGTGATCCCCTGTTGGCGCACAGCACCACCGCTGGCGCGTAGCAGCGGACCCGGCCGCGTCAGGTACGCCGCGCAGTGCCGGACCTACCGCGTACGCTGCCAACGCGGCCAGGTCCGCTGCTACGGGGTGGGGCGCCGGGGGCTGCGCGCCAGGTAATCGCTCAGGGCTGGCGCCGGATGGTCGCCGGTGGCGAGGGCCACGTAGCCGTCCGGCCTTACCAGGTACAGGGCATGGCGCGCCAGGCCAGCCTCGCCATGCTCCGGGTGCCAGTCGAACACGTGCAGGCGCAGGCCTTCGGTGGCGCATACGGCCTGCAAGTCCTTGCCCGCCTTGCCGTACACGTGCACTTGCCATTCGAGGGTCTGCAACGCGGTGAAGTTATCCCGGCCGCCAGCGTTTACCCAGGGCAGCCGGTCGCCCCCATGGACATGGCCGGCGGCGCCGTCGCTGAGGGCGCTGTGACGGTAGTTCAAGGTCAGCTGCGAGACGGTACGAAACAACCACTCGCGCACCGCGCCCAAGGCCAGGGCCCTGGGAATCAGCAGCGGCGCCAGGCGCGTACGCAGCAGGTCGGCCACCGGCCCCTGGGCCGTGGCGAAGGTAAAGACGCGATCGGTAGTGGCCACCAGTTGCCGAGCGAAGCCGATGCGTTCGGGCTCGTAGCTGTCCAGCAGGGTTTCATCGGCGCGCCCGGTGATCACACTGGCCAGCTTCCAGGCCAGGTTGATCGCATCGCCAATCCCCGTGTTCATCCCCTGGCCCCCCGCCGGGCTGTGCACGTGCGCGGCATCCCCCAGCAGAAAGGTGCGCCCCACGCGAAACTGCTCGGTGACCCGGTGGTGAACGCGGTAAGTGGAGAACCAGTTGAGCTGGTCCACCTGCACCTTGAGGTGGTCGATGGCGCGGCGGCTGATGTCTTCCAGTCGCAGGCTTTCGGCGCGGGCGGCGCGTTCGTCGCGCACGGTGCCGATCAGCCGGGCGCGGCCGTTGCCGGCCAGCGGGAACACGGCCAGGAAATCGGCTTCATCCAGGTCCACGTGCAGTTCGCCATTGAACGTCGGCCCCTGGCCTTGCACATCGGCGACATAGAACACCTGCTGGTAGGTGCCCCCGGGAAAGCCGCTACCCAAGCCGTGGCGGACGGTCGAGCGAGCGCCGTCGCAACCGGCCAGGTACAGGGTCTCGGCGGACTCCAGATGGCCGTCGGGGTGTAGCAGTTGCACCTGTACCTGGTCGCCCTGGTCGATGAAACCGCGCAGTTCGACGCCGCGCTCAACGCTGATGCCCTCGGCCCGCAGGCGCTCGATCAGGAAACGCTCGTGTTCATCCTGGGGGAATATCTGCAGAAAGCCGTAGGGGGTCAGGCCTTCGCCGATGCGGGTCAACGGCAGGTGCGCGACGGGCGCACCCTTGACCCACAGGTTGATGGCCGCCACGGTGTGGCCATGTCGCAGCACGTGGCCGGTGAGATCGAGTTGCTGGTACAGCTCCAGCGTGCGTGCCTGCACGGCCAGCGCACGGGAGGTAGTGGCCGGCTGCCGGTTCAGGTCGATGATACGCGGGCGCACCCCCTGGGCCACGAGCCACAGGGCCAGGACCAGGCCGGTGGGGCCGGCGCCGACGATGAGTACGTCGCTGCGGTGCATGGGGGCAAGGCCTCGTTGTTGGCGGCGGTTTCTGGAGTATGGCAGGTGTAGGGCGCAAGCACCGAGCTGTGCTCCTGGGGGCGGCAGTGCGCAGCCCACTTTGCCCCCAACCCTTAGCAACCCTCACCCAAAGGTAAACGCATAAGCCTGCACCCCCGGATCCAGGAACTCGATACTGAACGTATGCTCGCCAACCCCCCCAGGCTGGCGCACCAGCTGGTACAACCGCTGCTCGGTCACCTGCCCGCTGCCATCGGGGGCCACGTCGGTGCCATGGGCATCGCCGGGTGCCTTGCCGTCCACCGTGACCTTGAAGCGTATCGGTCGGCCATGGCTGCCAGGGCCCAGCACCAGGTGCAGGTCGCGGGCCTGGAAACGATAGGCGATGCGGCCGTTGGCCTGGGCGAGGGTGGCTTGCTCGGCACCGATGGTCCATTGGCCTTCCACGCCCCACTGGTTCAATTGCGGCTGGGCCGGTAGCTGGTACCGGGCCGCTTTGTCGGCGGCCACGGCCGGGGTCGAGGCGAAGTTTTCCGAGCGGCGGTAGCCTACGTACGTTTCCGGGGAGCGCATGTCCTGGTTGTCTGCGGCCTGTTGTACGCCCTTGGCGTCGGCCTGGACCAGGTCGGTGCTGACCTGAGTGTGCCCAGCTTCGCGCAGCAACTGCTGGATCACCCGTTCGGACTGGTCATAGTCGCCTTCGCCAAAGTGGTGGTATCGGATACGGCCCTGGGTATCGACGAAGTAGTGGGCCGGCCAGTACTCGTTGTCGAAGGCGCGCCACAGTGTGTAGTCGTTGTCGATGGCCACGGGGTAGGTAACGCCCAGTTTCTTCATGGCTGCGGTGACGTTGCCCACATCGCGTTCGAAGGCGAACTCGGGGGCGTGTACGCCGATCACCACCAGGCCCTGGTCATGGTATTTGGCGGCCCAGGCCTTCAGGTAGGGCAGGGTACGCAGGCAGTTGATGCACGAGTAGGTCCAGAAATCCACCAGTACCACCTTGCCGCGCAGGGCTTCGGCCGTCAGCGGTGGCGAGTTGAGCCACTGCACGGCACCGCTCAGGGCGGGCAGGTCGCCCTCCACCGGCAGCGGTCGGTTGTCGGCCACCTTGACGGCGGTGGCCTGGCCGTTGCGGTTCTTCTCGCCGAGCACGCGGTCGACCAGGTGCTGTTCCAGTCCCCCGGTGGAGGCCGTGGACAATTGCGCCAGCACCCCCGTGTCCAGCCCCAGGGCAATGGCCGCGACCCCTGCCAGCATCAGCGCGCCCAGGCCCCGGCGGATCCACTCGCCCGCGCCAAGGGCGCGTTTCATCGCCGAAAACAGCTTGCCGCCAATCAGCAGTGCCGCAGCCAATGAAGTCGCCGCGCCGGCGGCATAGGCCAGCAGCAACAGGGTGGTGCCGATGCTGGCCCCTTGCAGCGCGGCGCCCGTCAGCACCAGCCCCAGGATGGGGCCGGCGCAAGGTGCCCACAGCAGGCCGGTGGCCACGCCGATCAGAAAGGACGCACCAGGCCGGGGCCGGCTGTCATGCCCGGCGGCTTCGGACAACCGGCTACCGGCGGCAACCAACGGCCGCGTCAGCCGCTCGGCCAATTGCGGCAGCAACAAGGTCAGGGCGAACAGTGCCACGAATACCAGGGCCAGCCAGCGGCCATATTGGTTCAACTGCGCCACCCAGGCCCCGCCCACCGCCGCCAGCGAGGCGACCAGGGCGAAGGTCACGGCCATGCCGGCCAGCAGCGGCAGCCCGCTCTTGACGAACGGCTGGCCAGTGCGCGCAAACACGAATGGCAGCACCGGCAGGATGCAGGGGCTGACGATGGTCAGCACGCCCCCCAGGTAGGCAAGCAATAACAGCAACATGGTGATGGCCCTTGTCAGCGTGGGTGAAGGATGAGGCTGATGCTAGCGCGCTGGCGCGTGTGAAATCCTCACGGGCAGTTAAACATTTTGTGATATCTGGCGCGCAAACCAATCAGGCCATCCCCAAGGTGGGCCTGCAAGGCCGATAGGCCTCATCCGGCGCTGGGCTGGTAAACACATAGCGTTCGCGGCAATGATGGGCGCTCACCCCTCACAAGGAAGCTTCCATGAAAGTCAGCGCACGCAACGTGTTCAAAGGCATCGTCAGCCAGGTCAACGAAGGGGCGGTGAACGCCGAGGTGGCCTTGACCCTGCCGGGCGGGGAAGCATTGGTGGCCGTGGTGACGCTGGCCAGCGTCAAGAGCCTGGGCCTGGCAGTGGGCAAGCAGGCCGTGGCGCTGGTCAAGGCGCCGTGGGTCGTGCTGATGACCGACGCCGGCGGCTATCGACTGTCGGCACGCAACTGCCTGCAGGGCCAGGTGGTGCGGGTCAGTGATGGCGCGGTGAATGCCGAAGTGGTGCTGCGCCTGGCCGGGGGCGACGAGGTGTTCGCCATCGTTACCCGCGACGCCGTGGAGGAACTGGGCCTGGCCCCAGGCGTGACGGCCACGGCCGTGATCAAGGCCTCGCATATCATCCTCGGCGTGGCCGACTGATCACATCAGCACCCCATCCACCGGCTCCTCGGGCAACGGCGCCGGTTCGTCCAGCAGTTCCTGCACGGCAATCTCGATGTTGCGGCACATGGCGTGCAACGGCAGGTCGTTGGGCTGCAGGTCGAACGGGTCGGCGATCTGGTCGCCCAAGGCATCCAGGCCGAAGAAGGTATAGGCCAGGATGCACACCGCCACCGGGGTGAACCAGCCAATGCTGTCGATCAGGCAGAACGGCAGCAGAAAGCAATAGATGTGCACCGTGCGGTGCAGCAGCAGGATGTAGGGGTAGGGGATGGGCGTGCCCTTGATGCGCTCGCAGCCACCCAGCACATAGGACAGGCGCGTGACCTGCTGGTCGATGCTGACCTGGATCTGTTCACCGGCGCCCGCCTGGCGTGCCGCTTCCTGGTAGCGCTTGCCCAGCAGCCCCAGCAAGGCGCTGGCAGGGTTCTGCTGGCTCAACACCCGATGCCGCGCGGGCTCATCCAGGTGCAGCAAGGTCTCCGGCGCCACGGCCTCGCGGCGCAGGTAATGCTTGAGCACGTGGGCGAAACCGACCAGGCCCTGGGCCAATAGCTGGCGCTGCTCGGCCGCCAGGCCAGGCAGCAGGCTCAAGGTCTGGCGGGTCAGGTTGCGACTGACGATCAACAATTCCCCCCACAGTGTGCGCGCCTCCCAGAACCGCTGGTACGCCACGGTGTTGCGAAAGCCCAGGAAGATCGCCAGGGTCAGCCCCCATAGCGTGAAGGGCGTGGCCGTCAGCACGACCTTGAAATTGAACAGCGTACCGTGAACGGCGACCACGGCGGAGCTGACCAGCACCGTGAACAGCACCTTGCGCCAGATGGCCGGGATGATGGAGCCCTTGAGGGAAAACAGCAGCGTCAGAACGGAGGGATTGTGGGGGCGGACGATCATGCGCGGTTCGGGCTCCTGTGGCAGCAAGGAATTTGCGATAGGCAGGGCAGGCGCTATATCATTTGTTATATAGCGAATGCCGCTGCTGCATCCTACCTGTTCATTCTGGCCCCTGGAACGCCGCAATGCGCGAAAGAATCTACCCCTACACGGCCTGGCTGCTGACCCGCAGCTTTCAACCCCTGGAAATCGAGCTGATCGGCCCCGGCTACGCGGCCAGCGGCTACGACCGCACCGAGTCCGGTCGCAACTACCACGTCGATGAGCTGTACCCCAGCAAAGCCGCCGCCATTGCCTGCGGTGAGGACCGCCTGGCGGAGCTTGCCGCCGATATCGCCAAGCGCCAGGCGAGTCTGGACAAGCGCCGGGACGCGCTGTACCGGCACAAGTGAAGTTGGCAGGAAAACTGCAATAGCTGACTCATAAGTCAGCTTTTCAGGTGGGCGCGTACGCTGTATGCACCGGTATATAGCGATGCTTGAAAACAGCGCCCCATCCAGGTGCTGCCCCCTGCGAAAGCCTTTGTATATTCATACCGAGGTGTTTTGCCATGTCGATGATTGCTACCCGCGAACTGTTGTCCCCACCCGCCCAGTGCACCTTCGAAGCCCGCGACTGGGAGGTGTTGGCGCAGCACTGGTACCCCGTGGCCAGGGTCCAGGACATTGAAGCCAAACCGGTGGCGGCACAATTGCTGGACGTGCCGCTGGTGCTGTTTCGCACCACAGCAGGCATCACCATCGCTCGCGACATCTGCCCGCACCGTGGCGTGCCCTTGAGCATGGGCTGGGTAGAACGCGATGAAATCGTCTGCCCCTACCACGGCCTGCATTACGGGGCCGACGGCCGTTGCAGCAAGATTCCAGCGCAGCCGGACCTGACCCGCATCTCCCCGCGCTTCACCCTCAAGACCTTCCCGGTGGTGGAGCGTTTCGGCCTGGTGTGGACCAGCCTGCACAGCCTGGAGCCCAACCTGCCGCACCTGCCCACCTGGGACGACCCCGAGCACCAGGCCATCCTGCCGCCCTGGGTGGATATTGCCGGCTCCAGTGGCCGCCAGCTGGAAGGCTTCATCGACGTGGCCCATTTCGCCTGGGTACACCACGAGGCGTTTGCCGACCGCGACAACCCGGTGGTGCCTTCCTACGACACGCAACTGACCGACTACGGCCTGCGCACCGAATACTGGAGTGGGGTCAGCAACTACCCCAAGGCCCTGCAGCACCTGGAGCCAGAAGGTTTCCGCTGGCTGCGGGTGTTCGACGTCTACCCGCCGTTCAGCGCGGTGCTGACCGTGCATTTTCCCGATGACGGCCGCCTGTGCATCCTCAACGCGGCCTGCCCGGTGTCCGCGCGCAAGACCCGGTTGTTCGTGCCCTTGACGCGCAATTTCGACAAGACCGGTTCACTGGAAGACGTGTATGCCTTCAACGCGCAGATTTTCGCCGAGGACCAGGCCATCGTCGAATCGCAGCGCCCTGAAGACTTGCCGCTGGACCCGTTGCTCGAAGCGCACTTCCAGGCCGACCGCAGCTCCACCGCCTACCGGCGTATCCTCCTGAACATGGGGCTGGGGCGCCAGCAGGTGGGATAACGCCTCATGGCTTTTGGTGATACAGCTCACACCACGGCATGAATGTAAGGGCCCGCTGACAGCGGGCTTTGGCTAATGATGCCGTATAACGCTGTTACATATGCCGCGTCATCGCCCGCAATTACCGGGCGCTGAAAGGATTAAACACCCCAAGCAATTTCCATACCCAGGCCCGGCGCCACGGGCCTGCGGCGGTGTGGGTCAATTTGACAGTATCGAGGATGGCACATAGATTGTTCGCAGGGTGTTTTGCACGCGAGCCGTCTAACTTCCTACGCATTCTTAGCTGTTCTTCACGGTATAAAAAAAGCATGACCGGGCGTTTGCGCGGGCGGTGCACAACAATGTGGGGATTCACCAAGGAGCGCCAAATGATAACAAAAACAAGGTCCAGGGGTTTTTCACCCACCCTGGTGGCCGTGGCCGTCGGGTGTGCCGTCAGTTTCGACGCCCACGCCGTCAACTTCAATATCGGCGAAATCGAGGGGCAGTTCGACTCTTCGCTGTCGATCGGGGCGAGTTGGAGTACCCAGAGCCCTTCGCAGAAACTCATTGGCTCGGCCAACGGCGGTCATGGTTTTACCCAGACCAACGATGACGGTCGCTTGAACTTTGACAAGGGCGAGACTTTTTCCAAGATATTCAAAGGCATCCATGACCTGGAATTGAAATACGACAACATGGGCGTATTTACCCGGGTCAAGTACTGGTATGACTTTGAACTTCAGGACGAAAACCAGGACTTCAAGAACGTCAGTAATGATGGTCGGCAGGAAGCCGCCAAGTCTTCGGGTATCGAGTTGCTGGATGCCTTCGCTTACTACAACTACCAGATTGATGAAAAACCCGGCAGCGTGCGCCTGGGCAAACAAGTGGTCAGTTGGGGTGAAAGTACCTTCATCGGCAACAGTATCAACTCCATCAACCCCATCGATGTCTCGGCGTTCCGCCGCCCGGGCGCTGAAATCAAGGAAGGGTTGATCCCGGTGAACATGCTGTACGTCTCTCAGGGCCTGACCGACAAGTTGTCCGCCGAGGCTTTCTACCAGTTGGGCTGGGACAACACCATCGTCGACAACTGCGGCACGTTCTTTTCCAGCACCGACGTCGCGGCCAAGGGCTGCCGGGCCAACTACACCATTCTCGACGCCACCACCGTGGGTGCCCTCAACCAGCCCGGTACCAAGGCGGCGTTGGCATCGCTGGGCGTGAACGTGACCCCCGAGGGCCTGATCGTGCCGCGAGGCTCGGACAATGAGGCGC
This sequence comes from Pseudomonas eucalypticola, assembly GCF_013374995.1. Taxonomy (NCBI): domain Bacteria; kingdom Pseudomonadati; phylum Pseudomonadota; class Gammaproteobacteria; order Pseudomonadales; family Pseudomonadaceae; genus Pseudomonas; species Pseudomonas eucalypticola. Next base: position 3,323,971 of record NZ_CP056030.1, on the reverse strand, counting down.
GCGACTCCGGGCAGTGGGGCCTGGCCCTGCGCTGGCTGGGGGACAATACCGAGTACGGCGCCTATGCCATGAATTACCACAGCCGTACCCCCTACGTCAGCGTTCAGAACGCCAGCCGTGCCGACGTCATCAGGGCGTTGAGCACCCCGGCCCTGGCGCAGCCTATCCTGCTGGGGCGTGGCAATTACTTCCTCGACTACCCCGAGGACATCCGCCTGTACGGCCTGAGCTTCGCCACCACCTTGCCCACGGGCACGGCCTGGAGCGGCGAGATCAGCTACCGGCCCAACATGCCATTGCAACTGAACACCACCGACGTAACCACCTTGCTGGCCAGCAGCGTGGCCACTGCGGCGGCCACGGGCGGTGCGGCGGCGGCCTTGGCCCAGGCGGGCGCGATCAACCAGGGCTATGTGCGCAAGGAAGTGACCCAGGCCCAGACCACCTTTACCCATTTCTTCGACCAGGTGATGGGGGCCCAGCGTCTGACCCTGATCGGCGAAGTCGGCGTCGACCACATCGCCGGCGTCAGCGATACCGCCGGCAACCGCTACGGCCGCGACGCCGTGTTCGGTATTCCGGAGAATGCCGCAGCCGACGCCGAATACGGCTCCAGTGGCTTCTACACCAGTGTGTCGTGGGGCTACCGCGCCCGGGCCATCTGGGATTATGCCAACGCCATCGCCGGCATCAACCTCAAGCCCAACGTTGCCTGGTCCCACGACGTGCACGGCTACGGGCCGGTCTTCAACCAAGGGGTCAAGGCCGTCAGCCTGGGCCTGGACGCCGACTACCAGAACACCTACACCGCCAGCCTCAACTACACCAACTTCTTTGGCGGCGATTACAACACCGTGTCTGACCGCGATTTCATCGCCCTCAGTTTCGGCGTGAACTTCTAAGGTGGGGAACTTCATGATGATTGGCAAGCAGGCAATGCAATGCGCCGCCCTGGCCCTGAGCCTGGTGGCGGTGAATGTAATGGCGGCCGCCAGCGCCGACCAGGTGGCCAAGTTGGGCACCACGTTGACGCCGCTGGGGGCGGAAAAGGCAGGCAACAAGGACGGTACTATTCCGGCCTGGGATGGCGGCCTGAAAACCAATGCCGCGCCGCTCTCGAGCACCGGCTTTATCGGCGACCCCTATGCCAGTGAGAAGCCGCTGTTCACCATCACCGCGAAAAACGTCGACCAGTACAAGGCCAAACTGTCGGCCGGGCAGCTGGCGATGTTCAAGCGCTATCCTGATACTTTCGTGATGCCGGTGTACGTCACCCACCGCAGTATCTCCGTGCCGGCCAACGTCGAGGCCGCGGCCAAGACCAGCGCCGCCAAGGTCAACCTGGTGGCCGATGGCAACGGCCTGGAGAACTTCGACCAGAGCCGTTTCTATGCCTTTCCCATCCCGCAGAACGGCCTGGAGGTGATCTGGAATCACATCACCCGTTACCGCGGCGGCAACCTGAGCCGCGTGTACACCCAGGCAGCACCGCAGGCCAATGGCTCCTACAGCCTGGTGCAGCTCAAGGATCAGGTCGGCTTCCCCGACCAGATGCCGGGCATCGACCCCCAGGAAGCGAAGAATGCGCTGTTGTACTTCAAACAGGAGGTCACCGCCCCGGCGCGCCTGGCCGGTGACGTGCTGCTGGTGCACGATTCGCTGAACCAGATCGTGCAGCCCCGCGAGGCTTGGGTCTACAGTGCCGGCCAGCGCCGTGTGCGCCGGGCGCCGCAAGTGGCCTATGACGGGCCGGGGACGGCATCGGATGGCATGCGTACCTCGGACAACTTCGACATGTTCAACGGTGCCCCCGACCGTTACGACTGGAAGCTGGTGGGCAAGCAGGAGTTGTACATCCCCTACAACAATTTCCGCCTGGCCTTGCCGACCGAGAAGTACGCCGACATTCTGCAGGCCGGCCACACCAACCAGACCCTCGCCCGTTACGAGTTGCACCGGGTGTGGGTGGTGGAAGCCACGCTCAAGCCTGGCGCCCGCAACATCTACGCCAAACGCACCTTCTATGTGGACGAGGACAGCTGGAACATCGCCATGTCCGACCTCTACGATGGCCGTGGCCAGCTGTGGCGGGTAGGGCAGGCTATGCTGGTGCCCTGGTACCATCGCCAGGTGCAAGCCGAGGCGTTCGAGGCCCTGTATGACCTGGTGAACGGCCGCTACATCGCAACCGGTATGAGCAACGAAGAGCGCAACTTCGTGCAATTCGACCTGAAGATGACGCCGGCCGACTACACCCCCAACGCCCTGCGCAGCGCCGGCACCCGCTAGACGGCGCCGCCTCCCCTGTGGGACGGGGCGAAGCTCGGGAAGAGAATGCGTGGTGTATCCGATACACCACGGCGGTCTTTTCCCGAGCTTCGCCCGGTCCCACAAGTCAAAAATGGTTACAATACCTGCACATCGTGTGCTCGCCGCTCGGCCAGGGTTCACAATTGTCATTTGAATGGGCATTCGCCGTGACGCGAAGGCGTTACGCGCGTCTATGACTTAGACCCGTCACGTTGCCCCGGCAGCGTTGGCCCACAGCACACCGTACAGGGAGCTCTCTACATGATCATCAAACCACGCGTTCGCGGCTTCGTCTGCGTGACTACCCACCCGGCTGGCTGCGAAGCCAACGTCAAAGAGCAGATCGACTACGTGAAGCAGCACGGCGCTATCGGCAATGGTCCGAAGAACGTGCTGGTGCTGGGTGCGTCCACCGGTTACGGCCTGGCCGCGCGCATCAGCGCCGCTTTCGGCGCCGGCGCCAAGACCCTGGGTGTGTTCTTCGAGCGCGAAGGCGACGAGAAGAAGGCCGGTACCGCAGGCTGGTACAACACCGCCGCGTTCCACAAATTCGCCGCCGCCGAAGGCCTGTACGCCAAGAGCATCAACGGTGACGCGTTCTCCGACGAGATCAAGCGCCAGACCATCGAAGCCATCAAGCAGGACCTGGGCCAGGTTGACCTGGTGGTCTACAGCCTGGCTGCGCCACGCCGCCTGCACCCCAAGACCGGCGAGCTGCTGAGCTCCACCCTCAAGCCGCTGGGCAAGTCCGTGACCCAGCGCGGCGTCAACACCGACAAGGGCACGGTTGAAGAAACCACCCTGGAACCGGCCACCCAGGCCGAGATCGACGGCACTGTCGCGGTCATGGGCGGTGAAGACTGGAAAATGTGGATGGACGCCCTGCAGGAAGCCGGCGTGCTGGCCGAATGCGCCAAGACCACGGCGTTCACCTACCTGGGCGAGAAGCTGACCCACGACATCTACTGGAACGGTTCGATCGGCGAAGCCAAGAAGGACCTGGACAAAAAGGTCCTGGACATACGTGCCAACCTGGCCCCACTGGGCGGCGACGCGCGCGTGTCGGTGCTCAAGGCCGTGGTCACCCAGGCCAGCTCGGCCATCCCGATCATGCCGCTGTACCTGTCGCTGCTGTTCAAGGTGATGAAAGAGCAGGGCACCCACGAAGGGTGCATCGAGCAGGTGTACGGCCTGTTCAAGGACAGCCTGTACAACGCCGAGCCTATCGTCGACGCCGACGGCCGCCTGCGCGCCGACTACAAGGAACTGGCCCCTGAAGTCCAGGCCAAGGTCGAAGCCTTGTGGAACGAAGTCACCACCGAAAATCTCAACGACCTGACCGATTTCGCCGGCTACAAGCACGAGTTCCTGCGCTTGTTCGGTTTCGAGATCGCGGGTGTCGATTACGAGGCTGATGTCAGCCCGAAAGTCGACATTCCCAACCTGATCCAGGGTTGAAAAAAGGGGCGCGAAAGCGCCCTTTTTTCATGGGCTCCCTGTGGGACCGGGCGAAGCTCGGGAAGGCCGCACCGCGGTAGGGCAGTCAGTCCGCGTCGCCTGCTTCCCGAGCTGACGCCCGGTCCCACAGGGGCTCGCCGCACTCCAGTATTCACCCCTGTGGAACCGGGCGAAGCTCGGGAAGGCCGCACCGCGGTCGGCCAGTCAGTCCGCGCCGTCTGCTTCCCGAGCTGGCGCCCGGTCCGACAGGGGCTCGACGCATTCCAGTATTCACCCCTGTGGAACCGGGCGAAGCTCGGGAAGGCCGCACCGCGGTAGGGCAGTCAGTCCGCGTTGCCTGCTTCCCGAGCTGGCGCCCGGTACGACAGGGGCGCGCCGCATTCCAGTATTCACCCCTGTGGGACCGGGCGAAGCTCGGGAAGGCCGCACCGCGGTAGGCCAGTCAGTCCACGTCGCCTGCTTCCCGAGCTGGCGCCCGGTCCCACAGAGGATGGCCGCGATGGTGGGGTTAACCCTGTGGGACCGGGCGAAGCTCGGGAAGGGCGCACCGCGGTAGGCCAGTCAGTCCGCGCCGTCTGCTTCCCGAGCTGGCGCCCGGTCCCACAGGGGCTCGCCGCATTCCAGTATTCACCCCTGTGGGACCGGGCGAAGCTCGGGAAGGCCGCACCGCGGTCGGCCAGTCAGTCCGCGCCGTCTGCATCTCGAGCTGGCGCCCGGTCCGACAGGGGCGCGCCGCATTCCAGTATTCACCCCTGTGGGACCGGGCGAAGCTCGGGAAGGCCGCACCGCGGTCGGCCAGTCAGTCCGCGCCGTCTGCATCTCGAGCTGGCGCCCTGTCCCACAGAGGCGCGCCGCATTCCAGTATTCACCCCTGTGGGACCGGGCGAAGCTCGGGAAGGCCGCACCGCGGTAGGGCAGTCAGTCCGCGTCGCCTGCTTCCCGAGCTGACGCCCGGTCCCACAGGGGCCTGCTGCACTCCAGCATTCACCCTGTGGGACCAGGCCGCGCCGGGTGCTTTCAGGGCGCTTGGAACACCAGCAATGCATTGCCATTCAGGTGCCCTGCGTAGGCCGGTGCAAGCTTCTGCAACGGTGTGCCGTCGAGCAGGCTGCGTTCGCTGCGTGCCACGATCACCCACGCTGGATGGGGCAGGTGGGCCAGTGGCGTGAGGTCCTGTTGGCCCACGAACAGCGGCGCGGGCACTTCGTCATGGGCCAGATTCATCATGTAGCGAATGGCCCAGGTGTCGCGCCCCAGGTTGAGGAACACCAGTGTCCCCGGCGCCTGCTGGCGGAGATTTTCAACCTGGTCGACGAAGGTCCGGGTATCGAACTGGCGGTCCTGCGCTGGCTCGACCATCTTTACCAGCAACCACCACTGGGCCAGCAACGCCACCAGGCTCAGCAGCACCAGGCGATGGGCGCGCTCGGCGCGGCTGCACCAGGCCCACAGCGCCGCCACTTGCAATAGCACCAGCCCCCCTGCCAGCAGCCCTAGCGAGACGTCGGGCCAATCGTCATGCTTGCGCCACAGCTGATGACAGATGAACACGATGACGATGCCCAGCACCGGTAACACCGCCACCAGCCCGGTGTACGCGCGTGCGACCTTCGCCAACCAGCCCCGAGCTTCCAGCAAACCATAAGCGGCCACTGCGGCGAACAACGGCACCATCGGCAGCACGTAGTACGCCCGCTTGAAGTGCGGCACCGACAGCCCGAGCAAAATCATCAGGCCACAGGCACCCAGGCGGATCACCATTTGCACGTCACTGTCCTGGCCACGGGCCGCCCAGCGGTGGCGCAGGACGACCAGGGTCGCCAGCGCCAGGGGCACTACCGGAAAATACCGGTAAAGGCTCAACTGCAAATAAAAGAAAAAGGGTTTGCCGCTTTCGTCCAGGCGGCCCCCCACCTGCATGTTGCGCACATCCTCGGCGAAACTGTCACCGCCGGCGATGCGCGCCAAAGCCATCAGCAACCACCAGCCCGCGCCCAGCAGTACCAGGCCGGCGATGCCGTAGCCCAGCACCCGCTTGATGCGCAGCACAGCCTGTTCACGGTCGGTGGCCACACCCAGCGCCCAATAGGTGCAGGCAACGCCACAGACTTCCACCAGGCCCAGTGGTCCGCGAATGGCAAAACCCAGCGCGAACAGGGGCACCACCGCCCACTGGCGCAACCGCGAACCCAACTGCTCGCCGCGGTGCAGCAGGTAGAAACAGGCCAGGCACAGCAGCGAGCTCATCTGGTCCAGGCACACCGAACGTGATTTTTCCAGCCACTGGGTGGTCAGCGCCGTGAGCAGCACCGCCAGCAGCGCCCACGCCCGGCTCGAGGGGGCCAGCAGGCGGTACAGCAGCGCCAGGATTCCGGCCGAGGCCAGGGCCGTCGGCAGTACGTTGGCCAGGTGGTTGGGGGCCCCGATCAGCCGGGCGAACAGGTAGCTGAACCAGGTCGCCGTGCCAGGGTAGTCGGCGTACGGCTGGCCATAAGTGGTGGGAAACAGGCTGGGGCCGTGACGATACATTTCCTGCAGGAACAACGCCCAGCGATCGTCGAAACCCTGAGGCTGTTCATCCCAGATACCCAGCGTGAACAATACCAGCGCAGCCGCGTAAATCAGCAGCGCATGAAGGCGAAAGGGAGGGGCGTGATCCATCTTCTGTCCATGGGTCGATCAGGTGCCGAAATGCTAGCCACTTCCCGTGGGCCAGTTGTGAAAGCTTCGTCGTCGTCCCACAACGGCTAGATGAAAGCGGGTGGGCGTTCAGCCTCTGTTCAACTTCTGGTGCTTCCAGGCTTGCTGCAACTTCTTCAGGTGACGGTTGGTGGTGGTGATTGCCCAGGCCTGGGGGTCGAAGTCCTGGCCATGCCAGTCGACCATGGCGGGGTGGTCGGGATGTGCAGGGTCGGTGATGGCCTCGACAAAGTCGGCGTAGGCGATGGGGCCGCCGCTGTCCTCCGGCGGACAGGCATTGGCGCCCTCTACACAGAACGGCGCCGAAGACACCCGTGGGACACCGTGGTAGGGGCTGACCGTGATCTCATGAAGCCAGCCGTCGCCCAGGTCGTACAGATAGCGGAAGGCCGTGGCACCGCCGAGCGCCTCGGCCAGCACCACGCCGGCCTCGTCGGTCAACGGTGCCCCGTAAGCGCCACCAGGGTCGGGCACGCCGTAGTCCCGGCCCTGGAGGCGGAATTCGTGCAGGTGCATGTCATGCCAGCCCATGGCCACCTGCAAGGCCTCATGCAGTTGGGGCAGCGTCAGGTCGGCAGGCACCACCAAGTGGCGCCAGATGGCCGGTTCGATGCCGCTCAGTTCGACGTGCAGGCTCAACAGGGGCGTGGGCATGGGGCACACCTTTGGCAGCGTTGACCGAAGGCTTGAGTCTAGTCGAGAAAGGCTACAGCCTGCCTACCGCGCGGCTGCCACCTGACGTTCTGCCTCCAGGGCGCGGAAAATCACCCCCGATGCCAGGGTGAACAGCCCCACCACGATGAATGCCCAGCGGTACGCCACCGCTGCCTCGCCAGCGCTGGCCGACAACAGGTTGACCACGCCACCGCCGATGATCACGCCAAGGCCGATGGCCAGGATCTGCACCATGGAGAACAGGCTGTTGCCGCTGCCGGCATCCCGTGCCCCGAGGCCCTTGAGGGTGACACTGTTCATGGCCGCGAACTGCATGGAGTTGCAGCAGCCGAACAGGCCGATCTGGGCGATTTCCAGCGCCAGTGGCCAGCCCGGCGAGATCAGCCCGAACGAGGCGATGCTGGTGCCCACCAGCACGGTGTTCACCAGTAGAAAGCGGTTATAGCCGAAGTGTTTGACCAACGGCACCACCCAACGCTTGGACAGGATCCCGCCGATGGCCGCCGGCAGCAGCATCAGGCCCGAATGCAGCGGCGAGTAGCCCAGTTGCAGCTGCATCAACAACGGCAGCAAAAACGGCACGGCGCCGGAGCCTATACGGCACAGCAGGTTGCCGACCAGGCCGACGCTGAAGTTGCGCTGGCCGAACAACGCCAGGGAGAACAACGGGTTCTGCCGGCGCCGGGCATGCGGGATGTAACACAGCGCCGCCAACAACGCGATGCCGAACAGCCCGCCGCTGAGCAGCGCCTGGTGGCCGTTACCCGGCACATCCAGGGCCAGGGAAAACGCCGCCATGCACAGTGACAGCAAGCCACAGCCGACGAAGTCGAAGGGCGGCGGCTGTTCCAGCGCGTCATCGGTCAGAAAACGTCGCACCGCCGCCATGCCCAACAGGCCGATAGGAATGTTGATCAGGAAAATCCAGTTCCAGGCCATGGTCTGGGAAATCCAGCCACCCAGCACCGGCCCGATCAGCGGCCCGACCTGGCCGGCCACCGAGACCATGGCCAGGGCGGCGATGTATTGCTCACCCGTGACACTACGCAGTACCGCCAGGCGGCCAATGGGCAGCAGCATCGAGCCGCCGATGCCTTGCACCACCCGCGCAAGCACCAGTTCAGGCAGGCTCTGGGACGCTGCGCACAGCACCGAACCGATGACGAACAGCAGAATGGCCAGGAAGTAGATGCGCCGCGTACCGAAGCGGTCGGCCAGCCAGCCGGAAGCCGGGGTGAGCATGGCCATGGTCAGGGAGTACGCAACCACCACTGGCAGCATGTCCAGCGGGTTCTCGCCCAACGCGCTGGCCATGGAGGGCAGGGCGGTGTTGACGATGGTCGTGTCCAAGGTCTGCATGAAGAAACCCGAAGCCACGATCCATAGCAGCGCGGTGTTTCTTGATGAGGAGGGCATGGGGAACTCCGGAGGCAGGGGTGGTGCTGGGGGGACTTTACCGAGGGCCGGAGGGCGGCGTCAAAGTGGCGGGGATGAAATTTTCTTCGAGCGGGATCTGGGGTGGGGGCTGCCAGGCGCATGGCGTGGGGTTTCCGGTGCCCTTGAGATCGAGCACCGCCCGCGCGGCGCTCGATCTCAAGGGTGCTACACAGCGACCGCCCTGCACACGGCAGCCGCCTCGATCACCGAGCCATCGCCACCGCCTGCGCCTTGTCCGGTACCTGCCAACCGCCACCCAGCGCTTTGTAGATCGCCACGATGCCGCGGTACTGATCCACCTCGGCCTGGGCCTGGGCGTCTTCGGCGCTGAGGCGCTCGCGTTCGGCGTCCAGCAGCACGAGGTAATCCACGGTGCCTTCGCGGTATTGGATCGACGCCAGGTCAGCCGCCGCGCGGCTGGCTTCGCTCTGCTTGTTCAGTGAAGCCAGGCGCTGTTGCACCTTGCCGTAGTCGCTGAAGGCGTTTTCCGACTCTTCCAGGGCCAGCAGCACTTGCTGTTCGTAGGTGGCCAGGGCGCCTTCGGCATCGGCATTGGCGCCACGGATACGCGCCCGCACGCTGCCCAGGTTGAAGGCCGCCCAGGTGATGCTTGGGCCCAGGGACCAGGCGTTGGCGGCGGCCGAGCCGATCTGCGAGCCACGGGCCGCCGTGAAGCCCAGGAAACCGGACAGGCTGACCCGGGGGAACAGGTCGGCCGTGGCCACGCCGACATTGGCGGTGGCCGCAGCCAGCTTGCGCTCGGCGCTGCGCACATCGGGGCGGCGGCGCAGCAGTTCGCCCGGGTCGCCGATGGGTAACGCCTTGGAGATGGCCGGCAGCTTCGCCGGGGTCAGGTCCACGCTCAGTTGGTCGGGGCGTTCGCCCAGCAAGGTGGCGATACGGTTGCGGGCGCGCACTTGTTCAGCCTGCAATTGCGGCACGGTGGCTTCGACCCCGGCCAGGCGCGCGTCGGCACGCACCACGTCCAGTTCGTTGCCCACCCCGGCGTCACGCAGGCTGACGGTGATGGTGCGCGATTCCTGCTGGGTCTTGAGGTTGGCCCGGGCGATGTTCTCGCGCAGTTGCGCACCGCGCAGGTCACCGTAGGCGTCCACCAGGTCGGCGATCAGGGTCACTTGCAGTTGCTGCAGGTCGGCGCGCGCGGCGTCTTCCTGGGCATCGCTGGCTTCCAGGCTGCGCTGGATGCGGCCGAACAGGTCGACTTCCCAGGCCATGTCCAGGCCCAGGTCGTAACGCTCCTGGTTGACCCGGTCGGTGGTCTGGCCAGGCACCTGGCCCTTGCCGACTTCGCTGCTGACGCGGCTGGTGACCACCGGGAAGCGTTCGGTGTTGACGTCATCGCGGATGGCCCGCGCCGCCTTCAGGCGGGCGAAGGCCACGCGCAGATCACGGTTGCCCTGCAGGGATTTGTCGACCAACTGGTTCAGCGTCGGGTCGTCGAACTGCTGCCACCACACGGCATCGAAATGCCCGCGGTCGTATTGCCCGGCGGTGGCGGCGGTGATATTCGCCGCCGCGGTGTCCGGGGTCTTGTAGTCCGGGCCCACGGCGCAGGCGGCCAGGGCCAGCACCAGCAAGCTGGGCATGAAGAGTTTCAAGCTCATGCTGGGTTCTCCAGGGTCAGAAGCTGGGCGGCCTTGTGGGCCTTTTTCTTTTCCACGCGGTTGCGGATCAGCACGAAGAACACCGGGGTCAGCAGCAGGCCGAAGAAGGTCACCCCCAGCATGCCGGAGAACACCGCCACGCCCATGGCATGGCGCATCTCGGCACCGGCGCCGTGGGACAGCACCAGCGGCACCACACCCATGATGAAAGCGAACGAGGTCATCAGGATCGGCCGCAACCGCATGCGGCAGGCTTCCAGCACCGCAGCCAGCGGGTCGAGGCCTTCTTCCTGTTTGTCCTTGGCGAACTCCACGATCAGGATCGCGTTCTTGCACGCCAGGCCCACCAGCACGATCAGGCCGATCTGGGTGAAGATGTTGTTGTCGCTACCGGCAATGATCACACCGGCAATGGCCGACAGCAGCGTCATGGGCACGATCAGGATCACCGCCAGCGGCAGGCTCCAGCTTTCGTACTGGGCGGCCAACACCAGGAACGCCAGCAGCACGCACAGCGGGAAGACGAACAGCGCGGTGTTGCCCGAGAGGATCTGCTGGTAGGTCAGCTCGGTCCACTCATAGGTCATGCCGTTGGGCAGTTCCGCTTTCAGCAGTTTCTCGACCGCCGCCTGGGCCTGGCCCGAGCTGTAGCCGGGGGCGGCGTTGCCGTTGATTTCAGCGGTGACGAAGCCGTTGTAGTGCATGACCCGGTCAGGCCCCGAGGTGTCCTGTACCTTGATGAAGGTGGCCAGCGGGATCATCTCGCCCCGGTTGTTGCGCACTTTCAACTGGCCGATCTGTTCGGGTTCGAGGCGGAACTGCTGTTCGGCCTGGACGTTGACCTGGTACGTGCGGCCAAAACGGTTGAAGTCGTTGGCGTATAGCGAACCCAGGTATACCTGCAAGGTGTCGAAGATATCGCTGATGGCCACGCCGTGGGTCTTGGCTTTTTCGCGGTCGATGGCGGCGTCCACCTGCGGCACGTTCACGGTGTAGCTGGTGAACAGCCCGGCCAGTTCCGGCACGCTGCGGCTCTTGGCGATGACGTTCTGGGTTTCCTTGTACAGGGCGTCATAGCCCAGGTTGCCGCGGTCCTCGATCTGCAACCGGAAGCCGCCGATGGTGCCCAGGCCTCGGCACGGCCACCAGCGGAATGATCGAGGCGCGCCAGGTCTGCAGGAACAGGATCACCACCAGCACTACCAGGATCAGGGCCTCGAAGAGGGTGTGAATCACCGCTTCGATGGAGCCGCGCACGAAAATGGTCGGGTCATAGACGATGCTGTAGTCCATGCCTTCGGGGAAACTCTTCTTCAGTTCGGCCATCTTGGCCCGTACTTCATTGGAGATGTCGATGGCATTGGAGCCCGGGCGCTGGAAGATCGGGATGGCCACGGCCGGCTGATTGTTCAGCAGGGAGCGCAGGGCGTACTGACTGGAGCCCAGCTCAACGCGGGCGATGTCCTTGAGGCGGGTGATCTCGCCATCGTCGCCGGTGCGAATGATGATGTTCTCGAACTCATCCTCGGTCACCAGGCGCCCCTGGGTGTTGATCGACATCTGGAAGCTGGTGGCGCTCGGCGAGGGTGGCGAGCCCAGTTGGCCGGCGGCGACCTGGCGGTTCTGCTCGCGAATGGCGGTGACCACGTCAGTGGCGGTCAGGTTGCGCGAGGCGGTCTTGTTCGGGTCCAGCCAGACGCGCAGCGAATAGTCGCCCATGCCGAACAGTTGCACATCGCCCACGCCGCCCAGGCGCGCCAGCTCATCCTTGATGTTGAGAATGGCGTAGTTGGACAGGTACAGCATGTCGTAGCGTTTGTCTGGCGAGGTCAGGTGCACCACCATGGTCAGGTCAGGGGAGGCCTTGTCCACGGTAATGCCGATGCGGGTCACCTCTTCAGGCAGCTTCGGCTCGGTACGGGTGACCCGGTTCTGCACCTGCACCTGGGCATTGTCCAGGTCGGTGCCCAGGGCGAAGGTGATGGTCAGGGTCAGCTTGCCGTCGGCGGTGGACTGGGAGGACATGTACAGCATGTTCTCCACGCCCGTGATGGCCTGTTCCAGCGGCGCGGCCACGGTTTCACCGATGACCTTGGGGTTGGCGCCAGGGAAGTTGGCGCGCACCACCACGGTGGGCGGGACCACTTCGGGGTATTCGCTGATGGGCAACTGGAACAGCGAGATCGCGCCGCCAATCAGAATCAGCAGCGAGAGCACGGCGGCGAAGATCGGCCGCTTGATAAAGAATTGCGAGAAGTTCATCGGTCTGTTCCTGTTAGCCGCGTGGGGTGGCGACACTGGCCACGTTCACCGGGGCAGCTGCGGCGGCCTTGGGCAGGTTGCTGGCTTGCAGCGCCTTGAGCTGCTCGGCCAGGGCGGCGAGGGTGGCCGGGCTGGCCATGGGGGCGTCTTCAGGGTCGACCTGGCTGCCGGGGCGAACCCGCTGCAGGCCGTTGATGACGATGGTGTCGTCCTTGGCCAGGCCGCTGCGCACAATGCGCAGGCCTTCGAGTTTCGGCCCCAGCTCCACGGTGCGGTAGGTGGCCTTGTGGTCCTTGTCCATCACCAGCACGTATTTCTTGCCCAGGTCGCTGGCCACGGCCTCGTCCTTGATCAGCACGGCTTCGTAGGTGCCGCTGCCCACCAGTTTCAGGCGCGCGTACAGGCCCGGGGTGTAGCTGCCGTCGCGGTTGTCGAACACCGCGCGGCCGCGGATGGTGCCGGTCTTGGGGTTGACCTGGTTGTCGACGAAGTCCATCTGGCCCAGGTGCGGGTTGCCGTCTTCGTTGGACAGGCCCAGGTACACCGGGGTAGTGGCGCCACGCTCGCCCTTGCGCGCCAGCTGGGTGTACTTGAGGTACACGCGCTCGTCGGCGTCGAAGTAGGCGTAGACCTTGTCGGTAGAGACCAGGCTGGTGAGCGGGGTGACGTCGGCGGTGACGATGTTGCCGGCGGTGATCTCGGCGCGGCTGACCCGGCCGCTGATGGGCGCGGTGACGCGGGTGAAGCTCAGGTTCAGGCGGGCCAGGTCCAGTTGTGCCTGGATGGCGGCGACAGCGGCGCGCGACTCCTGCGCGGTACTGGCGCGTGTTTCCGCCAGTTCCGTGGAGATGGCGTTGCTGGCGCGCAGGCGCTCGCCGCGCTGGGACTCGCTTTCGGTGCGGGTGGCCGTGGCACGGGCCTGTTGCAGTTGCGCCTCCAGGCGGCGTACTTCGGCTTCAAAGGGGCGGGGGTCGATCTGGAACAACAGGTCGCCTTTCTTCACCAGCGCGCCTTCGGTAAAGGCCACCTGGTCGATCTGCCCTGACACCCGTGGGCGCACTTCGACGGTCTGGGGCGCTTCCAGGCGGCCGGTGAATTCGTCCCACTCGTTGATCGGCTGTTCCAGCACCTTGGCCACGGTGACTTTCGGCGCGGCGGGCGCCTGGGCCACTTCGGGGGCACGCCCGCAAGCACTCATCACCACCACCGCCAGTGCGGCGAGGGGGAAGCGTAGATGTTTGATTGACTGTTCCATGGGCACGTCCGCCAATTTATTGAGAATGGGCGGATTCTGTTCGCTGCGGGCTGTATCGACGAATCGAATGGGGCGAAGGTATATATCATTCGCAATGATATTAGAGTGCCCTGATTGTGCGCGTTTCGGTTATATAGAAAGCTTCCTATTAATTAGGGTGATAATGATGCTGCTCCGTCTACGCTGATCGTGAGGGGGTCGCTGGGGAGGGGGACGCGGCCGGGTCCGCTGCTACCCCACGCTCGGGCCCCGGCGAAGGGGCGGGTGGCGAGGATTGATGGCTTATTGCTATCTTGGCGGTCAGGATGGGTTCAGTGCATGTGCAGAGGTACCGGTGAACAGGTTTGACAGTTTGACTCAACTGGTTGATAGCAGCGACAACGCCTACACCCGCCAGCGGTTGCGCGGCTTTCCCTGGCTGCGGTTCGAGCCTGAGCTGGAGCGCGAGTACCGTGAGTTGAATTACCAGGGCTTCCAACGCACGCGCAATGCCTCGGCGGTGATGTTGATCGTAGCGCTGCTGGGGTTCCTGGCACTGGACATTGTGTATGGCTATGGTGCGCAGTTTCCCCCGGTGTCCTTTTTCGCGGTAGCGTTGCGGTCGCTCACGGTGGTGTTTGCCTGCGTGGGCTTCTGGCAGGTGCGGCATGAGGCTCGGGTGGGCGTCGGCGAGCGCTGGGTAGTGGCGGTGCTGGGGGTTACCGGCTTCAGCTCGGTGCTGATGATGCTGGTCTACGCCCATTACCATCAAGAATTCCACCTGCCATTGCTGTTGGACGCCGTCATTCTGCTGATGATCACCGTACTGTTCCCCGTGGGTTTGAACGTCCACGTGGCCATGGGCATGGCGGTGCTGATCGCACTGTCATCCTGGCTACTGACGCCGTGGGTGTCGGGCAGCCTGATGGACCAGCAGTATGTGGCGTTCATGCCGTTCCAGGTGGCCTCGCTGGTGGCCCTGATGGCCTTGCGGTATTACCATGAGCGGTCGTTTCGGACCTTGTTCCTGCTGCGTGGTTCGTTGCATGAAATGGCCAGCACCGACGCGCTGACGGGGCTGTTCAACCGCCGGGCGTTCGACGCCCTGGCGCGTCAGGCGCTGGCCCAGGCTGCCCGCGATGTACGGCTGTGCGCGGTGCTGCTGGTGGATGTGGACCATTTCAAGCGCTACAACGACGCCCACGGGCACCCGGCGGGTGACCAGGCGCTGAAAGCCATTGCCGCGCGCCTGCACGCGTTTCCCCGGCGGCCGCTGGACCTGGCGGCGCGGCTGGGAGGCGAGGAGTTCGTCTTGTTGTTTGCCGACGTGGACAAAGCCTTTGTAGCGCGCATTGGCGGGCAGGTGTGCGAGGCCGTGCGGGCATTGCAGATCGGCGGCGAAGGCGCGGCGTTGACGGTCAGTGTCGGCGTGGTGCTGGGCGCGCCAGGGTGTTCGTTGGAAGGCTTGTACGAGCTGGCCGACCAGGCGATGTACCAGGCCAAGCAACAGGGGCGCAATCGAGCGTTCTGGGGCGCTGAGAGTCGTGGCGAAGCCGCGAAGGGCTTGGTGTGACGCGCAGCAGGCAGGCATTTTTTCTGAACGTGGCGTACAGCTCGCCCCCCCTTGCAAAGGAGATGCACGATCATGCCCAGCCTATCCAGAGCCGGTGCCTTTATCCTGCTGGCAGTGTCCAGCCTGACCATCATGGTGGGCTGCGTGATCGTGCCCGGCTTGCCGGCCATCGCTCGCGAACTGGGCGTGCCCCGGGCTGCAGCCTGGCTGGTCACGGTGCCGTCACTGGGGGTCGTGCTGTTCGGTCCCCTGGTGGCGCGCATGAGCGAACGTCTCGGGCTGTACCGGACCCTGTGCCTGGGGCTGTTCACGTACGGGCTGCTGGGGGCAGGGGGCATGTTCCTGCACGGTGCCGTGCCGATTTTCGCCGACCGGCTGTTGCTGGGCGGCGCCACGGCCGCGGTCATGGCCAGCGGCACCGGGCTGATTTCGCAGTTTTATGAAGGCCCTGCCCGGCTGGCGATGATCGCCCGCCAGGGCATGGCCATCGAACTGGGCGGGGTGCTGTTTCTCAGTGCTGCCGGGCTGCTGGCCAGTTGGGCCTGGCAAGCGCCATTCTCCCTTTACCTGTTGAGCTGGCTGCTGTTGGCGCTGGTGCTGGGGCTCATCCGGGACCCCGGTAAGCCGGTGTCGGCGAGCGACGCGACGGTGCAGCGTGGCATCACCCCAGCCTTGCAAGTGGTTTACCTGGCGGCCGTGGGCGCGATGGTAGTGTTCTTCAGTGCGATCATCGCCTTGCCACTCAGCCTGCACGCCATGGGCCTGGGCGAAACGGCCATCGGCAACTTCCTGTCCGGGGTGTCGCTGGTGGCGGTGTTGGCGGCGGCGCTGATGCCGCGGGTCACTGCACGGTTGGGCGAGCATGGCACACTGGCGCTGGCGTTCAGTGCCTTCGCGGTGGCCCATGGGTTGTTCGCCTGGGCACCGTCACTGCCGTGTTTTCTGGTCGGCGGGTTATGCCTGGGGGCCGGTTTCGGTTGGTCAGTACCCTTGCTCAACCACATGACCGTGGAACGGAGCGCCCCGGCGTTGCGCGGTCGGCATCTGGCCTTCCTGTCCATGGCGCTGTTCCTGGGCCAGTTCCTGTCGGCCTTCCTCGACCTGCTGCCGGGGCATGACGATAGCCTCTACCTGGCCGCCGCCGTGCTGGCCGCGGCGCTTGCGTCCGGGATGGCGTTGGCGCATCGAAGAAGCGCTGCAACAACGTTATTGAATGAAAATTGAATTTCCGTCGGGCTTGTCGCTCCTACGTTGTACAACAGGCGCACGCTGTAGCCCAGACCAGGAAATGATCGTCATGAATTCAACATCGATGGAACGCAATGAACTCGCTCACCCCCTGGTAGTGGTGGTGGAAGACGAAGTCATCATTCGCGAGTTTGTCTGCGAAATACTCAAGGAGGAGGGGTATGAAACCGTCGAGTTCGAGACCGCCGATGCGGCGGTGCCCTTTCTGGACCAGCGCGCGCCCGAGGTCGGGTTGTTGCTGACCGATATCCTGATGCCGGGCACGCTCAACGGTGCCGACTTGTCTAACCTGGTGCATGAACGATGGCCCGAGATGCCGATTCTGATCATGTCGGGCCACGAGACCCCGGAGTCGTCGGGGGTCAAGTGCGAAGTCGCCTTCCTGCGCAAGCCATGGACCATCGGCCAGATGCTGCAGGGCGTGGAAGACGCCGTGAAGCATGCCGAGGCTCGGGCTCACTGAGCCCGAGCCGGCTGCGAGGGCTGCCCTACGCGGCGGTTAGCGCGTCCAGCTCTTCGCGGCTTAGCACCAATCGCGCCGCACGGCCGAAGCTGTGCACCTGCTCCAGACTGGTAGCGCTGGCGATGGGGGCGGTCACGCCTTCACGGGCGATCAGCCAGGCCAGCGCCACTTCGCCAGGCGCCGCCTGGTGGGCCTCGGCGATGCCGTCCAGGGTCGCCAGCAACTTCAGGCCGCGCTCGTCCAGGTATTTTTCGATACGCCCGCCGCGCACGCTCTTGCCCAGGTCTGCCTTGGTGCGGTATTTGCCGGTCAGGAAGCCCGACGCCAGGCTGTAGTAGGTCACCACACCGATGTTTTCGGCGATGCACAGGTCGCGGAGCGCACCTTCGTATTGATCGCGGTCGTACAGGTTGTACTCCGGCTGCAGTACCTGGTAGCTGGGCAGTTGATGGTTACGCGCCGTCTCCAGGCTCGCGGCCAGTTGCGCGGCATCGAAGTTGGAGGCGCCGATGGAGCGAATCTTGCCCGCCTGCAGCAATTTGGCGTAGGCGCCCAGGGTCTCCTCTTCGGGGGTGGTGGCATCAGGCCGATGGGAAAAGTACAGGTCGATGTAGTCGGTGCCCAGGCGCCGCAACGAGTCTTCCACCGCCCGCACGATCCATTTTTCCTTCAAACCTTCCTTGTCTTCCCCCAGCTTCATGCCGACCTTGGTAAACAGCGCGACCTTTTCGCGCCGCCCAGGGCGGGCCTTGAACCATTTGCCCAGCAAGGTTTCCGATTCGCCGCCGACGTGGCCCGGCACCCAGGCCGAGTACACATCGGCGGTGTCGATGGCATTGAAGCCCTGGTCGACGAAAGCGTCCAGCACGGCCAGGCTGGTAGCCTCGTCGGCGGTCCAGCCCAGGACATTGCCGCCAAATACCAACGGTGCGATGCGCAGATCAGTGGTGCCCAGTTGTCGCTGTTGCATGTCATTGCTCCTGCATTGAAATGAACGAAACCCCTGGATGAAAGCACACAATGGCCCACGCGGGGATGAAATCAGGGCAGGCGGTCCGCGGTGAAATCCGCTTCGGTGCGGGCGTGCAGGCGGCCTGAGCGGCAGGCTTTCTGGAATATCTCGAAGTCGCGCTCATTCTGTTCGCCGTATGCCTGGGCATAGGTGAGCAGTGCGTCCGCCAGTTGGGTGCCTTTGCCGATGTAGCCACTGATCACCGCTGCGCAGCCGCTGGCCTTGGCGTGAGCGCGGGCCAGGGCGCGGCCGCACAGGCGCGCGTAGGCCACCAGGGTCTGGTCATCGAAGGTTTCCAGTTCGGCCGACACCTTCATGTCGCGCAACTGGCGTACGTAGAAGTGGTGCCCGTTGGGGCTGGCCGTCCAGCCCAGGAACAGGTCGCTGGCCGGCTGCATCAAGCGCTGGCCGTCCACCACCCGCTGGCCGTGGTGCTTGAACGGGGTGTGCACCTTCACATAATCCGCCAGTACCGAGCGGCGGGCCTCCTTGAATTGCAGGAACAGCGGGTTGCGCAGCTCATCGGTGAGCAGGGCCACCAGGCAGCGGGTGCCGACACTGCCCACGCCCACCACCTTGAAGGCCAGGTCGTCGACTTCGAAGCGCGACAACAGCTCGCGTCGGTCGCCCTGCAGGGTGGTGCTGTACTTGCTCATCAACGCCTTGTACAGCGGCTGCCAGCGCTTGGCGGCCAGCCAGTCGTCGTCGTGGTCCAGCAGCGAGTGCTTGCCTTGCAGGTGGAAGATTTCCGGCAGGTCGTCACGCAGGGTGAGGCGGCCGTGGTGGTCTTGGTCGACGATCTTGGGCAGCAGCCCGGCGTGAGTACGGCGGTGGGCTTTTTCGATGGTCTGGCGCAGAAATTCCAGGGTCCGGCTGCTTTGTGGCTGTTCCAGCAATTCCCCGGGGCTGATGCGCCCATACCAGGTATTGAGCGCGCCTTGCTCTGCGCACAAGGCCATGGTCGCCTGGTAGGCCCCCACCACTTCGTGGCACACCGCTTCCTCGACGCTGCGGGTGTGGCGCAGGGCACGGGCGGCGATCAGGAAGCTGGCGGTCAGGCGCTTGAGGTCCCACTCCCACGGGCCCGGATGGGCTTCGTCAAAGTCGTTGAGGCCGAACACCAGGTTGCGTTCCGGGGTCGCGAAGCCGCCGAAGTTCATCAGGTGCGCGTCTCCGCACAGCGGCACGGTAAGGCCCATGTCGGGCGTGCCGGCCAGGTCGTGGGCCTGCAGCAGCGCGCTGCCGCGGTAGAAGGTAAAGGGCGAGGCCAGCATGCGCCCGTAGCGCAGCGCCACCAGGGACTTCACCCGGCCCTTGCTGGAGGCTTCGATCAGCGCCAGCGGGTCGCGGTCGATGTTGCCGGCGTGGCGGTGGCTGGTCCGGGGGCATTGCTTGCGGGCGGCTTTGCCTTGGGATTGGGGGCTCAGGGGCATTGGGGGGGAAGTCCTTGGGGGTTCCCCAGTTGAGACTGCCGGCGGGCGGGCTAAGTGCCCGCCATTGGGTTCCAGTGTTGTCGAGATTCCGCAACCCCACGCCATGCCGCTGGCGGCCCTGCCGAAAAAAGAGCCCGGAAAGCCTCACTCTGGCCAGGCAAACCCCTCGATCTCCCGCCCCAACCCCCGCGCCTGGTCCAACAGCACCTGCATCATCCGCCGCGCCGCCTCCGGCAGCGGATCGAAGCGCGAAAACACAAAGCTGATGTCAAAGCCGATCTCATCGGCCAGGGGCTTGACCACCAGGCCGCTGTCCTGGGCCACGAATTCGTCGATGATACTCACCCCCATGCCTTGTTTCACCAGCGCCACCGCTTCTGGCGCGTTGGTGAAGTCCAGGAACGAGTTCAAGGCCACCCCCGTGCGTTCGATCGCCCGGTTGATCAGTTGCCCGAAGGGGATGTCCGGCCGGAACAGCAACAACGGTTCGCGCGCCAGGTGCGCCATCTCGATCACCGGCTGGCTTTCCAGCGCGTGGCCCGGGGGCAAGACGCAGACCATGCGCCCGCGCATGAAGGGCAGGGAGTACAGGTGGTCGTGCAGCACCGGCAAGGCCGAGATGGACAGGTCCACTTTCTTGCCCAGTAACTGCACGGGCATGTCGTTCATCAGCGTGGTGTGCCACTCGATGTGCATGGCCGGCACCTGGCGTTTGAGCTCGGCCAGGGCATGGGGCAATACCACGGTAGACAGCGATGCACTGCAGCACACCCGCAGTTGGCGGTTGGGGGTGGTCGCCAGGGACTGGGCGCACTCGTTCACCCACAGTGCGGCCTGGTAGACGCGTTCCACCTCGCGGTACAGCGCCTGGGCCTCGCTGGTAGGCACCAGGCGATTGTTGATGCGGTCGAACAGGCGCAAGGCCAGGCGGCTTTCGATGTAGGCGATCAACTTGCTCACTGCGGGTTGCGAGACGTAGAGCATCTTTGCCGCACCGCTGATGGAGCCGGTCAGCATGACCGCGCGGAACACTTCCATGTGGCGCAGCTTGAAGGCCATGTTGCCGGCTTCGGGGGTATCGGCAGGGGGCTGGGTCGAGACCATGAGGGGGTATTTAACCTTTGGTTATGGTTTGCGCCATCTGAGTATGAGCCATGGGCGGGGGTTTTTTGTAGCCTGTCGCCATTCCCACCCGGTGCAGGCCGTGCAATGAGCATTTTCGACGAACCCAAGATCGACTGTCACAACCACTTGTTCGACCCGGCCCAGTTCCCGTACCTGGCCAACACGATTTACCGCCCGGCCGGCCAGGAGATCGGCACCCTCAACCAATTCAACCGGGTCCTGGACGCCTATGGCGTGCAGCACGCGCTGCTGGTCCAGCCCACCAGCGGCTATCGCGGCGACAACCGCCTGCTGCTGTCGGCGCTGGCCAGCAGCGAAGGGCGCTACAAAGGCGTGGTGGTGGTCGACCATGACATCAGCCTGGAGGCCTTGGCGGCCTACCAGAAAAAGGGTGTGGTCGGTGTGGCATTCAACCCCGCCACCGAGGGCCTGACCGTGATGGCCGGCGCCGAGGCGCTGTTGCCCAAGCTGGCGGAGTTGGGTCTGTTCGCGCAGATCCAGACGGTGGGCGACCAATTGGTCCAATTGCTGGAACTGATCGACCAGAGCGACGTGCGCCTGCTGATCGACCACTGTGGCCGCCCAGACATCGAGCACGGCCTGTACCAACCTGGCTTCCAGGCCTTGTTGCGCCTGGCCGAGCGCGGCCGCGCCACGGTAAAGATCTCGGGCATGCAGAAATTCGCGCCCATGGACAGCGTGTTCGAGGACACCCTGGCCTACGTCCAGGCGCTGCTCGACGCCTTCGGCCCCGAGGCCTGCGTGTGGGGTTCGGACTGGCCGTTCCTGCGGGCCCAGCAGCGGGTCGACTATGGGCCGCTGCTCAAGCTGGCCGAACAATTCATGCCTGACGCCCACGTGCGGCGCCAGGTGATGTGGGAAACCCCGCGGCGCCTGTTCGGGTTCCGCTGACCGCCGTACTGAAATGCCTGTGCAACAACAATAACAAGAGGTAAACCTCATGAGTGCCGACCGCAACTTCGAACTCCCTGCGTACCGGACCGCCGCCCCGGCGGTGCAAGCCCGCAGCCGCACCCGGTTCATGATCCTGGCGCTGATCGCCGGCGGGACCACCATCAACTACCTGGACCGCAGCGTGATGGGCATCGCGGCCCCCAGCATCAGCGCTGACCTGGGCTTGAACGCGGCCATGATGGGCCTGATTTTCTCGGCGTTTTCCTGGACCTACGCCGCCGCGCAGATCCCCGGGGGCATCCTGCTCGACCGCCTGGGCACCAAGCTCACCTACTGGCTGGCGCTGACCCTGTGGTCGTTGTTCACCGGCCTGCAAGGCCTGGCCACCGGTTTTGCCTCGCTGCTGGGCATTCGCCTGCTGATCGGCGCCACCGAGGCACCCTGTTTCCCCACCAATAGCCGGGTCGTGGCGACCTGGTTCCCCCAGAGCGAACGGGCCCGCGCCACGAGTATCTACACCCTGGCCGAATACTGCGGCCTGGCGTTCCTCACGCCGTTGCTGTTCTGGGTGTTGCACGCCTACGGCTGGCGCTTCCTGTTGATGGCCGTGGGCCTGGTTGGGGTGCTGTACGGGCTGGTGTGGTGGCGCAAGTTTCATGAACCGCACCAATCGAAACAGGCCAACCAGGCCGAGCTCGACTACATTGCCGCCGGCGGCGGGGTGGTGGACGGCGGGCAGAAGGCCACGCGTTTCGCCTGGTCGCAGATCCCGCAACTGCTCAAACAGCGCAACATGCTCGGCATATGCCTGGGGCAGTTCGCCTGCAACTCCACCAACGTGTTTTTCCTGACCTGGTTTCCCACTTACCTGGTCACCGAACGGCACATGCCCTGGCTGAAAGTGGGCTGGGTGGCGGTGCTGCCTTTCATCGCGGCCTCGGCCGGCACCCTGGTGGGTGGGTGGCTGTCGGACAGCATGCTGCGCCGTGGCATTTCCCTGAACCTGGCGCGCAAGGTTCCGGTGATCACCGGCCTGTTGGCGTCCTCGGTGATCGTGCTGGCCAACTACGTGCAATCCGATGCCCTGGTGGTGGCGATCCTGTGCGTGGCCTATTTCGCCCAGGGCATGTCGGCGCTGGCCTGGATGATCGTGTCCGACATCGCGCCCAAAGGCCTGATCGGCCTCAGCGGCGGGTTGTTCAACCTGTTCGCCAACGCCGCCGGCATCGTCATCCCGCTGGTGATCGGCATCATCGTCACCCTGACCGGCTCGTTTGTCTGGGCCCTGGCCTTTATCTCGCTGGTGACCCTGTGCGGCGCCGGTTGCTACCTCTTCCTGGTGACAGACCTCAAGCGTCTGCCCGATATCCCGAACCTTTGAAAGGAGCGTCACATGAGTCAACATCTGGAAGGCCAGACGGCCATCATCACCGGCGGCATGCGCGGCATCGGCCTGGGCATCGCCAAGCGTCTGCGCCAGGCAGGTGCCAACATCGTGATCTGGGACCTGAACGTGGACCAGTGGGACGCCAGCGCCGCCGGCTTCACCCCCACGCTGCGCCAAGCGGTGAACGTAGCCTCGCTGGCCTCGGTTGAAGCCGCGTTCGCCGAGGTGGTCGAGCAGTTGGGACGTGTCGATATCCTCGTCAACAACGCCGGCATCAACGGCCCGGTGGTGGAGTCGTGGAACTACCCCGTCGAGGCCTGGGACCAGGTCCTGGCCATTGACCTGACCGGGGTGTTCTATTGCTGCCGTACCGCGATCCCGCACATGCGCGAGCGCCAGTACGGGCGTATCGTCAACGTCGCCTCCATGGCCGGCAAGGACGGTGTGCAGTACATCTCGGCCTACTCGGCGGCCAAGGCGGGCGTGATTGCGTTCACCAAGTCGGCGGCCAAGGAACTGGCCCAGGACGGGGTGCTGCTCAACTGCATCGCCCCGGCCATGGTGGAAACCGGGCTGATGGCGGAAATGACCCCTGAGCACATCGCCGCCAGCAAGGCCAAGATCCCCATGGGCCGCTTCCTGCAGATCGAAGAGATCGCCAACATGGTGACCTGGATCGCCGGACCGGAGTGCAGCTTCACCACTGGTTTCGTGTTCGACCTCAGTGGCGGCAGGGCCACGTACTGATGGCCCTGGGCGTCGCTCACCTGACCGCCCTGCAACTGGCCCCCGCCGACCTGGTTCGCCAGGCCGCGGGGGCTGGTTTTTCCGCGGTAGGGCTGCGGTTGCACCCTGCCATGGCAGGCGGTGTGTGCTACCCGCTGGAGGCGCCGGCGCGGCGCGGCCTGAAGGCGGTGCTGGCGGAGGAAGGCATGCGCGTGGCGGACATCGAGTTCGTCGAACTGACGCCCCAGGTGGATATCCAGGCGTTGGCGCCGCTGCTGGAGGCGGGGGCCGACCTGGGTGCGGCCAGCCTGACGGTGTCCGGGGACGATCGCGAGTATTCCCGGCTGACCGACCACTATGCCGCGTTGTGCCAGTTGGCGGCGGGGTACGGCTTGCGGGTGGAGTTGGAATTCATGCGCTGGCGGGCGGTGGCGAACCTGGCGCAGGCGCGGCAGATCGTCGAGGGCGCAGGGCAAGCCAATGGCGGCCTCTTGCTGGATGCCCTGCACCTGTTTCGCAGTGGCGGTACGGTGGCCATGCTCCAGACGATAGACCCGCGCTGGCTGCGCACGGTGCAGCTGTGCGATGCACCGCTGCTGGCGCCGCCCGAGGAGGGGATTATCGCTGAAGCCAGGGAAGGGCGGTTGCCACCAGGCCAGGGGCAATTACCCCTGGTCGAGTTGATGGCGGCGTTACCGCAGGGGGTGCAGGTGAGCGTGGAAATGCCCTACGGCGCGTTGAAGAGTGTCGAGCGCTTGGCATTGGCTCATCAAGCCACCCGCGCCCTGTTGGACCCACTGAATCCATAGCGCTCGCGGCGAGACGGGGAACGCTGTAGGGAGCGGATATGCAGCGCGGTCTGTCAGGCAGACCGCGTTGCTCGTTTCGCTGGCACGCTACCGCCATTACAGCGCGGCATCACTCCACTCACCGTTGACCAGACGCTTGAGCCCCAGTGGGTTGCTGTTGCGCAGGGCCTCGGGCAGCAGTGCCTCGGGGTAGTTCTGGTAGCACACCGGGCGCAGGAAACGGTCGATGGCCAGGGTGCCCACCGAGGTGCCGCGGGCATCGGAGGTGGCCGGGTACGGCCCGCCATGAACCATGGCGTCACACACTTCAACGCCGGTCGGGTAGCCGTTGACCAGGATACGCCCGACTTTCTGCTCCAGCAGCGGCACCAGCCACTGGTAAGCCACCAGGTCATCGGTTTCACCGATCAGGGTGGCGGTCAGTTGCCCGCGCAGGCCCTGCAGGGCAGCCTTGAGTTGCGCGTCGTCCTGGGCTTCGATGACGATGGTGGTCGGCCCGAATACCTCTTCCTGCAGCAGTTCATCGCCCTGGAGCAGCAGCGCCACGTCAGCCTTGAACAGCTGCGGGCGTGCCTGGCTGCCCGATTGCGCTTCGCCGGCCAGGTGGGTGACGCCCGGGTGGGCCGCCAGGTGTTCCAGGCCTTGGGTATAGCTACGCAGGCCGCCAGCGTTAAGCATGGTCTGCGGCGCCTGGGCAGCCATCTGTTCCTGCAACTGGCCGAGGAACGCGGTGAAGGCGGGTGAGCTGACGCCGATCACCAGGCCCGGGTTGGTGCAGAATTGGCCACAGCCCATGACCACCGAGGCCGCCAGTTCCTTGGCCACGGTCTCGCCACGGGTGGCCAGCGCCTGGGGCAGCAGCACCACCGGGTTGATGCTGGACATTTCGGCGAACACCGGAATGGGTTGCGGGCGTTCGGCTGCCATCTTGCACAGGGCGTTACCGCCGCTCAGCGAACCGGTGAAACCCACGGCCTGGATGGCCGGGTGCTTGACCAGCCACTCACCCACGCCACCGCCGTAGATCATGTTGAACACGCCGTTGGGCATGCCGGTTTTCTCGGCCGCGCGGATGATCGCGCAACCCACTTGGTCGGCGGTGGCCATGTGGCCGCTGTGGGCCTTGAACACCACTGGGCAACCGGCGGCCAAGGCTGCGGCGGTGTCGCCACCGGCGGTGGAGAAGGCCAGTGGGAAATTGCTGGCGCCAAACACGGCCACCGGGCCTACCCCGACGCGGTACTGGCGCAGATCGACACGCGGCAATGGCTTGCGATCCGGCAGCGCCTGATCGATGCGCGCGCCCAGGAAGTCACCGCGGCGCAGCACCTTGGCGAACAGGCGCATCTGGCCACTGGTGCGGCCGCGTTCACCTTGGATGCGCCCGGCGGGCAGGGCGGTCTCGCGGCACACGATCGCCACGAAGTCATCGCCCAGGGCATCGATCTCATCGGCGATGGCGTCCAGGAACTCGGCACGGCGGGCAGGGCTCAGGTGGCGAAATTCATCAAAGGCCGCTTCGGCGGCGCGGCAGGCGGCGTCGACTTCGCCTTCGGTGGCTTGAATGAAGGTATAAGGCAGCGCTTCGCCGGTGGTCGCGTCCAGGCTCTGCAAGTGTTTGCTGCCCTGGGCGCTGCGGTGGCCGGCGATGAAATTGTGGCCGAGAAGGGTGGACATCGTGATCTCCTGGTTCTTCAGATTGTTCTGAGAAAGCCTGACGGCTTGATGTTGACGGACATCGTACAACTAGGTGGAGGGATGTGCAATCCGCAGGCTCGCTGCAGCCGCGGCGCAGCGAAGGACCTGGCGGCGTCCTGGTCCCGCGCGCGACAATTCACTTGCACCGCCACAGGTACCACGCCGCCACCGTCCGCCACGGTGCCCAGGCTTTGCCCAGTTCACGCATCTGCCCGGGCGTGGGCGCCGTGGGCAGTTGCTTGAGGCGCCGGTAGCCCTCGCGCACGCCGAAGTCGTCCACCGGCAGGATGTCGGCACGCTCCAGGGTGTAGATCAGGAACATTTCCACGGTCCAGCGGCCGATGCCGCGCAGGGCGCTGAGGCGGCTGATCAGGTCTTCATCCGACCGCTGCAGGGCGTCAGCGCGGCTGGGCACGACGCCGTCCAGGCTGGCTTGTGCGATACCGCGGATCGTTGCCAGTTTGGCGGCGGAAAAACCACAGGCGCGTTGCAGCGCCGGGTCGGTGGCCAGCAACTGTCGGGCGTCGGGGAAGGCGCCGCCGGGATACAGCGCCAATAACCGCCCCAGAATCGCATCGCCCGCCTTGGCATGCAGTTGCTGGTAAGCGATGGCCCGGATCAGCGCTTCATAGGGTTCACGCGCTGGCTTCGGCACGTGCCCGCAAGGTCCGACCTGGGCGATGTGGCGCGCCCAGTCATCGTCCAGGCCGGCCAGGAAGGCCGTGGCCTGGGCCAGGGCGCCAGCGTCCACCGCTCAGGCTTGCCCGGCACGGCGTGCCGCCGTGCGCGACAGGGCTGCCCAGTCCAGATGACCCTCGCCGTGGGCCACGCCCTCGATCAAGGCATCGCGCAAGGTACTGGCCAGTGGCAGGGGCACGTTGGCCTTCTCGCCAGCGTCCATGGCCAGGCGCACGTCCTTGAGGCCCAGCGCCAGCTTGAAGCCGGCCGGCTCGAAGCGCTCCTGGGCAATGGCGTCGCCGTAGCCGTTGTACACCGGGGCGGCGAACAGGGTCGAGGTCACCAGGTCGATCAGCACCGCCTTGTCCACGTCGTAGCCCTCGGCCAGGGCTGCGGCTTCACCCAGTGTGCCGATCGCGCTGGCGATCATGAAGTTCACCGCCAGCTTCACCGCGTTGGCCTGTTCCGGCCGGTCGCCCAGGGGCCAGGTTTTCTGCCCGAGCACGTCGAACAGCGGTTGCACCGCGGCCAGCGCTGCGGCATGACCGGCCGCCAGAATCTGCAGTTGCCCGGCCTCGGCGACATTCACCCGGCCCAGCACCGGCGCCGCGATGTAGGACGTGCCGTGTTCCAGGTGCAGGGCCGCCAATAGCGTGGCCAGGCCCACCGACACGGTGGCCATGTTGATGTGAATGGCGCCCTGTTTGAGCGTTGACAGCGCCTGGGTATCGACCAGGGTATCGAGGGTGGCGGTGTCGTCGGCCAGCATCGAAATCAGCACGTCGGCACCTTCCACCGCTTCGCGCGGGCTGGCCGCCGCCACCGCGCCCAGGGTCACCAGTTTCTCCACGGGCTGCGGCGAGCGGTTCCAGGCACGTACGCTATACCCAGCGTTGATCAGGTTGGTGGCCATGGGCAGGCCCATGGTACCCAGGCCGAGAAAGGCGATCTTCATGACGGCAGGCTTCCTTTTTTTCTAGACGAGTTGCGCAGTACACCGCAGGGTAGGCGGTTTGGCAACCACGCACCCTCGCGCAGCCTGGTCAGGCCACCACCTGATGGCTGGCCTATCCTCATACGGTCAGGCGCTTCTTTATTTTACCTACCGTCCCGCTGAACAGCATCAAGTCGCGCCATTTTCAGCCGACACTCATCGTGCTGACTGCCCCTTTACCGTTGCCCGCGAGACACCCCGATGAACAGCCTTTCCGCTGACGACCGCGCTCAGGTCTTGCAGGATGCAACCACCCAGTTCTGGAAGCACATCGTGCCCATCGTATGGATCGCCTTCGCGATTCACATTCTGCTGTTCGGGCTGTTCCTGTTCCTGCACGTGCCGGTACTGCTGGCTGCCAATGCGCTGAGCATTCTGGTGTATGTCGTGTGCCTGCGCGCTATCGCCAGTGGCCGCCTGCAGACCGCGGGGATGCTGCTGAGCCTGGAGATTCTCGGGCATGCCATCGTCGCCACCTGGATGGTGGGCTGGGACAGCAACTTCTATTTCTACCTGTTCTTCCTGGTGCCGATCATTGCCTTCAGTTTCCAGAACGCACCCCTGCGGCGCCGAGGCTTGAGTTTGGCGATCATGGTCGTGGCCGTGGGCGGGTATGCCCTGCGACGCGAGACAGGCGTGGCCACTGCAATTGGCGATGGGCTGACCGAAGCATTCGGGATTGGCAATGCGCTGACCGCCGTGGCGCTGCTGCTGCACGCCACGTACCTGTCGGTTCGGTTCA
The DNA here is from genome assembly GCF_013374995.1 of Pseudomonas eucalypticola. Taxonomy (NCBI): domain Bacteria; kingdom Pseudomonadati; phylum Pseudomonadota; class Gammaproteobacteria; order Pseudomonadales; family Pseudomonadaceae; genus Pseudomonas; species Pseudomonas eucalypticola. The sequence continues at coordinate 3,295,467 of NZ_CP056030.1, read as the reverse complement.
CGCTGTCGATGCAATTGCAGCTGTTCCATACCGCGCACCGTGACAGCCTGACCAGCCTGTACACGCGCCGTCGGGTCTTGCAGCGCTTGCGCCAGATCGGCACCGAGCGCCAGGCAGCCGCGACCGCCATCGTGCTGCTGGACGTGGACCATTTCAAGCAGATCAATGACCGCCACGGCCATGACTTCGGCGACCTGGTGCTGCAACGGGTGGCCGACAGCATCGCTGCGTGCGTACGCGGCACGGACATCGCCGCGCGCTGGGGGGGCGAGGAGTTTCTGGTGCTGATGCCCAGTACCACGGTGCTGGAGGCTCGGCAGGTGGCCGATCGCGTACTGGCGCATATCCGTGAACACGCAGGCCAGGTAGAAGGTGCCGGGCTGACCGTTACCGCCACCCTGGCGGTGGCGGCCCTGCAGCCCGGCGAAGCCTTTCGTGACGCGCTGATCCGCGCCGATCAGCTGCTGTACCAGGGCAAGGAGGCGGGGCGCGACCGGGTCATGCCCACGAATGCCTAACGGCTGAGGGTTGTCACGCTGCTGCAATGAAACTGAAATATTAGCTTGCTACTGTTTTTTCTTTTGCCGTGGATCCAACAGCCCATGCGTCGCGTTGTATTTAATCAAAAAGGGGGCGTTGGCAAGTCGAGCATCGCCTGCAACCTGGCTGCAGTAAGCGCCGCCGAGGGCTATCGCACGCTGCTGGTGGACCTGGATGCCCAGGCAAACTCTACCCATTACCTGACCGGGCTGATGGGCAATGACATTCCGGTGGGCATTGCCGACTTTTTCAAGCAGACGCTGTCGGGCGGGCTGGCCAGCAAGAAGAGCCGGGTCGAGATCTGTGAAACCGCCTACGACAACTTGCACCTGGTGACCGCCAGCCCTGAGCTGGCCGATTTGCAGCCCAAGCTGGAAGCCAAGTTCAAGATCAACAAGCTGCGCCGTCTGCTGGTGGAGTTGTCGCAAGACTATGAACGCATTTACATCGACACCCCGCCCGCGATGAATTTCTACACCTTCAGTGCGCTGATCGCCGCCGATCGCGTGTTGATTCCCTTCGACTGCGACAGCTTCTCGCGCCAGGCGCTGTACAACGTCATCGAACAGGTGGCCGATCTGCGGGGCGACCACAACGAGTCGCTGGTAGTGGAAGGTATCGTCGTCAACCAGTTCGTCAGCCGGGCCAGCCTGCATCAGCAGTTGATTGACGAGTTGGTGAGTGAGCGACTACCTGTTTTGCCGGTGTACATCAGCAGTTCGGTGAAGATGCGCGAATCCCATCAGGCCTCGGTGCCGCTGATTCACCTGGAGCCGCGGCACCGACTGACGTCACAGTTCGTCGACCTGCTGACCGTACTGGAACGCGCCAGCTGAGCCACGGCGCCACGCGTGTATCACCACAGCGGTGGCGGGGCGCTCACGACTTGGCCGATGACGGCGATGGCACGGTCCACATCGGCCTCGGTGGTGAAGCGTCCCAGGCTCAAGCGCACGCTGCGCTGGGCCTGCTCGGCACTCAACCCCAGGGCCACGAGCACATGGGACGGTCCGGCGCTGGCCGAGTTGCACGCGGAGGTCGAGGATACCGCCAGGTCATGGGCCAACGCCGCACTGTTGAACCCCGGCACATCGATGCACAGGTTCAGGGTGTGGGGAATGCGCTGGTGCGCACACCCATTGAGCCGCACGCCTGGCCATTGCAGCAGGCCGTCGCGCAGGCGCGCCGACAGGCGCTGAAGGCGCTGGGTTTCGTCCACCAGGTGAATGGCCGACAGCGCGTAGGCGCTGCCCATGCCGACGATCTGGTGGGTGGCCAGGGTGCCGGAACGCAGGCCTTGCTCGTGGCCGCCGCCATGTATCTGGGCGCGCAGGGCCGGCCGTGCGCGCTCGCCCACGTACAGGGCACCGATACCCTTGGGGCCATAGCTCTTGTGGGCCGACATGGAGAGCAGGTCTACCGGCCAGCGCGCCAGGTCGATGGCGACCTTGCCGGTGCCCTGGGCCGCGTCGACGTGGAACAGCGCGCCATGGTCACGGACGAGCTGGCCGATGGCGGCCACGTCGGTGAGGGTGCCCAGTTCATTGTTCACCAGCATCAACGACACCAGCAGGGTGTCCGCGGCCAGGGCGGCGGCCACCGCGTGAGGTTGGATCAGGCCATTGGCGTCCGGCTGCAGGCGGGTAACGCGAAAGCCTTGCTGTTCCAGTTCGTTGACCGTGTCCAGGACGGCCTTGTGCTCCAGGCAGCTGGTGATGAGGTGCCGGCGGTTGGCCGGCGCCGTGGCCGCGATGCCCTTGAGCGCCAGGTTGTTGGATTCGGTGGCACCCGAGGTCCACACCAGGCTATCGGCGGGGGCGCCGATCAACTCGCCCACCTGCCGACGAGCCAGTTCAACGGCCTGGCGGGCGCGTTGCCCATAGGCATGCGAGCTGGACGCCGGGTTGCCGAAGGTGCCGCTTTGGCCCAGGCAGGCCACCATGGCGGCGATCACGCGCTCGTCGACAGGGGTGGTGGCGGCGTAATCGAAATACAGCGGTTCGGTGGGCATGGGGCTTCCCTTTCTTCCAATGGGGCGATGGAAGAAAGCTTACCCGGGTGGGCGGGCAAAAAAGTTGATTTTTACCCGTCGAATGCCGCGGTTATTAGAATATTTTTCGCCTATTTCCAGCGAAACGAAATAAGCCCCGACTTGCCGGGCCAGGGGGCGTTCACAGATCGACGATTTCCACCCAGTTGGCGCCGTTGCCCACCGGGTAGCGATCATTGAGAGTGAGTCGGCCACTGGCCGGGTCGATGTCGAACACCGATATGTGCTGGGACTTCTCGCCACTGCAGATCAGGTGGCGGCTGTCGGCAGTGATGGCGAAACCGCGGGGCTGGCGTTCGGTGGCAAAGGTGCCGATGGGTGTCAGGGAGCCATGGGCCTGGTCAACCTTGAAGGCCGCCAGCACGCTGCTGGTGCGCTCGCTGGTGTACAGGTACTTGCCGTCCGGGGTCAGGTGAATATCGGCGGCCCAGATGTCCTGGCTAGTGTCGGCGTGGGGTTGCATGGCCGGTGTGCCGATCCGGGACGGCCCGCGCGGGGCGCCGGGCTTCAACGCAGAATCGCTGGGCAGGCTGTCGGCCACGGCGACCTGGGTCAGCTGGCCGCTGTGGGCATCCAGTGCATAGCTGATGACGCGGGCCTGCAGCTCATCCAGCACATAGACGTAGCGGTTGTCAGGGGCGAACACCAGGTGGCGGGGCCCCAAGCCCGCAGGTGCTCGCAAGTGATCCGGGGTGTAAGGGGTGAGGGCGCCGGTGTGGCTGTCGAAGTGGTATTGCAGTACACGTTCGCCCCCCAGGTTGGCCACCAGCAGGGTGCGGTTCTGTCGATCGATGCGCACCGAGTGGGCGTTCTGGGCGGTCTTCAGGGTGTGCAGGGGCTCGGCGGCCACGGTGCCATGGGCGACCGGGGTGACGGTGACGATGTCGTTGTCATAGGACACCCCGAACAGGTAGCGCCCGGTCTGGTCCAGGGAGATGTAGGCGTAACTGTCCGGTGTCGGGCTTTCACTGATCTTGGTCAACTGCCCGTCGCCGGCGGCGATGCTGAAGGTCTGTACATTGTAGGGTTTGGACCGCACCGCAGCGAACAGGTGGTTGCCGTGCACGGCCAGTGGCATCACGTTGGGGCCAGCCTGGGTAACGGGACCGGTGGTGAGCTTGCCACTGGGGTTGTCCAGTTGATACGAAGACAGCGTGCCGTCGGCGGCGTTGGACACGTAGACGAAGGTTGAGGCCATGGTGAACTGACTCGACAGGGTGGCGAACAGGAAAGGAAGGGTTCGGCGGACCAGGCGTGCGAGGGGAGAGGGCATGGGCGAACTCCTTGTTATTGTGCCTTCGAGGTTATCAGACGTCAGATGACATTGGCCAGCGTTTCAGGCTGGGCCGCTGGCCCCTCTGGATCAGGTAAAGCCCACCACCGCATGGGGGATATAGGGGGCTTGCAGCTGCTCGATTTCCTCGTCGGTCAGCTCCAACGCCAACGCCGCCACCGCATCGGTCAGGTGTTCGGTCCGCGACGCGCCCACCAGCGGTGCGGTCACGCCTGGACTCTGCATCACCCAGGCCAGCGCAACTTGGGCACGGGGCACGCCGCGGTACGCGGCGACCTTGGCCACGGCGTCGACGATCTGCCGGTCGCACGCCTCGGTGTGGGGCTGGTAGAGGCTTTTGCCGTAGTCATCGGTGTCGGTGCGTGCGGTGCTCTGGTCCCAGTCGCGGGTCAGGCGGCCACGGGCCAACGGGCTCCAGGGCAGCACAGCGATGCCGGCGTCACGGCACAGGGGCAGCATCTCGCGCTCTTCCTCGCGGTTGATCAGGTTCAGGTGGTTTTGCATCGAGACGAATCGGGTCCAGCCATGGCGTTCGGACGTCGCCAGGGCCTTGGCGAACTGCCAGGCGTGCATGGACGACGCGCCGATGTGCAGGGCTTTGCCGGCCTTGACCACGTCGTGCAGCGCTTCCAGGGTTTCCTCGATGGGGGTGGCGTAGTCCCAGCGGTGGATCTGGTACAGGTCGACATAGTCAGTGCCCAGGCGGCGCAGGCTGTTGTCAATCTCGGCGAAGATTGCCTTGCGCGACAGGCCACCCACGTTGGGGGCCGTGCGCAAGGGAAAATAGACCTTGGTGGCGATGACGATTTCGTCGCGCCGGGCGTAGTCGCGCAGTGCGCGGCCGACGATCTCCTCGCTGGTGCCGTCGGAGTAGCTGTTGGCGGTGTCGAAGAAGTTGATGCCCAGTTCCAGCGCTGCCTTGATCAGCGGTCGGCTGGCGTCTTCGTCCAGGGTCCAGGGGTGTTTGCCACGGTTGGGCACGCCATAGGTCATGCAGCCCAGCGCCAGCGGTGAGACCTTCAGGCCGGTATTGCCCAGGTTGACGATGTTCATGCAGCGCTCCTGTCGATGGAAAATGTACCGAAATGTCCATGAAAGCTTTCCAGCCTAGACCCGGCCTGCAATCGGGTGCAAGCAAAGGGCTGATCTGCCCGCGCAGAAATGGCATGATGGGGATCTTTAGAGCGGTGGTGTAGCCGCTGGCACGGTATTGAACTGGGGAGTGTTGAACCAATGACTGCGCAACAAACAATCACGGTGATTCCGCCAGGCGTGGCATTGACTGGGCAGGTGTCGCCGCCCGGCTCGAAATCCATCACCAACCGCGCGCTGCTGCTCGCCGCCCTCGCCAAGGGCACCAGCCGCCTGGACGGCGCGCTGAAAAGCGACGACACTCGCCACATGTCCAATGCCTTGCGGCAGATGGGCGTGGTCATCGAGGAACCGGATGACACCACGTTCGTGGTCACCAGCACCGGGCAACTGCAGGTGCCCGAGGCGCCGCTGTTCCTGGGCAATGCCGGCACGGCCGTGCGCTTCCTGACGGCAGCCGTGGCCACCGTTGAGGGTGACGTCACCCTGGATGGCGACCACTACATGCAGAAGCGGCCCATCGGCCCGCTGCTGGCCGCGCTGCGCGCCGGCGGCGTCGACGTGCACAGCGCCACTGGCTGCCCGCCGGTGCAGGTCAAGGGCACTGGCCGGCTGCAGGCGCAGCGGTTCGAGATTGACGGCGGCTTGTCCAGCCAGTACGTATCGGCCCTGCTGATGGTGGCGGCCTGCGGCACCGCGCCCATCGACGTGGCGCTGACGGGCAAGGACATCGGCGCCCGTGGCTACGTGGACCTCACCCTGGCGTGCATGCGCGCCTTCGGTGCCCAGGTCGAGCAAGTGGATGAGGTCACCTGGCGAGTGCACCCCACCGGCTACGTGGCCGGTGACTATTTCATCGAACCGGACGCCTCGGCCGCCACGTACTTGTGGGCCGCGCAGGCGCTGACCGGCGGGCGCATTGACCTGGGCGTCGCCGATGACGCGTTCACCCAGCCCGACGCCGCGGCCCAGGCCTACATCGCGCAGTTCCCGAACATGCCGGCGGTAATCAACGGTTCCCAGATGCAGGACGCCATTCCCACCCTGGCGGTCCTGGCCGCGTTCAACCGCACGCCCGTGCGGTTCGTCGAGCTGGCCAACCTGCGCGTCAAGGAATGCGACCGCGTGGCCGCCCTGGACGATGGCCTGAACGCCATTCGCCCGGGTTTGTCGACGGTAGAAGGTGATGACCTGCTGGTCCACGCCGACCCGGCCCTGGCGGGGACCACGGTAGACGCGCTGATCGACACCCATTCCGACCACCGCATCGCCATGTGCTTTGCCCTGGCCGGCTTGAAGGTGGCGGGTATTCGCATCCAGGACCCGCTGTGCGTGGGCAAGACCTACCCGCGGTATTGGGACGCGTTGGCCTCGCTGGGTGTAACGTACCAGTAAGGCCACCCTGTAGCAGCGGACCCGGCCGAGTCACGACCGCCGCGCAGTAGCAGGCACACCGCGCCAGCCGTGAATGCGGTGTGCCTGAGGGTGCGTGGCGCCTGTGACGCGGCCGGGTCCGCTGCTACGGCCATCATGACAGCGCGTCCAGGCTATGGCGCAGCCTGCGCCCCTCGATCCACACGCGCAACCCGCGGTACCTGACCATGTAACGTACCGCCACGGCCGCCGCCAGCAGTCCGGATGCCGCGCCAATCCCCAAGGCCCAGCGCGGACCGCAGACATCGGCCACCCAGCCCACGACAGGTGCGCCCAACGGTGTGCCACCGACCGAAATCGCCAGCAGGATAGCCATGACCCGCCCGCGCATCAGCGGGTCGGTGGACAGTTGCACCGTGCTGTTCGCCGTGGTGGTGAAGGTCTGTGCCGATACACCCACGGCCGTGAGCGTCAGGCCGAACCACCAGTAGCCCGGCATCAGCGCCGCCAAGCCGGTGCCTGCGCCGAACAGCAATGCCCCCACCAGCAGCATCCCCAGGCGCGGGTTGGTGCGGCTGGCCGAGAGCAGCGCACCCAGCACCGAGCCTACCGCCAGGCACGAGGACAATACCCCGTATTGACTGGGGCCCTGGTGAAACACGCTGACCGACATGGTGGAAATGAAGATAGGGAAGTTCAGGCCGAAGGTGCCGATCAGGAAGTACATCCACAGAATCGCCAGCAGGTCCGGGCGGCTGCGCACGTAGCGCATGCCTTCGCCGAGGCTGGCGCGGGTACCTTTGCTGCGCTTGAGGGTGCGCAGTTCGTCCAGGCGCAGCCAGCGCAGGGACAGCAGCACGGCACCGAACGACGCTGCGTTGAGCACAAACACCCAACCGCTGCCAATGGCGGCGATCAGCACCCCGGCCACCGCTGGGCCGATCATGCGCGCGGCATTGAACGACGTGGAGTTGAGGGCCACGGCGTTGGACAAATGCTTGTCACCCACCAGTTCGGCGACGAAGGTCTGGCGCGCAGTGGAGTCGAAGGCGCTGACGCACCCGAACAGGAAGGCGAACACGTACACGTGCCAGAGCTGCACCATGCCGGTGAGCGTCAATACCCCCAGGCCCAACGCCAGGGCCCCGGACAAGGCCTGGGTGGTCATCACCAGCCTGCGCCGGTCGAAATGGTCGGCGGCAAGGCCGGTGAAGGGCATCAGCAGCAGGTAGGGGCCGAACTGCAAGGCCATGACGATACCGACGGCCGTGGCGCTTTCGTGGGTCAACTGCACCAGCACCAGCCAGTCCTGGGCGGTACGCTGCATCCAGGTGCCGATGTTGGAGATGAGCGCGCCGCCGGCCCAGACGCGGTAGTTGTAGTTTTGCAGCGAGCGGAAGGTGCCTTTCACTGACCGGTTCCCGAATACAGAGCTGAGGACAGGAAACCGACGGGTTCGTTAGCTTCCTATCTTCGATCTTCGGCGCCACGGGATCAGGCTGTCAAGCCACGGGCCTCAACGCGCGGCAGGAGCCTTGTGTTCCAACCGGCCCACGGGCCCCAGCCATTGCCCGGCCTGCTGGTCGAGCCATTGCTGGGCGGCCGGGGTGTGCTTGACCGTGGCGTCCAGCCAGGCCGTGGTAACGGCCGCGACGCTGGCTGCCTGGCGGCGGTCGACCCCTGGGTCGGCGGGTTTGCCAGCGCCAGGGCGGTCACCACCGGGGCCACCAGGGCCGCCGGGACCACCGCCTTCGCCGCCCTCGTCATGGGCATGGCCGGCCGGTTTGGCGGCATGCACCAAGGTGCCCGAGAGGTCCTTGTGGCTGGCGTCCTGCAGGCGCAACTGGTAACCGCCGCTGCTGCCCAGGCCGTCAAACAGGGCGAAGCGCTGCTGGGCACTGGCGACCCAGCTGAACGGGTCTTCATCCAGCGGCCCGGTGACCGACAGCAGCGGGGTGTCGATATGGGCGAAACGAGCCGGGTCGGCGCCAGCGGCAACGTAGGGGCTCAGCACGATAGCCCCCAGCGGTCGCCACTGGCTCAGGCGTGCCTGGCCATCGTCGTGCTCGCCCGCCAGGGCGGCGGCGGTCTGGGCGCCCAGGTCGTAGCCGGCGACCACGGTGCGCTGCACGTCGACGGCATTGAAGCCGGCTTCCCCGGCCAGGCCCCGGCGGCGCACTTCGGCCAGCACCGTGACGACTTCGGCGACCCGGGCTTGCAGGGCAGCGTCAGCGTAGCTGTTGGCAGCAATGCCGCGGAACGCGCCAGCCTGGGCGTCCGGCGTTTTATAGACCGATGAGTCGTAACGAGTCGGTTGCACCGTCAGCACGGCATAGCCGGCGTTGCCCCAGCTCTGGCGCCACAGCTGGCCGGCGCTGTCGTCTTCGCCCAGGCCAGGCAGGTACACCACCAGCGGCACGTTTTTCTGGCCTGCGGGCACCACCAGCGACAGGTCGACCTGGTGGTTGCCCCAGGCCCAGCGGGTAGCCCAGCCGTCGAGCTTGTTGGCCACACCGGGGTTGTAGGCTGTCTTGAGGTATTCCTGCAGCGAGACCATGCCGTCATCATCGGCAGGTGGCGGGCTGCTGCAGGCGGCAAGGGCGGCGAGGGCTACGCTCAGGGCGAGAGGGCGGGCAAGGCGGGCAACGGAAAACGGCAGTAATGACATGACTATTCGGCTTTGACAGGATGAAAGGCCCGATTATGCAGAACCCGCGGGCCAGACGGGGCGGCGGCGGGGTAAAAGCTTGGTAAATTTTTGGTTCTCCACGGAATCCCGGGGAAGTTGTCGCGCCACTGCAGATCCACAGTGAGCAAACAGAGCGGATCAGGTGATGTCCCAGGCATAATTGGCCCGAAACAGATGTGGGGCCAGGCTTGCCTGGGAAGCGCCGCGCGGGCGGCGCTCGATCTTAACAGCGACACTACAACATCGCCTGGCACTTGGAGTGCCCTGATGCAATCCCTAGCCAGAAGCTCCGATGAACATTTTGTCGGCCTGCCTTGCAATTGCATAAAGGCCACCAGATACATGTCTTGGTGTTTTCTGCGCCCCTGAAATCGAGCGCCGCCCGCGCGGCGCTTCCCAGGCAAGCCTGGTCCCACATCTGTTTCGGGCCAGTCATGTCTGTGAGATCACCTGGTCCGCTCCGTTTGCTCACTGCAGATTAGTGGTGGTGCCACAACTTCCCCGGCAATCCGTGAAGAATCAAATTTTTGCTACATAAGCACGGGGGAGTGGATATATCCGCGGTGGCCGCCGACACGTCATCGGCGCCTTGCTCCCTTGCGTGTCAGGCAAGGTCGCCTAAGCTTCACCGCAGCAGGACCAAAAAACTTACAAATTCAACGCACTAAGCCGGACCTTTCGCCCAGCCCCGTAGTCTCTAGGGCGTCATTTGGAATTGGAGGTATACATGCTCATTCGGTCTCTGGCCTTCGCTGCCCTCATTGCTGTCGCCGGTCCCGTGCTGGCAGTCGATAGCGACTCGCCGCTGGCCCAGGAGCAGGGCAAGACCCGGCCCTTGATCATCATTGCGCGCAGCTCCGTGGACCCGGACCTGGTGCATTTGAAGGACGCGCTCAAGGAACCGGCCAACCAGCAAGGCTTCACCCAGCGCAACATGGTGCTGTACACCGTGGTCAACACCATCGGCCAGCGTGATGGCAAGAACCTGGACCCCCAGGCCACCATGGCGCTGATCCGCAGCCTGAGCCTGGGGGCTGGCGAGCTGCCCAAGACCATCCTGGTGGGCAAGGACGGTGGCAAGAAGCTAGAGAAAAGCGGGCGCGTCGAGCTCAAGGAAATCTTCGATGCCGTGGACGCCATGCCCATGGCCGAGAAGGAAGCGGCTGCGCCGGCACAGGCCGCACCAGCGGCTGAGCCTGCCAGCGGCAAGGCCGCCAAGGGCGCCAAGGCCAGCAAGGCAGCGCCGCAGTCGCTGGACGATTGAGCCCGCCGCAGCGGCTGAACAACAGCCGCTGCGGCCGGTTTTCAGCAGGACCGGAGCCCTCAGGGAATCAGGCGCTCGGCGCGCAGCTGGGCGAACACGTCGAAGAAGGCCTGGTCACTGGCCTGGAAGTCGGTGAAGCCCAGGCGGCGGCTCTTGGACATGTCGGTCACTACCTCCACTGGCCGGCCCAGGTCGGCGTCGGTGTGCCACGGCGAAATCAGTCGGTGAATGTCCTTTTCCAGCAACCCATGCTCGGCGGCCAGCTGGCTCCAGGCCGCCTGGTCATCGGCCATCTGCGCGGCCAGCGGCTGCGGCTGTTCCGGGAACGGCGCGGCTTCCAGGCCAAACCACTCGGCGATGCGTGACCACATCCAGCTCCAGCGGAACACATCGCCATTGGTGACGTTGAACGCTTCGTTGGCAGCGGCCGGCGTGGTCGAGGCCCACAGCAGTTGCCGCGCCAGAATGCGTGCGTCGGTCATGTCGGTGAGACTGTCCCATTGCACTCGCGAGCCCGGGAACACGAACGGCCGGCCGGTGGCCTTGCAGACACTGGCGTACACCGCCAGGGTGGTGGCCATGTTCATGGCATTGCCCACGGCCACCCCGGTAATGGTATGGGGGCGGTGCACGCTCCAGGTGAAATGGTCGCGCTTGGCGGCAGCGAACACTTCATCTTCCTGGGCGTAATAGAAGTTCTCTACATCCAGGCGGCCCTGGGTTTCGCGGAACGGCGTTTGCGGCAAAGTGCCCTGGCCGTAGGCTTCGAACGGGCCCAGGTAGTGCTTCAGGCCGGTCACCAGCGCGACGTGGCGCAGGCTGCGCGAACCACGCAGGCCATCCAGTACGTTACGCACCATGGCCGCGTTGACGCGAATGTTCTCGGCTTCGCTGGCCTGCCGCGACCAGGTGGTGATGAACAGGTGGGTAGGGTTGAGGCCAGCGAGGGCGCTGGCCACGGCGGCTGGGTCTTGCAGGTCGGCAGCTACCGGGATGATGCCGGGGGCCAGTTTGGGCGCACGGGACAAGCCCGCGACTTTCCAGTTGGTGTTCTCGGCCAGCACGCGGGTTACTGCGCTGCCGACGATGCCACTGGCGCCCACTACCAATGCAATTTCAGTCATGTCTGCCTCTGTGCAACAAATGTTGTTACACCTTAACGGCAGTTGGCCTGTGATCCAAGTCGCAAGGGGCGACGGATTGCCGCTGCATGATACGCAGCGGCTTCACGCGACGGGGGTTGCCCTCAGTTCATGACCACCGCCGCACCGGCGCGCTGCAGCAGGCGCTGGTTGCGTTCGGACAGCTGTTCCAGGGCAAAGCCCTTGCCAGCCTTCTCATAACGCGACGCCAAGGCCTCCAGGGCAGCGATGGCCGAGTGATCGGCCAGGTGCAGGTGCCGGCAATCGACCGTGACTTCGTGCGGGTCGTTACGTGGGTCGAACAGGGCCTGGAAATGCGTGGTCGAGGCGAAGAACAAGGTGCCGTGCGGGGTGTAGCGCTTGCGCCCAGGCTGACTGTCGTCGGCGTCGGCGCGGATTTCCCGGGCGTGCTGCCAGGCGAACGCCAGCGCGGCGATGAGAATGCCACACACCACGGCGGTAGCCAGATCGGTGAACACGGTGATGACCGTGACCGCAACGATCACCACGGCATCCTGGCGCGGCACCTTGCCCAGCACCCGCAACGAGCCCCAGGCGAAGGTCTGCTGGGCCACCACGAACATCACCCCAGCCAGCGCCGCCAGCGGAATGCGCTCGATCAGCGGTGACAGGAACAGGATGAACAGCAGCACCATGATGCCGCTGACCACGCCCGACAACCGCCCGCGGCCGCCGGAGCTGAGGTTGATCACGGTCTGGCCGATCATGGCGCAACCGCCCATGCCACCGAACAGCCCCGAGGCCACGTTGGCCACGCCCAGGGCCACGCATTCGCGGTTCGGTTGGCCACGGGTTTCCGTCAGTTCATCGGTGAGGTTGAAGGTCAGCAGGGTTTCCAGCAGCCCGACCATGGCCATCAGCACGGCATACGGGGCGATGATCTTCAAGGTTTCCAGGGTCATCGGCACGCTGGGCCAGTGCAGGCTGGGCAGGCCACCGGCGATATGTGCCATGTCACTGAGGGTACGGGTGGGCAGGCCCAGCGCGTACACCAGCAGGCTGACGCCGACAATGGCCACCAGCGCCGGTGGCACGGCGCGGGTCAGGCGCGGCAGCAGGTAGACCACGGCCATGGTTAGCGCCACCAGGCCCAGCATCACTACCAGCGGCGTGCCACTGAGCCACGCATCGCCGACCTTGAAGTGCTCCAGCTGTGACAGGGCGATGATGATCGCCAGGCCATTGACGAACCCCAGCATCACCGGATGCGGCACCATGCGCACCAGCTTGCCCAGGCGCAACAGGCCGAACAGCACCATGATCAACCCGCCCAGCACCACGGTCGCCAGCAGGTACTGGGCACCGTGCTGCACCACCAGCGCGACGATTACCACCGCCATGGACCCGGCTGCGCCGGAAATCATGGCCGGGCGGCCGCCGAAGAGGGCGGTCAGGGTGCAGATGATGAAGGCACCGTAAAGGCCCATCAACGGGTTCACCTGGGCCACCAGCGCGAAGGCAATGCACTCCGGTACCAGGGCGAAGGACGACGTCAGGCCGGCCAGGACGTTGTTGCGGATCGAAGACAGCGACATGGGTTTCCTTGCATGAACAGCAACCCCGCACGGCGCGCCGGTGCGCCTTGGCCCTTTCAGGGTGCGCGCGGCCGGGCCATTCGGGTGGTTTGAAGAGGAGAGGCGTACAGTTTAAGAAATATGGACCGTTTCGACCACCCGTTTTGATTGCCGGCAGTTGTCGTACCACCCCCGCAATCGTATAGACTCGGCCTCTGCTGCCTTCCTGATCCCATAAGAACAATCCCCTGCAACAGGAGTCGCACCATGGAGCACCTTTCGCTGGGCCTCGTCGGCTACGGCAAGATCGCCCAGGACCAGCATGTGCCGGCCATCCTCGGCAACCCCGGTTACCAGTTGCGCGCTGTCGCCACCCTGGGCCCGCCATGCCCCGGCGTGGCCCATTACACCAGCCTGGAGGCGTTGCTGGCCGAGGGCCCGGCCGTGCAGGCCGTGGCGTTCTGCACGCCGCCCCAGGGCCGCCACGCGCAAGTGCGCCAGGCCCTGCTGGCCGGCAAGCATGTGCTGGTGGAAAAGCCGCCTTGTGCCAGCCTTGGCGAGGCCATGGATTTGGTGGAGCTGGCCCGCGCCCAGGGCGTGACCTGCCTGTTCGCCTGGCATTCGCGCTTCGCCCCGGCGGTGGAGCCGGCTCGCCAGTGGCTGCGCGGGCGCACCCTGCGCAGCGTGGCCATCACCTGGAAGGAAGACGTGCGCAAATGGCACCCCGGCCAGGCCTGGATCTGGCAGGCGGGCGGGCAGGGGGTGTTCGACCCCGGTATCAATGCCTTGTCTATCGTCACCACGTTGCTTCCCGACCCCCTGTTCATCACGGCCGCCGAGCTTGCCGTGCCCGCCAACCACCAGGCCCCCATCGCGGCGCGCCTGCGCATGGCCGACGCCCATGGCGTCGAGGTCAGCGCGGAGTTTGACTGGGATCATGCTGAACCCGACGTCTGGCGTGTGGTCATTGTTACCGAGGATGGCGTGCTGCGCCTGGAACAAGGCGGCGCCGCGCTGTTCATCGATGACATCGCCCAGCCGCTGCCTGCTGAGGCAGAGTACCCGTCGCTGTACCGGCATTTCCGGCAGTTGATCGCCACCGGCGCCAGCGATGCCGACCTGCAACCCCTGCGCCTGGTGGCAGACGCTTTCATGGCCGGCCGCCGTACCCAGGCGGCGGCCTTCCTGGACTGAAACCTTCCATTTTCATCGACTGAGGGATTCCCATGTACCCGAACGTGCAGCTTTACATCAACGGTCAATGGCGCGATGCCGCCGACGGCCGCAGCATCGCGGTGGTCAACCCCGCCAACGGTGAAACCCTGGGCAGCGTGGCACACGCCGACATCGCCGACCTGGACGAGGCCCTGGCCGCTGCGCAGCAGGGGTTCGACACCTGGCGCAAGGTCAGTGCCTTCGACCGCTACAAGGTCATGCGCAAGGCCGGTGAGCTGATGCGTGAACGTGCCGATCATATTGCCCGGCTGATGACCCTGGAGCAGGGCAAGCCGCTCGCCGAGGCCCGTGCCGAAACCCTGGCGGCCGCCGATATCATCGACTGGCTGGCCGAAGAGGGCCGCCGCAGCTATGGCCGCATCGTGCCTTCGCGTGCCCAGGGCATCGAGCAACGCGTCATCAGCGAACCCGTCGGACCGGTGGCGGCGTTCACGCCCTGGAACTTCCCGATCAACCAGGTGGTGCGCAAACTCAGCTCGGCCCTGGCCGCGGGTTGCTCGATCATCGTCAAGGCCCCGGAAGAAACCCCGGCGTCGCCTGCCGAACTGATCCGCGCCTTCGCCGACGCGGGTGTACCGGCCGGGGTTATCGGCCTGGTGTATGGCGTCCCGGCGGACATCTCGGGCTACCTCATCCCGCACCCGGTCATCCGCAAGGTGACCTTCACCGGCTCCACCCCGGTGGGCAAGCAACTGGCGGCCATGGCCGGCCAGCACATGAAGCCGGCCACCATGGAACTGGGCGGCCACGCACCGGCCATGGTGTTCGCCGACGCCGACGTGGAAAAGGCCGTGCAATTGCTGGTGGCCTCCAAGTTTCGCAACGCCGGGCAGGTGTGCGTGTCGCCCACGCGCTTCCTGGTGCAGCGTGAAGTGTTCGAGACCTTCCTGAACCGCTTCGTCGAACTCGCGGGCAAGGTCAAGGTCGGTAACGGCCTGGAGGAGGGCGTGACCATGGGCCCGCTGGCCAACGGCCGGCGCGCTCCGGCGTTGCAGGCCCTGGTGGACGATGCCCGCGCCAAGGGTGCCACCGTGCACCTGGGCGGCAAGGCGATCGACGGCCCGGGGTATTTCTTCGCCCCGACCGTGATCAGCGGCCTGAACACCGGCATGCGCCTGATGAACGAGGAGCCGTTCGGCCCGGTGGCGCTGATCGTGCCGTTCGATACCCTGGACGAAGTGATCGCCGAAGCCAACCGTCTGCCGTTCGGCCTGGCGTCCTACGCCTTCACGGCCTCGTCGAAGACGGCGCAGGCATTGAGTGACCGGGTTGAAGCGGGCATGTTGTCGATCAACCACCTGGGCATTGGCCTGCCGGAAACGCCGTTTGGCGGGATCAAGGATTCCGGCCATGGCTCGGAAGGCGGGACTGAGGCCATCCAGGCGTACCTGGTGACCAAGCTGGTCACGCACCTGGGATGATGGGTTTCGGCTGGATGCCTTGATGTCGTTGTATCCGAGAGTGAGCGCCGGTCGCACGGCGCTCATTCTCGCGACCCGCGGAAATCACCCGCGATGCGCCCTGATTCCACCTACCTTTATGCATATTACCTTATGCATTAAATGAATTTAGCCTATAACCCGCCAGGTGGTAAGGTTCTAAGAAGGTCGCCAGACCGATCAAAACCTTATTAGCCACCCTCGGCGACCGTACGCGCGGACCCGAACCCACCCTCGCTCAGGAGAGGTTCGACGATGCGCCCTCAACCCCCGTTCAATGCCCTGTCTCGCCGCCGTCTGTTAGGCCTGGGGGCTGCCGCGCTGGCCAGCCCGCTGCTGCTATCGTTGCCCGGCCGCGTCTGGGCCGATGAGCATGACTCCATGCAGATGGGCACGGAACCCCAGGGTACCGGTGACTTCATCAAGCTCGACACGCCGCGCAAGCTCAAACTGGCCATCAACCTCAATGCCGTCTGCCTGGCCCCCGTGGTCATCGCCCACGGCGAAGGGTTCTTCACCCGGCACAACCTGGACGTGGAGTTCGTCAACTTCGGCAATTCTACCGAGGTGCTGCTCGAAGCCATCGCCACCGGCAAGGCCGACGCCGGCATCGGCATGGCGCTGCGCTGGCTCAAGGCGCTGGAGCAGGGCTTCGACGTCAAGCTCACCGCCGGTACCCACGGCGGTTGCCTGCGCCTGCTCAGCGCTACCCACGGCCCCATCACCCGCCTGGAAGACCTCAAGGGCAAAGCCATTGGCGTGACCGACATGGCGGCGCCCGATCGCAACTTCTTCTCCATCCTGCTCAAGAAGCACGGCGTGGACCCGGTGCGCGACGTGGAATGGAAGCTGTTTCCCGCTGACCTGCTGGGCACCGCCCTGGACAAGGGTGAAGTGCAGGCCATCAGTGGCAGCGACCCCTTCATGTACCGCTTGCTGCAGGGCGGCCAGGCGCGCGAGCTGTCCACCAACCTGGTGGACGAATACGCCAACCTGTCGTGCTGCGTGGTGGGCGTCACCGGCAAGCTGGTGCGCGACGACCGCCGTGTGGCCGCGGCGCTGACCCAGGCCATTCTGGAAGCCCACGACTATGCGGTAAAACACCCGGAAGCGGTGGCCAAGGGTTTCCAGAAGTTTGCCGTGAACACCAGCGAAGCCGAGGTGCAGGCCATTCTTCACGACCACACCCACGGCCACCACGCCGTGGGCGCGGCGTTGGCCACCGAGATCGTCACCTACGTGGACGACCTCAAGACGGTAGAGGTATTCGACGCCAGCACCAACGCCGGCGAGTTCGCGAAGGAGATCACCGCCAATGTCTTCAGTTGAACTCACCCGTGCCGGCGTCGCCGTGGCCGTTGAGCAACCACGCATCGGCTGGCGTTCCGCCGTGGCGGTGCTGGCCTGGCTGGGTGCCGCGCTGCTGACCCGGCTGTATCCGGACGCTACCCGGCATTGGCCACTGACTGAAGGCCTGGCCAACCTCGAACTGGCGCTGGCCGTGTTGATCGGTGTGCTGGCGCTGGCCGCGCCCCGGGTACCCAGGCTGGCCCGTCGGCTGCACCACCTGGCGCCGTGGCTGCTGGCGCTGGCGTTGCTGCTGGGCGTTTGGGAATGGCTGACCGCCAAGCTGGGCCTGCTGCCGGTACCGTTTTTCGCGCCGCCCCAGGCCTTGCTCAATGTCTACCTCAGCGACTGGCCGCGCCTGCTCGACAGCCTGTGGCACTCGGCGGTGCTGTTGGGCTTTGGGGTAGGGCTGGGCGCCGTATGCGGTTTCATTGCCGGGGTGTCCATCGGCTGGTCCACCCGTATCGGCTACTGGTTGCACCCGGTGTTGCGCATCCTCGGGCCGGTTCCGTCCACAGCCCTGTTGCCGCTGTGCTTTTTCCTGTTTCCCAGCAGTTGGAGCGCCAGCGTGTTCCTGATTGCCTTGGCCACCTGGTTCCCGGTCACCGTGCTGACTTGGTCGGGTGTGGCCAGCGTCGACAAGGCTTACTACGACGTGGCGCGCACCCTGGGGGCGAAACCCTCGTTCCTGATTGTTCGCGTGGCGATTCCGGCGGCGTTGCCCCATGTGTTTGTCGGCTTGTTCATGGGCCTGGGCGCGTCGTTCTCCACCCTGGTGGTGGCGGAAATGATGGGCGTCAAGTCCGGCATCGGCTGGTACCTGCAATGGGCCCAGGGCTGGGCCGCCTACGCCAATATGTATGCCGCGCTGCTGGTGATGGCGCTGGCCTGTTCCGGGTTGATATCGGCCCTTTTCCTGGTACGTGACCGGCTATTGGCCTGGCAGAAAGGAGCGGTGAAATGGTAGCGCTGCAGACACCCGCCAGCCCGGGGCTGGCCGTGCATATCGACGGGCTCAGCCATGCGTTTCACCTGGATGGCGAGCCGTTGCCTGTACTCGATAACGTCAGCCTGGACGTGGCTCCGGGCGAATTCGTCGCCCTGCTGGGCCCCTCCGGTTGCGGCAAGTCGACCCTGCTGCGCCTGGTGGCCGGGCTGGAACCCGCCGACCGTGGCACCCTGCAAGGCGACGGCCAGGCCATCACCGGCCCGGACCCCAGCCGCGTGGTGGTGTTCCAGGACCCCACCCTGTACCCCTGGCGCCGTGTCTGGGACAACGTTGCCGTGGGCCTGCAGGCCCAGGGGTTGCTCAAGACCCAGCGCGGCCGCGTCGACGCCGCTCTGGCCAAGGTGCACCTGAGCGAATTCGCCCGTGCCTGGCCCCGCCAGTTGTCCGGGGGCATGGCGCAACGGGTTGCCCTGGCCCGGGCGCTGGTCAACGAGCCTCGCCTGCTGATTCTGGACGAGCCCTTGGGCAAGCTCGACTCGCTGACGCGCATCGCCATGCAGAAGGAGTTGATCGAACTGTGGCAGCGCCAGGGCTATACCGCGCTCCTGGTGACCCATGACGTGGAGGAGGCGCTGTTGCTGGCCAACCGCATCATCGTCTTCAGCGAGCGGCCAGCGCGGGTCAAAGCCGAGATCCAGGTACAGCGCCCGTATCCACGGCGCCGGGATGATCCCTACCTGGTGGAGTTGCGCACTGGCATTCTGGCCTCGTTGGGCTTGGCCGACGCGTGAGCCCACCGGGTGCCGGCCGCGGCGTCAGGTCCGCGGTCAGCGCAGGCTCCAGGACACGCCCAGGTACACGCCCAGCCCTTCGCCGGGCGTTGACCGCGCGGCGTCCAGCCCCTTGTCGTCGTAACCCGGGGTCACCGTGGCGGCGTAGTGCTGGTTGGTCAGGTTGCGCACATCGACCCAGGTCTGCCAATCGCCTTTCGGCGCGTTGTAGCCCAGGGTCGCGCCGAACAGCGCGTAGGGATCAGCGTAATAGCTGTTGGCGTAGTCCACCGCCACCTTGGACACCAGTTGCGTGTTGAGCGCGGCAAACACCCCCTGGGGCCAGTCGTAGCGCAGCTCGCCCTGGTAGTAATGCATCGGCAGGCCCGGCAGGCGGTTGTTGCCGAAGCGGTTGTCGTCCCGGTAGTGGAAGTCGCTGAAGGTGTACGCCTGGCGCAGGCTCAGTTGGCCGACGCCGGGCTCGGACCACAAGGTGCTCTGCAGGCTGGCTTCGACGCCTTGGTGCACCGTGGGGCTGGCGTTCAGTTCGTAGGGGGTGACGGCGCTGGCGTCGGGCAGTACCGACAGCAGTTCATGGCGCACCTGGGCGTAGTACCAGGCCAGGCTCCATTGGCCCAGGGCGCTGTCACCCCGGCCGCCGAACTCCAGGGTGGTGGCGGTCTGGTTACGCAGCTTCACCGGGTCGCGCTGGGCGCCGGTGGCGGCGCCACTGCCGGCCGGGAACAGCTGATTGGCGCTGTAGATCAGCGACCACGGGTGCGGCGCCTCCACCGAGCGGCTGAGGTTGCCGAACACCTGTACGTTGGGGCTGAGCTGGTAGCGCAGGCCCAGGCGCGGCGCGTAGTCCCAGTCATGCAGGCTGGTCTTGCCACCGTCTGCCGGGTAGGTGACTGCGCTTTCGCGGCGGGTGTAGATAGCGGCCAGGCCGGTGGTCAACCACAGGTCCTCGGCGATCTCCAGGTCGTTGCTGGCGTGCAGCACGGTGTCCGAGCCCTGGTAGGTGAAATCGCGAATGCGCGTGCCGGGCGCATAGCTGGCGGTATTGTTGGTGGGGATGCGCACGAACTCACTGGCGCCATCGTTGGGCAAGTGCTTGGTCACCCGCAGGCCGATCAGGCTGTTGCTGTCCAGGCCGAACAGGGTGTCGCGGCGTTTGTAGTCGAACGTGCCGCTGACATCGGTGTAGGCCACTTTCAGGCGGTTGGGGCCTTCACGCAGGTCCATGGGGTAGTCGTGGTACACCAGCCCGGCCTGGACGCTGGAATCGTCGTCGATGTAGTAGGTGGTCTTGTTGCCGATGAAGGTGCTGCCGGGTTCATCGCGCTGGTAGTCCCGTGCCTGGTAGGTAGGGTTGGCCGCGCGGGCGTCGTGTTCGATGGCGTCTTTGGTCACCCGCCCGGCCAACTCATTGTCGGTTTCGCGGTGGCGAAAATAGAACCGGGTGTCCAGGTCGGGATTGATGCGGTAGCCGAAGTTGGCGATCACGCCCTGGCTGGTGCTGGCGGTATGGTCCTGGTAGCCATCGGATTTGGCATCGGTGACGGCTACGTAGTAGTCGAAGTCCCCCAGCACTTGCCCGGAACTGACCTGGCGCTGACGATAGCCATGGCTGCCCATGGCGTAGCGCAGTTGCAGCAGGGGTGAGTCATAGCCGGTATGGCTGACATAGTCGATGGCGCCGCCCAGGGCCAGGCCGCCGCGGTCAAAGCCATTGGCACCGCGCATCACGTCCACATGGTCCAGCCACAGGGGTTCCAGCAGTTCATAGGGGGTACCGCCCGGGCCGGTCAGGGGCAAGCCATCGAGCATGGCGTACAGGCCCGAGGCGTGGGCGCCGGGCGCGCGGTTGATGCCCGAGCCGCGAATGGAAATCTTCACCCCCTCATTGCCGGCGGACTGGGCATAAACCCCCGGCTGATACGCCAGCACATCCTGGTTGCTGGCCACGCGGCCTTGCAGCGGGCGGCGCATGTCCACCACGTTGGTGCCGCCGGGCACCTGGGCCTGGCGCGCCGTGGCGTCGGTCACTGCCTGGTCCTCGCCGCTCTGGTCCTGGCCCCGGATCACGACCTGGCCCAGTTCAAGGTCCTGAGCCTCGGCCACGCAGGGGCAGACGAGGGCCAGGCCCAGCAGGGCAGTGGGCAGGGGTTTCGGCGCGGGCATCAGGGAACTCCAGACAAGGGAAACAGGCAATGAAGAGGTGCGACGCAGGAAAGAACGAACGGAACACATGGCAATTTGGTTTTTTCCTGCCTGTGCTTGCTTGCCATGCACGGGGCGCTCACGCCAGCCTCACCCAGCGGGGCAATCACACCGCCAGCGCAGCGAACGCAAATTGCATGAAGCGCTCGAACGCGTCGTTGTTGCCGTCCACCTTCATGCGGATCAATGCCCCTTCATACGCCTCGATCAGAAAGGCCGCTGCCTGCCTGGGGTCCAATTGCGGGTTCACTTCCCCTGCGGCCTGGGCTTCGGCCAACACCGCCTGGATCTGCGCTTGCCAGCGGCCAAACACCTCGGC
This sequence comes from Pseudomonas eucalypticola, assembly GCF_013374995.1. NCBI lineage: Bacteria > Pseudomonadati > Pseudomonadota > Gammaproteobacteria > Pseudomonadales > Pseudomonadaceae > Pseudomonas > Pseudomonas eucalypticola. The sequence goes on along the minus strand of NZ_CP056030.1, from coordinate 3,274,204 downwards.
TAGCCGTTGCCGGAACGCTGGGCTGCGGGCGGGTGCCAACTGCCCGAACACACCATACAGGCAGCCGCCCATGGGTTGCTCGGCAAAGTGCAGGGGGCCGGCTTCGGCGAAATAGCGTCTCAGGCGCTGCAGCGGGCTGAGGCGGGTGTCTTCGAAATGGCTGGCCCGGACGTGGCCGTAGTGGGCCTCGTAGGCGTCCAGCACGGCACCGGCGAAGGCTTCCTTGCTCTTGAAGAAGTAATAGAACGAACCCTTGGGCACGCCGGCCGCTTCCAGGATGGCGTTCAGGCCGATGCCGTCGTAGCCGTTGATGACCATCGACTTCAAGCCTTCGGCCACCAAGCGCGCGCGGGTGCTGTTATTTTCTTTGCTCATGGGATAGTAGACCAGTTAACTAGCTGCAACCCTAGCCCTCATTGCCGTTTTTGGCAAGCCACCTGGAGGGACCACCCATGAGCCAACGCCGATACCTGGGCGCGGCGTTCGCCTGCGCCAGCTACGCCCTGTATTCACTGCACTTCGCCACAGTGAAATGGCTCAGCAGCGACTACTCGCTGTGGCAACTGGTGTTCCTGCGCAGTGTCGTGGTGCTGCTGATCGCGCTACTGGCGAGCCGGCGGGGAACGCTTCGGGCGGCGTTCGCCAGCCCGGGGCGCGGGGCCATGCTGTTCAGGGGCACCCTGCAATTCGCCGCCATGGCCTGTTTTTTTCTGGCGGCGCGGCAGATGTCGCTGTCGGCGGTGATGACGCTGTATTGCACGGCGCCACTGATCATTGCGGTGCTGGCCGTGTTCATGCTGGGCGAGGTCATTCGTGGCTACCGCTGGCTGGCGTTAGCCGTCGGGGCGGCGGGCACTGTCATCGCCGCCAACCCGGGTGGGGCCATCAGCCTGGTGCCCACGGTGCTGGCGCTGGCCTCGGCACTGTTCTGGGCCATGACCATTATCTACACCCGGCGCAGCGGCGGCCGCGACAGTGCCGCGGTGCAGGTGTTGGTCACGAGCGTGGTGTTCCTGGCGTTCAGTGCCGGGTTGATGCGCTGGCAAACACCGGGAACTGCGGTGCAATGGGGCCTGATGGTCGCGCTGGGCGTGCAGGTCTACCTGGCCCAATACTGCTTTTTCGAGGCTTGCCGCCATGCGCCGGCATCGCTGGTGGGGCCTCTGGAATACACCAGCGTGGCCTGGTCATGCTTGCTGGGTTACCTGTTCTTCGCCGACGTGCCGGCGTTGCCGGTCGTGGTGGGCGCCCTCATGGTGTGCGCCAGCGGCATTGCGCTGACGCTCAACCCCGGTCGTCCTTCATCAGGTACGTACTGGGCGCGCACCCCAGCCGACGCTGGAACATGCTCGAAAACGCGCTCGGGCTCTCATACCCCAGTTCCAGCGCCACCCGGGTCACCGGGGTGCCGGCCGCCAGGCGCGTGACGGCGGCCAGCAGGCAGGCCTGCTGGCGCCATTCGCCGAACGACAACCCGGTGTGCTGGCGAAACAGTCGACTGAAGGTGCGCGGGCTGCAGTGCAGGGCCTCGGCCCAGGCATCGGCGGGTTGGCCAATGCCCGGGGCGGCGAGGAAGGCGCGGCACAGCGCTGCCAGGCGCGGTTCGCGGGGCAGGGGGGCGAACAGCGGCAGGCAGGTGGCCTTGCGCAGTTCATGAACGATCAGCTGCACCAGGTGGCCGTCGCGCCCTTGTTCGTCATAGCGGGCCGGCACATCGGCGCTGGCCAGCAGCAGATGGTGAAGCAAGGGGGACACCACCAGCGCCTGGCATTGCCCGTTGCCACGCACCTCAAGCCCAGGCTCCAGGTACAGGCTGCGGGTGCTGACCCCGCGCATCACCACGCGGTGGCGTTTGCCGGCGGGAATCCATACGCCGCTGTAGGGCGGGATCACCCAGGCGCGGTCATCGGTTTCCACCTCCATCAGGCCACTGATGCCGTAGAGGAACTGCGCCCGCCGGTGCACATGGGCGCTGAGCACCGTGCCGGGGCTGTAGTCGGTACCGATGGCCAGGACGGCGCGGTCAGTTGCGTCGACGGTGGCGAGCGGGACGTTGAGCATGGTGCAAAGCCCTTGGCCGAAATTCGATGATTATTGGCTAACCCACGCAAGCTGGCCAGCACCCTTTTCCTTAAAGTCACCAGGCTGGTTTCTGAAGGAGGTGCGTATGTTCTGGTATGCGTTGGGCGCTTTTGGTGTGCTGGCCGGCATGACCACGGTGTTGTTCGGGTTTGGCGGCGGCTTCGTCGCCGTACCGTTGCTGTATGGGTTGATCAGGGCCAGTCAGCCCCCTGGCGCTCCCTTGGTGGAAGCCGCGATGCAAGTCGCGGTAGCCACGTCCACGGCCGCGATGATCTTCGGGGCGGGGTTGGCAACCTGGCGGCGCGCGCGCGTGGGCGCACTGCCTTGGGCCATGGTCACGCCGTTGCTGGGGTATGTAGCGCTGGGCGCAGTGGCGGGCGCCGCGCTGGCCACCGTGGTCAGCGGCGCCTGGGTGCGCTGGGCGTTCATTGCCTACCTGGGCATGACCCTCGTCGATGCCCTGTTCAGGCCCGGTTTCCTGGGCGAACCGGTGGGCACCTTGCGCCCCTTGGGCCGTGCCCACAGTGCCGTGGCGGGCACCAGCATCGGTGCCATCGCCGCGTTCCTGGGGGTAGGCGGCAGTGTCATGAGTGTGCCGCTGATGCGCCGTCGCGGCGCCAGCATGGCCACCGCCACGGCCCTGGCCAACCCCTTGTCGTTGCCCATGGCCGTGGCCGGCACCCTGGTGTACAGCGCCCTGGCTTGGCGCCACGACAGCCTGGGTACCGGTTTCGCCGGGTATGTCGACCTGCCGGCGCTGGCGTTGCTGGTGGCCGGGGCGTGGTGCGGGATAGCCTTGGCCGGACCGCTGGTGGGGCGCATCAGCGACACGGTGCACGCCAGAAGTTACCTGGTATTGCTGGGCGCGGTATTGGTGGTGATGGTGTTGGCCTGAAGGAAGGCGGCGAACAACTACAATGAAGGAACCATTCCCCCTGAGTGTGGAGGCCTGCGATGCGCGTCATGGTGCTGGTGAAAGCCACTGAAGCAAGTGAGAAAGGCGATTTGCCCTCCAGCGAATTGCTGGAGGCCATGGGCAAATTCAACGAGGAGTTGGTCGCAGCGGGTATTTTGCGGGCTGCCGATGGGCTGAAGCCGTCCTCGCAGGGCAAGCGGATCGCCTTCGATGGCCCTGCACGTTCGGTGGTCGACGGGCCCTTCGCCGCCACTCGCGAGCTGGTCGCGGGGTTCTGGCTGTGGGAAGTTGAAGACATGGACGAGGCCATCGCCTGGGTCAAGCGCTGCCCCAATCCGATGCCCGGGCCCAGCGAGATCGAAATCCGCCCGCTCTACGAGAGTGCGGATTTCGAGTAAGGCTTACTCGGCCACTGCCAGGTGAGCGGTGGGGCGCACGCGTAGCGCCAGCACCATGACCAGGCCCAGCACGCCCATCATCGCGCCTGCCACGGCGATGGCTGGGTAGCCCAGCCCGGCGTTGATCACCGCGCCACCCAGTGCTGCGCCGATGGCGTTGCCCAGGTTGAAGGCGCCGATGTTCACCGCCGAGGCCAGGTTGGGGGCGTCCTTGGCCGCTTCCATCACGCGCATCTGCAGCGGCGGCACCAGGGCGAAACTGGCCGCGCCCCACACCAGGATCGCCATGGCCGCTGGGAGGGGCCAACGCATCAGCACGGTGAACGCCGCCAGCACCACGATCAGTACCGTCAGCGAGAGGATCAGGGTGCGGTCCACGGAGCGGTCCGCCGCCTTGCCGCCCCAGATATTGCCCAGGGTCAGGCCGATACCGAACAGCACCAGCATGCCGGTGATGAAATTGGTGGACGCATGGGTGGCGTCGCGCAGGATCGGCGCGATGTACGTGAATACGGTGAACATCGCGCTTGAGCCCACCACGGTCAGTGCCAGCGCCGACAATACCGGGCCACGGCCAAGCACCTTGATTTCCGCCAGCAGGCCATCGCTTTTTTCCGCGGGAATGTCAGGCAATGCCAGCCACAGCGAGGCCATGGCCACCGCGCCCAGACCGGCGATGCCCCAGAACGCGGTACGCCAGCCGAATGTTTCGCCAAACCAGGTGGCCAATGGCACGCCACCAATGGTCGCCACCGTCAGCCCCATGAACATCGCGGCCACGGCGCCGGCGCGCTTGTCCGGCGGTACCACGCTGGCCGCCACGATCGAACCGATGCCGAAGAAGGCGCCGTGGTTCAACGAAGTCACGACCCGAGCGAACAGCAGGGTCTGGTAATCGGTGGCCAGGGCAGACAGCAGGTTGCCCAGGGTGAAGATGGCCATCAGGCCGATCAGCAAGTAGCGGCGCGGCACCCGCGCGGTGGTCAGGGTCATGATCGGCGCACCGATCAGCACGCCCAGGGCGTAGGCGCTGACCAGCAAGCCGGCGGTGGGGATCGATACGCCGAGGTCGGCGGCGATGCCGGGCAGCATGCCCATGGGCGCGAACTCGGTGACGCCAATGCCAAAGGCGCCGGCAGCGAGGGCTATGAGGGGTGGGTTGATACGCATGGTGGCTCCTTATCTGTGGGGCAGATGCTACAATCGCCGCTCTAAGGGCGGTAGCCCCTGATAAAGACCAAGAGTTTTGCATTGAGCGCACAAATGGACATCAACGGACGATCGGGTGAAATGACCGTGTTCGCCCTGGTGGCGCAGCACGGCAGTCTGTCAGCGGCGGCCCGGGTTCTGGGCCTGACCCCTTCGTCGGTCAGCCGCATCATCGCCCGCACTGAACAGCGCATTGGCACCCGCCTGCTGGTACGCACCACCCGCGCCATTCGCTTCACCGCCGAGGGCGAGGCGTACTTGCGCGGGGCGCGGCGCATCCTCGCCGACATGGCCGAGATCGAAGACGCCATCACCGACCAGGGCGTGCCCCGTGGCCGCTTGCGCGTCAGTGCCTCGCTGGCCCACGGCCGGCTGGTCATCGTGCCGTTGGTGGCGGCGTTCAGCGCGCGTTACCCGGCCATCCTGGTCGATCTGGCGCTGGGCGATGAAGTGGTCGATATTCTCGGCGGCCAGGCCGACGTAGGCATTCGCTTCGGTGAACTGCCCGACAGCCCGTTGTCGGCCCGGCGCATCGGCGAGACCGGGCAGGTGGTGGTCGCGTCCCCCGACTACCTGGCACGCCATGGCACGCCCGCAGCCCCCGAAGACCTGCTGAACCACAATTGCCTGCGCTTCAACTTCCGCCGCGCCGCGCCGGATTGGCCGTTTCGCCGCGAGGGGCACGACATGGCCATCAAGGTCACGGGCAGTATCGAAGGCAACAACGGTGAAACCCTGGCCCAACTCGCCCGGCTGGGCGCCGGTATCGCCCGCATCGGCGCGTTCAGCGTGCAGGAAGACCTGCAAAGCGGGCGCCTGGTGTCATTGCTCGAAGGCTACAACCCCGGGGACCGCGAGCCGATTCACGTGGTGTTCGTCGGCGGCGCGGCGATGCCGGCACGGGTGCGGGCGTTCGTGGATTTCCTCGTGGAAAACCTTCGTGAGCCGCCTGGCCTGTCATGAGGCCTGACGGCTGGGGCGAATAACGCGCGTGCGATGGCACGACTCCGGGCCCAGCACCCGGCCATCCACCGACCGTACTTCCATCGCCGCCACCGGCTGGCCACCGGCATCATCCAGCAACACCGAGTGGGCTTCACCGGCCTCGAACAGGTGTTGTTCCCCCCATTGCCGCATGCACACGATCAACGGGAACACCGAGCGCCCGCGCGCCGTCAGCACGTATTCCTTGTAGGCACTGCCATCGGCCGCCGGTTGCAGCGCCAGTAGTTGCAGTTCGGTCAACACCTTGAGGCGCGCCGCCAGGATGTTCTTCGCCAGCCCCAGGCTTTTCTGGAACTCACTGAAGCGCCGCAGCCCGTCGAACGCGTCGCGGATGATCAGCAGTGTCCAACGTTCGCCGATGGCTTCCAAGGTACGGGCGACGGGGCATTCGCTGTGCTCAAGGGCAGGTTGTCTGGCCATGGGGTAGGCTCCGGGGAGGGTGGCGCTGATTATACTGAACAAACGGATTCTGGTTGCAAATTAAAACCTGCTGCGGCTAAATCGGTTTCAAATTGAAACCAGATAGGTGGCAAGGATGACATCAAAGACTGTTACCCATGCAGCGACTCAGGGCTCGTCGCCCCTGACTCTGCTGTTAGCCGTGACCTGCGCGCTGGCGGTGGCCACTGTGTACGTCGCTCAACCGCTGCTCGACTCCATGGCCCTCAGCCTGGGCGTCTCCCCAGCCATGATTGGTATCGTGGTCACGGTCACTCAGGTGGGGTACGCGGCAGGTCTGTTGTTCATCGTGCCGTTGGGAGACCTGCTCAACCGCAAGGCCATGGTGCTCGGCCAATTGCTCCTGTCTGCGGCGGCTCTTGTGGCGGCCAGCATGGCGCAGCACTGGTGGGCGTTGATGGGTGCGATGGGTGTGGTGGGCTTGATGGCGGTGGTGGTCCAAGTGCTGGTGGCCTATGCGGCTGTGCTCGCGCCGCCTCACCGACGGGGCCAGGCGGTAGGCACCGTGACCAGCGGCGTGGTGATAGGCATTTTGCTGGCGCGACTGGTCAGCGGGTCAGTCGCCGACCTGGCGGGGTGGCGGATGGTGTACCTGATGGCTGCAGGGCTGATGCTGGTCATGGCGGGCGTAGTGTGGCGTGCTGTACCTGACACGGGCGAACCGCGCGCGGGCCAGCGCTACAGCGCTTTGTTGCGGTCGATGTTCGCGCTGTATGCCACCGAACCGGTGCTGCGGCGCCGGGGCGGGTTCGCGTTGCTGATCTTCGCTGCGTTCAGTGTGTTGTGGACTGCCATGGTGTTGCCCCTGAGCGCGCCGCCGCTGTCGCTCTCCCATGCCCACATCGGCCTGTTCGGCCTGGCGGGTATTGCCGGTGCGTTGGCGGCGGCCCGCGCCGGGCGCTGGGCGGATGAGGGCAAGGGAAGCAGAACCACGGGGTCTGCGTTGGGCTTGCTAGTGGTGTCCTGGTTGCCTATCGCCTTGGCGCACCGCTCGCTGCTGGCCCTGGCGCTGGGCGTGGCCATGCTCGACTTTGCCGTGCAGGCAGTACATGTCACCAATCAGAGCCTGATCCTGGCGGCGCGGCCGGATGCGCAAAGCCGGATGGTGGGCGCCTACATGTGCTGCTACTCGGCGGGCAGTGGCCTGGGCGCCGTGGCGGCTACCCAGGCGTATGCTCACGGTGGGTGGTTGGCCGTGTGCCTGCTGGGCGCAGGAATCAGCGCCGTGGCCTGGTGTGTCTGGTGGCTGAACCGGGCCACGGGTACAGTAGCGCCCAACCCCTCGTTCAAGGAATGACACCCTATGTCGACCGGTTCCTGATCAGCCCCACCAGCGTAGAAGCCACGCTGGCGTGGCTGGATTCTGGCAGCCCCGACTGGCGCGCCCGCCATCGCGAACGCTGGAATGCGCGGGTCCCGCACTGTCCGATCTGAGCGTGCAGCGGGTTCGGGCCGCGGCCTGACTCGTCCAGTCCACGGCGAAGCGGTAGCCCACATCTCCTGTGAGGCCTGCGTTCGGGCCGTCAGACAGACAATGATGGCAGCCATGATGGCCATCAGCCGTGGCACCTTGCTAGACTGCCGGTCGCGCCGCCGGCAACGCCGGGGCAATCTCCGCTCATGAAAGGATTCTCGCATGCGTCATGCACTATGTGTTGGTGTTGGCTGCTCCATTGCCCTGTGGTTCAGTACTGCTCAAGCGGCCACGGTGGCTGAAGTGTTCAATGGTGACATGCTGGGGACCACCCCACGTTATTTCGAATCGGTGGCCGGCATTCCCCGTGAGTCCAATGGCAATGATCACGTGTTCAAGGTTCAGGGCTGTACCATCACGGCAACGGTGGAGGGCAACAGTGTCAGCAAATTGCGCATGGAGCTGGGTGACAACTGTCAGGCTGACCTGAGTTCGTTCGTCAGCAGCTACGCACCGGCCCCAGGCAAGCCGCTGACCGTTGGCGCGTTCGTGGCCTCCTCTGGCGGCGGCCTGAGCTACAGCGCCGATTGCCTCACCCTGTGCGGCAACGCCGCCGACCCTTCGGTGTTCGCCCACTGGGAGGGGCCCCATGCGGTTGGTTTCAAGGAGGTGATGCTGGAGGTGGTATTGGCCTCGGACACCGCCCTCGCCGCAGCCAGCCAGTGGGAGGGGGTGATGACCAAAGCCAAGGGTGAAGACTACGTGACCGACACACGCTTCAACTGCGACCCGCAGTTCAACGAGGCAGCCGAGAAGGCATTCGCTGATGTGCCGGTGAGCGCAGTGTCCATCGGTACCGGGCTCAGTAAACCGAGCTGCTGAGCTCGAGGTAGACAGTCCTGCTTTTCATGGCTGGCCCCACCGGGTATTCCTGAGTGGTCGCCGTGGTGTATCAAGTACACCGCGGCGTGGCCTTCCCGAGCTTTGCCCGGTCCCACAGGGTGTTCCGCACTATCGCGGTGATCCTCTGTGGGACCGGGCGCCAGCTCGGGAAGCAGGCGCCGGGGTGTATCAGGCCTACCGCGGCGCGGCCTTCCCGAGCTTCGCCCGGTCCCACAGGGTGTTCCGCACTATCGCGGTGATCCTCTGTGGGACCGGGCGCCAGCTCGGGATGCAGGCGCCGGGGTGTATCAGGCCTACCGCGGCGTGGCCTTCCCGAGCTTTGCCCGGTCCCACAGGGTGTTCCGCACTATCGCGGTGATCCTCTGTGGGACCGGGCGCCAGCTCGGGAAGCAGGCGCCGGGGTGTATCAGGCCTACCGCGGCGCGGCCTTCCCGAGCTTCGCCCGGTCCCACAGGGTGTTCCGCACTATCGCGGTGATCCTCTGTGGGACCGGGCGCCAGCTCGGGAAGCAGGCGCCACGGTGCATCAGGCAGGAAACCCAGAAAGGCACTCCAGCCTTGGAGTTGGCCAAGGCTCAGCCCAACCCGATGAACAAAGGGCATCAGGATTGGCTCGATGGTTTGGTCGAGGCGGCGCGCCGGGCACGCGGATAAGCGCTTTGCCCACGGCGCCCGTGGGCTCACTCCAACCGGCACGCCATCACTGTCGAACACACCGCCCCCTGGTTCAGGGTCAGGCCCAGCGCCACACAGACAAAGCCCGTCAGCCATGGCCGGTCGCAGGGGCGGGCGGTCCACTCGATGTAGCGCGCCACGGCGGCTGCCAGGAACGCGCCGGGGAAGGAGCAAAGGTAACCCAGCCAGATCAACCCGCCCGGCTCGGTCATGGACAGCACCCACGCCCCGTACAACGCCAGGTAAAGCGCCAAGGCCGTGGCCACCCCGGCCATCAGCACTTTTGACGCCCGAGACAGCCAGAGCAGGCCGAGGATCACCGCATGGGGCAGCCAGTACACGAGGAAATTCGTGGTGATTTGCGCGTGCCCATGGGCAGCCAGCCAGGTGGCCACCACGGCACCTGACATCAGCGCCAGCAGCGCCAGCGGCCGAGCCGCCATTCCTTTCAGTGCATCATCCATTGCAGGTTCCAGGCGATCTTGTTCTTGTTGCCAGCATGGCTGGGCAGTAGGCTTCAGCCCCGGCAGGTAGCCGGCCACCGTCAGGGTGAGACCGGAGAGTACCAGCTCTTTCGTCGTGGCGTGGACCCCCTCGGCGGTTGCTGTGTCTGACAGCGCGGCCTTTTCACCTGAAACACACCACCCCATGAAACCGAGCGACCCTCGGGAACAGCGCCCTGGCGCCCATCGCTAGCAAAAGTGTTCGCTATCCGCCAACAATCGCTCTGGGCCGTTGCATTCAGGGGCTGGAAACCGTTACGTTTCGCAATAGTGGCTTTTGTGCCGAATCATTCGTCCACGTCCTTACTGGCCGCTGTGGGCCGGGGCGATGCGACGGTAGCGCCGTCGGCGTGAAAAAAGCGGGGCTTGTTCCCCTGATCAGTCATGGTAATGGGCGCATATGAGCGCGCCACGAGTTTGAGGAAGGAAAATGGCCAAGGCCGCAGATGTCGTCGTTCAATGCCTGGAAAACGAAGGCGTCAAATATGTGTTTGGTATTCCCGGCGAGGAAAACCTGGACCTGCTGGAGTCGCTGCGCCGCTCGCCCATCGAGCTGGTGCTGACCCGCCACGAACAGTCCGCCGGCTTCATGGCCGCCACCTACGGCCGCCTGACCGGCAAGACCGGCGTCAGCTTGTCCACCCTGGGCCCTGGCGCCACCAACCTGGTGACCGCCGGTGCCTACGCCTACCTGGGCGGTATGCCGATGCTGATGATTACCGGCCAGAAGCCGATCAAGAAGTCCAAGCAGGGCCGCTTCCAGATCCTCGACGTGGTTGGCATGATGCAGCCGCTGACCAAGTACACCCACCAGCTCGCCTCGGCCGACAACATTCCGTCGCGCGTGCGTGAAGCCTTCCGCCTGGCTGAAGAAGAAAAGCCCGGTGCCGTGCACCTGGAACTGCCGGAAGACATCGCTGCTGAGCAGACCGACAGCATGCCGATCACCCCGAGCCTGAGCCGTCGCCCGCTGGCTGAGAACAAGGCCATCGAAGCCGCCGTCGCCAAGCTCAAAGCCGCGCGCAGCCCGATCCTGGTGATCGGTGCCGGTGCCAACCGCAAAATGACCGCCAAGGTACTGCGCCAGCTGATCGACAAGACCAACGTACCGTTCGTGACCACCCAGATGGGCAAGGGCGTGGTCGACGAGCGCCACCCGCGCTTCCTGGGCAACGCCGCGCTGTCGGCCGGTGACTTCGTGCACCGCGCCGTCGAAGCGGCCGACCTGATCGTCAACATCGGTCACGACGTGATCGAGAAGCCGCCGTTCTTCATGGTCCGTGGCGGCACCGAAGTCATCCACATCAACTTCCGCTCCGCTGAAGTCGACCCGGTGTACTTCCCGCAGATCGAAGTGATCGGCGACATCGCCAACGCCATCTGGCAGATCGGCGAAGCCCTGGAGCCGCAACCGCACTGGGACTTCACCCGCCTGATGACCATCCGCGAGGCCAACGAAGCGCAGATCGCCGAAGGCGCCGACGACAACCGCTTCCCGATCTACCCGCAGCGCATGGTCGCCGACGTGCGTCGCGCCCTGCCGGCCGAAGGCATCGTGGCGCTGGACAACGGCATCTACAAAATCTGGTTCGCCCGCAACTACAAGGCCCACAAGCCCAACACCGTGTTGCTGGACAACGCCCTGGCGACCATGGGCGCCGGCCTGCCGTCGGCCATGGCCGCGCACCTGGTGTACCCGGACCGCCCGGTGGTCGCGGTGTGCGGTGACGGTGGCTTCATGATGAACAGCCAGGAACTGGAAACCGCCGTGCGCCTGAAGATGAACCTGACGGTCATCATCCTGCGTGACGACGGCTACGGCATGATCCGCTGGAAACAGTCGAACATGGGCTTCACCGACTACGGCCTGGACTACGGCAACCCTGACTTCGTCATGTACGCCCAGTCCTACGGTGCCAAGGGCCACCGCGTGGAAAGCGCCGAAGGCTTCCTGCCGCTGCTGGAGCAGTGCCTGTCGACCCCGGGTGTTCACGTGATCGACTGCCCGGTCGACTACTCGGAAAACGACTTCATCCTCAACAGTGAGCTCAAGCGCCGCAGCGCGCTGGTCTGACGGTTCGGATGCACGTATGAGCCCCCGGGCAGCGCAGGCTGCCCGGGGGCTTTTTCGTGGGGAACAAGGACGCCGCAGCGGTCAGACCTTGAACTGCAACACCACCTGATTCAACTGCACCGCCAGGCGCGACAGCTCGCCGCTGGCGGAGGACGTCTGGTCGGCACCGGCGGAGGTCTGGATGGACAGGTCGCGGATACTGGTCAGGTTACGGTCCACTTCGCGAGCTACTTGGGCCTGTTCTTCGGTGGCCGACGCAATGCTGACGTTGCGCTCGTTGATCTGCACGATGGCCGCGGTGATTTGCCTCAGGGCGTCACCGGCGCCCTGGGCGACCACCAGGCTGGCTTTGGCGCGTTCGCTGCTCAGGCCCATGGACGTCACCGCCTTGCTGGCACCGCCCTGGATCGAGGTGATCATCTGCTCGATTTCCGCCGTCGACTGTTGAGTGCGGTGGGCCAGCGCGCGCACTTCGTCGGCCACCACCGCGAAACCACGGCCGGCGTCACCGGCACGGGCCGCCTCGATGGCGGCGTTCAACGCCAGCAGGTTGGTCTGCTCGGCGACCCCGCGAATCACGTCCAGCACACCGCTGATGTCCTTGAGCTGCAAGGCCAGGCCATCGATTTCCGACGCCGTGGCACCTACCGAGTCGTGCAGGGCATTGATCACCTCCAGGGTCTCGTCCACGCGCTGGCGGCCGTTCTCGGCCGACTCGCTGGACTCGCGGGCGGCGCTCGACGCCAGGGCGGCGTTGCGGGCCACTTCCTCCACGGCCGCGCTCATCTGGTTGATGGCGGTGGCAGCCTGGTTGATTTCGTCGTTCTGGCGCTGAATGCCCTGCAGCGCGTCCTGGGTCAGGGCAGCCATTTCCTCGGACGTGGAGGCCAGGTGGTTGGACGAACCGCCCAGGTCGCTAAGGGTTTTGCGCAGGTTGTCCTGCATGATCGCCAGCGCCCCGAGCAGGCGCCCCGGTTCGTCCTTGCCGTCGACCACGATCGGCTGGCTGAGGTCGTTGTCGGCGATCTGCTGCGCCACCTTCAAGGCCTTGGCCACCGGGCTGACCAGGCTGCGGGTGAACAGCGTCGCCATGATCAGCGTGGCAGCCAGGGCGACCAGGATGGCGGCGATGGTGACGTTGCGCGCCTGGCTGTAGGCAGTGGTGGCCACCGCATCGGATTCGGCCATTTTCAGGTCGGCCTGGTGGGCCACCTCATCGATGTCCTTGCTGAACTGGTTACCGGCCAGGGTCTGCTCACCGTTGGGCTGGCTGAGGGCAGTAGCCACATCATCATGCTTCTGCGCCAGGGCATCGAGGAAACGCGCGTGCACGTCCAGGTACTTGCCCATGGCGTCCAGCAGGTTGCCATAGGCCTGCTGGGCATCGGTACCGATCAGCAGCGGCTTGAGCCGCCGCACGTCGGCCTGCAGGTCGTCGCGGCCACGGGTGATGCTGTTGCGCGCCAGGTCGGCCGCCTGGGGGCTGAGGGCGGTTCGCAGGTTGGTGTTGCCCAGGCGGATGGTCAGCAGGTCGCTCTTGATCCGGCCAATGGTCTGCACCGCCGGCAGCACTTCGTCCTGCAAGGTGGCGCGCGAACTTTTCAGTTCAGCGAACTGCAGCAGCGAAAACAGGCCCAGGGCGGTAATCAGCACGGCGAAGAAACCGAAGCACAGGAGTGCCCGTGGGGCAATGTTGAGATGTCTCAGGTTCATGGGGGTCTCCTAATGGATGTCAAAATGATATCAGCTCTTCGGCCTGAATCGGTTAAGCTTGAGAGCCCCGTGCTAGAGCATTTTGTCGCGGGCAGCGATACCCGTGGGTACAGGCTGCGCCAACGTTGCTCGCGCCCTGCGGAAAATCCTGCTGGCCAGCCAGCGCTCACAGTGGTGCAATGCCTGCCCTTGTTCTTTCGAGCCCGCCATGCGCGACACCACCGCCCGTTTCACCCAAGGCTCGCTGGCCCGCCACGTGCTGGCCATGACCAGTGCCAGCGCCCTGAGCCTGCTGACGGTGTTTCTGGTCGATATCCTCACGCTGGTCTATGTCGCGCAGTTGCATGACCAGCGCCTGCTGGCCGCCGTGGGGCTGGCCAAGACCTTGCTGTTCGTCAACGCCGCATTCGTCTCGGGGCTGGTAATCGCGGCCGGGGTGGTGCTGTCCGAACGCATCGGCCACCACATGAGCCGACGGCTGGCGCGCCTGGTCAGCCACCTGTTGCTGATGGCCATGGCCGTGGCAGCGCTGATCGCCGGCGTCGAGCTGCTGGCCATGGCGCCGCTGGGGCGCTTGCTGGGTGCGGACCCGGCAGCTTACCCGACCGCCCGCTTGTATATCTGGACAACCCTGGTGGCCAGCGTGCCGGCGGCGGCCATGCAGATGTGCGCGCAGATCCTGCGGGCCCAAGGGCACGGGCGCCTGGCCCTGGGTGTGCTGGTGGCCGGGGCGGCGACCCTGGCGGTCGCCGATCCGCTGTTCATTCTGGGGCTGGGCTGGGGGGTGGAAGGCGCGGGGCTGGCGTTCGGCCTGTCCACACTGGTAGCCCTTGGGCTGGGCCTGGTGTTGGTCAGGCGCCATATCGGCCTCTCGGCGCGGCTCAACGTTCGCTGGCTGAGGTTGCACGTTGGCCGCCTGGCGCCCATCGCGGTGCCCGCCATGCTCGGCAACCTGGCGATGCCGGTGGGCATCACCTACCTGATGGTGACCCTGGCAGCCTTCGGTACCTCGGTGCTGGCCGGCATGGCCGTGGTCGATCGCCTCCTGCAACTGGGCTACTGCTTGTATTTCGCCTTGCCCAGCGCGCTGGTGCCGGTGATTGCCCAGAACCTGGGCGCCGGCCGAGACGACCGCGCGCGCCAGGCAGTCGGCTTTACAGCCAAGCTGGTGGTCCTCTATGGTGTGGCGCTATGGGCCGGTTTGTACCTGGCCGGGCCGGCCATCGCCGACTACTTCCAGCTGCTGGACGAGGGGCGGGCGCTGTTGCTGCTGTTCTGCCAACTAGGCGCCGGGCTGTGGCTGCTGTTCGGCCTGGACTTCCTGGCCCAGTCGATGTTCCTGACCATGGGCCGGGCCTGGTGGGTACCGGCGTTCGGCTGGTTGCGCGGCACCCTCGGGTCGCTGCCATTCGTTTACCTGGGCGCGCACTGGCAAGGTGGACGTGGCGCGGTGTTGGGCATGTGGCTGGGCAACGCACTGGTGGCGCTGTTGGCGATTGCCACCGCCGTGGGCGCTGCACGGCTATTTTTCCGCCAGCGGGCCAAGGCCGCTGGGGTTTCTTCACAGTAACGGGTTTTTATGTCAGTCAAGGATTCTCACCAGGAGGCGCTCGAGCCGCCAGCACCCAAGCGTCGCCGCGCCCCGAAGGGCGAAATGCGCCGCATGGCCTTGCTGGACGCCGCCACCCAAGTGTTCGCCAGGGATGGCTATCAGGCGGCGTCGATGCGCGACGTGGCCGATATCGCCGGCATTACCACGGTCGGGCTGCTGCACCATTTTCCCAACAAGGTGGCATTGCTGCGCGCCTTGCTCGACCGCCGCGACCAGCGCGTGGTGGAGCGTTTCGGCGAACTGGACACGTCACCGACGCTGGACGGGTTCCTGCGCTTCCTGCGCATGAGCATGGGCTTCAGCGTGGAGGATGCCAGCGAGTGCCAGGCGGCGTTGATGATCAACATCGAGAGCCTCTCGGACAAGCACCCGGCGTTCCCCTGGTACCAGGAAAAGTTCGACGTGGTGCACGGCCACGCCCAGGCGCACCTGGGGTCGCTGGTGGAGGCGGGGGCCATACGCGCCGACGTCGATATCAGCGCGCTGGCGCTGGAGATCTTCTCGGTGATGGACGGGTTGCAGATCCAATGGCTGCGCGGCCGGGAAAGCGTGGACGTGATGCACGTCTTCGACTTGTACCTGCGGCGGTTGGGGAAGGATTTGGCGGTGGGGGGCTGAAGCTGAAAGCCTCAAGCTTCAATCGATACTGCGCCAGACAAACAAGGCTGTCGAGGTGATCTTACAGACATAACTGGCGCAAAACAGATGTGGGATCGGGCTTGCCCGGGAAGCGCCGCGGAAGCCAGAGTCCTGCACCTGGCAGCCCTGATGCAATCCTCAGCCTGGCCTTTCGAGGAAAACCCGAAAATCCTGGCATGAAATCGCATTAGGGCCACCAAGCGCATGTCGTGGTTTCCTGGGAGCCCTTCAGATCGAGCGCCGCCCGCGCGGCGCTTCCCGGGCAAGCCCGGTCCCACATCTGTTTCGGGCCAGTCAAGCCTGGGTGATCACCTTGGCCGCCTTGTTGGCACCACCACAAATCTGCAGCGAACAAACAAAACGGACCAGGTAATGGCCCAGACAAAACTGGCCCGAAACAGATGTGGGAGCGGGGGGGGGGGCGCCGAGCCCTTGCCCGGGAAGCGCCGTGCGGACGGCGCTCGATCTTGAGAGCGCCGCAGAAGCCAGAGTCCTGCACCTGGCAGCCCTGATGCATTCCCCAGTGGCGAGCAAGAAAGGCTCATCCATGAGCCACAAGCGGGGTCAAACAGCGATCAGTAACGCTGCGAAGCCGACACCTGCACGGCTTTCTGCAGTGGCGCGGGCAACGGGTTGCTGTCGCGGGTGGTCAGTTGCTCGGCGTACAGGGTGGTCAGGGTCTGGCTCAGGCTCAGGTCGGCGGAGCTGGTGCCCACGCGGATCTTGTACTTGCCAGCATCGACGTTCCAGCTGTCGGTGTTGTCCACGTAGTAAGCCAGCGAACGCGAGTCCAGCGGGATGCTCACGGTCTTGCTCTGGCCAGGCTTGAGGTACACCTTGGTAAAACCCTTGAGCTCTTTCTCCGGGCGGGCGACCGCCGGGTTCACTGGCTGCACGTACAACTGCGCGGTTTCGAAGCCAGCCTTGCTGCCGGTGTTGGTCACGGTGAATTTGACGTTCACGGTGGCGCCCGGGGTCAGCACGTTGCTCGATAGCTTCATGTCGCTGTAGGCGAAAGTGGTGTACGACAGACCGAAGCCGAACGGGTACAGCGGCTTGGTGTTGTTCTTGTCGTACGCGCGGTAGCCCAGGTACAGGCCTTCGCTGTAGGTCATGTCGGTCAGCGCGTTGGTGCCGCGGTATTGCGCTGGGTCCGGGTAGGACGCATAGCTGGCGTTGTCCTCGATTTTCTTGTCGATGGTGACCGGCAGCTTGCCCGATGGGTTGACCTTGCCATACAGGATCTCGGCCAGGGCCTGACCACCTTGCTGGCCTGGCAGCCAGGCTTGCAGGCTGGCGCCGACCTTGTTGGCCCACGGCTGCATGTTGGACACGCCGCCACCGTGCATCACCACGATGGTGTTGGGGTTGGCCTTGGCCACCGCGGTGATCAGGTCAGCCTGTTGGTCGGGCAGGTCGAAACCGTGGTCCGAGCCTTCGCCTTCGTTCTCATAGTTGGTACCGACGGCGACCACGACAGCGTCGTAGTTGGCCAGGTCTGCCGGCGGCTTGAGCGCGGACCAGCTCATCTGCACGCCCGCCAGGCCGCCCAGGGCCGGGGTGAAGTTGCCCGCGGTGCGCTGGTACTCGAGCTTCACGCTGTAGGATTTGCCAGCGGTGAGGGCCGAGGTCTTTGCCGAGGTCACCAGGGCGTTGACCACGTCGCTGGAGTACGCCACGCCATCGCTCTGCAGCACCAGCTCATCGTTGACCCACAGCTTGTACGGGCCGTCGGCGCGTACCTTGAAGATCTGCGGGCCGCTGACGGTCGGCTTGATGGTGGCGGTGAAGCGGGCCGAGAACGCACCCGCCGTCGGGGTGAAGCCCGAGACCGTGGTGGTACCGGCGTCGGTGACGTTGGTGCTGGTGGTCCAGTTCAGGTTCACGCCCGGCTCGACACGGGTCAGCGCCGGGTCACCGGAGAAGCTGGTGTTGGCGTAGTACTCGGCCTTCACGCCCGAGTTGCTGATGCTGTTCTGCCCAGTGGACGGCTGGTACCACACCGAGGCCTTGGGGTTCAGGCTCAGGGCGGGCAGGTAGGTGACGTTGCTGCTGCTCGACGCCAATTGCTGCAGGCCGCTGAGTTCAGTCACGTAGCTGTTGGGGGGCGAGTTGGCCGTACCGAACGGCGAGCCCGGGGCTTCCAGCGCCCAGTCGCCGATGACCGCGACCTTGGCCGACTTGGCCAGCGGCAGCAGTGGCGCGCCAGCCGAGGTGTTTTCGTTGCGCAGCAGCACGATGGCTTCGCGGGCGGTGTCCAGCGCGGCCTTGGCGCCGTACTCGGTGTGTTCCAGGGTCTGGGCGGTGTTGAGGTTTTCCTGCAGGTCGTAGCTGACGATGCCACGCAGGTTGCGCTTGACCTTGTCGTCGATGACGTTCTGGGTCAACTGGCCGCTCCACAACAGCGGCATCAGGTTGGCTTCGGTGAATTGCAGGCCCGACGGCATGTCGATGTCGGTGCCGGCCCAGGCACCCTTGAAGGCATCGTGAATGGCATTGAAGTCACTGATGACCATGCCTTGATAGCCCCATTCGCCCTTGAGCACGTCGGTGATCAGGTGGTGGTTTTCGCAGGCGTAATCATCGTTGACCTTGTTGAAACCGCACATGATCGACGCCACGTTGGCGTTCTTGACCATGGACTCGAAGCCCGGCAGGTACAGTTCGCGCAGGGTGCGCTCGTCCACGTGCACGTTCACCGCCTGGCGGTTGGCTTCCTGTTCGTTGGCCAGGAAGTGCTTGCCGCTGGCCTGGATGCCTTGCACCTGGATGCCGTTGACCACGGCCGGGGCCAGCACGGCGCCCAGGAACGGGTCTTCGCCGCTCAGGTACTCAGCCGAACGGCCGCCGTAGGGGGTGCGGTACAGGTTGACGCCTGGGGATAGCATTTGCTGGCCGCCGGAAATACGGGTTTCGTAGGCGATGGCCTGGCCGAATTCCTTGGCGCGGTTGATGCTCCAGGTAGCGGCCAGGGCCGACTGCGACGGGTACTGGGCGCCAAACGTGGCGTTGTTGACGTGCACGCCCATGGACGAATCGTAGGCCACGGTGCCCTGGATGCCCCACTTGGTCAGCTTGGGGATCATGTGGCCGTCGTCGACGCGGGTGAAGTTGATCTTCTCCGAGGTGCTCATGTTGTCGAGGATCGAGCTGACCCGCGCTTCCACGGCGTTGCCGGTGGCGGGGGTAGCGGTGGCCGCCAGGGCCAGGTGCGCCTGGGCGACACCCAGGGCCAACAGGCTCAGGCCCAGGGTACGTCGCAGGGTGGTAGGGTTCATTGCTGCTGCTCCTGGGCAGGGGCGTCGTCAGTGACGATCGGGGCGTCATCCACCGAGGTGGCGGTCTGGGTGGCGGTCTGCACGCGGTCGACGCCGGAGATCTGGTCGCGCTTGGCTTCAATCTGCTGGCGAACTTCCTGCATGGAAGAAGTGCTGGCAGCAGACGTTGAATCTGCCGCGCAGGCGACAAAACTCTGGGCGCACAGAAGTACAGTGCCCATGACAGGCAATATGAGCTGTTTCATCAATAATGTCTCAGATGATGGCTAAGTAATAGCAAGTCGGCGGCGATCGATTAAAGAAGGCGAAAGCGCGACCGGAGAGTAAGTCTGGATGATGCCTTTAAAAGTTCAATGTTCGCAAAGATATTTTTTCAAACGCGACAAAGTGTATGAAAAAGGCGTTGGTGAGGTCTTTTTTTCAACCTGTAGTGTCGTGAAAAAACTAGTGTTATGGGGTTTTAGTTATCAATAATTGCTTAATAAGCCGGTTTCTCGAGTAAAAAACTCTAAGTAATCCGCATTGTCGGGTTGAAAAATGCTATTTAGTAAACCTAATTGCAGTTAGGTTTTAGCTTCTGGTAAGCTGTGTCAGCGCTGAAACCTTCATGTCGATAGTTGCGCTTCCTCTGGATTTAAATTCCCTGACTAGTTGCCTGTTAGTTGTGCGAACTAACGAGCGGTATTTGAAAAACATCAATGTCTGGCTACGCCGCTAATACCGAGCTGGCCGCCACCGGCCTATCGCCAAGAAGTGTAATGTCCTATTGCAAACTGCCTGTTCCAACGCAGCCAAGTGTGTGTCATTGGCTGGTCGAACATACCGACGTCAAGGCGGCCGATATCAACCGGGCGGTCAAGTTGTGCCTGGCACAAAGCGGCCATGACGATGACTGCGTGGACGCCCTGATTCGCCTCGGTGCCGTGCGTGATGAGGAAGTGGCCCAGGCGTATGCGACGCTGCTGGCGGTACCGCGGCTGGACATGGAACAGGCTTGCGCCCTGGACGCCCCCGCGTTGATCGGCAGTGAACGGTTCCTGCGCCATTACGGCCTCGTGGTGCTGCACGCGGGCCCAGCGCACCTCAGTGTGGCCGCCCGTGCACCCGTCTCTGGTTATGGCCTGGACGCCTTGGGCTACCTGGCCCGGCAGCCTCTGTCGCTGGTGATCGCCACGGCCGTCGAGATCAATACCCTGATCGAGCGTTTCCACGGCCAGGGGCGCAGTGCCATGGATGCCTTGATCGAGTCATTGGACGGTGATGGCGATGCCCTGGACGACATCGAGCATCTCAAGGACCTCGCCAGCGAAGCACCGGTGATCCGCCTGGTGAACCTGATCCTGCAGCGTGCGGTGGAGTCCCGGGCCTCTGACGTGCATGTCGAGCCGTTTGAAGGCCAGTTGCAGGTGCGCTATCGCATCGACGGCCTGCTGGTGCAGGGCGAAGCGCCTCCGGCCAGCCACGCCGCCGCGGTGATTTCGCGCCTCAAGATCATGGCCCGCCTGGACATCGCCGAGCGCCGCCTGCCTCAGGACGGGCGCATCATGCTGCGCATCCAGGGCAAGGAACTGGACCTGCGCGTTTCAACGGTGCCCACCAGCTTCGGCGAATCGGTGGTGATGCGCCTGCTGGACCGCCAGACCGTGCGCTTCGATTTCCCCACGCTGGGCATCGACGGCCCGCGCCTGGCCACCTTGCTGGACCTGCTCGAACGCCCCCACGGCATCCTGCTGGTGACCGGCCCCACCGGCTCGGGCAAGACCACCACGCTTTATACCGCGCTGACGCGGCTCAACACCGCCGAACGCAAGATCATCACCGTCGAAGACCCGGTGGAATACCAACTGGGCGGCATCAACCAGATCCAGGTGAAGCCGGCCATCGGCCTGGACTTCCCTGGGGCGCTGCGCTCCATCGTGCGCCAGGACCCGGACGTGATCATGATTGGCGAGATGCGCGACCTGGAAACCTGCCGCATTGCCATTCAGTCGTCCCTGACCGGCCACCTGGTGCTCTCCACGCTGCACACCAACAGCGCTGCGGCGAGCATCACGCGCCTGCTGGACATGGGCGTAGAGCATTACCTGATCGCCTCGACGTTGCAGGGCATCCTGGCCCAGCGCCTGGTACGACGCCTGGACCCCGCCACGCGCATTGCCTTCCCGGCACCCCCGGAACTGGTGGCCCAGCACCACCTGGACCGTTACACCGAACAACGCCCGATCATGCTCTACCGCCCCGATAGCGACGCCGCCGGCGGCGGTTATCACGGCCGCAGCGCGATCACCGAACTGCTGGTGATGAATGACGAACTGCGCAGCTTGCTGATGCGCCAGGCGGACGTGGCAACCCTGGAAGAAGCGGCCCGCCGTCACGGTCTGGTGACCTTGTACGAAGATGGCCTGCGTCAGGCCTTGGCGGGTATCACCTCGCTGGAAGAAGTGCTTCGCGTGGCGCGGGGCGACTGACATGGCTACGTTTCGCTACCGCGCCCTGGACGCTGACGGCACTGCGCAGAAAGGCAACCTGCAAGCCACCGATGACCGTGTCGCGCTGGCCCAGTTGCAGGCGCGCGGCTGGCTGGTGCTGGAACTGGAAGCGGGCAGCCAGCGCATGGCCCGTGGCAGCGTCGCCCTCAACGGCGCCGCCCTGGTCAGCTTCACCCAGCAACTGGCGACCCTGCTGGGCGCCGGCCAACCCCTGGAACGCTCGCTGGGCATCCTGCTCAAGCAGACCCAGGCGCCCAAGGCCCACGCCCTGATCGAACGCATCCGCGAACAGGTGAAAGCCGGCAAGCCCTTGTCCCAGGCGCTGGAAGAGGAGGGCGGGCAGTTCTCCACCCTGTACATCAGCATGGTCCGCGCCGGCGAGGCCGGCGGCGCCCTGGAAAACACCCTCCGCCAGCTCAGCGATTACCTGGAGCGCAGCCAGACCCTGCGCGGCGAAGTGATCAACGCACTGATCTACCCGGCCTTCCTGATCGTCGGCGTGCTGGGTTCCCTGGCCCTGCTGCTGGCTTACGTGGTGCCGCAGTTCGTGCCGATTTTCCGCGACCTGGGCGTGCCGATTCCGCTGATTACCCAGGTGATTCTGGCGCTGGGCGAGTTCCTCAGCGCCTGGGGCCTGATGGTGCTTGCCGGGCTCATCGTGGTCGTCTGGGGCACGGCAATCGCCCTGCGCGACCCGGCCCGGCGCCAGCGCAACGACCGGCGTCTGTTGCGCATCAAGGTCATCGGCCCGTTGCTGCAACGCATCGAAGCCGCCCGCCTGGCGCGCACCCTGGGCACCTTGCTCAGCAACGGCGTGGCGCTGTTGCAGGCGCTGCAGATCGTGCGCCAGGTGTGCAGCAACCGCGCCGTCGTCGCCCAGGTCGAACACGCCACCGAGTGGGTCAAGGGTGGCGGCACGTTGGCCAGCGCGTTTGGCCAGCAACCGCTGCTGCCGGAACTGGCCATCCAGATGATCGACGTCGGCGAACAGGCCGGCGAGCTGGACAGCATGCTGCTGAAAGTCGCCGAGGTGTTCGACGTCGAAGCCAAGCGCGGCATCGACCGCCTGCTCGCTGCTCTGGTGCCCAGCCTTACCGTGGTCATGGCCGTGATGGTCGCCGTGATCATGCTCGCCATCATGCTGCCGCTGATGAGCCTCACCAGTAACATTTAAAGGAACCAACCCCATGAAAACCATGAAGTCGGCCCGTCGCCAGGGCGGTTTTACCTTGCTGGAAATGCTCGCGGTGATCGTGCTGCTGGGCATCGTCGCCACCATCGTCGTGCGCCAGGTGGGCGGCAACGTCGACAAGGGCAAGTACGGCGCCGGCAAGGCGCAACTGGCCAGCCTGAGCATGAAGGTGGAAAGCTACGCGCTGGACGTGGGTTCGCCGCCGGCCAACCTCAACCAGTTGGTGACCAAGCCGAGCAACGGCGGCAACTGGGCCGGCCCGTACGCCAAGCCGTCGGACCTCAAAGACCCGTTCGGCCATGCCTTCGGCTACCGCTTTCCCGGTGAGCACGGCAGCTTCGACCTGATCTTCTATGGCCAGGACGGCCAACCCGGCGGCGACGGCTACAACGCTGACCTGGGCAACTGGGAATAACGCTGATGCACAGGGCCCGGGGCTTCACCCTGCTGGAAATGCTGGTGGTGATCGTGCTGATCGGCGTGGCTGCGGGCCTGGTGGGCTATGGCCTGCAACGCGGGCTGCACAGCGCCGGTGAGCGCAAGGCCTTGGCCCTGGTCGTGAACACGCTGCGCGCAGCGCGGGTGCAGGCCATCGTCACCGGGCAGCCCGCCCGCGCCCGTTTCGACTTGCAACAGCGCACCGTGCAGGCCCCGGGCAAACCACCGGTGCACTGGCCCAAGGAGTGGCAGGTGCGCGTGCAGACCGCCGAAGGCCTGGGCGCCGGGTTCGAGTTCTACCCCGACGGCGGCGCCAGCGGTGGCAACGTGCTGATCACCCAGGGCCCGCGTCGTTGGCGCGTGGACGTGGCCTGGCTGACCGGCGCCGTGCGCCTGCGCGACCTGCCATGACGCACCAACGGGGCTTCACGCTGCTGGAAATGCTCGCGGCGCTGGCGGTGCTGGCGCTGTGCGCCACCGTGCTGTTGGGCGCATTTGGCCAGAGTGCCCGCGCCTTGCAGCACACCCAGCGCAGCGACCGGCTGAACCTGGCGGCCCGTTCATTGATGGACGCCCTGGGCGATGGGCCCTTGGCGCCAGGGCGCAGCCAAGGGCAGTGGGATGACGTGCAGTGGACCCTGGACGTGGCCGCGGTGCCTTCAGTACCCGGCCCCGACCGTTTGTGGCAATTGGACCTGCGCCTGAAGGCCGAGGGGCGCGAAGCTCGCTTCAGCACGCTGCAAGTACGCAGCGCGGGGCTGGCGCCATGAAGGCTGAACGCGGCTTTACCCTGCTGGAAATCCTCGTGGTGCTGAGCCTGCTCGGCATCTTGCTGGGCCTTGTCGGCACTGCGCTGGTCAGCGCCAACCGCGCTTCGGCCAAGGCCGAACGGTTCAGCCAGCGCCTGGACGATCTGCGCGCGGCCCAGGGCTACCTGCGCCGCGCCATCAGCCAAGCGCTGCCGGTGGCGGCGGGGGAGGCGGCGGCCAAGCCAGCGGTGTTCAGCGGCCAGGCCCATGGCCTGAGTTTCTACGCGCCGCTGCCCGAGTCGGTGGGGGGCGGGCTGTTCCAGCAGCAAGTGAGCCTGGAGCACCACCGGTTGCGGGTTCGCCTGGCGCGCCTGCAAGGCACCACCCTGCAGCCGTTTGGCGAACCCCAGGTGCTGCTGCCCGACGTGGAGCAGGTGACGTTCAGTTATCGCGGCCTGGCGCCCCTGGGCAAGGACAGCGGCTGGCTGGCCACCTGGCCCTGGCCGGAGCGGTTGCCCCGGGCCGTGCGCATCGAGGCCCGATTGCGTGGGCCGGTGCCCTGGGTGACCGAGCAGGTCAGCCTGCGGCTGGACCTGGCCAGCGAGGCCACGCCATGACGGCCCAGCGCGGCGTCGCCCTGCTGGTGGTGCTGTGGGTGCTCGCGGTGCTGGCAACCTTGCTCGGCGCGCTGGCCGCCACCGTGCAGGTGCAGCATCGTCAGGCCCAGTGGCAAGCCAGCCATACCCAGGCGGTGTTCGCTGCCGAGGCCGGGGTGGCCCAGGCGGTGATGGCGCGCCAGGCCCGCGATCCCCACGCGCGCTGGCCCGCTGACGGCCAGCCGCACCAATTGCGGCTGGGGGATGCCGACGTGCGCGTCAGCCTGTACAGCGAGCGCGGCAAGCTGGACCTCAACGCCGCCTCGGCGCCGGACCTCAGCCGCCTGCTCAAGGCCTGCGGAGCCGCGCCCCAGGCCATCGAGCCGTTGCTGCAAGCGCTTGAACATCTGCGCCAGGGCCCTGTGCCGCTGCGCACGCTGGACGAATTGCGCGAGCTGCCGGGCATGGGCTTCGCGCTGTACCACTGTGCCGTGCCGTGGATCACCGTATGGTCCGGCCAGGCCCAACCCGACCCGGCATTGGCCCCGGCACCGCTGGCCCGGGCACTGGCGTTGCCTGCGGTGCGTGAGCCCGACGCCGACCCTGGGCCGATCCTCACCGTGCAGAGTGAGGCGCGCTTGCCCAACGGCTACCACGCCACGTTGCAGGTCACCCTGATGTTGACCCAGACAAAGGAGGGCGCCAGGCCATATCGGGTCCTGCGCTGGCAAGAATGAAAATAAGGTTACCGAATGTGCTGGAGCGCCTGCGGCACGGGCTTTATCCCCTGGTTCGGCAGTGGCAGGCCAGCCGCGCCCGGCGCTGGCTGCTCGCCTGGTTGCAGGAATTGCACGGGCTGCTGCCAACCCCGCTGCGCGCACGCCTGGCCAGCGGCCCGGCCGTGCAGCGGCTGGCATGGCCGTTGCCGACCCGCCTCGATGCCACGTGCCCGGCGGTACTGGAACTGCCTGCCCTGGAAGTCATGGCGCAAACCATCACCCTGCCTGCGGCCGCCACCGCTGACCTGACACGGGTGCTGGCCTTCGAGCTGGACCGCTACACGCCGTACGCCGCCGACCAAGTGCACTTCACGGCCCGGGTCCTGCGGCGTAACGGCGACCAGGCACGGGTACTGCTGGTGGCGGTGAGCCGCGAGCGCCTGGCTGCGATACTTGAGCAGTGCCAGGCAGCGGGCCTGACGCTGCGTGGCATCGATGCCAAAGCGGGCAACGGCGAGCCACTGGGTATCGACCTGTTGCCCGCGCACCTGCGCCCGGCACCGTCGCGCACAGCCCGGCTCAACCGGGGGCTGGCCGTGGGCGCCGTGGTGCTGCTGGCGGCCCTCATGCTGGCGACCCTCGGCCAGCGGCAGGCCCAGGTCGACCGCATGGCGCAGGCAGTGGCCCAACAGCGTCAACAGGTGCAGGCCCTGGAGGCCGTGCGCCATGAGCTGACCGACACCCAGGGCGCCGCCCGTTACCTCGCCCGGCTGAAGACCGCGCGCCCGACCGCCACCGCGCTGCTGACCGAGCTCAGCGCCTGCCTGGGTGATGACACCTGGCTGGAGCAACTGGAAGTGCGCGACAACGGTGACGTCAGCCTCAGTGGCCAGAGCCGCCATGCCAGCGCCCTGATCAGCCGCGCCCGGGACTGCCACAGCCTGCAAGGCGCGCATTTCCAGGGCGTGATTCAGCCCGATTCGCACACCGGCAACGACCGTTTCGCCCTGGCAGCGCACCTTTCCCAGGAGGCCGCCGATGCGCCGACCCCCGACCCGCAATGAACGTCGCCTGGGCGCCCTGGCGCTGTTGGCCGTGGTGCTCTACGGCGCCTGGTACGTGTTGATCGACAGCTGGTTCGCCACGCCCATGGCGGCGCTGGCCGACCAGGCCCGGGTACTCGATGCCCAGCACCAGCGCTACGCCCGGCTACTGGCACAGGGGCCGGCGCTGCAGGCTGAACTGGAACGCGCGCGTCAGGACCCCGCCAGCCGTCGCAGCCTGTTGCCGGGCGAGGACCCCAGTGCGGCCGCCGCTGACTTGATGCAGGCGCTGGTGGACAAGGTCAAGGCCGTGTCGGCCCTGGGCCCGGGCTGCGAGGTCAGCCAGCGCATGCCGGTCGTGCCCGAGCAGGACAGCGCCCAGGCCTATCGGCAGGTGAAGGTCAGCCTGACGCTGGCCTGCGGCACCGGACCCCTGCTGCAGTGGCTGCACCAGCTCGAATACGGCCAGCCGTACCTGTTTGTCGAGGCCCTGAACATCAGCCGTGCCACGGATGCGCCGGAAAAAGGCGCGGCGGGGCGGTTGAAGGTGCAGGTGCTGCTGCGCGGTTACCTGACCGGCGCGGCCCAGGGAGCCCAGCCATGACGTTCATGCGCAGCACGTTGGGCCTGGCCTCGCTCAATGGCCTGCTGTTGGCGGCCGTCGCGTGGCAGTGCCTGGGGGTCGAACCCGCCCCCCGGTGGGCACCCATGGCGCAGCATTCGCCACCACCCATCCAGGCCGCGCCCGTGCCTGCGTTGCGGCCACTGTCCGATAGCGAGCGCCAAGTGGCCTGGCAGCACCCGCTGTTCAGCCCCGACCGCCAGGCCGATGCGGCCAAGGGTGGGGCCGGCGCGCCGACGTTGGACGGTGTGCGCCTGAGCGGCGTGGTGGTCGACGGCGACCAGCGCTGGGCACTGGTGCGCCTGGCCAACCAGCGCTCTCTGAAGCTGCGGCTGGGCGATGCCCTGGACAATGGCTGGACCCTGGCCGAGGTCAGCGCCACTACCGCCACGTTCCAGCGCCTGGGACAGGCGCACACCTTGAATCTGCCGGTGCCGCGCCTTCCCGCGACGGCCGCGGCGCCTTTGCTCACCCTTCCTCACGTAGCGGCACCATGACTGATACCTTGCGCCTCACCCCGATTGCCGCGCGCCTGCGCGCCCCGACCCTCGGCCTGGCGGCCGCCCTGGTACTGGCCGGCTGCAGCGGCCAGGCCCATGACCTCGCCAATGACCCGGCCCTGATGCATGAAGCCTTGAACGGCACCGGCGACCAGCGCGCGCCGCTGCCCGTGGAACCCGTGGCTGCGCCCGCCGCGCCCACGCTGACCCCGGCGTCACGCCAGGTTATCGTCGGCAACCAGCGCTTCATTCGCCCCCCCGCAACGGCCAAGGCGCCTGCCGCAGGCGCCGGCGAGCAGGGCGACATCATGTTCAACTTCACCGACCAGCCCATCGAAGCGGTCATCAACACCGTGATGGGCGACCTGTTGCACGCCAACTACAGCATCGCCCAGGACGTGAAGGGCAACGTCAGCTTCTCCACCTCGAAACCGGTGAACAAGCAGCAGGCCCTGTCGATTCTGGAAACCCTGTTGTCCTGGACCAACAACGCCATGATCCGCCAGGGCGACCGCTACGTGATCCTGCCCGCCGCCCAGGCGGTGGCTGGCAAGCTGGTGCCCGAGATGCCAGTGGCCGCGCCCACGGCGGGCATGTCGGCACGCCTGTACCCGCTGCGCTACATCGCCGCTACCGAAATGCAGAAGCTGCTCAAGCCGTTCGTGCGCGACAACGCTTTCCTGCTGGTGGACCCGGCGCGCAACGTGCTCAGCCTGGCTGGCACACCGCAGGAACTGGCCAACTACCAGGACACCATCGACACCTTCGACGTGGACTGGCTCAAGGGCATGTCCATCGGCGTCTACGGCCTGCAGCACGCCTCGGTGGCCGAGCTGATGCCGCAGTTGCAGAAACTCTTCGGCCCCGACAGCGGCATGCCCCTGTCGAGCATGGTCAAGTTCATGCCCAACGAGCGCACCAATTCCATCGTTGCCATTTCCTCCCAGCCGGCCTATCTGCAGGAGGTGGCGGACTGGATCAAGACCATCGACGAAGGCGGCGGCAACGAGCCGCAGATGTACGTGTATGACGTGCGCAACATGAAAGCCACGGACCTGGCCAAGTACCTGCGCCAGATCTACGGCAACGGCCAGATCAAGGACGACAGTGCCGCCAAGGTGGCCCCCGGCGTGCGGACTACCACGTTGTCGTCCCTCAATGGCACTGGTACCAGTACGAGCAGCCAACTGGGCGGTAGCCTCGGTACCCAGGCCAGCACCACCCAGCCGAGCACCTCCCAGGACGATGAGGACAGTGACAGCGACGACAGCGGCGCCGATACCTCTGCCACTGGCACTGCGCAGAAAACCCTGGAAGAAAGCGTGCGCATCACGGCGCAGAAGGGCACTAACCAATTGCTGGTGCGCACCCGCCCGGCCCAGTGGAAAGAGATCGAGTCGGCGATCAAACGCCTGGACAACCGTCCGTTGCAGGTGCAGATCGAAACCCGCATTCTGGAGGTCAAGCTCACCGGTGAACTGGATCTGGGCGTGCAGTGGTACCTGGGCAAACTGGCGGGCAATTCCTCCAGCACCACCGTGGCCAACACCAGTGGCAGCCAGGGCGCGCTGGGCAGTGGCGGGGCAGGGTTGGGGTCGACCGATTCGTTGTTCTACTCGTTCGTCAGCAGCAACCTGCAAGTGGCGCTGCATGCGCTGGAAACCACTGGCCGCACCCAGGTGCTGTCGGCGCCGTCGCTGGTGGTGATGAACAATCAGCAGGCGCAGATTCAGGTGGGCGACAACATCCCCATCACCCAGACGACCGTCAATACCAGCACCTCGGCCACCACGCTGAGCAGCGTGGAGTACGTGCAGACCGGCGTCATCCTCGACGTGACCCCGCGCATCAACCCGGGCGGCCTGGTGTACCTGGACGTGCAGCAACAGGTCAGCGACGCCGACACCAGCAGCGTCACCACCACGCAGCCGAATCCGAGCATTTCCACGCGCTCGGTGTCGACCCAAGTCGCGGTGCAGAGCGGGCAGACGGTATTGCTGGGTGGCTTGATCAAGCAGGACAACGCCGAGTCCACCTCCAGCGTCCCGGGCCTGGGGCGTATTCCGGGGTTGCGGTGGTTGTTCGGCAGCACCAGCAAGTCCAAGGACCGTACCGAGCTGATTGTGTTGATTACCCCGCGGGTGGTGGCCAGTGGCGACGAGGCGCGGCGGGTAACGGATGATTATCGCCAGCAGATGCAGTTGATCGGTCGCTGAAGGGCAGGGGGCTGCAACGCTGCCAACCTGGAGCGCGCGCCATGTGCACGGCGCGCGCTCGGTAGCGTCAGGCTGCTTATTAAGGCGCACTGCCGGGTGCACTGCCTCCTGACCCGGCCGCCGGGGGTACCTGCGGCGCGGTCGACTGCGTCTGGGTAAACAGTACATCGTCAGTCTGGTCAGGGCCTTGTCCGCCGGCCGTAACTTGTACCGCACGCTGCACCGCCAGCGGCAACGGATTGCTGCTGGTGACCGACAGCTGCTGGCGGAAGGGGCTCAGTACCCGGCCGCGCAGGCGTATGTCGTTGGACGCCGCGCCCACGCCGATGGTGAACACGTCTGCGTCCACCACCCAGGCATTGCGGTTAGGGTTGTAATAGGCCAGGGATCGGCCGTTCAGCTCGATGGTCACGCGCTGGCTCTGGCCTGGTTGCAGCAGCACCTTCTGAAAGCCCTTGAGTTCCTTGACGGGCCGCGTCAGGCGCGGGTTGCGCTGGCCGACGTACAGCTCAGCCACCTCGGCCCCGGCCCGCTGGCCGGTATTGGTGACGTTGAACGACACCCTGATCGGCGCATTGCCGAATGCCACCGGCGGGTTGACGCTGATGTTCGAATAGCTGAACTGGGTATACGACAGCCCGTAGCCGAACGGATACAGCGGCGTGGTCCCCAGTTTCTCGTAACCGCGATAGCCCAGCAGCAGGTCACCGGCATAGCTGAGCTGGGTGAGGGTGCCGTTGTTGTCGAACTGCGGGAAGTAGTTGTAGAGCGGGTTGTCCTGCAGGTTGCGCTCCAGGCTGATGGGCAGCTTGGCCGAAGGGTTGACCTGGCCGAACAGAATCTCCGCCAACGCCTGGCCGCCGTTCTGCCCGGGATAGAAGGCATGCAGCAAGCCGCCCACCTGGTCCACCCAGTCGTTGACCTTCAGCCCCGTGCCGCCGTGCAAGGCGACGATGGTGTGGGGGTTCTGGCTGGCGATGCTCTGGATCAACTGCCCCTGGAATTCAGGCAGTTCCCACATGTGGTCGAAGCCTTCGCCTTCGTACTCGTTGCTGTTGCCCGCGGCCACCAGCACCGCGTCGTAGCCGGCGATGTCGCTGGGTGCCACCAGCGAAGCCCAACTCATCTGCACGCCGGTCAAGCCGCCCAGGCTGGCGATGTAACTGGGGCGGCGCGAGTATTCCAGCACCACGTCATAAGCCTGGCCAGCCTGCAGGGTGATCTTGGCGTACTGCGGAATGGTCGGCGGAATGGCGTTGTCGGGCAGCGGTGTGCCGTCACCGTTGTTGATGATTTGCTGGCCATTGACGGTCAGGTGAATCACCCCGTCCGCGCGCACCTTGAACACATGCTCACCGCTGACCGTCGGGGTGACGCGCCCGGTCCAGCGAATCGAGGTACTGGCGGTGTTGCCGTCGGTGGGCAGGTTGGTGTCACTGTCCCAGTTGAGGTTCACGTAGGTGTCGGTGCGGGTGGTAGCAGCGGTGCCGCTCCAGTCGGTGTTGGTGAAGTACTCGGCCGTCAGGCCAGGCACTTCGGTGGTGCCATCGGCGTCCAGGTGCGTCCAGGTGACAGCGGCCGGGTCCAGCGACAGCCCGTCCAGGAACGTGACCTGGGCCTGGGGCGCGGCTTGCGCCAGGCCGCTGGTTTCGCTGATGTAGTCCAGCGCCGAGGCATAAGCGCTGCCGAACCCGCTGGGTGGCGCGTATTTCCCGAGCACACCCACCACCGCTATTTTCTTCACGGCGGCGGGGTCCAGCGGCAACAGGTTATTCTGGTTTTTCAACAGCACGATGCCTTCGCGTGCCACGTTCAATGACGCCTGGTTACTGGCCAGGCTATTGGTGTCATGGACGGTGGGCGGCACATAAGTATCGAAGTCGAACAAGTAGATCTGTCGCAGAATACGCCGCACTTTGTCATTGATGGTGGCGACACTCAATACCCCGCTGTTGATAGAGGGCGTGAGTACCGTGGCGTTCATTTGCGTGCCGAACAGCATGTCGATATCGGTGCCAGCCTGGGCGGCTTTCAAGCCATCGATAATGGCGCCGTAGTCGGTTTGCACGAAGCCGGCAAAGCCCCACTGGTCCTTGAGAATGTCGCGGATCAAGTGCGAACTTTCACAGGCATGATCACCATTGACCTCCTGAAAGGAGCACATCATCAAAGACACTTTGCCGTTCTTGGCGGCAGACTCGAAGGGTGGCAGGGTTATTTCCCGTAATACCCGTTCGGGAATACTTTCGTCGAGGGTGAAACGGTTGGTTTCCTGGTCATTGGCCGCGTAGTGCTTGGCATCGGCCCATATGCCCCGGGACTGAATGCCATTGATGACCGCCGGGGCCATGCTGGCGCCCAGGAACGGGTCCTCGCCACTGACATATTCAAAGTTGCGCCCGCCGTAGGGCATGCGGTACATGTTCATGCCGGGCCCGGTGATGTAGTAGTAGCCGCCACTGGCGGTGTCATAACCCAGCGCGCGGCCGAAATCCACCGCCCGGCGCAGGTTGAATGAAGCCGCGAGGCTCGGGCCGCTGGGGTACACCACGCCCTGGTCATTGCCCTGGTTGGTGTAACGCAGGCCCAGGCCGCCATCGGCGCCCAGTATCTGTGGCAGGTTGAAGCGCGGCAGGGGCTTGACGTCCCAACCGCCGGTGCCGCCGATGTAGTCCAGCTTTTCTGCCAGGGTCATCTGGCTCAGAGTTTGGCGCGCCAGTGTGTCGGCCTGTTGCGCCGTGCGCGCCCAGGCGGCGTTGCTGCTTATTTGAGCAATACCGAGGGCCAACAGGGTAAGGGAAGTTGCAAGTGCGGGTGAGCGTGTTCTTCTCATTTTAATTACTCCCACCGGCGACCCTCCAGGGAGGACCGGGCGTAATAATGACAACGAGGACGAACGTGTAAAGCAGGTGAAACAGAATCCACTGGCAGTGCCTTGAAAAAGGCGGCGGTTAAACTGGCTTTATCCGCAGGAAGTGTTATTTTGGATCCATGTAACCCGGCCTCGTTTATTTATTCAATGCCATGCCTGCATGGCGGTGCTGCGCTGATACGCATTGAATGGGACGCCCGTTTGTGTCGGCTGTCAAACTTTAATGGCGCAACGGTTATCATGTTTTCATCTAGGTTGACGCTTGAGTCGCAACTTTGGGTATTTATCCATTGTCCTGCTTTAATTGCCAAGTCTCGATGCAGTGTCTAAGGTAACGGGTGTTGTATATGAACGGGCAGCCGGAGAACGTTAACGACATAGTTGTCTAGCTCACTAAGTGGGAGGTCTATAATGAAAATAATCATCGCGACCGTCGCGGTTCTTTCGTTGTTGGTGATATCGAACATTGCCACCGGGGCCACTGGCCAGTGCAGTCCCGTCTCTGGCATGACGTCGGCATGACCCATACCCACCACAGCACAGGGGTAGGCAACGCCCATGGTGATGCAACCCAGCGCCGATGGCCGACCCGCCACGTCCACAGCCCGGCCCCCCGAACCTGATGCCGTTGAGGCATTGTGCGCCTGGCTGGCCGACCACGCCGGGCTCAAGCCCGCGGACCTGGAGCGCGCGCTGCGTCTTGCCCCCGCCGGCAGCCCGCACAGTGCCTTGCCAGGGCTGTTGACGCGACTCGGGCTGGTGTCAGAACAGGAGATGGCGCGCGGCTGGGCAGCCGTGTTGGGGCTGCCACTGCAAGGCGGCGATACCGCCCCCGACACCCTGGAGCCGTTACCCGCGCTCAGCGAACGCTTCTTGCGCCACCACCAGGTGGTGCCCGTGGGCTGGCAGGAAGGCACCCTGCAATTGCTCATGGCCGACCCTCACCACGTCTACCCGCTGCGCGCCGCAGCCTACGCCGCCGGCTGCCCGGTGGCGCGCTGCGTGGGCACCCGCAGTGATATCGACAGCCTCATCGAACGCTACTACGGCCAAGGGCGCTCGGCCATGGGCAGCCTGGTGGAGCACCTGGACGGCGGCCACGGTGACCAGGCCGACGACATCGAGCACCTCAAGGACCTGGCCAGCGAGGCACCGGTGATCCGCATGGTCAACCTGATCCTCCAGCGCGCGGTGGAGCAGCGGGCCTCGGACATTCACATCGAGCCCTTCGAAAGCCAGTTCAAAGTGCGCTACCGGGTGGACGGTGTGTTGCTGGACGGTGAGGCACCGCCTGCGGCCTCCGCGCCGGCGGTGATTTCACGGGTCAAGATCATGGCCCGCCTGGACATCGCCGAACGCCGCCTGCCCCAGGACGGGCGCATCATGCTGCGCTTGCAGGGCAAGGAACTGGACCTGCGCGTGTCCACCGTGCCCACCAGCTTCGGCGAGTCGGTGGTGATGCGCCTGCTGGACCGCCAGACCGTCAGCTTCGACCTGCCCAGCCTCGGGTTCGACGGAGCTCGTTTGCAGGGGTTCCTGGCCTTGCTCGACAGGCCGCACGGCATCCTGCTGGTCACCGGCCCCACCGGCTCGGGCAAGACCACCACGCTGTACACCGCGCTGACCCGCCTCAACACCAGCGAGCGCAAGATCATCACCGTCGAAGACCCGGTGGAGTACCAAATCGAAGGCATCAACCAGATCCAGGTGAAACCGGCCATCGGCCTGGACTTCGCCGCCACCCTGCGCTCCATCGTGCGCCAGGACCCCGACGTGATCATGATCGGCGAAATGCGCGACCTGGAAACCTGCCGCATCGCCATTCAGTCCTCGCTCACCGGCCACCTGGTGCTGTCCACGCTGCACACCAACAGCGCCGCCGCGAGCATCACGCGCCTGCTGGACATGGGCGTGGAGAGCTACATGATCGCTTCCACGGTGATCGGCATCCTGGCTCAGCGCCTGGTACGCCGCCTGGACCCCGCCTGCAGTGAAGCGTTCGAGGCACCACCGGCGCTGGTGGCC
This sequence comes from Pseudomonas eucalypticola, assembly GCF_013374995.1. Lineage (NCBI taxonomy): Bacteria > Pseudomonadati > Pseudomonadota > Gammaproteobacteria > Pseudomonadales > Pseudomonadaceae > Pseudomonas > Pseudomonas eucalypticola. Next base: position 3,239,864 of record NZ_CP056030.1, on the reverse strand, counting down.
GAGCACGGCCTGGACCGTTTCACCGATCAGCGCCCGATACGGCTGTACCGGCCCCGGACCGATGCGCCAGGGGGTGGTTACCGCGGCCGCTGCGCGATCACTGAGCTACTGGTGATGAACGATGAACTGCGCGGCCTGCTGATGAACCACGCCGATGCCGCCACCCTGGAGCAGGCGGCCCGCCGCGGCGGCCTGCGCACCTTGTACGAGGACGGCCTGCGTCAGGCGCTGGCCGGTATCACATCGCTGGAAGAAGTGCTGCGCGTCACCCGCAGCGAGTGAGTGAACGCCATGGCTCGTTTTCATTACCGCGTGCTGGACAGCGATGGCAGTGCCCGCCAAGGGGTGCTGGACGCCGCCGATCGCCAGGCCCTGGCGCTGCAACTGCAACGCCAGGGTGCCCTGGTCTTGCACATCGAACCGGCGGGTGGCCGGTGGCTGGCGTGGTCGCCGCGCCGCGGGCTGGGCACTGCGGCGCTGGCGGCGTTCACCCAACAGCTGGCGATTCTGCTCACCGCCGGGCTGGCGCTGGACCGCGCCCTGGGCATTCTCGTCAACGCGCCGGGCAAGGCCCAGGCGCCGGTGCGTGCCCTGATCGGCCGAGTGCGCGAGCGGGTTCAGGCCGGCCAGCCATTGTCGGCGGCGCTGGCCCTGGAGCCCGACCCGTTTACCCCGCTGTACCTGAGCCTGGTGCGGGCCGGGGAGGCGGGCGGGGCGCTGCCGGACAGCCTGCGGCAACTGGCCGACTACCTGGAACGCAGCCAGGCGTTGCGGGGCGAGGTCATCAATGCGCTGATCTACCCGGCGTTCCTGGTGGTGGGGGTGCTGGGCTCACTGGTGCTGTTGCTGGCCTATGTGGTGCCGCAGTTCGTGCCGATCTTTCAGGACCTGGGCGTGCCCATTCCGTTGGTGACCGAGGTGATTCTGGGGCTGGGGCAGTTCTTCAATCGGTTTGGCTTGATGGTGTTGGCAGCGTTGATCGTCGCCGGGCTGCTGGGTCGCCGTGCGCTGCGTGAGCCGGCCAGGCGCCTGCGTTGGGACCGACGCCTGCTGGGCTGGCCCGTGCTGGGCAACCTGGTGCGGCGCCTGGAAGCGGCGCGCGTGGCGCGCACCTTGGGGACACTGCTGGAAAACGGCGTAGCGCTGCTCGCGGCGCTGAAGATCACTTGCGACGTGGCGGCCAACCGCGCTGTGCGCGCCCAGTTGCAGGCGGCCACCGAAAAGGTCAAGGGCGGCGGCTCGTTGGCCCGAGCCTTGGCCCATGACAACCAACTGCCCGACCTGGCCTTGCAGATGATCCAGGTGGGGGAGGAAGCCGGTGAGCTGGACACGATGCTGCTCAAGGTCGCCGAAGTGTTCGACGCCGAAGCCCGCCGCAGCATCGCCCGGTTGCTGGCGGCCCTGGTGCCGACCCTGACCATCGTCATGGCGGTGCTGGTGGCCTTCATCATGTTGGCCATCATGCTGCCGCTGATGAGCCTGACCAGTAATATCTGAGGGCCTTGCCATGCTGCCGTTGCCTCGTGCTCGCGGTTTCACCCTGTTGGAAATGCTCGCCGTCATCGTATTGCTGGGCATTGTCGCCACCATTGTCGTGCGCCAGGTGGGTGGCAACGTCGACAAGGGCAAGTACGGCGCGGGCAAGGCGCAACTGGCCAGCCTGTCGATGAAGGTCGAGAGTTATGCCCTGGACATGGGCGCGCCGCCCAAGGATCTGGCACAGTTGGTGGACCGCCCTGCCGGCGACAGCCGCTGGTCGGGCCCTTATGCCAAGCCCTCGGACCTCAAGGACCCATTCGGCCACCCCTTCGGCTACCGCTTTCCCGGCCAGCACGGCAGTTTCGACCTGATTTTCTATGGCCAGGACGGCCAGCCGGGCGGCGAGGGCTATAACGCTGACCTGGGGAACTGGGAATGAAAGGCGGTCCTTTGCCCCTCCCAGCGCTGCGCCAAGCCGCCGGTTTCACGCTGCTGGAACTGCTGGTGGTCATCGCCCTGATGGCCGTGGCCCTGGGGGTGTTGGGTGTTGGCCTGGGGCACGGCATGGCCGCTGCGCGGGAGCGCCAGGCGCTGGGCGATATCGTCGGTGCGCTGCGTCAGGCGCGCACCCAGTCGGTGCTCAGCGGCCAGCCCCGGCAAGTACGCTTCGACCTGGCGGGCCATCGCTTTCAGGCCCCTGGCCAGGCGCCGGGGCGCTGGCCTGCCGACTGGGGGGTGCAGTTGACCACGGCCGCCGAACTGGGTGCGGCTGTGGCCTTCTTTCCCGACGGCAGTTCCACGGGCGGTCACCTGCTGGTGCAGCGCGGCACGCGCCAGTGGCGTATCGACATCGGCTGGTTGACCGGCAGCGTGCGCCTGCGGGCCCAGCCATGAAGCGCGCGAGGGGCTTTGGCCTGGTGGAAATGCTCGCCGCGCTGGCGGTGTTCGCGCTAGGCTGCACGGTGCTGCTGGTGGCGTTCGGGCAGGCGGCGCGCACCCTGGAGCAAGTACGCGCCAGTGACCGCCTGAGCCTGGCGGCCCGCAGCCTGATGGACGAGCAGCGCGGCCAGCGCCTGCAGGCCGGCGAGCGCAACGGCCGTGATGGCGCACTGCGCTGGCGCCTGCGCGTCACCCGCGAGCCAGGGCCGGCCACGCTGCTGCCCCTGTGGCGCCTGGACCTGGACGTGCGCGAAGGCCGGCGCCGGCTGCGTGTCAGCACCCTGGCGGTGCAAGCTCGGCCGGCCCTGGACGCCAGCCGATGAAACGCCCGGCCAGCGGTTTCACCTTGCTCGAAATGCTCTTCGCGCTGGTCCTGCTGGGGGTGCTGATGGGCCTGCTGGGCAGCGCATTGCTGGGGGCCAACCGCGCAGCCCTCAAAGGCGAGCACTATGGCCAACGCCTGGAGGCCCTGCGCGCCAGCCAGAACTTCCTGCACCGCGCCCTTGAAGGCGCCTTGCCGGTGGAGTTGCCGGCTCAGGGCGATCAGCAACGGGTGTTCGACGGCGAACGTCAGCGCCTGGTGTTTGCCGCGGGCCTCAACAGCGCCCTGGGGGGCGGCCTGCAGGTGCACACGCTTGAGCTGGTGGAGCAGGGCGGCCACCAGGCCTTGCAAGTGCGCTTCGATCAGTTGCTGCGTGGCGTCGCGCGGCCCTGGGGCCAGCCCCAGGTGTTGCTGGACGACGTGCGCGATCTGCGCCTGAGCTACCGCGGCCGTGACGAGCGCGGCCAGCCCACCGCCTGGCTACCCCGCTGGCCGTGGCCGGCGCGTTTGCCCCAGGCGGTGCGCATTGAACTGGACAGTGACGGACCGGTGCCCTGGGTGGCCCAGGTGGTGGCGCTGCGCCTGGACCTCAGTGAAACCCAGGGGGCACCATGAACCGCCGACAACGGGGCATGGCCCTGTTGCTGGTGCTGTGGGCCATGGCCCTGCTCGCCATGCTGCTGGGCACCCTGGTAGTGCAGGTGCGCCAGCAGGCGCGCCTGGGCCTGTGGCAAACGCAGCATACCCGCGCCAGCCTGGCGGCCGAAGCCGGGCTGAACCTGGCAGTGCGCGCGCTGGTTGACACCGACCCGCAGCAGCGCTGGGTGGCCGATGGTCGTGTACAAACGTTGCGTTTCGACGATGCCGTGCTGCAGGTCAGTGTCCGCAGCGAGCGCGGCAAGCTGGACCTCAATGCTGGAGCGGCCGGGGATTTCGCTCGCCTGGTCGCGGCTCTGGGCGCTGGACAAGGCTCGGCACTGGCCGCGGCCCTGGACCAGCGCCGCAGCGACAACCAGCCGCCCTTGCGTGCCCTGGAGGAGTTGCGTGACCTGCCCGGCATGAGCACCGCGCTGTACCAGGCGCTGGTGCCCGAGGTGACCGTGTGGAGCGGCCAGGAAAGCCCCGACCCGGCATTCGCCACCCCGACGCTGCAGCGTGCCCTGGGCCTGCCCCGCGTCGCCGCCCTGGCCGGGGACGCCGGCCAGGTGCTAAGTATCCGCAGCCAGGCGCAACTGCCCGACGGGTTCACCGCCGTGATCGACAGCACGGTGCTACTGTCACCCATGGAGAACGGCGCGCGGCCCTTCCGGGTGGTGCGCTACAACGAGTGAGGCGTGGCCCATGCGTGCAGTGTCCTTGTGGCTCTGGCAGGAACGGTTCAAAAGCCGCTGGCAGGGCAGCGGCGCCCAGGTCTTTTGCCACGCCTGGGGCCAGGAGCTGCTGGCCAGCCTGCCCGCCGGGTTGCGGCATGGCTTGCAGCCGGGCCGGCCGCCGCGGCGCTGCGCCTGGCCGTTGCCTGGCGAGATCCCAGAGGGCGAGCGGCTGATCCTCGAACTGCCGGCTGACCGCGTGCTGGCCCAGCGCTTGGGCCTGCCGCTGGCGGCGGCCCGCGACCTGCACCGGGTGATGGATTTCGAGCTGGACCGCTTCACCCCATTCAGCGCCGACCAGGTGCATTACGTGGTGCGCCGCGAGGGCATGGACACCGAACAGGTGTGGGTGACCCTGGCCGTGATCCGCCGTGAGTGGTTGCAGCACTGCCTGGACACCTGCAGCGCCCGCGGCGTGGTGCTGGCGGGTATCGATGTGCTGGACGACGACGGTCAGCCCATGGGCCTGGACCTGCTGCCCCACGCACCCTCCAACCGTAGCCGCGGCAGGCGCCTGCCCGGGGGGCTGACGGTGCTGTGCCTGGCGCTGCTGGTGGCGGTGGCGTGGCAGTGGCTGCACAACCGCGAGACCGCGCTGGCCGCCATGGTCCAGGATGTCCAGGGCCTGCGCACCCAGGCCGCGGAGGTAGCGGCCTTGCGCCAGCGCCTGGACGACGCCCAGGGCGCGGCGCAGTTCCTGGCCCGGCGCCGGCTCGCCCAGCCGGGCCGCGCCCTGGTATTGAGTGAACTGACCCGCTGCCTGCCCACCGACACCTGGCTGCAGAGCCTGGAAATCACTGCTCAAGGCCAAGTGGACATTGCCGGCTTCAGCAGCCATGCCAGCGCCTTGATCGGCCAGGTCAAGGGCTGCAACCACCTGGCCGATGCCCAGTATCAGGGGGTGATCCAGCCGGACGAAGCCAGCGGCCGCGAACGTTTCTACATGCGCGCCCAGGCGCGCGGGGAGGGTGGCGATGCGCCGCGCCCTGACACCCCGTGAACGCCGCGTGGGCGCCTGGTTGCTGGTGGCCGCGCTGCTGGCGGCCTTCTACGCCCTGGTGCTGGAGCCATTGCTCATCACGCCGCTGCAGGCCATCGACAGCCAGATGCACACCCTGGCCGAACAACGGCTGCGTTACCAGCGCCTGTTGGCCCAGCGCCCGGCGCTGGAGCAGGGCGTGCAGGCCGCTCAGGGCGACGATAGCGGCCTGTTGCCCGGCGGCGACCCCAGCGCGGTGGCGGCCGACCTGATGCAGCAGGTGGCGCAGCGAGTCAAGGATAACGAAGCGCTCAACGGCGGCTGCCAATTGACCCAACGCATGCCGATCGTCGCCCAGGATCAGGGGGCCAGTCCCTTCCGCCAGGTGCGCCTGAGCCTGGACCTGGACTGCGCCATCCAGCCGTTGACCACACTGTTGCAGCAACTGGAGAGCGATCAGCCGCTGTTGTTCGTGGACGAACTCACCGTTCGCCGCGCCACTCACGCCCCTGCCAGCGGGGGCGCCGGGCGCCTGGGGGTACACCTGCTGCTCAGCGGTTACCTGTCGCCGGCGCCGCCCGCCCAGGGCACGCCATGACGGCCTGGCGCCAACCCCTGGTGCAACTGCTGGCCGGGCTGGCGCTGTTGCTGGCGGGGCTGTGGGCCTGGTTGGCCACGGGCATCGGCAGCCAGCCCGAGTGGCCCGCGGCGTCGGCCGCCCCGGCCCAGGTCGCCGCGGTGGCCGTCGTGGAGGTTCCAGCGACGGTGTCCCTGGGGGAGGTCGCCAATACCTGGCAAACACCTTTGTTCAGCACCACCCGCGAACCCGACCGACCCGTCCAAATGACCAGGGCGACCCCCGATCTCAGCGGCCTGCGCCTGACCGGCGTGGTCATCGATGGCCCGTTGCGCCGGGCCCTGTTCAAACAAGCCGACGGCCACGACCTGAGCCTGCGCGAAGGCGGCCAACTGGCCAACGGCTGGCGCTTGCAACGCATCGAGGCCCAGGCCGTGGTGCTGGAACTCGATGGCCAAGTCCGGCGCCTGCAATTGCCTTCGCCACGCTTGCCAAATATGCCGGTGCCTGCGCCGGCGTCGTCCATACTGCTGAACAGGTCCGCGCCTTCGTCGCCAGCCCCCGGGGGTCACTGAGCATGCCGTCGTCCTTTGCCCTGCTGCCGCTGTTCGTCGCACTGGCCCTGGCCGGTTGCACCACACCGCCCCATAGCCTGGACACCGACAACAGCCTGGAACGCGAGGCCCTGCGCGGCACCGGTGACCAGCGCGGCCCGGTTGCCGCCACGCCCATGCCGGCCGCGGCAGCCAACCCGCCCGGTGCGCCCAGCGGTGGCCAGCGGCAGATCATCCAGGGCAACCAGCGCTTCATTCAAGGCCCCGCCAACAGTGTGGGCAGGCCGGTGGCCGCGGGCCCGCGCCAGGGCGACGGCAGCGCCGGGGTCATGTTCAACTTCAACAACCAGTCCATCGTCGCGGTCATCAACACCATCATGGGCGACCTGTTGCAGGAGAACTACAGCATCGCCCAGGGCGTCACGGGAGACGTGTCGTTTTCCACCTCCAAACCGGTGGACAAGGCCCAGTCCATGGCCATTCTCGAATCGCTGCTGTCCTGGACCAACAACGCCATGATTCGCCAGGGTGACCGTTACCTGATCCTGCCGGCCAACCAGGCGGTGGCCGGGCAACTGGTGCCGTCCATGGGCATGCGTCAACCCGCCGCCGGGCTGTCGGTGCGGCTCTTCTCGCTGCGCTTCATTTCCGCCGCTGAAATGCAGAAACTGCTCAAGCCCTTCGCCCGCGAGAACGCGTTCCTGCTGGTGGACCCGGCGCGCAATGTATTGGGGATGGCCGGCACTGCCGATGAGCTGGCCAACTACCAGGCCAGCATCGACACCTTCGACGTCGACTGGTTGCGCGGCATGTCCATCAGCGTGTTCGGCCTGCAGCGCGCGACGGTGGCCGAGCTGCTGCCCGAACTGCAGAAGGTTTTCGGGCCCGACAGCGGCACGCCCTTGGCCGGCATGCTGCGCTTCATGCCCATCGAGCGCACCAATTCGGTGGTGGCCATTTCTTCGCAACCCCAGTACCTGCAGGAAGTGGGCGAGTGGATACGCACCATCGACAACGGCGGTGGCAACGAGCCGCAGTTGTACGTGTACGACGTGCGCAACATGAAGGCCCAGGACCTGGCCCGCTACCTGCGGCAGATCTATGGCAGCGGCGCGATCAAAGAGGAGCCCGCCGCCGAGGTGGCGCCCGGCCTGACCACCACTACCTTGAGTACCCCCATCGGCGGCGCTGGCAGCAACTATGCAGGCGTGGGCAACGGCAGCCTGAGCAATCTGTCACGCACAGGCGGCCTGGGGCAGAATGGCAACGGCCTTGGCCAGATGGCCAATGCCCAAGCCAACCCGCAACAGCCCACTGACACTCAGGATGAACCCGAGGCCTCCAGCGCCGACGCCTCGGGCCGCAAGAGCCTGGACGACAGCACGCGCATCACCGCGCAGCAGATCAGCAACCAGCTGTTGATCCGCACGCGGCCCAGCCAGTGGGCCGAAATCGAGAGCGCCATCCGCCGCCTGGACAACCCGCCCATGCAGGTCCAGATCGAAACCCGGATCCTGGAAGTGTCGTTGACCGGCGAACTGGACCTGGGCGTGCAGTGGTACCTGGGCCGCCTGGCCGGTAACTCGACCACCACCGGAATCGGTGATGTGTCCGGCAGCCAGGGTGCCCTGGGCAGTGGCGGGGCCGGGCTGGGGGCGACCGATTCGCTGTTCTATTCGTTCGTCAGCAACAACCTGCAGATAGCCATCCACGCCCTTGAGTCCAGCGGCAAGACCCAGGTGCTGTCCGCCCCGTCGCTGGTGGTGATGAACAACCAGCAAGCGCAAATCCAGGTGGGCGATGACATCCCCATCAGCCAGACCACGGTCAACACCATCGCCTCCGACACCACCCTGAGCAGCGTGGAATACATCCAGACCGGGGTCATCCTGGACGTGACGCCGCGTATCAACCCCGGCGGCCTGGTGTACATGGACATCAAGCAACAGGTCAGCGATGCCGGTACCACCACGGCCACCGACGTCAACCCGCGCATTTCCACGCGTTCCATCGCAACCCAGGTGGCGGTGCAAAGCGGCCAGACCGTGCTGCTGGGCGGCCTGATCAAACAGGACGATGCCCAGACCGTGGCCAAAGTGCCCTACCTGGGCTCCATTCCCGGCCTGGGCTGGTTATTCGGTTCGACCGGGCGCACCAAGGCGCGCACCGAACTGATCGTGCTGATTACCCCACGTGTCGTGACCAGTAACAGCCAGGCGCGGGAAGTCACCGACGAATACCGCCAACAGATGCAGTTGATCAAACCCTGAGGACACAGCCAATGAGCAGCAAGAACACCGTATGCCTGTGGTACGACGGTACCGCCGTGGAGGCGGCGCAGTTTTACGCTAGCATTTTCGACGACAGCCAGGTGGTGGCGGTGCACCGTGCCCCCGGCGATTACCCCGCCGGCCAGGAAGGCGACGTACTGACCGTGGAATTCACCGTCATGGGCATCCCTTGCCTGGGCCTCAATGGCGGCCCCGGCTTCACGCACACCGAGGCGTTCTCGTTCCAGGTCAGCACAGCGGACCAGGCTGAAACCGACCGGTTGTGGGACGCGATCATCGCCAACGGCGGCCAGGCCAGCCAGTGCGGCTGGTGCAAGGACCGCTGGGGCCTGTCGTGGCAGATCACCCCCAAGGCGTTGCTGGACGCGATCAGCCACCCCGACAAGGCGGCAGCCAGGCGCGCATTCGAGGCCATGATGCAGATGAGCAAGATCGACATCGCCGCCATCGAGGCCGCTTTAAAGGGCTGACCCCGCCCTGTGGGACCAAGCTGCACCGGGGCAGGGAGGGTCTTCAGAGCCAGGCCTTGACCTGGGCACAGACCGCTTGCGTCGAAATACCGTACCGATCATGCAAGGTCGGCAACGCCCCCGCATCCAGAAACGCATCCGGCAGGGCGATCTGCCGGAAGGTCGGGGTGACGCCGTGGCGCATCAGCAACCCCGCCACGGCCTCACCCAGGCCGCCGATGATCGAATGGTTCTCCGCCGTCACCACCAGGCGCCCCGGCTTGCGCGCCTCGGCCAGAATAGTGGCGGCGTCCAGGGGCTTGATGGTGGGCACATGCAGCACCGCCACATCGATGCCATCGGCCCGCAGGCGTTCGGCGGCTTCCAGGGTGCGCATGGTCATGAGCCCGGTGGAGATCATCAGCACGTCATTACCGGTGCGCAGGGTCTTGGCCTTGCCGATTTCGAACTGGTAGCCATATTCATCCAGCACCAGTGGCACGTTGCCGCGCAACAGCCGCATGTACACCGGGCCCTGGTGCGCCGCGATGGCCGGTACGGCCTGTTCGATTTCCAAGGCGTCGCAAGGGTCGATGACCATCAGGTTGGGCATGGCACGGAAAATCGCCAGGTCGTCGGTGGCCTGGTGGCTGGGGCCGTAGCCGGTGGTCAGGCCGGGCAGGGCGCAGACGATCTTGACGTTGAGTTGCTCCTCGGCGATCGCCATGCAGATGAAGTCGTAGGCCCGCCGTGAAGCGAACACCGCGTAGGTGGTGGCAAAGGGCACGAAGCCTTCGCGGGCCATGCCGGCGGCGGCGCTCATCAGCAGTTGCTCGGCCATGCCCATCTGGTAGAAGCGCTGCGGGTGGGCCTTGGCGAACACATGCAGGTCGGTGTACTTGGAGAGGTCGGCCGACAGCCCGACGATGTCGCTGCGCTGTTCGGCCAGCGCGGCCAGGGCATGGCCGAACGGCGCGGCGCGGGTGGCCTGACCTTCGGCGGCGATGGAGGCGATCATCGCCGAGGTGGTCAGGCGCTTCTTGCCGGTGGCGGCGGTATTCACGGTGCTCATTGGTTGTTCCCCATCTGAAGGCTGTCCAGGGCGGTGTCCCATTCGTGTTCGTCCACCCGGATGAAGTGGGTCTTTTCGCGGTTTTCCAGAAAACTCACACCCTTGCCCATCCGCGTGTCGCAGATGATCACCCGCGGCTGCGGACCGGTATGGCTGCGGGCGCAATCGAAGGCCTTGACCAAGGCGTCCAGATCGTTGCCGTCCACGCGCTGCGTGAACCAGCCGAACGCCTGCCAGCGGTCGACGATGGGTTCGAATGCGAGGATCTCGCTGGAGTGGCCGTCGGCCTGCTGATTGTTGACGTCCACCACGGCAATCAGGTTGTCGAGCTTCCAGTGTGCCGCGGACATGGCGGCTTCCCAGGTGGAGCCTTCGTTGAGCTCGCCGTCGGACAACAGGTTATAGACCCATGAGTCGGAACCCTTGCGTTTCAGGCCCAGGCAGGCCCCCACCGCGATGCCCAGGCCGTGGCCCAGGGAGCCGCCGGTGATCTCCATGCCCGGCGTGTAGGCGGCCATGCCCGACATGGGCAAGCGGCTGTCATCGGTGCCGTAGGTTTCCAGTTCCTCCAGGGGAATGACCTGGGCCTCGATCAACGCAGCGTACAAGGCGATGGCGTAATGGCCGATGGACAGGTAGAAGCGGTCACGCGGCTCCCAGGCCGGGTCTTCGGGCCGGTAGCGCAGGGCGTGGAAGTAGGCCACCGCCAGCAGGTCGGCGGCGCCCAGGGCCTGGCCAATATAGCCTTGGCCCTGGACCTGGCCCATGCGCAAGGCGTGGCGGCGAATGTTGTAGGCGCGCTGCGCCAGGGAGGGGGTGGGTGAGGCAAGGGCTGTCATGTCAGGACTCCAGGTTGTCAACGATTGACCGAAGCGGCCGGGATACGCAGCACCAGCCACGCGCCCAGGCACAGCACCGCCGTGATCAGGTACATGCCGATGGCGCTGGAACCGGTGTGGGTAGTGACCCAGCCGATCAGGTAGGGCGAACAGAAGCCGGCCAGGTTGGCAAAGCTGTTGATGCCGGCGATGCCCGCGGCCGCCGAGACGCCGCCCAGCAGGGTGGTGGGCAGCATCCAGAACAGCGACGACGCCGACAGCACGCCCGCGGCGGCCAGGCACAGGCTGAGCACGGAGAACAGCAGGTTGTCGGCCAGCAGGGCGGCCAGGGTCAGGCCCAGGGCGCCGGCGAGCATGGGACCTACCAGGTGCCAGCGGCGCTCGCGGTACTTGTCGCCGCTGCGGCCCATCAACAGCATGGCGGCAATGGCGCACAGGTAGGGCAGGCTGGTCATCAGGCCGATGTGCAGGGGGTCGGTGATGCCGGTATTGCGGATCAGCGTCGGCAGCCAGAAGGTCAGGGCGTACTGGCCCATGACCACGCAGAAGTAGATGGTCGCCAGCAGCCACAGGCGGCGGTCGCCGATGAAGGCCGCGATGGAGGCGTGGCCGGTTTTGCGGCTTTCGTCTTCGGCCAGTTCACGCTTGATCAGGTCTTTCTCGTCGTCGCGCAGCCAGGTGGCCTGGTCGACACCGTCCTTGAGGTAGGCGAGCACCATGAGGCCCAACACTACGGTCGGGATGGCTTCCAGCACGAACATCCATTGCCAGCCGCTCCAGCCGTGGAAACCGGCGAATTTGGCCATGATCAGCCCCGACAGCGGGCCGCCGAGCATGCCCGACAGCGGAATGGCGATGAACCACAGCACCGTCATGCGTGCGCGGCGGTAGCTGGGAAACCAGTAGGTCAGGTACAGCAGCAACCCCGGTGCCAGGCCGGCCTCGGCGATGCCCAGCAGAAAGCGCAGGGTGTAGAACTGCCAGGCGCTGTCGACGAAAGCGAACAGGCCGCTGAGGATGCCCCAGGAAATCATGATGCGGGCGATCCAGCGGCGGGCGCCGACCTTGTGCAGGATCAGGTTGCTGGGCACTTCGCACAGGAAATAGCCAATGAAGAACATGCCGGCGCCCAGGCCGTAGACGGTTTCACTCAGGGCCAGGTCGTTCATCATCTGCAGTTTGGCGAAGCCGACGTTGACCCGGTCCAGGTAGGCGCACAGGTAGCACAACATCAGGAACGGCATCAGCCGCCATGCGGTCTTGCGGTAGGCGTGGGAGCGCGCGGCCACCACGGCCTGAAGGGATAGCGTTGCCATGTCGGTCTGATCTCTTGTTGTTATGGGCGGCGCAGAGCCGCAACGTCGATTCAGAACACCGCCAGCCCCAGGCCCGGGGCTGGCGTGCGGGGCATCAGTGAATGAGCATGCCGCCGTTGACATCCAGGGTAATGCCGGTGAGGTAGGCCGACAGGTCGCTGGCCAGGAACAGCGCAGCGTTGGCCACGTCCTGCGCATCCCCCAACCGGCCCAGCGGAATGCCGTCGAGGATGGCGTGGCGGCGCTCGTCCTGCAGCAGGCCGCCGGTGATGTCGGTCTGGATCAGGCCCGGGGCGATGGCGTTGACCCGCACCTTGTCCGGCCCCAATTCGCGGGCCATGGCCCGGGCCAGGCCCAGCACTCCGGCCTTGGCGGCGCTGTAGTGCGGGCCGCCGAAAATACCGCCGCCACGCTGGGCCGACACCGATGACATGCAGACAATGCTGCCGGCCTGCTGCTGGCGCATCAGCGGAATCACCGCCTGGGACATCTGCAGGGTGCCGCGCAGGCTGACGTCCAGCACGCGGTCGTAGTCCCCGGGGCGAATGTCGAGGGTCTTGAGGGGCTGAGTGATGCCGGCGTTGTTGACCAGTACGTCAATGCGACCGTAGTGCTCGATGACCCGCGCCACGGCCTTGGCCACCTGGGCTTCATCGGCGACGTTGGCCGCCAGGCCCAGGTGGCCCTCGCCCAGGGAGACGGCAGCGTCGCGGGCGGCGGCTTCGTCGAGGTCGATGACCACCACGCGGGCGCCGTGGCGGGCAAACGTGGCGGCGGTAGCGCGGCCGATGCCGCGGGCCGAGGCGGCGCCGGTGATGATGGCGACTGTGTCCTGAAGCAGCATGTGCAATACCCCTGTGTTGTTGTTATGGAGTTGGTTGTTGCGAGTCAGCTTGGTCTGCAGGCACCGGCTGAGCAATAACGCCGGCGTCATCAGTGGCTGAAAAAAATTCAGCACTCGCCGTTCTGGCCTGCCGGTGCTTGAATGGGATAGCGGATAAAAAACAATAACGAACAAAGAGATACTGATCATGCGAAGTGATTCCAGCGCGGTACCCGTGCTGCCCCCGCTGAAAGCGATTCAGGCCTTCGAACAGACCGCGCGCTTCGGCAACGTCGCCCGGGCGGCCGAAGTGCTGGCCCTGACCCCTTCGGCGGTGAGCCACCAGTTGGCCAATCTGGAGGCCATGATCGGCCGCCAACTCTTCACCCGCACCGCCCGCGGCGTCATCCTCACCCCCGTGGGCGAGCAGTACCTGCGCGAGGTGTCAGGGCTGTTGCACAGCCTGGCCGTGGCCACCGAACGGGCGGGCAGTGACGTCAGCCGCGATTGCCTGCGCCTGCATTCGTCGCCCAGTTTCGGCCTGCTGTGGCTGATGCCACGCCTGGAGGCATTCCGCCACAGTCACCCGGACATTCAGATCAACCTGTCGTGTTCCTACGAGGCGCTGCACTTCAGCCGCGACAAGGTCGACGTCGATATCCGCCACGGCCGCGCCGAGTGGCCCAGCTATGAAGTGCGCACCGTGCGCCACGAATCGGTGGCGGTGCTGGCTGCGCCGCGCTTGCTGGAACACCACCCCGTGCGCACGGCCGCCGACCTGCTGGAGAGCAACCTGATCCTGTCCGAGGCCACCCTGGTGAAGTGGCCCCAGTGGTTCGCCCAGCATGGCCTGGCGCTGCCGGAAAAGCCTTACACGCTGAGCTTCGACCGCTCGTACATGAGCCTGGAAGCGGCGAGCCACGGCCTGGGTTTCGCCTTGGAAAGCACCTTGCTTGCGCATAGATACCTGGCCAGCGGCGCGCTGGTGGTTGTTAACCCCGACACCTTGAGCACGCCGGTGGCGGCGCACCACCTGGTGTTTCCCAAGGCCCATGCGGGGTTTGCCCGGGTGCGCCGGTTTCTGGCGTGGATGGAGGCGGAACTGGGGCAGGGCCTGGCCTACTGAGCAGAAATCTTGAACCTGGGGGCGTTCTTCTTCTCGAATGGTTCGACAGCTCTATCCCGGGCGGGACAGGGCGTATTGCCGCCAAAAGGAGACCCTTCATGCAGGCTGACAGCCGTGGCCGCCAAGTGCTGACCCTCAAAGGCCTGGACATCGGCGCCGGTGTACCGCGGATCATTGCCTCGATCACGGGCAAGGGCTTGACCGAAGCCGTGGACCAGGCCCAGGCCATCGCGCAGACACACGCGGTGGATATCGCCGAGTTGCGCGTGGACTGCCTGCGCGAGCCGATCGAGCCCATGCACGTGATCGACCTGGTTCGACGCGTGGCTGCCCGCCTGGCGGGCAAGCCCCTGATCGTGACCCTTCGCAGCGAAGGCGAGGGAGGTGAATGCACGCTGGCGGACGCTGACTATTTCGCGCTGTACGCGGCCCTGCTGCAAGACGCGCCCCTGGATGCACTGGACGTGGAAATGATGAAGCCCCAGGCGCAGGTCATGGACATCATCGCCAAGGCCCATGCCCGGGGGGTGGCCGTGGTGCTGTCCAACCATGATTTCACGGCCACGCCGGCCCATGAGGTGATCATCCAGCGCCTGCGCCGCCAGCAGGCCATGGGCGCCGACGTGCTCAAGCTGGCCGCCATGCCCACCTGTGCCAAGGATGTGCTGACGTTGATGGCCGCGACTCAGGAGATGCATGCGCTGTACGCCGAACGGCCGCTACTGACCATGTCCATGGGTCCGCTGGGCGTGACGTCGCGCCTGGCGGGACAACTGACCGGTGGGGCGCTCACCTACGCCAGCGTGGGCGCCCCCTCGGCCCCTGGGCAACTGGATGCCGAGGCCGTTCGGCAGGTGCTGGGCATCATTGACCGGGGCGCCAATGGCTGATCCCCGCGGCTGCACGTCATCCGTATGCCAGGCAACTTGATCGAACCCCATCGCGCTGCGCCGGTCGACTTTCTGTATGCAGCCCATCATCAGCCCCGAGGGTACGATGCCACAGCCCAGCCGCCCCATTGCCTGGACACTTCTGCCCCTGCTGGCACTGGCAGGCGCCA
Source organism: Pseudomonas eucalypticola (assembly GCF_013374995.1). Taxonomy (NCBI): domain Bacteria; kingdom Pseudomonadati; phylum Pseudomonadota; class Gammaproteobacteria; order Pseudomonadales; family Pseudomonadaceae; genus Pseudomonas; species Pseudomonas eucalypticola. The sequence goes on along the minus strand of NZ_CP056030.1, from coordinate 3,224,668 downwards.
CCGACGCCCTGATGATCGTCCATAGCAAGGAGCTGCTGGCCGTCTACATGACGGGCAACAGCACCAAGCTCGGTGATTTCCTGATGCTGGCCGAGTGGGGCCGCGTGGCCGAGATCGCCAGTGTCATCGCCACGTTCGTGTTCGCGGCCACCTTCGCCACGTGGCTGGGCGACCGTGGCGGTCGTTGGCGGGCCAGCCTGGTGCTGATGCTCACCGGCGTATTGTTGATGCTTGCGGGGCCGTTGGCCGCCCAATCGCCGCAGCCCTATTCAATGGCCACGGTGTGGGTGATCGCTGCTGCCATGGGCGCGCTGAACCAGGTGAGGGTCGATGAACCCGGGGTGACCTTCGTCACCGGCTCTCTCGTCAAGCTGGGACGCTGCCTGGCAGGCCGGCAGTGGGCCCCGGCCACGGACGCGTTGCTGCGGTGGCTGAGCTTCCTGGCCGGGGCGTTTGCCGGTGCGCTGGTCGACAGCCGCCTGGGCGCCATGACCCTGCTGGTGCTCGGCGCTTTCGCCGTCGCCGGCGCTATGGGGTGCTGGGCCGTGCAAGCGCGCCTGCTCCCCGCGAACGCTTGATCTTTGCTGTTTTTCCACGACGCTGGAGGGCATCACCATGTCAGACGCAACGCCTTACCCAATCGGAACCCAGGGGCCGGGCACTTCCCAGGGGCCCGCGCTGCCACAAGCCGGCGCTGGACGGCCGGCCAGTGAAATCGATCGGGGCACGGTCAGTGAAGGCAAGGTCGAATTCATCAACTGGCGCGGCGAAGCTGACCGGCCGGAGCCGCCGCCCCCCGTGCCGTTGGCCCCGGACCAGCGCATCGGGGTGGCCATCATCGGCCTGGGCCGCCTGACGCTGGGGCAGATCTTGCCCGCGTTCGCCGGTTGTCTGTACGCCAAGCCCGTGGCGCTGGTGTCCGGCAGCCCGGACAAAGCCCGTGCGGTCGCGGCCCAGTACGGAATCCGTGACGACGCGGTGTACGGCTATGAGCACATTGAACGCCTGGCCGACAACCCCGAGGTGCAGGCGGTGTACGTCGTCACGCCTAACGGCCTGCACCTGGACCATGTGCGGGCAGCGGCGCGGGCGGGCAAGCACGTGCTGTGCGAGAAACCCATGGCGGCCAACTCCGCGCAGGCACGGCAGATGATCCAGGCGTGCAGCGAAGCCGGGGTGCGCCTGATGATCGCCTACCGTTGCCAGTACGAGCCGTTCAACAGCGCCGCCGCGCGGCTGGTGCGTTCCGGCGAGTTGGGCCGCGTGCGGGTCATCGAAGCCACCAACACTCAAGTCCAGGGCCCTGGTGGGCAGTGGCGCATGAACGCCGAACTGGCCGGTGGCGGCGCATTGCCGGACATCGGCCTGTACTGCCTCAATGGCGTGCGAGCGATGCTGGGCGAGGACCCGGTGGAAGTCTATGCGCAGATCGTCAACCCGCAGGGTGACGAGCGTTACGCGCAGGTCGAAGAAACCACGAGCTTCATGCTGCGCTTTCCCTCGGGCGCGATCGCCAACTGCGCCACCAGCTATGGGGCCCATGAAACCAAGGACATGCGCCTGCGGCTGGAGCAAGGCTGGATTGAAATCGAGAACGCCTTCGCTTATCGCGGCCAACGTTTGCGGGTGGCCAGGCGCAAGGACACCCTGGAGTCCGTGGAGGAACTGCGGGTAGGGGCGGGCAACCCATTCAGCCTGGAGATCGACCACTTTGCCCAGAGCCTGCTCGCGGGTACCACCCCGCGTACGCCGGGGGAGGAAGGGTTGCAGGATCAGCTGTTGATGGAGGCCATCTACCGCTCGGCGCGGGAAAACCGGCCCGTGACCATCGACTGGGAAAGCGTGCACCAGGCCGCCGCGCCCGAGTGACAGGCCCCGCCACTGCGTGGTGCCTTGGACGCGGGCGTGGCAAAATGGGCGTTTTGATCATGGATTCGACAGCATGCCCGTAAACCGCGTTACCCCCGCCCTATGGACAATGATTCTGGACGCCCAAGGCGCCGCGCTGCTGACCCCGGCGGGGGCCCGAAATTTTCTGGTGGGTTCGGGCGACGACCATGCCATCGACGTGTTCACCGGCCGTGAACGCGAGACCCGCGTACGGGTGCCACGGTTGGCGTTCGAACAGACCCTGGCGTTCCTGGCGACTGGCGGGCATGTGGGGGACGAGAACGCGCTGGCCGTGCAGTCGAGCAGTGACCCTCGGTCGGCTGGCCCGCTGTGCCGCGCCGCACGGCTGCGCGCCAACGGCACCCTGGGGGCCAGGGTGATCACCTACGTACTGCCGTTGCTGGAATACTGCGATGTGGTGGGTATCGACCGGATGCGGATGCCCAGCGCTACGTGGCTGGAGACGTGATGCGTTCATCCGGGGCGCTGAGCCAGGTGGTCACCACCCGGCGGTCCAGCTCTTCCCAGTCGGCCATGCCCAGCACTCGGGTCGTGTTCAGCCCGCGCAGATAGCCGCGCAATTGATTCGCGGTGTCGCGTAGCAGGGCGCTGTCGGCGTTACCAGCACCCAGCGCGGTTTCGTAGTCGACCAGATACTCGGCAACCCGGTCGCGAAACTCGGGCAACACGGCATCGCGAATCAGATCAAAGGTCCGCATCAGGCTTCCTTTCTATTTGTAATGGGAAGGGCCTAGTCTGCACGCGACATCGCCACCACTCAAGGGCTGTGAACAACGCCCGTAGCAGCGAACCTGGCCGCGTCCCTAACGCCGCGCAGCACCGTAGTGCACCCAGCTGTTCAAGCCGGCTCAGGCAGCCGATCCGCCTTGCTCGGTGGCTGCACCGCCACGGGCGCGAAGCTCTCGGCCTGGGCCATGCGCCACATGCGCGCGTAGAACTCGGCACTGACCGGTTTGCCCAGCAGCTCCCCAGGCTCCAGGAACACATGGATCTGCGAGAACAGCCGGACCTCGGTGGTGGTCATGCGCCGCACCAGGTGCTTGGGTTCCAGCTCCGCCGGATGGCTGAGGCCCGCGGCGCTGAGCATTTCGCCCAGCGCTACCAGGGTATTGCGGTGGAAGTTGGCGACCCGCTGGGCTTTGTCAGTCACTTCCAGTGCCCGCTGGCGCAATGGGTCCTGGGTGGCCACGCCGGTGGGGCATTTGTTGGTGTGGCAGCTCTGCGACTGAATGCACCCGATGGCAAACATGAAGCCGCGTGCCGAGTTGACCCAATCGGCGCCGATGGCCAGCACGCTGGCGATGTCGAACGCGCTGACGATCTTGCCGCTGGCGCCCAGCTTTATCTGGCCGCGCAGGCCGGCGCCCACCAACGTGTTATGCACGAACAGCAGCCCCTCGCGCATGGGCATGCCCATATTGTCGGTAAACTCGCGCGGCGCCGCACCGGTACCGCCCTCCTTGCCGTCCACCACGATGAAGTCGGGGTGTACTCCCGTTTGCAACATCGCCTTGACGATCGCCATGAACTCCCAGGGGTGCCCCAGGCATAGCTTGAAACCGACCGGCTTGCCGCCCGAGAGGGTGCGCAATTGGGTGATGAAGTCCAGCAATTGCAGTGGGGTGCTGAACTGCGAGTGGCGGGCGGGCGAGATGCAGTCCTCGCCCATTTTCACCCCGCGGGTGCTGGCGATTTCCTGGGTCACCTTGTGCTTGGGCAGGATGCCCCCATGGCCCGGCTTGGCGCCCTGGCTCATCTTGATCTCGATCATCTTCACCTGGGGCTGGCGTGCGGTCTCAGCGAAGCGCACGGGGTCGAACGACCCACTGAGTGTGCGGCAGCCGAAATAGCCGCTGCCGATTTCCCAGATCAGATCGCCGCCGAATTCCTGGTGGTAAGGGCTGATGCTGCCCTCGCCCGTGTCATGGGCGAAGCCGCCGAGCTTGGCGCCGCGGTTCAGGGCGCGAATGGCGTTGGCGCTAAGGGCACCGAAGCTCATGGCCGAAATGTTGAACACCGAAGCGCGGTAGGGCTGCTGGCAGGCCGGGCCACCGATGGTCACGTAAAACTGCCGAGGGTCGCAGGCCTCGCTGGGCAGCATGGAGTGGCTGATGAACTCGAAGCCAGGTTGGTACACATCGGTCAGGGTGCCGAAGGCCTTTTCCGCTGGCTGGTTCTTCGCCCGCTGGTACACAATCGACCGCTGAGCGCGGGAGAAGGGCAGCTTCTCGTCATCACCTTCCAGCATGTACTGGCGGATTTCCGGGCGGATGGTTTCGATCAGGTAGCGGGCATGCCCCAGGATGGGATAATTGCGGCGTACGGAGTGCTGGGTTTGCAGCAGGTCGTACAGGCCGATCAGGCTCAGTACGCCGGTGATCGAAGTCAGCACCTCGAGGGTCGGCGTCATGGCTAAGAACAACAGGTTGCACAGGGTGAACAGCACGCAGCCGGAAAAAACGGCGTAGCGGCTCAGGAGCGATATTTTCATTGTAGGTCTCTCACGGTACGGTCACAGCGGGGTGGGACGTATTGTCGCTACCTGACGGTACCAGTGAGCCGACATAGTTAGCTAGCTAACATCTTGAAAGGCTGCGTTTCTCTTTGGGTAATAATGCGCGACAGAGGGGCTACCTTGTGCGGATTCGCCCCTCATTTCAACGGGACCGCGCGCATTGTCGAACGTGCCCGGTCTCTTGGCGTCAAACCCCCATACGCCACATTCATTGAGCCAGTACCCCTGGCAGAGGTAAGTCGATGACACAGGACATGCTGGAAGCGGGCCCCGCCGGGGCGAAGGTACTCTCAGTGTTCGACTTTGACGGCACGCTGACCCGGCACGACAGCTTTGTGCCTTTCCTTAAATTCGCCTTCGGCAACCGCGCCTTCACATGGCGCATGGTGCGCATGCTGCCTTCGGCGATTCGCTACCTGGGCAAAGGGCTGACCCGCGACGAACTGAAGGCCACGTTGATTGCAGCGTTTCTCACGGATGTCGAGGTCAGCTGGCTGGAACAGAAAGCCGGGCAGTTTCGCGCGCACTTCTGGGGCCGCCTGATGCGCCCGGCCGGTGTGGCCGCGGTGGCCGCCGAGCGCGCGTCCGGGGCGCAGGTGACCCTGTGCTCGGCTTCGCCTAGCCTGGTGCTCAAGCCTTTCGCCGACCACCTGGGTATCCGCTTGATTGCCACGGAACTGGAAGTTGCCAATGGCCGCCTGACCGGTCGTATCAGTGGCAGCAATTGCCGCTGCGAAACCAAGGTGCTGCGCCTGGAAGCGGTGTACGGCCCTCTGTCGCAGTACCGCCTGCGCGCCTGGGGCGACACCCGTGGCGACCACGAATTGCTGGCCGCCGCCCAGGACGCCCATTGGCGCCATTTTCACCCGGCCTGGCAGCGGGGGCGGTTTCGGATCGAGACCATCGGCAGCCAGGTCAAGCGGGCCACCGCAGAGGACGCTTCGCGGGAAGACGAACCTGGCACCGACCGCGGCCCTGACAACCCACGAGGCGCGTAACCCTGCGCACGTGGACGCACGTCCGTCCACGTGGCGCTGTTGCTCCACCAACACATGTTCGGCAGTTTGCCACTTTCCAACATCGCCAAACCCCGCCAAAGCCCTCTAAACCGGGCCTTTTAACCCGGCACGGCTTGTGCAATCCCCTAGGCCAGAACCATTGGCCGAGGGACGCCCGTGCATCCAACCTTCAAGACTTTCACCCTGGCGGCGCTGTGCGTGGCGCTGGCGGCGTGCGACCGCAGTACCCCAGTGGCACAGCGCAGCACCACGCCCGTCAGCGGCGGCACGCTGGTCTATGCCACCGACCGCGAGCCCACCTGCCTGGACCCCCACGTGTCCGGCGACATGCCCCAGGTGTTCGTGGGGCAGCAATACCTGGACTCGCTGGTGTCCATGGACGAGAACGGCAAGATCGGCCCTTGGCTGGCTAAAAGCTGGGAGGTCTCCGCCGACGGCACCACCTATACCTTCCACTTGCGCGATGACGTGCATTTCACCGACGGCACGCCGTTCAACGCCGCCGCCGTGAAGGCTAACCTCGACCACATGGCAAACCCCAAGACCCAGTCCAGCACGGCGGGGGGCTATATCCGCCAGTACGTGAGCACGGACGTGGTGGATGAGCACACTGCCGTGGTGCACCTGTCCTCACCCTATGCCGCGTTCCTGGAAGTACTGGCGCAAGGGTTTCTGGGCATCGAGTCGCCCACCGCGCTGCTGCGCTCGCGGGACGAAAATTGCCAGTCGCCAGTGGGGTCGGGGCCGTTCAAGGTGGTCAAGTGGGACCGCCAGAGCCAGGTTGAACTGGTGCGCAACCCCGATTACAACTGGGCGCCGCCCACGGCCCATCATCAAGGGCCAGCCTACCTGGACCGGGTGGTGTGGAAGTTCATTCCGGAGCCATCGGTACGCTTTGCTTCGCTGCAGGCCGGTGAGGTGGACGTGATCGAGGCGCTGCCGCCCGAATCGCACGCGGCGGCCCGGCACAACCCGGACCTGAGCCTGATGATTGCCCTGCGCCCCGGCAACCCCACCAACGGCACCCTCAACACCCGCCGGCTACCCTTCAACGATGTGAGGGTGCGCGAGGCGTTTGTGCGCAGCGCCGATGTGGAGGGGGCGCTCAAGAGCGTGTACTTCGGCGAGTTTCCGCGGGCCGGGGCGCCGTTGAGTTCGGCCACGCGCTTTCACAGCGCTGACTTCGAGCACGCGCAGGACTATGACCCGGCCCGGGCCAACCACCTGCTGGATGAGGCCGGCTGGACCCACCGCGACGCCCAGGGTTACCGCACCAAGGACGGCCAGCGCCTGCAAGTGCACGTGATCATGAGCAACGAAACCCCGCCCTCGGAGCAGACCCTGTGGGAACAGGTGCAAGCCACCACCCGCGCCGTGGGCTTCGAGGTGTTGATCGACCAGATGAGTGCGGTGCAGGCCACCGACCACCAGGCCAAATGGGACTACGACGTCATTCCCGAGTACTGGAACACCAACACCGCCGACGTGTTGCGCATCATCTTCAGCTCGCAGTTCCTGCAACCGGCGGGTGTAGGCGGGTACCACCAGAACACCGCAGGCTTTGACGACAAGACGTTCGACCAGACGCTGGAGGGCGCCCTGGCCACCCAGGACCCGCAACAGCGCCAGGCCCTGTATTACCAGGCGCAGGCGATTGCCAGCCGCAACTACCTGCAACTGACCACCTACCCGCAAAGCACACGCTTGGGCATCTACAAGACCACCCAGGGCGTGCGCATCGAGCCCTCCCTGGCCGTGACCTACCTCTATGACGCATGGGTGAACAAATGAATGCCATCGTGACGCTGGAAAACCCGCGCCGTCAGCGCTTGGCCCACCTGGGCCGGCGGGCGCTGCTGCGGCTGGGCGGTGCCGTGCTGGTGCTGTGGGCCGTGGCCACCCTGACGTTCTTTGCCCTGCGGCTGATGCCGGGTGACCCGGTGCTGGCCATCCTGGGTGGCCCCAGCGGCAACCCGACCCCGGAGACCATCGCCGAAGCCACCCGCGAGTTCGGGCTGGACAAGCCGCTGGCTGTGCAATACGGCCTGTACCTGGCCAGACTGGTGCAGGGCGACCTGGGCGTCTCCTATTCGCGCCACCAGCCCGTGACCCAGGTGCTGGCCGAGCAGAGCGGGGCGACCCTGGAGCTGGTGGTGGTCGCCCTGTTGCTGGCCTGGGCGCTGGTGCTCGCCTGGACCCTGGTGACCGCTGGCCGGCAGGGTTGGCTGAGCCAGTTGGGCTCGCTGGTGGAAACCGTGTCGGCGGCGCTGCCGCAGTTCTGGCTGGCGATCATGTTGCTGGCGGTGTTCGCCTTCGGCCTGCGCTGGTTCCCGCCGGCAGGCAGTGACGGTATCGCCACCCTGGTGCTGCCGGCACTGGCGCTGGCCCTGCCACTGGCCGGTTTCATTGGTCAGGTGACCCGCGAAACCTTGGAAGTCACCTTGGAACAGCCCTTCGTGCTGACGGCCCGCACCCGTGGCCTCAGTGACCTGGCGGTGCGGTTCAGGCACGCCCTGCGCCATGCGGTGCTACCAGGGGTGTCGCTGTCGGGCTGGGCCATCGGCGCGCTGATTAGCGGCGCGGTGGTGGTGGAAGTGATCTTTTCCCGCAAGGGCCTGGGCCGCCAGCTGTACCAGGCGGTGCAGGCTCAGGACCTGCCCCTGACCATCGGCATCAGCCTGGTGGTGGCGGCCGGCTATGTGCTGGCCAACCTTCTCGTCGACCTGCTGTATGAGTGGATCGACCCACGCCTGGTGGAGCAACGCCCATGAGCCAACTGATTCTCGAAGCCCCCGCGCTGGACCTGGCCCAGCCCCGTTTCACCCCGCGCTGGGGCACCTTGCTGGCAGGTCTGTTCCTGGCCTGGCTGGTGGCCGCGGCATTGGCCCCGGGCCTGTTCAGCCACAGCGATCCGCTGGCCATCGTGCCACGGGACGCGTTCCAGGCGCCTGGCTGGGCGCACTGGTTCGGTACTGACCAATCGGGCCGCGATATCTATGCACGCATCGTCTTCGGTGCCCGCCAGTCGCTGCTGATCGGCATGGCCGCCACCGCGCTGGCCATGGCCGTGGCCATCAGCCTCGGGCTGCTCGGCGGTCTGTTGGGCGGCGCGACCGACCGCGCCATCGGCTGGCTGCTGGAAGTGCTGTTCGCTTTTCCCAGCCTGGTACTGGCCCTGCTGTTCGTAGCGGTATTTGGCAGCGGTATCGGGCCGTTGATCATCGCCACCGGCATCGGCGGCGCGCCGGGCTACGCACGCATGGTGCGCGGCCAGGTACTGAGTGTGCGCAATGCCGGTTATATCGAGGCGGCCCGCGCCCTGGGCCACCGCCCGGCGCGGATCATCCTGCGCCAGTTGCTGCCCAACGCCCTGCGCCCGCTGGTGGTCACCATGACCATGGGCGTGGGCCAAGCCATTGTCTGGGCTTCGGCCCTGAGTTTCCTGGGTCTGGGCGCCAAGCCGCCCGCACCCGAGTGGGGGACCATGCTGTCCATGGGCCGCGACTTCGTGGTCAACGCCCCCTGGCTGACCTTCGTGCCCGGGCTGTTCATCGTCTTGACCACCTTGTCCACCACCGTGGTGGGCCGTTACCTGCAACAACGCCTGGAGGGCCGCCTGTCATGAGCCAGAAGAGGTTGACCGTCGAGGGGCTGTCCATCCGTTTCGGTGACCACGTTGTGGTCCGCGATGTGAGTTTCACCCTGGCACCGGGCAAGACGCTGGCGCTGGTGGGCGAGTCCGGCTCGGGCAAGAGCGTGACCGCGCGCAGCCTGATCGGCCTGGCCGGTGCCGGCGCGCAGATCAGCGCACGCACCCTGCGTTACGGGGATCATGACTTGCTGGCCTTGAGCGAACGCCACTGGCGACGCCTGCGTGGGCGCGACATTGGCTTCGTGCTGCAGGACGCCCTGGTGTCCCTGGACCCGCTGCGCCCGGTGGGCAAGGAGATCCTCGAAGTCCTGAGCACCCATCAGTGGGGCACCGCGGCCAGCCGCCAGGCGCGGGTGCACGAGCTGCTGACCCAGGTGGGTGTACCCGAGCCGCAGTTGCGTGCCCGTCAGCGCCCGGACCAACTGTCCGGTGGCTTGCGCCAACGCGCGCTGATTGCCAGCGCCCTGGCCCTGGACCCCAGTTTGGTGATCGCCGACGAACCCACCACTGCGCTGGATGCCACGGTGCAAGCGCAGATACTGGAAGTGCTGCAGGGCATCAAGGCCCGCGGGGCGTCACTGGTGATCATCAGTCACGACCTGGCAGTGGTGGCGCAATTGGCCGATGAAGTGCTGGTGCTGCGCCATGGCGAGGTGGTGGAGCAGGGGCCCATCGATCAGGTATTGCGCACCCCCAGCCACCCGTATACCCAGGCACTGCTGGACGCCGTGCCCGGCGAACATCAGCGTGGCACGCGGCTGTCACCCGGCGGCGGGCCGGCCCCACGGGTGCGGACGCCGGCGGTGGGCGAGCCGTTGTTGCAGGCCAAAGGCCTGGGCAAGCGCTATGAGGGCCCCGACCGCCAGGTGCGCCAGGTGGTCGATGACGTCAGTTTCGTCCTGCATGCCGGACAGACCCTGGGAATAGTCGGTGAGTCCGGTTCAGGCAAGACCACGGCCGCGCGCATCGCCCTCGGCTTGCTGACCCCGGATGCCGGTACCGTGACCTTCGCCGGCCAGCCGTGGAACGGCACGGGCGAGGGGGCGGTCAGCGAGGCACGGCGACGCTTGCGTCGGCGCGACATCAGCGTCATCTACCAAGACCCGCTGAGCTCGTTCGACCCCCGCTGGAATGTCGGCCAGATCCTCGCCGATGCCTTGGACGTTGCCGGCGTGGCGGCGCCCGAGCAAGCGGCACGGGTCGCCCGCCTGCTCGACCAGGTACGCCTGCCGGCCGCCCTGGCCAACCGTCGCCCTTTGCAACTGTCCGGCGGCCAGCGGCAACGCGTGGCCATTGCCCGTGCCATCGCCAGTAACCCCAAGGTGATCGTCTGCGACGAACCGGTATCGGCGCTGGATGTGTCGGTGCAGGCCCAGGTGCTGGACCTGCTGGCCGACCTGCAGGCCGAACTGGGCCTGGCCTACCTGTTCATTTCCCACGACTTGGGGGTGATCCGCCATGTCAGCGACCAGGTAGTGGTGATGCGCCACGGCCAGGTGGTGGAGAGCGGCAGCGTCGACCAAGTGTTCGACCATCCGCGCCAGGAATACACCCGCCGCCTGCTGGCCGCCGTGCCGCGCTTGCCCGGTGCCGGGGTGGCCTGGCAGGCACCGCCGGTGGAAGCGGAAAACCCGTTGTGGCTCTTCGATGAGTCGCGCCTATGGAAAATCGCCATTTGAATCGCCCAGGAGTCACCATGTCTGTACAGGCCTTGAAAGACCGCATTTACGCGCTGCTTCCACACATCGAAGCGGGCGCTGCTGCTCGCGAGCGTGACCGTCAGTTGCCCTATGAGGCGGTGCGAGCGTTGGCCCAGGCCGGGCTGTTCACCCTGCGCGTGCCTGAGGCCGCCGGAGGCCCGGGGGCTTCGGTGCGTGACGTGATCGAAGTGTTGCTGGCGGTGGCCAGCGTCGACTCCAACACCGCCCAGGCATTACGCCCTGGCCTGGCCTTCCTGGAAGGCCTGCTGACCGGTGCCGAAGACGATGCCGGCAGTGAGCGTGACCGCTGGTTCGCCCGTTACCTGGACGGCGCCGTGCTGGGTAACGCCGGCTGGGAAGTGGGCGGCGCCAACGGCGCCATCAGTGCGCGCATCGTGCGCCAGGGGGATCACTACCGGGTTACTGGCAGCAAGTATTACAGCACGGGTGCCCTGTACGCCGACTGGATCAGTGTGGTGGCGCTGGACGAAGACGACCAGCCCCGGTCGTTCGTGCTGCCACGCGACCGCCAGGGCCTGGTGCTGCTCGACGACTTCGACGCCATGGGCCAGCGCCTGACCGCCAGCGGCACCACGCGCCTGGACGACGTCATCGTCTACCCGGACGAACTTCGCGCCCGCACGGTGCAGGAGGGTACCCGCACCATCGTCACGCCATTCCTGCAGTTGTTCCTGGCCACGGTGCAGGCGGGTATTGCCCGCAATGCCCTGAATGACGCCGTGCGTTTCGCGCGCGACCACGCCCGGCCGATCAAGCACAGCAGCGCCAGCCGCTCGGTGGACGACCCGTACGTGGAATTGAGCGTTGGCGAGATCGCGGCCCGCGCCTATGCCGCCGAAGCGGTGGTGCTGCGCGCGGCCGACACCATCGACCGCGCCTGGGCGGCGGGGCAGGATCCAGCGCTGGTGGAGCAGGCGGCGGTGGAAGTGGCCCAGGCGCAGTTCATCACGGCAGACAGCGCACTGAAGGCGGCCGAGCGGGTGTTCGACGTGGGCGGTGCGTCCACCACCAGCCGCCAGCACAACCTGGACCGCCACTGGCGCAACGCCCGCACCGTGACCAACCACAACCCACGCGACTGGAAGGCCGCGGCGGTGGGCGCCTGGGCACTGAAAGGCACGCCACCGCCCACCTCCGGGCTGTTCTAAATCTCTCATGCTGAAGCACCGCGGCGCCTGCTTCCCGAGCTGGCGCCCGGTCACACCGCTCTGGCGGGGCTTGCCTCTGGGACCGGGCGAAGCTCGGGAAAAGGACGCCGCGTCACGTCAGGCGATCTGCAGGCCCAGGTTCTTCAGGTACGTATGTACCAGGTCTGGCACATTTCATGATTGTCATGGAGGCCGTCTTATCCCCCGGATGTCCCGCCAAGGAAGCGCCACACCATGCCTCAGAGCACCACAACCCCCGAAAACCCTCGCCCGCGCTGGAAGATCGAACACCTGCCGGATACCCCCCTGGCCTTCGTCATGCTGTTCCTTCGGCGTTTCAAGGGCTGGTACCTGGCCATCCTGTTGCTACAGATTAGCGCGGCCGTGTGCACTATCCTGGTTCCCTGGGGGCTGGGCCAGTTGACCGGGCTGGTCAGCCGCCTGCCAGCCATTGACCAGGCTGTCGAGGCGCTGCGCACCCCGTTACTGCTGTTCGGTACGTTGCTGGTGGTCGAAATGCTGATGATGCGGATCGGCAACGGCTGCCATATCCACGTGGTGCCCATTCAGCGCCGGGCGGTCACCCAGACGCTGTTCGCCTACCTGCAACAGCACTCCCATCGTTTCGTCAGCAGCGAGTTCGCCGGCGCCCTGGCGCATCGGGTCTCGGAGGTCTCGCTAGGGGTCAACATGGCGATCGCCATCGTGCTGTTCGACCTAATCCCGGTGCTGGTCACCCTCAGCGTCTCCGTGGTGCTGTTGTACCTGGCCGCGCCGGTGCTGGGCGAGTTCATGCTGGCGTGGGCGCTACTGTTCATCGCCGTCAGCTACTGGCTGGCGCGTCGCAGCCAGCCGCTGGCACAGCAGTTTTCGGCGGCCCGCAGCCTTTGCAACGGCAAAGTGGTGGACGCGGTCAGCAACCTGACCAACATTCGCCTGTTCGCCCGCCACGCCTTCGAATACGACTACCTCAACGGATTCCTCAACCGTGAGATGAAGGCCGCCTACCGCGCGTTCATCTACATGGAGAAGATCCGTTGGCTGCTCACCGGCCTGAGCGTGGTGCTCAAGCTGGGGATGGTGCTGCTGGCCCTCTACCTGTGGCAAGCACAGCGCGTGGACGTGGCGGGGTTCGTGATGGCCACCAGCCTTTCATTGCTGATCGTCAACGACGTGGCCAACCTGGCGCGGCGGCTGCTAGACTTCTTCGAAGCGGCCGGCAACATCAGCAACGGCGTACGTACGCTGACCCGCCCCCACGAAGTCACCGACCGTGCCCAGGCACAACCGTTGGAGGTCAAGCGCGGGCAGATCGAATTTCGCCAGGTGACCTTTGGCTACGGCGTTGGGCAGCCCATCTTCCAAGGGTTCGACCTGACCATCCCGGCTGGCCAGCGGGTAGGGCTGGTGGGTTCTTCCGGCTCCGGCAAGTCGACCCTGTTGAGCTTGCTGCTGCGCCTGTACGACGTGCAGGGCGGCACGGTGCTGATCGATGGCCAGGACGTGCGGCAGGTCACCCAGCACTCGTTGCATGCCCAGATAGGCCTGATCCCTCAGGAACCGGGGCTGTTCCACCGCACCATCCGGGAAAACATCCACTACGGCCGCCTCGACGCCAGCCACGAAGAACTGCACGCCGCCATCCACCGGGCCGGCGCCGAGGGCTTCATCGGCCAGATGGAGCACGGCTACGACTCGCTGGTAGGTGAACGCGGCGTGAAACTGTCCGGCGGCCAGCGCCAGCGCATCGCCATTGCCCGGGTGATTCTCAAGGGCGCGCCGATCCTGGTGATGGATGAAGCCACCTCCAGCCTCGACTCGATCACCGAGCGGTTTATCCAGGACAAGCTGGATGAGATCATGGACGACAAGACCGTGCTGGTGGTGGCCCACCGCCTGTCCACCGTGGCGCACCTGGACCGTATCCTGGTGATGGACCAGGGGCGGTTGGTGGAAGACGGCAGCCATGACGAACTCCTGCGGCGGCGGGGGCATTACTTTCGGTTGTGGAGCCGCCAGGAAGAGCCGGCATGATCGCCCGTCGCAGCGGACCTGGCCGCGTCACGAACGCCGCGCATTATCCGCATACCCCATGTACCCCGACGCGGCCAGGTCCGCTGCTACGTGGCTTATGCAGATCAGGAATATCAAAAGCACAATCAATTCCTTTTGATTTTAAATGACCTCGGGCACAGTAAACCTATCGCGGCACTGGCCGCAGCTTTCATCACAAGGGAACCGTGCCATGACCATTAAAGCCATCAACGTCCGCAACCAGTTCAAAGGCGTGATCAAGGAAATCATCGAAGGCCCGGTGGTGTCTGAAATCGACGTGCAAACCGCCTCCGGCATCGTGACCTCGGTGATCACCACCCGCTCCATCCATGAACTGGAGCTGAAAGTGGGCAGTGAAGTGATCGCTTTCGTCAAATCCACCGAAGTCTCCATCGCCAAGCTCTGAGCCTGCCAGGTACGCTATCCATTGACCGCGCGGCGCCACGGGCAGAAGATCGTGGTGCAGCCGGCAAAGGAGAGATGCCATGAACAAGTTTGCCCATCATCCGCGAAACCTCAAGGGTCGCGACTTTGCCGTGGGCGATATTCATGGCCACTTCGAGCGCCTGCAAGCGGCCCTCGACAGTGCCGGTTTCAATCCTGCCGTCGACCGCTTGTTCAGCGTCGGCGATCTGGTGGACCGCGGCCCGCAAAGCGAACAATGCCTGGAGTGGCTCGACCGCCCCTGGTTTTTCGCCGTGCAGGGTAACCATGAAGCCCTGGCTATACAGCACCACGCCCGCATCAGCGTCGATGAACGCATGTACCGCGCCAGCGGCGGCGCCTGGTTCCTGGACGCCAGCCCGGACAAACAACGCCTGTACGCCCAGCGTTTCGCGCAACTGCCGGTGGCCATGGAGGTCGAGACCTCCCGGGGACTGATCGGGATGGTGCACGCCGATTGCCCGTACCCCACGTGGCGACAGTTGCGTGAATTCGTGCAGCACCGCTGGCCGGCCGACACCTACACCGACGAGGGTTGCCAGTGGTCGCGGGAGCGGATCAAACGCGGGGACGGCTCAGGCATTCGCGATGTTCGCGCGGTCATTGTCGGCCATACGCCCCTGCGCCGTGCACGTCGCCTGGGCAACGTGTGGCACATCGACACGGCGGGGTGGAGCGAAGGCTATTTCACCTTGATGGAGCTGGAAGCCCTGGAAGTGGTCAGCGTGCCGGAACGGCCGGTCGGCTGAGCCCCCTCACAGGGTGGCCTCGCTCTGGGCGTGCCGCACCTGCTGGGGCGGGTGCATCCGGTTGCGGCCGTGGCTCTTGGCTTTGTACAGCGCGTCATCCGCCGCCTGCACCAGCGCGTTCGGGTGGGTTTCGCCGCCCTCGGGCAGCCACACGTGCACGCCGGCACTCACCGTGACCAGGCCGCCATCATTGCCCGCGTGGTGGATCGCCAGCGCGCGCACGTTGTGCAAGATCTTTTCGGCCACCAACCACGTGCCAGCCCAGTCACTTTCAGGCAATAGCACCAGCATTTCCTCACCGCCGTAACGCACCACCAGGTCGGTACTGCGCCCCACGCAATCGAGCACCGCACGACCCACTTCGCACAGGCACTGGTCACCGGCGGGGTGCCCATACAAGTCGTTGAAGCGCTTGAAATGATCGACGTCGATCATGATCAGCCCCAGTGGCTTGCCACTGCGGCGGGCGCGGCCAATTTCATGGGGTAGGGCGGCGTCCAATTGGCGGCGGTTGGCCAACCCCGTGAGCGCGTCCTGCATGGCCAAAATCTCCAGCGCGGCGTGGGCGTTGCGCAGCTTGGCCTCGGTCAATAGGCTGCGCTGGATCTCGCGAATCAGAATCACCCCAAACACCGACAACGCACCACCCACCAACAAGAGAAACACGATCGAGCGCGCAAGGTTCGCGTACCACGTGGCGTAGATCGCGTCCTTGGACTGGGCTGCCTCGACGACCAGCGGGTATTTGTCCAACGCCTTGTAGCTGAACAGGCGAGCCACCCCATCAATCAGCGAAGGCATCATGCTGCTGCCGGCCGGCTGGTTGGGCAGCAGCTCACTGAACACCCGGCCACGGGCCAGGCTGGTGCCGATGACATGTTCGTCGAAAGGCCGCCGGGCCAGCACGGTCCCGTTGCTCAGGGCCAGCAGGATCACACCCTGGTGGTCCAGGTCGAAGGACTGATAGAAACGGTTGAAGAACTCCAGGTCCAGGGTCGCCAGTACTACCCCGGCGAAACTGCCGTCCGCGGCGTCGACCCGCCGGGATACCGGAATGACCAGTTGGTTGTTGGTACGGCTGCGAATTACCGGGCCAATGTGCACGGCTGCGCTGCGGTTGAAACGGTGGAATTGAAAGTACTCGCGGTCGGCATTGTTGACGCCCTGGGGGTCGACGTCATTGGCGGTGGCCAGCCAGTTGCCATTTTTGTCGTACAGGAACAGGCCGTGCAGTTGGGCCAGTTCATGGGTGCGCGTCTGCATCAGCCGGTGCAGGCGGGCCAGTTGCGCAGGGCCGGTGCCGTCGACCTGTACGCGCTCTACCAGGTCACTGAGTACCGTATCGGCTTCCTGCACGGTGCTTTCGGCGTGCTGGGCCAGGGAGCGCGCCAGGTTGTTGGTGTCGGTGTGGGCTTCGCGCAGCACATGGTCGCGGGCGGTCCAGATTTGCCAGGCGTCCAGGCCCAGCAATGACAGAAGCACCAGGGCCATGAAGCCAACGGCCAGGCGTTGAGCCGAGGGGCGGGCTTTGGTGATGATGCGCTGCTGCAGGTTGTCCAGCATCGGCGACCGGGGATATTAAGTGGGCGTGCTCATGAGTGTAGCTTGCAATCGAAGCCATCTGGGCCGCGAAAACCGACCGCGTTTAAAAATGAGCGGCAGGGGGAATGGTTCATCCACCCCCCTGCGCTTGGTAGGCTCATTATCAGGTCTATCGAACTGCGGCCTCTTCCGCCCTGAGTATTTTCGTGTAGACCTGAATATCTCGCCGCATTGCCAGCGCTTGATCGGGGCTGACGGACTGGGGGAAGACCCTAGAGAATACCTTGTCTCGGACTTCCTGGGTCGTTGAAAGCAAATGGTCACGAGGATTCCCTAAAGCGTTTAGGCGAGCTGGCGTATAGATAGGGTGTTTATTGGCACCAATTCGCAATAGCTCTTCTACATAGCGCGGATCAGCGCGATAAAATTGGACCGGGGTATTACCCGTATTAGCAAATGTTACGTAGCTCGCCGGTACAGGAGGTGCACTGGGAAGTGGAAGAGGATTAGCGGCGCTAATGGCACGTATATTGTCAAAGGTGCCAGGAACTCCGCGGTGAATGGCCATGAGGTGGTTGTATTGAAGTTGGTGTGCGGGGATTGTAAATGCATTATTGGGATAAACACCTGGGTTTGCCACATTGCTACCGGGAGGGGGGGTCCTGAATATTTTCGGCGCCGCGGACTCCTTAACGACCGAGTGCGTCGGTGGCGTAGCGCGCCTAGCGACTTGACCCGGTGTCGCCTTCGCCGCAGGGGCGAGCCTGCCGGATACCGATTTCATCCCACCGGAAAGCACAGCAGTGACGGTACTGACGATACCGAGGATCATGGCCGCTTTGCTGTTTCCGTCGGCTTGAAGAAATGTAGAGGCCAAACCCGTTCCCAATGAGGTCGTCGCCAGGGCGGCGCTACCAGCCAAGGCCACATAGCTGGCAGTCACGGCGGCGGTTCCGGCATAGATCGCCGCCGTGGCTGCCATGAAGGGAATCACTGCCGTACCGAACGAGACGATACCGAGCACGAGACCGGTGGCAGGTAGTATCCAGTCGTACCAGGCGTGGCCACTGGGGTCGACCCGGTTGATCGGGTCACTGCTGCAATAGACGTATCCATTCAGCCCGCCCTCGTCGAACGGGCTCAGGTTATCGTGGCTGTGAAAACGCATCAGGGCCGGGTTGTAAACCCGATAGTCCCCCAGCAAATACCAGCCCACCCCTGGTTCACGCAACGCTCCCGTGTACCCGAGCCGAGTGTGGTGTTCGTGCTGGGGCGCGGAACCATACGCGCTGTATTCCAGCAGGCGAAGTGAACCGTCCAACTCAGTGGTGACTGAACCTTGGCCATCGGTACCCAGTAAAGTGACCGAACGAATTGAAGCGGCCAGGCGGCTTTCCGCCACCGGTACCGCGCCGGCATATACCCAGCGCGTCTCCACGTCGCTTGCCAACTCGCAACTGACCACATCACCGACTGAGTACCGCCACCGAGGCCCAACCTGATCATGGGTCATGACGACATTTCCACCCGGGCCATACTGCCACAGGCATTCTGAGCCATCGTGCAACGTAACGGCTGTCAGCCGACCGAGCGCATCATAACGGAGCGGGCGTTTTTGCTCGTCGCTCGACAGATTGCCCAACGCGTCATACGACAAGGCCAGCGGGGCAGGGTAGGAGGGATCGCTGTGGGTGACACGAACCAGTTGGGTGGGCTCATCGGCACCGAATTCGAAGAGCGTGATGTTGGTGAGGCCACCCTCAGCCAGCACGGTATCGAGCCGGCGGATATTGTCCAGCGCATCGTACTGGAAACGCTGTTCGACATAGCGATGCCCATGAGCATCCTGGGGTAATTGGGTACCCGCTGCCCTGTGCAGGACAGTCCGTCCGCGTTCGTCGTAGTCAAAGGTCTCGGTCAATACAGGCGTGCCATCGACCGAACGAATCCGTGACAGAAGCTTGCCATCCTGGCGCCATGTCAGTGCTTCTGTCTGGTGTACCGTCTGGCTACCCGTACGCGTCCGGGTTTCCTGGCGCACTGTCTGGCCCAGTGCATCATAGGTCAGATTAACGTCGATCTCGCGGCTTCCATCCGTTGCCGTCGTGCGTTGACGTTGAATACGGGAAAAGGCGTCATAGGCCAGGGTAACGGTGGCGTCGGGATCACGCTGCTCGCTTGGCCTGCCGTACTCATCGAAGCTGAAGAACGTGTGCGAACCGTCCGCATCGATCCGGGATGAAGTCCGCTGCCCAGGTGTGTTGCATTGCGCCTGTGAGCGTTCCTTATCACCGGTCCAGATATAGTCTGAACGCTGCGGCGCATCGTAGAAGGACCAGGCATGGGTGCTATGCCCCAGGTTGCCTTCGGATTTCGTCAGCAGGCCCCGCACCCGGTCGTATTCGTTTCTGACCCAGATATCCCCTGCTTGCATCGAGGCAAGGGCGTTACTGAGTTCGGGAATGCGCTCAGTGGTCACTTCCGTACCGTTGGGTAGAATCGTGGTAACCGGATCCAGGTTGCCGGGTTGGTAGGTCCACCGGGTTGTCCGTTGGCCTGTACGCTCAGAAAGCAGGCGACCTATGTCGTCGTAGCGGCGTTCGCCCAGTACAACGGCGCCCCCCTCCAGCGACGGGTGGCTAACGGCAATGGTGGCAACCAGGTCTTCGTGACCGGGTGCATAGGTGCGGTGCACCTGAGTACCATCGGGCAGATGGGTCAGGACCAGGCGATCGAACACGTCCCACGCCTGGCGCGTTTCCCCGCCCATGGCGTCAACCTTGCTGACGCAACGGCCGAGGCCGTCGTAGGACCAGGTCAGGCGCCGGTGGAGCTGCCCATTGCCATCGAATAACCGCTCTTCAAGTACGTCGCCGGCCAGCGAGTATGTCGTCACGGTGCGCATACCATCCTGGCCATTGGTGCCTGTGACCCAGGAAGTACCGGTGAGCGAAACGGGATTGTTCACCGTGTGGTTGACCACGCCATCCGGGCCTGTTGTCGTCAACACTTCCCCCCAGTCGTCATACGTCATGGTGGTGGTCAGGACCAACGCCGCAAGCTCTGGGTTACCTGGATCGCAGGTTGTCTCACTGACCTTCTGGCCCAGAAGGTCGTACTTGATTGAACGGGTGGTGTAGAAGCCGCCCCTGTCATCCTGGGCTTCTTCTCGCAGCTCGCGCCCCATGGTGTCATACCATAGCCGGCGAACCCGGCCGGTGGAGGACGTACGAATGCGGCAGCTGTTGGCGATCGAACAGCTGTAATCCCACTTCACCGACGCCTCATAAAGACTGGTGGGGGCTACCGACTCCCGGGTAAGACGACCTAACGTGTCGTACGCTGAAGCCACCACCACACCATTGTCGCCTTGATGAGTCACCGTCTGGCCAGTGTGCAGGCTTTGCGTATTACAGGTGGTGATCCATGTACCGTCGCCCCCCGTCAGGGTGGCGGTGGTTTGCAGTACGGGTATTTCAGTACCGTCGGCACTATGCGCGGTGGTGGTGTCGTACGCATAGGCCGTTAATGTTTGCCGACCGTCTTTTAGCCGGGTGCTCGATAGCAGGCGACCGTGGTAGGGGCTTGTTGGTGCATCGATGTGCTGATCGGTGGTCCGCACCCGTTCCGTCAGCGTGTCGCCCTCGACCTGATAGATAATCTCTGCTGTCCGGGTGATGAAACGGGGCAGGACGAAATCAGGGGCATCATGCCTGGCTGGCAGTTCGCGGTACTGATACCGGGTTTGCTTGATGGGCCCCTCTGTACCGGGGGGCGGTGTGGTGGTCTGCGTCTTTGCCCGCAACACCCGGCCCAGTGGGTCAGCGGGGCAATTGTCCCCTTCACCGTTACCCGGGTAGTACTCGGTGGTGGTTACGGTGCCGATGGCGTCGCGGTGCCAAACCGTATTGCCCTCGTCGTCATAACGGGTTTCCTCCGTGGTGGTTATTGCCTGGATCGGCTGGTTACGTTCGTCCAGGTACGCTTTGGAGGTTATGACCAGGCGAGGGAAGAGGAAATAGGGCACCTGTTGCCCTACAGCCAGATCCGGGCGTGCATAGTAGTGGGTGACGGTATCGACCTGTGCGCTACCTTGCACCCTTCGCTCGCGGATCAGTAAGTGAAAGCGATTGAAGCTACGGCTGACCTCGCCCAACAGGTTGTTTTGCGCATCTAGCTGGGTCTCGACGCTGCCATAGATGAACTCATGCTCATCGGTGTGGTGGTAGAGGTTGTCGGCATAGTCTTGCCAACGCTCTACCACCGGCCAACCAAAGTAATTGGTGGTGCCGTGCAGGTCGAACCGGTAGGTCGTGTACAGAATGGGCTCGTCAGGGGCGGTGATCTTTGCGCTGCGGCTGACCACCGGCATGGTGGCCAAAGGCGCGCCTTCCGGCAGGCGCAGGCCGTTTTGCACGTCGTACTGCACCTCTTCCCTGAAGCCGGTCGGTTGCATGCAGCTGGTCAGCAGCATCAGGCCAGGGTGAAGCGTGGAGTCATAGGTGAATTGCCAGCAGTCGGTAGCCAGTTCGTCTACACACACCCGCCGCAGCTCGCCGTTCACCTGCATGAACGTCATGACGACCTCGGCATCCGTGCCAGGCATGGCCGTCACTTGGGTGAATACTTCGCTGTCATATTGCACCGCAAGGAGTTGGCGATCTTGTGCATCGACGATATCCAGGAGGCGCGCGACAGCGCCCACGGCGGTCCAGCGCAGCGTGACGGCACTTCCGTCTAGCGCAGCAATATGGGTCACCACCCAAGCCCCGCTGTCGCCGGGCAAGGGCTCCAGGCGTTCGGTAACCCCGTCGCGGTACCGTAGCCAGATAACGCCACCTTCCACTATGGCTGTCACCGCAGGCAGAGGAACGTCCGGAAAAATCAGGGTATTGCCGCTGAACTGGGTGCGGTAGCGTTCCCCAGAGGCTAATTGAATGTGTTGGCTGGCACTGTCCCACGAGCTGGTAACCAGCCTCCAACCTTTGCCAAAGCCCTGGTTGCCGGCCGACAGCGGGCTGTAGTTCAAGTCCAGAGAAACGAGGGGCCCGCGCAAATCGTTGGCGGCGACAGGGGGCAGCGTGATCGATGCGGTGAACGCACCTGTACGTGGGTCGACCCCAGCCTGGATACTGCTCAGGAAATTATAGGCTTCTGAGTGGATCTGGCCGGTGGCGAGAATACTCGGCGAGGCGGATGATACGGGGAGGCTCATGTCCGTGTCCTCTAAGGTAGGTATTGTCGCCCCTGGTTCAAGCGTCCAGGGCCCCGGTCAATACCAGACGGCTGCGGTCTTCCGGGTCGAACATCACCCCAGCGCTGTGCTCGTTGCCTGCTGCGTCAATGACGGTCACGGTGCACGGTCCGCGGAAAGCAGCCGGTGTGAACGGCACATTGACGCGGCCGCACAGCACCAAACTGGCAGCAGGGACGGGGGAGGTGATCACAGGCAGCGGAAGTGAGCCGACGGGTACTTTGTCAAGGCTGTGCCAATGAATAGTGGTACCGCCAGGCTTGACATAGCCAGTGAAGCTGGGGACCGTGTCATCGGGATGGTTCATGGTCCAGGTGATCATGCCCGGCGGAACCACGACTGCGTCGCGTATCGGTACCGCCTTGCCGGCGTTATCGCGCAGCGTCAGGGTGCACCGTGTGTTGAATACGCCTGCAGTGATCGCGTGGCCAGTTCTGTTTCCCAGCGCCCGCATGGTGGTCAACGCACGTTTGATCCGACCCGGTGTCGGCGGCAGGTCGCTGAACTCAGACAGGGTGAACTGCTGCCAGTCGTACACCGGTGGCCGTGTGACATTGATACGCAGCGGAATGTCGTACTTAAAAATGGGGTCGGGGGTGCCATCGCTCAGGTAGCTGTTACCATTGGTATAGAACACGCGGCCGTTATCCCCTTTCACTTTGAATGCGAAGGTCCGGATCGGGCGCGCCATGGCGCGGTTATCGCCGCTCAGGTAGAAAGAAAAGCTTTGCTGCTGGGGCGCAGGCAACTGCGCCGGTGTCGGCGGGTGGCGCGTGCCCAGGTAGTCATACCCATAGTAATCGAGAGAGGCCGTCCAGCCGTCGGCGGCAGGAGTGTCCAGGGCGTATTCCACCGTCGGGTTGTCATAATCCACCACACGCAGGTTGCTGACTTCGTTAGGCGTAAGGTCCACCACCTTCCTGTCCACCATGGCAGTTACCAGCAACGTCACCAGCACTTGTTGCCGACCATTCGCGTAAAGGGTGTCAGGTGAGTCCACCCTGACGTTCATGGCGCTGATGTACCAGGCGGGGTCGCTTTCATACGCGTCGGTATTGTTCACGGCGTTACTCCTTAAGGCGGCGCTTGGGATTACCGTTTATCCAGCATCAGCCAGTTATAGTTGGTGCTCCCCGCAAATCGAAGTGTCAGGTTATGACGATTGCCGTAGATATCCCATAAGTAAAGCTTAGTGCTTACAACGTCTGCCAATTGTGGTGTGTTATAGCCTTCACGGAACGTGATATCGCCGTCGAATAGAGATTGCCAAATCACGATTTGTCCTGGTATGAAATTTTTTGCCTGAGTCTGTTCGTTAAATAGATAATCAATGGGGTAGTAGAGCGACACCCCATCTAACTTGATTATTTTTATCTCATCCGCGACATGGAGGATGGGAGAGTCAACCCGTGTAAATCGAGTAAACGAACACTGGGCCTTCCATCCTCCTCCATATACGCCGCGCAAGGAGGGCGAGTGCCCGCTCTCACTGGACCACTGTTTTATTTCAATCAGGGTATTCGTGTCCAACCGAATATTGATGTGGTGCTCGAAGAATCGGGGTGACCCCGTGCCCCCCACCGGAATATCATTTAACACAGTGGTATCGCCAGGTTTTCGTGTGCCGTAATTTTGGCTGGGCAGAGACGGAAAGTTCAAAGGGGTAAAATTGGCGTCACAATTAAAAAGCCCTTTGGCGCCCTTCGGGTCATTCAACGGCGCTTCAAGGCGGTTGCTGATGATGATGGTTCCATTGTCCAATTTTATTTTCGCCGCCACCCGCAGGTTGCTGGTCGCGGTCGTAGAGAGGTAAAAGCTGCGCGTCTGGTAGGCCACGAATTTGCCCCCGTCAGCCTCTTCTTGCAGGCTGGACGTGAGGCCGTCGCGTTCCGGGTCGTCGTAGTATAACTTCGCGTGGAGCGGATCAACGTGAGCCAAGGACCTGGCGGACGGGCGCAAATGTTTGCCCACCGTAGCGGAGAAGGTACGAAGTTTATTCAAGAACTGGCGATCGTACACATAGCCGAACGCGTGCTTGGCAACTGCCCAGCCGACTGGAGAGGGCGCACTGATTTCGGTCAGCGGCTTTTCGTCGACGTAGGTCACAAGTTGGATACTTGCGAGTTCTGTAGTGGACAATGGCACGATATTACCATTGGCGTCGGAGGCGTTAAGCTGGACAGTAACCAATATTTGTTGGTTGCCGTTTCTCAGCAAGAGATAGGGGTCTTGCGTTTTCGCACTGTCTGCGTCCGCCCACAGTTTAAGAAAATCCAGTTGAACCGCCAGACCGCGCGGAGCGGGTGTGACGGGCGTTTTCGAGGGGTCTTTTTCCGCGCGAAGTATGGCGTCCCAAACAGATAATGGTGGTTTTTTCATGAGGACCCTCACTGTCGCAATTTAAGCGCAAACGTCTTGGTTGGGGTACGTCTATATCCCATCCTAGAGGGCGATTAAAGCCAACGTCAAGGCAGTAAAAAACTTGTTTTTCGCTCATTATTGCAAGATGTGTTACAGCGCAAAACGCGTTATTTATGTTATTCGAAAGTTACGTGCGTTGCCTGTAAAATCAATACATTTAGGCGGTATCGTATTGGTGCTGCACGAGCGTGATGGGGCAGGTGGCGCCGTGAGGCATACTGTACAACCAGTCGCTCGGCTGCCCACCCGACCCATCAAACAGGATGGCAATGAATCAAGCCTGGGGCACCATCGCAAAGCCTACGCCAAAGCGGTTCCAGGCATTGATGGTAGCGATGGCCAGGGTCAGGTTGACCACTTCCACTTCGCTGAAGTGCTCCAGCAGCGCCTGGTACTGGTCCTGGGGGGCATGGTGGATGGACAGCAGCGTCAGGCTTTCCACCCAGGCCAGGGCGGCGCGCTCGCGGGGAGTGAAGAACGGGGTTTCCTGCCACACCGAGAGGGTCTGCAGGCGGGCTTCGGTTTCGCCGGCCTTACGGGCGTCATTGGCGTGCATGTTGATGCAGTAGGCACAGCCGTTCAGTTGCGAAGCGCGCAGGCGCACCAGTTCCAGCAGGTCGCTTTCCAGGCCGGACTTGGCCAGGGCCATTTCCAGGCCGACCATGGCTTTGTAGGCGTCGGGGGCTTGCTTGGCCCATTCGATGCGAGTGCTCATTGGGTGTCTCCGGGTAAGTGGGTGTGGGAGATACATTAACCACCCGGGGCCTGAGGCCGAATAGCCAATTGGCCCCTTTATGCAGGGGCCAATTGTTGAAGGATACCCTGCACCCGGTCCAGCGCCGGGTCGATGTCCAGGCGCTCTATGGCGCCGAACCCGAATAGCAACCCTTGCTTGGCGGGTGCCTGGCCATAAAACGGCATCAATGGGTAGAGCCCGACTTCTGCCTGGCGCGCCACCTGAACCAGCAGGGGCAGGTCCACCGGCACGTGGGCCAGTGCGCTCAAATGGTAGCCGGCCACCGCCGGCACTGCCTGCAACCATGGCGCCAGGTCATCGCCCAGGCGCTGCAGGATGCGTTCCCGGCGACCGCTGTACACCTCGAAGCAGCGGCGAATGTGCTTGAGCAATTCCCCCTCGTTGATGAACTTCGCCAGCGCCCACTGGTTGAGCGTGGGGGTGTGCCAATCGCTCAGTTGCTTGGCCACCCGCACGGCCTGCAACAGCACCTGGGGCAGTACCGCGTAGCCCAGCCGCAGTTCGGGCAACAGGGTCTTGGAGAAGGTGCCCAGGTAGGCCACCAGTCCCTGGCTGTCCAGGCTCTGCAGGGAATCGGTGGGCGGGCCCTGATAGCGGAACTCGCTGTCGTAGTCGTCCTCGATGATAATGGCACCCAGCTCGGCGGCCCTGGCCAGCAGGGCGTGGCGGCGGGCCAGGCTCATGGGCATGCCCAGGGGGAACTGGTGGGAAGGGGTGACGTAGATCAGCCGGGTGCCATCGGGGATCAGGTCCACGCGCAGCCCCTCTTCATCCACGGGCACGTTGACCACCTCAGCGCGCTGGGCGGCAAACAGCAAGCGTGCCGGCGGGTAGCCCGGGTCCTCCATCACCACCCGGCAGCCGGGTTCGATCAGCACCCGGGAGACGAGGTCCAGGGCCTGCTGCGCGCCGTTGGTGATCAGTACGCTGTCGACGCTGGCCTGCACGCCGCGGGCGAAACCGATATGCCGGGCCACGGCTTCGCGCAACTCCGGCAACCCTTGAGGATCGCCGTGCAGCGACGCCGAGCGCGTGCACTGGCGCAGCGCATAGAGGGTGCAACGGCGCCAGGTATCGAACGGAAACTGGCTTTTCAATGACGCGCCGCCGATGAAGTCGTAGCGGGCGCGGGTTTGCGCGGCGGCATGGCTCATGGGCATGGGCATGTCCCGCCACATGGCCACGACGGCGGCGCTGGCCAGCGGCGAGGGCGGTTGCGCGGGGTGAGGGGCGGCGAGGCGGGGGCTGACGAAGGTGCCACTGCCCACACGGCCGCTCAAGCGACTGTCGTAGGTCAGGCGTGAATAGGCCTCGGCCACGGTCTTGCGCGACACGCCCAACTGCGTGGCCAGCAAACGGGTAGGGGGTACTTGCGTGCCAGCGGCCAGGCGACCGCTGTCGATGGCATCGCGCAGTTGCCGGTAAAGCTGTTCGCTCAGGTCCTTGCGGCCCTGAAAGGTGATGTGCAGTTCCATGGAGGGGCGGGGCCGACGGTAGAAGATCGCGTCAGCGTACGCCAACCGATCAGCCCCAAGCCAGCCCCCCCAGGAGCAGTCGCTACACCAGCGGCACGGGGCTCAGGGTGCCCAGCAGTGACACCGCGGCGATGGCCGCCAGGCCACACAGCCACTCCACCAGTACGGTCTGGCGCAGGGTGCTCAGGGCGATGCGCTGGTTATTCAATGCCGCGCGGTTGAACACAGCCAGCAGCAGCATGCAGGTCACCAGTGATGCCTTGACCGCCAGCACCAGGGCAAACCCACCCGTCAGGGGCGTGGGCCACAACGTGCCGGTCAATGCCCGCACGTTGATCAGCCCGGTGACGATAATGCCCGCCACCAGTATCAGGCCGTAGCGGCTGAAGCGTAGCAGGGTGCCGCGCAGGTCATGGCCGGCCGGCCTGGCTTGTACGAAGATCAACAGCAACAGCGCGCCCATCCACCCGGCCACGCACAACAGGTGCACCAACTGGTTGAAAATCAGCAGCACGCCGGGCAGCCCACTGAGCATGGCGGCGTGGCCCACGGGAGCCAGGGTCGCCAGTTGCACCGTGCTCAAGCCCATGGGCAGCCACGCCGGCAGGCGCAGCGGGATGCGCAGGCACATCAGCAGCACCAGGCTGGCGAACAGGTGCACGAACCAGGCCTTG
Organism: Pseudomonas eucalypticola; assembly: GCF_013374995.1. Taxonomy (NCBI): domain Bacteria; kingdom Pseudomonadati; phylum Pseudomonadota; class Gammaproteobacteria; order Pseudomonadales; family Pseudomonadaceae; genus Pseudomonas; species Pseudomonas eucalypticola. The sequence continues at coordinate 3,197,331 of NZ_CP056030.1, read as the reverse complement.
CCGAAGAAGGTCTGGGTCAGCACCTTCATGACCATGTCGCCTTGCAGGGCCGACTGCCAGTTGCCGGTCATGTCGGCGGTGGTCAGCATCAGCCAGGCCACCGCTGTGATGAGGCCAATGCCCGCCAGCAGGCATAACAGCGGGTCGAGCCACTGGCGCATGCGCGCCTGCTGGCGCGGCTCGCCCAGCAGCAAAGGACGGAAAAGCAGTGTGCCGAACACCAGCAGCACCACGCAGAAATGCACAAAACGAACCGCGACCAAAGCACTCATGGGGTTACGGGGCCACCTTGAAGCTGTAGCTGCCTTCGCTCTTGTGGGTGTCTACCGACACGGCATGCCATTTCACCGTGTATTGGCCGGGCGCCAATGGCGCGGCCGGGGTCACGATCAGGGTTTTCTTGTCGGCGCCCTGGGTCGCGATGCTCTTGACCAGAACGTCCCTGCCATCCTGGCTCAGCTCTACCTTGGTGAAGCTCTGCTCGACGCCTTCGGTAAACACCAGGCTGAGCTCGGCAGGCGCACTGACCGTGGCGTCGGCCGCCGGAATGGCGCTTGTCAGGTGAGCGTGGGCGAATACCAGTGGCGACAGCGCGCAACCCAGCAGCAAGGCGGCACCGCTGAGGAGCTTTTTCAGGGGCAGGGCAGTCATGATGAGAACCTCGGGCAGTAAAAGTGGCGCAATTAAACACGATCTGAGGGTAGCAGGCGGGTGAAATGTTTTACTTGAGGTCACACTTGCGGCAACCTCGCAGCCCGTCACGTCGCTTTCCATTCTACCGGACCCCGTGCCTTTCATGACTTTCGCGAACTGTCGTTGCACCCTGCTTGCCCTTGGCCTGCTACTGGCCGCGCCCTTGGCCCTGGCTGATGAAATCATCATCACCTGGCCTGCGGGCTGGGAAGTCGAGAGCTTGCCCGACACCGCCAACGCCGCGGTGCACCGCCAGCGCGCGGCCTTCAACGACGCCAACGGCGACCCGCAGATGGTGGTGGAACTGACCCGTACGGCCTTGGCCGCCGATCACCAGGTAAACCTGGGTGGCGTGGTGCTGGAAATGCGCAAGGCGCTGCAGGTGAATTTCAGCCATGGCGGTTACCAGAGTGTGTGCACCAAGGTCCATGACGCCAGGCTGGGGGACATCGCCGCGGTGGAAACCACGTGCAAGATCAGCCTCAACGGTGGCCATGTGATGACCCAGACACTGGTGGCGGCCAGCACGACGGGCGCGGCGTATTCGCTGTCGTACGCGGGGTCGGCGCAGGGTTATGAGGCCCATGTTGCCGAGGTGCAGGCGATCCGTGATGGCCTCAGGTTGCAACTGCCGTAGTGCTACGCTCGACGCAGGGTAACGGCGCGCGCCCCTGGATCCAGAGGCTTTCGCGACCACTGATCCGTTATCGGTGATGTTCCGCGCGCCCCGTGGTCGGAAATAATTCATTGGGCGAGTAAATTTTCGCAAAGCCGCTACGTTCTGGTAATAGGCGCTTTGTTTCGCCGGTTATTTCCGATTCAGTAAAGCGAAGCGCGACCTTGAACACTGATAACCATCAGGCCGATTACTCGGCCCGCCATCGGCGCTCGTTGCCCCATGCCGCCCGCCCCAGTCTGGGGGCGATGAACGGCAGCGTCGCCGTGCCCGCGAATGGCCATTGGCTGCGCCGCCTGCTGGCGTTCGCCGGTCCTGGTTACATGGTGGCGGTGGGGTACATGGACCCCGGCAATTGGGCTACCGACATCGCTGGCGGGTCGCAATTCGGCTACACGCTGCTGTCAGTGATCTTGCTCTCGAACCTGATGGCCGTGCTGTTGCAGGCGCTGGCCGCTCGCCTGGGCATCGCCACCGGCCTGGACCTGGCCCAGGCGTGTCGCGAGCATTACCCGCGGCCGGTGTGCGTTGCCCTGTGGCTGGCGTGCGAAGCGGCCATCATTGCCTGCGACCTGGCCGAGGTGATTGGCACCGCCATTGCCCTCAAGCTGCTGTTCGGCATTCCCATGCTCTGGGGCGCCATTCTGTGCGCGCTGGACGTGTTCCTCATCCTGTTGTTGATGAATCGCGGCTTCCGGGCGCTGGAAGCCTTCGTCATTGCCCTGCTGACCTTGATTTTCGCCTGCTTCGCCGCGCAATTGGTCCTGGCCCAGCCGCAATGGCGCGAGGTGTTCGCCGGCTTCATCCCCCAGGCCAGCATCGTTACCCACCCGGCGATGCTCTACATCGCCATCGGCATCGTTGGCGCCACCGTGATGCCCCACAACCTGTACCTGCATTCCTCCATCGTGCAGACCCGGGCCTACCCCCGCACCCCTGAAGGGCGTAAGAGTGGCCTGCGCTGGGCAGTGGCCGACAGTACCATCGCCCTGACCCTGGCGCTGTTCGTCAATGCAGCGATCATGATCACGGCTGCCGCGGTATTTCACAGCAACGGCCACACCGACGTGGTGGAAATCGAGCAGGCCTACCACCTGCTGTCACCCTTGCTGGGCGTGGGCATTGCCTCGGTGCTGCTCGGCGTGGCGCTGCTGGCCTCGGGCATCAACTCCACCGTTACGGCCACCCTGGCCGGGCAGATCATCATGGAAGGCTTCCTTGATCTGCGTATCCCTGACTGGGCCCGCCGCCTGTTGACTCGAGGCGTCGCCATCGTCCCAGTGGTGGTCGTGACCAGCCTGTACGGCGAGCAGGGCACCGCGCAATTGCTGGTGTTCAGCCAGGTGGTGCTGTCGATGCAGCTACCGTTCGCGGTCATTCCGCTGGTGGCGTTCGTGTCCAACCGTGAGCGTATGGGCGAACTGGCCATCGGCCCGGTCATCAAGGGGCTGGCGTGGTTGGTGGCGACGGTGATCGTCGCGCTGAACCTCAAATTGCTGTGGGATACCGTGGCCTGATTCACATCCGGCCGAGCTGCTACTGATCGAGCCGGGCGGCCTAGGCAATCCCACCGGCATAACTGGCCCGAAACAGATGTGGGACGGGGGGGCGCCGAGCCCTTGCTCGAGAAGCGTGCGCGGGCGGCGCACGGTCTCAAGGGCGCTGGAGAAACCCAAGCCATGGACCTGGCGGCCCTCACCCAATGCCAAGGCGAACCAGCAGAGCGGTCCAGGCAACGGCACAGACATAACTGGCCCGAAACAGATGTGGGACTGGGGGGGGCGCCGAGCCCTTGCCCGGGAAGCGCCGCGCGGGCGGCGCGCGGTCTCAACGGCGCAGAAGAACCCCAAGCCATGCACTTAGAGGCCATGATGCGGTTTCATGACTGGCTTTTAGAGCCCCGCTGGAGATCTCATCATGGCCACCAAGCGCTAGTTGATGGTGTTGTAGCGCCCCTGAGATCGAGCGCCGCCCGCGCGGCGCTTCCCGGGCAAGGGCTCGGCGCCCCCCCCATCCCACATCTGTTTCGGGCCAGTTATGTCTGTGCCATTGCCTTCTCCGCCTTGTTTTTCCGGCTTGAGACCGTATCAGGGCTACCAGGCGCATGGCTTGGGGTTCTTCTGCGCCGTTGAGACCGCGCGCCGCCCGCGCGGCGCTTCCCGGGCAAGGGCTCGGCGCCCCCCCCAGTCCCACATCTGTTTCGGGCCAATTAAGTCTGTGCCGTTGCCTGGACCGCTTTAGGTGGCCGACAGCTATCCGCGTGACGATTTCGTACTGTATTACGTATACTGTAAATACATACTAGAAATTGTTATTGCCTTGGGTTTTATGAGTTGTTTTACATATTTGATAATATAGGATTATCAAATGTCAGGCGTTTTGCCTGACGAAAATCCGTGCTGAACAGTACGAAAACCCGTGATTGGCCGGTCTGGCGCCGGGCGGCTGACTTCGCAACAGTCGCCAGTTGCACCTCGTCCACACGCAGCAGTGCGTTTTATACTGCGCCTGTTTTCCACTCGCGCTCAGGCCCTGCTACCCATGGTTTCCGACGTAGACCGCTACATCGCCGCTGGCACCCGGGAGAACACCCGGCGCAGCTATCAATCCGCGGTGGAGCATTATGAAGTCACCTGGGGTGGCTTCCTGCCGGCCACCAGCGACGCGATCGCCCGTTACCTGGCGGCGTTCGCCGGCAAACTGTCACTCAATACCCTGCGCTTGCGCCTGGCGGCGCTGGCCCAATGGCACGCCAGCCAAGGCTTCCCGGACCCAACCAAGAGCCCGCAGGTCAAGCAGGTGATGAAGGGCATCCGCGCCGTGCACCCGCAACAGGAGAAACAAGCCGAGCCCTTGCAACTGCTGGCGCTGGAGCGGTGTGTGCGCTGGCTCGACGGGCAATTGCAGGAGGCTCGCGCCGCAGGTGATGCCAAGCGGGTGCTGCGCTGTAGTCGCGACAAGGCCTTGATCCTGATGGGCTTCTGGCGGGCGTTTCGCAGTGACGAACTGACCCGCCTGGACGTGCAGTTCATCCAGGCGCGGCGGGGGGAGGGTATGCGTATCTTCCTGCCGTGGAGCAAGGCCGACCGCGACAACCGTGGGGCTACCTATTCAGCTCCGGCGCTGGAGCGCTTGTGCCCGGTGGACGCTTATTGCGACTGGCTGGAAACCGCCGGCATCGCCCACGGGCCCGTTTTTCGTGGTATCGACCGCTGGGGGCGCCTAGGCGAGAACCCGCTGCACCCTTACAGCGTCATGCACCTGCTGCGCGATGCACTGCAAGGCGCCGGGCTGGACGGTGACGCCTACAGCAGCCACTCGCTGCGTCGCGGCTTTGCCAACTGGGCCAGCCAGAGCGGCTGGGACCAGAAGTCGCTGATGACCTACGTGGGTTGGAAAGACAGCAAATCAGCGCTGCGCTACGTCGACGCCCAAGCCGACTTCCGCTTGCCGGCGCTGTAGCAGCGGACCTGGCCGCGTCACGACCACCACACCGTCAGCGGACACCCGCCATCCGCAGATGCATATGCGTGGTGCGCCACACCGGATCATCCTCGGTATCCACGGTGACAAACCCCTGCTTGTGCCAGAACTCGATGGCGCCCGGCAGAAACGGATGCGTATGCAAGTACAACACCTGCACCTGGTCAGCCTGGGCCAGTGCCTTCAACGCTTCATACAGCCGCCGGGCCAACCCCTGGCCGCGGTGACCTGGGCTGACGTACAGGCGCACGACCTCCACGGTTTTCAACCCGCGGTAATCCAGCTGGGCGAAGCGGTGGTCGTAGGGCAGGTAGCCTATGGCGCCGATGATCTCGTCCGCCTGCGTGGCCAGCAGGAACCGCCCTTGGCTGCCTGGCCCATAGACCTGGGCAAAGTTCGCCAGGTCTGCGGGCATCACGGTGGCATCGAGTATGGGAAAAAGGTGCGCGCGTGCCGTCATCACGTACTCACAGGCAGACGAGATGGCGTGGGCAGGCACTTCGCGGAGTAAAACCGGGGTTGTCATACAGGGCGCTGACCTGGCTGAAACCTGCATTCTACCTGCCTTGCCAGCGGGTCGCCGTGATATATTCGCCGCCCATACAGAATACGTAATGCAGTACACCGACAGGAGCACACATGGCACGCGGCGGGATCAACAAGGCAGTGGTGCAAAAGGCGCGCGAAGCGCTGCTGGCCCGAGGGGAAAACCCCACTATCGATGCAGTGCGCGTGGCAATGGGCAACACTGGCTCCAAGACCACCATCCATCGTTACCTCAAGGAGCTGGAGGATACGGACCAGCGCCGCCTGGCCCCGCGCGAGCACCTCACCCAGGAGCTCGGTGAATTGGTAGGCCGCTTGGCCGAGCGGTTGAAGGAGGAGGGTGACGAATACGTGCAGCAGGCACAGGCGCGCTTCGACCTGCAAAAAGCCGCGTTGCAGGCTGAACTGGATACCGCCGTCAAAGCCCATGCTGCGCTGCAGCAGCAGTTCGAGATACAGGCCGAGGCACTGGCCAGCGAATCGGAGCAATTGACGGTTTGCCGCACTTCCTTGCAAACCGAACATACCCGCAACGCGCGGCTGACCCAGGAATGCAGTGACCTGCAGATCCGCCTGGGCGAAAAGGACGAGCACATCCGCTCACTGGAGGAGAAACACCAGCACGCTCGGGATGCGCTCGAGCATTATCGCCAGGCGGTGAAGGAGCAACGCGAGCAGGACCAGCGTCGCCACGAAGCCCAGGTGCAGCAGGCGCAAGTGGAAGTGCGCCAGTTGCAGCAAGGCCTGATCGTCAAGCAGGACGAGTTGATGCGCCTGAGCCGCGACAACGAGCGCATGCTGGTGGAAGCGCGGCAGGCCCGCAAGGATCAGACCGCCGCCGCCCAGGCGCTGGCTGACAAGGTGGCGGAAACCACTGGCCTGGCTACCCAGCTGGCGCAGGCGGTGGGCATTCGCCAGGCCCTGGAGCAACAGATCGAGGTGTTCCGCCAGGAACAGGCCGCGCAGGTAAAGGCCGCCCAGCAGCACGTGTTGCGTGAAGCCCGGCTGGAACAGCAGCTGCAGCAGGCCAACGCTACCCTGGCGCAGTGGCGGGCCGACCGCGCGGCCGCCAGCGCCGAGTAACCCGCCTTACCCGGGCAGGTCCTCGGGCCCCGCCGGATGCAGGTGGCTGCACAGCCGGCGCCGGGCTCGTGCCACCTGCTCGGCAGCGCCAGGCACGCCGTTGCCCAGGTCCCGCAGCGCCTGGGCGCAACCTTGCAGTTGCATGACCGCGTCGCCCGGCAGATGCACGGCCTTCTTTACGAAGGCCAACAGGGTTTCGCCCGGCAATGGCCCTTCCAGGATGTGCCGCACCACGTATTCCAGCGCCTGGGCGTACTGCCCGCGGTTGCCCAGAGCGCTGCAATCCACGTCGGTGCCGGCGAACGTCTGCTGCGCCAGTTGGCGAAAGCCATCATCCAGGGGAGTCGGGTCGCGGCCATCGTCGGCGAAGACCCGGCCACGGCGCAGGGGAACGACATTGTCGGGGTACTCGGTCATGGAGGCTCCTGTACGCGACGCTTGTCACTGGAGTATGCGCCATTGCGTTGACCTGTCCAGAAATGCGCCCGCGCTGTCCAAGCCAAGCGGCCTGGTCCGCGCGCACACTGCCTGCCGGAACCTGAACCCATGGAGCCCCGCATGACCGACTACATCATTGCCCAGCCACCCGTCGCCAGCGTTGCGATCGCCGGCGACAGCCGCCGCTTCCCGATTCGCCGGGTGTTCTGCGTGGGCCGCAACTATTCCGAACACGCCCGGGAAATGGGCCATGACCCCGACCGCGAGCCACCGTTTTTCTTCTGCAAGCCAGCCGATGCCGTGGTGCCCGCCGACGGCGTGATCGCCTACCCGCCCTTGACCGAAGACCTGCACCACGAAGTGGAACTGGTAGTGGCCATTGGCGAGGGCGGCGTGAACATCGAGCCGGGCGAGGCATTGGCCCACGTGTGGGGCTATGGCGTAGCCCTGGACCTGACCCGCCGCGACCTGCAGGCCCAGGCCAAGAAGCAGGGCCGGCCATGGGACTGGGCCAAGGGTTTCGACGAGTCGGCGCCTTGCACCGCGCTGATCCCCGCCAGCCAACTGGGCCATCCGGCCAGCGGCGCGATCTGGCTGAAGGTCAACGACCAGGCCCGGCAACAGGGTGACCTGGCGGACCAGATCTGGGCCGTGCCTGACGTCATCAGCTACCTGTCGCGCTCGGTAGCCCTGCAACCCGGCGACCTGATTTTCACCGGCACCCCGGCGGGCGTTGGCGCCCTGCAGCCAGGTGACCGCGTCAGCGCGGGCATCGATGGCATCGGTCAATTCGAGTTGCGTATCGGCCACTGACCGGTTGCAGCCGCTGACAACGTCACCACCGCGCAACTTCAGGGGGGATGCACCACAGTGGCTGCTACACCTTGGGCGCCGATCGCTTTAGACTGACGGCGTCCACTGCCCGTGTGAGGTTGCCTGCCATGTCGTCCCTGTCCCGCGTGCCCACCTATGGCATGCAGCAGCGCAGCAACCGCGACGATTTCTATATCCGCGACAAACACGAGCGCGAGGCGCTGACCGCTCCGCACCGCCACGAGTATTTCCAGATCCAGGTCAACCTGGGTGGCGACACCGTGCAGCATATCGGCGGCGCCGTCCGGCCGTTCCCGCGCAACGCGCTGAGTTTTATCCTGCCGCACCGACTGCACCTGATCCCACACCCTGAACACGGCAACTTCATGCTGATCAATTTCGCCCAGGGCTTTCTGTTGCCGCATTTGCCGTGCGACCCGCTGGACCTGGAGGACGTGGCGCTGGATCAGGCCCCCGAACTGGCGCCGTTCCAGTTCCAGGAGCACCTGGACTTCATTCTCGATGACGCCGCCTTCGCTAGCGTGCAGGCACTGCTGGAGCGCATGCGGGAACTGGACCGCACCCGTGCTTTCGGCACCAGCACCTTGCTGCGCGCCGGCTTGCTGGAGCTGATCGGCCTGGTCAGCCGGCAGTTCTCTGAACCCTTGCAACAGCTGGCCAGCGAACGCGCCACCCACCGCGGGCGCCGCGACGCCCTGGCGCGGGTGACCGCGCACATCCGCGCCCACATCGCCGACCCCGGCCTCACCCTCAAAGACGCTGCCGCCGCCGCGTTCCTGTCGCCCAACTACCTGACGCACCTGTTGCGCAAGGCAGCACCTTTAGCGAACTGGTGCTGGACCGGCGCATGCGCCTGGCGCGCACGTACCTGCTCAACAGCGACGAAGCCATCAGCCACATCGCCCAGCGCTGCGGATTTGCCGACGAGGCCTATTTTTCCCGGCGCTTTCGCCAGACTCAGGGGCTGCCACCAGGGCAATTCCGCCGACAGCAGCGCGCCCATCGAGCGGATCAATGATGGTTAGCCAGGTGCCGGACATTTGCTAGGCTCTGTACGAAATGCATCCCAACTCGGCCATGCTGCGTTGAAAACAGGCTCGGAATGCTCATTTACAACACGTAAACTCCGCTTCCTCGCCTGTTTTCGCCTTGCCTGGCCTTCGCTGGAATACATTTCATACAGACCCTAGGGTAAGCCGTACACGCTCAAGGAACAGGACGATGGATACCCGACAGCATGACCTGACGGTCAACGGCATCACCCTCAGCGTGCACAGCGCCGGACCCGCTCAAGGCTTGCCCGTGTGGTTGCTGCACGGCTTTCCCGAATGCTGGTACTCCTGGCGTCACCAGGTGGCGCCGCTGGTGGCGGCGGGGTATCAGGTGTGGCTGCCGGAAATGCGCGGCTATGGCGCCAGTTCTGCGCCCCAGGCCGTGGAGGCCTACGACCTGCTGACCCTGTGCGCGGACATTCAAGGGGCAATGGATGCGCTGGGCCACCATCAGGTGTGCGTGGCCGGCCATGACTGGGGCGCGCCGGTGGCCTGGCACCTGGCGCTGCTGGAGCCGCAGCGGGTCAGGGCGGTGGCGGCGCTGTCAGTGCCCTTTGCCGGCCGGCCGCGACAGCCAGCTATAGAGAGCCTGCGCCAGCACTTCAAGGACCGCTTCAACTACATGCTGTACTTTCAGGCACCTGGGGTGGCGGAGGCTGAGCTGGACGCCGACATCGCCCGCACCCTGCGTCTGTTCATGCAAGGTGGCGACAACGATGACCTGATCCTCAGCGACAAGCCGGCCAGCGCCACGCTGTTCGAGGGCGTCAACAGCCCTGACCGATTGCCTCCCTGGTGCAGCCCCGAGGACTTCCAGGTCTATGTGCAGACGTTCGCCGGGCGCGGTTTCGGTCCGGCCCTCAACTGGTACCGCAACTTCGAGCGCACGTGGCAGCGAACTGAATGCCTGGCGGATGCCAATGTGGAGCAACCGGCGCTGTTCCTCATCGGCGACCTCGACCCGGTCGGCAGACTCGAGGCCCATACCCTGGCGCGCATGCCTCGCCGCGTACCTCGCCTGGAACAGCACGTCCTGGCCCGGTGCGGGCATTGGCTGCAGAGCGAGCAGCCGGAAAGCGTGAACCGATACCTGATCAAGTTCCTGAGCGCTCACTTCCCTGTCGCTGGGTGAGTGGGGCCCGCGCTCAGCCTGGCGGCTTGTCATGCAGGTAGTGCTGCGTGGCATCGAGGACTCGGACGATAGCCTCTATGTCGTTGGACATATCCGCCACCAGGGCGGGGTCGTCCAGCAGCATCAAGCGCAGCTTGAGCCGCGACAGCGGCGTGCGCAGGTCATGGGAGACCGCGCCGAGCATGCGTCGGCGCATGTCAACCTGGTCGCGGATGGCCTGCTGCATATGGTTCAGCCGCTTGGCGACCTGGCGTGCCTCGATACCCCCGGTTTCCTCCAGAGGCGCGCTGTCCAGGTCATGGCCCAGGCGCTCGGCGGCGCGGCTGAAGCGCTTCAATGGCCGGGTGAGCGAGCGGCTGACGTACCAGGCGATACCGACCAGCGCCAACCCCTGGAACGCCAGCATCGCCTTGGGCCAGACCAGTACGTAGTGGGAGCTGGCTTCCAGCGCCTGGGCCGGGTCCAGGGTCTGGTCGGTAATACCCAAGCGCGGCGGTGGCGGGATACGGTAATGCAGGATCCACAGGTACGTCAGGCCATGGGCGAGCACGATCGCACCGAGCGACACAGTGAACAGGCGAGCAAACAGGGTGCGGGAAGGATTCATCGCGTACGGTCAGGCAGGCATTTACCTGAACCATAACATCCTGTACGGAAGATGACGTATCACGTTGGTAACGGCCATCACGGCAAGCCCCGCCGGGCACCGACACAGGTCCTATACTCAGGACAATCCCCGTAACCATGCCCCTACGGAGCCGCGGCCATGATCCTGCGCGCACTGGTGCTGGCCTTGCTTGTCCTGCTGAACGCCTGCACCGGGCGCGGTACGCTGGCGCAAGCTCCCGTCAGCCCTGCCACCTGGCAGCAGGTCGACCTGGCGTTGCTAGTAGCCTCCGATGATGCCCGGGAGCAGGCCCGGGTCTACGCCCGTGGTTCCCTGGATCACTGGCGCACCCGGGTGTACCAGCAGACCGAAGAGGTCTTCATTCCGTGGTTCAACAGCTACTGGACGCAGGAATGGTTGTCGATGCGCGTCAGCTGGTACACCCTCAGCAGCGGCCATGACCCCGGGCAACCCGGCAGGCGCCTGGAAGCTTATTTGCAGAAGCAGTACCACGACCGTGTACTGGCGCCCGTGGCGGTGGAAATCGAGCCCAACGCCATCGCCGTGCAAGCCACCGACTTCTATGTGCAGTTGCTCAGCGGCCAGGTGGCCGCCATTGGTGAGCAATACCGCTTGCCCGAGGCGCAGTACGCACAGCATCTGGCGGCCGTGGTGTTGCTGCCCCCGGCCAATGCCTCCCTCCATGAGTTGACCCATACCCAGCCGCCCACCCAGGTGCGAGCTTATGCGGCGTTGCTGCAACGCCTGCGTGCCGGTGCCGAGGCCTCGCCCCAGGGCCTGGGGGAGGTGGCAAAGGCAACGAACAGCAAGCTGCAGGCACAGATGAGCACCCGCGGGGCCGGCAGCGTGGCCGCGGCGGTGGCCGGCAAGATCGCCGGGCCGCTGATTTCCCTGGGCATGGCCGGTATTCGCGCCATCGCCCACGCGGGCGAACGGCCAGACACGGAGGCCCAGCTGCGTCACGACTTGGGCGCCGCCTTCGACCAGGCCTGGCTCAAAGTACTCAACGACCCTGAGGGCGGCGTGATGGCCGGTGTCAATCAACTGGCCGATGGGCTGCAAACGCAACTGGGCACCGTGAACACTGTGCAACCGCTTGATAAACATGCGCGGGCCAGGCGCACAGGGTTTCTGGCACCATGGCCGGCATTCGCCGCCAACAGGAATTGACCATGGGGTTTGAAGCGTTCTGGTACATCGATCTGCTGGGAACCTTCGTCTTTGCCCTCAGCGGTGCCCTGGCCGCCATCGACAAGCGGCTGGACCTGTTCGGCGTCGTGGTGATCGCTTTCGTCACCGCCTGTGGCGGCGGGCTTATCCGCGACCTGTGCATTGGCGCGCTGCCGCCGGCGGGGCTGGTGAACCTGGCCTACCTGGGCACGGTTGGCCTGGCGGTGGCACTGGCCGGTTTCTTCCAGGCGCGGTTGCTGCGCCTGGCTCAGCCGACGCTGTTCTTCGACGCCATCGGGTTGGGTTTCTTCGCCGCCTTCGGTGTGCACAAAGTCTACAGCCTGGTGCCGGATGTCGAACTGGCCGTGCTGTTGGGCGTGGTCAGCGCGGTAGGGGGCGGCGTACTGCGCGACATCCTGCTGGGGCGAGTGCCGGTCATTCTCAGCAAGGACATCTACGCCTCGGCGGCCCTGGTGGGGGCGTTGGTGCAACTGACGGGTGAACTGCAGTGGCTGCCCGTGCATGTCAGTGCCTGGCTGGGCATCGGCCTGTGCACCACGTTGCGCATGTTGTCCCTGCGCTATGGCTGGAACCTGCCAGCGATCAAGAAGGCGCCGTGATCTCGCACCCGCCAACCTGATCAACGCTGGCGCAATACTGGCCCCCGGAATCATTTCCTCACGCCAAAATCACCCTACTTTCAGGAGCTTGGGGTGAGGTTTGAATGCGAAACATGATGATCGCGTTGTCGGCGGTGGTGCTGACCGGGGCGGCGACCTGCACCGAGGCCAGGGAAATTCGCGCCGCTGACCGCTACATGTGCAGTTGGGGCGCCGGTACCGCTGCAAAGGCCCAGGAGCTGAAGTTGAGCGGGGTTTCGCTGTACGCCGCACGGCAGAAGATCCAGACCTACAAGTTCAGCAAAGGCTGGATGCGCATGATGGCGCTGGGCATCACCGAACAAACCTATGACAGCGCCTCCAAAGCCAAGCCGGCGGTGGTACGCGAGACCTTTTATGACGGCTGCATTCACTATCGGTTGGCGCAGAAGTAAAGCGTTACAGGCTTTGACTAGACCGAACAGTCCAATCTCCCATTTCCGCGGGAGAAGGGCTTGGCCTGGCCGGCCCATCGCGCAAAGTGGCCTGATCACGCCTATCCTTGGTGGCTGACCCGTCAACGTGGAGGCCACCATGCCCCTGAATGCAGACACCCTGATCGACACCGCGCAAGCCCTGATGGCGCCTGGCAAGGGCATCCTGGCGATGGACGAGAGCCTGGGCACCTGCAACCGCCGGTTCGCCCAGGTGGGCATCGACCCGACCGAGGAAAACCGCCGCCGCTACCGCGAACTGTTGGTAACGACGCCCGGCCTGGCGGCGCACATCAGCGGGGCGATCCTGTTTGAAGAAACCCTTTACCAGCACACGGCCGGCGGGGTGGCGTTCCCCGAGGTGTTGAGAGACGCCGGAATTGTAGTGGGCATCAAGGTCGATGCGGGCGCCCAACCGTTGGCGGCCTTTCCGGGCGAGCGTATCACCGAAGGCCTGGACGGCCTGCGCGAGCGCCTGAAGGCTTATGCAGCGCAGGGCGCGCGTTTTGCCAAATGGCGCGCAGTGCTCACTATCACCGAGCAACTGCCCAGCGGTTTTGCGATCCACGCCAATGCCCAGGCCCTGGCCCGCTATGCAGCCTTGTGCCAGGAAGCGGGGATAGTCCCCATTGTCGAGCCCGAGATTCTCATGGACGGTGACCACAGCCTGGCCCGCTGCCAAGCCGTGACCAGTGAAGTGCTCCAGCACGTGTTCGAACAATTGCACCAGCACCGCATTCTGCTGGAAGGGATGATCCTCAAGCCCAACATGGTGTTGCCTGGCCAGGACAGTGCCGTGACGGCCCCCCTGGAAGCCGTGGCCCAGGCCACGGTCGACTGTTTTCGGCGCAAGGTTCCGGCGGCGGTCGCCGGCATCGCCTTCCTGTCGGGCGGGCAGTCGTCCACCTTGGCCACGGCACACCTCAATGCCATGCACCAGGGCGCGCCACTGCCCTGGCCATTGACCTTCTCTTACGGGCGGGCGTTGCAGGACGACGCGCTGCACCTGTGGGCTGGCGATGATAACCAGGTCGAGGCCGCCCAACGCGCCCTGGTGCAGCGCGCGCGGTGCAACGGCGCGGCAGCGCAGGGGCACTACCACCCGTCCATGGAGCAGTAGCGCAGCGTCAGCCCTGGGCCACGTCGACCCATTGGGCGTTGACCAATTCCGCCATGCGCTGCGGGCACAGGCGCACGGCGGCGTTGGTGGCGCCGCCAGCGGGCAACACTTCATCGAAGGCCTGCAATGACACGTCGCAGTACACCGCCACATCCTCCGGCAACCCGAATGGGCACACGCCGCCCACCGGGTGGCTGGTATGGGCCTGCACCTCAGCGGCTTCCAGCATCTTGGCTTTCACGCCGAAGCGGTCCTTGAACTTCTTGTTGTCCAAGCGCGCGTCGCCGCGGGTCACGATCAGGATGACCTGGCCGTTGACCCGCAGCGACAACGACTTGGCGATCTGCCCGGGCTCGACCTGATGGGCCGCAGCGGCCAGGGCCACGGTAGCGGTGCTTTCCGGCAGCTCGATGACCGACAGGTCGGGGGCATTGGCTGCCAGGAAGGTTTTGACGGTTTCCAGACTCATTGCAGCTCCATGGGGCGGTTCAGGAATCGGCGTTACCTTATCATGGTGGTTAACTACACTTACCCGGTAAACGGGAGGTCCCATGCGTTATCTTCTTGGCCTGACTGCCTGCCTGATGCTGGCCGGTTGCACGACTGTCAGCGTGCACCATTATGCCAGCGAGCGCCCGACGCTGGACCTGGTGGCCTTCTTCTCCAAACCCGTGCAGGCGTGGGGTATGTTCCAGAAGCGCTCCGGGGAGGTCACCAAGCGTTTCCACGTTGACATCCAAAGCCACCGCGAGGGTGATCGCCTGATCCTCGATGAGCGCTTTCTTTACAGCGACGGCACGCGCCAGAGGCGCTTGTGGACACTGGAGCCGGACGGCCCAGGCCGGTGGCGTGGGCGCGCAGGCGATGTCGTGGGCGAGGCCCGGGGCGAAGTGGCCGGCAATGCCTTGCAGTGGCGCTACCGCCTGGACCTGCCGGTGGATGGCAAGCATTGGGTGATGGACATGGATGACTGGATGTACCAGATGGATGACGATACCCTGATCAACCGCACCCGCATGAGCAAGCTGGGCGTGGAAGTGGGGCAGGTCACGCTGTTCTTTCGCCGCCAGCCCTGAGGCCTGCGGGGTTTGCCGGTAGAATGCGTGTTGCTGGCGAGCTTTTCAGCCTGTGGCAGCCGCAGAGCGCGCCACGCTGTCGATCCAGAACCATAAGAGAACCCTGTGATTTCGCACCGTATCACCCCCGTTGCCCTCACCATCGGCGCCTCCTCGACTGCCGCCACCCCACAGCCACAGCCCCGCCAGGCGCGGGTAGGGTTCATCCTGCTGGAGCATTTTTCGCTGCCGGCCTTCACCCAGGCGCTGGACACGCTGGTCACCGCCAACCTGCTGCGCCCCGGGCTGTTCACCACGACGACTCTGGGCTTGTACAGCGGCGAAGTGGTCAGCGACCTGGGGTTGGTCATTCGCCCCGATACCTGCCTGGAACTGACACGCGCCGCTGACTTCGACCTGTTGGTGGTGTGCGGTGGCCACCGTACCGGGCTCAAGAACACGCCGGCGCTGGCCACCTTCCTGAACGCGGCGGCCCAGGCAGGGCGAACCCTGGCCGGCCTGTGGAACGGCGCCTGGTTTCTGGGCAGTGCTGGCCTGCTGGATGGTTACCGCTGCGTGGTGCACCCCGAGCATCGGCCCGCCCTGGCGGAGACCGCCAAGGCCGCCCATGTCACCAGTGAAGCCTGGGTGCTGGACCGTGACCGCCTCACCGCCTCAAGTCCCGCCGGGGCATTGCAGATGATGCTGGAGTGGGTCAAGGGCCTGCATGACAAGGCGTTGATCGAAGGCATCGAGGACATTCTGGCGTTCGGCGAATCGCGCTACCGGCGCCTCACGCCATCGCCCAAGGTGTCCGTCAGCCCGGCGCTGCGCGAAGTCATCGACCTGATGGACAGCAACCTGGAAGAGCCCCTGGAACTGGCCCAACTGGCCGCCTATGCCGGGCGCTCGCGGCGGCACATCGAGCGCCTGTTCAAAGAGCAACTGGGCACCACGGCCCAGCGCTATTACCTGGAAGTGCGCATCATCGAGGCACGGCGGTTGCTACAGCACACCGAGCTGTCGATGGTGGAGGTGCTGGTGGCCTGCGGGTTCGTGTCGCCCAGCCACTTCAGCCGCTGTTACAGCAGTTACTTCGGGTACCGCCCGTCCCGGGAAACCCGGCTGGTCAAATAGCCACGGGCTGCCGCGTTGGCACCGAATGGCCGACCAGGGGGTAATGCGCCAGGCTCGACCGGCACAGCGCCGCCACCTGGTGCGCGTCCAGTTCGCTGTTGGCGGCCGAGAACACCTCCGGCCCCACCTGATGATTCAACCCCCCATGGCGATGCAAGGCCGCGATGATGTCGTGCAGCGGGAACTGCCCGGTGCCGGGCCACTGGCGCTCGAAACAATCCTGCTCCAGCGTCCTGCCGGGGGGCAGGGGCAGGGCGCCGTCACAGATCTGCACGCAGTGAATGAGGTCGCCCGGAATCAGGCTGAGGGTGTCCAGGCTCGACTGGCTGCGCACGAAGTGCAAGGTGTCCACCACCAGCCCATCATTGCGCTGGTCCGCGTCGCGCACGACTTCCCACCCCTGTTCCAGCGACCGCACCCCCCACATCGGGATGGGCTCCAGGTCGCAGAACAGCCCATGCTCGCGGGCCCGCGAACAGATATCGGCGAAGTACTCCACCAACTGCCCATGCGGATAGGCACCCGCCCTGAACGTCGCGTTCAGGCTCATGTATTCGCATCCCAACTGCTCGGCCAGGCGAAAGAACGCCGCGGCACTGACCCGGTGGTCGTCGACGAACGCGCTTCCCATGTTGCCCGGCTGCCAATCAGGGTTCCAGGTGCAGAGCGGATCGAGTCGGTTGATGCGCACGCCATGATCAGCAGCCATGGCGATGAGGTCAGCGACAGTCACGCCTTGGCGGTGCAGGCGAATGATCTCCTGCGGCTGCAGGGCGATCTCGGTGAAGCCAGCGGCAGCCGTCGCCGCGAACTTATCAACGACGGAAAGATGCAGCACGTTGGAAAACGGCATGGTGAGGCGGGCAGGCGGGCAATGCATGGCGTGAGCGTCCAGTCTCGTGAAGGCCGGGCCACTATAGGGACAGGTGGGGCGACCGTCATCGCCGCCACAGAAAAACACTTTTTCAAAGGCCTGGGGCTCACTGGCACGAGGTGGAGTACATCTGTACTCCGGGCCGCGTGGCCTGGACGGGCCGTCAGCCTGGCTCGGCTGCCCAGGCAGCTATTTACAGGCTAATGGTCAAGCGTTGCTGTTCTCCCTTGGCTGCACCCTTATAGGCGGTGACTTCGATCTCGAACAAATACTCCGGACCACCCAATGGCCCGCAGCTGACGCAATGGGCGTGGTCGATACCGCGAAAGCGTTCGCCAATGAACGCCATGACCCCCGGCACATCGGCCTGATGGGGGATGAACAGACGCGAGCGCACGACGTCGCCCAGTTCCGAGCCTAGCGCCCGCAGGGCACCTTCCACATTGCGCAAGGCATTCTCGGCCTGGCCCAAAGCGGTATCGGGCATTACCCGGGTCTTGTAGTCACGACCCGAGGTCAGCGACATGAAGATCCAGTTGTCGACGCACACAGCGCGCGAAAAGCTTTCCTTTTCTTCCAGGATGCTGCCGGATTTCAGTTTTACGATGGTGGCCATGAGTACTTCCTCTGAGTGGGTGATCAGTGCCAGGCCACTTTCTGCATGAAGGCCTGGGTGCGGGGGTGTTGGGGAGCCGTAAATAGTTGTTCGGGCGGGGCTATTTCAACGATCCGGCCCTTGTCCATCATTGCGACCTGATCGGATACTTCGCGCACGAAGCGCATTTCGTGGGATACCAGCAGCATGGTCATGCCGTCGCGGGCCAGTTGGCGCACGCTGTCCAGCACTTCGCCAACCAGCTCCGGATCAAGCGCCGAGGTCACCTCGTCCAGCAACAGCATCTGCGGGCGCAGCGCCAGGGCGCGGCTAATCGCCACCCGCTGTTGCTGGCCGCCGGACAGTTGCGCGGGGTAGGCGTCGGCCTTGTCCTTAAGGCCCACCTTGGCCAACAACGCCATGGCCTCGGTGCGCACCAGGGCTTCGTCCCGTTTTTGCACGCGGGTCGGGGTGACCATCACGTTGCGCAGCACGCTCATGTTGTTGAACAGGTTGTACTGCTGGAAGACGATGGCGAGCTTCTCGCGGGCGGCGCGTACGCTGGCCGCCGAGCCGTAGTCCACGGCCTGCTCGCCAATGCGAATGCTGCCAGCGGTGGGCCGGGTGAGGCCCATGATCACCCGCAGCAGGGTGCTCTTGCCCGAGCCCGAGCCGCCGATCAGGCTCACCACCTGGCCTTTTTCCAGGCTCAGGCTGAGGCTATCGAGCACGGGTTGCGTGTCGTAGGAACAGCACAGGTTACTGATATCCAGGTGCGGCATGGCTTACCTCCGGTGCAGCAGCGGTTGGCTGGCCAAGGCGACGGGCGCCTGGGCCGGGGGGTTGAAAGCGCGCTGGGTACGCTGTTCCAGCCAGGCGCCCAGCAGACTCAGCGGCCACGACAGAGCGAAATACACCAGCAGTATCAGGCCGTAGATCAGGAACGCCGAGTAGCCGCGGGTGATCAGGATCTTGCTGGCGAAGGTCAGCTCCACTACCCCCAGTTGCGAGGCCAGGGCGGTGTCCTTGATGAACGACACCATGAAACTGAAGGCCGGTGGCAGCACCACTTTCCAGGCTTGCGGCAGCATCACGG
Organism: Pseudomonas eucalypticola; assembly: GCF_013374995.1. Classification (NCBI taxonomy): domain Bacteria; kingdom Pseudomonadati; phylum Pseudomonadota; class Gammaproteobacteria; order Pseudomonadales; family Pseudomonadaceae; genus Pseudomonas; species Pseudomonas eucalypticola. The sequence goes on along the minus strand of NZ_CP056030.1, from coordinate 3,178,626 downwards.
TGAACAGAATCTGCCGGTGGCTGAAGTTCAGCGTCTGCGCAGCTTCTATCTGCGCCTGGGGCACCGAGTCGAACCCTGCGCGGAAAATTTCCGCCAGGTACGCGGTGGCGATCAAGCACACGGCAATCAGTGCAATGCTGAAGAACGACAGGTTGGTGCCCAGCGCCTGCAGCACGAACAGGGTCAGGAACAGGGTCACCAGGAACGGGATGCGGCGCATCAATTCGACGAACACCACCAGCAACACCCGCAGCGGCAGCAGGTAGAGCGCGCTGCTGCGGCGCAGGCACGCCACCAGCAGGCCCATGACCAGGCCGCAGCTGCAACCGGCCACGGCCAGGGCCAGGGTGCTGCAGGCCGCCTGGAGGAGGAACGTGAAGGTAAAACCACTGAACAGTTGCTGGAGTTGGACCGATAGCGGCAGCATCAGATAAACCTCGCGCGAACGCGCAGGCAGCAGTAGCCCACGGCGTACAGGAACAGGCTGGCGATGAACGTCAACACCACGTACAGAGCCGCGGCCACGCTGAACGCCTCGATACTGCGCAGCGTGGTGGAGCTGATCTCGATGGCCTTGCCCGCTAGCTCATCCACGCCGAACAGGCCTCCGATCGAGCTACCCAGCACGATCCAGATGAAGAAGTTCGACAGCATGGGGTACAGCGTCTGTGCAAGGTGCGGCAGGGTGACGTAGCGAAAGCGCTGCCAGGCGTTCATGTTCAAGGTGGCGGCCGCTTCCAGTTCCGCTTGACGCACGGAAGCCAGACCGCCGCGGAAAATATCGGTGAGGTACGCACCGGCGTTCAACGACAAGCCGATTAGCACCGCCTGCATCGGCGACAGCACGATGCCTACGTCCGGCAGCCCGTAGAACAGCACGAACAGCTGGATCAGCGACGGCGTATTGGTGAAGAACACCACGTAGGCGCGTACCGTGCGGCGCAGCCATGGCCGGCCGTGGCGCTGGGCGAGGGCGCCGCCCAGGCCGATCGACACGCCTGTCCAGAACGCCACGAAGGCCACCAGCAAGGTGGTAAGGGCACCTGTCAGCAGGTCCGGCCAGTGCCGGAGTATTTCACCGAACTGCAGCGAGTAATGCATGGGCAGCCTCCCGGGCGCAGGGCAGGGCGGTCAGAAGTACGGGGTGGGGTCGACTTTCACCAGCATCGGGGCCTTGAACCACTGCTCCCAGGTCTTGTTGATGAAGCCGCTGGTGTGCAGGTTGTACAGCGCCACGTTGAGCAGATCGCGCAGGGCGGTGTTGTTCTGCGCCACGCCGATGCCGTCGTAGCTGGTGTTCAGCGCCTCGGGCATGGTCACCCAGTGGGTGTCGGGGTAGTTCTTGGTGAAGGGCACGTAGAACTCGATGTTTTCCACCAGGGCATCGGCGCGCCCCTGGGCGATGGAGCGGATGGTGTCGGCCATGGTGTCGACGTAGAGGATCTTGGCGTTGGGCAGGTTCTGCTTGAGGAAGTCCGCGGTCCACACGCCGCGGATCAGCACCAGGGTGTATTTGGCGTCGTTGAGTTGCTTCCAGTTGTCGACGTGGACCTTGTCGGTGGTCAGCACGCCCATGGACTCGGTGTGTAGCGGCACGGTGTAACCGATCAGTTTGGCGCGTTCCACCGTACGGGTCAGGCCGCCCAGGCAGACGTCGATGCGGTCGCTGATCAGAAAGGGCACGCGCTGGGCAATCTCGGTCATCACGAATTCGGGCTTGACCCCCAGGCTTTCGGCCAATTTCCTGGCCACGTCGATGTCGAAGCCCTCCAGCTCGTTGTCGCTGCCCAGCGCCGACTGTGGGGGTGAATTGGGCAGTACGCCGACCCGCAGCACGCCGCTTTTGAGAATTTCATCCAGGGGCCTTGCCTGGACCGGCAGCGCGGCTCCCACCACACACAGCACACTGAGGATCGCAACGGCAAATCGCTTGAGCATGGTTGACTCCAGGCATCGATCATGGGCCGGACCGGGGTTCGGGACGGCATCTGTTTTTGATGATTATCAACAATCCTAAGGGTGTCAATGGGCAGCCTTTTGCGCCTCGGCGCGCCAACAGTGGTATGTCACTGACGGACATGCGGCCGTTCGAGCAATGCAGTGACTGGCGAAAAACTTCGCTAAGCGATTGAATTGAATAGGCTCGGGAAGGTATTCACCGAGCGGCAAAGGGAGGGGCAGGGAGGCGGAAACCCCGCCATGTGTGCGCCTGGGCGGGGCAGGCATGAGGGGTGCCACGGTGTGATTGCACCGATAGGGTGCGAAAAATAAATCCAGATTTTTTGCGTTTACCGTCGCCGCTGCGGTCCGGCCACGGCACCGCAAGGTCAGGCGCTGGTGGCGCCGACGTGCGCCAGGTAGCGCTCCACCGCCCGGTCGAACTTGGCCTGCCAGATGTGCTCGGCACGCGCCAGGTCGCCGGCCTTGATCGCCTCATACAGCGCCAGCACGTAGTTGATGGCGTCACCCTCACGATCGGTGTAGGCAATGCGCGACAGGTTGTTGAACCGCCGCACCTCGGCCGTGAGTTCGGCGAAGTAGCGCTCACAGCGCTCCAACCCGCTGGCATCGACAATGGCCTGCTGAAAATCCAGGTCATTGGCCACGCTGGCCGCCTGGTCAGCCTGACGCGCGAGCTTCAGGGCCTTGCTGGCCATGCTCTCCAAGCCCTTGAGGGTAGCGGGGGTGAGCTGCCCTTCACGGCTGAGCAACGTCTTCAGCGCCAGCTTGCCCAACGCCGAGCGCAAGCCGTAAACCTCCAGGATCATGTCGACGTTGAGCTCGGCGACGATGGCACCGCGGTTCACGCGGATCTCCACCAACCCCTCGCGGCTCAACAGGCGCAACGCCTCGCGCACCGGGTGACGGGAGATGTTCAGTTGGTCGGTGAGCTGCTTTTCGATCAGGCGCTCGCCCGGCTTGAACTCGCCGTTGATGATCGCTGCGCGAATCTGCGCTGCAGCGTATTCGGCACTTTCCATGTTGCTCATCGGGGCGAGGATCGTCGCCGCCTTTTTCGTGCTGGACACCATAGACCTGGCTCGCTGTAGGGGATGCGAGGAGTCTATCACGGCGCCTGGCCGGCTGCAGATCATCAACAATTTTCGATCACTGCTTGACCGATTGTTGACAATCTGCAATTTTAAAAATGTCTTCAGGCCACCACGGGTTTTTCGCCATGATCCTTCCCGCCGCATCCCCGGCATTGCCGGACAACTTCAAGCAGGCCATGCGCCGCCTGGCCGCCACGGTCAGCGTGGTCACCTGCGCCGACCAGCAGCAGTGGTTCGGCCTGACTGCCACGGCGGTGACCTCGCTGTGCGCTGAACCGGCTTCAATCATTGTCTGCATCAACAGCGCGTCGTCGATGTTGCCCGCCCTCAACGGTTCGCGGCGCTTCTGCGTGAACCTGCTCACCACCGGGCAACACGACATTTCCAGCAACTTCGGCGGCCGCTTGAAGGGCAGCGAGCGCTTCAGCCAAGGCCATTGGGAGTTGGGCGAGGGCGGCGTGCCCTACCTGGCCGATGCCCAGGCCAACCTGTTCTGCGAGTTGGACAACAGCATCGCCTACGGGACCCACCTGATCGTGATCGGCCGGGTCACCCAGGTGCATTTCGCTGAGGCGATCGCCCCACTGATCTACCAGAACGGCAGCTATGCGGGTACCGCGCCGCTGGCCGCATCGTTTTGATACCGCCGGCGACCACCGGCCTTCGTCCCGGCACCGCCGGGCCACACCTTAGGAGCACGTACCCATGAAGTTTGGCATTTTTAGCCTGATGACCTTGCGCGACCACCCACAGGGAGCCGCTGGCGTGATGGCCGATACCCGCGAAATGGTGCAGGCGGCCGAGCAGGCCAATTTCGACATCGCCTGGTTCGCCGAGCACCATTTCTGCAACTACTCCTCGTCACCTTCGCCCTTGATGATGGCCAGCTACGCAGCGGGCTGGACGTCGAAAATCAAGCTGGGCGCCGGCGTGCTGGTCCTGCCGCTGTACAACCCGTTGCGCGTGGCGCAGGAAATTGCCCTGCTGGACGTGCAGTCCCAGGGCCGCGCGGTCATCGGCCTGGGCACCGGCTACCAGGCCTTCGAATTCGAACGCTTCGGCGTCGACATCAACGACAAGGTGGAGATCTTCCTGGAGTACTGGGAAGTCATCGAGCAGGCCCTGACTCAGGGTGTCGTCGAGTTCCACGGCAAGCACATTCAGGTGCCGCGCACCACGTTCTCGGTCAGCCCCATCCAGAAGCCACTGCCACCGGTGTACTACACCTCCACGGGGCCAGCGTTGCTGGAACGCTTCAAGCACACCGACGCGGTACCGTTCCTGGCTGCCAGCACCCTGGGCTCGCCGGTGCTGTACACAATGGTGGACGGGCTGAACGCCAACTGGGAAAAGGTGGGTGTAGCGCCCAAGAGCAAACCTCTGTCGATCATGCAGTACGTGCACGTGACCGACAGTCGCAGCGAAGCCCTCGAAGCCGGTGAGCGCGCACGCTACGTCGGTAGGTTGGCCCACCATTTGCGTCACAACACCTTGCCCATGGACGGCAACTTCATTCGTGACCAGGCGGTGGACGGCGAGCAGAGCATTGAGCAATACGCCGAAAACATCGTTTGCGGCAGTGTGGAGCAGGTGGCCGCGAAGATGATCGACAACATCCAGCGCCTCGACCCTTCACACTTCGCGTGCAACTTCCAGTTTGGCTGCATGCCGTTGGGCCGCGCGCGTCGCTCCCTGGAACGGTTCACCACTGAAGTCCTGCCACTGGTCGAACGTGAGCTGGGCCCGTTGGAAAACATCGGCAAACGCTGATGGTTATACCCGTACCGCGCGACACAGCGTGGGCGGCTCTTGCCTTGCCCCCTTTTTCTCGACTGCCGCTTGATGGGTGTGCGTGCACGCATGCCTGAATGGCCCGCAAGGGTCGGACGTATCAGAGTGGCATGCCATGTTTGGTTATACCTTCTATTGGTCCCTGGTCTGGGATGCGATCCCCGAACTGCTGGCCGGTGCCTGGCTCACAGTACAACTGGCAGCGCTGTCGATGCTGTTGGGCACGTTGCTGGGCCTGCCATTGGCGGTGGCGCGCAGGCTTGGTGCGGGGCGCGCCTACCGCCTGGCCACGGCCTGGGTGGAACTGGCGCGCAACACCCCCACCGTGTTCCAGATCTACATGATGTACTTCGGCCTTGGTTCGCTGGGCATTCAGATCAGCAGCTACTGGGCGGTGTTGATCGCGCTGACCTTCAATAACGCCGGCTACCTGGCGGAAATCTTCCGTGGCGGCCTGGGCGCCATCGCCCGCCAGCAGATGGCGGCGGCACGCTCACTGGGGCTCAACGCCCGGCAAAGCTACCTGCACGTGATGTTCCCGCAGCTGTTTCGCGTGGTGTTCCCCGGCTACGTGACCCAGGCGGTGTGGGCCATGCTCAACACCTCGCTGGGAATGCTGGTGGGGTTGCACGAACTCAGCGGCGCGGCGCAGACCGCGCAGTCGGTGAGCTTCCGCAGCTTCGAGTTTTTCCTGATAACCGCCCTGATCTACTACGTGATTGCCAAGCTCATCGAGTTCGGCGCGCGCGTTGTGTTCTGGCGCTGGCTGAGGACCTGAACATGCAATTCACATTCGCAGACCCGTCATTGCATTGGCATGACCTGTGGTTCTTGTTGCAGGGCGCCGGTCACACCTTGTGGGTGACCCTGGTGGCTGGCCTGTTCGGCACCCTGGCGGGCATTGTCCTGGGCTGGATGCGTTTCGGCTCGGTGTGGCTGCGGTGGCTGACCGCGCCCTACGTGGACGTGGTGCGCAGCGTGCCGATGATCATCCAGCTGATTCTGGCCAACAGCTTCCTGGCGTTGTCGGGACTGGGCGTGAACGCGTTCTGGCTGTCGGTGGTGGTGCTTAGCTCGTCCATGGCCGTGGTCACCAGCGAAGTGGTGCGCGGCGGCCTAGCCGCGGTGCCACCCACTTACCGGCGCGCTGCACGGTCGCTGGGCATCGGCTGGCTGCAGGAGTTCTGTCACATCAGCGCGCCGCTGGCCCTGCGCACCAGCTTCGCCGCCTGGGTGGGGTTGTTGCTGGGGCTGGCCAAGGACAGCGCGCTGGTCAGCGTGGTGGGCTACGTGGAGTACATGAAGTCCACGCAAATCCTCATTACCCGTACCCATGAAGCCTTGTGGCTGCTGCTGGGCGTGGGGCTCTTCTATTTCGTGATCTGTTACCCGGTGTCGCGCTACAGCGCGCGCCTGGAAAGGAGGATGGCGCTGTGATCGAGATCCGTGGCGTTCGCAAGCAATTCGGCAACATCGAGATTCTCAAGGGCATCGACCTGGACGTGAACAAAGGCGAGCTGCTGTGCCTGCTGGGCGCCAGCGGCTCGGGCAAGTCCACCTTACTGCAGTGCATCAACGGCCTGGAGCCGATACAGGGCGGCAGCATCAAGGTCGACGGCATCCAGGTGCACGCCCGGTCCACCGACCTGAACACCCTGCGCCAACGCCTGGGCATCGTCTTCCAGCAGTTCAACGCCTTCCCGCACCTCAAAGCCTGGGAAAACGTGGCACTGGCGCCGCGCCTGGTACAGGGCAAAAGCCGTCGCGAGGCACGCGAGATCGCCTTGCACCACCTGGCCCATGTAGGCCTGGCGGAAAAGGCCGAGCTATTGCCCTCGCGCCTGTCCGGAGGCCAGCAACAGCGCCTGGCGATTGCCCGCGCGTTGGCCATGAAACCCACCTACATGCTGTTCGACGAGGTGACCTCGGCGCTGGACCCGGAGTTGGTGGGCGAGGTGCTGGATACCATGCGTTTGCTGCGCCAGGAAGGCATGACCATGGTGGTGGTGACCCATGACATCACCTTCGCGCGCAATTCCAGCGACCGTGTGGCGTTCCTGCACCAGGGCAACGTGGCCGAGATCGGCACCGTGGCACAGGTATTGGGCACGCCGCAAAGCGAGCACACGCAGAAGTTTCTGCGCCGCGAACACTGCTGACCATTCGGCTTTTCACTGGAGAGGGTTCGACCATGTATAAAACCATATTGGCAATGGCCCTGGCCCTGGCGGCGGGGCAGGGCTGGGCGGCCTCCACGCTGGATTCAGTGGTGCAAAGCAAGGTGCTGCGTTGCGGGGTGATGCTCGACTCGCCGCCTTCGGGCTACCGCACCGCCGACAATCAGCCCGATGGCTATGACGTGGCTTATTGCAACGACATGGCCAAGGCCCTGGGCGCCACTGCCGAGATCGTCGAGACGCCGTCGCCGGACCGCATTCCGGCGCTGGTGTCCAACCGGATCGACGTACTGGTGGCGTCCACCACCAACTCGGCGGCACGCGGGCTGGCAGTGGCGTTCAGCCAACCTTACCTGAGCGTGCCCATCGCCGTGCTGACTCGCGAGGGCGCTGGCATCGAGGGCTGGAATGATCTCAAGGGCCACGCCCTGGGTGGCGTGACCGGCACCACCACCGAGCAATTCCTGAAAAACGCCATGGCCAGCTGGCAGGCGCCCGCCACCCGCTATGTGGGCTACGCCAACGACAACGACTCCTACGTGGCGCTGGAGCAGGGCAAGGTCGACGCCATCCTGCTGTCGGTACCGGTGTCCACGCTGCTGATCAAAAGTGGCCAATTCCCCCATCTGCAACTGGCCGGCATGGCCCCCATGCCCCCGGACCTGCTGGCCATTGCGGTGAAACGCGGGGATGCGGAGTTCCTTAACTGGACACACCTGTTCGTGTGGAACCAGGTGGCTTCCGGTCGCTACAAGGCCCTTTACAACCAGTACTTCGCCCCCGGTGACGCGCCGTCGCTGAGCGTCGGCGGCGTGGACTACTGATCTGCCCAACCCTGTGCTTTCAAACCCATCAACGGAGCGTGCCATGCAGACCATCACCCTGAAAACCCTGTTGCCCTTGACCCTGGCCATGGCCGCGGCGTTCGCCGCCCAGGCTCACGCCGATTCCGCCCTGGACCGCGTGGTGCAGGCGAAGAAACTGCGCTGCGGCGTGATGCTCGATTCACCGCCTTCAGGCTACCGCACCGCCGACAACCAGCCCGACGGCTTCGACGTGGCTTATTGCAAGGACATGGCCAAGGCCCTGGGTGCCACCGCCGAAATCGTCGAGACCCCTTCGGCCGACCGCATCCCGGCGCTGGTGTCCAACCGTATCGATGTGCTGGTAGCGTCCACCACCAGTACCGTGGCGCGCGGGCTATCGGTGGCTTTCACCCAGCCTTACATGAACTACACCACCGCCGTCATCACCCGGGCGGGCAGTGGCATCAAGCACTACGCCGACCTCAAGGGGCACACCCTGGGCGGTGTGACCGGTACGTCCACCGAACAGTTGCTCAAGCGCGACATTGCCGCCTGGAACGACGGCAAAACCCAGTACACCGCTTACGCCAGCGACACCGAAGCCTTCCTGGCCCTGCAGCAAGGCAAGGTCGATGCCGTGCTGCAGGCCACCGCCGTGGCCTCGGCGCTCATCAAGAGCGGGCAGTTCCCCACCTTCGAATTGGCCGGCGAGGCGCCGTTCCCGCCGGACCTGGTGTCCATCGCCGTGCGCCGCGACGACCAGCAGATGCTGGGCTGGGCGAAGCTGTTCGTGTGGAACGAGGTGTCCTCGGGCCGTTTCGGCGAACTCTACAAGCAATACATCAGCCCCACGCAACCCCCGAGCCTGAAGGTTGCCGGCGTCGATTTCTAAGGTCTGCAAGACATGCATCCCGTGTCTTTTTTCAACGCAGCATGGCCCAGCTGGGATGTCGTTCGTGCAGGGCCTGACCCGACCCACCCTTTGACAGGACACCTTTCATGATCCGCTTTGAACTCAAGAACCGTCGCGCATTGATCACCGGCGGCGCCTCTGGCATTGGCCTGGAAACCGCGCGCATGCTCGCTGAAGCCGGCGCCGACGTGGCCATCAATTTTCTACCCGGTGATCCCCGCGCCCAGCAGGCCCTGGAGAGCCTGGCCCAATACGGCGGCCGCGTCATTGCCGCACCCGGCGACTTGTCCGACGCCGCAACCGCCCACGCCATGGTCGAACAGGCCATTGCCGACCTCGGCGGCATTGATCTGCTGGTGAACAACGCCGGCACCCCAGGCCTGAGCAAACCGGTGCCCGTTGGCGACCTCGACGGTATCAGCGAAGAGCTGTGGGCAACGCTGCTCAACGTCAACCTGATGAGCGTGTTCCGTTGCTCGAAGGCCGCGGCGAGCGCACTGAAGGAAAGCCGGGGCGCCATCGTCAACACCGTTTCCATCGCCGGCTTCGGCGCGGTCAGTAGCAGTATCTGCTACAGCGCCTCGAAGGCGGCGGCCATCAACCTAACCAAGAACCTGGCGCGTGGGCTGGCGCCCGAGGTGCGGGTCAACGGCGTTGCCCCCGGCGCGGTCGACAGCAGTTGGTCCATACAGTGGACCGAACAACACCGCGCCACCTCCGAGGCGGCCACCCCGCTCAAGCGCTGGGCCACGCCGGCTGACGTCGCCGAAATGATCCTTTACCTGGGCTTCGGTGCCGCCATGACCACCGGGCAGATCCTGGTGGTGGACGGCGGTATCTCCATCTGACCCTATCCACTTTGCGCCACTGACGCGTGCGGCTCGCCGCAGGCGTCAGTGCGCGCGCCTGTTTGCGAGCCTTGTCCCATGGACCTTGCCAAAGGGCTGACCCAACGTCAGCGCACGCTCATTATCTTTGCCCTGTCGCTGGGGGCATTCGCGATCGGCGTCAGCGAATTCTCCAGCATGGGCCTGCTACTGGACATCAGCCGCAGCCTGGCCATCAGCACCACGCAGGCAGGGCATCTCATCAGCCTGTACGCCCTGGGGGTGCTGATCGGCGCGCCGGTGCTGGCCTTTACCGCGGCACGGTTGAAGCGCAAAACCCTGCTGGTGGCCCTGGCGCTGTTCTACGCTGGCGCCAACCTTGCCAGCGCCCTGGCACCGAGTTATGGCAGCCTGCTGGTGGCGCGATTCTGCGCCGGCTTGCCCCATGGTGCCTATTTTGGCGTAGCCATGCTCGCGGCCGCCGCCATCAGCCCACCGGCGCAACGTGGGGCAGCAGTGTCGAAAGTGCTGCTGGGCTTTTCCCTCGCGATCCTGGTGGGCAGCCCCGTGGCCACCGGGTTAGGCCAGCACTTCACCTGGCGTATCGCCTTCGTACTGGTGGGCAGCCTCGCACTCATGACCGCAGCGTTGGTGGGGCGCACCTTACCCCAAGACCCCGCGGAAGAAATCATTGACCCCAGGCGAGAGGTCAAGGCCTTCAACACACCCCAGGTGTGGCTGGCATTGCTGATCGGTGCCATTGGCTACGCTGGCATGTTCTGCGTTTATACCTACTTGGCCCCGGTGTTGGTCAGCATCACAGGGGTGGCTGAAAGCTGGATGCCTTGGGTATCGGCGGCCTTTGGCCTGGGCTCGGTCATCGGTGCGGTGGCGGGCGGCTGGTTAGTGGACCGGCTGGGCTTCAAGGCCACGGGCGTGATCCTTCTATGGTCCTGCGTGATCCTACTGGTGTTCCCGTGCGCAATGCATGCCCTGTGGAGCCTGTGCTCGAGCGTGATCGGCGTCGGTACGCTGAGTGCGTTGTCCGTGGCGTTGCAGACGCGGCTGATCGAGGTAGCGGGGCGGGCGCAGACATTGGCCGCCACCTCTAACCACGCTGCTTTCAATATTGCCAATGCACTGGGGCCGTGGGCCGGGGGCATGGCGATCACGGGGGGTATGGGCTAGGTTGCATAAGTTACATCGGCGTCGCGGCTTCGGTTGTTGGCTTTATGGTGTGGCTGCTGGCGATGGCGGTTGAGCGTCAACGCGCTGCGGGGATTGAGGTTGAGCCGCGGATAGCGCCCATTTGAGGATTGGGGTAGCACGGTAGCCGTCGTCTCTGGCGGGTCATCGATGTAGTGGTCAACTGATCCCGGACACTGCGTTAAGTTTTTCCTCGGCAACGGCAGGCGCCAAGCCGTCGTTGAACTGATGTGGTCGCCGCCAGTTGTACCGCTCCATCAGGAAACGTCCAATATCTTGTTTAGCCAACACGGCGCTCATGTAGCCCACCGTCGGTATCCATTCAGTTTTCAGGCTACGAAATAGCCGCTCCATCGGCGCGTTGTCGTGGCAGTTGCCGCGCCGACTCATGCTCTGTGTGAAGCGGTATCGCCATAGTCTCTGGCGGAAACTTCGACTGCCGTATTGGCTGCCCTGATCGCTGTGAAATAGCACATCCTGAGGCCGGCCACGCTGCTCATAGGCCATATCCAATGCCTTGATCACCAAGTCAGCGTCAGGCTTGACTGAGAACGCCCAGCCTACGACCCGGCGCGCATACAGATCGATCACCGCTGCCAGATAGTGCCATCGACCTTCGGCCCAAACGTACGTGATGTCACCGCACCAGACCTTGTTGGGGGATGCCACGCTGAACTCTCGATCAAGTACGTTCGGTATATCAGGTCGCTCCACGGTGGCCTTTTTGTAGGCATGGGAGCCCGGTTGTTTGCTGATCAGGTTCATCTCGCGCATCAACTTACGTACCTTGAATCGCCCGATTTGCATGCCGTCCTCTTTCATCATCAGCATGATGCTTCTACTGCCCGCAGCGCTTCGGCTTTGAGTAAACAGTTCGTTCACGCGGCTGCGCAAAATCACCCGTTCGGCATCAGGGGATCGGCGTTTTCGACAGTATGCGTAGTAGCAAGATCGGGTGACTTCAAATACCGAGCACAACAGATCAACCGGCTCCTCGGAGCGAAGCTGATCGACTAACGCGAGCGCTCGTGCTCCTCGGCCATCAAGAGCGCGGTAGCCTTTTTTAGGATCGATTTCTCCCGTTCCAGACGATTGATTCGGGCTTCCAATTCTTGGATTTTTTGCTGCTCAGGTGTTAACGCTTTGCTGGTCGGGGTGACACCGCCACGTTCTTGCTGGAGCTGGTTCACCCAGCGACGCAAGGCCGACTCAACCAGCCCAAGCGAACGGGCTGCCTCGGTATGGCTGTAGCCTTGATCGAGCACCAGGCACGCAGCCTCGCGCTTGAACTCAGGGGTAAAGGTACGACGTTGCTTGGTCATCAGACACCTCTCTGTGGCGAGCATTCTCGCCTAAATGGGTGTCCGGTTTCATTAGACCACTACATCGACGACGATTATTATCAGCACACGGAGGAGGGTCACATTTCCGCGAATGGCCGAACGCAGAATAAATAACTCAACTAAATAGTTCTTTAGTTGAGTTATAAATATTCGGTATGAAAAATGCCTAAAGCAGGGCGCCTATTCTACCGCAGCGCCTGGCGCGCGCCATCATGTGGAGACGCTTCTGCTTGAAAAGCGGGAGGCTCAGGCTTGCTCACGCGCTCAGATTTCACGTAAGCGCATGATGTATGACCTCGTTTTAGCGCAGTGATGAAAGAAAACGGCGCAAACCATCGGCTACTCAGGGCCAGGCCATAAAAGAGTAATCGCACCGTATACCGGCCAAGCAAGGCCAGGATCCAGTCGGTGGCTGATACGCTCCGGGCACCTAACTGTCCGGCTAGGCAGCTTACCCTTGGAAAGGAGTCACCATGTACGTCTATAAAATGGTCCAGGTACCGCCCAACATCGAAGTTCAGGCCAGCAAGCACCGAGGTAATGAAGCCGCCGTCTACCTGCAGAACGTGGTCAATGAACACGCCGCCCAAGGCTGGGAGTTTCACCGGGTGGACACCATTGGCGTCTCGGTCAAGGCCGGATGCTTCGACGCGCTGGCGGGCAAGAAAGACTCCAACGCCAATTACTACGTAATTTCCTTCCGCCGGCCGTCATGATCACTTGGCTGTCGGTGTCCGCCATTCGTGCCTACCAGCGAGTGGCGCCCGCACGGTTGAGAAACGCGTGCAGGTTTGAACCGAGCTGTTCGCGGTATGCGGTGTTGGCGATTGAGAAGCATGGTGCGGTGCGTGGATGGACGATGGCATTGAAGCGGATTCATCGGTGCCGGGTTCCGCATGGGGGGATTGATTATCCTTGAGATGGGGGTTGGCTTCGAGGATGGCTTTTGCGAGGTGCGACGGTTGGGGCTGGGGTTCGTATACGGAACTACGCATAATGTATATTATGTTAAATTGAGTATTGGGGTGTGGCTGGTAAATGTGATTATGGGTCTGCTCTGCCGCCTGGATACTTTAAGCACTGTAACCGTCGCGAATCACGGACACTCCTACCCCTGAAAACCCCAAACCCCCCAGCCCACAAGGCCTCCAGCCTTTCTGGGATGCTTCTGAACTCCAGCAAACCTCAGAAATGCGGACACTTTTGCCTCTGAGCGCCTTCCGCAAACCCTTGAATTCATTAGGTATCTTCAAAAAACGATCGTTTGAACCGTTGCTCCGGTTTTCTACGCTATCTGGACACTCGAGTAATCTGCGGGATTTCCAAAACCACCCCTGTAAGCCAGTAAATCTAACGCCTGCAGGGTGGTTTGCGCCTAATGCGGACACCTTCCTGCGCACACAGCGAACCCCATAATCAGGACACTTTCCATATTCAACGCTCAACGAGCCACAGTTCTCACCTGAAATACACATACCCTGAACCGCCCCCGAAGCCCAGCAGCACCAAGCAGACAAATCGCTCCAAGCCAAGCGCTCCGGGCCTCACAACGGTTTCCACGATCTCGATATTGGAATTGAGGTCTCTGGAAACCGCTTAGCAGTAAAGCTTTCGCACAGCTCAACCACGAACGACTCTCCGAGCCGTTTTTCTGCGAACGCGACGATAATGCGGACACTTTCCAAAGCCCGCCCTGAGCAACCACCAGGCGGGATCCCTGTTTTTGCTGCCTTTGGTGTAATTTGCGGTCAATGCGGACACTTTCCGAAATCGACTTGCACGACAATAATGCGGACACTTTCGTATGAATAAGCTTGTAATGTGGACACTTTCGGGGGCGAAATGGACATTGGAGTGACGAAGCGTATTTATACCTATGCGGCTTTTATGAATATCTAGTGGAAGAAGAAATCGCTACTTCGAATCCGTTCCGCAAGGTTTCTAAAAAGGGGCAGTATAGTTCATCTCAGCTAGAATCCAGCACTTCTCGGGCGTTGACCCCTTTGCAATGGGATTATGTGATTGACACTGCAGAATCCATGGCCGCTGCTGATCCTAGGAAACATGAGCGCACCCTATTCGTGCTCGTTACGATGTTCAGCATGTATTTGCGCATATCGGATATCGTTGGGCGTACCAATTGGCAGCCCACCATGGGAGATTTTCGTCTGGATGCTGATGAAAACTGGTGGTTCTATGTTGTGGGTAAGGGCAACAGTCCGGAAAAATCGCAGTGCGTGATGAGTATGTAACGAAGTATCTCACAAGGTACCGTACCTTCATTGGACTGAGTCCATTGCCTACTTATCAGGAGAAAACTCCGCTTCTGAAAACGCTGAGCGGTCGCGCAGGCCTCTCGGATCGACAGGTGCGCGCCCTCCTCCAAACCGTTTTTGACCAAGCGCTCGTCAGAATGCGTGCAGAAGGACGTGAGCCTTATGAAATGGACAGCCTGCGCGTAGCATCATCGCACTGGCTACGTCATACCTCGGCGACCTTTGATGCGCCGTTCAGAAACGCGAAGGATCTCCAGTACGATCTAAGGCATTCCAACTTGGCGACAACTCAAAACACCTACTACCACTCACATGATCAAGAGCGAGCGCGGTCGGTCAAACACTTAGGAACGCGAGACAGAGGCTGATACTGCGCTGCCCTGCTCTTGCGTCACTATAATGAAAGGGCAAGCTCAATACGCACAGGGCAGCATTGGTATCCATGGAGACCCTACCTGTGCCAGGCTAAAAACTCAGTCTCAATCAGATAAACTAAGTCAATTGCGACCATGCTCACTACACATCTGCTGCGCCGCCTGATTGGACATTAAAGCTGTATATATATACAGTATTGAGTCGACCACGCCCGCTCCAGGCACCCTGCCCTTGCCTTTGCCCTTTTCCGCACAAGCGCCAGCGGTTTGCACAGCTAGGCAAAAACTAAGCTAGAGCTTAGATTCTCACCCCAACCGCTCAGAAGTCTGCAAAAACTAAGGTAAACCTTAGATTTCAACGGCGTCTTCTAGTCACTGTCGCCTCACACAGATAGCTGTAAACCAACTTTTTGCACTGTAAACCACAGCGGTTAACAGTATAAAAAATTGGTTTACAGCCTCTGCTCTACCCTTCGGAGGCAGGGAACAGCGCCCGTTGGCTCAGCAGGAGCAATCCCAGCAGGCTGGAGGCCTTGTCCTTACGGTTTTCGATAGCCTCCTCGAGCAGTGCCCGGGCGTCTTCCTGCGTGAGTTTCAGCGTACCGGTAGCCAGTGCAGCGGCAAACTCTAAGGCGGCATCGCCGTAAGTCCGCTCCCAGCGGGCGAATACCTTGGCGATGAGCTCCTTCATCAGCTTGCTCAATTCCGGGCTTGCTGAGTAATCAAGCTCTGAAGGGAGACACGCCCGGAGGAATGACGCCTGCAGGACGTTGTCGTTAAACCGGAGGAAGCACTCCGGTGATAACACCACGGATTCATACCCCGTCGGTTGCAGGCGAAGCTCATGATTTTCGTGCTCCCGAGCGAACTGGAGGACGGCAGCAATCGTAAAGAACACCGTGCTTTGCGGTACGTTTTGGCAGTCCTTGCCCACATTACTTGAGGGGTCGAAGAACAAAAAACCATCGGATAGGGCGAGCGCGTTGCCATTATGTTTTGGCAGGAAGCTGTGCTTGTGCTCCTCCATCAGCTCAGCGGCCTCATCAAGAGCCTGATGACGAACCTCGTCCGAGACTGCAGGCGTGAAGCCGACGTCATCGACCTGCCCGGCGGAGGTAACCTTGGTCAACCGACTCCAGGCGTTTTCTTTTCCGTCATCTCCGATGGGCAGGCACAGCCAGTTAGAGAAGCCATACTCCCGGGGCGTGGGGTTCTTCATCAGGAAAGTTTTGAGAAGCGTCCAGGCTCTCGCGCTCTGTGGAATCCCGATCGGTGCAAGGAACCTGCGCGGCACGGTCGCATCCATGTAGGCCCGCAGATCACGACTGATTTCTCTCAGGATGCCGCCATCGCGCGCAACTACTGTCGCGACCAGCACCCCGGAGACGGTTTTGAACTCAACTTGGTCAAGCTCGCTATAAGGCACGCATTGGATTGGCTTGGTCGCGCCCCATTTCTCGCTGAGAATCTCATGGGCCACCTCGCCAAGTTTCTTCGACCCGTCATCGTCGGCGTAGACGATCAGGTTTGTCGCCATGGAGACCGACCAGTCAATTTCAGCGGCCAGCCATGTTCTGAAGGCAGCGTCCGCCAGCAACAGATCAGTATTGAGCGTCAACAGCTTGCGAGGCTTGCTCGACTTGTTGAATCCATCAATTCCTCCCATACCGAAGTACTTGTGGAATTTGGCCAGCCGCTTCGGGTCATGCTTCAAGGATATCGTGATCGACTTGGGTGGCTTGGATTTCGCCGAGAAGTTCTCTCCTATGATCTCGATCAGCGTGCAGCCTTCCTCAGCCTTGACTGGCAGTGGATAGTCAACGTCGTCCAGGGCGACCAGCACACCTCCGTATCGGCCATCCGCTGTGCGATCGATCAGCGTGGCTACGCACTCCTCTGTGAACCCCTGCTCCCCCATCTGCTTAGCCATACCGCCAGATGTAGAGGCTGATACCACGCAGAAATACTCACCTTCCGGCGGGTAGATGGTCTTGAGCCGTTCGTAGGAGTGGAAGCTCATGACTTCAGCCTTGCTGTCCAAGCGAGCGAGCGCATTTTTCGCGAATGCATAGATGCCCATGGTGTCGATGTACACCTTGCCAGCCTGGCGCAGCCTGGCACCGTACTCGAGTGCAATTGCATACCCGACCACACACACCTCGGCTTCATCACTCGCCAGTTCCCTGGTCTGGATGAACACGTTGTTTAGTGTGCCGGAGGGGTGCTTGAAGGAGTGCGCGGATGGCGCTGCATGAATCACGTTGTTCTTTTCGATCAGCGTTCTCAAACCATCCCTCAAGAGAGCGCTAGGATCATGACGGTAGACAAGCTCTTTGCCGCCCAGCACATGGGGGTTGAAGCTTGCGCCATTCCACTCCAGGAACACGTATTCATGGACACATACACGCGCGTTTTTCTCGCCACGCTTCAGGAGGTTGGCCAGGCGGTCTTGGTCGTCAGCCCAACCGCTCCTGAATACGGATAGCTGATCAGACGTCCCCAGGATGTAGACGCAGTCAGGTAGATGGCGTTGGGCCTTGAGAGCCACCTCGATGTCAGTGAAGACATGCTGAACCGAGAGCTCGGAATCGTTGTAGCAGACGACCAACGCTTCATGACTGCCACTGGGGTCGCTGACAGCGGACATCCATTGATAGAAACGCTCCATTACATGCCCCTCAATGGAATCATGATGGTGACAACAGCGCCTGCAACGGGCGCCAAATCGGTGGTGTCCCAATCCCTGAAATCGTCAGGATGACGGTGCTGGTCGTTCTCTTCGAATTGGTTGTAGATGCACAGTCGCCCGGAACGGATACGGATCAATCCGCCTACCTTGCGAAGCTCGTTCAGGATGGCAGGCAGGCCGATGCCCGCAGCGTCCAGAGTCTTGCTGGACTGGCGTGGCTGCAGGCATTTGAGCAGGTAGTCTCGCTCCTCCTGGAGCGACATCTCTTGCACCGCCCTGCCGCTAAACCTGGAGGCGAATCCGGGGCCTGAGTCGAAGAAGCTGATGTGCAATGCGCGCAGGCTGGTCTTGTTGTTGTCGGTGGTGGACGACTCTCGCTCCCAGTAACGGCGCAAGTCCTCACTACCGTCAAAGTCTTCAGCGAAAATCTCGTCCTCAAGTCGCTTCCAGCCGACCATGACGCCTTCTACGTGGGCGAAATACGGGTGGCCCAAATGGTCTGAAGTCGCGTGTTCCTGGGTGTTGGATACAAGCTCAGAACAGAGCAGGCCCAAGCTTTCGAGGAGAGAATCCGGAACACTGGCACGCCCGCTCTGCTTGTTGACGAAGTCAATGAGCCTGCGCATCTCAGTGGTCATTTCAGACGCAGGCTTCACCTTGCCTTCCGCGCTAAAAAGCGGTCGCAGGTGCTGAACCTTCGATCCTGCAACACAGATCAGATCGACGACTCGGCCGTTGACGACGTCCTCGTACCTGCCGGCGTCCATGGCCTGCATTCGTTCGACCGACTCCTGAAAGACCTCTCGGCGATTGAATGTCTGCTCGCCGAGCCGGATACCCTTGGAAAGGCGCAAGGCAGCAATACCTGGCGAACAGTTAGCGAGGTTGTGCAGCAACGCTTGAGCATCGGCTTGCGGGTTGAAATCAAGGTAGTCGCTCTGCAACTGCTGCCGGGCCAAGGTAACGATCAGTTGCAGGCGTGCGGCATCATGCATGGCGCCATGCCGCGCACTGAGCATGTCTGCCTGAATGAGAAACCTCTCACCCTGGCTGTCGCAGATCTTGCGAATGGCCGCTTCGATGTCTTTGAGCGTACGCGTCTTGCCAAGGTTGATAGGTTTCAAGCCTGTTTCTCCAATCAAACGTCCGCTTTGTCCCCAGCGCCAAGAAGCAAGGTTTTGATCTTGGGCTCTGGCTTCCAGTAATTCGGGCCTTTGAGGAACTTCCCGTTCTCGTCGTAGATAGGCTTTCCATCTGCTCCCAGTTTGCTTTCGTTGCTGTCCATGATGACGTCCAGGACGTCCTCCAATGGTAACCCGTACTTCAGGGCCTCAGACCGGCAGTAAACCATCACATCACCCAGCAGGTCGGCTATGGCAACCTTGATATCGATCTCGGCTTCACCTTTCTCGATCTTCTCGACGATTTCATCGATCTCATGGACTTCAGCCATCAGTGTGGCCTTGAACTTCCTGAGCTTGTCCGCAGGATCGGCGAGAAGCGTCGGAGCGCTGTTGATCGGCAGCTTATACATCTGATTCATAGCATGAATGCGGTCTTTGAAAGGCTTACTCATGAATGCTTCCTTCTCGATAAGTCAAAAGTGGTGAGTCCGCTTTGCATGATGCAACACGCAAAAAATCAAAGGAGCGGCTTGAGCGTCGCGATGACGGGACATGAGCGGTGGACAGGCGCGGGGATGCCTGGCTGGCATTGAGGCCGCGAGGTCACGCTGGGAATGGGCTGGGAGCGGTTGGGAGTCTGGGCAATCCATTTGCGATTGAAAACTCATTGTCTCTCACTACTCCGTTAGCCCAGGACGCCAGTTAAGAAATCAAGATCCCAGAAGCATACTGGAGAGCTCGAACAGCGGCGAGCCTTAAACAAACAGCGTGCGCATGTGGCCAAACCCAAAAATCCAGAGGCGCCAGTTGAAGAACATCGAGCCACATTTGCGAAAATTTGGCGGTTACCCTCCTCCGTAGTCGAGAACGGTCGGCGTTTCGATCGCGTGACCGATCCAGTCTGAGCGTTGGTGTATACCTTTGATGAGCACCAAACCCTCGGCCACGACAGCATTGCGGGCAAAAGGGCCCGCCTCGAGGTCACTCAGGCGACAAAACCGTGCTCTAAGCGCCTGATGAACTCAATCACCGTCTCAGCCTCCAGCCTGGTTGTGACCATGCTGTCAGGAGCTTTGCCATCAAGCGCTTTGACTGGGTGAGACATCCAGCGCATCGCCGCATCATGATCGCCGCTATACAGTCGCATAGCTGCTTCGAGCACTTCTAGGTAACGGTCGTGTTGATCAGGGGACAAAGTGCTCATGTGAAAGCGCGCAACGCTTTGGCTATGCCGGGCATGTGGCTGCGTCGAGTTGTGATTATGGTCGATCGCTGGGCGAGCGTCTGCTGCCATTTGCGATTCCCCACCGCTGGGTTGCTTCTGAGCTGCAGCGCTTGCGGTTCCGCGCTTCAATGCCAACTGTTCCCGCATCCAGTGGCTTGCAGTGTCGAAGTCTCGCATCATGGCCGCAAACTCTTCGTCAGTGAGAAGCGCGGGCAGTCTGTCTGGCGTCACGGCGACTCCATTTATGCGGCTGGTCGATCGGCGTCGGATTGATCCAACGGCGACCATGCATTCAAAAAACCAACCTAACATGGCACTACGGGAAGCTCCAGCGCACCACGCCGTGGCGTGAGCCCGCTGGCACGGATCAGGCGGGGTCGAGGAGCCGCAGATGACAGCCATGGGCCATGGGTGCATGGGGTCGCGCAGACGCCTCCCCAGATGATCTGACATCCTCCGTCACTTACGCATTCCTTAGTATGCCTGGAATGCCCTGCCCGCTTTGAGGCCATCGCATCAAATCTAGCCCCTTGAACCGGATGGCCCACCATTAATCTAGCCATCGAACTGCTGAGTCAGTCACCAGGTTCCGATTACTGATCCGGTTCACCGCGCCGGCGCCAGCTCGCGCTCACGGTGCCGCTCGACAGGCAAATGGGAAGAAATTCGACGATTTCATTTTGCCATCCTCGCAGATCGCCATGCTCCGGATTGTGTGCGAGGATTCGGTCAGCGCGATGCCTCAAGGGCGTGCTAGACGGTAATCAGGATATCGAGCCGTTGATTTCCTCGCTGTGGCGCTGGACGCCATCATGATGATTACAGGAGGTTGTACTAGAGACATGGCATTGGATGTGGCGTTTAGCCTTGAGGCTGGAGATTTTGTCGACCCCGATCGAGCCTATGACCTGTATTGGGCAGGAGTCATCACCAACAAACGTCTCTTCGTTTGTCCGGGCGCGGGCTGCACAGCGCAGGTGACCTGTGCGAATCTGGACAAGGACGTGCAGAGCATGCGGGTGGTGCCGCACTTCAAGGTCTACGGCGACCATAGTGAGACGTGCGGGGTTGTCAACGGGAAGGCGGTCGATCTGAAGGTTGAGCCGAACGGCCCCGACGGGCAGGAGCGCAGAACTGTCGATGAATCCATTGTTGACGTCTTCAAGCTCGAGCGTCCCGACTCGTACTACGACGAGCCCACCCAGGATCCCGCTGCCGATGTGCAGGTAGCGAAAAAGCGCGCTAAGAGCACCAGGCCATACACCACCAAGCTGGGTGAGTCTGGGATCGTTGGCCCCATCTACTCCGTCCGTTCGGTGGTGAGTCGGTACATTCGCTATCGATCTGACAACACCCTGGAGTTTCGCCGCCTCAACATCGCTGGCCAGGACGTAGCGTACGACAGCATTTTCAAATGCATTTGGGAGCAGGATCTTAACGACCTCCCCGACCACCCCGTCATCTACTATGGCTGGGCCTACATTGACCGCACCAGAAAAGACGATGCGTACCGGATCAAGTTCAAGAAATGCTTGATGCGCGGAACCGAAAGCTTAACAACCTCAAGCTTCGTCTCGGATGCGCTCATCGACCGCTACAGGCTCAAGAACCTCATGGCAACCAGGCTTTCAAAGATCTCTCAGGAGCCTAAACCGACCGCATTCGTGTTCCTGTACGGACAGCCCACAGTACGTACATCGAATGGGACAAGCTACGCCAATTTCGAGCTGAAGAACTTGGACATGATTGACGTCAATTACGACTGTCCATTGCCTTCCAAGTACGACAGGTAGCCTGCGACTCCTGCGCAGCCCCTCAAAGCACACGACGTTTGCTAGGTCGAGGCTGCCATGATGCTAGGCCAGCCCAGGCCTGGTAACGCCAGTAAATCCAGCAGTGGGATGTTGAGGTCAAGGCGCCATCGGTACCGTCGGTTGTACATCTAAAATCGCCCGGAGGGCTGCCCAGGGGCGTCGCCTGGACGAGCCTGCCTACCCACCGCCAGCTGCGCCCTACTCGCCCGCCTACCAGACTTCGTTTGGATCGGAGTCGTCGGCTGCAAACAGATCTTGGGTGCCAGCTGGCCGCGCGGCCGTCTCTGGCTCGTCCTCGTCCTCATCGCCATGGTCAGCGGAGTCAAAGTACTCTTCATCCATGTCATCGAAGTCGAATTCGTCTTCGATGGCAGCGTCGGAGTCGAAATCGAAGTCGTTGAGCGCTGATTGCTTAAGCTGGAAGATAGGCGGGAGCTCAGCCTCTTCGTTATAAAAGCCTACGCCAGCTTCTAGCATCTTTGCGAAGCATTCTTCCCCTTGGATGAATTCAAGGTTTGTGTTGGAAAGCCAACACCGGCGCCCGCCTTCATAAGCCAGCATCCAATTGTTGCCTACAAGCGCCTGGCCCGTTGCCAACGACTCGAGATCGGCAAGACTGAGCTCGCCGGCCACCAAACCGGACTGATTTAGATCCAGCGCGATGAGCGAGCACACAGAGCTCTCCATCTGGAGCACTTGCTGTACCAGTGGCGCCTCTAGGGAAATCCTGAGCTCCTTGCACAGCCATAGTAGCCAGGCCGTTTCACTATGATGGTTCGCTGCAGAGGCTGACCCGAGGAGGTTCCTGCAGAAATCGCCCAGCGCTTCCCGGTTCAATTCATACTGATGGCGATGATAAGTCACTAGGATCTGGGTGATCACTTGAAGTGTGTTGGGAAATCCATACCCGCATTTGAGCAGGTAGGCTTCGGCGATGGGCCAGTTGGATTTTTTGATAATCGTGGATGAAAGCTGCTTCAAGCCATACTTGACCAAGCTTTCATCCTTGAACCGTGCCTCCAGCGAGAACAGCACCTCAAAATAGTGGTGGATGTCGTCTTTTTGCTGACGGCGCTTCGGTGAGACAACCAGCTTTTTGAGGGTGTATTTCCAGGACTCCTGGACGAGCTCGCGGACTTCAACAATCTTCGTTTTGGATGCATTGATCTGCAGTTCAAATGCGCTGACGCACTTGATTATGACAGCCAGCGCGCGTTCAGCCTCTTCCCTGGTGTTGAAAAAGAAGGTGAAGTCATCGACATAGCGGAAGCCTTTAGGCCAGCCACCCAGCGCGTCTCGAATGGAATCGTCAATCGCGACGCCTATCATCTCGGCGATGATGTGCGACGTATCCGGGCCAATCGGCAACCCAATGGTCTGCCCATCCTGCGTACCCATGCAGCGCTGATCCAGGGTGTTGCCGAAGAACTGATCGGATTTGCCCCTGTTGATCTTGGCTAGCGCCTTTGTATGCAAGGCCCACGGAATCGTATGGGTGTAGATGGTGGGAAAATAGCTCGAGATATCGGTGACCAGCGCATACCGTGCGCCCGCCGAGCGGCGCACGCGCTCCTCGTACAGGTCAGTGAATTTCGTCAGCTCAATCGCCCGCAGCGATCCTCCAGTCCCAGGAATGCTTCGAGAGATTTCACTCTTGTCGAAATGCTCTTGGATTTTCGGCCAGTACCGGCAGATGTCCTTGGCCAATCCATAGAAATTGACCGGGTTGGGTATAGAGGTGGTACGTCTGCTGTATGACGACCTCGCCACCGAAAATCGTTCAGATTGGGAAAGTATGCGCCTTCTTCCGTCCAGGGCCTCATCCCAGGAAGCTTGGAGCTCCTCGATTTTTTCCGCCAACTGCGTGGTGCTGAATCCGACTGGAAGCTGGATCGGGAAATACCCTCTTGAAAGCAAGTCCTGTAGCTGCATGGCTCTCCCTGGCAATCAGGTGTTGGTGAGTGAAGGGCCTCAGTTTTGCAGGCTCAGTCTTTCCAGAAGGCATTCAGCCCCCACATGGCAACAGGTTTCAATCACATGGATGCCGGCGGTGGTGATTACCCGGTAGCTATATGCCATGAAAGTTTGGTGAAGGCTACTCGACGACGCCGCTCAGCGAATCTTGCCCCTGCTGCACTCAGCGGCTTGAAAGCCATCTGGGGACACTCCATCAACCACGCCTGCAACGGGAAAGCCTCTGGAATTGATTCCTTGAGTGTTGACCGGCACATTCAATGCCAATGTCAGCACCAGCCCCCGGAAGGCCTCGAAGGATTGGCCTATTGCGCCAATTTCACTGGCTAGCCTGCTGACATAGTGAGCGCGCTTGTAGGGATCCATCTTACCCATCTTCCTCAAAAATCACCCAGAGCGGGCGTGCGGAGCACTGACACAACACTTCAGCACGAGTCATTGCGGTTGGCGAGGTCAGCCCAGAGCGTTCCAGCCTCCAATGATGAAATGCTATCCGGCCCATCAAAGGAACACTAGGCCTGATCACCCTAGCGCCACCTCTAGTGAGTTTTTCCATCCTGTTCTCTATCGGCATCAGCAGACGATTGTCTGGTAAAGCGCGAGCACTTTCCCGAAGAACCTCATTGCCTTGCTGTGTGCGAACAGCGGCTTCAAAGCGCAGAGTCAACCGTCCTGGGCCTCGCTCTCTACCCTACTATCACGCCACCGGAAGCAAAGCCTGTCATCTTCGTCCATCACCCAGAGCCCAGACCAAATGGCTAGCCAGAATTGCGTCCTCACCAAGGCCGGCAGGCCCATTAACAGACCCAGCGCCTGCAATACAGGGCTCATGCTGAATTTCCGTTTTGAGGAGGCGAAGGGTGTGTAAACGCGGTACGTAGGTAGGCCGAACCTGAATCGCCAATAAAGAGCAATCTCGCTCTTGGCAAATTTGATCGCATTACAATTCCAGCGATTTCCCCAGCGGAGTCTCCACTCATCGCTCAAGAGCCAACTCTGGGTCATGCAGGACGTGACGGAATTCTGGGCAGGCAACTCAGCCCCCGTTGATTGCTGGATCACACACTGCCGCAGCTGGATCTCCTCTACCGAGAATGCAATGCCATACTCCTTACCGCCCACGAATGCCTGGACGGGGATATTCGTGAGGTTCCAGACGATAGGGCGAGTGTCCACATCGCATACCGATACTTTCTCCTGATAGCGAATGCCTGCTCCAATCGCCTCGAAATACAAGTCAACTTTCGCAAGGCTCTCTCCGGTTGCGCGCAGCGCCAAACGCGAGATCCTTGGCTCCGGATCTGTAGGCAGTGCAAGGCGTACCGAATACTCCAAGTGCTTACCCAAGGGATCCCACCGCGCTCCTAGCCGGTGGCGAATAGCCCATTTTTCATGTGACGCAGCATAGGTTTTGTACAGCAAGGCTTTGGTGACTCGCTGCCAAATCCAATCGGCAGCCTTGACTACGAGGTTGAATGGAACTGGGATATCCAAGCTTAACTCCTGGTTTCAGTGCAAAGGCTCGATGTCTGAGCAGTCGATCTTCGGGGCGTACTGCTGCAGTCACCGCATAGGCATGACAGCTGATACGGTACCCCCAGATTTCCGCGCCTAGATCAGCAATGGTGGGTGTCGGATCAACTAACCGGTGCCCGCTCCAAGCAACAGGCCAAGTCGATGGCAAAGTGCTGATCGCGTATTTCTCCTGAAGCCTGCTCATTTATACTGGCGATCGCAAAGGCGAACACATGGTGGGTTTAGATGTTTATTGAGTTTGACCTCAACCGCAACGATTTTGATGCCTTGATGCGGCATTGCCAAACGTACAGGCCGGAAACCGGGGATGCCCGTGAAGATCGACGCTTGCTCGATGCGCTTGAAGTGCTGTTGGAAGCCATGAGGGGGTCTGATCAGTCCCCTGAGAGCTGAAAGCCAAGAGCTCTGCCCTCGGAGATCCATGGCGTGCATTTGATGCGCAGACGTCTATGTGGGCGCCAGCTCAGGCTGGGATATCGAGGCGCGGATGGATTATGTACGCTGAGCAGATCGCAGATCTGCCCAGAAAATCGTGTGTCTTCAAAATGAGCCTGCAGGGAGGCAACTTGGCCAAACTCGACTTTATTTTCAGTGTTCATATGTGTGCCCTCAGCGAGTCCATCTCTGTCATGCGAATGCTCGCAGAGCAGGCAGAAAAAAATGTGGCGCTTGCACTCAAGGAAGCCGAAGATTTGATAAAGGAGCATAAGCACGAAGAAGAAGCGTACGATCAGTACGGTGAAAGCTACGTGCGGCAACGGACTTTCTACTCATGTGGCGCTTCTATCGATTATGACCATGATGAAGTGTTATTGACGCACAAGTTTATGATTGCCCAACTCACTCGACGCTCAGCATTTCTTACGATGTTTGGGTTGTTCGAACACCGTATGAGTCAATGCCTGGAGTTTATGCTTGAACTCACTGGGTTTGAGGGAAAGCTCAAGGGTATGGGGCCAATTGAAAAGGCCCACGATATGCTGAAAAAGGTCATTGGTGGCAAAGGCATCACAGACCTGGATCATCTGACTGTTATCAGGAACGTAATGGCTCACAACGACGGCACCGCTAAGGGCTACAGCGAAATAAGCACGCGTATTGGTAGAAAGAACACTTGGGAAAAAAGGGTCTTGTCAGCCATTCGCAAAACCGAGGGGGTGGGGGTGTCGGTCAACTTTTTTGACGGTGTCCTGATGGACGAACGCTTTTTGGAGTATGCCGCCGACGATTTTCAAAGGTACGTGGAAGAAATGGAGGCGGCAGTGCAGCGATATCATGCAAAATATGGGAGTGAATCAAGTAAAAACCGGCGCAAGGGGTGGTTGAGCAGGATAAAAGAGCATTGGTTTGTCAAAATGTTCGCCTATTACTTTTCGAACCTGTCGAGTGCCCTACAGAATAGATGATGCCATCGATCGGAGGGCGCGCCTCTAACCTCAGTCTGAGGTATTCATGGTCACGCCCCGATCCGACTTACGCTACGAATGATCTAATGCGAAACGCGAGAAGCGCTACTGCTACCACACCTACACATTGAGACCAAAAAGGCTCGAACCAGGCGTAGGTATCCTCGCCAAGCCAAACGCTGAACGCAGGCATGAGTGCGATCCAGGAGAGCCCAAGGCACACTGGCCAGCTGTAGCTGAGGCCCACGCCTAGTAGCCCTCGGCCCAGGCAGTATCCAAAGAGCCAGGCTAGAGCCAGCCTCCCCAAGACAACACCGGTCGTGGCAATATCCAGATGTACCTGGTCGGCCAACGTGACCACGGCACAGAAACACAAAACCACAGCCAAACAGATCAAGATTCCGGCAGGCGAGCTGCTGCTGTAACTTCCACGCATTGTTGTACCTCACTGATGAACGGTGATGTATCAATGCCCTTAAGCTGTTTCGATTTCAACTCAACCTGGAGCACTTTCTCCCAGGTCTCCTGAAACCGCTTGATGCCGGTGCCCTTTCGGGGGATCCACCCTACCCTCTGCCTCTCATGCCCCCTGCTGCCTGGCGCTGGCCGTCTGAAGGCGTGTCATGGATTGTGCACCGATTAGTGATCGCGGCGGTCAGACCTGCCCGCCAACATGCACTCGGTTGTAACGTTGTGCTCGGTTCGGTTGCTCCATGCATCCATCCTCCATTCACCGCCCGCCTGGCTAACCTGTACGGGCTTTATGGCTTGGATCAACCCTGTGCCCGAATCAGGCCAAGAAGCCGACGAGAATTCGACTCCAGAATATGCATGGCGTCTGCAGGAGTGACGTCCCATACCTTTCCCAGCATCTGCGCGGTATGACCTGCACTCCACGGCATGACACTAGCGCCATCTACCTGCGCAAATGGCCCATCGCTTTCAGGGACGACCCGATCGCGTGGGAGTTTCTTGGCCAAGGCCTGCCCCGCTGCCGAGTTGAAGGCTGCTGGGCCAATACTGAACCAGCAGTCCTGTGCTATTGCCGCGTTGAGCTCCGTGGTGGTTCCAGTGAACCAGTGCAGCACTGCAGTACCGTAGCCCGGATGATCGTGCAACACGGCCAGCACATCCTTAACGGCCTGACGCGAATGGATGCTCAGCACTCGACCGCCGAGGGCTGCGCACTGCGCAACGACGGCAATAAACACGCTGCGCTGTACGTCGTAACTCGCCTGAAAGCGCTTTGAGCCATCCAGGCCGACCTCGCCCACTGCCTTCACCTGTCTGATCTGCTCAAGCAGCATGTCGAGCTCAGCGTGACGGGCGCCAACGATCTCCGGGTGCAGTCCGGGAGTGATCAGCACCTTGTCGCTTCCACCCAGCACTCTGGACGTCGCGGTAAACGCACGGGGGCTGGTGGTGACAAGCCACGTGAACTCGTTCCTCTCCTGTGCCTGCGCATAAACGTCACGGGCATTGGGGTAGAGGTCGAGGTGGCAGTGGAAGTCCATCAA
This sequence comes from Pseudomonas eucalypticola, assembly GCF_013374995.1. Classification (NCBI taxonomy): domain Bacteria; kingdom Pseudomonadati; phylum Pseudomonadota; class Gammaproteobacteria; order Pseudomonadales; family Pseudomonadaceae; genus Pseudomonas; species Pseudomonas eucalypticola. Next base: position 3,150,575 of record NZ_CP056030.1, on the reverse strand, counting down.
AGTACGCCATCTCCAGTTAACAAGGCTTCAAGTTCTTGAATGCCATTCGTGAGCACTGAGCGATACTGTGGGCGCTCATCGACTGGAGCAAACGCGAGCGAGGCGCCCAGGAATCTGTCGATACCTTTAGACCGGGTCGTCAAGACAGCCTGTGCCACAGCCATTGGATCATCAGGTCCGCTGGACTTGTCGCTCCCGACCAGGCTGGAATACACATACTGGGTGTCATCATTCCCTCCCGTCCATGCTGTGAACGCAGCGCGACGAATCATACAAGGTACGCAGCGTCCGCAGTGCGTGCGGTTATAGGTGCGGAAACGCCCACAGCTGGTCGTCTGCCAGGCCAGCTGCTGCAGGCGCACCGGATCAAGGCAGTCGTTCATCATTTCGCCCTTGGTCTTGAACCGATAGGGTAATTCCAGCTGCACATTCACTCCAATACCGTCCAGCACCTGCTGGAGCTTGGCTATGAACAGTGGGTGCGTCGTGCGAGTGCTCAAGCTCGATACGCGCCCAGGGACAAGCGGCGGATTCACGCAGATGAACCCGTTCTCAGGAATGAACAACGTGGGGCAAGGGTCGGCCAGTCGCGAGGTCGCCAGCACCGCGAATGCATAGAACGCCAAGGATCGGGCACGCGTCGAAGGTTCTTTGGGGCCCTTGAAGCTGATGCCGTGACTCCACTGATAGTGAGCTCCATCGCCACCTAGCAGCTGGGCGTAATCTCGCTGGCGTTGCGAGTCCTCATGCGCAAGTTGCGAGACAAACAATGGCCGCCGCCCTTGAGCTACCAGATCGAGACCGCCGATCAGACTATCAAGGCCTCCCGACAGCAACGACACGCAGTCCTGAGGTTTGGCAACGAACCTTCCTTCAGGTGGCGGCATGCCCGCGCCGGTGAAGATCAGCGTCCAGTAATCCCCGGTCAAAACCTTGAGCAGCTGTTCCAACTCGGCTCTGTAAGGCTCCCATCGCAGTGGCTCATGCAAGCCGACGCTGAGCTCAATCGTACGCGTCCAACCATCGGCGCTGGTGTTGCGCATCCCACACAGATCGGTTGCGCACACCGCCAGGCAAAACTGAACGAAGTCCCAAGTGGCCGGGCTAGGCCGGAAGCCTTTGCGCTTGAGAGATCCATGCCAGCCCTTGGCGATGGTGCCAACACCCGCTCGCCGGGCGGACTTGAAGTACGAAAAGGCGCGTTCGCCCGGTTGAAGTTCAGCGGGCAGCTGCTCAGCTCTGGCACAAATTACCTTGATCATTCTGCAAAGACCTCCAATGCGCTCTGGAGGACGGTTTGCGCCAGTGTCTGGCAATCCAATTGTTGGCCTGCTAATCCTTCCATGATCCGCTCTACCTCACCGTGTACCCATTCCTGAACATCGTTTCGAAGCTCTTGCACCTGAAGTGGCGAATACTTCAGTTTTTCGTAGGTTTGGCCTAGTTGCTCATCGAGTCGGTTGCACACAGCGTTCCCGATTGTGAAACCGATGACCGAATTGATTTGCTCATCGGTCAGGATGAAGACATCGACGTCTGGGTCTTTCTGATACAGCAAGGCCATCGCGTCCGACCCTGCGTTGCGCATCGATTCATCATCGATGCTCCCGGTGTCAGGCATGACTTCCTTGATGAGTTCCAGCACCAGGTCTTCTGCCGAAAGATTCTGGCCACGCACGCGCTGCAGCCAGTCGATCGCTTGCTGGGTGCTGCCATCTCGGACGGCTTCGAGGAACTCACCCAAACGGCCAGCGCCTTGAGCAACCCCGCGCATTGTTCGCGCAGCTCGAGCCGAACCGCCCATCCCCTTATTGATCATGCTGCTGGCGGCACCACGGAGCGCGTCTCTGCCACCACCCGAGAGGTACTTACCCAGCTTGGCGCGAGCCGGCATGAACCGGCGATCAGGCGCTACATCACACTCCTGACCAGTCTCGGCATTATCGTCTTGCCCACCAGGCGTGTCGTCGCTGCCTTCGGTTTCCGGTGTGCCGTCGCCGGGCCCTGCTCCCGCTGCACCGCCCTCCCCTTGATCCAGCCACTCTGGATCGAAGGGTGAGCCTGCTTTACCACCACTGCTCGAAGTTGAGGTACCCATCAGCTTGCATTCCTTAGCGCCAGATCGATTGCTTTCTTCGTATTGCCCGCGATTTCCGAATGCTCCTTCCAGGACTTGAGAACATCTGTGGCCCAGGACTGGTTGGCGAGAGAGGGAATGATCCCCGGCCCTACCGATTTCGCTGGCGCTTGGGCCAGTAGGACAGCGGCGCGTTTACCCAGGGATGTGTGCACCTTGCAGGGTTCAATTAGCATGACCATCTCGGTCTTATTCTTCCAAGAGCGGGAGGTGACAGTGCCCTGCCAAGCCCTCACCATGGCGAGCTCAGCCTGCGTGGTATCCAAGGCTCGGATGGCCTGGGTCAGTGGATCGTTACCGCTGGAGGCTTTCTTCAGCATGTCCCGGAGCTGTCGCGAAGCAGGTGTCATGTTGTCATCACCGAAGTCTCGGGTAGCCGAGTCGCGACTGAGGTGAAGCAATGGGCGCAAGTCCCTAGCTCCCAGCGCAGGGGCTAGCTGCAGCCACTCCCTTACAAAAAACTCATCCGGAAAGTTCTCGGGCAGCCCTGCTCCGCTGGCGGCAAGAGACTCAGCCTCGAGAAGAATGGATACCTCGCCGTCATTGTCGGAAGTCACCAGTGAGGACAGCGTCTTGGCGAGGTCTTCGTTGCAGCGCTCAAGCAGGTGCCATTTGGCTAGCGCAGGGACATCCAATTTGATCCCTTGAGGCGCCGCCAGTGACTGACGCAAAAACACGGTGTTCAGGAACCGCTTCATCAGTCGTGGGTTGGCACTGATCGCGGTGGAGTTGAACATAAGTGGCGCAAGCCCCTCGGCAAGCTGCATAAGCTCCTGAAGCCTCAGGTCACCATCGACCAGCTCAAACAGGAATTGGGAGGTGATGGTCTCGCCCTGCCAACTTTGACTCAGCCTTTTGGGGATGAGCTGCTTGGCATCCTCAAACTTGTCTTGCGCGAACGCTCCAGCTCTGGCCTCGCGCTCCAGCAAGAGCAGTACCAGATAGGCCTTGGCCTCATTCACGCCAAGACGAGGTACGTGCAGAGGTACTTGAATGAGCTTATCGAAGTAGTTAGTCGCGATGTCGTCGTTGATATCGGTTCCTTCAAAGTGCTTCTTGACCGCACCGCGAATGAAGTCATTGTCAGCAGCGATCACGAATGCCGTACGCTTGAGGAACAGCAGAAGGCGGATAGACTCTAGCGTCGAGATGGCCGTTTCAGGCAGGCACCTGTCGAGGTCATCGACAAATACCACCAAGGTCACCCCGAGCTCACCGAGCAATTGCTCCAGCGCATCGCGGAATGCCTGGATCTCGTTCGGAAGAGACATGGGGTTGGCCGGGTTCAAGATACCGAGCGATTTGAGACCAAAGTAATCTGCAGCCCCTTCGTCATCACTGCCCTCGGCGTCGCTACTTTTTGCGCCAGCCGCCAGGTCTTCTCCAGCATCCCCTGTTGAAGATTTGAACCAGCCCATGGCTTTGACGACTGCCTTACCCACCGAGCCTATGGGCAGCCCGGTCTTGATGGTGAGCGCTGCCTCAGTACTGACCTGTACCAGCTTGAGCAAGTTGATCCTGCGCATCAGGTCGACAGCTTTGTTCCACAGTGTCTGATCACCTTTGGCTAGTTTGAGCACCTCATCGCCAACGATCTGCAGTAACGCACTGCGAGCGCTCTCAAAATCTTGATAAAGCCAAGGGTTGAACGTGATGACAACGTAGCGAGTGTTCTGGGTGGTGTCTGCAGGATCTGATTGAGTGTCTGTAGGCGGTGTCGCTGCACCAGTAGGCAGGTCGGCCAGGCGTGAGGCAATCATCTTCACCAAGGAGGATTTACCCGCGCCCCAGCCACCTGACACGCCGATCGAGATGGGCTCGCCGGCACTTTGTTTTAGAAGACTCGCGCACGCATCTGCGACTACCCCAAAATTTAGGTAGTCCGTCGTGGTTTCGTTATCGTGCCACATGAGCTAAATCCATTTTCTGAGGCGATCGAACCGTCGGCTACGCGGATCCATCGCGATAAGGGCAAGGCCCGGATTGTAGGCAAGTAGATAGCTATGTGCCACCCACTTGCGACATCCAGTAAAGTTTTCCAATGAAAAAGCGAGTTGATGGGTACCCACTGAACGTCTTTGTGCACTGGAGTGTGGTTGCTCGAACTGAAACCTCTTCCCTGGCTAAGAGGTAAGCGGATGGCGAACACATCTTTACTTCGCCCTCACATCGATCCGCTTCCAACTGCTATATAAGGCTCCGTCTCGCTAAGAGATGTGAGTAGGTCGTGGGAGCGATGCGATCATTTGATCAAAGGCCACCACCGCATATCTTCCATCAAGGCTTTTCAAGGTTGGCATTTCTGAAGGAAACCCGAATCGCACTCTGCCGGGAAGCACTTCATCCATAGCTGAGTACCAGGTCAGCAGAGCTTGTTGGAGACGCACGTGTAGCTCGAATCCACTCCGTCGGCGGGTGGTGTCTGCCTTGGCTCGCTCTCGCGCGAGCTGAGGATCTATACGGCCAACAATGTAACAGTCAGCAAAGCCAATACGTCCTTGTGCGATTGTTTCTCTCGTGGCGTCCAACTCTATTCGCCAGTTGTGTTCGCTCGTCTCGCCGATCTGCCAAAGGCTCCAAATGTAGTGGAGCTTGAGAGGGTCACTGTCACACAAAGCCCACGAAGAAATGTCTTCCATGGCCAACGCTTTTTGCCAACGATCCACGTTTCGCTCTGCCCAAAAAGTTGCTGCTCCGACTGGATCTTTTATCCGATCCGGCTCGTTTTCAAAACGGCCGTTTTCAGGAATGACATGTTGCCCTCCATGCTTAGCGCACCAAGTCGTTTTCCCGCTGGCGCTGATTCCTTCAACTACCAAAATCATCGTTATGACTACTTCGTTAATTGCGCGATCCTTGCAAGTCCCAAAGCATCAGGGCTTACGTGGTTTCTGCCGCCACCCACTGATGCGGCAGCAGTTGCTCGATCTCGCTTGCCCGCTGCGTCGGCAGGCGTGTAAGAACGTCCTTCAAATAAGCATACGGATCATGCCCGTTGAGCCGCGCAGATTGGATCAAACTCATGATCGCCGCCGCCCGTTTTCCGCTGCGTAGCGACCCTGCAAAGAGCCAGTTCTTACGTCCAAGAGCCCATGGCCGGATTTGATTCTCGGCCCAATTGTTGTCAATGGGTACGGCTCCGTCGTCGAGGTAGCGCGACAGCGCTGCCCAGCGTTTCAGGCTGTAATCCAGCGCTCTGCTGATAGCCGAACCTTCGGGCACTAGGTCACGCTGGGCGATCATCCAGGCATGCAGCGCAGACATCACCGGCACGGCTTTTTCCTGCCGTATTCGCCGTCGTAAATCCGGCTCTAGGGATTCTCCGAACAAGTCCCGGGTATGCGAAAATCGCCTGACCACCTGATCCGAGCCTCCCATGAGCCAGATGAGCTTTTCCGACTTCGAGTACGCCGGCAAGCGCAAGCAAACTCGCCGCGAGCGCTTCCTTGCCGAGATGGATCAGGTCGTGCCCTGGGCAGGTCTGCTCGGCCTGATCGAGCCGTTCTACCCCAAGGCCGGTGGCGGTCGAAAACCTTACCCACTGGAAACCATGCTGCGCCTTCACCTGCTGCAGAACTGGTTCTCCCTCAGCGATCCGGCCATGGAAGAAGCGCTCTACGAAATCACGCCCATGCGTCAGTTCGCGCGTCTGACACTGAGCGCGCCGATCCCTGAAGACACCACGATCATGAACTTCCGGCACTTGCTGGAGAAGCATCAATTGGCGCCTGCAATCCTCGCGGTCATCAACGGCTATTTACAGGAAAAAGGCCTGTCGTTGCGCCAGGGCACCATCGTCGACGCAACCATTATTCATGCCCCAAGCTCGACCAAGAACAAAGACGGTGAGCGCGATCCCGAGATGCATCAGACGAAGAAGGGTAACCAGTATTTCTTCGGTATGAAGGCCCACATCGGTGCTGACGTTGAGTCTGGACTGGTTCACCACGTCCATGGCACCGCTGCCAATGTGGCCGATGTCACCCAAGTGGCTGAACTGCTCCACGGGGAAGAAAACGCGGTCTATGCGGACGCAGGTTACACCGGTGTCGAGAAGCGTGAAGAGCACGAAAATCGTGACGTGATCTGGCAAATTGCGGCTCGGCGCAGCACGTATTCCAGGCTGAAAAAACGCAGCCTGTTGTACAAAGCCAAGCGCAAGATCGAGTACTGCAAAGCGCAGACACCTGCCAAGGTTGAGCACCCGTTTCGGGTTATCAAGCGCCAGTTTGGTTACGTAAAAGTACGCTTTCGTGGGCTGATGAAAAACACGGCCCAGCTGACCACGCTATTTGCCCTGTCGAACCTGTGGATGGCTCGAAAACGACTGATGGGTTTGGGTGAGTTGCGCGCTTAACACAGAGAACCGGACGGAAAACGCTCCGCCGCACACTGTATTAGGCCATTTTCAGGGAATAGCGCCGATTGCCTGGCGAATTACGGCTTGCCATCGCTGCGCGGCAAGTTGATCGGAGCATCCCTAGCGACCACCGAGACGCTTTGCCCGGGTTCCAAGCTTTCGCCTTTTGCTCGGGACTCCAGCGCCGTCGGCGCTCCTAGCCAAGCAATTCACCGCCACCCTTATTGTTGCTGCTAGTCATAAACATACCCGTTTGCCCACCCCTTATCCTAAGGGGGAAACGGTGTCCTGTCTTTCAAGGGGCTCGTTCATTCAGCATCCCTCACAGGCCTCATTCCAGAGCTGTAGACTGCGATAATTGTAACCGTCGAGGCACGTATGGATGGCCAAGAAAACCCGCTACTACGCAGTCGTGCATGGAAAACCATCTGGGATATTCAACGTGTGGGAAGATGGCGCTGCACCCGCCACTCAAGGCGTAGAGAACGCAGTGTTCAAGTCTTTTACGACGTTGGAACATGCTGAGGAATGGTACCGGCAGAACGTACCACCCACTTCGCGATACCTCTCTCCCGTCTATCACTTCGAAACGCAGTCTGTTCTAGCGGGCGTACCTCACACTCCGATCATGGAGACGTTGGAGGGAATCTCCCCTGGCCGACATGTTGTTTTCACCATCAGCAATCCGGAAAACAACGAGCCTTTTTACGTCGGTGAAACGCTGAACCCTGAGCGCAGCGAGGCTCGTCATTTGGGTGGCACGAGTCGGAAACGTAACGGCATCGCCCTCAAGGTCGGGGAGCTGCAGGCCCAGGGGATCCGGCCCGTGTTCAATATCGTCGAGCGCCACGACTCCAAAGAAGCGGCGCTGGAAGGCAAAACCAGGTTGGTCAAAGCCTACGTCCAGCAGGGCTTCGAACTCGTGAACAAGACAAGGGAACACCGTGAGATACAGGAGCTGTACCGAGCACCTGCGGTTCGTCTGGACAAGGTCATTGGTGATGCCCCTTTCGACTTGGGGCCATACCGTTATCCGTCCAGACAAGCCCTAAAAGAGCGTCTTGAAGCGTACCTTGGCCAAGTAAAGCTGGGGCTGATCACGCATCCGACCGCAACCGAAAAACTCATGCTCCTTTGGGAAACCATGGGCGTGCATTCCGAGGTCGTGAGCTTCTCAACCACTAGCGACCAAGGACGGCCTCGTCTCCTGGCCAACCTGGTCGACGGTACCCAGGCGGAATTCGATTATGCGCGGGCTATTAATCGGATACCGTGAAGGGATGTTTCGCATCAGGTTATGCGCCCGCAATTGCTCCCGGATGTGGATGAACTCGCCACTCGATGCTGGCATCCCCATTTGTGATAGCACGGTTAGTCATGTCGCGTGCGCACAGGCACGCGCTCAACATCGCGTAGCGGCGTCATCGCAGTTGGTTCGCTCATTTGCAGACGATCGACTTCTCAGGCTCACAGAATTGGCTCATACCTCACAGGCTCACCAAGCCGAGGGGTGTTTTCCACGTATAGGCCATGCCGTCCGACAATCACGCCTAGCACGGGCCGTCCGTCCTTCCTTTTGGTTGCCAATGCATGCCATTCACGCAGGTCGATGCCAGATGGTGATGGATTGTTCTCAGGGTGTGTATGCCACTCGCCCAGGTAGCGTATTGTCCCGTCACTTTGCGCCCACCGCTTGTGCGCTATTGCGTCGTGCAGATCTCGCATACGTTCGAACAAATACCTAAAGCGCTTATCGAATTTGGTAGGGGCGGTAGCCTCGACAATTTCGAGATGTGACCCTCTGACGTATCCCAGCAAAACCCCACCAGCCTCCAGGTCGTTTGACTTGACCTGAACATAGGAGCTGAACGTCTCTAAAACTTGAGGCTGAAAATAAATCAGGTTACGCCCCTCGTTCGCGGCCCATTCGCCTATGAACTGCATGCGGGACAATCCTCTATCCTCGGTGGGTTGCAGTCGGCAGTGGCGATCTCAAAGCTTGAATCGATGATGCGGGTCTTCAGCATTGCTTGATTTCGACGGTTGACCCATGCGGCGACCATATCTGCTCCTAATGCGGCAGCCTGAACCGCGACTGTAGAAGGAAACGGTACATAAAGCCCCTCACAACCGTGACCAGCAATGATGTAAGGCACCCCGCCCTTCACGGTCGGGAATTCACCCAGTTGTTGGTACGTGGACAAGCACCGGTAACATGCACTTTCAGGTGACTCCTTCAGTAGAGCACGCACGGCGGTACCTGGCCCCTCGATCCATACCGACAGTATGGGCATCGTGGCGACATAGTTGGCCGTGAGCCAATGCCCGAGCGCTTCCTCACCTGTCGCATCAATGAGTAAGTCTGGTGAGCCGATGTGCGCGTGCCGAACATCGACACTCAAAGCGCGAACTTGCACACCGGGAGATTCGCTTTCCAGCATGATTTTCATACCATCCGCTTTGCTAAAGAACGCATATGGAAAGCCCAGCCGGTGGCGACCAATATTCTGCGGAAGCAATATGTCGAAATCGACCAGGGTCAACTGGCCTCCTCCAAGTCCAGCGCCTGCTTTCACGAGCAAATCTGCGAGATACCCACCGATCGTGCCGCATCCAACAATCACGATGTTTTTGCCGGCTAACGTCTTTTGGCCAGGGATATTCCGTTGAACGATGTAGCTGGCATCAATTCTCACCGCGGCAAGTCGAGTGATGCGAAAGCTGTAGAGCAGTTCAGTTCCGCGAACATTCCGTCGCTTCGCTTCGGGCAAGATAGAGTCACCAAAGTGGACGTGGAATCCATAGCTCATTTGCGGAGACTGGATGAAGATGACCGCGTCCTTTTTGCTCTGCTGATAAGCCTCGGTCAGTCGTTGCTGAATTTTCTTGGCACAACGTGCATCCAGGGCGCGCTGCCAGTTCAGAAGGCCAGCGACTGTATCCGGCGGCCAATGCCCAAGCAGTGGGCGTGGGATCGCAGTCGTATTCACGACGAATGCCGGGATCTGCTCGCGATCAGTGACTGCACCGATGGTGTCCAGCCTCTTACTGGCACTGCCTAGATCGTCAGTTACCACCGGGATGCGTGTCCCCTGCCGCGAGATCAGGCAAAACGCGGGTACTGCGCCTGTTTGGAAATCAGCGCCATCAACGTAGCAATACCGGCTAAACCAATGAACGAGAAACTCTTCGGCGAGGTCTTCAACCATCTCATTCTTGAGCACACGGTCGAGCACGTGCTCGGCCTCTTCGAGGCACCGCAGCGTTTGACCAAGCGGATCGAAAATATCAATTACGACCGTATTCGCTGCCAGGTAGCAAATCCCCCCGTTACCGCCAATATGCGGTGCTATCGGGCGCAACGAAGCGGGAATCTCCTTCAGCTTCACGATTGGTAGCTCAAAGAAATCGGGATCGACTGAAAGATCACATGCAAAGTGGCCCGCAGAGGTATTGAGATGTCCTTCGAAGCTCAGCCACCTCCCGGCGTCTCGCCCGAGGTGGCTGAAGCCACGAGTCGCCAACGCTGCGACCAGATCGGGTACCGAAGCCCCCATGTGTATTAGCCCGCCTTTGTGCGACCGACCAGTTCGCTGGCGGCAGGTTGAGCAGGTACGGCTGCAACTGTGGCGGCGACTGAGACGGTTTTGATCCGGCTTGGCTCATTCGGGAAACGCGGGCCAAACATCTTGACCATCCATTCACAGGCAGTAACGCTGTCCTTTGCATGGACCGCGCCATTGAGGTGACGCTCGAAGTCTTCAAACTTTTTCGCAGCGTCCTCAATCTCATCATCCGTCATCCGACCGGTGAGGCTTTCCGTCTCGTCAACAGGGTTGTTGACGCCAGCTCGGAGCGCAGCCGGCAAGCCCTTCAGCACTTCGAGCAGTGCCATGTCGTCCCGACGATCCGTCTTCACGTACAACGGAGCTGCGGCCGCCATTAACAAGATCGACGAAGGTCCCTTTGTCTTCCACTGCCAATCGCGAAACGCCTTCAGATAGCGAACCACTCGACGCAATTGCTCCTGACCGTCCACCTGATCGATAAACCAGTCTTTCACCGGACGCGGGTCCGACATCACCCAGTTTTCTTCCCGGTGTGCCAGCAACACCTCATCGGTCGGTAGCGATGTCCAACTGTCCGCCTTCCTCTCGTTGACGGCATCCAGGAGACTGTCATAGCCGTATCGAAAGGCGGCTTTCTCGAGTGTCACGTACTCATCATCAGGAATTGAGTACAGAGGGATATCGATGTGAGCAGTCTTGGAAATTTCGATACGGATGCACGTAGGTTTGTCAGTGACGAGCTTCCAGCCCTCGCTTTTTTTAGTTTCGACCAGTTCCGCCAGTGCTGCCTCAGCAGCTGCGAAGAATATGGTGCTGGCTGTGCTGGGGCGCTTGGTACCTTTGAGAAAGCTGATTGGAAGGTAGGCGCCATCATCCACATCAGATTGCTGCGGGGGCATATGTGCCGGGCTATTGAGCGTTTTGTACGCCCAAGATCCTTGCGTAAAGAATCGAGGTTTTGGCACAGCCCCTTGATATCCCTGATCTCGCAAGACGCGTGGAATTCCGGATCGCAGGCATACGCGGACGTCCTCTTTTGCAGAGGAAATCAGAAGCTTTTCGCGAGGCGTTAGCTCAAGTGCCTGGAGCAGGCTTTTTTCATTTTCGGAGGTGTTGAAGAGCGGCGAGAGATTAAACATTGGGTAGATCCTCCGAGTTTTTATTCGGGCCGTGATAAAACACCGGACGCGCCGGATGATGATCTCTGAATGGGCGGAATCTACGGTCCCCCAACGCTTTCTGTGCTGCGGCTGTGCCACGGTCTCTCAGGGTATTTGTAGACGCCACCGACACATCATCGAGCCCCTTCACATCCCCGCTTTGCTGCGGGGTCACCTGGTCGTCGATTTTGAAGTAATCATCACGAAGGGACTGCGTGAGCATGTAGTCCACGGAAGACTCTTGGGCGGAGATGACTAAGTCGAACAGCGTTGTCCCCCACCCCACGACCCCCTGGTCTAAATCCCTGCCGCCGCTGACCGTTGCTCCTACCGTCATGGTGCCGATGGCGAGGACCCGTACTCGAGCATTTTGATTGGGTGCAAGGAAGGTTCTGATCTCGTGAAGACCGAAGAGACCTGGAGCGTTGCCCACAAGGCCTCCGTCTACAAATACGCCCCGTTCATTCCGAACTGACGGGAAGTAGACGGGAGCGGCAGAGGTGGCGAGCGCCACATCCACCAATGTCATCAGATGGTCCCGCTCAAACGTCGGATGATGAGGGGTTTTAAAAAACTGGCCTTTGCCTGTTGTGTAGTTGACCGACGGGATCAGTATGCGGTGCTTCAACTCGCCGACGGTGGTGGTACCGAAACGTCGCTCGAGCACCGACCTGAGGCCGGCGTTGGAATGCTTGGCTTTTTTCCAAACTCCAAGTCCTTTGCGTTTCAAGTCCCGACTGGCGAAGATTTCCTTCCCCTGTTGTTCGAACAAGGCCTTCAATTCGCTGGCGGGAATCTCGCTCGCCAGCCCAAGCGCCAGCAGCCCCCCAGCAGATGTGCCGCAGATCAAATCAAAATGCGAGGCAATGGGCCTGCCTAAGACCTCTTCGAACTCCTTAAGGATCGTCGCGGTGTATAGAGCCCTGTACCCGCCGCCGGAAAGCGCCAAGACGTGATAAACCGGTGTATCAAGCTGTTCGTCCATAGCGGCTCACCTTCGGCATCGACCATTCTTTAAGCACGAAAGACGCCAAAAGACAAAGCGCCACCACCAACATCTAGTGCCTGACAAATACTAAAGTCACTACATATGGAAATACAAGCATTGGATCCGCTATTTTTCGAGCGGGCGTGCTGACCCTGACAAGGAAGACTGAATCAGTAGCCAAAGAGTACGAATGTGCTCTACTCGAATTTTCGCACAGCTCTGGCTGCCCGGATCCCTGATGCTGTACAGACAAAAGGCCAGCATTGTTGCCGATGACTTTATGAAAAAAAACGCTAAATCAGGCGGATACGCTACAGATACTCGGTGTTAGCGCTGCCTGCTGCATCCTCATGCCTGGCGCTCAAGCGGACGTTATCTCCGGTGGCTAGCCTTGGGCGCCGGGAAAGCCCGCATGCCCCCTCTTCCCGAAGTCCGCCAAGGCGGTATGGCCTTTTCAACGAGCACGCATTTCAAACCACCGAGGCCATCTCGGAGCGACTGATTCCGTCGGCCTCACTGTTAATGGAGGCAAAGAGGCCGGGTGCGCGATTTTCATTAGCGGGCGACTACGGCAAGGGAACCCCGCTGGGTCGCTTCGTCAGAGGGACGTTTGAACTGGATACGGTGCTTCACTACTGCATCATGATGTGATCAATTGTCCCCCTGATGGGCCGCTGCTTTTTTATACCGCGCTACACGAAGACCATATTAGAATCCGCAACCACCTTACCCAACAGAACGCACCGACTTCATGGACGACAAAGCCAGATTCTCGCTTTATGAAAAGCTTTACTTTCACGAGATAGATCGGAAGGAAAAACTGCTGTCGCGGCTCAGCATGCCTCTGGCGATGATTGCCGGACTGCTGAGCTTCTTTGGGTACCTCCTCAGCAAGGCACCTGTGTCAGATACTGGTTGGCCTTACGTTTTTTTCTGGGTTTTTTACGACTGTGCCTTCATTTCATTCGCTTTGGCGCTCTGGTACTTTCGCAAGGCTTGGATACGCGGGAATTTCGACTATGTGCTTCCTGTCCTTTCACGATTGGAAGACCATCGCGAGCGTGAACTGAAACCGCACTTTCAGAGCGACGTGGAAGGTTTGGACGCATATTTTGAGACGGTAATCCTGGACTACTACGTCCGGGGCGCCACGATCAACGCTACCAACAATGACGAGCGTACAAACGCGATCGATCAGTTGTCAAAATTCGTCGCCCTTTGTGCAGTCCTTGCTATGCTGTCGTTCATCCCTTTTTTCATAGCCTCGCACTAACAGGAAATCATGACCCAACCCCCAAAGTCGCCTCCACCTCCACCTCCACCACCAATGCGTAATATTCGGCACGATGTGCCACGTCCCGGTGATCTGCCGCCTCCCCCTCCTTCAAGACCATCAGAACGAAACGCTTGATAAGAGCGGCGCTTAAAAGATTGAGCGCCGCTTTTCCCCACAGCGGTTCCACAGCTACAACGCCCTCGAAAAGTCACTTACTAACCCACGTCGATGCTGCCGCCCACCGTTGCTGCTCTCGCACGCCTCGATTTTGTCATGGTACTGGCAGGTCGTCGCTTCGCATTTCCTCCGGATAGTCGCAGTCAATAGAGCTGTTAATGAGGTTGTCAGTCACGCCCCCGCACCAACAGCCACCCCCCCAGCAACGCCAGCCCCGCGAACACCGCCAGTGTGGTACGTGGGCGGCGCTGGGTGAAGGCCGACACCTCGGCCAGCAGGTCGCCGTAGTGCTGTTGAAGCTCCCCCGCCGACTGCCGTGCCTTGCCTTCCACTTGCAGCCGCTCATTGCCGGTCAGGTCGCCGAGGATGTCCTGGGCTTTGCCTGCCGCCTGTTCCAATGCACCTTTGACCTGTTCGGTTTTCATAGCCACCTCCGAGTGATGCCGACCACTGCGCCGGCTTTACCCCAGATTACGAACCCGCGAACCACCCTAACAGGTGATTTCGCATCAGTGCCCCTGGTGCATTTGCACCCTATTCCTTGCGTTTGGCCTTGGCCTGGCCCGCGAAAAGGTGACGTTCCCGGGCCCAGACAATGGCCTCGCTCCGGCTGTGCACGTCGAGCTTGGAATACACCGTGGCCACGTGGTTGCGCACCGTGTTGAGGGCCAGGTTGAGCCGTGCGGCAATTTCCTTGTCGGCCAACCCCTCGCAGATCAGGCCCAGCACATCTCGCTCACGCGCGGTAAGGTCGGTGAAGGAGGCCGACGGGAGCTGCCGGCCATTGACGCTTTTGGCATTGGCCAGTTTTTCGATCAGGGTCTGGCTGAACCAGGAAGCGTCCTGCATCACCGTTTCAATGGCTTCCACCAACTCCAGCTCCGACCGCTTGCGCTCAGTGATGTCCATCAGCACCAGCAGGTAGCACGCTGCGTCCTGGAGGCTGACGGTATCGGCCGCCAGTACACAGTCGAGGGTCTCATCACCCTTTTTGCGCAGCTTCACGTCCAGCCCGTCGATACGACCGCTCTTCTCCAGCACATCAAACAGGGTGCCCGCCATCCCTGCGCCCTCGATGAAGTCCAACTCGGCCACGGTGCGGCCGATCAACTCCTGAGCGGTGTAGCCCAGGGTGGCAAGAAAGGCTTCGTTGACGTCCACCACCTGCTGGCGATCGGCGCTGCATACCAGGGTGGGCACCGGGGTGAGCCGAAAGGCCTTGGCGAAGCGCTCCTCGCTCTGGCGCAAGGCGGTTTCGGCCTTGCGCCGGGGTTCCAGGTCAGTGAACGAGAACAGCATGCAGTCCTCTTCGTTCATGTCCAGCGGCTGCCCTGCCACGATCACCAGCTTGGTCCCGCCGCCCGGCAGCTTCAGTTCGGCCTGCATTTGCGGAATGGTCGCGCCCTGGGTCAAGCGCTCGATGGCCAGGTCCTTGCGCTCGGCATTCTCCAGCACATCCACCTCGTACACCGAGCGCCCGATCACCTGCTCGCGCGAATGCCCGGTCATCTCCAGAAAGCCCTGGTTGACCTTGATGAAGCGCAGGTCGCTGAGGCGGCAGATCACGGCGGGGGCCGGGTTGGCGTTGAAGGTCTTTTCAAAGCGCTGCTCGGCACTGGCCCACTCGGTGGCATCGGCGATGATCAACACCATCGACTCCGGCGAGCCCTTGCTGTCTTCCAGCACCATGCTGCGCACCCGGTGCACACGGCTGCGCTGCTCGGGATCGTCGGCCGGTGCGACCTCCACGATCACATCACTGAACACATCGCCCGCCGCCACCCTGGCGATCGGGTATTGCTCCACCTCCAGCGGATGATTATTGCGATAACGCAAGGCGAAGCGCTCGCGGTACTCATCGCCGTTGGCGCCCAGGTCGGCGATGGCCTCGACCCCGTGCATCTGCAGGGCCGCCTCGTTGGCCCAGATGATGGTCTGGTCGGTTTCGATCAGCATCACCCCATCCGACAGCCCGGAGATGATCTGCTGCAACTGGCGGCGGTTGGTTTCTCTGGCAAGCACGGCCTCACTCATCTTCATCTCCTGTGGCGTGGACATCGGACCCACAACCCGCAGCTTAGTGCAGTACCCGTAGACGGCGGTCGGTGCGAATGCACCAGAGGCACCGGTGCAAATGCGCCAATACACCCCGTACCTGGCCTCGGCACACTGGTACTCACGTCGAAACCGACGATGAAGGCAGCCACGCTGCCCGCCAACCGGCCGGTGCCACTGGCGCATCGACCGAACGCACTTACTGCCCGAGGATCGATTCATGAGCACAACCTATGTAGACACAGCTGCTACCACGGCCTCTCAGTTCCGGGTGTCCTGGAGTTCGGTTTTTGCCGGTGGTGCCATCGCCCTGGTCACTTACCTGGTGCTGAGCGTGCTGGGCACTGCCATCGGCGCCGGGGCGGTCGACCCGATGGCCCAGGGCAACCCCCTGCGCGGTTTCGGCACTGGCGCCGGCGTGTGGTTGTTTGTCAGCACCCTGCTTTCAGTGGCGGCCGGCGCCTGGGTGGCCGGGCGTACCGCGCCAGACCGCGGTGGCCTGCATGGCCTGCTGAGCTGGACCATCACCACCCTGCTGACCACCTGGCTGTTGGCGTCCCTGGCCGGTAGCCTGGTAGGTACTGCCGGCAGCATCGCGGGCAAGGGCCTGTCGCTGGCCGCCGATGGCGTCGCCGCTGCCGCGCCTGGCGTGGGCCAGAGCATCAAGCAGCAACTGGACAAGAACGGCATCAGCCTGGACTGGGACAGCCTCAAGGCCCAACTGGACACCACCTTGAAGCAGTCGGGCAAGGCCGAGCTGGCCCCCTCCACGCTTGAGCAGAAAACCGACCAGGCCGGTAACGACGCCAAGCAGGCGGCTACCCAGGCGTCCACTGATCCTGCCCAGGCAGGCGACCAACTGAAGCAGTGGTTCGACCGCGTCCAGAAGGCCGGTGAGCCGGCACTGAACGCCGCCGACAAGGACGCGCTGGTCAATATCGTCGCCGCGCGCACCGGCAAGAGTCACGAGGAGGCGCAGCAGGTCGTCGACAACTATGCCCAGGCCTACGAACAGGCAGTTGCCAAGGTGCAGGCGCTCAAGCAGCAGGCCGAGCAGCAAGCCCGCGAAACCGCTGACGCGGCGGCCAGGAACCTGTCCAAGGCTGCCTGGGGCACCTTGCTCATGCTGTTGATCGGCGGAGCCTTGAGCGTCGGTGTCGGACGCTTCGCCTTGTCTTCGCGCCCACGGGTGGTCATCGCCGCCGTCTGAAACCGCAGGTGATACCTGCCATCGGCTGTCAGCGCGCAACGTAGCCAAACGGCTCACACACGCTGACAGTCGATATTTCCGGCGGCGTTGCCGGAAAAAACCGGCACAGAGTAACGTTGTTGACGTTATCCAAGAGGATTACAGCGTAGTCGCCTGCCCCTTGCGGTCCAACTCAAACACCTTCCTGGCCTGAAGACATTCCCTCAACCAGCGCCCCGCCTTGCCCAGCGGACGCTGGCGGGCCCACAGCAGATCCACCCCAATGTGCCAGTCAGTATGGGGATAGGCCAGCAATTGCAATTCGACCAGCTCGCCGACCGCCAGCTCGCGCAGGATCAATTGTCGGGGCAAGGTTGCCCATCCCAACCCCGCACGCACCATCTCCAGCAACGCCAGGTAGCTCTCGGCCTGCCACACCTTTGTGGAACGCAAGTATTCGCTGCTGGGCAGCTTGCTGGTGTGCGCGCTGAATGCGAGGCGACGGTGTACATGCAGATCATCGAAGCGTACACGTTCCAGCTGTGCCAATGGATGACCGGGATGGCACACATGCGACATGATCAGCTTGCCCATCTGCTGAAACTCCAATTCCTTTGCGTAGCCAGGTTGCGAAAACGCCACGCCGAGTTCCGCATCATGATGGGCCACCAGTTCGCTGACATCGCCGTGCACGGAGTGGCGTACCACAAGGTCAACGTAGGGAAACGCCTGCTCGAAGGCCTTGAGTACCGGCATCAGCGGGCCGTAAGGCGTTTCAATGGCTAGCGTCAGGCTCGGCTCGATGCTGTCGGATAGGCTGTCGGCGTGCGCCTCCAGGCCCAGGCAGCGCTCGATGACCGCTTCGGCCTGCACCAGCAATTTCTGCCCGCTGGCGGTCAGCGTCGGGCTGCGGCTGCCGCGCTCGAACAACGCCACGTTGAGGTCCGTTTCCAGGTTGGCAATGGCCGCGCTGATGGTGGACTGAGTCTTGCCCAGCTTGCGCCCCGCGGCGGAAAACGAGCCGCTTTTCACCACCTCGGCAAATGTCAGCAACTGATCAAGTGTGAACCGCAACCCCTACCTCCCGCTTATCCATCGAAAAAAGCGATGGCTGCCAATTTGTTTCATCGACTCTGCCACTCAATCATGGCGCTGTCCATCCAGCCTCTTTCTCACCTCAGCGCGTTCGGAGACACCTCATTGAGCAGCCCATTGATCCATCCCGTCGATGAAATCCTCCCCCTGCGCCAACTGGTCACCTTCGGCCTGCAACACGTGCTGGTGATGTATGCCGGCGCCGTGGCCGTGCCGTTGATTCTAGGCAGCGCACTGGGGCTGACCTCAGCGCAGATCGTGCTGTTGATCAACGCCAACCTCCTGACCTCCGGCCTGGCCACGCTGGTGCAAACACTGGGCTTCTGGAAGTTCGGCGCACGCCTGCCATTGATTCAGGGATGCTCCTTCATCGCCTTGGCGCCCATGATCATGATCGGCAAAACGTTCGGCCTCAATCAGGTCTTTGGCGCCGTCATCGTTTCCGGTGCCGCTACTATTGCCCTGGCCCCGGTGTTCAGCCGCTTGTTGCGCTTTTTTCCACCCGTGGTCATCGGCAGCCTGATCACCATCATTGGCATCTCGTTGATGCCCGCCGCCGCGATCTGGTTGGGGGGCGGTAATCCGGCCGACACCGATTTTGGCGACTCAGCCAACCTGTTACTGGGCCTGGCCACGGTGGCCGTGACCCTGGTGGTCTACGCCACCTGCGCAGGTTTTGTCGGCAACCTCAGCGTGCTGATAGGCCTGTTCGCCGGCAGCCTGATCGCCGCCGCCTGCGGCATGACTCACTTCAGCCGGGTCAGTGAAGCCGCCTGGTTCGACATCAGCGCACCGATGGCCTTGGGTGTACCGGAGTTCTCTCTGGTCCCCGGCATGATCATGATGCTGGCCATGCTGGTGATCATGGCGGAGACCACCGGCAACTGCCTGGCGATTGGAAAGCTGACGGGTAGGCCCACCACCCGGCAAACCTTGGGTAACGCGTTTCGCGCCGACGGGCTATCGACCCTGCTGGGCGGCTTGTTCAACAGTTTCCCCTATAACGCCTATACGCAGAACACTGGCCTGATCGCGCTTTCAAATATCAAGAGCCGCTTCGTGGTGGCTGCCGCAGGCGTGATCATGGTGGTGATGGGGCTTTTCCCCAAGCTCGGGGCCTTGATCGCCGCTGTACCCACCCCCGTCCTGGGCGGCTGCGCCGTGGTGATGTTCGGCATGACCACTGTGGCCGGTATTCAGGAACTGTCCCGGGTGCGATTCGAGGGCACGCGCAACAGTATCATCGTGGCGGTGTCGATCAGCATTGGCGTGCTGCCGATGTCCTTCCCAGCCCTGTTCGACCACGCCAATGGCACCCTCAAGTTGGTGCTGCAAAGCGGCATCTTTCTCGGCGCGGTCAGCGCTATCGTGTTGAACGTACTGCTCAACCCCAAAGACAAAGCAATCGCGCCCGCGTCCCCTGAAGCGGCCGAGCTGGCCGACTGAGTGTCCATATTTTTTTTACTGCCAAGGAGTTCACCCATGAATCACGCCCCCTCACTCAGTCCGGCTGGCACCACCGACCTGGACCTTGAATTGCTGCGCCGTGCGATTGCCCTGTCCGCCCTCTCCAGACAGAACGGCCGCCATCCCTTCGCCGCCCTGGTCGCCGACCGCAACGGCAACGTGATTGCCGAAGCCGGCAACAACTCCATGCCGCCGCTGGGTGACCCTACGCAACACGCCGAGCTGGTCGCAGTGGCCAATGCCGCCAAGCACGTGAGCGCCGAAACATTGGCGGCCTGCACGCTCTACACCAGTGCCGAACCCTGCTGCATGTGCGCAGGTGCAGTGTATTGGACGGGCATTGGCCGGGTCGTGTACGCGCTGTCCGAGCATGCCCTGCTTGGCCTCACGGGCGACCATCCTGAGAACCCTACGTTTTCATTGCCCTGCCGCGAGGTGTTCGCCCGCGGCCAGCGTCAGGTCAGCGTGTTGGGGCCGATGCTGGAAACCGAGGCAGCGTTGCCACACAAAGGTTTTTGGTCATGAGTATCGCCTCTCACTCAGCCCGCGCAGTCAGACGTCGCGCGTCAGCAGTTGTGCGACCGCCCTCAGCGCAAGTGGGTAACCGGCCGCGCCCAGCCCACACACTACAGCGTTTACAACGCCTGACATGATCGAGTGACGATGGAGTTCATCACGGGCATGGATGTTCGACAAATGCAGCTCGATCAAGGGCGCCTGGATCAGCTTCAGCGCATCAAGTACCGCAATGGAATGAAATGAAAAGCCCGCCGGGTTGATGATGACCGCTGCTTGCTGTTCAAACGCCTCCTGCAGCCAATCCACCATCACGCCTTCGTGGTTGGTTTGCCGGAACTCGCATTGCAGATCCAGCTCGGCTGCTGTAGCCAAACTGGCTGCTCGAATTTCGTCGAGTGTCGTGTAGCCATAGATATGTGGCTCCCGACGCCCCAGCAGGTTCAGGTTCGGGCCGTTCAGGATAAAGACTGTGCGATTCATGGTTGTCCGCCAAGTTGCTTGGAAAGAAGTACGTTAGATGCGGTGTCCTGGCTGGCCCCATCGGTCACGTGATTCAGGTCGATCCCGCGCGTTTCAGGCCCGATCACGATCATGGCCAGCGACACCAGATTGATCACGGCGCATAGCGATACCAGTGGCCAAGGCGAATTGCCCGATTGGCTCATCAGCCAGACAGCGATCATGGGCATTGGCCCGCCGACGAGCAGATTGGCGCCGGTGTAGGCCAATGCCGAGCCGGAGTAGCGGACTTGAGTAGGAAAGGCTTCCGCGAACGCAACGGGCTGGATACCGCTCTGGAACTGAGTGAAGCCCAGGAACAGCCCCATGATTGCCATGATCGACGCGATGTTCTGCGTGTTCAAAATGGGGAAATAGACCGTCAGGATCAGCAGCGTCATGCATGATCCAAATGCGAGCGCTTTCTTGCGTCCCCAACGATCGGACAGGTAACCGCCCGCGAGCGCTCCCACGATGGCACAGATGTTGGCCACCATCAGCGACATGAACCCCATGGACTGGGTGAGTCCCAGGTGTTTAGTCAGGTAGCTGAGGGAGAAAATCACGATCAGGTAGAACAGCGCGGCCGGCGAGCAAAAGAACAGCATCAGCCTGACGATGGTTTTCCAGTGACTGCCCAACGCGGCTTTCAGAGGGCTGCGCACCTTCTCTTTCGCTGTGTTTTTCAGTGCGACGAAAGCGGGGGTTTCATCGACCTTCAGGCGTATGAAGATGGCGACTACCACCAAGACAAAGCTCAGTAGAAAAGGGATACGCCAGCCAAAGCTTTCGAACTGCTCAGCACTGAGGATTGCGGCCAGCGCCATCAAGACCGCGTTCGCGAGGATCTGACTCAATGGAGAGCATAAGCCCAGCAGTCCCGAATAACGACCACGGCGGTCGGGAGAAGCATGTTCCAGCGCCATCAGCTGCGCGCCTGTCGACTCCCCTCCCAGAGCGAAGCCCTGGATGATGCGCAGCAGCACCAACAGTACTGGCGCCCAGACGCCGACCTGGCTGTACGTTGGGAGCAGGCCCATCAGCACGGAGGCCAGCCCCATCATCGTCACGGTCGCCAGCATCAAGTTGCGTCGCCCCAACTTGTCTCCCAAGTAACCGCAGGTTATCGCGCCTAACGGCCGTGCCGCCAAGCCGACGCCGAAGGTCGCGAGAGAGGCAAGCAGGCCAGCGGTGGGTTCCATGGCAGGGAAAAAAAGCTTGGGGAGAACGGTCGCTGACACCGCGCCGTACAGCGTGAAATCGAACCACTCGAGCGCTGTGCCGATGGTTGCTGCCGTGACGGCTCGACGCGACATGCTGGGATCAGAAGGTGTACTACGTTGTGTGCTCATAGTCGTGCTCATCGTTGTTGTTATAGGAGCCAGCCCGGGATGAAATGGGTTGCTTGCTGCCAAGTACACGCAGTGAGTAGACATTAGCGCAGAGCGCTTGCAGAATAATTATCAAAAACTGAACATTTCAATAAGCCTGCCTTATGAGTTAGACCATGGAACTTCGTCATCTAAAAGCCTTTGTCGTCGCGGCGCAGCTCCAGCATTTCAGTCAGGCTGCTGAACAATTGGGCATTGCCCAGCCAGCCCTGAGCCAGCTCATCAGGTCACTGGAGAAAGAGCTAGGGTTGTCGCTATTTCGACGGGAGAATCGGGGCGTGGTATTGACTGCCGCCGGCATGGCATTCGTCCCTCACGCACAGCAATCCATCGCGTCCAGCGAGCTGGCGATTGCCGCCGCTCGCCGCGCCCGGCGCGGAGAGGTCGGCGAAATCAGTATTGGCTATCACTCGGCGCTTTTCGAACACAACCTCCCGCAACTGCTCCGGCACTACTTCACCACGTTCCCCGACATCAAAGTTTCACTCGTCGACGCCGGCATTCGCGCACAATTTGAGATGTTGCTGGAGCACAAAATTGATCTGGCATTCGCGCGTGTTTTCAAAGACCACCTGCCTGATCGACTGCGTACCCACCACTTCAGTCAATCGCGCCTGGTGTTATTGATCCCGGACAACAACCCACTGGCCACACGCTTCAAGGGTGACCTGACGATCCTGCGAGGGGAGAAATTCGTTTTCCTGCAAGATCCCACGGGTATCGGCTTGACCTCACACACGCTTCAAGCATGTCGACTGAACCAGCTGCATCCCGACAACATTTTCTACGTTCCCTCATTGATGAGCATTCCTGGTCTAGTGGCTGCGGGGATTGGCGTCAGTATCGTCCCTGAGCCCTTGGCGCGGTTGACTATGCCCGGCGTGCACCTTTTCGCTCTGGATATGCCGGAAATGGTGAGCGAACTGTCTCTGATTTCCAGGATTGATGAGCGCTCGAGTGCTGTGCTGCATTTCATTGAACAAGCGCAGGCGTGGGGATAGTGGCGTCGGTCGCCGTCGAAGTCGGCTTACAAGAATGAGCTACGAGGCGGTCGCCACGTGTGCTGGCAGTTTTCGACAAGGGGTATTTCAGGCTATTGTGGCAAAATATTTGTTGTTCCATCCCCCCTCTAGCGCAAAAGGAAACTCATGATTTATCAATGCAATGGATGCAACCGCACTACGTTCGAAACGGCCTGCCCTTGGTGTAATAACTCTCAGATATCGCCTCCGGCAGAGGTGCGTGTCCAGCACCTGACGCCGCTCGACCCTTCTTATTACCCTGACTTTCAGTACCAGTCCAAAGGGCTCATCAAGGATTTCCTGGGAAAAAAGAAAGAGCAGGCACAGCTCACTGACCTTCTCAACAGTGTGCTGCGTAAGTATTCGCAGCTCAGGCAACCCTATTTCACGAACTTTATCCACACGACTCGTGAAACGGCGTCTGGGGCCAGCGACATTGGCGTGCCGGGCCCAAGGCTGGATGGTGCGTACACGGAGAGAGAACTGTTCCGTGAGGTGCTTATTCGCAAGGGCTTCGATGAGCTTGAGGGGCTTCCATCTCTGCTCGACAAGTTGCTCTTGACCACCGCTTTCAACTCGAGCTACTTGGGCTTTTCAAGGGAGCTCAGTCGACATATCAGGCCTGATCTAACGCAGACCCTTCGCTCTTGGATCGACGAAGCTGGAACCACGTTCAGATCTGATCTGGCGCTCTTTTACTATTACCTTTGGGAAAACGACATCTCTTATCCAAGTGTTCAGTTCAACCCGCAAGCGAACGCTAATGCTGGTACGCCGTTAATGCTGCTACCGGCATTCCGCAGCGGCCTCAGCCTGTGCGAAAGCATCTACTTCGATATCCTGGTTGAGCGGCTCGGGAGCCAGCTGGAGCACTTCAATCCAAACCGATTCATCACCATGTACCTGGTCGATGCGATGGATGGCTTCCAGTTCGAAGCGTTCTTGGTTGAGATATTCCAGACCATTGGCTTCGACGTAAAAGAGACCAAGAAAACCGCTGACCAAGGTGCTGACCTGTTCGTGAGTCGGTTTGGTAAAAACATGGTCATCCAGGCAAAGAACTATACGGGCGCCGTGGGGAACGCTGCCGTACAGCAAGCCATCTCAGCAAAGGCGTTCTATGGCTGTGATGAAGCCATGGTCGTCACCAATTCGTACTACACGAAATCAGCCAAAGAATTGGCCACAACTGCGGGCGTAAGGCTAATTGATCGGGAAGGTCTCCAGAGCTACCTGGACGACTACAACCAGAAGCTGATCGAGGTGTTCCAGGCGGAAGCTGAAGAGGAACATGCCGTCTGAACCTTCTAGGTTGCTGCAAGGCCAACGATGGGAGGCCTGTGTGCGGTTTTTCAATACAGACGGCATGCCTCTAAGGATAAGAGATTGTTTTACGAAACGAGCATACCGACCGCAGAGGTATACCTTGCTTTCACAAAGTCCACATCACCCGCCCTCCCCCTGTCTATAGCATGCCCATGAGCTAATCACACCGCACTGCCAGCGCTGCCCGGCAGCACTCCGGATTAGCTCTCGGAGGCTTCCCCCACCTTACACTGGAGAGGCAGCTAACTTCGAAGTTTCCGATGCCTCTCCGTGCTAAGGAAGAATAAATAAATGGATACTTATGGCATTGAAAACTACGGCGAAAGACTGCAATTCGCATACACCCTTCGTGGCATTCCCAAGCTCTACGCACTGTCGAACCGAGTTGGCGTGACGGAAAGTGCCTTGAGCCGATGGTTCAGGTCGGAGCCCATCAGCATGGCAAACTTCGCCAAACTGTGCGTTGCCTTAAACGTCAATGCCGATTGGCTCCTGTTCGGCCGAGGGCACTACACGCTCCCCGTGACGCACGAGATACCGCACCGAAGATTGCTGGCGGACGCCATCGAAAGAATGGCCGACACAGACGTTCGCAACCTCGCCAAGTTTCTTGATGAGGTTATCGCTCCCGCACCTTGAGGGCCACGCAAAATGCTGAGCGGAATCAGTGAGCGGTGCTCAATCAATTCAGCTTCACGAAGCGTCCGATGCTGATAAATTTTTAGTGGCCCAAGCAATGACGCTTGGGTGTTCGCTGGAGAACTATTATGTGCAATAAGCAATCTGCAAAAGCCGACGTGGAAGTCAAGTTCGAAAGCCAAAAGACGTTCAGTCTGTTCGGTCAGAACATCTCTACGTGCCAGGCAGCCCTGGGCGCTGGAGCGCACGTGGAAGTAACCAACAAGGACCGTCTGACTTATCGCCTGAATGTCTATGCGAAATGCGAGTGCGATGGGTTGCTCAAACTGCTCAATGTGGCAATTGACAAGTCGATAGGCAATCCCCCCGAGGGGCTTCGTGACGTTCCATTTATCATCGACCGCAAGCACGATGCTAACTGGCGCTCTCGCCAAGCCTATCTCCGCCAGGGCCTGGGGTTTACCAGCCGCATCGTTACCTGTGCGTGGCCGGCCCTGGCGCCTCTGAAAGCGGGTAACGTGCTGCGTGCAGGTGCATCGACGACCACTGAAGCCACGGCCATCGACTCGCAGTTGGTTTATGCGATGGAGGACGCAACCCCGGAGCAGGTCACTGCCTATTCTCACCTGAACCTCTATGCGCAAGCCGCGGCTCGCGCCGTCCTGAAGAGCAAAGGCGTGGACATTACCAAGACGGACTATCTGCAGACGAAGGATTGGTTCGATGCTGTGGTCTACCAGCTAACCGACTTGGGGTTCACCGTGAAGTCAGCCAGTGGCGGTCAAGTGCGGCAGGACGTTTCGTCGGGCGATGTGGACATTGGCAGCTTGCTGACCACTGTCGTCGGTACCTATCTAGGGGCCGCCGAACTTGAAAGCTTCAAGCAGCTTGCCACCCTTCTCTCCAAGGATCCCAGCGATGCTGGAACCCATGATTTCATGACATTCTGGTGGAACAAGGCCAGTACCAAAGACGGTCGTACAACGGTTGCGTTTGGCCCGATCAAGAACGATCAAGGAATGGCATCGGTAACCGTTGTCTATCTGGTGTTGGATGTCGAATTCACCGACTGGCACTCGTTATTCATCAACTACCACCATGAGGGAGTATTGATCCACAGCGCCGCCATCACCCTGGATCTGGATATGCAGGTCTACGCTAAGAATGAAGCGGCGATCTTCGACGCCATTTCCGGCGCTATCGCAAACCATATCAAGACTCAGGAGCTAAGTTTCGACTGATAACCGACTGATGCGGGCTCCAGCACCTGGTTTACCTGCTGGGGCACCGCTCTCTGATTTATCCATCAAAAAGCGTCATGCCTCATTCGAATTCCCCGCCAGACGTCATATGCATTGGCCGCTTCCCCACCCGACTCGTACAGTAAAGCCATTTCCGCCCCGAGCCGCCCCCGATGATCCGCCAACTCTGCACCACCCTCACCCTATCCCTCACCCTCCTCACCCACCCGGCCCACGCAGTCACGGCCCCCGACGTCATCCGCATCGGCGCCCCTGATCTCACCACCACTGCCAAACCCTACGCGCCCGGCCTCCTGGGCATCGCCCACGACCGCCAGCAACTGGAACAGGCATTCGCCACCCAAGGCATCAAGATTGAATGGCATTTCTTCCGCGGCGCCGGCCCAGCCATCAACGAGGCATTCGCCAACGGCCAGCTGGACTTCGCCTTCCTCGGCGACCTGGCTGCCATCATCGGCCGTGCCAGTGGCCTGGACACCCGGGTGCTGTTGGCGACGCGTGGGACTAACCTGTTCCTGGCCAGCACGCCCCAGGCCGGGATTCGTCGCATCGAGGACCTGAAAGGCAAGCGCATCGCGCTGTACCGTGGCACCGCCGACCAGTTGTCACTGGGCCGGGCGCTGGCCAGCGTGGGCCTGAGCGAGCGTGATCTGAAGGTGATCAACCTGGACTGGACGGCCGCAAACGCGGCGTTGCTGGCCGGGCAGATCGACGCCACCTGGTCCAATTACAACCTGCTGACCTTACGCGCCAAGGGCATCGAGGTGCCGGTCAGCACCAAGACACTGCCGTTGACGGCCACCACCCAGGCGACGCTGGTGGGCAGCGGTGCGTTCTTGCAGCACTACCCCGCGGCCACGCAGACGCTGGTCAATGCACTGGTGAACGATGCGGCCTGGGTGCAGCAGCCCGAGCATTACGAGCAGTACCTGGTGGCCCAGGAGCACGCCAGCGGTATTCCCGCTGCGCTGGCCCGGGAAGAAAGCGCCGGGGCGAACTTGAATTTTCGCTTTTCGCCGCGTCTGGACCCGTTCATTCGCGCCAGTTTGAATGACAGCGTCGAGCAGGCCGCACAGCTGAAGTTGATCCGCCGTACCTTTGATGTGCAGGCCTGGTTCGCGCCGGCGTTCGTGGATCAGGCCTTGCGTGACCTGAAGCTAGAGACGACGTGGCCCGCCTATGGCCCGCTGGGCCAGGCTATAGCGCAACCTGGCTCATGATGGGGTAGACCGGGGCACCGGCCAGCTCGTCGGGCAGGGTGTCGTCGGCGTCCAGCAGGGCGTCGATCATGCACCGGGCGGTCTCCGACAGGGGCTGCTCGGAAAGCTGCACGATGCCCAGGCAGGCACCGCCGTCTTGGAACAACGGCGGTTCGTCGTGACAGATAATCCGCTGAAACAGGCCACTTTGTGTCAGCGGCTCGATCATTTCCAGTGGCGCCACAGCCAGGGTGTCCGAGCCCGCTACCATCTTGGGTAGCAAGTCGTTATAGGGTGTCTCAAGGTTCAGTGCCGGCGCGTCTCGCCCCCATAAGCGCTCTAGCACCGCACGTAGCTCGAAGGGCAGCTTGGCACTGACCCTGGGGTAGGCGGCCAACTGCTGAAACGACAGGTTACCGCCGGCAAGCAACGGATGCCCGCCGCGGCAGAACACGCCAAAACGACGAAAGCGCAGCGGCCGCACCAGGTGCTGGGTACCTACCTTCATGTGCCGAAGGTCAGCTACCAGAAAACTGATGTCGCCGTCGTCCAGCAGCGCCAGCAGGTGCGATGGCTTGTCGACCTTCAGGTCTACCTCTGCCTGGGGAAAGCGCGTCACGAACGCCGCCAGCGCATCAGGCACCAGACGGGTCATGACCAAAGGCCCTGCGCCGAAGCGCAACCAGCCACTGTCGCGGTTGGGTTCATGCACGCGGATGTCGTCACGCAGCGTATTGGCGTCGTCCAGCAGGCGCGCTGCGCGCTCACGTAATGCCGTGCCCTTGGCGGTCAGCACGATGCCGCGACTGGTGCGCTCCACCAATGCACAGCCCAATTCACTCTCCAGGCCCTGGATGCTGCGGCTGAACGCCGACTGAGTGATGCACGCGCTTTCCGCGGCGCGGGTGAAATTGAGGTGGTTGGCCAACGCCAGGAAATGGCGCAACTGACGTAAATCCATGTTCAGACCTTTTACTCATGGGGCGCGATGCGATTAAGGCATTTCTCAGCGGCGCAGGGCGTTGCTACAAAGCACGCCATCGGTACCCCCTTGAAAGCGGCGGCATTATCCAGCGCTCCCTTCGTTCAGGGGAAAGACCGAAAACACATAACCTAATTCGCCATCACCGTGTCTGCTTGCCTTGATCCGCCACCACCACCCAGGACGGCCAGAAGCACTTGCCCCAAAGAGCTTGAACATGAAGCCAACCCCCCATAGCCGTCCGCTGCCGCTGCTTGCCATCGGCCTGTTTCCCTTTGCCCTGCACACCCCTATGGCCAGTGCCGCCGACGTCAGCCAGGCGGCACAGGGGGACACCGCGCTCAAACCGGTCACGGTGACCGCTACCCGTCGCGAGGCTTCCCTGCAGAAGGTGCCGGTGGCGGTGTCGGTGGTCGAGGGCGAGCAACTGGAACGGGAGAACCGCACCAATATCGCTTCCATCGTGCAAGAAGTGCCAACCCTCAACTTCCGTCCTGGTGCCTCGGCCAAGGACTCATCGCTATTCGTGCGGGGCGTGGGCACCATCTCCACATCGCCGGGCGTCGAGCCCAGCGTGGCGACGGTGATCGACGGAGTTGTATACGGCCGCCCCGGGCAGTCGACGCTGGACCTGATGGACGTGGAGCGCATCGAAGTCTTGCGCGGTCCCCAGGGCACGCTGTTCGGGCGCAATGCGTCGGCCGGGGTGCTCAATGTGGTCAGCCGCGATATTCCCGAGCAAACCCACGGTTATGTCGACTACTCCTACCTGGGCGGCAACGAGCAGCGCAGTCGGTTCAGCATCGGCGGCGCCCTGACCGATACCCTCAGGGGCTCGCTGAATACGCTGTGGGGGGATTACGGTGGTAACGTCACCAATGACTACAACGGGGACAGGGTCAACGGTTACCGCACCAAGGGCGTGCGCGGCAAACTGCAGTTCACCCCCAACGATGACCTCAAGGTAACCCTGATCGGCGACTACACCGAGGGCAGCAATACCACGCCGGCGGGCGTGGCGGTGTCGTCGAAGACCGCAGTCTTCAGCCAGAACTTCCCCGGTACCCCCAGCGCCCATAACCGCGAGGTGGACAACGACCTCAAGACCAGCGCCCAGGACACCAACAAGGGCCTGTCCGCGCAGATCGACTGGCGCCTGGGCAATTACACCCTGACATCGATCACCGCCTGGCGCGGCTGGGACAACCAGATGCAGCAGGACCAGGATGGCCTGGCCACCCTGCCCGTCACCGCCCTGCATGACACCGACCAGGTGGCCTACGACCAGTACAGCCAGGAGCTGCGCCTCGCCTCGCCTAGCGACCAGTTCCTGGAATACGTGGGCGGCGTCTACCTGTTCCACGGCAAGACCGACGAGGCCTATACCCGCACGTTGGTCGCCAACAGCGTGGTGAACAGCGCCCATGCCAATTTCAGCGCCACCAACGACAGTTATGCGGTGTTCGGCGAAAGCACGGTGCACCTCAGTGATGACTGGCGGGTAATCGCGGGCCTGCGCGCCACCCACGACACCGTGGAATACGACCACCAGCGCGTGTCATCCTCGCCCGTGACCCTGGCGTCGATGCGCCCCTCCTTCTCGGCGTCCGATGACACCAGCGCCAACGGTTACACGGGCCGCCTGGGCCTGCAGCACGACTTCAACGATGACGTCACCGGCTACGTCACTTACTCGCGGGGTTACAAGGGCCCGGCCTACAACGTCTACTTCCAGATGTACTCGGCAGACACCAAGGTACTGGACCCGGAAACCTCCAACGCTTATGAAATAGGCCTGAAAAGCACGGTGTTCAACAAGCGCTTGACCGCCAACCTGGCGCTGTTCCGGACCGATTACGATAACTATCAGGCCAACTTCTATGACCTGGTGGCCGGCTCGCCGGTGACCCGCCTGATCAACGCCGGCACGGTGCGTACCGAAGGCGCGGAGATGGACTATGCCTTCCAGGCCACCGCGCAACTGAAACTGTCCGGCGCCTTGGCCTATACCCATGCGCGCGTGGTCGACTTCGCCTGCCCCACCGGGGCCGCGGCCAGCTGCAACATCAATGGCAAGCCGTTGCCGTTCGCTCCGGACTGGAAAAGCTACGTGCGTGCTGACTACAGCATTCCCCTGGACAATGGCCTGGACGTGGAACTGGCCAGCGACTTCAACTGGCAGAGCGAAACCCAGTTCAGCCTCGACCAGAACGTCGACACCCGCCAGGGCGCCTACGGCATCTGGAACGCCAGCGTGGCCCTGGCCGACTACACCGCTGGGTGGCGGGTGTCGCTGCTGGGCAAAAACCTGGGCGACCGCTCTTACGCCACGCTGCTCACCAACGGCAGCAATGCCATCAACCGCATGGTGCCCCGGGATGACCGGCGTTACTTCGGCATCCAGGTGCGCAAGGACTTCTGATGATGAGCAGCCAAGCCCCTGTGGCGCCACAGCGCCCCAACTTCATCATCTTCGTGGCCGACCAGTTGCGGGCCGATTACCTGCCCGGCTTCAATCCGCAGACGCCGGTGCGCAGCCCGGCCCTGGATCGCCTCGCGGCCCAGGGTGTGCGCTTCGGACAGGTGTTCACCCAGCACAGCGTTTGCTCGCCGTCGCGGGTGTCGTTCCTGACCGGCCTTTACCCCCATGTGCACGGCCACCGTACCTTGCAATACCTGCTGACACCGCAAGACCCGAACTTCCTGCGCACTTTCAAGGACAATGGCTACCACGTGGTGCACGCCGGCGCCCGGGGTGACACGTTCGGTCCAGGCGCAGCGGAAGTGTCGCTGCATGAACATGGCTTCGCCGACACCGGCATCACCGACCTGCGCGACTTCATCAAGCCCAAGCCTCACGGTGAGCCCGGCAGCCTGGCCCGCGCTCATTACGAAGGCGAGCGGGACGCCACCGCGGTGGACTTCGACGAGCAAGTCATCCGCACGGCGCAGGCCTGGCTGGCCGGCGCCCCGAAAGCGCCATGGGTGCTATACATTCCCCTGCTTTCCCCGCACCCGCCGTTCGCGGCGGCCCAGCCTTGGTTTTCCCATTACCCGCGCGACGCCATGCCCCTGCCGCGCCACGGCAGCGGTGCGATGCCGGCGTTTCATCATCCGTTGGCCACACGCCATGGCTGGGACCGCCTGCGACCGTGGCAGTGGCAGGAACTGCGTGCGGTGTACGCCGGCATGGTGTCGAGGCTCGACAGCTTGATCGGCCGGGTGATGGACACCCACGCGCAACACAGTGGCGGCCGGCCTGCCTACACAGCCTTCTTTTCCGACCACGGTGAGTACCTGGGCGATTACGGGTTAGCGGAGAAATGGCCGGCAGGCGTTGAAGAGTGCCTGGTGCGCACGCCGGTGATCATCGCCGGGCCCGGCATCGCCCAAGGCGCGCAGTGCGACGCCCTGGTGGAACTGATCGACCTGTTCCCTACCCTCCTGGACCTGGCCGGTATCCGCGCGCAGCACGACCATTTCGGCCGCGCCTTTACGGCATGCCTGCGCGACCCCTCCGAGCCGCACCGTCAGGCGGTGTTCAGCGAGGGCGGTTTCCGCCGCGAGGAAGCCGCGCTGATGGAGCGCGGCGGCTATCCCTACGACCTGAAAAGCCAACTGCAACATGAGCAACCGGAAACGGTCGGCAAGGTGGTGGCCTTGCGCACCCGTGAGTGGACGTACGTGTGGCGGCTGTACGAGCCAGCGCAGCTGTTTGACCGGCTCAACGATCCCCACGAGAGGCATAATCTTGCCGACGAGCCCGGCTATGTCCACGTTCAGCAGCAGCTGATGGCGCGTGTCTTGAGGTGGTTGGTGGAAACCGCGGATGTTATCGACCCCGGGCAGCAGCAACGGTTTGTGGCTGTTGAGCTACCGCGTCCCGGTCATGGTTCATTACCAAGAAGCCACGCGACTTGATCAACGCGTATTCGCAGCATGGGCCCAGCGTGGTACCGGGCGTAGGACGGGGATATATACACGGCACAACGAGGTATTTGTTTGGTCACAATGAATGGCAGCTTGTCGAAATGGCTTGTCTGGTCAACGCTGCATCATATTAAAGGCGCCAAGGAGTTGGTGGATGCGCTGATTGCAGTGAAATGACAGGCCAGCTCCCATCGCCGAGGCTACCAATATGGACGTTCAAACTCGCCCCGCAACAGCCAACGATGCAGCCGCAATCAGCCGGGTGGTGATTGCGGCGTTGCGTGGGTCGAATTCACGGGATTACCCCCCGGACGTTATCGCCCAGGTTGAACGTAGCTTTGCACCTGAAGCCGTCAGTGTGCTGATCGGTAAGCGTCACGTCCTGGTAGCCGTGCAAGGCGAACACATTGTCGGCACCGCCAGCCTCGACGGTGACGTGGTCAGAAGTGTCTTCGTTGATCCGGCGTACCAAGGTAACGGAATCGGTCGGCAGTTGATGGGCGCCATTCATGCCACTGCCGCCAGGATGGGTGTTGACACGTTACGGCTGCCGTCGTCGATTACGGCGCAGCCGTTTTACGCTGCTTTGGGGTACCGAAAAATCCGCGACGAGTTTCACGGGGCTGAGCGCACGATCATCATGCAACGACGGCTTGACGGGTAGCCGCCTGAGGTCTCAAGGCCCCAACAGCTCGTGGGTAGCGTCTGCAAGGGCAAGATTGCCTATTGCACACCTCCGCCCGCCTACTCGACTTCCTCCACCACGCCCTGATCCTCCCCCAGGAACCCGCCACTCTGATGCTGCCACAACCGCGCATAGGTCCCATTCTTCGCCAGCAAATCCGCATGGGTGCCCTGCTCAATGATCTGCCCTTCATCCATCACGATCAGGCGGTCCATCGCCGCGATCGTGGACAGCCGATGCGCGATGGCGATCACGGTCTTGCCCTGCATCATCTCGTCCAGGCTTTCCTGGATCGCCACTTCAACTTCGGAGTCCAGGGCGCTGGTCGCCTCGTCCAGTAACAGGATGGGCGCGTTCTTGAGCATCACCCGGGCGATGGCGATGCGTTGCCGCTGGCCGCCCGACAGCTTGATGCCCCGTTCCCCCACCAGCGTGTCGTAGCCCGAGTGGCCGTCACGGTCGCTCAGTTGGTTGATGAAGCCATCCGCCTGAGCGTTGGCTGCTGCCCGGCGGATCTGCGCATCGGTGGCGTCAGGCCGGCCGTAGGCGATGTTGTCGCGAATGGAGCGGTGCAGCAGCGAGGTGTCCTGGGTCACCATGCCGACCGCGCTGCGCAGACTGTCCTGGGTGACCTCGGCGATGTTCTGCCCGTCGATGCGAATGACGCCACTGTCCACGTCGTAAAACCGCAGCAGCAGATTGATCAAGGTGGATTTACCGGCGCCTGAGCGGCCGACCAGGCCGACTTTTTCACCGGCGCGGATGTGCAGGTTCAGCCCGTTGAGCACCTGGCGTTCGCCGTTGTAGTTGAAGCTCACATCATCGAAGGTAACCGCGCCGCCGGAGGTGATCAAAGTGCTGGCATCCGGTGCATCCTGCACTTTCGGGCCGCGGGTCAGGGTGCCCATGCCGTCCTGGACGGTACCGATGTTCTCGAACAGCGACGTCATCTGCCACATGATCCAGTGCGACATGCCATTGATACGCAGGGCCATGGCAGTGATCGCAGCCACGGCGCCGGTGCCGACCTGGCCCTGGTGCCACAACCACAAGGCATACCCGCCCGCACCGAGGATGAGGGCGACGACCAGCGCCTGGTTGACGATTTCGAACTGGCTGACCAGGCGCATCTGGCGAAAGCCCGTGTGCTTGAAGTCTTCCATCGCCGCGCGGGCGAATTGGGCTTCACGCTTGGAGTGGGAAAACAGCTTCACCGTGGTGATGTTGGTATAGGCGTCCGAGATACGGCCGGTCATGGACGAGCGCGCGTGGGCCTGTTCCTGGCCGACCTTGCCCAGGCGTGGCACGAAGTACAGCATGGCCAGCCCGAAGAGCACGATCCAGGCCACGAAAGGCAGCATCAGCTTGAGGTCGAAGGCGCCAGCCAGGGCGATGATGGCGATAAAGTACACGCCGATGCCGGGGATGATTTCGATCACGGTGAACAGCACGTCGCGCACGGCGAGCGCCGTCTGCATGACCTTGGTGGTGACCCGGCCGGAAAATTCATCGGAGAAAAACGACAGGCTCTGGCGCAGCATCAGCCGGTGGAAGTCCCAGCGCAGCCGCAACGGCAGGTTGATGGCCAGCACCTGGTGCTGAACCATGGTGCGCAGGGCCACCAGGCCGACACTGGCCAGCAGCACAAGGCCAATGCCCCACAGCACGTGGCGCTCCTGCCCGGCGCCCTCACCGCCTGCCTGCCAGGTAGAGAGCAGGTCCACGACCTGCCCGAGGAAGGAAAACAGCCAGGCTTCGTACAGGGATACGCCGGCGCTGAGCAGTGCGAGTGCCAGCACGTAGCCACGGGCGCCTCGCGTGCAGGCCCACATGAAGCGCGCCAGCCCTTCGGGGGGCGGCGGCAGCTCGTCGGGAGGGAAAGGGTCGAGGCGTCGTTCGAGCACGCGAAGCATGGGGTTCTCCAAAACCATCAAGTCAGGGAGATTCTGCCATTGATTGGGGCGCATGAGGGCCAGCGCTTGGGCTTATCTACCCTGACGGCGTTCATGCATGCGGTGTGCCTGATACGGCGTGGCGTTCTTGACGCGGGCAGGTCCGCTACTACGCGTTGCGCGCAAGCCGCCTTGGCGGTGCATGCGGTGGCTTAGAGACAGTCGCCACTTCACCCCAGCAGCAGCGCGATCCCCGGCGCCAACACCACCGTCAGCACGCCACTGAAAATCATGGTCAAGCTGGCCACTGCCCCCTCTTCCGGCCCCACCGCCCGGGCAATGCTCAGCCCGAACCCATGCGCCGCTGCCCCAAACGGTGCGCCTTTGGCCACCCGCGAGCGCAGCGGTAGCAGCGCCAGGATCACCTCACCCAGCACAATCCCGAACAACCCGGTAATGATCACGAACAACCCGGTCAGCTGCGCCGTACCGCCCAGGTGCGCTGAAGCTTCCACCGCGAACGGCGTGGACACCGAACGCGCCAGCAGACTGCGGGCGATGTCGCTGTCGATATGCAGCGCCTTGACCAGCACCTCGGTGGTGGCGATGGACACCACGATCCCAGCCACACTGCCCAGGCACAGCGCCAGCCAGTATTTCTGGATGAGGTGCCGGTTCTGGTAGATCGGCAATGCGAACGCCACGGTCGCCGGGCCCAGCAGCCACACCAGCCAGTGGGCGTCCTGGAAGTACAGCGAGTACGGAGTCGACGTCACCTGCACCAGCCCGATCAGCAACAAGGACGTGACGATCGCCGGCATCAGCCACACGCGTTTGTAGCGTTTGTAAACGGCCTGGTTGGCGTAAAACAAGCCCACCGTCGCCAACAGGAACAGCAGGGAAATCAGCCAAGCCTGCATTACACCAGCTCCTGTTTGGTCAGCACGGGGCGTTTGCTGCGTTGTTGGGTGAGGCGCTGCAAGTGTCGTTTACGCGTCCAGGCGCACAACCACTCGACGGTCAAGGCCGTGGTGACCAGCACCGATGTAAAGCCGACCCCGATGGCGACCAGCAGCTTCAAGCCTTCGCTTTCGAACAGGCTGGTGTATTGCACCACTGAAACGACCAGCGGGATGAAGTACAGCAGCATGTTGGCCAACAGCAGTTCGCCGCCCTGTTCGAACAGGGCGGGTTTGACCACGCCGCTCAGCAGCAGCGCCACCAGAATCAGCAGGCCCAGGATGCCGCCGGAAATCGGCAGGTGCGCGAGCGTGGCGATGCGGTCGGCCAGCGCCCAGATCAGGACCAGGAAAAGGACCTGCCCCAGGGTTTGCAGCCCGCGCCAGGCGGCCTTCGGTTTGCTCGAAAGGATAGGGAGTGAGGTCGACATGGGGTGTTCCGGGCGTTCGATCAGGTGAAAGTGACGCCATGCTAGCCAGTTGACCTTGAAAGATATAATGAATTAACTTCATCAAAATCATGCCGATTTGGAATGCATCATGGACATCCGCGCGCTGCGCTATTACGTGGAAGTGGTCGATCAGCAAAGCTTCACGCGCGCCGCCACGCGCTTGCATGTCACTCAGCCGACGGTGAGCAAGATGGTGCAGCAACTGGAGCAGAGCTTTGGCGTCGCCCTGCTCGCCCGCGATGGCAAGCGCTTTCAGGTGACCGATGCCGGTCACGTGGTACTGCAACGGGCCCGGGAGATCATTGCGCTGCATGACACCATGAAGGTCGAGGTGCGCGACCTGCAGCAAATGGGCCGTGGGGTGCTACGCATGGGGCTGTCGCCCTTTACCCACACGGTACTGGCCCCCGTGCTGGCGGCGTACCACGCCAATCACCCGAAGATCGAGCTGAAGCTGTTCGAGATCGGCAGCAACGCCACGGTTGCAGATTTGCGCGACGGCGGCCTGGAACTGGGCACGTTGCTGGATTTTCCGCGCGTGGCGGATATCTGGACGGAGTTCGATTCATTGCCGCTGTTCGAGTCGCCGCTGTGTCTGCTGGCGCCCGCCCAATCGCCTTGGCAAGGCCGGGCGTTCGTGGAACTGCGCGAGCTGGCCGATTGCGACTTCATCTTCTATGGCGACGCTTTTGCCCTCAATGACCTGGTCACCGACGCCTGCGCCGAGGCGGGTTTTGTGCCGCGGATCAGCGGGCGCAGTGGGCAGTGGGATTTCATTGCGTCGTTGGTGGGGTTGGGCGTGGGCATCGCCTTGCTGCCGCACATGTACTGCCAGACCCTGCGGCCGGAGCAATTCACGATCGTCGAGGTACGCTCGCCGGCGTTGATCTGGAAACTGGTGTTGGCCTGGCGGCGCCATGGGCAGTTGTCGTTTGCCGCCCAGGCGTGGTTGCAACTGGCGAGAAGCCTGCTCCAGCCACCCGGTAGCAGCGGACCTGGCCGCGTCCCAGGCGCTGCGTAGTGCCTGGGACACCGGATGCGCCCCGACGCGGCCGGGTCCGCTGCTACGGGGCTCGGAGCAACCGGTGGATCTCGGACACGACCTGCAGCGTGGCGGCTTCGACCGTTCCTTCGTTGCGGCACAGCACCCAGCCGTGCTGCACAGCCGCTCGCTCGAACGCTTCAGTGCTGGCGGCATGCTCCTCGAGCTTCTGGATCACGGTACTGCCGAAGCCACGCGCACGCGCCGCTGCCCTCGCCCATGAGAGCTCGGGAGTGGTGACCACCCCGACATGCAAGTCGGGGACGCGTACCTGTCGATCCAGGTTCATTTGCAGAATCTGTGAAAACGGCACCCACCGGCGAAACGCGGCATCGGACGGGTACCAGCGGTCCATCAGGATGATACTGCCCGCAGGCTGTTTCGGCAGTACGTGGCGCGAGATCCAGCTACGGCTGTCGGCAAAGCGCTCGCACACACCCCGCTCCCTCTCGTGGCTCGGGTTTCGCGCGAGTTCGTTGACCAGGGCCATGGTTTCAGCCCTGTGAGGGTCATTGTTCCTTTCAGTCAGCCGGACCACGACCTTGTCGTCAGCCCTCAGCACCTTCGTAACGGCTTCCAGCAGCGTGGTCTTGCCGGTACCTTTCGGCCCGTCCAGGGCAATGAATAGCGCGGCACCTGTCATAGGCTTCCTTTTGGATTGACGTTTGCAACGCAAACGCCTGGCCAGGTATTGCACCAGCCAAACAGCCTGCGGGTCAATCAAAAGGCAGGCGCGGTTCCCCTGATGGACCGCGCCGTATCATTCGCCAGTGTGCTGTGCGCCAACAGTCGCTCCGCAGGCAGCTCAATGCAAGAGATCAGCCGGTACCTTGCCGCCGTTCTCAGCCAGCTTTCTCAACACGGCGCCATGCAGCCAGGTGTTCATGGCGGCCGAGTCGTCCGTGGAGCCCGTGTAATGAAGCTCGGCAGCCAACTGTTTGCGGGCGGTGAGGCTGCTGTCGATGTCCAGCAGCTTCAGCAGGTCGACGATCGAGGTCCGCCAGTTCAGCGTTTCGGTATGCTGGCTGGCCAGGGCCTCAAGCTTGGCGGCCACGTCGACCTGTGAGATCGCGGTGGGCGAAGGCGAGCCGAGCGGTGTCGTCTCAGACGGCGGAGTGCTGGGTGCGGTGGTCGGCGGTGGCGTGGTGGGTGTACTGTCGGAGTGACCGCCGATACCTAGTTTTTCGAGAATTGTGCTGAAAAAGCTCATATTATTTCTCCAAAGCGTAAGATCTTTGCCGCAAAAGCAAAGGTGGCTGGAGAAGTCACTGTAGCCCTATCAGACAGGGTCCATCGCGCCGGGCGCCGAGTGGCCATGGCGCGGTGCGGTCACCGCGTGACGGGCAGTCCCTGTAGCCGGCGCAAGCGCCTTGGAGTTGACCGATGTTCAATGACCCCTTCCTCCCCTTCCAGAGCCTGGCGTCGGACCTGCTAGCCTGCCAGGCCGACAGTAGCGATGGCTCCCACGATCTTTCTCACATTCACCGCGTGTGGGTCAACGTGCGCCGGCTGCAGGAAAAAGAAGGTGGGGACCTGGAGATCTTGCTCGCCGCCACGCTTCTGCATGACTGCGTGGCGGTCGAAAAGAACTCGCCATTGCGGGCACAGGCCTCGACCCTCTCGGCCGAACACGCGGCTTCCATTCTGCACGGTATCGGCTGGGCCGCCTCGCGTATTGAGCGGGTGGCACACGCGGTGAAAGCTCACAGTTTTTCCGCCGGCATCGAACCGCTTACCATAGAAGCGAAGATCCTTCAGGACAGCGACCGGCTGGACGCCATCGGCATGGTCGGCGTGGCGCGCTGCTTCTATGTCGCAGGCCGTATGGGCTCGGCGCTGTATGACTTCACGAACCCGGGCGCCACCGGCAGGGACTATCAGGACAACCGTTTCGCCCTCGAACATTTCCATACGAAGTTGCTGACCCTGGCCTCGGGTTTTCAGACGACCGAGGGGGCTCGCCTGGCAAGCGTCAGGCAGGCGCGGTTGAAGGGTTTTCTGGAAGGGTTCCTGGACGAGATCGGAGCGCCTTCTGCCTAGCGAGCCGCGCTAGTGGGTGGCGACGTTTCGCCAGCGCTGCCAGGCTCAGCCCAAATCCCCACCCCCGACCGGCAACGTCACCCCGGTGATATAGGAAGCCTCGTCGGACGCCAGGAACAGAATCGCCCCGACCTGCTCGTCTACGGTGCCATAGCGGTGCATCAGGCTGCTATCGACCGTCTGGTCGATAATCTGCTGGTACCAGACTTTCTCCTGTTCACTTTGCTCGGCGCTGTTGCGCGGAATGCGTCGTGGCGGGGCTTCCGTCCCCCCTGGGGCCGTGGCGTTGACTCGCACCCCGCGCTGGGCGGTTTCGAATGCCAGGCAGGCGGTCAGTGCGTTGACGCCGCCCTTGGCCGCGCCGTAGGGCACGCGGTTGAGGCTGCGGGTGGCGATGGACGAGACGTTGACGATGGCACCGCTGCCCTGCTCCAGCATCATCGGCAGCGCGGCATGGCAGCACCACAGGGTGGGGAACAGCGAACGGCGCACTTCGGCGTCGATCTGCTGGGGCTCGTAGTGCTCGAAGGGCTTGGCCCAAATGGTGCCGCCCACATTGTTGATCAGAATGTCCAGGCGGCCGAAGTGCTTGACTGCGGCGGCGACTACGCGGGCGCATTCTTCATACTGTTCAAGATCGGCAGTGAGCACCAGCGGCTTGCCAGGCAGGTGTTCAAGCTCGTAGATCAGCTCGGAGCGGTCCACCAGCACCAGGCGCGCGCCTTCGGCGGCCAGGCGTTGAGCCACGCGCAGGCCAATGCCTTGGGCGGCGCCGGTGACCAGGGCGATTTTGTTCTCGAATCGGTTCATGGCAGTTCCTCTGGGCGCCCTGACGCAGCCTGGCGGCAGCTGCTACGCGGTCCTGTAGCAGCGGCCGCACGGCCGCGTCAGGCAGCCGCGAATTTTTCGAAGTAGAAGTTGGCGGGCACGATGGCCTTGTCCTGAAGGTACCGGCTCACGGCTTCGACCATGGGTGGCGGGCCACACAGGTACAGGTCCACATCGCCATCGTTCAGGTGGCCGGGTTCGATATGCTGGGTCACGTAGCCCTTGCGCGGATAACTGCTGTCCGGGCTGGCCACACAGGCGCTGAAGGTAAAATTGGCAATGCGCGCCGCCAGGGCTTCCAGTCGCGCGGTTTCCACCAGGTCAATGTCGTGGGTCACGCCGTAGATCAAGTGCACCGGGTACCCGCTGCCCTGCTCGGCGATACGTTCGAGCATGGCGGTGAAGGGCGCCAGGCCCGTGCCACCGGCCAGCAATAGCAGCGGCCGACGTATCTCACGCAGGTAGAAGCTGCCCAACGGGCCTGCCAGTGTCATGCTGTCCCCGGCCTTGGCCAGGCGGGTGAGGAAGCTGCTCATCAGACCGCCGGGCACGTTGCGAATCAGGAAGCTGACCTCGCCGTCACGTTGCAACGAGCTGAAGGAATAGGCACGGGTATGCTCGCTGCCCGGCACCTGCAGGTTCACGTATTGCCCCGGCAGGAAGGCCAACTGGCTCAGGGCCTCGCCCTTGATCTTCAGCGCAATGGTGCTGTCGGACAATTGCTCCACAGCGCTGATGGTGGCTTCGTACTTGGCCTGTTTGGTCTTGCATACGTCCGAGGAGGTTGGCAC
Organism: Pseudomonas eucalypticola; assembly: GCF_013374995.1. Classification (NCBI taxonomy): domain Bacteria; kingdom Pseudomonadati; phylum Pseudomonadota; class Gammaproteobacteria; order Pseudomonadales; family Pseudomonadaceae; genus Pseudomonas; species Pseudomonas eucalypticola. The sequence continues at coordinate 3,109,645 of NZ_CP056030.1, read as the reverse complement.
ACGTACCACGCAATCGCCCTGCGCGCGCATCTGGCAGGTCAGCACGAAGCCTTGCGCCGCTTCTTCCTCGGTCAGGGCGTCTTCGATGTATTCCTCGCCCAAGTCGTATTTTCCCGCCTCGGCAAAGCACTTGCAGGTACCACAGGCGCCATCGCGGCAGTCCAGCGGAATGTTGATGCCTTGGCGATACGCCGCGTCGGCCACGGTTTCAGCAGCGCTGCTATCAATGAAACGGGTGACGCCATCTTCGAAATTCAGTGCGATCCTGTAGGTCATGATGGCCGCCTCAGAGGTGATAGATGTCGATCAGCTGACGGACGTAGTCGTTCTTCAGCACCACTTTCTTGGCCCTGACCAGCGGCTGCTCGCCGCGCACATCCAAGGTGTAGAAACTGGTGCCGAAGTAGCTGTCCACCGTCTTGTAGCGAAAGCTCAGGGTGTGCCAGTTGAACCGCACTTTGGCGACACCGTCAGCCTGCTCCAGTACTTCGATGTTGCTCAGGTTGTGCGAGGTGCGGGTATCGGGCACGGTGGCGCTGGACCGTTCGGTCTTGATGCGGAAAATACGGTCTTCCAACCCGTCCCGCCGGCCATACCAGATCAGCGAGATTTCACGCTGCGGGTCTTGGGTCAGTTCGTCATTGTCGTCCCAGCTGGGCATCCAGAAGCTGGCGTCGGGGGCGTACAGTTCCAGCCAGTTGTCCCAGTCCTTGTCGTCCAGGTAGCGGGCTTCGCGGAACAGAAAGTCGCGAATGGTTTCGTAGGCGATTGTCATTGCACCGCCTCCACCGCAATGCGCTCGGCCTGCAGCGCCTTGATCATGGTGTCCTGCCAGAACTTGTGTTGCATCACGAACAGTCCTTCGTCTTCGGTGCGCATGCCGCTGAGCAGCGGGTGCAGGTCAATGTCCCGGGCGGCCTGGTCGGCGCCTTCCACCCAGTGTTCGGCGCCCCGGGACATGTCGTTCCAGGCCGTGGTGCTGCCCTGGTAGCCCAGCTGGCAGGAGCGGAACTCCTCCAGGTCATCGGGGGTGGCCATGCCACTGACGTTGAAGAAGTCTTCATATTGGCGGATACGCTGGGCGCGCGCGGTGTCGCTCTCGCCCTTGGGCGCGATGCAGTAGATGGTGATTTCGGTGCGGTTGACGTCAATGGGCCGGGCGATGCGAATCTGCGAGCTGAATTGGTCCATCAGGTAGACGTTGGGGTACAGGCACAGGTTGCGCGAGTGCTGGATCATCCAGTCGGCGCGGGCGCTCCCAAACTCCTGCGCCAGTTGGTCACGCCGTTCGTATAGCGGACGATCCTCGGGATTAGACCAACGGGTCCATAGCAGCATGTGGCCCCTGTCGAACGAATAGAACCCGCCGCCCTGCTTGGCCCAGCCGCCAGCGCTCATGGTCTTGGCCGTCGCCTCGGCTTCGCGCTGCTGACGTTGCTGCTGGGTGGCGGCATAGTTCCAGTGCACGGCACTGACGTGGTAGCCATCGGCGCCGTTTTCGGCGGTCAGCTTCCAGTTGCCCTCGTAGACGTAGCTGCTCGAACCGCGCAGCACTTCCAGCCCTTCGGGAGATTGGTCGACGATCATGTCGATGATCTTGGCTGACTCGCCCAGGTGTTCCACCAGAGGTGGCACGTCAGGGTTGAGCGAACCGAAGAGGAAGCCGCGGTAGGACTCGAACCGCGCCACCTTGGTCAGGTCGTGCGAGCCGTCGCAATTGAAGCTCGACGGGTAACCAGCCTCCTTGGGGTCCTTTACTTTCAGCAGCTTGCCGGTGTTATTGAAGGTCCAGCCGTGAAACGGACAGGTGTAGGAGGCGCGGTTGCCGGTCTTGTGCCGGCACAGCATGGCGCCGCGGTGGCTGCAGGCGTTGAGGAAAGCGTTGAGCTCACCGGCCTTGTTGCGGGCGATGAAAATGGGTTGGCGGCCCATTTGCGTGGTGTAGAAGTCGTTGACGTTGGGGATCTGGCTTTCGTGGGCCAGGTACAGCCAGTTGCCTTCGAAGATATGTTTCATCTCCAGGTCGAACAGGCGCGGGTCGGTAAACATCTCTCGCTTGCAGCGGTAGATACCCTGCTCGCGGTCTTCCTGCAGCAAGGCATTGAGGTACTCGATTCCCAGGGTCATGGCCGGGGCCTCCGTTGTTATTGTTCAGGCACCTCCAGCGTACGAATGGGGGGGTAATGTCGATAGCCGATTTCCGCAGACCGCTATCCGTTCTTCGCAACGCTCGCGCGGCGCTGGCCCAGCGTCTCGGACGGCAATTGCCCGAAGCGCTGGCGGTACTGCTCGGCGAACCGACCCAAGTGCATGAAACCGTAGTCCAGGGCCAGCTGCGACACGCTGCGCACGGTGCAGGTCGGGTCAGCGAGGCAGGCATGCACCCGCGCCAGGCGGCGTTGGCGAACATAGTCCACCGGGCTGGTGCAGGCGTGGCGTGCGAACAGGCCATAGAGCGTGCGCGGGCTGACCTGGGCCAAGCGGGCCAGGACGTTGGTATCCAGGGGCTCCTGCAAATGACGGTCGATGTACTCCAGCACCCGCTCGACATTTGCCGGCAGGGTGTGTTCGTCGTCGCGCCGCACATTGTTTTTCAGCAGGCGTAGCAGCTTGCTGGCGACGATTTGCGTGTAATGGGCTTGCACCAACGGCTGCGCCTCCGGCTCCTCGGCTTCCTGACACACCAGGCCCAACAGGTTCACCAACCCCTGCACATCGTCCAGGCGGTAGCGTTGCTGGACGAAGCGCACGCCGCTGGCGGGCACGTTCCAGCGCTGCTGGGTGCACAGGCCGGCCAGCAACCGTACGGGTACTTTGACGATGAATTTTTCGCAGTCGGCCGAGTACGTCAGGTCCACCGGGTCATCGGGGTTGATCATCAGCAGCTCGCCCGGTGCCAAGTCGTGTTCCTGGCGTCCATGGCGCCACAGGCAGTGCCCCTGCAGCAGCACCTGCACGTGAAAACACAGTTCCAGCGCAGGCGACACCACGCGTACCGGTGCCCCGTACGTGATTCGGCACAGGTCCAGTTCGGCGAAGGTGCGGTGGCGCAGTTGCGCTCGAGGATGGCTGGTGCGCGGCAGCTCGATGCAGTGGCTACCCACATGCTGGTTGACGTAAAGCGACACGGCGTGGGGATCGGCCTGGTTGAAGATCTCACTGCGCTGGCCCAGTAAAGGCGTGTGCATGGGCGTCATCACTCTGTCTGTTTTTATTGTGGCAGGCGCGCTGCATGGCTCGCCTGAGGGCTCATCTTCGCCTGCCCGGGCCCTGGGCGCCAATATTGCCAAGGTCTGGTGCCATACCCTGGCGGTATAGTGGGCGCCGCGCGCATCGCCATATGCATATTCGAATATATTATTTGTTTGGCGTTTTTTATAGCCAATATGATTGGCGCACCTTTACTGAGCCAGGTGCCCCGTCCATGCCTTCCCGTCCCTTGAAACTGCTGGCCGCTTCGTTGTTGCTGAGCACCGCCTTCGCCACCCAGGCGGCAAACCTGACCATCGGCTACCAGACGGGCACCGACCCGAGCAAAGTGCCCCAGGCCGATGGCGAGTACGAGAAAGCCATCGGCGAAAAAATCGATTGGCGCCGGTTCAACAGTGGGCCAGAGGTGGTGACCGCCATTGCCTCCGGCGACGTGCAGATCGGCAACCTGGGCTCCAGCCCCCTGGCAGCCGCCGCCTCCCGGCAGTTACCCATCGTGGCCTTCATCGTTTCGGCGCAGATCAATTCGTCCGAAGCGCTGGTGGTGCGCAATGGCAGCGGCATCGACAACCCCCAGGACCTGGTCGGCAAGACCATCGCGACCCCGTTCGTCTCTACCTCGCACTACAGCCTGCTGGGCGCCCTGAAGCACTGGGGCCTGGAAGGCAAGGTCAAGGTGGTGAACCTGCAACCTAGCGAAATCGCCGCAGCGTGGAAGCGTGGGGATATCGATGGGGCCTTCGTCTGGTCGCCTGCGCTGGGGGAAATCCGCAAGACTGGCAAAACCCTCACCGATGCCGCCCAGGTGGGACAGTGGGGTTCGCCCACCTTTGAGGTATGGGTAGCGCGCAAGGACTACGCCCAGAAGCACCCTGAGGTGATCGCGCAATTCGCCGGCGTCACCCTCAAGGCCTTCGCCGACTACGCCGCGCACAAAAGCGAATGGACTGCCGATTCGGCCCCCATCCAGAAAATCGCCCGCCTGACCGGTGCCAATGCCAGCGATGTGCCTGAACTGCTGGCCGGCTCCAGCTACCCGGACGCCAAGGCCCAATTGAGCCCTGCACTGCTGGGCGGTGGCACCGCCAAGGATATCGCCGGCACCGCAGCCTTCCTGCAAGAGCAGAAGAAGATTCCGGGCGTGCTACCCGACTACAGCCCTTTTGTCAGCGCCCAGTACATCAAACCCTGACCACTTACCTACCGAAACACGGCCCCCGTGGCCGCCCTCAACCAGGATGTTGCGCACCATGATCGTCACCAAGTACACCGCACTGGCGCTGGCCATCAGCGCCGGCGCTACCCAACTGGCCAGCGCCGCCGATTTCGTCGGCGACCAGGCGCAAGCCAAAGGCTTCGTCGAAGACGCTTCACTGAACCTGTTGCTGCGCAATTACTACTGGAACCGCAACAAACGCGCCGGCGCCGCCGACGACAAGGACTGGACCCAAGGCCTTCAAGGCGTGTTCAGTTCCGGCTTTACCCAAGGCACCGTAGGGGTTGGGATCGACGCCTTCGGCTACCTGGGCTTGAAACTGGACGGCGGTGCGGGCAGCTCGGGTTCTGGCAACCTGACCTACAGCGACACCCTGGACAACAACGGCAACCTCGTGCCCGGCAAGAACCACGACAGTTACGGCAAGGCTGGCGCTGCCATCAAGTTCCGCATCTCGCGCACCCAATTGGAAATCGGCGATCAGCAACCCTCTACCTCACCCGTGTTCGCCGTGGGCGGCACACACCTGACACCGGAGACCGTCAGCGGCGTCTCATTGATGAGCAGCGAGATCAAGGACCTGAACCTGGAGGCCGGGCATTTCTATTCCGGCACCAGCGCAGACACCACCAACCGTGATGGCGAACTGTGGGCCTCGTACGCAGGCGTCGCTACCCGGGCCGCCAATTACGCAGGGGGCAAGTACGCGTTCAACGACAACCTGACCGCCTCCCTGTACGGTGCGACACTGCAAGACATCTGGAACCAGTACTACGCCAGCGTCAACTACGTGCTGCCACTGACGAACACCCAGTCGATAACGTTCAACGCCAACGGCTACCACACCACCGACACCGGTGCGGCCAAAGCTGGCAAGATCGACAACAACGCTTACTCGTTGTCTGCCTCCTATGCGTTTCTGTCCGCCCATACCGTGACCCTGGGCTTCCAGAAAATCAACGGCAACACCCCCTTCGACTACATCGGCGTGGGCGACCGCAACAACACCGGCGATTCGGTCTTCCTGGCTGACTCGGTGCAGTACTCGGACTTCAACGGCCCCGGGGAGAGATCCTTCCAGGCACGCTACGACTTCAACCTGGCGACCCTGGGCGTTCCAGGCCTGAGCTTCATGGCCCGCTACACCCACGGGGACGGCATCGACGGCACCCACATGCCCACCGATAGCGCCTACCGCACGTACGGCTACGGTGACGGTGGCGAACACCACGAAACCGATCTGGAAGCCAAATATGTGGTGCAGGAAGGTCCCGCCAAAAACCTCTCGGTGCGTGTGCGCGAGGCGTTGCACCGCGGTAATGCGGCTCAGGCTGAAGGCAATATCGACGAACTGCGGCTGATAGTGGACTACCCGCTGTCGATTCTCTGACCGCTACAGCGCAAATAAGTATCGGTGCCACGTCGATTCACCACTAGCCACCCCGCCACCCCCCACGTATGGTTATTCCCGCGCTGCTGCCAACCCTTGAAGCGGGAGAAACCATGCCACTGCCCAACGTAATCGTATTCGGCGAAGCCCTGACCGACATTGTCCAGGGCTCGCCTGGACACTGGCGCGGGTACCCCGGGGGGGCGCCCTGGAACGTGGCCCGCGGGCTCAGCCGCCTGGGCGTGCAGGCCGCGTTCGCTGGTGCCATCAGCCAGGACTCCCTGGGTGACGAAATCGCCGACCAGTCCCGCGCAGCGGGCCTGGACATGCGCTTCATCCAGCGCGTGGACCGCGACCCGCTCGTGGCGATCGTCGCGTCCAGCCACCCGCCCCGGTATTTTTTCGCCGGTGACGCTGACCTGCAGTTCGACGCCCGTCACCTGCCCGAAGGCTGGCTGGACGCGGCGCAATGGTGCCATTTCAGTTGCATCAGCCTGGCACGCCAACCCTTGGCGGACGGCCTTTTAAGCATCGCGCAGCAGGCCAGGCAAGCGGGCAAGCGCATCAGCTTCGACCCCAACTGGCGCAACCTCATGGACCCGCACTACCTGGAGCACACCTTCCCGACCATGATCAAGCTGGCCGACCGTATCAAGTTGTCAGACGAGGACTTGCGCCAGATTTACCCCGGGCAGACGGAAGCGCAGGCACTGGACGCGCTGCGCGCCCTGAACCCTGCCGCGCAAGTACTGTTCACCCGGGGTGAAGAGGGAATGGTGTTGCAGGTGGGGAGCCAGCAATACACACAGCCGGCCATTGCGGTGGAGGTCGCCGACACGGTCGGTGCGGGCGACGCCTGCATGGCAGGCTGGTTGGCCAGCGAATGGCTGGGCATCAGCGAAGCGCAGGAACGACTGCGCTTCGCGGCGGCCTGTGCATCAGTCTCCTGCAGCCATGCCGGCGCTTACGCACCGGGGCTTGGCGAGGTGCAGCAGCTGTTGGCGGCGGGCGACTGATAACGGCCTGGCGGGATGGGTTCAGCGGCGCAGCAGACGGCTGACCAGTAGCGCCAGCCCTGCCCCAATGGCGAGCGCAGCCACGGGCTTCTCCTTGACAAAGGCCGATACCGTATCGAGCGCGTCGCCATAGGTCTTGGTGACCTGCCCTGCGGCCTGGTGCCCTGCCCCTTCAGCTTCCAGCTGCGAATCGCCCAGCAGACGCCCGACTGCGCTCTGTGCTTTGCCAGCGGCTTTTTCTGCAACACCTTCAATCTGTTCACGCTTCATGATTTCACCGACCTTCGTCTGCAAATGCATCGTTGAGAAACTGCCCTGGCATCTGGCCAGGGCGGGGTGCACAGCATTAGTCAAACCGCTGTCAGCAATAGTTCAAAGAACATCTGGCGGCTGCGGTGGGGTTTGATCGAGCCGATTTTTCTGACCGGCCAGAAGGACCCAACGGTCGCCGTTGCGGTCTGAAGCAGACACCTTGCGGAGGACGACGCTGTGAAAGAAATCCACGCCGGCGTACTGAATGTCTCATACCGGGAAGCGGGCCCGGCCGACGGCCCCGTGGCGTTGCTGTTGCACGGCTTCCCCTACGGCGCCCACGCCTACGACGATGTCGTCGAGCGCCTCGCCGCGGCCGGTTGCCGCTGCATCGTCCCGTCACTGCGCGGCTATGCCGACACGCGTTTTGTCTCACCTGATACGCCGCGCTCCGGAGAGCAAGCGGCACTGGGTGCCGACCTGCTGGCCCTGCTGGACGCCCTCAACATCCCGCGCGCGGTGCTGGCTGGCTACGACTGGGGCGGGAGGGCCGCCTGCGTCGTCGCAGCGCTCTGGCCGCAACGGGTCGTCGGCCTGGTCAGTTGCGAGCCCGGCTACAACATCCAGGACATCGCAACGGCCAGCCAGCCTATTGCGCCTGAGGCCGAGCATCGGCTGTGGTATCAGTACTACCTGCACAGTGACCGGGGCTACGCCGGGCTGGAAACGAACCGGGATGCCTTCTGCCGCCTGTTGTGGCAGCAATGGTCGCCGTTGTGGACGTTCACCGACCAGCAGTTCCAGGCCACGGCCCGGTCGTTCCACAATCCCGATTTCGTCGAGGTCGTCACCCATTCCTATCGACACCGCTTCGGCCTGGTCGAAGGCGATCCGCAGTACGCGGCTATACAACAGCAGCTAGCGCGGCAACCGCTGATTTCGGTACCCACGGTCATACTGGCGGGCACTGACGACGGTGTGAGACCGATCGAAGATGAACGAACGGCACTGAGCAGGTTTACCGGGCCCGTTCGCCGGGTGATTCTCGATGGCGTGGGGCATAACGTGCCGCAGGAAGCGCCTGCCGATTTTGCCGACGCGGTGCTGAGCCTGGTTTCGAGCCGCCTATAGAGCCCTCGCCCCGCCCTTCTCGCCAAACGTTTTCAACACCAGCGACCGGGCTATCTGGAAGCCCGCGCGGGCAAACCGCAACACCTTAGAACCCTGCCGGTCGTCCATACCGTCAATCCTGGCGATCATTCGCCCAATGTTTTCCCGGGCTCGCTTGCGGCGTCCGTTGCGTTTCATTCATGGCTCCATGGGTTGATCAGGTGGAAGCTGAAAGCATCAAAGTCCAGACCGTATCATTGCCATGCGTGCCGTGGCTAGCCATAGCGTATGCAAATGGCGCTCATGTGGGTCATGGGCCTGAGCTTGGCCAGGCGCCGCGACCCATGAAGTACAGAGTAAGGGCACATAAGCAGCCTTCCATCCCGGGCATTGAACCAACCCCTCGGCCCACGCTTCGTAATAGCACGAAGCTCGCCGAGGATGCCGCCATGCAGTTGTTTCACCCCAAGCCCCGCTACAAGCCCTACACCCATGCCGCCGGCGGTTGGGGCTCCGCGCAGTCGGTCATGGCCATCCTGTGGCGCGAGCAGGCCTTGCAGCGGGCGCCGTTGGCACTGATGCGGCAGAACAAGCCCAAGGGGTTTGCGTGCGTAGGTTGTGCCTGGGCGAAGCCCGGCGACCCCCATGCGCTTGAGTTCTGCGAGAATGGCGCCAAGGCCACGGCCTGGGAGTTGACCGCTTTGCGGACGGGCCCCGACTTCTTCGCCCAGCATACCCTGACCGAACTGCGAACCTGGACCGACTACGCATTGGAGCAGCACGGCCGCCTCACCCACCCGCTGCGCTACGACGCCAGCACCGACCGTTATGTCGAAACGAGCTGGCAGCAGGCCTATCAGGCAATCGGTAGCCACTTGCGCCAGCGCATACCCGATGAGGTAGTGTTCTACGCCTCCGGCCGCGCGTCGCTCGAAGCGTCGTTCATGTACCAGTTGCTGGCGCGGGCGTATGGCACCAACAACCTGCCGGACAGTTCGAACATGTGCCACGAGAGCACCTCGGTAGGCTTGCAGGAAAGCATTGGCGTGCCGGTGGGCACCGTCACCCTGGCGGACTTCGAGCATACCGACTGCGTGTTTTTCTTTGGTCAGAACGTAGGCAGCAACAGTCCCAGGATGCTTCACCCGCTGCAGGAGGTGCGCAAGCGCAAGGTGCCGATCATCACTTTCAACCCGCTTCGTGAGCGGGGGCTAGAGCGCTTCGTCAACCCCCAGTCACCCCGCGAAATGCTCGGCCCCGAATCAACCGTCATCAGCACGCAGTATCACCAGGTGGCCATTGGCGGCGACACCGCAGCGGTCATTGGCATCACCCGCCACCTGCTGGAGATGGACCGACTGGCGACGGCACAGGGCCTGCCGGCGATACTCGACCATGCCTTCATTGGCGAACACACCCAAGGCTTCGCAGCCTTCGTGGCCGAAGTTGAACGGCACGACTGGGCGGACCTTGAGCGCAAGTCGGGCCTGAACCGCAGCGCCATGGAGGCGGCCGCCACGGTGTATGCCCGTAGCCAGCGGGTGATGGTGGTGTATGGCATGGGCATGACCCAGCATCGCCATGGGGTGGAGAACGTGCAAATGCTGGTGAACCTGCTGCTGTTGCGCGGCAACATCGGCAGACCCGGCGCTGGCATCTGCCCAGTGCGCGGCCACTCCAACGTGCAGGGCCAGCGCACGGTAGGTATTACCGAAGACCCGGCCAAGGTGCCCGTCGACAAGATCGAGCAACTGTTCGGTTTCACGGTGCCGCCGCGCAAAGGCACCAGCACCGTCGATGCGTGTGCCGGGGTGCTCGATGGCAGCATCAAGGCGTTCATCGGCCTGGGCGGCAATTTCTTGCGCGCGGTGCCCGATACGCCGCGCATGGAAGCGGCGTGGACACAACTCGACCTGCACGTCCAGGTAGCGACCAAGCTCAACCGCACGCACCTGGTACCCGGCAAACACACCTGGCTGTTGCCATGCCTGGGGCGCATCGAACTCGATAGCCAGGACGGCGTGGTGCAGACCTACAGCACCGAAGACAGCACCGGCTGCGTGCATGGTTGGAAAGGCACCAGCGCACCGGCCGGTGAGCACCTGCGCTCCGAGGTCGCGATCATTGCCGGGCTCGCCGAGGCCACGCTGGGCGGCCGTACCCGCATCCCGTGGGACGCCTGGCGGCGCGATTACGCACGGGTACGCCAGGCGATCAGCGAGGTGTACCCGGAGATATTCCATGACATGGAAACCCGCATGTGGGCCCCCGGCGGGTTCCATCGCCCACTGCCGGCCGCCCAGCGGCAATGGAAAACCGAGTCGGGTAAGGCGCAGTTCATCCGCCCGCGCAGCCTTGAAGAAGACAGCGATGTGGCCGTCGGCGCACAGCGGCGCGATGTACTGCAGTTGATGACGATCCGCAGCAACGACCAGTTCAACACCACCGTGTACGGCTACGATGACCGCTTTCGGGGTGTCAAGGGCACCCGCAGCGTGGTTTTCCTCAACCCCAACGACGTCACGCGCCTCGGGCTCGTGGCCGGGGACTGGGTGAGGCTGCGCACCGCCGTGGAGCCCGAGGTGCGCCGGGAGGTCGGGCCGTTCCAGATCATCGCCTACGACATCCCCTCGGGGTGCGCGGCGGCTTACTACCCGGAATGCAACGCCTTGGTCCCACTATGGCACCACGCCGAACGCAGCAAGGTGCCGGCGGCCAAGTCGGTGCCGATCACCCTGCACCGCTAGGCTCTGGACCGAGCGCATGCATGGCGCCTGTCGCTGTGCGGCGCCCGGGGCGCGGTTGTGCGCCTGCTGGAGGGAACCGATGGCAGATGGAACACCATCAATCGCCTATCCGGCGACTGTGTTGAACTTCGCGCCTGCGCTCCTCCTCTGCACTTAAGGCTCCCCACCAAAAGGCAGACGCACCATGAGAGCATTGACGTACCACGGCGCACACGACGTGAAAGTCGACACCGTTCCGGACCCGGTCATCGAGGCGGCGGACGACATCATCCTGCGGGTCACGGCAACCGCCATCTGCGGCTCCGACCTGCACCTTTACCGCGGCAAGATCCCCACTGTGGAGCACGGGGACATTTTCGGGCATGAGTTCATGGGCATCGTCGAGGACGTCGGCAGCGATGTGACTGCCGTGCAGCGCGGCGACCGGGTGGTGATTCCCTTCGTCATCGCCTGCGGCAGTTGCTTCTTCTGCCAGCACGATCTGTTCGCCGCATGTGAGACCACCAACACCGGCCGCGGCGCCATCATCAACAAGAAGGCTATTCCGCCGGGCGCCGCCCTGTTTGGCTTCAGCCACCTGTACGGCGGCATCCCTGGCGGCCAGGCCGAATACGTGCGCGTGCCCAAAGCCAACACCGGGCCGTTCAAGGTGCCGGGCACGCTGGCGGACGAAAAAGTGCTGTTTCTTTCCGACATCCTGCCCACCGCGTACCAGGCCGTAACCAATACCCAGATCGGTGCCGGTTCCAGCATCGCCATCTACGGCGCCGGGCCCGTGGGCCTGTTGTGCGCGGCCGTGGCCCGCATGCTGGGAGCCGACCGAATCTTCATGGTCGACCATCATGACTACCGCCTGGCCTACGCCCAGCAAGCCTATGGCGTCATCCCGATCAACTTCGATGACGATGACGACCCGGCCGACACCATCATTCGCCAGACCCCAGGTTCGCGCGGGGTCGACGGCGTGGTGGACGCGGTCGGGTTCGAAGCCAAGGGCAGCACCACCGAAACCGTGCTGGCTACCCTGAAACTCGAAGGTAGCAGCGGTAAGGCCCTGCGTCAGTGCATTGCCGCGGTACGGCGCGGCGGCGTGGTCAGCGTGCCCGGGGTGTACTCCGGCTTTATCCACGGTTTCCTGTTCGGCGATGCGTTCGACAAAGGCCTGACCTTCCGCATGGGGCAAACCCATGTGCAACGCTACTTGCCGGAACTGCTGGAGATCATCGAGGCGGGTAAATTGCGGCCCGAAACCATCATTACCCACCGCATGTCCCTGGAGCAGGCGGCGGACGGCTACAAGATCTTCGACAAGAAGGAAGAGGACTGCCGCAAAGTCATCCTCACGCCGGGCAAGGCTGGCATCGAGGTGCCCGTCTCGGAAGACGTCATCGGCCTGCCGGTGTCCTGATCCCGGTGCTGATGCGGGCGCTGGAATGCCAGCGCCCGCCTATCTCAAGGTGGAACCGAACAATAACAGGAGACGTGAACCATGATCGACTCAGCCACAGGCATGCGCGCAGGCGAACGCTATACCGTCGAAACCCGGGACGATGGTCATCAGTTCCCGGGTTTTTTCCTGGACGGAAAATACTACCTGAGCCCCGAATTGCTGACCGCGGTCGGCTGGGTGGAGGGCCAGCAGTTCATTTATGACCAACTGGACCCCAACGGCGCGCCCGTCTTCGCCGACCGCATCGCCGGCATCATCGAGGATTTGACGTTGACCCTGGTCGAAGGCGCGTCGTTGAAGCTGCAAGCGCAGCGCTTCATTTCCCAGGAGCATCCTTCCGACCCTCAAGGGGTCGATGAGGAAGACACGTCCACCGGCCCCACGTTGCCAATAAAGCGCCCCTCCCCCGCGGTCATCTGGGCGGCGGTCGGCGCCGCGTTCGTGGTCGGCACCGCCCTGGGCCGCCTGCTGGCGGGCCATCAACGGCGCTAGGGGCTGTATGACATGTATTCCAGCGAAGGCCAGGCACGGCTTTGCCCGGGACCATCACGGCTCCCGGGCTGGGGCAACAGCCCGCCGATCAATAGCGCTGGTACTGCGAGCCGAACTCCTTGCGCACTTCAGCGACATAGATAACGCTCGCACGCTCCATGTGCTGGCGTGGTTGCACCGCTTCGCTGCCAGCTTGGGCCGTGCGCAGGTTGTGGTTGCGCGCATGCTCGGCGCCGTCCTGGGCAACGGTGACCCGCTCGTGGCTGGTCACCGTCTGTGGGGTGGCGAACGCGCTGCCGGTGGCGAGCAAGGACATGGCAAGGGTGAAGGTCAATACAGGTTTCATGGTGGGGCTCCTGAGCGGGTGGAAGAACATGGAGCCCACTGTACGACTGGCCGGCCGGATCGAAAAAACACCTGGCGGCATAGTGAATATCGACGTCGGTGATTGCCGCCGGTAAAGGCTCAATCACCGACAGGACATCACGCCTCTGGCACCAGCGCCAGGGCATCAGGCTCAGGGCCGGCAGGCCAGCGGGCCTGTACCGTCCAGGTGGCGGTATCGATGACCGCCACCTCATCGCCTCCACTGATGGCCACATAGGCATGCTTGCCGTCAGCCGACACCACGGCGCCAATGGGCAGGGCCGCTGCGCCCAGCAGGGTCTTGCGGTACTGCGCGCCTTCGAACGCCAGGTTGACCCGCCGGACCTCGCGTTTTTGCGCCACGTCGATCACAGCCAGCTCCGCTGACTTGGCGCAGGTCACCAGTGCGTATTGGCCATCAGGGGTCATCACGATGCGAATCGGGAATTGGCCGGTCTTGATTCGGTCAGTGACTTTCAGCGTTCGGGTATCGACAATCGCCACGTCGTTGTCTTCGCGATTACTCACCCATACCTCGGTACCCGCCTGGTTGATGGCGATGCCCTCGGTGCTGTGGCCGGTGGGCACGGTGGCGATCTTGCGCTGCTGGGCAAGGTCGACCACCGACAGGCTGCCGTCCTTGACGTGGGTGACATAGGCCCGGTCGGCGGTGGGCGACAGCACGACCATGTGCGGCTGACCGCCGCCAATGGCGATACGCTGCAGCACCTTGCCTTGCGCCAGGTCGACCACCAGGAGGCGTTCGCTGTCCTCGGTGGTGACCACCACGCGGTGGTTGTCGGGCAGGAAGCGGATGCCGTGGGGGCGGGAGTCCTGGCCCAGGTCGATGGTGCGCACGACCTTGCGCGAAAGCCAGTCGATCACGCTCAGGCGGTTGTTGGCGACGCCTTGGGCGCCATAATTGCCGACCACCGCCAGGCGACCATCGGCGGCGACGATGACTTCATGGGGGCCCGTGCTCACCGGCAGGCGAAGCACCTGTTTGCCGTCCTTCAGGCTCAATGCCGACACACTGGCGCCATCCTTGTTGCCGACCAGCAGCAGGTCATCGGCGTGGGCCAGTGAGGCGCCGGCCAGCAGCAACGCCGCCAGGCAAGTGCGGGTAAACAGCGTGTGAGGTGCGTGGGGCATGTTCATCTCCTTGGGGGTCGAGGTCCTTGCAACGTGCATCGGTTGTGACCCCCAGGATTGGCGCAGAGTTCGGAAATAGACACCTCGCGCGCCTATAGCCTTACGCCATCAAGGCAACGCCAGCTCTGCGCGCTCGTGCCCCAGCAGGTCGCACAGTGCCTCCACCACGATCTGGTGGTCTTGGCGGTCCGGCAGGCCAGATACCGTGACACTGCCAATCACCCCGGTGCCGCGCACGCGGATCGGGAAGCTGCCGCCCACGTAGGCGTAGTCCGCTGGCGAAAGATGGTAGCGCTGGGTGATGTCGAGCCCTTCGAGCGCCAGTTCCCGCGCGATGCGGTAAGAGCTTTTGAGGAACCGCTGCACGGTATTGGCCTTGCGCCGCACCCATTCGTGGTTATCGAACGAGGCGCCGGGCCGGGCGGCGAAAAACAGTGGCCGGTCAAACCGCCGCACATCGATCACCACCCCCAGCCCTTCGTGCACCGCACGGGCGTATAGCAGGCTGCCCAGTTGCCAGGCGGCGTCTTCATCGAAGCGCTCCCATTGCAACGCGTGTTCTTGCCGGCTCAGTATTGCCAGGTCTTGCTCCAGTGTCATGTCAGCCTCCAGGCCGATGAGGGTACGTAGTGCCTCGGCATCCGGGCCGGGGTGCCCCACACGATAGAACAGTTGCCCTGAGTGCGCAGCTGTTGTTGTCCCCGCCAATGGTCTGGCTGGACCACGGCGTGCGTCCACGGCATGCTGGCGGCCCTTCTTTGTGCTGACCAAGGATATCGCGTGAACACCGCTACCCTGCCCCCACGCCCGGGCCCCGCCAGGATCGCCCTGCTGGGGGTGCTGCAAATCCTCTCATGGGGAGGCTCGTTCTACCTGCTGGGGGTGCTGGCCGACCCCATTGCCCACGATACCGGCTGGTCCCACCAGTGGGTGCTGGGCGGCGCGTCCATCGGCCTGCTGGTGGCCAGCCTGCTGTCACCGCGGGTGGGGCGCCTGATCGCCCGGGTCGGCGGGCGCAAGGTCATCGCTGCCCATGGACTGATCATGGCGGTGGGGCTTGCCATGATGGCCCTGGCGCCGAACCTGGCGGTGTACCTGCTGGCGTGGGTGGTGCTGGGCGCGGCCATGGCAACGGGGCTTTATGACGCCCTGTTCACGTCACTGGGCGCCACCTACGGCATGCAGGCGCGCCCTATCATTGTCGGCGTGACCTTGATTTCCGGTTTCTGCACCACCGTGATCTGGCCCCTGCTGGCCTTGATGGTGCATCTGCTGGGCTGGCGCGGTACCTGCGGGGCCTTCGCGGTGCTGGTGCTGGTGGCGCTGTTTCCGTTGTACCGCCTGGCGCTGCCTGAGCATGTCAACGCCCCCGCGCATCAACGGGCTGAACAGGGAGCGGGCGAGCCGCTGGCACCGTCGATCTACTGGGTGATGACGGCGCTGTTCGCCATCGCTGCCGCCTTGATGACCTGCATTTCCATCGTTCTGCTGACGGTACTGCAAGCGCGGGGGCACAGCCTGGCCTCGGCCATTGCCCTGGCGGCGCTGGTGGGGCCGGCCCAGGTGCTGTGCCGGGTGATTGACCTGGCGCTCAAGCGCCAGGCACCGTTGTTCACCGCGCTGCTGTCCAGTGGGATGACGGCCATCGGCCTGCTGGTGGTGGAGTTCGTCCCCAGCCTGGTCGCCTGGGGGCTCGTGTGCTACGGCGCCGGCAATGGCCTGCGTGCCATCGTCAAGAGCACCTTGCCCCTGGTGGTCGTGCGCCCGGCCGACTACGCGGTGGTGTCCGGGCGCATGGCGCGGCCAGCGTTGCTGGCGCAGGCGGTGGCTCCCATTGCCTGCGGTTACCTGATCTCGACGTTGGGCAGCGAAGCGATGATCCACATGCTGGCGGCCATGGCGCTGTTGGCTTTCGGCCTGTGCCTGTGGTTGGCACGGTTGATAGCCCAACGCCAGGCCCTGCACGGGCAGGCGGCGGTATAGACGGTGGCCGGGCCCTACCCGGCCGTCTTGTGCAGCGCGACGCCGGGTTGCACCAGGCCTGCGATAGCCGTCACCAGGCCATCGAGTGACCATGGTTTAAGCAGATAGACAACGTTGGGGGGCAGTGTCGAGGGTTCCAGCAGGTAACCTGAGGTGAGGATCACCCCCACGTCCGGCCATTTCTGCTGGACCATGGCCGACAGCTCCGTGCCCTGGATCGTACCGGGTACGCCATGATCGGCGATCAGCAAGGCGAACGCACGGTCGGCCTGCAGCATATAGATCAGGGCGTCGTCAGCCGTGTCGAAGGCCACGCAATGCGCATTGAGCTGCTCGACAATGTCGACCATCAGCGCCCGTAGCGTGGGGTCATCTTCAATGACGATGACGTCGCCCTGAATCGTTTGCAGCTCCTGCCATTGGATATCCACGACACCCCCGCTTGCGTTAGAGGCGTCGAGTGTTTCACCAATGGCCGCGGCGGTCGATGCTAGCTATCTGCCACCTTTGCCGCGCATGTGCGCCTCAAGGCTGCCCGGCACCGCCGGAAGCCCCGAACACCTGGCCCGTGACGTAGGTGGACTTCGCGGACGCCAGCTGCACATACAGCCCGGCGATCTCCGCCGGTTGCCCTGGACGTTTCAGTGGCGTGTCGCTGCCGAACGACTTGAGCTTCTCCATCGTCTGCCCGCCGCTGACTTGCAAGGGCGTCCAGAACGGCCCCGGCGCCACGGCGTTGACACGGATGCCACGGTCCGCCAGCTGCTTGGCCAGGCCCTTGCTGAAATTGGCGATACCGGCCTTGGTCATGGCGTAGTCCAACAGGTTTTTCGACGGGTCGTAGGCATTCACCGAGGCGGTGTAGACAATCGCCGAGCCTTCGGGCATCAGCGCCACCGCCGCCTTGGTGACCCAGAACATGGCGTAGAGGTTGGTTTTCACTGTCCAGTCGAATTGTTCGTCGGGGATGTCCAGGATCGAGTCGTAGCTGTGCTGGCGCCCGGCGTTGCTGACCAGAATGTCGAGGCCACCGAGCGCGGTATGCGCCTGTTGCACCAGGTTGCGACAGAAGTCCGGATCCCGCAAGTCGCCGGGAATGGCCACGGCCTTGCGCCCGGCGTCGCGGATCAGCTTCACCACCTCCTGGGCATCCGCCTCCTCGGCCGGCAGATAATTGATGGCCACGTCTGCACCCTCGCGGGCAAAGGCAATGGCCACCGCGCGGCCTATCCCCGAGTCGCCCCCCGTGATCAGGGCGCGACGCCCGCTCAACTGCCCCGAGCCCTGGTAACTGTCTTCACCGTGGTCCGGGCGCGGGTTCATCTTGCTGGCCAGGCCTGGCCAGGGTTGCGACTGCTCGGTAAAGGGCGGTTTGGGGAAACCGCCCTGGGGATTGCGCAGCGGGGTGGCCGCGGTGGCGCCGGGCGTGGTCGACTGGGCCAGCGCCGGGGCGGTGAAGCCAACGGCGGCGGTGATGGCTGCACCTTGCAGCAGGTAGCGGCGTGAAGTCTTGAATTCATCCATGGGCAGGCTCCTGGGCGCTACGGGTCACTGGTTGGCTTTGGACGGCTCACCTTGAGGGGTGGCTTCGCCGGTGGGCGCGTCCGGTTTCTGCATCTGCACTGACGCCTTGCTGCGGTCCGCGTCCTTGGCCGGGTGGTCGGTTTCGTTGAAGCAGCCATGCAGCGTCAAGACGCAGCAGGCCAGGCCCAGCAACTTCAGCGGTTTCATGGTCCAGTCTCCTTGTGGGGTGGTTAACAAGGGAGGCGGTGGGGCGGCGAAAAGTTCAGCCAGATTCAGCCAGCCGGTTTGCTACCAGGCGTGACTTCCCGGGCGGTCTCCTGGGCCGTGGAGTCGCGTGTACGCTCTTTGGGGGTATCGGCGCGGTGAGCGTCGTTGTCGCGCTCCACTTCCCCTGGGGGATGACTGCGGTCGGGGTGCTGGCCGGAACGGGTGGGCTGGGTCATGGCGGCGGCTCCTTTTCGTGGTTTGTCTATGTTCGTCCTCGGCACCCGGCGGGTTGTTCCGCCGGGGGAGCACCGCGCCGGACCGGTGGCTGGGCACCGCGAGCCCTCCCGGCTTTCGTGCAACGGCGTGGAACTATCCCGCAAACAGCTGTTCTAGACGCCTTCGCCGCCATTTCGCTATCATCGGCGGTTTGCCTTTCAGCACTGACTTGAGAACGGAAAGACGCATGTCCATCCAGCAAACACCCGGGCATGTACTGCCCGCTCGCGACGCCGCCAAAATGGAAGCGGCCATGGCCGTGGGGAGCTTCGCCATCGGCACCGGCGAGTTCGCCATCATGGGCCTGATGCCCGACATTGCCAGCAACCTGCACCTGAGCGAGCCCCAGGTCGGCCATGCCATCAGTGCTTACGCGCTGGGGGTAATGGTGGGTGCGCCGCTGCTGGCGATCCTGGGCGCCAAACTGCTGCGCAAGCACATGCTGCTGTTGTTGATGGCCCTGTACGCACTGGGCAACGCCGCCACGGCCTTCACCCCCAGCTTTGGCGCGCTGGTGGTGTTCCGCTTCATCAGCGGCCTGCCCCATGGCGCCTTCTTCGGCATTGCCGCGGTGGTGGCCTCCAGCATGGTGCCGGCCAACAAGCGCGCCGGCGCCGTTGCACGGGTGATGATGGGCCTGACCCTGGCAATGCTGCTGGGCAACCCGATCGCCACGTTCCTGGGGCAGTTCTTCGGCTGGCGCTCGGCATTTGCGCTGGTGGCCGCCATTGCGCTGTGCACCATCGCCCTGGTCTGGCGTTATGTGCCGGACCGTCGCGACGAACCGCGCAGCGACCCACGGCGCGAATTGCTCGCCTTCACCCAACCCCAGGTATGGATGGCCCTGGCCATTGGCGCGATCGGGTTCGCCGGGATGTTCTGCGTGTTCAGTTACCTGGCCCCCACCATGCTCGACGTCACCCAGGTGGCCCCTGAGTGGATTCCGTTCGGCCTGGCGGCATTCGGCGTGGGCGGCATCATCGGCAACATCGCCGGTGGCAAACTGTTCGACCGTCTGGGGTTCCGCGCGGTCGGCCTGCTGCTGGTCTGGTCCATGGCCGTGCTGCTGTTCTTCCCGTTCGCCGCGGGTTCGCTATGGGGCGTGATGCTGGGCATCGGCCTGGTGGGCACCATGGTGGCCCTGGCGTCACCGCTGCAGATCCGCCTGATGGACATCGCCCACCAGGCGCCCAGCCTGGCGGCGGCCTCCAATCATGCCGCGTTCAACCTGGCAAACGCCTTGGGGCCATGGTTTGGCGGCATGGCGATCACCGCAGGCCTGGGCTGGACCAGCACCGGCTACATCGGCGCGGCGACCGCGGTGGTGGGGTTGGGGCTCTACGCAGTGGCGCGCCGGATGAAAGGCGGCGAGTGAGGAGCAACCCCGGGGGCATCAACGCTGGGCCAGGATGCTGGCCAGCAACCCCGGAAACCGCCCGTTCAGCGCCTCGGTTCGCAACGAGTTCATGTGGCTGGTGCCCACGCTTCGCGTATACACCAGCCCTGCGTCACGCAGCACACGGAAATGGTGGGACATGCTCGATTTCGGCCGCCCGCCATCCAGTTCACCACAGCTGGCCTCCTCGACGTTGGCCAGGCAGCGCACGATGCCCATGCGCACGGGGTCGCTCAGTGCATAGAGCAAACGTTCCAGGGTGAAGTCTTCAGGATTGGGGTGGGTATAGGCTCGCATGGCGCACATGATATCGAGGCTTCCATAAAATGCCATTGTTCGATTATGATCGAACAACCGAATCTAGTCCATTTCCCTGGAGTCTGCACATGTCCGCACTGTTCGAGCCCTTTACCCTGAAGGACGTCACCCTGCGCAACCGCATCGCGATTCCGCCGATGTGCCAATACTCGGCAAAGGACGGCCTGGTGAACGACTGGCACCATGTCCACCTGGCCGGCCTGGCCCGTGGTGGTGCTGGGCTGGTGGTGGTCGAAGCCACTGCCGTGGCGCCTGAAGGGCGTATCACGCCCGGCTGCGCCGGTATCTGGAGCGACGAGCACGCCCAGGCCTTCGTACCGATCGTGCAGGCCATCAAGGCCGGCGGCGCGGTGCCGGGCATCCAGATTGCCCACGCCGGCCGCAAGGCCAGCGCCAACCGCCCGTGGGAAGGCGACGACCATATTGCCGAGGGCAACCCTGAAGGTTGGGACACCCTGGCCCCTTCCGCCATCGCGTTCGGCGCCAACCTGCCGAAAGTGCCCAAGGCCATGACCCTGGACGATATCGCCCGGGTTCGCCAGAACTTCGTCGACGCCGCCCGCCGCGCCCTTGAGGCTGGCTTTGAGTGGATCGAGCTGCACTTTGCCCACGGTTACCTGGGCCAGAGCTTCTTCAGCGAACACGCCAACCAGCGTACCGACGCCTACGGTGGCAGCTTCGACAACCGTAGCCGTTTCCTCTTGGAAACCCTGGCGGCGGTGCGTGAAGTCTGGCCCGAGCACCTGCCACTGACGGCACGTTTCGGCGTGGTGGAATATGACGGTCGCGACGAGCAGACCCTTGCAGAATCCATTGAACTGGCTCGCCGCTTCAAGGCCGGTGGCCTGGACCTGCTCAGCGTCAGCGTCGGCTTCACCATTCCTGACACCAACATTCCCTGGGGCCCGGCGTTCCTGGGGCCGATCGCTGAACGCGTGCGCCGCGAAGCCGGCTTGCCGGTCACCTCGGCCTGGGGCTTCGGCACCCCTCAACTGGCGGACGGCGCGTTGAAGGCAGGCCAACTGGACCTGGTCTCGGTGGGCCGCGCGCACCTGGCCGACCCGCACTGGGCGTACTTCGCGGCCAAGGAACTGGGCGTAGACAACGCATCCTGGACGCTGCCAGCGCCTTACGCGCATTGGCTTGAGCGTTACCGCTAAGCGAGTCGTCATTCTGTAGCACGCGGCCGTGAGGCCGCGTCTTGCTATATTTTTTTTTCGGGCGAAGCCTGATCCGCAGTAAAGAACCGGTTCGCCGGCCGCGCCAACCCCAGGTTCTCGCGTAACGTCGCGCCCTCATACTCTCGCCTGAAAATCCCCCGCCCCTGCAGTTCCGGCACCACCTTGTCGACAAAATCGTCCAGCCCGCCCGGTAGCCACGGGAACATCACGTTGAAGCCATCACTGCCTTCGCCGTCCAGCCATTCCTGCATCTCATCGGCGATCGTCTGCGCGGTGCCCACGAACGCCAATCCGGCATAACCCCCCAGGCGCTGGGCCAGCTGCCGCACGGTCAGTTGCTCGCGGTCGGCCAGGGCCAGCACCCGCTCACGGCTGCTCTGGCTATCGTTGGTCTGCGGTACTGGCGGCAGGAAGGCGTCGGGGTCGAAGCGTGATGCGTCGGTGCCCAAGGCGATGGACAGTGAGGCAATCGCGCTCTCGTAATGCACCAGGCTGTCGAGCCGCGCGCGGGTTTCGCGGGCCTGCTGCACGGTATCACCCACCACCACAAAGGCCGCGGGGAGGATTTTCAACTGGTCGCGTTCACGGCCCAACGGTGCCAAGCGGGCCTTGACGTCAGCGTAGAAGGCCCGGCCTTCTTCCAGGTTGCCGGGTGCGGCGAAAATAACATCGGCGGTCTCGGCGGCCAGTTGCCGAGCTGGCTCCGAAGCGCCAGCCTGGACGATCACCGGCCAGCCTTGCACAGGCCGGGCGATGTGCAACGGGCCGCGCACCGACAAATGCTCGCCGCGGTGGTTGAGGGTATGCAACTTGGCTGGGTCAAAGTACTCGGCAGTGGCCACGTCGCGGGTGAAAGCATCGTCGGACCAACTGTCCCACAGGCCAGTGACCACGTCATGAAACTCACGGGCACGGGCGTAGCGCTGGTCGTGGTCCAGGTGCTGTTCCAGGCCAAAATTCAGGGCTGCATCGGGGTTGGAGGTGGTCACGATGTTCCAGCCGGCCCGGCCGTTGCTCAGGTGGTCCAGAGAAGCGAAGCGCCGGGCAATATGGAAGGGTTCATCGAAGCTGGTGGAAGCGGTGGCCACCAGCCCCAGGTGTTCGGTGGCCTGGCTCAGGGCCGACAGCAGCGTGAAGGGTTCGAAGGACGTGGCCGTATGGCTGCGTTTCAGGGCATCGAGCGGCATGTTCAGGAGGGCCAGGTGGTCGGCCATGAAAAACGCGTCGAACTTGCCCCGTTCCAGGGTCTGTGCCAGGCGCTTGAGGTGCTGGAAATTGAAGTTGGCGTCTTTCCACGCGCCGGGGTAGCGCCAGGCGCCAGTATGAATGCTCACGGGACGCATGAAAGCGCCGAGTTTCAGTTGTCGGGCGGTGCTCATGGGCAGGGTTCCCTGTGCCGGTGCAAAAAGTGCCAGCTTTGCGCGTTGCGCCCGGCTGCGTCCAATAATCGAAAATGCGCGCTTATGCGCCACTGCTATAAGCACGGTGGCTCGAACGGGATGTTTGCCTTATAGTGGCTCCCCGGCGTTATCCACGCCGCCATCCGCGGAAAGGGCTGCGCCCAGGATTGTTCATGCGTTTTTCTGTCATCACGACTCCCCGACCTTGAAGCGGACCCAGGTTGCCCAAGGAGTTCGTATGCCTGCATCTTCCAACGACGGCCGTATCAACCTTGAACAGCAGCGCAAGCGTGCCAAGGACCTTCTGCGCCAACTGAAGGCCGAGACCAATCCGTCGACACCACCGACACTCGCCCACGCTCAATGGCTGACGGCTCGGGAGCTGGGCTTCAGCAGTTGGCCGAAGCTCAAGGCCCATGTCGACGCCATCGACTTCGCGGCCCGCCACCCAGGCTTCGAGGCCAGCGATGAGGCCAACACCGGCCACTGGCGCTGCGGCAACGACATTGCCCACAGCTTGCAATTGGCCGGTTTTCGCGGCGCCTTTCACATGCTCGCCGACCCCCTGTGCATGGGCCCGGTCCAGGACGTGGCGCCGCAACCGTATCGGGCCTTGCGCAGTGCGTTCATCAGCCAGACATTCGATGTTCCGCTGGCCGACGCTTTGCAGCGAACACAGGATGAATACAACGCGCTGGCGCAACTGGCAGGCCCCGGCCACAACGTGTTGTGGTGCGAGGCCGATGCCTATGACCAACTGTTTCTGATCCGGGCCCTGGCTGGGCTCCCAAAGGTGCCTGAACGCCTGGAGCTGATCGAAGTACGACAGGTGCCGGGCGTGCAACGCTTCATCGGCATCGGCCAACTGGCGCCGGACCTGCTCGCCTGGCTGTGGCCGCAGCGTCGCCCTGTGGACGCCGCCATGCTTGCCCTGGCGCGTCAGGCCTGGCAATCCTACTGTGCGCCCTCCCCGCTGGCCCTGGCGGACCTGGCACGTGAAGACCATCTGGCGTTGCCCCTGTTGGCCCCGGCGTTGCGTCGCCAACTGCAGGAACTGCCGGGTATTGCCGATGGCCTGTCACTGACCGAGCGCCTGGGGCTGCGTTACATCCACGAGGTGGGCGAAGTGACGATCGGCCAAGTGTTTGCCGAATTGATGAGCCGACGCGAACCGCTGCCGTACCTGGGCGACCTGATGTTCCATGCCCTGCTGCGGCCGTTGATCGATGCCAGGCAACCGCTGTTGGTCGAAGACTCGCCGCAATTGCCTTGGCCACACCGGCCGGTTCGGTTGACCGCCTTGGGTGAAAGGGTCCTCGCCAGCCAGGCGTACTGGCCGGACCACAGCGACCGAGAGCGCTGGGTAGGTGGCGTCGCGATCAGGCCGGGCCAGGCTCATTGGGCGATAGATGCCCAGGGCGCCCCCCTGTGGCGGCCTGCCCCACCACAGCCTTTGTAGACCGGGCGCCAACTTACCGTTGAGGTACGCCTATCGCGGCTTCCAGCAGCCCCTGCGTGAAGCCATGCACCGGCCGGCTGAATACCTCCTCGCACACGCCCTGCTCTACCACCCTGCCGCCCTGCATCACGACCACGCGGTCGGAGATGCGCCGCACCACGGAAAGGTCATGGGAAATGAACAGGTAACTCAACCCCAGCCGCTGCTGCAATTCATCCAGCAGTTCGAGAATCTGCTGCTGCACCAGCACGTCCAGGGCCGACAGCGGCTCGTCCAGCACCACCAGCTCCGGCTCCAGGGCCAGGGCGCGGGCGATGGCCACTCGCTGGCGCTGACCACCCGAGAGGCTGTCAGGGCGGTTGTCGATCAGGGTGGCAGGGACATGCACCTGGGCGAGCAAGTCAGCTACCCGTTGCCGGCGCGTGGCCGTGGTGCCCACGGCAAAGGCTTGCAGGGGCTCGCTGATGATCTGCGCCAGGCTCAGGCGCGGGTTCAGCGACGCGTAGGGGTTCTGGTACACCACCTGGATCTGCCGCCGCAATTCGCGCCAGTCGCGCCGCGAAGTACCCAGCAGTTCACGGCCATTGAACCGCACCGAGCCCCCATCGGCGCGTTCCAGGCCCAGCAACAGCCGCGCGGTGGTCGACTTGCCCGAACCCGAGGCCCCCACCAGGCTGGTGGTCCCCCCACGCGGCACCTCGAACGACACGTCGTCCACGGCAGGCGGCCCGGGTTGGCGCCAGGTTGCAAAACTCTTGTGCAGGCCACTGACCTCCAGTATCGGGGCCAGCGCCCAGTGCGCCGGTGAGCGCTGGCGCAGACAGGCCGCCTGGGCACTGGGGGCCGCGGCCAGCAGCGCCCGCGTGTACGCGTGCCGCGGCTGGCGCAGCACCTGCGCCGCCGCGCCGCTCTCGACAACACGCCCGCGGCGCATCACCAACACCCGGTCGGCCCGCTGCAAGGCCACGTCCAGGTCATGGGTAATCAGGATCACTGCCGCCTGTCGCTCCTGGGCCAGGCCCTGCAGGCAATCAAGCACCTGGCGCTGCACCTCGACATCCAGCGCGCTGGTAGGCTCATCGGCGATGACCAGTGCCGGGCGGTTGGCCAGGCCCATGGCCACCAGCACCCGCTGGCGCATACCGCCGGACAGCTCGTGGGGGTAGCGCCGCGCCAGTTGCTCGACAGCGGGCAGCCCCACTTCGCGTAGCAACCCCAGGCTCCGGTCCCGGGCAACGGCACGTGGCAGACCGTGCACGGTCATGGCCTCGACCAGTTGCGCGCCGACGCGTTTCACCGGGTCCAGGGACAGGCCCGGGTCCTGGGGCACGAAGCCGATCTGCACGCCGCGCACCTGCTGCCATTGCCGCTCACCCAGGCCCAGCAGCTCGCGCCCATCGAGGCGGATGCTGCCGCTGCGGACCCGGGCACTCTCGGCCAGCAGGCCGACCAGGGCTGCCGCGGTGGTGGACTTGCCGGAACCCGACTCACCAACGATCGCGAGCACCTCGCCGGCGTGCAGTTCGAAACTTACGCCGGTCACCCCGGGCACATCACCCTGGGCACTGTGATAGTCGATGTGCAGGTTGCTGACCTGCAGCAACGGCGTGGTCCGCGCACTCATCGGTAGACTCCTTGACGGGCCTGCAAGGCCCTGGCCAGTTGGTTGGCGGCAATGACCACCGCGGCCACCACCAGCCCGGGCAGGCCGGTGTACCACCAGGCCGTGACCATGTAGTTGCGGCCCTCGGCCACCAGCAGGCCCCATTCCGGTTGCGGCGGTGGCGCACCAAAGCCCAAAAAGCTCAGTGCCGAGACCGCCAGTACCGCGCTGCCGAACTCCAGCGCGGCCAAGGCCAGCACCGGCCCGGCCACCGGTGGCAGAATGTGCCGGGCAATGATTGTCCAGGGCCGCACCCCGCAGGCACTGGCCGCTTCGACGAAGGTGCTCACCCGCCAGCGCAGCACTTCGCCGCGCACCAGGCGGGCAAAGCTGGCTACCGCCGACAGGCCCACGGCCAGGGCGATATTCAGGGTGCCGAAGCCCAGCACCGTGATCACCGCCATGGCCAGCAGCAGCGCCGGTACCGCCATCAGCACTTCCACCACACGCATCAAGCCCGCGTCCAGCCAGCCGCCGAAGAAGCCACTGAGCACCCCCAGCACCATGCCGCTGACCAGCGCGATGAGCACCGCCAGCAAGGTCGCGCGCAATGACAAGCCGGCGCCATACACCGTGCGGCTGTACAGGTCGCGCCCCAGTTGGTCGGTACCAAACCAGTGCTGGGCGCCCGGCGCCTGCAAAGCCTGGGTTGGTACCCCCAGCAACGGGTCGGCATGGCTGAACAGGCCCGGCCACAAGGCCCAGCCCACGGCAGTCAGCAGGATGGCGATGGCCAGTACCAGAAAAAGTCGTTTCATCAGCGTTTCCCCAGGCGTGGATCGAGCCAGGGGTACAGGGCATCGACCAGCAGGTTGACCAGTACGAAAATCACTGCCGCCAGCACCACCACCCCCTGCACCATGGGAATGTCCTGGACGCTGACCGCTGCTTGCGCCAGGCGCCCCACCCCCTGGCGGGAAAACACGGTTTCGGTGACCACGGAGCCGGCCAGCAGCGAGCCCACGATCACCCCTGCCAGGCTCAGCACGGGGATCAGTGCGTTATGCAGAATGTGCCGGCAGACCACCCGGGGCCAGCCTAGCCCCTTGGCCCGCAAGGCTTCGACGAAAGGCTGGCGATGCACCGTCGCCATGGACCGCAGCAGCACCTGGGCGATGATCGCAGCGGTGGGGATGGCCAGGGTCAGGGCCGGCAGCACCAGGGCCGGCAGGCCACGGTTACCCATGGCCGGAAACCAGTGCAGGCCGAAGGAAAAGCCTTGCAACAGCAACAGCCCCAGCCAGAACGTGGGTAAGGACACCGCCAGCGCCGGCACCCCCAGCAGCGCATCGCGCAGCCATGCCACCCGGGTCAGGCTGGCAATCAACGCCAGGCCCACGCCCAGCAGCAATGCCAGGGCCAGGGCGGCGAAGGCCAGTTGCGCAGTGGCTGGCAGCGCCTGCAAGAGCGCGCCCGCCACCGGCTGGCCGGTCTGGATCGAATGGCCGAAGTCCAGGTGCAACGCCCGTTCCAGCGCCAGCCCGTATTGCACGATCACCGGCTGGTCCAGGTGGTACTCGGCTCGTAGCCTCGCCACCTGGGCGGCATCGACGCTGGTCTGCTCGCCGCTCTGGTTGAGCATGATGCTCACCGGGTCGCTGGGCAACGCGTACAGAATCACGAATGACACACTGAACGCCGCCCACAGCACCACCCCCGCCTGGGCCAGGCGGCCCAGCCAATAGCGCACCGCACTGGCCAAGGCGCGCTGCGCCAGGCGGGTCATGGCTGCACCCAAGTGTCGAAGAATTGCAGCCGCGACGAGGCCTCATAATGCAGGCCGTGCACCTGCTTGCCCTGGGCCAGCACCGTGGCCAGTTCGATCAGGGCGATGGCGTGCCCGCCCTCGATCAACTGCTGGCTGGCCTGATCCACCAGCGCCTGGCGCTTACTGGCGTCAAGGGTGGCCGCCGAGTCGGCCAGCAACTGGTCGATCTGGCCAGGCTGGCGCACGCTGACGTTATAGCCCGGTGCCTGGAATACGGTGCGCAGCACATCGGGATCGGCACGGGTCAGGTTGAGAAAGCGCACACTGTAGTCCCCGCTGGCCTGCAGCGCGGTGGTCTGGCTGAGGGTGGTCTTGTTCAGGCGCAGCTCGATGCCCACCTGACGCAATTGTTGCTGTACCAGTTCCAGAATCGGCACGGATTGCCAGTAGTCGAGTTTGAACGACAACCGCTGGCCATCCTTGACCCGGATACCATCGCTGCCCGGCACCCAACCGGCCTCATCCAGTAACCGCCCTGCCCCCTGCGGGTCATGGGCCAGCAATGCGGAGAAGTCCCGATACAAGGGTGTACTGCTGGCCA
This sequence comes from Pseudomonas eucalypticola, assembly GCF_013374995.1. Classification (NCBI taxonomy): domain Bacteria; kingdom Pseudomonadati; phylum Pseudomonadota; class Gammaproteobacteria; order Pseudomonadales; family Pseudomonadaceae; genus Pseudomonas; species Pseudomonas eucalypticola. The sequence goes on along the minus strand of NZ_CP056030.1, from coordinate 3,081,528 downwards.
GCAAGGCACTGGCCACCTGCTGATGTTGGGAAAGAATAGGCTTGAACTGCTGGCGATCAATGGCCTTGTTCAACGCCTGGCGCACGCGCCGGTCACTGAACAGCGGCGTGGATTCATTGGGCGCGAGGATGAACACCACGCCGGGGTTGGCGCGGCTGAGAATCGGCAGGCCCTGGCTTTGCAAGGCGGCCTCGTCCTGGGGCGCGACACTGGTGTTGACGTCGATCTGCCCCGACAGCAGGCTGCCCAGGCGCACCCCCGACTCCGGGATGATCAGAAAGTCGATGCCCTCCAGCCAGGCCTGGTCGGTGTGCGCGGCCAGCGCTGACGGCCAGCGGTAGTCGTCACGCCGTGCCAGGGACACCACCTGGTTATGCACAAATGACTTCAGGGTGAACGGCCCCGAGCCCACCAGCTCGCCCTGACAGCGCTGGGCCGGCGGCGTGGCCAGGGTGCGGGCGGCCAGCAGCCCAAGGCTCATGGTCGAGGTGGCCTGCAGAAACTGGGCGTTGGGCTGGGCGAACCGCACCACCACGGTGTGCGCGTCGGGTGTGTCGATACCGGCCAGGCCCGCCAGGTAGGTGGAACCCAGAATGGCCCGCGCGCCCAGTTCAACGATCCCTTGCAGGTTGGCCTTCACCGCCGCGGCATCCACGGCTGTGCCGTCACTGAACGTCACGCCCGGGCGCAGGTGAAACGTGAAGTGGCGAGCGTCGGCGGACACTTCCCAGCGGTCGGCCAGCCAGGGTTCGATGGCCCCGGTGGCCGGGTCCTGGTCGGTCAGCGAATCCACCAGTTGCCGGCCCACGTTGAGTGCCGTGTTGTTACCCGCCTGTTGCGGATCGATGCATTGCGGGTCACCGTCCAGGGCTACCTTCAACACACCCCCGCGGTGCGGCGTGCCTGGCTGGCCGGCGCTGGCCACCGGCGCGTGGGCATCACCGCAGGCGGCCAGCGCCACGGCCAGCAGCGACGCGGCGAAAGGACGAAGCAGGCTCATGAACGGCCCCCGGCGCGGCGGTTGGCAATAAAGGGCAGCCCGAGGTTTTCCCGCAGGGTCCGGCCCTGGTACTCGCGGCGGAACAGCCCACGACGTTGCAGTTCCGGTACCACCTGTTCGGCAAAATCACCGATGCCCTGGTGCAGCCCGGAGAACATCACGTTGAAGCCATCGGCGGCGCCCGCCTCGAACCAGGCCTGAAAATCGTCGGCGATGCTTTCGGGGGTACCGATCAGGATGCGATGGCCACCAGCGGTCAGCTTGTTGAACAACTGACGCACCGTGGGCCGTTCGCGGCGGATCAGGTCGAAGACCAGTTTCTGCCGGCTCTTGTGGGTGTTGGTGTCGAATTGCTCGGGCGGCAGCGGCACCACCGCGTCGAACGGCAGCTCGGACAGATCAAAGCCCAGGCTGGTAAAACGCGAGATCGAACGCAGGAACGAAGGCGGGTCCAGCAGCGCCTGTTGCTGGTCGTAGCGCGCCTGGGCCTCCTCAAGCGTGCGGCCGACGATGGGCGACACACCGGGCAATACCTTCAGGTGCTCAGGGTCGCGCCCCAGAGCGGCGGCGCGCTGCTTGATCTCGGCGTAAAACGCCTGGCCCTGCTCTACCGTGTGCTGGGCGGTGAAGATCAGTTCGCCTGCCCGGGTCGCCAGTGCCCGGCCCGCGTCGGACGAACCGGCCTGGGCAATCACCGGGTAGCCCTGCACCGGGCGCGCGGCGTTCAGCGGGCCACGCACCTGAAAATGGGTGCCGTGGTGGTTCAGCACATGGAGCTTGTCAGTGTCCAGAAAACGGCCGCTGGCCTTGTCCTGGATAAACGCGTCATCGTCCCAACTGTCCCACAGGCCGGTGACCACGTCGTAGAACTCCTCTGCGCGGTCGTAGCGATCGGCGTGCAGCACATGGGCGTCGCGGTTGAAATTCTCGCCACCGCCCAGGGACGTCACCAGATTCCAGCCTACCCGGCCGCCGCTCAGGTGGTCGATATTGGCGAACTTGCGCGCCAGGTTGTAGGGCTCGTTGTAGGTGGTGCTCGCAGTGGCGATCAGGCCAATGCGCTGGGTGCTCAGGGCCAGCGCAGGCAGCAGCACCAGGGGGTCCCAGCGCACGCTGTTGGGCCCGTGGGCCAGTACGTCCAGGTCGGTGTCGACGTTCACCGTGTCGTTGAAGAAAACGGCATGGAAACGCGCTGCTTCCAGGGTCTGGGCCACCCAGCGAAAGTGCTCGAAGTCGCGGAACGAGTCCGCCGCCGCCGAGGGATGGCGCCAGCCGGCGCCCATGATGCCCGCGCTGGGAATGAAGGCGCCGAGGATGATTTGCTTATGCGCTGTGCTCATGTGCCACTCCTCAGAAGTTGTAGGTCAGGCGCGTGTACCAGAAGCCGCCGTAGGGGTCGAACGGCGAGATGCTGCCGAATTTGGGAAAGCCGTTGACGTCCCCCTGGGGGTAGGCGTTGTTGTCGGCGCGCACGTCGAACAGGTTGTTGGCCCCCACCGCCAGGCTCAGGTCCTTGGTCACGGCGTAAGCCACCTCCAGGTCGGTGAGCCACTTGGCACCGTAGGTCACGTCGTACTGAGGGTTGGTGTCGCGGGCGGTGACCTTGTCGTAACGGGTCACGGCGCCGGTGACGGTGAACTGGCCGATGTCCCAGACGCCACTGAGGATCAGCTTGGTCTTGGGGTTGGCCACGGTCAGGTAGCCCTGCGCTACGCGGTCGAACAGCGCCAGGTTGCTGCCGGCAGCGGTGAGCGCCGCCGGCGTGGACTTGATGCTGTCGATCTGGGTCTTGTTCCAGTTGAACGCGACGCCGTACTTGACGCTACCGTAGGCGCCGTAGTCCACCTTGTAGTCGGTCACCAGGTCCAGGCCACGGGTCGTGGTGTCGGCGGCATTCGTGAAGTATTTGACCTGGTAACCGGGCTTGTAGCCGTTGGCGACCAGAATCTGGTTGACCCCGGCGCCGGACAGGAAGCCGGTCAAGGCGATACGGTCGTCGATCTTGATCTGGTAGGCGTCCAGGGTCACGCTGGCCGCCTGTATCGGCTGCCAGGTGAAACCCAGGCTGATGTTCTGGGATTTTTCGGGTTTGAGGTCTTCAGCGCCCAGGGCACGGGCCAGCGCCGAGTCGACGCGGGCGGTCTTGGCTTCGACGAACTGCGACACGCCGTTGACCGAGGTGTACTGGTTGGACGTCTGGGCGTACACCGATTGCGACAGCGACGGGGCGCGGAAGCCGTTGCTCACGGTGCCGCGCAGGGCGAAGGTCGGTGTCAGGTCGTAACGCAGCGAGAGCTTGCCGCTGGTGGTAGTGCCCGAGCCGTCGTCGTAGCCTTCGAAGCGCCCCGCGGCGCCCACGTAGAGTTTCTCGAAGGGGTTGAAGCCCACGTCCAGGTAGCTGGCGTAGCTGTTGCGGCTGGCCTGGCCGGCATCCTCGGGCGTGAGGGTGATGGCGCCCTGGGCACCGACGGCGGCGGGCTGGCCGGCCAACGGGCCACTGGGGTAAATGTAGCCGCCGTTGATGTACGACAGCGGGTTGTCGGACTCGGTCTTGTAGCGCTCATGCCGGTGTTCCAGGCCCCAGGACACCTGGGCTGGCTTGCTCAGGCCAACATCGAAGGCACGGGTGACGTCCAGGTTGTTGGTCCATTGATCGAAGGTGCTGCTGTAGGTATCGAAATGGGTCGGGCTGCTGGGGCCTAACGAGGCGTTGAGGGTCTTGTCGGCGCCGGACTGAGCGTCATCGCGGCCGAAGGTGGAACTCAGGTCCCAGTCCCAACCCAGGGCCTGGCCCTTGGCACCCGTAGCGGCCTGGTAGTCGTCCTCCACCAGGGTGTAGAACGGCGCGGTGCCGTCGGGGTAGATCTGCGGAATGATATTGGTCGAGTTGGGCCGGCGGTAGTTCTGCCCGCCTCGGGCGTCACGGTGGCTGTAGGTGGAAAACGAATACAGCGTCACATCGTCCAGCGGCAATTCGGCGTTGTAGGCGACCTTGATGTCCTTGACCTTCGGCAGGCCGTTCTCCTGCACTTTGCGGTCGGCGGTGGCGTCGCGCGGGTCGGCGCTGCCGTCCGGTTGCTTATAGTAGAAGCTGCCGGTGGCGTCGCGCGAACGCACGGCGGTCTGCTGCGATTTGGCGTCCAGGGAGAAATTGATGAAACCGTCGTTGGGCAGCGCCGCGCCCTGGTTGTAGGTCTGGCGAAGGGTGCCTCCGTCACCGCGTTCGTAATATTCGCCGTAGGAAGTACTGACCGAACCCCCATGATCCTGTTGTTTGAGGATGATGTTGATCACCCCGGCGATGGCGTCCGATCCGTACTGGGCCGAGGCGCCATCGCGCAGCACCTCGATATGGTCCACGGCACTGACCGGGATCATGTCCAGGTCCACGGGGTTGGTGCCGTAGGCTGCCGTGGAGTCGAGGTTGATCACCGCGCTGTTGTGCCGGCGTTTGCCGTTGACCAGCACCAGCACGTTTGAGCCGTTCAGGCCTCGCAAGCTGTAAGGCCTGGCGATGCTGTCGTTGGAACTGCCGGAGGGCCGCTGGGAGAACGACGGCAAGGCCTTCTGCAAGGCGCCGCGCAGGCTGCCGCTGCCGGTTTTCTCCAGTTGCTGGCCACTGATGACATCGATAGGTGCGGGGCTGCTGGTCACGGTACGGGACTCGCTGCCGCGCGAGCCGGTGACGATCACCGTGCCCAAGGTGTCATCACTGTTGGTATCGGCGGCGGCGAACATCGGCTGCAGCGCATAACCGGCCAGCAACAGGGGGGCGAAGCGCAGGGTAAGACGCGAGGAATACGGGGTCATGTCAACGGCTCAGAAGTTGATTGAAGTCGTGGCGCCACAGCGGTCGGACGTCGACGGCGCGGCGAATCAATTGCTGGTCATGAAACAGGTCGGCGACGTGCTGTTGCGAAGCGATGGCCGTGTCATCCACGGCGACCACCTCCGCCGGCTGGCTGCGCTGGTGGAATTGCTGCAGGTACAGCTCGCGGCTGATGCCGGTCAGCTGCGCGCTGCGGTCGGCCCAGGCGTCCGGGTGCGCCTGTATCCAGGCCCAGGTAGCACGCTCGCGCTGCAGGAAATCGCCGATGCGCGCGCGGCGCACGGGGTCGGCCAGGGCAGCGTCATTGGTGGCGATCAGGTAGTTGCCGGCGTAGTAACCCGCCGTCCCCTCGAGCATCTCGCCATCCATCATCGTCGCGGCCCGAAGCCCGCTGATGCCACCAGCCACCAGCGCGTCGATGTGGCCGTTCTGGAAGGCGATCAGCGCGTCCTGCATGGGCATGGGCACCGGCACCACGTCGGTCAGGGCCAGGCCGTTGCGCTGCAGCAGGTTGAGCAGAAACGCCTGGGTGTTGGTGCCGCGCACGAAACTCACCCGCTTGCCCCGCAGGTCACGGATGTGCTGGATGCCCGCCGCCTTGTTGACCACCAGGCGCGTCTCGTTGGCATCGCCACGCACCACGGCGATCAGCTTGATCGGAGCGTTGGCCGCGGCAGCGAACACGGGCGGGATCTCGCTCATGTAGGCGTAGTCCAGGTGGTCGCTGGCCAGCGCTTCGATGACGATGCTGCCCCCGGCGATATCCGCCCACTGCACCGGGTACGGCAGGTTGCCCTGCCCGGCCAGGTCGAGAAACGACGGCACCAGGCCCTTGTACCGCCAGACCCGCAGCCCCGGCCCGGTGGCCATTGCGCGGCCCGCCAGGCAGCCTGCGCCCAGCGCCAGCCCCGCCTGCAGCACGCGGCGTCGAGAAAAATGCGACATGGTGATTCCTCAATCCAGCAGGTCGGGTTGTTCCACGCGGATGCGGTCCCACAGCGGCAGGAAGTTCAGCCAGGCAAAGAACTCATGGCGGGCCTTGTCGCCACTGTCGGCCGGGTCGAGATCAGGCACCACGGGCGTGCCGGCGGCATACGCCAACAAGTGCGCCCGGGCCGTGTCATCGGCGAGAATGAAGCGCCAGGCGGCACTCTCCACGGTCTGGCCTACGGCCCATAGCCCGTGGTTTTGCCACACCAGCAGGTTATGGTCGGCAAAGGTCTCGACAAACGCCTGGCTGACCCGGTCGCGGTCTTGCTCCAGGCGCCCGTCGGCGGCACGCAAGGCGTGGCGGTCGAAAATCACCTGGTCATTGATGAAGGCCCCGGCCTCGGCGGTGATGGGCTGGAACAGGCGGCCCTGGGACGACCACACCCGCCCATGGAAACCATGCACATGGGCGATGCCCACCACCTCCGGGCGCGCCTTCTGCAAGTCGTAGTGCAGTTCCAGCGCACTGGTGTTGAGCACGCCCTCGCCTTCCACGACCTGGCCATCACCGTCCACGCGCAGCAGGTGTGAGACGCTGATCTGGGAAAACGGCACGCCCAGCGGGTTGATCCAGTAGTGGTCGGGCTCCACCGGGTCGCGGGCGGTAAAATGCCCCGCTACGCCGACCTCGAAGCCTGATTGGGCGAACAGGCGATAGGCCGCTGCCAGCCGCTGCTTGCGGTGCAGGCGTTCCTTGAGCGGGTCTTCGTGACGCACCGGTTGGCGCAGGGCCAAGCGGTTATTGTCCTGGGGCAGGCTGTAGATGCCTTGGGGGAACGACGGATGTTGGCTCATGGTGACAGACTCGGGTTGTCTCCTGCCGGGGCAGGTGCTTCTTCGGCGCAGCCGGGTTCGCTGGCGAGGGCCAGGGGGCTGCGATGGCGGTGGCGCGAAGCAGTCGGGTGGTCAGGTTTGCATGGTGTACCCCTCGCAGGTCAGGAAGCAGAAAGGCTCTCCTCCACCGTGCGGGGGGTCGGGATGGACGCTCGGGCTCAAGCGTGTATCAACATTATTCGTCTAAGTATTACTAGTAAAATTCTGATTAGTTATATGCTAATTAATGTTTATTAAATCTTCATTGTGTTATCAGCTATTTGCATTTTCACTCATTGCGTTGGGAGGCTGTCCAGGCATATTGCCTGTTTGCATAGCCATCCCCGTGTTCGACGCCGCTGCTGCAGCGCTGGGCATTACAGCTGCGCGCCTCGAACACATCGTACGCGAGGACCTGCTGGCCGATCTGGGACAGCACGGGGCGCTGACCGCCGAGAAAGCGGCGCTTTGGTTATCCAGTCCCACCGCTGCGTGTCCTTCCCGGGCAAGCCCGGTCCCACAGGGGGGCGGCTGGGGTCAGTTCAAGGAGGTGGCTGCGGTTTTGGGGTTTGCCCTGTGGGACCGGGCGAAGCTCGGGAAGCAGGCGCCGCGGTATTCCCGACATACCCCGCCAGGCCCTTCCCGGGCAAGCCCGGTCCCACAGGGAGGGTGCAGCTGGGGTCAGTTCAAGGAGGTGGCTGCGGTTTGGGGATTTGCCCTGTGGGACCGGGCGAAGCTCGGGAAGCAGGCGCCGCGGTATTCCCGACATACCCCGCCAGGCCCTTCCCGGGCAAGCCCGGTCCCACAAGGAGTGGCTGCGGTTTTGGGGTTTGCCCTGTGGGACCGGGCGAAGCTCGGGAAGCAGGCGCCGCGGTATTCCCGACATACCCCGCCAGGCCTTTCCCGGGCAAGCCCGGCCCCACAGTTTCAGTCGTGGGCGCTGCTCTTGGCCAGTATGGCGTGCAGCAGTACATCGGCCCCAGCGGTTGCCCAGTGGGGATGGATGTGCTCGGCTTCGTTATGGCTGAGGCCATCCACGCAGGGGACGAAGATCATCGCGGTAGGCGCCACGCGGTTGAGGTAGCAGGCATCATGCCCCGCACCCGAGATCATGGGGCGATAGCTGTGGCCCAGACGCTCGCAGGCGGTACGCACGGTGGCCACGCAGTCGGCATCGAACGCAATCGGCGCATACTGGAAAATCTGCTCTACCTGCCAGCGCAAGCCGATACCGTCGGCAATGCCTTGCACGGCCTCGCGCAACTGGCCATCCAGGGCGGCCAGCACCGCTTCGTCCGGATGGCGGAATTCCACGCTGAAGAACACCCGGCCGGGCACCACGTTGCGCGAATTGGGGTAGACGTTGGCCATGCCCACCGTGGCCCGCCCTTCCGCCCCCTGGGCCAGGCCCAGGCCGTTGACCGCCTCTACCACGCGGGCAAAGCCGAGCAAGGCGTCCAGCCGGTGGTCCATGGGCGTGGTGCCGGCGTGGGCGCTGCGGCCCCTGAGCTCCACTTCATACCAGCGCTGGCCTTGGGCGCCGGTGACGACGCCGATGGTGATGCCTTGGGCTTCCAGGATCGGCCCCTGTTCGATGTGCAACTCAAACGCAGCATGAATAGGCGTGACCTGGCAGAGATGCGAGCCCGCGTAACCGATCTGCGCCAGTGCCTGACCGAGCGTGACGCCGTTGGCATCGACCCGCGACAAACCGTATTCCAGGTCGAATACCCCGGCATAGACACCCGAGGCAATCATGGCCGGGGCGAACCGCGAGCCCTCTTCGTTGGTCCAGTTGACCACCTCGATAGACCGATCAGTCTGAATACCATGGTCATTCAGGCTGCGCACTACCTCAAGGCCGGCCAGCACGCCGTAGATACCGTCGAACTTGCCCCCCGCCGGTTGCGAATCACCGTGGGAACCCGTGACCACCGGCGCCAATTGCGGATCGCGGCCTTCACGACGGGCGAAAATATTGCCCATGGCATCGACACGGATCTGGCACCCCGCCTCCTCCGCCCAGCGTACGAATAGCTCACGGCCCAGGCGGTCTTCTTCGCTCAGGGCCAGGCGCGACACGCCGCCGTTGGCGGTGGCGCCATGCTGGGCCATGTCCATCAGCGTCTGCCACAAGCGCTCGCCGTTTACCCGTGGCCCCTGGCTCATGGCTGGCCGCCCTCGGGCTTGGCGCGGTAGCGGAAGTCGCAGCGCGGCGCCCCGCCCATGATGGTCTGGGTGCGGGTCAGCTCAATGTCAGGGTTGTAGCCGACGATGAACAACTCATCGCGGTTGCACGACAACAGGTGGCCGATCTCGCCCAGGCCCATTTCGTGGTACATCTCGGCGTAACGGCAGCGCTTGACGTCGTAGTCATAGTGCTGGGCGTCACTGGCGATCACCTCGACCTTGAGGGCGTCATCCTTCTCCCACAGCACCTGCAGTTCGACAAAGCTCTGCAGGTCGGCGCCCTTGGTTTCCTTGGCCGCGAAGCTGCGCCCGGCCTCGATGGCGGCGTTGCCCACCGCCTCGCCAATGACTGCCGCGGCGTGGGCCTTGCCATGCTCACGGACGAGGATCTCGTAGATAGGCTTGATGATTTCGGCTTCGATGCGCCGACGGGCCAGAATGCCCAGTTCACCGTCATGACTGCTCATGCGCGTGTCTCCTGCGAAGGCGCGGGGGCTGCCCGCGCCGTGATGAAATGTTTACTGGCCGCCGTGAACCACGCTGACCGGCTGCCATTGGTTGGCCTTGACCTGGTACACAGTGAACGATGGGTTCTTCAGGTTGCCCTGGGCATCGAAGGCGATGGTGCCAGTCACCCCGGCATACTGGCTGGCGCGCAGCGCCGGCAGGTACTGCTGCGGGTCGGTGGAGTCCGCTTTTTCGATGGCGGCGATCAGCACGCCCACACCGTCATAGGCAAAGGGCGCGTGCAGCTCGATGGGCGCCTTGAAGCGGGCGCGGTAGGCCGCCTCGAACGCCTGGCCGCCCGGCATCTGCGCCACGGCCAGGCCCGGCTCCAGGGCAGTCACGCCCTCGCCATCGTTCTGCGCCAGTTGCAGGAAGGTCTGGCTGACGAAGCCACCCGCGCCCATCAGGGTAGCCTTGATGCCCAACTGCTTGATGCGCCGGGCCAGGGGCGCGGCCTGGGAGTCGACGCCGCCAAAGAAGATCAGGTCCGGGTTCTGCGCGCGAATCGTGGTAAGCACGGCGCTGAAGTCGATGGTCTTGTCGTCGACGTACTCACGGGCCACCACCTTGCCGCCATGGGCGTCGACGGCCTTGATGAACTGGTCGGCCAGGCCCTGGCCGAAGGCCGTGCGGTCGTCGATGACGGCGATGCGCTGGGCCTTGAGGGTTTGCAAGGCGTATTGGCCCGCAACCTGGCCGCCGTCATCGTCGTGGCCCATGATGCGGAAGCTGGTGTCGAAGCCCTGCTGGGTGTAGGCATGGCCAGTGGCGACCGGGGCCACCTGGGCGATACCGGCATCATGGTAAACCCGCGCCGCCGGAATGCTGGTGCCGGTGTTCCAATGGCCCACCACGCCCACCACGCCCGCATCCACCAGGCGCTGGGCCACGGTGACCGCGGTGCGCGGGTCCGATTGGTCGTCTTCGCTGACCAGCTTGAACGTCACCGGCTTGCCGCCGAGGGTCGGGTGCTTGGCGTTGGCATCACTGATGGCCAGTTGAGCACCGTTTTCCAGGTCCTTGCCGATACGGGCCGACGGCCCGGTCAAGGGCCCGGCCAGGCCGATCAGGACTTCCTGGTCGGCCTGGGCCACGGCACTGGCCAGGCTGCTGAGGGCCACGCCCACGAGGGCCGCGCGCTTGTAAAAGTTGTTCATGGTCATTTCCTGTAAAAAATCGCGGCTGCTGCCAGCCACACTGCAAGGAGGAACACGCCGGCGGTCCGGTGGCGTCGGGGTTCAAATCACTTCATTCACCCAGGTACGCCGCGCGAATCTGCGCATCGTCCAGCAACTGCGCAGACGGCCCGCTGAGGGTGATGCGGCCACTGTCCATCACGTAAGCGCGGTCGGTGACCTGCAAGGCCAGCCGGGCGTTCTGCTCTACCAGCAGCAGGGTCATGCCGGCCTGGCAGACGCGGTCGATCACCTCGAATATCTTCTCCACCATCAACGGCGCCAGGCCCATGGACGGTTCATCGAGCACCAGCAGGCGCGGCCTGGACAGCAGCGCACGGGCCAGCGCCAGCATCTGCTGTTCACCGCCGGACAACAGGCCTGCCGGCTGTGCCAGGCGCTCGCGCAGGCGCGGAAAGTGGTCGAACAGGCCGTCCATTTCACTGGCCACCTGTTCACGGTCGCGGCGCAGGTAAGCGCCGGCTTGCAGGTTCTCCAGCACGCTCATGCGGGTGAAAATACCCCGCCCCTCCGGCACCAGGGCCATGCCCTGCCCCGGCAGCCGGTGGGCGGCCGCGCCGGCGATCGAGCGCCCGCCGAAGCGGATCTCCCCCGCTGCCGCTGGCAGCAAGCCTGCCAGGGCCTTGAGGGTGGACGTCTTGCCAGCGCCGTTTGCGCCGATCAGGGTCACGCGCTCCCCGGCCTGCACCTGCAGGTCGATGCCCTTCACCGCTTCGATGGCGCCGTAGCGCACCTTCAGCCCCTTGATGTGCAACAGTGCTTCAGACATGGGCAGCGCCCCCCAGGTAAGCCTTTATCACGGCGGGATGGCGGCGCACGTCCTGGGGCGTGCCTTCGGCGATCAGGGTGCCGTAGTCGAGCACGCTGATACGGTCGCACACGCCCATCACCAACTTCACGTCATGCTCGATCAACAGCACCGTGCGGCCATCGTCACGGATCTTCTCCAGGAGCCCGCGCAGTTGCTGCTTCTCGGTGGCATTCATGCCGGCAGCCGGTTCATCCAGGGCCAGCAAGCGCGGCTCGGTGGCCAGCGCCCGGGCAATTTCCAGGCGCCGCTGGTGGCCGTAGGACAACGCATCGGCACGGCTGTCGGCCCACTGGCCAATACCGACATAGTCCAGCAGGTGGCGGGCCATGGCTTCGGTCTCGCGCTCCTCCTCCCGGGCCCGGCGGTGGCGGCTCAGGGCCGCCCACACGCCGTTGCGAGTGCGCACATGGCGGCCGACCATGACGTTCTCCAGCACTGTCATCGAATTGAACAGGCGGATGTTCTGGAACGTACGGGCAATGCCGGCCTGGGCCACTTTGTGCACCGCCGTGGGCGCGTAGGGCTGGCCGTCGAGCATGAACCGGCCGCTGTCAGCGGTGTACAGCCCGGTCATCACGTTGAAAAAGGTGGTCTTGCCAGCGCCGTTGGGGCCAATCAGGCCGTGGACATGCCCGGGGGCAATGGTCAGGCTCACGCCATTGAGCGCGGCGACCCCACCGAACTGCTTGCGCACCTGGTCGATCTGCAACAGGGGAGTGCTCATTGGCCACCTCGGGAAGCCGGCCACAGGCCCGCCGGGCGATAGAGCATCGCCAGGATCAGCGCCAGGCCGTAGATCAATTGCCGGATGATTTCCGGGTCCACCAGCACCTGGCCGAAGACGCTTTGCTGCAACGGGCCAAGGCTGGCGCGCAGCAGTTCCGGCAAGGCGGCCAGCAACAGGCAGCCGAGGATGACACCGGGAATGTGCCCCATGCCGCCGAGCACCACCATGGCCAGCACCACGATGGACTCGTTGAGGCTAAATGATTCCGGCGAGACAAAGCCCTGGAAGGAAGCGAACATCGCCCCGCTGACACCGCCAAAAGCCGCGCCCATGGCGAAGGCCAGCAGCTTCAGCCGCCGGGTATCCAGCCCCATGGCGCTCGCGGCCTGTTCGTCCTCGCGCACCGCCACCCAGGCGCGACCGATGCGCGAGTGTTCCAGGCGCACGCAGACGAACACGATCAACAGGGCCAATGCTGCAAACAGGTAGTAATAGAGATACACCGAGGGCACGCGCAGGCCGAACAGGTCCTGGGTGCGTGCCAGGTTGACGCCGAACAGGCTGACCGGGTCCACCGAGGCGATGCCTTTGGGGCCATTGGTGATGTTCAGCGGCCGGTCCAGGTTGCGCATGAAGATGCGGATGATTTCACCAAAGCCCAGGGTGACGATGGCCAGGTAGTCACCGCGCAAGCGTAGGGTCGGCGCTCCCAGCAGCGCCCCGAAACCGGCCGCCAGCAGGGCTGCGAGGGGAACGATCAGCCACACGCTGACATGCAGGCCCTGGGGAAACCAGGCCGCCAGCACGGCGAACTGGCTGGTCAGGTGCGGCGACGCCAGCAGTGCGGTGAGGTAGGCGCCCACGGCGTAGAACGCGATGAAGCCCATGTCCAGCAGCCCCGCGTAACCCACCACGATGTTCAAGCCCAGCGCCAGCATCAGGTACAGCAAGGCAAAATCCAGGGTCCGTACCCAGGCGTTGCCGCCCGCATGGCCCAACAGCCAGGGCGCCAGCACAATCGCCAGGGCAAACAGCAGCACCCCCAGGCGGGCCTTGGCCCGTGGCAGGGTCAATGTCGTTGAAAGATTCATGCGCGACTCGCCAGGCGTTCACCGAGAAGGCCCGAAGGCCGAAGCACCAGCACCGCGATCAACACCACGAAGGCGAACACGTCCTGGTAGTTGCTGCCCAATACACCGCCGGTGGCTTGGCCCAGGTAACCGGTGCCAAGGGCTTCGATCAGCCCCAGCAGAATGCCGCCCAGCATCGCGCCACGCAGGTTGCCGATACCGCCCAGCACCGCGGCGGTGAAGGCTTTGATGCCCGGCAGGAACCCCATGTAGAAATTGGCGCTGCCGTAGTTGCTGGCCATCATGATGCCGGCCAACGCCGCCAGCGCCCCGCCGATGGCGAACGTCAGCACGATGACCCGGTTGGGGTTGATGCCCATCAGGCTAGCGACCTGGGGGTTTTCGGCCACGGCGCGCATGGCACGGCCCAGCCGGGTGTGCTCCACCAGCAACCACAGGCCGGCCATCACCAGCAACGCCACGGCGATGGTGGTCAGGGCCGTGCCATTGGTGATGGCGCCCGTGGGCCCCGGCGTGACCTGGATCGGGTCCAGGGGCAACAGTTGGGCAAACATCAGTGGGTTGCGCGACCACACCAGCATGGCCACGGTCTGCAACAGCAAGGACACGCCGATGCCACTGATCAGCGGCGCCAGGCGCGGCGCGTTGCGCAGCCGGCGGTAGGCCACGCGCTCGATCAGCATGGCCAACAAGGCGCAGGCGGCCATGGCCATCAGGGTCGCCGCCAACAGCATCAATGTCCCTGGGCAGTGCGGGAACGCAGCCTGCACCCCATGCAGCACCGACAGGCCCACGAGCGCGCCCACCATCAGCAGGTCGCCATGGGCAAAGTTGATGATGCGCAAGATGCCGTAGACCATGGTGTAGCCCAGGGCGATCAGCGCGTAAAGACTGCCGAGCAGGAGCCCGTTGAGCACCTGCTGGATAAAAGTATCCATGTGAATCGATCAATTCCGAGAAGCGAGAAGGCGGCACGGTAATTATCTATTCTGTTTTTATCAACTATCAGAAGTTTATATGCTTATTCCAATCGAAAATCGCCCACTTGAACTTCAACAATTGAATAAAAACAGGGGTTTTAGTCGCCATTACACTCATGCTAAATTCAATACATGAATAATTTAGAACAGTTACCCAATGACCCTCCCCTGCGTGCCGTGCGCACTTTCGAAGCCTTCGCCCGGCATGGCGGCGTCAACGCCGCTGCCAGGGAACTGGGGATCTCCGCTTCCGCGGTCAGCCACCAGCTGCGCCTGCTGGAAACCTTCCTGCAGCAGCCACTGACCTTGCGCCAGGGCCGCAACCTGGTGCTCACCGAAGAAGGCCGCGAGTATTACCGCGCCATTCGCTCCGCGTTTGCGGTGCTGCGCAGTGCCACCGAGCATGTGCTGGAAAAGTCCGCCACGCGCCAGGTCACCATCAGCCTGATCCCCATGTTCGGTTTCAACCTGTTCATTCCCCGGCTGGGCAGCTTCCTGCAGGAAAACCCGGGGCTGGACATCAACGTCACCTACGCCAACCACCGCAGCTATCCCAGTGACGCGGCAGACTTGTCGATACGCTTCGGTACCGGGCACTGGCCGGGCTACCACAGTGAACTGCTGCTCAGCGGTGCGGTGAGCCCTTACTGCAGCCGCGCCTTCAGCGCCGAGCATGGGCCGTTCGAGGGCGACCACGCGCTGGCCGACCTGCCATTGCTGCATGATGAAGAGCGCGGCACCTGGGCGCAGTGGCTCCAGGCCGCCGAGGTCAAACACGCGGCGGCCCTCAATGGGCTGCTGTTCGAGGATGGCCAACTGGCACTGACTGCCACCCTGACCGGCCTGGGCTGCGCGCTGCTGCGCCCACCCCTGGTGGCGCCCCTGGTGGCCAGCGGCGAACTGGTGCGCTTGTCGCCGCTGCAGATCGATGATGGGCGGGCGTATTTCCTGTGCCGGCGTTCAGCCACCGAGCTGTCCGCCGATGGGCTGAACCTGTACAACTGGATCAAGCGCAGCCTCACGGCCCCCTGATGACTTCGTGACACCGGCCATCCAGGGCCGGTCAGTACTCTTCGTAGTGCGCCGGGTCCTGGTCGAACGTACGCCCGTCGGGCGTCGCCAAGGTGGCGATGAGCGCCATGTCCTCGGCACTGAGCTCGAAATCGAAAATGGCCAGGTTCTCGCGCTGGCGCTGCACTGACGCCGCCTTGGGCAAAGCGATGGTGCCCATTTGGTGATGCCAGCGCAGAATCACCTGCACCAGGGTTTTGCCCAACCGCTGGGCGATACCCTGCAGCGCCGGGTCCTTGAGCAAATGGTTGGCGCGCCCCAGGGGGCTCCAGGACTGGGTGGCGATGCCGTGCTCACGGTGCCAGGCCAACTGCTCATGCTGGGGAAAATAGGGATGCAGTTCGATCTGGTTGACAGCCGGCTTGACGCCGGTGGCGTCGATGATGCGCTGCAGATGCTCGGGCAGGAAATTGCACACCCCGATGGACTTCACCTGACCGCGCCGCTGGGCCTCGATCAACGCTCGCCAGGCGTCCACGTACAGATCCTTGCTGGGGTTGGGCCAGTGCACCAGGTACAGGTCGAAGTAGTCCAGGCGAGTGCGGAACAGTGACTCCTCGATACACACCAGCGCCTCTTCGTAGGCGTGGTGGCGGCCGGGCAACTTGGAGGCGATACGCAGGTCCTGGCGGGCCACCCCGCTGCGGCGCACGGCTTCACCGACGGCACCTTCGTTCTCATAATTCACCGCGCCGTCGAGCAGCCGGTAACCGCTGGCGGTGGCGTTGACGATGGCCTCGACGCCTTCCCTGCCATTGAGGCGGTAGGTGCCGAAGCCCACGGCCGGCAGAGTATGGCCATCGTTGAGGGTAATGGAGGGAACAGGGGAAAGCATGGCAAGTCTCCTTGACGGCAGAGTGGATCGAAACTGGAACCGGTTTCAGTGCGCTACGCAAAAACTGACCCTGGCCCGCCGGTAGAGTTTCATTCCCGAGGAGCGTGCACCCGCGGCCGCCATCAGCTTTACCAAACCAAAAGGAATTATATTTACCTAAATATATGCAATATATTCATATAACTAACCGACATTTCCCTTACCCGCCCTTGACGCTATAGCGTGCGCCCACCCCATCGGGAAAAAGGAAACCCACCGTGAGAAAAACCACCCCCGCCCTGGCGCTGAACACTGATGTGCTGATCATCGGGGGCGGGCTGGCCGGCACCTGGGCCGCTATCGGCGCTGCCCGCGAAGGCGCTCGCGTCGTGCTGGTGGACAAGGGCTACTGCGGCACCAGTGGCGTGACCGCCACGGCCGGCCCTGGGCACTGGTGGGTACCCCCGTTGCCGGGCGCCCGCGAAGCGGCCATCGACAAACGCCTGGGCACGGCCTTCGGCTTGGCAGACAGGCACTGGATGGCCCGCATCATCGACACCACCTGGACAAGCTTGCCCGGCCTGGCCGGTTATTATGATTTTCCCCGCGACGACCACGGCGTGACCCAGTACCGAGGCCTGCGTGGCCCGGAATACATGCGCGCGCTGCGCAGCCGGGTGCTGGACAGCGGGGTGACGATCCTGGACCACTGCCCCGCCCTGGAGCTGTTGCGCGATGACCACGGGCGCCTGGCCGGTGCTCGTGGCTGGCGGCGCCAGGCTGGCGGGCAGTGGCAAGTACGGGCCGGCGCCGTGGTGCTGGCCACCGGTGGCTGCGCCTTTCTTTCCCGCTTGCTGGGCTGCCACACCAATACCGGCGACGGCTACCTGATGGCAGTCGAAGCAGGCGCCGAACTGTCGGGCATGGAGTTCTCCAACTACTACTGCATCGCCGCCGCCCATAGCACCATGACCCGTTCCATGGTCTACGGTTTTGGCGACTACACCGATACGGCCGGCCGTGCCCTGGACTTGCCCCAGGGGCCGGGCTTCACCGAAGCGCTGGGCCGTGCGTTGCTGCGCGGGCCGGTCTTCTGCCAGTTGGGTGACGTGCCTGCCGATGTGCGGGCACGCCTGCCCAGCATCCAACCCAACCTGATGTTGCCGTTCGACCGCCGGGGTATCGACCCCTACCGCCAGCGGTTCGAGGTCACCCTGCATCCGGAGGGCACCATTCGCGGCGTGGGCGGTGTGCGGGTGGTGGACCGGGACTGCCAGAGCGGCATCCCCGGTTTGTTCGTCGCCGGTGATGCCGCCAGCCGCGAGCTCATCGCGGGGGCTACTTCCGGGGGCGGCGCGCAGAATTCCGCCTGGGCCTTGTCTTCGGGGCAATGGGCGGGCCGTGGCGCGGCCCGGTTGGCCCTGGCTACCGTCCCCGCACCCGGCCCGGTGCAGGGTTTCAATGGCCTGGGGCTGGGCCACGGCCGCGGCCAGGACAGCAGCGCCCTGCTCGCCCGTATCCAGGCGGAAGTTCATCCGCTGGACCGCAACCTGTTCCGTCGCGGCAGCCAACTGGAACGCTCATTGCGGGCGCTGGACAATGTCTGGGACCAGGTGCAGCAAGGGCCCGGCGCCGAAGACAACCCACTGCGTGCGCGGGAAATCGTCGCCATGGCCGCCACGGCGCGCTGGTGCTACGGCGCAGCGGCGGCGCGACGCGAAAGCCGTGGCATGCACCAGCGCAGCGACACCCCCACGCAATCCACGGCCTTCGACGGCCACCTGCGAACCGGCGGCCTCGACCAACCCTGGACCCGCCTGGACACCCTTGCTGCGCTGGAGGCGCACGCCTGATGCTCGAACTGATCTTCACTGACCGCTGCAGCGGCTGCGGCCAATGCGCCAGCGTCTGCCCCACCAACGTGCTGACCTTTACCGGCGCTCTACCGCGGATCAGCGCCCCCTACGCCTGCCAGACGTGTTTCATGTGCGAGCTGTACTGCCCCGAGGACGCGCTGTACGTCGATCCCGACCCCGAACAGCTGCACCACCCTGACCCGACGCAGATCGCCGCCAGCGGGTTGCTGGGCCAGTACCGCCGTGACTCAGGCTGGAATGAATGGGCAGGCCACCCCGCACATCAGAATGAGCACTGGCGCATGGACGGGGTGTTTGCCTTGGCGCGAGCGCGCGCCGGGGGCTAGCGGCCATGCCTGGCGCGGCCAGCGCCGCACGGTTGGATTTGCCTTCCACCGCGAAACACCGTTAACATACGTTCCATATACATTTCATATATGGAACACCCATGGGTATCGTCAAGATCTCCGATGTGATGCACGAAAACCTGCGCGTGGCCTCCGGCGCGCTCAGCCGCTCCATCAACGCCCAGGCCGAGCACTGGATGCGCATCGGCATGTTGGCCGAACTGCACCCCCACCTTCCCCACAATGAACTGGCGCAGTGGTTGATTCGCGCCGAACAGGCCGGCGGTTTCGACCTGCACACCGTTTCCACCTGCATGGATGAACGCCTGGAGGCTGCACGATGAGCAAGGCTGTAACGATCAACACCCCCGCGCAAATCCAGCTGTCGCGCACCGCCGGCAAGCTGGCCGCCGATGTGCTGCACATGATCACCCCTTACGTGAAACCCGGGGTTTCCACCGACGAGCTGGACCGTATCTGCCACGACTACATCGTCAACGTGCAGAAGGCCAAGCCGGCCAACGTCGGTTACCACGGGTTTCCGAAGACCATCTGCGCGTCGGTCAACGACGTGATCTGCCACGGCATCCCCAACGGCAAGGTGCTGGCCGACGGTGACATCCTCAACATCGATGTGGCGGTCATCAAGGACGGCTGGTTCGGTGATACCAGCCGCATGTACCTGGTAGGC
Source organism: Pseudomonas eucalypticola (assembly GCF_013374995.1). Taxonomy (NCBI): domain Bacteria; kingdom Pseudomonadati; phylum Pseudomonadota; class Gammaproteobacteria; order Pseudomonadales; family Pseudomonadaceae; genus Pseudomonas; species Pseudomonas eucalypticola. The sequence goes on along the minus strand of NZ_CP056030.1, from coordinate 3,062,615 downwards.
CAGACCAGCGACGAGGCGCAGCGCCTGGTACGTACTACGTATGAAGCCATGTGCGCCGGCATTCGCCAGGTACGCCCGGGCGCGCACCTGGGGGACATCGGCCACGCGATCCAGACCGTCGCCCATCGCGAAGGCTTCAGCGTGGTGCGTGAATACTGCGGCCATGGCATCGGCAAGGTGTACCACGACGAACCCCAGGTGCTGCACTACGGCAGTCGCGGCATGGGCATGAAGCTGGTCAAGGGCATGATCTTCACCGTGGAGCCCATGCTCAATGCCGGCAAGCGTCAGACCCAGACCCTGGCGGACGGCTGGACCGTGATCACCCGCGACCAGTCGTTGTCGGCGCAGTGGGAGCACATGGTGGCGGTCACCGACGATGGCTTCCAGATCCTCACCCCATGGCCCGAGCCGATCGACGGCTACGACGCAATCACCTGATCCGCTGTTTCGTGCTGAATCTGACGCTGGTCGGCAAACCGATTCAGCGGCATGCTAGGGCCCCCTTACCTGTCCCGGCTTACCATGAAACGCTATGAACAGCTCGCCGATGAAATCGCCCTGATGATCCGTACGGGTGTGCTCAAGGCGGGCGAGAAGGTGCCGTCGGTGCGCACGGCCAGCCGTACCTTCGTGGTCAGCCCTTCTACCGTGTTCCAGGCCTATTACCTGCTGGAAGATCGCGGCTTGATCCAGGCGCGGCCGCGCTCGGGCTATTTCGTCCGGGAGCTGGCCACGCGAGCGCTGAGCGAGCCGGCCATCGGCCCTCGCCAGGCCGACAGCACCGAAGTGGACGTCAGTGAACTGGTGTTTTCGGTATTGGGGTCGCTGAAAGACCCCAACACCGTGCCCTTCGGCTCGGCATTTCCCAGCCCGGACCTGTACCCCTTGCAGCGCCTGGCGCGTTCCATGGCCCGCACCGTGCGCGATATGCCCCCCCAGGCGGTGATCGCCGACATGACAGCCGGCAACCCCGACCTGCGCCGGCAAATAGCCTTGCGCTACATGATCAGCGGCGTGCACCTGGCGATGGACGAACTGGTGATCACCAACGGCGCGCTGGAGGCCTTGAACCTGTGCCTGCAGAGCGTGACCCAGCCGGGGGACCTGGTGGCCATCGAGTCACCGGCGTTCTATGCCACCCTGCAGGTGCTGGAGCGGCTGAAGCTCAAGGCGGTGGAAATTCCCGTGCACCCGCGCGAAGGGGTCGACCTGAACACCCTGGCCGATCGCCTGCAACGCCTGCCCATCAAGGCCTGCTGGTTCATGAGCAGCCTGCAGAACCCGTTGGGCGCCAGCCTGCCCGCTGCCGCCAAGGAAGCCTTGTACGGCCTGTTGCGCCAGCACCAGGTACCCCTGATCGAAGATGACGTCTACAGCGAACTGCATTACGGGCCCCAGCCGCAGCAGCCGGTCAAGCGCCTGGACCGTGACGGCCTGGTGATGCACTGCGGCTCGTTTTCCAAAAGCCTGGCGCCGGGTTACCGGGTGGGGTGGGTGGCCGCCGGGCAGTTCGCCCAGACGATCAGCCGGCTGAAACTGATGACTACGATTTCGCCCTCGGTGCCGGCCCAGGCGGCCATTGCCGACTACCTGCAGCACGGCGGCTACGACCGCCATCTGCGCAAGCTGCGGCACAACCTGGAAATGCAGCAGAGCGCCATGCTGGCGTCGGCCGCGCGGCACTTCCCCGAGGCCACGCGGGTCACCCGGCCCGACGGCGGTTACTTCCTGTGGTTTGAATTCCCCCGGCAGGTGGACTCGTTGCAACTGTTTCAGCTGGCCCTGGCCCAGGGCATAAGCATCGCCCCAGGGCCTATCTTCTCCGCTACCCGCGGCTTCGCGCACTGCGCGCGGCTGAACCATGGCCACCCATGGGACAAGCGCAGCGAGGATGCCATGGCCATGCTGGGGCGGATCGTGGACTCGTTCTGATCCAGCCGGCGGGTCAGGCAAACAATTGCCGATCCTGCACCTTGCGCGGATCGCTGTAGTCCTCCTGCCACCAAGGGGTCTCGCCCGTCTGGCGCGGCGGCCGCCGCAGGGTCAGGGCGCTGCGGGTGCCGGCGTCGGCGCTTTCCTGGGCAACGCGGAAATGGTAGTGGTCCAACAGGCGCACGGCTTCCACCATGTAAGCCACCGCCACGCGGCGATCGCGGATCACCAGCAGGTTCTCGCCGTTGCTGCGGTCGGCGGCATCGGCGAAGTTGTAGGAACCCATGTACACCCGGGCCGTCGGCTTGTCGAAGTCGATGACCACGAACTTGTGGTGCAGGCGCACCCCGGCGCCGCCAATCAGCCCCGTAGGCTCGGCCTGGAACGGCACCGGTACGTGCTTGTCTAGGACCGCGGCATGCAGGATCGCGCTCTGCCCTCCAGGCAGCAGCACGTCCAGGCCTTCCTGCATGTGCCGGTCGGAGATGCCGTAGACGAACACCGCCGGGTTGGCGGCCACCTGTTTGATGGCGGCCTGGATGGGGCCACGGGTCTGGTACAGGAAGGCCAGGGAAAACAGCAGGCTGGAACCGGTGCGGGCGATGTCTTCGCCCACCCCGGCGAGCGCCGCGTTGTCCTGGCCATGGGGTGAAAACGTGACCTGGGCGTCGATGTTTTCCAGCCCCAGGCTCTGCCAGCGGGCCATGGCCGAAGCGCCGAATGTCTGGGCCGAGGGACTGGCCCAGTACTGGGCAAACGCCGCCTGGAACAGCGCCAGCGCGGTAGGACCTTGCACCACCAGTGCGTTGTTGGCTTGCACGTAGAGGCCGCGCCAACTGAAGTTGGTCGAACCACACACCACGGTTTTCGCCGTGCTGCCGTCCAGCAGAATGACCTTGTTATGCTGCAGGCCGCCCATGTGCTCGCGCTTGACCGTCGCCCCCGCGCTGGTCAACCGCGCGGCGGCCTGGGTTTCGGCGGAGTCGGCCGCGCCATGGCCGGCGCTGTCGTCGATGATGATCTGCAGGCGGCTGCCGAGCTGTTCCAGGCGGGTGACGACATGGGGCTCGTTCAGGTCATAGGCGATGACTTTCACCTGGGCGTCGCGGTCACGGATGGCCTGGTCCAGCACCGCCAGAATCGCCTCGCGAGCTTCGAACCCCATCCACTGCAGCGCGGCCTGGGCATCGGCGTGGGTGGGGGCAAAGTCCAGGCCATCGGCGGCCTTGCGCGGCAACAGGGTCACCAGGTTGCGATCGTCCTTGGCGTAGCGCTCCACAAAGGCCTGTGACGAGACATAACCGCGGGTGAACGTGACGTTGAGCTGGCCCGGCCAGGTGTCCCGTTGCAGCTCGATGTCGCCCAGCTGCGCCTCGCCATAGCTGAGCTGGTCCTGGGCATTCATGAAAACCGGCGTGACCCGGTAGGTGAACGCCCCCGGCAGCTCGGCGTTGCGGGGAAAATGCACCCAGCGAAATTTCTGGATGGGCGACAGCAGGCTCGACAGCGCCGTGGTCGGCACGCGGCCATCCGCCGAGGGGAACGTCAGGCGGTTGTTGAGGGCATAGAAGCGGTCACCCGCTGGTTCCTTGTATTCGATGCCGAAACCGACGAAATCCGCAGGCGGCGGGCCGTCTTTCCAGTTCATGGCCAACAGCAGCATGCCTTCGCTGCGGTGCAGTTTGAGTGTGAACAACGCCGCGGCATTGCTACCGCTGACTTGAAAATCCCCTGGCATGGCATGGCTTCCTTGGCTGTGGTGGGCGGCAGCTTGCCAGATCGGCACTACAACGCAAAGCAGCCAGCCCGGTTGCGCCCGTGAAGGTAAATACGCCACAGTAAGGCCCCCACTGAAAGGGGCTCATCATGCGCCGCTGGCTTGCCCTCCTCCTGACCCTCCCCGCCGCGGCCCAGGCTGGCCAATGGTTGAGCGTGACGCCGCGCCCCGGGGCTGGCGAGCTGCATTACTACAGCTCCCAGCCCGGTAATGCCCAGGCGACGGCCGCCCTGGTGGTGGTCCACGGGTTCCCCCACGACGCCCTGCGCACGTTCCGCGCCGGCGTGGTGGCCAACCCCGGCGCCGTGGTGCTGGCGCCACTGTTTCAGGCCAATGACGCCGACCGCTGCCAGCGTGGCGACGAACCTCGTGCCGTGCCCGGTGAGCTGGTATGGACCTGTTCGGGGTGGATACAAGGCGAGCCGGCGATCAACGCCCCCCAGGTCAGCGCCTTTGCGGCCATGGACGCCTTGGTGGCCGAGGTGCGCCATCGATGGCCACAGGTGCGGACGATCACCGTGGCGGGCTTCTCGGCCGGTGCGCAGATGGTGCAGCATTACGTCGCCTTCGCCGCGCCCCAACCCGGCCTGCGCTTCGTCGTCGCCGACCCCGGCACCTGGCTGTATTTCCAAGCGCAACGGCCCTATGCAGTGAACGACTGCCCGGGGGCCAACCAGTGGAAATACGGGATTGAGGGGCTACCTGCCTGGCTACCCGGCCATGCCAGCGAGGCCTGGAGCCGCTACGCCAGCGCCGAGGTTCATTACCTGGCCGGAAGCCGGGACACCGGTGACGCCAAGGGCACTGCGTACCGGCTGCTCGACCGCTCTTGCGCGGCCATGGCCCAGGGGCCGTACCGGCTGGAGCGCGCCAGGGCTTTTACCCAAGCCCTGGGCCAACCGCTGATCGAGGTCCCTGGCTGCGCCCATGATGTGGGCTGCGTGTTCGGGTCCGCCCAAGGGCGGTCCGTGCTGGCGCCTTAGCGGATACCTGGCACTCGCACCTGGTCTTGCTGGCACTGCATTTTCACCCCGCGCCCGCAGGCGGTGAACGCCAGGTCCTTGGACAGGCATACCCGCACCTCGGCGAGTTGCGGCCCGCTGCAGCGCACCACCACGCCATCCTCGGGCATGCCGGTGTTGCTCTGGCGAAACAGCTGGACGATTTCCTGCGGTGCGAATGACTGTGTGCGTTCGGACGGCTGCAGGGCCGCCGGCACCTTCACCCGGCCCAGGGCACGGTCGGCGGTGTCCATGTACGCGGCGGCACCGAGGCCGCTGCACGTACCGTGTTTGTTCCACTCATGCTCCACCAGCGAGCGGCTGGGATACAGGCCGGCGCCCTGGGTGCGCTCGGCAGCGGTCAGCGGCGTGATCGGCTCGCAGTTCTGCGGCCAGCCGCCTTTGAGGTACTGCGGCCACAGGCCATGCAACACGAACCCATAGCCCTTGCCGCTGCACTGTTCATTGTTGCCGTGGGTGAAGCAGAAGGTCGGCGACCACGACAGGCTCAACAGGTAATAATCGAACTGGCCCGCCACTGACGGCGGGCGCTGACTATTCTGGCGAGCGTCGGCGGTGCCGAAGCTGCACAGCAGCATCAAGGTAATCAACAGCATGCGAGCCATGGCGCGGCCTCTCTGGAAAATGACAGCGAACTCTACCACCGCTTTCACCTTCAAGCCTGTCACACCGCACCGCGCACTCCCACAGAGGTAGCCGCGGCGGGTTCACCCCTGTGGGACCGGGCAAAACTCGGGAAGGCCGCACCGCGGGCCGCCTGATACACCGCGTGTCCGCTTCCCGAGCTGGCGCCCGGTCCCACAGGGGGGGGTGGCCACGGTGGCGGGGTTTGCCCTGTGGGACCGGGCGAGGCTCGGGAAGGCCACACCGCGGGCCGCCTGATACACCGCAGTGTCCGCTTCCCGAGCTGGCGCCCGGTCCCACAGGGGGTGGGGTGGCCGCGGTGGCGGGGTTTGCCCTGTGGGACCGGGCGAAGCTCGGGAAGGTCACACCGCGGCCGCCTGATACACCGCGTGTCCGCTTCCCGAGCTGGCGCCCGGTCCCACAGGGGGGGGTGGCCACGGTGGCGGGGTTTGCCCTGTGGGACCGGGCGAGGCTCGGGAAGGCCACACCGCGGGCCGCCTGATACACCGCAGTGTCCGCTTCCCGAGCTGGCGCCCGGTCCCACCGGGGGTGGGGTGGCCGCGGTGGCGGGGTTTGCCCTGTGGGACCGGGCGAAGCTCGGGAAGGCCACACCGCGGGCCGCCTGATACACCGCGTGTCCGCTTCCCGAGCTGACGCCCGGTCCCACAGGGGGGGTAGCCGCGGTGGCGGGGTTTGCCCTGTGGGACCGGGCGAAGCTCGGGAAGGCCGCACCGCGCTGGAACTGACCCACCGCAGCCATGCTGCCCCTGCGTGGTACGCCCTGCCCCTGGCCACGCGGGGTATCAGAACAACCCCATCTGCCCGCCGATCAAGGTGCCGAAATCATCATCGACAAAGGGCAGGATGCCGTCCGCCACCGGTTGCAGTTGCCGGCTGATATAGTGGTCGTAGTCGATGGCCGCGTCCACGGCCTCCAACGGCTGCGGGCCCGCCAGGGTGATGACGTAGCTGATCCACCCCCCACGCTGGTACTGCAGCGGCCGCCCCTGGCGGGCGTTGAATTCGTCGGCCAGGCGCGCGGCACGCACATGGGGCGGGACGTTGCGTTCGTAGTCGTCCAGGGGCCGGCGCAGACGCTTGCGGTACACCAGCTGATCGTCCAGTTCACCTGCCAGGGTGCGTTGCACCAGGTCGCGCACATAGTCCTGGTAAGGGCGATGGTGAAAGATGCGTTCGTACAACTGCTGCTGAAACGCTCGGGCCAGCGGCGACCAGTCGGTGCGCACCGCCTCCAGGCCCTTGTAGATCATCTCGTCGCGGCCATCGGCACGCCGTACCAGCCCGGCGTAGCGCTTCTTGCTGCCCTCCTCCGCGCCCCGAATGGTGGGCATCAGGAAGCGCGTGAAGTGGGTCTCGAATTGCAGCTCCAGCGCGCTATGCAAGCGGTACTCGGTGTGCAGCTGCTCACGCCAGAACGCATTGACGTGGGCGACGAGCGCCCGGCCAATGTCGGCCGCTTCCTGCTGGCCATGGGCGCGCTTGAGCCAGACGAACGTGCTGTCGGTGTCGCCATAGATCACTTCGTAGCCCTGAGCCTCCACCAGTTGCCGGGTACGCTGCATGATCTGGTGGCCGCGCAAGGTGATGGACGTGGCCAGGCGCGGATCAAAGAAGCGGCAGCCGCTGGACCCCAGCACCCCGTAGAACGCATTCATGATGATTTTCAGGGCCTGGGACAACGCCGCGTTGCCCTCGGCCTTGGCGGCCTCGCGCCCCTGCCACACCCGTTGGACGATGGCCGGCAAGCAATGGCGCTCGCGGGAAAAGCGCGCGCCCAGGAAACCCGGCACCGAATGTTCGTCGTCCGGTTGGCGCAACCCCTCGACCAAGCCGATGGGGTCGATGAGAAAGCTGCGGATGATCGACGGGTACAGGCTCTTGTAGTCCAGCACCAGCACAGACTCGTACAGCCCCGGGCGCGAGTCCATGACGAAGCCCCCCGGGCTGGCCTGGGGCGGGCGTTCCCCCAGGTTGGGGGCGACGAACCCCTGGCGGTGCATCAGCGGCAGGTACAGGTGCGTGAAGGCAGCGACGGAGCCACCGCTCTGGTCGGCCGGCAGCCCGGTGACGGTGGCGCGTTCGAGCAGAAAGTCCAACAGCCGCGTCTTGTCGAAGATGCGCAGCACCAGCTCGCAGTCCTTGAGGTTGTAGCGCGCCAGCGCCGGCTTGTCTTCGGCGAACAGGCGGTTGATCTCGTCCATGCGCTGGTAGGGCGTGGAAATGTCCTTGCCCTCGCCCAACAGGGTCTGGGCGACGTTCTCCAGGCTGAAGGACGGAAAACTCCAGGTGGCCTGGCGCAGGGCCTCGATGCCGTCGATGATCAGCCGCCCGGCGGCGCTGGCGAAGTAATGCCCGTTACCGCTGCCGTGTTCGCGCCACAGCAGTTCGGCGCCGTTGCGGCCCATGCGCAGGGCTACCCCGTGCCGGCGCGCCTGTTCGTGCAGCACGCGAAGGTCGAACTGCACCACGTTCCAGCCGATGATGGCGTCGGGGTCGTGGTCCACCAGCCACTGGTTCAGGCACTCGAGCAAGTGCACCGGCGAAGCGCAGTACTGAAGATCGAAGTTCACGGCCGTGGCGTCGCCGTTGGGCGGCCCCAGCATGTACACCTGGCGCTGGCCGCACCCCTGCAAGCCGATGCAGTACAGCTCGCCGCGCTCGGTGGTCTCGATATCCAGGGACAACACTTTCAGCACCGGGCGGTAGTCTTTCTCCGGTTTCAGCTGCGCGCCTTGCACGACCCCCTGCTCGTCGACCTGGCCCGTGAACTGCACGGGGGCGGTGATGAAGCGCTCCATCAGGTAGCGCTCCGGTGGGCGAATGTCGGCTTCATAGACATCCACCCCGGAGCGACGCAGGCTTTTTTCCAGGTCTAGCAAGTGCCGGTACTGCTGGCAGTACAGCCCCAGCACCGGGCGGTGGTGAAAGTCCTGCAGGGCCAACGGCCGCAGCTCACCGAGGCTTTCCCGCGCCAGCAACGCCCGGGCCTGGTCTTCATGGGCCTGGGGCACGAATGCCACCGAAGCCTGCACGGGCAGCCACAGCTGCCGGGGGCCAGCGTCGGTGGCGAGCCAGAACTCGACCTCCGTACCCGCCGGCGTGTCGCGCCAATGGCGAGTCAGGATAAAACCTTGCTGGACATCCACTGCACTGACCTCGTCGCAACCGCTTGGCAAAACGCCATTGTACCCGTTCACGCCGACGATTTGACGGGCGCCCGGGCTTTGCCCAAGCTACGCGTCTTTCCACTCGCATTGCGGACTACCTCTGAGTGAAAACTTCAGCGTTCAACTGGCCACGCCTGCTGCTGGCCGCCACGGGTGTATTGGTGCTGCTGGCCGGCTGTGACTTCGGCAAGCCCAAACCCCCTGCCCCCACCACCTATGTCAGCGTCGACTGGAGCGCCTTGCCGGCGGTGAGCGACGCTGACCTGCTCGCCGGCTTTAGCGCCTGGAAGTCGGCCTGCCAGCGCCTGGCCAAAGACCCGAACTGGGGCGCTACCTGCGCCGCCGCGGCCCAGGTGCAAGCGCAACCCGCTGCGATCCGCACTTTCCTGCAAACCCAATTGCAGGTCTACAGCCTGCGCTCTGGCGACAACAAGGACCGCGGCCTGATCACCGGCTACTACGAACCGGTCTACGGCGGCAGCCTGACCCAGGACGAACAGCATGGCGTGCCCGTGCTGGGGGTGCCTGATGACCTGATCATCGTCAACCTGGACAGCATTTACCCCAAACTCAAGGGCAAGCGCCTGCGCGGGCGCTTGGACGGCCGCATATTGCGGCCGTATGACGATGCCTCCACCATCAACAGCAAGGGCGTCAACGCCCCGGTGCTGGCGTGGCTGAACAACCCCATGGACCTGCAGTTCCTGCAGATCCAGGGCTCGGGGCGAATCCGCCTGGACAGCGGCCGCCAACTGCGCATCGCCTACGCCGACCAGAACGGCTATCCCTACAAGCCGGTGGGTCGCTGGCTGGTGGAACAGGGGCTGCTGAAAAAAGAGGAAGTCAGCATGGGCAAGATCCGCGACTGGGCCACCGCCAACCCCGAGCGGGTGCCTGAACTACTGGCCAGCAACCCCAGCTACGTTTTCTTCACCACGCGCCCGGACAGCGACGAAGGGCCACGCGGCTCGCTCAACGTGCCGTTGACGGCGGGCTACAGCGTGGCCATCGACCGCAAGGTTATCCCCCTGGGCAGCCTGTTGTGGCTGAACACCACCAGCCCCGACGGTAAAACCGTGACCCGGCCCGTGGCCGCTCAGGACACCGGCGGCGCCATTGCCGGCGAAGTGCGCGCGGACCTGTTCTGGGGCACCGGCGACAAGGCCGGGGAACTGGCCGGCAACATGAAGCAGCAAGGTCAGATCTGGTTGCTGTGGCCCAAGGGCGCGCCGGCGCCGAAGGTGCAATAAAGCCACCGATTGATACGCGGCGACCTTGCAGGGAGCGCCAACCTCTACGACGCTGTAAGGACAATAACGCCCAGGACCGTAGAGGCAGCCATGAAAACCGTCGCCGATTTACTCAAGCTCAAGGCCCAGCACCATCAGCAGGTCCACACCATCGGCCCGGACCAGATGGTGCTGGACGCGCTGAAGCTGATGGCGGAAAAGAACATCGGCGCCCTGCCGGTCGTCGAGGACGGGGCCGTGGTGGGCATCATCAGTGAGCGCGATTATGCGCGCAAAGTCGTGTTGCAGGGCCGTTCGTCGGTGGGCACGCCGGTCAGCGCGATCATGAGCGCCAAGGTCATCACCGTCGACCCGCACAAGCAGGTGGATGCCTGCATGAACATCATGACCGACAGCCACCTGCGCCACCTGCCGGTGGTGGAGGATGGGCAGTTGCTGGGCCTGCTGTCCATCGGCGACCTGGTCAAGGAAGCCATTGCCGAGCAGGCCGACCTGATCCGCCAGCTGGAACAATATATTCGCGGCGAGTAGGTTCGCGCCTGGGGCGCCGCAGGTATACTGCGCGCCCCCGGGGATGGCCCCGGCCCAGACCCGCACTGCCCGGAGCACCCATGACCGTCGACCACACCGCCACCCCGTCCCCAGCCACCGGCGACGACAGCCAGGAAGCCGTGCCAGCCTTCAGCTTCCCGTTCAAGCCCGGCGCCTTCGCAGCGGCGAAAAAGGCCCCGACCTACCCCGGCGCCGGCAAGTCCAACCACGACAAGACCCCAGGCCGCGCGCCCAACGGCACGCGCCGTTCCATGGGCAAGCGCTGAGTCAGCGGTTGACGTCCACCACCACCCGGCCTCGCACCCCGCCGTCCATGAGCTGAGCGGCCACTGCCACGACCTCGCTCAAGCCGATTTCGCGGCTGATCAGCGCCAGGAGGTCGCGGTCCAGGTCACGGGCCAAGCGCTCCCACGCCTCGATCCGATCGGCCTGGGGGCGCTTCACGCTGTCGATGCCCAACAGTGACACCCCGCGCAAGATGAACGGTGCCACCGAGCCCGGGAAATCCATGCCCTGGGCCAGGCCACAGGCGGCCACTGCGCCGTGGTAGCGGGTGGTTGCGCAGACGTTGGCCAGGGTATGGCTGCCCACCGAGTCGACGGCGCCCGCCCAGCGCTCCTTGCCCAACGGCTTGCCCGGTGCCGACAGGCTGGCGCGGTCGATGACCTCGCTGGCCCCCAGGTGCTTGAGGTATTCGTGTTCGCTGCTGCGCCCGGTCGACGCCACCACCCGGTAACCCAGGCGCGCCAACAAGGCGATGGCAAAGCTGCCGACACCGCCGTTGGCACCGGTCACCAGCACATCGCCCTGGTCGGGGGTAACGCCGTGCCGCTCCAGGGCCATCACGCACAACATCGCGGTGTAGCCCGCCGTGCCGATGGCCATGGCTTCAGCCGGGGTAAAGGCACTGGGCAGCGGGATCAGCCAGTCGCCGTTCACCCGTGCTTTCTGGGCCAGGCCGCCCCAATGCCCTTCGCCCACGCCCCAGCCGTTGAGCAACACAGTGTCGCCGGGTTGACAGCAACCATGAGCACTCTGGCTGACGGTGCCCACCAAGTCGATGCCCGGCACCATGGGGAAGCTGCGCACCACCGGCCCCTTGCCGGTAATGGCCAGGCCGTCCTTGTAATTCAAGGTGCTGTAGGCCACATCGATGGTCACGTCGCCTTCCGGTAAGCGCGACTCGTCCAGCGCTTGCACACTGGCCCGTTGGCCGTTGTCGTCCTGCTCGATCACGATGGCATTGAACATGCTGCTCTCCTTCTTTTAGACCGACTGTCTTTAAAGTGCCATGAAAAAGCCGGCAGGTGCCGGCTGGGCTCCCTCAGATCTGGAAAAACGCCGACCGCAGGAAGCCGCTGACGAAGATGCGCATGGGCTGCGCGCTGCGCACCAGGCGCGCACGCAGCACCGCGCCTTCCCAGCCGGTCCAGAAAAACGCGGCCAGTTCGTCGCAGTCAGCGTCCTTGGGCAGGTCACCGCTGGCCTGGGCGGCTTTCAGGCAAGCACTCAGGCGTTGCTGCCAGTCGGCGAACACACGCTCGATGGCCTCGCGGTAGCCCTCCGGCAGCACCGAAATTTCCTGCCCCAGGTTGCCCACCAGGCAGCCGCGGCGGTACTCATGCCGGGCCATGCCCTTCTGGGCGTCTTCGGCGAAGGCCAGGATCCGCTCCAGCGGCGCCACCGACTCGTCCAGCAGCCAGTGGTCGAGCTTGCGGGCGAAATACTGTGCGTAGTTCTCCAGCAGCGCACGGCCGAAGGCGTCCTTGCTGGCGAAGTAGTGATAGAACGAGCCCTTGGGCACGCCGACACGCTTGAGAATCATGTCGATGCCAGTGGCACTGAAGCCTTGTTCGGTAAGGATTTCCGTACCACAACGCACCAATAGCTCACGAGTATCGTAATGCTCGCGAGGTACCTTGGGAGGGCGGCCGGGTCTGCGGGGTGCGGGAGCTATGGTTGGCGTAGTCATGGGAATGGATATTAGACTGGCCGTCTCGATTGTCAACTGCTTATACCTAACAGGCGGACGGGCTGCCCTGATGGCCATGGGCCCGTGAGGAATTCGCGGCTGAGGGTAGGCACGTCATGGCGCTTCGCTATATAGTCGCCTGCATAACGAGAATACCCATCCAAAGGAGTTGCACGATGTCCGTCACTACCCCCCGCCTGGCCCTGCTCGGGCTGTTCGCAGCCTTGGCCTTCAACGCCCAGGCCGACGAGGTCCAGGTGGCTGTCGCCGCCAACTTCACCGCACCGATCCAGGCCATCGCCAAGGACTTCGAGGCTGATACCGGCCACAAGCTCGTCGCCGCCTACGGCGCCACCGGCCAGTTCTATACCCAGATCAAGAACGGCGCGCCATTCGACGTGTTCCTGGCGGCCGACGACACCACCCCGGCCAAGCTGGAAAGCGAAGGCGACACCGTCAAGGGCTCGCGCTTCACCTACGCGGTAGGCACCCTGGCCCTGTGGTCGGCCAAGGACGGTTACGTGGACAACCAGGGTGACGTACTGAAAGCCAACCAGTACCAGCACCTGTCCATCGCCAACCCCAAGGCCGCCCCGTACGGCCTGGCCGCCACCCAGGTACTCGACAAGCTGAAACTGACCGAAGCCACCCAGGCCAAGATCGTCGAAGGCCAGAACATTACCCAGGCCTACCAGTTCGTTTCCACCGGCAATGCCGAACTGGGCTTCGTCGCGCTGTCGCAGATCTTCAAGGACGGCAAGGTCACCAGCGGCTCGGCGTGGATCGTGCCGGCCAACCTGCATGACCCGATCAAACAAGACGCAGTCATCCTCAACAAGGGCAAGGACAGCGCCGCCGCCAAGGCGTTGGTGCAATACCTCAAAGGTCCGAAAGCGGCCGCCATCATCAAGTCCTACGGCTACGAACTCTGATGCCACTGGACGCGAGTGACCTGTCGGCCATCTGGCTGACGGTCAAACTGGCGTCGCTGACCACCCTGTTGCTGCTGGTGATCGGCACCCCGATCGCCTGGTGGCTGGCCCGCACCCGCTCGCGCCTGCGCGGGCCGGTGGGGGCGGTGGTGGCCTTGCCGCTGGTGCTGCCCCCTACCGTCATCGGTTTCTATCTGCTGCTGGCCATGGGCCCCAACGGCTTCATTGGCCATGCGACCCAGGCGCTGGGGCTGGGCACCCTGACGTTCAGTTTCGCCGGGCTGGTGATCGGCTCGGCCCTCTATTCCCTACCCTTTGTGGTGCAGCCGCTGCAGAACGCCTTCACCGCCATCGGCGACCGGCCGCTGGAAGTGGCGGCCACCTTGCGTGCCTCGCCTTGGGACTGCTTTTTCACCGTGGTCGTACCCCTGGCGCGGCCCGGTTTCGTCACCGCCAGTATTCTGGGGTTTGCCCACACCGTGGGCGAGTTTGGCGTGGTGCTGATGATCGGCGGCAACATCCCCGACAAGACCCGGGTGGTCTCGGTGCAAATCTATGACCACGTGGAAGCCATGGAGTACGCCCAGGCCCACTGGCTGGCCGGCGCCATGCTGGCGTTTTCGTTTCTGGTGCTACTGGCCCTGTACGCCCGTGGCCACGCAAAAGCCCGCTGGAGTTGACCCGTGAGCCTGACGGCACGTATCCACCACCGTTTTCCCGACTTCACCCTGGACGTTGACCTGCAACTCCCCGGGCGCGGGGTCAGCGCGCTGTTTGGCCAGTCTGGCTCGGGCAAGACCACCTGCCTGCGTTGCCTGGCTGGCCTGGAGCGGGCCACCGAGGCCTACATCGAAGTCAATGGCCAGGTCTGGCACGACAGCCGGCAAGGCCTGTTCGTGCCACCGCATCAACGCTCCCTGGGCTACGTTTTCCAGGAAGCCAGCCTGTTCGCCCACCTTAACGTGCAGCGCAACCTGGAGTTTGGCTGGCGGCGCATCCCGGCTGCCCAGCGCAAAGTACAGCTGGAACAGGCGTGCGAGCTGCTGGGTATCGGCCAATTGCTGGGGCGCATGCCGGCGCACCTGTCGGGCGGCGAGCGCCAACGGGTGGGCATCGCCCGCGCCCTGCTGACCAGCCCCGGCCTGCTGCTGATGGACGAACCGCTGGCGGCGCTCGACAGCCAGCGCAAGGCCGAGATCCTGCCCTACCTGGAACGCCTGCACGACGAGCTGGAGATTGCGGTGGTGTACGTCAGCCATGCCCAGGACGAAGTGGCGCGCCTGGCCGACCACCTGGCCCTGCTGGACCGAGGCCAGGTGCAAGCCAGCGGCCCTGTAGGCCAGACACTGGCGCGGCTGGATTTGCCGCTGGCCCTGGGCGACGACGCCGGCGTGGTTATCGAGGGCCGGGTAGTCGGCCACGATGCCGACTACCAGTTGTTGAGCCTGGGGCTACCCGGCAGCGACCTGCACCTGCGCGTGGCCCATGGCCCCTTGGCGCCGGGCAGCGCCCTGCGTGCCAAGGTGCAGGCCCGCGACGTGAGCCTCAGCCTGGATGGCCAGGGGCAAAGCAGCATCCTCAACCGCCTGCCCGCCGTGGTCACCGGCTGGCGCGCCGCGGACAACAATGCCCATGTGCTGGTCGGCCTGGACGTCGACGGCACCGCGCTGCTGGCGCGCATCACCCGGTACTCGTGGGACCAGCTGGGGCTGGCGGTCGGGAGCGCGGTATGGGGACAGATCAAGGCGGTGGCGGTGCTGGCTTAGGGGCTGCTCCAACTCCCTGAACGCCATGCGCCTGGAAGACGCCGCCCAAATACCCCCGACCCTTGTTACACTCCCCTCAACTGCAATCACCCGCCAACTGGTCCCCCTCATGAAGGCCCTGCGCCCAACCCGCTTGCCCATCCTGCGCCACCTGCTGCGCCCCTTGCTCGACCCGCACCGCCGCTACCTGCATGCCCGCTACATTCACGCCGGGCGCGTGGCCGTGGGGTTGCTGGCGTCGATCCTGCTGACCACCGGCCTGAACCTGCCGCACGGTGAATGGGCGTCGGTGACGCTGTTGATCGTCATCGGTGGCCTGCAGCACCAGGGCAACATCGGCCGCAAGTCGCTGGAGCGTGCCTACGGCACCTTGATCGGCGCGGCACTGGGGCTGGTTCTGGTGTTGCAACAACAATGGCTGCATCAGCAATGGCTGACCTACGTGGCCATGTCCACCGCCTGCGGGTTTTTCGCTTACCACGCCATCGGCAAGGGCGGCTACATTGCCCTGCTGTCGGCCATCACGGTGTTCATCGTCGCCGGGCATGGCGACAACCCGATCAGCGATGGCCTGTGGCGTACCGTGGACATCCTCATCGGCATCGTCCTGGCACTGGCGTTTTCCTTCGCGATACCGCTGTACGCCGTGTACTCCTGGCGCTTCAGCCTGGCCAAAGGCTTGCGCGGGTGCGCCAAGGCCTACGGGCGCATTCTCAACGGCCACTCGGTGACCGACGACGAATACCTGAAACTGGCCGCGCAGTTGAACGGCATCATGGTGCAGTTGCGCTCACTGATGCCGTCGGTGTCCAAGGAGGTGCGCATTCCGCTTACCGAACTGGAAGTGATCCAGGGGCAGTTTCGCCTGTGCCTGAGCACCTTGGAACTGCTGTCCAACCTGCGCCCCCGCGACCACGCGCATTGGCACGACTGGCTGCACCCCGAGCACCGGCAGATCAACCGCCAGCTGATCGCCATGGCCCGTGCGCTGGAAACCGGCGCCACCGACCGCCTGGCCCGGCGCGTGGAGCGTGGCGCCGAGATAGAGCACGCCGTGGTGCCCGCCTCCCAGGATGCCCAGGGGTTTCGCCTGTTGACCCTGCAACTGGCGACTACCCTGGAAGGCTTGCGCCAGCGCCTGGACAAGACCGCCAAGCGCTGGAATATCTGATCAGGCCGTTTGCGCGGCGCTCGCCGGCACCGCGTAGCGGCCATACCCCACCAGCACCAGCCCCAACAGGGCCAGCACGCCACCGGCGGGCGCTATCCAGGCGTAGCCCATGCCCAGCGCCAGCACGCCGCCACCGACGGCTGCGCCCAGGCCGTTGCCCAGGTTGAACGCACCGATGTTCACCGACGACGCCAACCCAGGCGCTTCGTGGGCCGCCTGCATCACGCGCATCTGCAGCGGCGGGATCACCGCAAAGGTGGCGATACCCCACAACAGCATCAGCACGGTGGCACTGGTATGCCCTTGCAACAGCATCGGCATGCCCAGCATCAGCACCGCGAGCAATAGCAGGAAACCGGCCAGGGTGCCTTCCAGCGAACGGTCGGCGAGCTTGCCGCTGAGGTAGTTGCCCAGGGTGAAACCGATACCAATCATGACCAGCATGGCGGTCACGAAAGCCGGTGTGGCGTGGATCAGGTTTTCCAGTACCGCCGCCACGTAGGTGTACAGGGTGAACATGGCGCCGGCGCCCAGCACCGTGGTCAGCAGCGCCCGCACGACGGTGGGGCGCACCAGCACCCGCAGTTCGGCACGCACGTCGGGCTTCTGGCCGGCTTCACCGCGAGGCAGCCAGCACGCCAACGCCAGCATGGCGACCGCACCCAGGCCCGCGGTCGCCGCGAAGGCCATCCGCCAGCCAATGGTCTGACCCAGCCAGGTGGCCGCCGGCACGCCGCCGATGTTGGCGATGGTCAGGCCCATGAACATGGTCGCCACGGCGCCGGCACGCTTGTCTGCCGGTACCAGGCTGGCCGCCACCACCGAGCCGATGCCGAAGAACGCCCCATGGGCCAGGCTGGTGAACACCCTGGACAGCAGCAGCATGTCGTAACCGGGCGCGACCGCCGACAACAGGTTGCCCACGGTAAAGATCGCCATCAACCCCACCAGCGCCGCCTTGCGGCGGTACGGCGCGAGCAGCAGGGTCATCAGTGGCGCCCCGACCATCACGCCAATGGCGTAGGCGCTGATCAACAGCCCGGCCGTGGGGATGGACACGTGCACCCCGTCGGCGATCACCGGCAGCAAACCCATGGGGGCGAACTCGGTGGTACCGATGGCGAAGGCCGCCAGGGCCAGCGCGAACAAAATCAACTTCATGAAATCAGACCTCCCAGTCTAAAAAAACATACTCGCGAGTAGTATTTGCCGCAAAAGGCTACTCTTGAGTAACATTACTCACAAGTAAATAATTCCCTGCCAGACTGTCTGGAACTGCCATGACCACCCTGCTCCCTCGCACCAAGGGCGAACAGACCCACGCCCGCCTGCGCCGCGCCGCTGCCGCCGAGTTCGCCTGCCGCGGTTTCCACAGCACCAAGGTCAGCGACATCGTCAAGGCCAGCGGGCTCAGCCAGCCCACCTTCTATAGCTATTTCGAAAGCAAGGAGGCGGCCTATGAAGAGCTGGTGGGCGAGTTTCGTCAACGCCTGGAAGCGCTGATCAGTACCCTGCTGATCAAGACCTCCCTGGACACCGGACAACTGGTAGACAGCGTCGCCGACAGTTTCCTGAAGTTCTTCGACTTCCTGGCCCAGGACCCTGACCTGACCCAGATAGGCTTCTTTCAACCACCGGGCTGCACCCTGACCAAGGCCGGCATGGCCCGCTGGATCGGCAACAACATCGCCAAGGAACAGCAGATAGGGCTGTTTCGCAGCGACGTGCCCGCACCGATGATCGGCAAAGCATTCGTCGGCATGGTCGACCAGCTGGGCCGCGACGCGGTAGATGCGTCTGGCCGCCAGGCCAATGCCCGCTGGTGCGCGCTGTTGCTGTGCGAAGGGTTGCGGCTCAGGTAGTTCGGCGATGGCGAGGGAGCGAAAGCGGTTCAATCAGGAAAGCTGTATATCCATACATATTTTTCTTGCTCCCTGCCCATTCACCGGCCATCCTATACCCACCCACCACCACCCCAACGACACTGCCCATGCGCCTCTACCTTTGCGAAAAACCCTCCCAGGCCAAGGATATCGCCAAGGTGCTGGGTGCCAGCCGCCGTGGCGATGGCTGCTGGGTGGGCACCGATGTGACGGTGACCTGGTGCATCGGCCACCTGCTGGAAACCGCACCGCCCGACGCCTACGACGAACGCTACAAACGGTGGGTGCTGACCGACCTGCCCATCGTCCCGGAAAAGTGGAAGATGCTGGTCAAGCCCAAGACCGCGAGCCAGTTCAAGGCAGTCAAGCGCCTGCTGGGAGAGGCCCGGGAGCTGGTGATCGCCACCGACGCCGACCGCGAGGGCGAGATGATCGCCCGCGAGCTGCTGGAACACTGCCGCTACCGAGGCCCGGTGCAGCGCCTGTGGCTGTCGGCGCTGGACGACGCGTCCATTCGCAAGGCCCTGGCGGCGCTCAAGCCCGGCGCAGAAACCTTCAGCCTGTACCACTCGGCCCTGGGCCGCTCGCGGGCCGATTGGCTGATCGGCATGAACATGAGCCGGCTCTTCACCCTTCTGGGCCGCCAGTCCGGCTACCAGGGCGTGCTGCCGGTAGGCCGGGTGCAAACCCCGACCCTGCGCCTGGTGGTGGACCGCGACCGCAGCATTGCTGCCTTCGTCCCGGCCCCGTTCTGGGCCATCGACGTGCAGCTGGACCCCCATGGCACCGCCTTTACCGCCCAATGGTGCCCGCCCCCGCAAGCCTGTGACGATCAGGGCCGCTGCCCGCAGCAAGCGGTGGCGCACGCCGCGGCCACGGCACTGCGCGGGGCGGCCAGCGCTCGCCTGGTCAAGCTGCGTACCGAACGCCAGCGCGAACCGGCGCCGCTGCCGTTTGACCTCGGTACCCTCCAGGAAGTGTGTTCGAAGAAGCTGGGGCTCGGCGCCCAAGAAACCCTGGACATCGCCCAGGCCCTGTATGAACAGTACAAGGTCATCACTTACCCACGCAGCGACTGCGGCTACCTCCCCAACAGCCAGCACAGCGAAGCACCGGCCATCATCGCCGCGTTGGGCCGTGCCGATCCGGCGCTTGCCGACCTGCTACCCCACATTGACGCCAGCCGCCGCTCCCGCGCCTGGAACGACGCCAAGGTCAGTGCCCACCACGGCATCATTCCCACGGCGGCCGGCACCGACCTGGGCCGCCTGGCGGGCAAGCAGCGGGCGGTGTACACCCTGATCCGCGCCCGCTACCTGGCGCAGTTCCTGCCCAACCACGAGTTCGACCGCACCCAGGCCGATTTCGACTGCGCCAGCCAACGCCTGCGCGCCGTGGGCAAGCGCATCGTCGAGCCGGGCTGGCGCCGCGCCCTGCCCGAAGCCCTGACCCCACCGCGGGGCCGCGAGGCCCCGGCGCCCCAGGCGTTGCCCGCCCTGCGCGAGGGCCAGGACTATGGCGTGGGCGATGTCACGCTCAAGGACCTGTGGACGCAACCGCCCAAGCCCTTCACCGAAGGCGACCTGATCAAGGCCATGAAAAACGTCGCCAAGCTGGTGGACGACCCGCGCTTGAAACAGAAGCTCAAGGACACCACCGGCATTGGCACCGAGGCCACCCGGGCAGGCATCATCCAAGGCCTGATCGACCGCGGTTACCTGGCCAAGAACGGCAAGGCGCTGAACGCGACGCCCGCAGCGTTCAGCCTGATCGACGCAGTGCCGCGCGCCATCGCCGACCCCGGCACCACGGCCATCTGGGAACAGGCGCTGGACATGGTGCAAAGCGGCGAAATGAGCCTGGAAGAATTCGTCGCCAAGCAGTCGGCCTGGATGAGCCGGCAGGTGGAACGCTGCGCCGGCCTGAGCCTGACCATCAGCGGCCCTGCCAACCCCGCAGGCCGCGGCGCGCCCTGGAAGAAGAAACGCAAGTCGGCGCCGCGCAAGGGTGCCGCCCCGCGCGCGCGCAAACCCAAGGCGGCAGCCACCTGACAGGCGCAAACCTGATATCGTCTGGCCCACCGTTGAATGGAAAGGATACCCCTGATGCTTGCTTTCGTTGCCCTGTCGGTCGTTTTCGGCGCCGGCGCCACCGCGTTGCTGGACCTGTGGAACCTGCTGCTGAACAAGGTCTTTGGCCTACCCGTTCCGCCCTGGCACCTGGTGGGGCGTTGGTTCGCCGGCTTGCCCCGTGGCCACTTCGTCCACCGCCAGGGCATCGCTGCCTCCACGCCAGTGCCGCGCGAACGGGCCATCGGCTGGGCGATGCACTACGTCACCGGCGTGGTGTTCGCCGCCGCGTTGCTGCTCATCTGGGGCTTGGGCTGGGCGGCGGCGCCCAGCTTCGCGCCAGCGCTGATCGTTGGCCTGGTGACCGTGGGCGCGGGGTGGTTCATCCTGCAGCCGGGCATGGGCGTCGGCATCGCCTGTTCGGGCGCCGCCAACCCGGCCCTGGCGCGGTTGCTCAACGTGGTCGGCCACGTCGTGTTCGCGGTGGGCCTGTACCTGACGGCCCGGTTGCTGGCGTGAGCCTGTCCTTGCTGGGCAGGCAGCGCTCGGCGCTTATTGCACGGGCAGAAAGTTGAGGAACAACAGGCTCTGGGCGTAGTTGAGGCCTATCCGACGATAGCGTTCATCCAGCATCTGCGTGACCAGGTCCAGGCGCGCCACGATCTTGCCGAACTCGGTGGCGAAACTCAGGTTGCTGCCCTCTTCCGAGATGGCGTTGGAAAACAGCAGCGGTTCGCCCTGGGCATTCTGGCGCTGGCTGAGCAACCAGGTTGCCTTCTCGATGTTGCGCGCAGCGTTGTTGATGAAGGTCGGGTTGAGGCTGTCGGTCATGTAGAAGGTGGTGCGGTTGCCGTGAGCGGTCACCAGCATGCTGCCGATGGCATAGATGAACGCCCCCACCCGGTCGCCCAGAAAGTCGGGGCTCAAGGCGTAGCTCAATGCCGCCAGGTCCTTGCGCCCACCCAACTGCGGTAACGGCTTCTGCTGCTCGATGGCCTGGCGCACTTGCCGCTCGGCGGTGGCTGCATCGAGGAAACCCGAACGCTGCCACTGCGCCGGGTTGCGCAGGTACAGCTTGTTCATCAGCAGGTACAGGCTCTGCAGGTTGTCATGCATGGCCAGGGTGGTCATGCGGTCGACACTGGTCTGGAAGAATTCGTCAGGCTTGCCATTGCCCAGCTGGGTCGCAATGTCCTGGCCGGTCTGGCGGCTGCACCCTTGGCCCGCGAGCAGCAGGGCCGAGAACAGGCTGAAAGTGAAAATACGGGTCAGTACGCAACGCATCGGCAGGTCGGGTCAGGGCGAATGAAGAACGGCGACAGCGACCTATAGAGGGGCAAAACGGCGAAAAGTGCGATCCACGGCAAAAACCCGACAAACCGTGAGCATCGCTCGACAATTGGTCGGGATTCAACGAACGCTCGCAACCAATGCTTTGTGAATGGCCCGGCAGTCGGTACCCTCATGGCTCATGCCACCCAGGACCCTGCCCTTGATCGCGTTACACTCGCTTCCGGCCATCGACCCCACCGTCACCTGCGACACCTGCGCGGCCAAATGCTGCCGCCTGGAGGTGATGCTGATCACCGACACCGGCGTGCCCGAGCGCTTCATCGCCACCGATGACTGGGGCTCGCAGACCATGGCGCGCCTGGACGACGGCTGGTGCGCGGCCCTGGACCGGCGCACCATGAGCTGCAGCATCTACCGGCAGCGCCCGTTGATCTGCCGCGAGTTCGACATGGGCGGTAGCGACTGCCTGGAAGAACGCCTGGCGCCCTGAGCGCCGAGCCTCATACCATCGCCCGGCGCCGCGGCCTGACGTAGGCCAGGGATGACCGAATGCGCCCGGCCAGCGAACTGGCACCGTGCAGGTTGTCGTAATGGAAAACGGCCGTGGCACGAATGCCGTTGGGGTCGGCCGGAAGGTTGGTGTGCAGCGACCGGTAGCCCCAGAACAAGTACATGTTGCCAGGCTCCATGGCCACCTGGGTGAAACGGCTGCTGCCCTTCTCCCACGCCTTGACCAGATGGCGCTGGCTCCAGCGGTTGTCCACCCTGAGCTTGTCGATCAGGTTCATGGCGTAGCTGCCCCGCAGCGGCCGCTTGCTCGGCAACATCAACAAGTCACCCTTGGCGCCGTCAGGCATGCACACTGGCATGATGGTGGTCAGCACGAAGGAGTCGTAGTGAAAAATCATCGACTCACGCCGCCCGGTGTCGCCCACCAGGCAGCGCAACACCTGATGAATACCTTCTTCGCTATCATTGGCCGCGCGCCCGGTGGCGTACGCAACGATGCGCTTGCACAGGTCCAGCAGCACCGGTGACCGCCCCCACTCCTGCAGCAGCGTACCCGCCACGGCCTGATGGCCGGTCAGCGCCACGTAGCTGTTGCCGGCCTCCTGCACCGAGCGCTTCACCAGCCCCTGCACTTCTTCCAGCTCCGCCGGGCTGGCCCAGGCGGGCAGCACCGCGTAGCCCTGCTGGTCGATCGACTGGGCCAGTGTTTTGATTTCTTCATCGCTGAACGTGGTGTATTGCATGCTCGTCTCCCCAACTCTGTCATGATTCATGGTTGTTCGAAGCCGCCTACCAGGCAGCCACGCGCCCCGCTGGGGCAACGTATTCGCGCAATTCTCAGGCAGGCGTGAAGCAAGACAATGCGTCGATGGTGTCAGTCCACCCACGGCTGATGCAGTGTCGGTCCATCCTTGAGCTCAAACCTCTACGGCAGGCGAGGTGTAAGGCAGCGAAGTAAAACCAGTCCCGTTGCTCCGTTCGTGACGGCTCTGATGGCATGGCACGGGCTGGCTCATCCTTGACTTGGCAGCTTCATACGCCCAGGTAGCGCTGAAGCACCGCGCGGCCCACCGGCCGGTCAGGGAACTCCACCGCCCCGCCGCATAACCGCTGCTGCACTGCGTGTGCGTCCCTGCGCGCCCGGCATCGACACGATGCGGAGCAGGCTTGAGATTAGCAGCGACTCTCAAATGCACCTATCTCCCATAGCGAAAAAACCATGCCTTTCGTCGAGTTATCGACGCTATTCATGGAACTTACATATGCCGCCATAAATATGACGGAGGGAACTGCTAGTTTTGACAGGTTACAGGGCAGCGAATGTGCTCGACCATTTCCAGCCACGGCGCCCGAACCGGGGGCCTGAATGAGGAGAAACAGCCATGAGCACCGCACAGCCTCCCCTGAATGGAAACAAGGAAAATCGCTCGGATTTCGCTATGCGAATCACGCGCAGTTTTGGCCCGCCCGGCATGATCGTAGTGTCTGGCCACGTCCTGCAGGGCTGCGTCAGCAAGGGTCAAGTGGTTGAATGGGTGAGTGACTATGCCAGGCAGCACACTACCTGCCTGGGTATCTTCCTCAATAACGTCGAAAAGGAGCAGGCTTGCGAATCATCAGCGGAAGTCGATATTTACCTGCCACTCTCCGTATCCGAACCTCTGCGAGGAAGCCTCCTTGCGACGCCTGAGACCGTCAGCTTATATGCAAGATTTATGGGTGATCTTGAAGCCAGCGCAGTGTTGAACAATAACGCCAGGGCCGAATTGCTTTTTCCGACTTATGTCGTTACCGCCGAAATACGCTTGCCCGACGGGCAGGAAAACCTGCAACCAGAAGACCGAGTCGAGGGGGCCGAGTTTCGATTGGTGCGGCCGTCGACGTTAAGGGCCGGTGAAATATTTGCCATCCGGCTCAATGGCAGGCTGGTCGGCACGGGGACGATCAAGACGCTCACCGACCGCAATGCCTGACACGGGTCACGGCCGGTATAGCGCCCGCAAAACCTAGCGAGGCGCCCATTGTGAGAAACTTGTTACCTTTCCATGGAACTGGCCTTTTGCCGTTATGTCTGACCCCCGATATTAGGGAGTTTTCTGGTCATGCTTACGCTGCACCGTTTCGAAATCCGCTACTGCCTCCACGGTCGGCCTCATCACTTCCTGCAACGGGATACCTTGATGACCGACGCCGACGCCTGGTACTACGCCGCGCTGCACGCAGGCACCGGCCTGGGCCTTGAGGTGCTCAATGAGGGCAAGGAGTGCTGGCAGCAACAGGCGATGGCGGCGGGTTTGAGCGACGTGCGGTGGCTGCAATTGGCGTGACCCAAGGGTCAGTTTCAAGCCCTGCGGTCGCTCTTTTGCTCGCCACCCCGATGAACACGGGTTCCCTCCAAAAAATATGTAGTGCTAGAAAAAAATCACTACAAAAAGTATTGACGGCCATTCCTGCGCCTTGCATAGTGAGGCCGTCTCCCCGATCGGGAGCCCAGGTAAAGGGTGTCAAAAGCCAGCCGACAAGCCGTCGTCCGGTTGCGTGATGGGTACTGCCCACAAGGCAGATTGATGAAAAGCTGACCAGCAGGCCGCCCGCATGGGGCACCCGGCTGGCGAGACGATCTCAAGATGCTTGTGGCTGACAGCCGTACCGTCGTCCGTGACATCCCGGGTTCCGCACGCCTTCCTTGCTGCTGTAGTCACTTTCCATCAACGCTACACACATCCCGCCCTGACCTCTGCACCCGGTGTTCACACCGTGCAGCGCAGTGCAATGGCCGATTGGGGCCCATGTTTGAACTCATCACCTACACAATGGAATAACAGTCGAAGGGGGCTTACTCATGAACTTGAACAATCAACCTACCATTGAAGAACTGGCTCAATTGTTCGCCTCGCGCAAGGACACCCTGGACAACCACATCCTGTGGGTCTGCGAATCGGGCGAAGTTCATATCGATGGGATGGCACGCCATGCCGGCGAGGCCGAATTCGAGCAGAGCAAGCCGACCATGCGCGCCCGTTTGCGCACCTACCGCCGGGGCCAGGGCTACATTGGCCGCAAGGCCGCGGCGGACCGGGAATTCATTGGCCGAGTGCTGCACACCCTCGAAGATCAGTGGCCTGAAGCCCGCCAGGCGCAGCAGGTCAAGGTCATCGACCAGTACTGCTGACGGCCTCACCGGCAGCGGCCTTGCGGCCGCTGCTAGCTACCCATCAATTCGCGTACCCGCGCGGTCAGGGTATCCATCGCGAATGGCTTGGTCAGCACATGCATGCCTGCCGCCAGGTGCCCGTCACCGATGGCGGCACTCTCGGCATAACCGGTAATGAACAGCGTCACCAGGCCCGGGCGCGTCTCGCGCGCCGCGTCCGCCATCTGCCGTCCATTCATGCCACCCGGCAACCCCACGTCGGTAATCAGCAGGTCGATGCGCGCGTCAGAGCGCAGTACCTTCAGCCCTTCGACGCTGTCGGCGGCTTCGAGCACGGTGTACCTCAGGTCCTTGAGCAGATCGGTCAACAGCATGCGCACTGTCGGTTCGTCGTCCACGACCAGGATGGTTTCCCCCTCGGCGCTGGCGGCGACGTTCACGGCCAGCTCGACGTCTTCGTGCGGGGCCGGCTGGCCATGGTAGCGAGGCAGGAAGAGGGTCATGGTCGTGCCCTCGCCCACCACCGACTCCACGCGCACCTGGCCGCCCGACTGCTTGGCGAACCCATAGATCATCGACAGCCCCAGGCCCGTACCCTGGCCAATGGGCTTGGTGGTGAAAAACGGGTCGAAAATCTTGCCCATGACCTCAGTGGTCATGCCGGTCCCGGTATCGACGACGCATAACGTCAGGTACTGACCCTCCGGCAGGTCCAGCGCCTTTGCCTCCTGGGCCCCCAGCCAGCGGTTGGCGGTGACGATGTCGATGCAGCCGCCACCCAGCATGGCGTCACGAGAGTTGATGCACAGGTTCAACAGCGCGTTTTCCAGTTGACTGACATCGACCAGTGCCGGCCATAAATCGGGGGCGCCGCCGGTCCGTAGAGCGATGGCGGGGCCCACGGTGCGCTGGATGAGTTCGGTCATGCCCTCGATCAGGGCGTTGACGTCGGTGGGGCGCGGGTCGAGGGTCTGGCGGCGCGAGAATGCCAGCAACCGGTGGGTCAACGCCGCGGCGCGCTTGGTGGCGCTCTGGGCGGTGGCCAGGTATTTGTCCACTGCGCTCAGACGGCCTTGGGCGATGCGGCTGCTCATCAGCTCCAACGCCCCGGATATTCCTGCCAGCAGGTTGTTGAAGTCGTGAGCCAGGCCGCCGGTCAGTTGCCCCACCGCTTCCATTTTCTGCGACTGACGCAGTTTTTCTTCTGCCTGCATCAGTTCAATGGTGCGCTCGGCCACCCGCAATTCCAGGGTTTCGTTGAGCGAGCGCAGGGCCTGGTTGGCAAGGTCACGCTGAGCCTCCACCGAACGCCGCTCCTGGACGTCGATGAGTACGCCCGGAAAGCGCAGTGGCGTGCCGTCCTCGGCATGGTCGACGCGCCCGTTCGCCTCGATCCAGTAATACTGGCCGTCGGCGCGCCGCACGCGGTACTGATGCGCATACGCCCCGCCCCGGGCGACCACCTCGCTGATGGCCGCCAGCAGCCCTTCGCGGTCCTCCGGGTGTACCGTGGCGGCCACCTGCTCCAGGCTCAAGCCCTCACGACCCAAGGCCGGGTCCAGGCCGAATGCGCGGGCAAAGGCCTCGTCCACGGTGAAGCTGTCATTAGGCAGGTCCCAGTGCCAGGTGCCGAAAATAGCCCCGGCCGCCAAGGCCAGTTGCACGCGCTCAATGTTCTCCCGGGCCACGGTCTCGCTGCGGCGCAGGCGCTCCTCGGCGTCCCGGCGACCGGTGACGTCGCTGAAGAAAATCGCGATCTGGCGGTCTTCCGGATCGCCCACGCGCACCGCCCGCACATCGAACCAGCGCTGAAAACTCTTGGCGTAGCTTTCGAAATTGGCCGGGGTGCCGGTCTTGGCCACGTGGCCATAGGCCTGGAACCAGAACGGCTCCAGGTCAGGGGCGAACTCGGTGACCCATTTGCCGCGCAGGTCGACCCCGGCCTGGCGTTCGAAGGCCGGGTTGGCGTCGACGAAGCGGTAATCCACGGGGTCATCGTTTTCGTCGAACTTGACCTGGACGATGGCGAAGGCCGCCTCGATGGTTTCCAGGATGGTGCGGAAGCGTTCCTCGCTCTGACGCAACGCCGCTTCGGCGGTGCGCATGCGGGTGAGGTCCAGCATGGCGCCGAGCATGCGTATGCCACGCCCTTGGGCGTCGCGAATGACATAGCCGCGGTCCAGTACCTCGGCATAGGAGCCATTGAGGCGGCGAAAGCGATATTCGGCCGACCAGTCGGTAGCCGTGCCGTCGATGACGGCGTGAATGGAGGCCCGCACGGCCTTGCGGTCATCGGGGTGGATCTGCTCCAGCCACCATTCACCAGTGGCTTCCACGGCCGCCGGAGGATAGCCGTAGGCACGCTCCAGGGCGTCGTTCCACTGCACATGCTGGGTGCGCAGGTCCCAGTCCCACACCGCGTCGTTGGTGGCCTTCACCGCCAGTTCGTAGCGCGCCTCGGCTTCCTGGACCGCCACTTCCTCGTGCTGGGTAGTGGCCAGGGCCTGGCGCAGGCGCAGGACTTCGGTTTCGAGCTGTTCGCGAGAAAGATGGGTAAGCGTGTCGTTCAATTGCGCACCGTTGCGTTGCGACTGCTATTTGCACACCGAACGTGTGCGCCAGTTCCGGACAGGGAGCGCGAGCATCAACCGACCCCGCTCATTATTCCAAGAGCAGGCCGCCTGCGCCAGCGCTACCTTGCCTGCCCTGGCAGCCCGTCTCTCAATGACCAGCGCCGGCACCAGGAGTTGCAGGGTCGGGCCAAGCTCGCAAAAGCCGCCCGCGGTGCAGGCGATGGCAATCTGTTCCCCGTGGGACCGGGCGAAGCTCGGGAAGGGGGCGCCAATGCGATCCCTGACACGCCCCCCGCCGGTATCAGAACACCGCGATCGGATAATCGACGGTCAGCCTGAATTCATTGGCGTCCCCGTCCGGGTCGCCCGCCGTGGCGCTGTGCCAGGCCTGGCGCAGACGGATGGACAGATCGCGCGCCGGGCCGGACTGGATGACGTACTTGGCCTCGACGTTGGTCTCATGGTGGCGTTCATCGGCGCCATACAGGCCGTAATACGCGCTGCTGGGCGACAGGTGCGTGCCGTCGATGTCATACCCGTACACGTACCGGGTCATGAACGTCAGGCCCGGCACGCCGAAGGCGGCCAGATTCAGGTCGTACTGCAGTTTCCAGGATTTTTCGCCCGGGCCATTGAAGTCCGAGTACTGCACCGAGTTGGCGATGAAGCACGAGTCCCCTGGCCGGTTGTTGTCACCGGTGCCCACGTAATCGAACGGGGTGTTGCCGTTGATTTTCTGGAACGCCACCGTCAGCGTATGAGCCGATGCGAAGGTGTACCCCGCTGACAGGGAAAAGGTGTTGTTATCGATGGTCCCGGCCCGGGCAGCGCCCTGGTCGCGGGTGCGGTAGTAGTTGGCATCCACCACCAGCGACTCGCTATCGGAAAGCGCCTGGGTGTAATTGAGGTTGGCGTAGTACTGGTCCCAGATGTCCTCCAGGCGCCCGCTGTACAGGCCGAAACTCCAGGGCGTATCGGCCAGGGCATAGCGGCCACCGGCGAAGTCCATGGCGCGCGATGGCCGGTTCGCGTAGGCGGCCCATAGGCTGCCATTGCGGTTGGTCTGGTCCTGGCTGGTGCCCGAGTAGAAATGCCCGGCTTCCAGGTCCAGGTCGCTGACTTCACTGCTCATCACCTGCACGCCGCTGACGGTCACCGGCGTCAGCCGGCTGCCACCTACCGCGAATACCGGGCTGGTGGACGGCTGCATGTCCCCGATTTTCAGCAGGGTTCGCGACACCCGCACCTTCAATGCCGCGCCCGCCTTGCCATAATCATCGTCCGCGTGGCCATCAGCCCCCTCGGTCAGGTTGCCCGACACGTAGCCGGGCACCGAATACTGATCCGGCGCCCACAATTTCAGGCCCTGGTAACCAAACGCATCCACGCCCACCCCCACGGTGCCTTGGGTGAACCCCGAGGTGAACACCCCTTGGATACCCAGGGTCCAGTCCCGCGCATCCGGCGCACCGTTCTGGTTGTCCCGGTTCCAGTAGAGC
The DNA here is from genome assembly GCF_013374995.1 of Pseudomonas eucalypticola. Taxonomy (NCBI): domain Bacteria; kingdom Pseudomonadati; phylum Pseudomonadota; class Gammaproteobacteria; order Pseudomonadales; family Pseudomonadaceae; genus Pseudomonas; species Pseudomonas eucalypticola. Next base: position 3,033,445 of record NZ_CP056030.1, on the reverse strand, counting down.
GTGCGCAGCAACAGGTTCAGCGAGGCGTCCTCGATGAAGCCCTTGGCACCGCCCTGATCGCTGACGAAGGCCGCTGCCATCACTGCCGGGGCATGGATCAGCCCCATGCTCACTACCACCGCACTCCACTTCAACAAAGCCATCGCCCACACTCCTGCCTGGCGTGCAGGGCGCCCTCGAGGCGGCCGCCGCATGCCCAATGATTGGATTGATCTGATTGGTGTCGCGAAACGCTATCGGTCAGGGCTGTGAAGCCGGTAGTGCCCCGATGAAGCGGTTGGTGAAATACTCATCCGTGGGCAAGGTCGACTTGACGATGCCCTCCTCACTGAAGAACCGCACCGACTCGGCCACCCGCTGCGGCTGAATCTCGCCCAGCCGCTCCTGGTGGCCGTAGACGTATTGGCGGTACAGGCCCAGGACCTGCTCCACTTTCTGCTCCTTGCCCTGATACGCGGGTACCGCCGCGGCAAAGGTCCTGGCCGCTTGCGCAGGGTCCTGAAGAATATCGCGCAGCCCCATCAGCGTACCGTCGACCATTTTCTGCACCAGGTCGGGGTGCTGGGCGATGGCGTCATCGGAGGCCAGGATCGACTGGGCCATGCTGTCGAACATCTGTGCCTGGGGCATGAGCCGCAATGGCCGGCCGGCCTCCTGGGCGTTGACGACCCAATCCGGCGACCCTGCCATGGCGTCGGCCTTGCCATCGGCCAGCAGCTGCCACACCCCCGCTGGCCCCGCGGCCTGGATAGTGACGTCGTTCTTGCTCAGGCCCGCCTTGCGCAGGGACGCCAGCAAGGCGTAGTACAACGAGTCCGAATAGGACATGACCGTCACCGTCTTGCCTCGCAGTTGCTCGATGGCGTCGATGTGCTGGGCCGCATCGGTCGCCAGCAGCGTGTAGCCATGGGTGCCCAGTACCGCGACGTTGCGCACGGGCACGCCGTTGGCCCGCACGATGACCGGCACGTCACCGCTGGCCGCGCCGAACAGCGCGTTGCCCGCCCCCACCTGCTTGGCCACATCGACGCCGCCCTTGGCGGCCACCAGGTTTACCCGCAAGCCCAGCTGGGTGTAGTAGCCCTTCTGCTGGGCAATGATCCACGGCGCGAAGCCGGGCAGATTGGGCGGTGCCGGCATCAGGAAAGTGACGTCCTGCGTATCGGCCTGGGCGGCCTGCAGCAACGGGAAAACAAACACAGCAGACACGCACCATCGGATCAGGCTTTTCATGGTTGCTACCTTTGTGGTTCTGATAGTTGTGTGAGGGCTACTTCCCGAGCTTCGCCCGGTCCCACAGGGCAAGCCCGGGAATGGAACAATGGCGTGCCGACGCCTAGCGTCGGCTGCCATGCACGGCGAAGAACTGCGCGCCATTCATTTTCTGGCCGACCGCCTGCTCATAGGCGGCACGCACGTGAGGCGGCTGCCCCGCCTGCCCGAAGAAGTCCTTCAGGTACGGCCCCAGCAACGGGTGCGCGGCCAGTTGTTCGCGGTCCAGCCCCTGTATCAGTTCGTCGCGACACGCCGAGGGCAGGAACACGTCATGGTTCTTTTCCGGGTCCAGGATCAAGCCCTTGGGCACGTGGCCGGGGTCTTCGCGCAGGGCATCCAGTTCTTCGAAAAAGCGCCGGCGCATCATCACGATGCCGCGGTCACTCTGGCCGAGGTGCTCACGGGTACGGTCGGTGATTGCGCCCTGCCCCACCCACACCACGAAATCCTGGTTGGCCACGTGGCTGGTGATCCAGCGGCCAGTCACCGGGTCCTTGATGGGCCCGTACCAGGTCGGGATCTTGTCCTGCACATAGGGTTCCTGCTCGGTGGGCACGCGGCTGAACACCCACAGAATGCTCAGGGTACGGTGGTCGTCGATGGGTACCCGCCATTCGAAATGGTGGCCCAGGTAGAAGCCATTGGGCCACAGGGTCACACGGCCGACATTCCACATGACATCGTCGCTGGCCTCGCCTTCGCGCAGGCGCCGGTAGACGAAGCCGTAGTCGAATTCATCGAACGCCAGCTGCAGATGGGTGGGCACATAATCCACGTCATCGCTTTGCTGGCGCAGCGTCCAGTTGTTGTGGGTCCACTCGAAATGCACCGGGTCGATAGAGTTTTCCTGGCACTGGAACCAGTTGCACGGAATCTCTGCACAGACGATCTGGGCAAAGCCGTTCTTGTAGTTGAACAGCTCCCAGTCGGGTAATTGCGGTGCCGGCAGCGGGCCCAGGTAGGCCCACAGCAGGCCCGCCTTGGCCACCACCGGGTACGCCTTGATGCGGGTCTTGCTGCGCATGCGCCCGGTGGGATCGCAGGTGTCCTCGTAGGGTTGGTGCAGGCACCCGCCCTGCTGGTCGAATTGCCAGCCGTGGTAGCTGCAACGCAGACCTGACTGTTCCACGTAGCCGTAGGACATGTCGGCGTTGCGGTGCGGGCAGCGACGGTCCATCAGGCCGTACGTGCCGCTCAGGTCCTTGTACAGCACCAGGTCTTCGCCCATCAGGGTCAGGGTCTTGATGGGCTTGTCATCGAACTCGCTTTCGCCGGCGATGGGTTGCCAGTAACGGCGCAGGTAATCCCCCATGGGGGTGCCCGGGCCGACCTGGGTCAGGGTCCGGTTCTTTTCTTCGCTGAGCATGTCGGTTCCTCTTGGTAGCAGGCGGTGAAGCAACGGTTCGGGTTCAGCCCAGCGCGACGTTCCAGGCGTCATAGCCGTAGACCCAATCGGCACTGCCGGCACCCTTGAGCCATTGGTTGCCGCGCGAGCCGACCTGGATCTGGCTGGTGCGGCCCAGGCGCGCGGCCTCGTACGCCTGCAAGGCGGCGCCCACCTCCAACCCTGGCAGGCTCAGGGCACGGCTCAGCACCACGGCGTCCTCGATGGCCTGGCCGGCCCCCTGGGCCATGAAGGGCATCATCGGGTGACACGCGTCGCCCAACAGCGTCAAGCGGCCCTGGGTCCAGCTGGGCAGCGGGTCGCGCTCGTACAGCGCGGTCTTGAGGACTTCGTCACAGGCATCCAGCAACGCTACGGCGTCAGGGTGAAAGGCGGCGTAGGCGCTTTGCAGCTCGCTGACGCAGGCGCGGGTGGTCCAGCTTTCCAGGTGCCAACTGTCCTGGGCGGTGGTAGCAAAGATGAAAATGTCGCGGCCGCGGTTCAGCGGGAAGGTCACGATCTGGCTGTGCGGGTGCGGGCCCCACCATTTGGTGAAGGCCTGCAAGTCGGGCACATGGGCCACCTGGGCGGCCGGCACCACGGCGCGGTAAGCGACCACACCGGTGAAGCGTGGCTGCTCGGCGCCAAACATCGCAGTGCGCACCGCGGAGTGAATGCCGTCGGCCCCGATCACCAGGTCCGCCTGGGCACGGCTGCCGTCGACGAAGGTCACGGTGGCACCGGTGTCGTCCTGGGTAATGGACTCGCAACGTTTGGCGAACCGCACCTGTTCGACGGGAAATGCGGCGGCCAGGGCGGCCAACAGGTCGGCACGGTGAATGGTCAGTTGCGGGGCACCGTATTGCTGCTCGGCGGTATCGCCCATGGCCAGCCGCGAGGTCTCCTCGCCACTGTCCCACATCCGGCTGATGCGGTGGGTCGGCCGCGCCGCCGGCGCGCGTACGGCTGCGCCAACGCCAAGGCCGTCCAGGGCGCGCACCGCGTTGGGTGTCAGATTGATGTCGGCGCCTACGCGCATGAAGCCCTGGGCCTGTTCGTACACCGTGACCCGATGCCCGCCACGCTGCAAGGCGATGGCCGCGCATAACCCGCCGATACCGGCGCCGATGATGGCGATATTCATGGTGACTGCTCTCCTGTGGTTGATGGAGTGCAGCAATGCAGAATGAATGCCATTAATTCCTTTTAAAAGGAATTAAATAAAAACCGCGGATATTCAGAGGGTTAGCGCGTTCCTCTAACGAAACAGGCCTCGCCACGCACCCGGCTGCACCACGGTGCAGCAAATTGTCACCGGCCTACCCAAAAGGGTGTTTCCCCGGGTTATGATCCCCGGCCATGGACACTCCAACCGAAAAGAAAAAACGCGGTCGCCCCGCGCACAAGGTCGCCATTGGCCGCGAGGGCCTGATCGAGGCGACCCTGGGGTTGCTGCGCGACTGCTCACCCACCGACCTGACCCTGCTGGACATCGCCCGGCACGTGAACGTCGACCCTGCGCTGGTCCGCTATTATTTCGGCGGCAAGGACGGCTTGCTGCGCGCCGCCACTCTGCAGTTGCTGGACGTGACCCAACTGGGCAGCCAGGCAGCGGAGGACGGTCAGGACATCGAGAAGATGCTCTACCGGCGCATTCGCCTGATCATCGACATCGGCCGGCAGAACCCGCATTTCGTGCAATTGGTGCTGCGCGAGATCTACCAGGGCCAGGACCCGCAGACCGGCGAGGCGTTGGACACCATCGCCCAGCGCGGCGTGGCCCTGAGTGAGGCACTGCTACAGGCCAGGCCGGCCGCCGAGGGCTTGCCCGCCATCGATCCCCGCTTGCTGCACGTGGCCCTGGTCGGTGCCTGCACCTTTTTCGCCACGGCCCAACCTCTGTTCAACGTGCTGTTCACGGACAGCACCGATGACGCCCTGGCAGAGCAGTACTCACGGTTTCTGACCGACCTGCTGTTGCGCGGGATAGGTGTGTCGAAGCCGACCCATTGACCTGTTCGATCATGCACGTTGGCTATGGGGCTAGCGCGAAAGCGCCAATCACCCACCACGCGTCCCCCTGCAGTCGAATAACGAATAATCAACTGTCCCGGTTGCCTCCTACAATGCAAGTCAGCTTCAATCTACCCACGCGTTTGACACTGCCACCGACTGGACATTGAAATACGGGCCCGACTGGTCTGTCACCGGATAAGGAGGATCGAACGTGCACTCGTCCGTTGCCATGATGCAACCTTATTTGTTTCCCTACCTGGGCTACTTTCAATTAATCAATGCAGTCGACGTCTTCGTATTGGGCGACGACTTGCAATTCATCAAGTCGGGCTGGGTGAACCGTAACACCGTCTTGTTCAACCAGCAGGCGCGCTTGATCAGCTTTCCGGTGAAGCGCGACAGTTTCGAGCTGGCCATCAATCAACGTACATTGAGTACCACCTTCAGCGACGAGGCGGATCGCCTGGTCAACCTGATCCGGGTCAGCTACGCCAAGGCGCCGTGTTTTGACCTGGCCATGCCCGTGGTCGAAGCGTTGATCCGCCATCCGGAACGCAACCTGGCGTTATACATCGAGCATTCGATCAGGCAGCTGTGCACCTACCTGCGCATCGACACGCCGATCTTCCGCGCCTCGGCGCTGAAACTGGGCGTGCCACTCGACAAGCAGGACAGGGTCATCCAGATCGCGCGCCGCTTCGCGGCCAGCACCTACGTCAACCCGATCGGGGGGTTGGCGCTTTATGATCATGAATACTTCGCCAGCCGGGGCGTGGCGCTGAAATTCTTCCGCATGCACGCGCTCGACTACCCCCAGTTCCAGGCGCCCTTCGTGGCCAACCTTTCCATCATCGACGTGCTGATGTTCAACACCGTCGACGACATTCAGGCGCTATTGCCCCGCTACTCGCTGCACGGCGCCGGCCCACTGCAAGACAAGCCCCTGGCGGCCAGAATGGGTGATGGCGCGTTCATGTGAAGCCAGCGCCCTAACCCATCGGCGTGGTCGAGCTGGGCTCACGCCGAAAACCCACCCACGCACTTGTAGAACACTGTGGTCGCACACAGCCCACCGGCCGGCCACAACGCGTACGCGGGGATCTGCCCCACCGCCTGCCAGCCGAGGCGCTGGTAAAGGCGCTCGGCATCGCCGCCCGCGGTGTCCAGCACCAGCAGGCCCTTGCCCGCCTCGACCGCTTCCCGTTCCGCTGCCTCCATCAGGGCTCGCCCCACGCCCATCCGGCGGCCGCGCCGGTGCACCAGCAACTTGGCGATATCAGCACGGTGCGGCTGGTTCTCGGGCTGGGCCAGGATCAGTTGCACGGTGCCCAACAGTTGCCCGTGCTCATCTCGCGCCACCAATAGCGCCCGCTCGCCCGCGGCGATACTGGCCCGCAGGCCCTGCCAGAAGCCCAGGGCGCGGTCGCGTGACAGGGGCAGCATGAAGCTCACCGACGCTCCTCCTTCCACGCAGTCGATGAGGATATCGGCCAGTTGAGCGCAGAGCGCGTCGTCCAGCTCGGCAAGGCGTTGGATGTGCATGTTGGCTGTCCTTAGGGGTAGAAACGGGGACGACTATATTGCCTGAGCGCTGCGCCGCCAAGGCGAGATGCAGGGATCGCGTGGCACCGAGGCTCTTTCACCCATTTTGATGATCAATCTGCTCATATTCCGTTATCCAGCACGCACCTCGACGGCCCGCCCCCGCAGAAGAATCAGGGCCTGGCACGCTCTGGCACACGCTGTGCTAAGTCTTCGATTGCCTGACCCATAACAACAATCATGCGAGGCTTGCCCATGTCCCCTATCGTCCAACTGCCCCCTGAACCCAACGCGGCCATCATTGACCGCTTCGCGCTGCACGGCGCACACATCGGTACCAGTGAAGACCAATCGCCCTGGGTGCCCTTCGGTGACAGCGCCGCCATCCGCCACCTGAGCTTCGACGTGCGCACCGGCAGCGTCTGCAACGTCCTGTGGGTCAAGGGCGGCGGGTGCATCGGTACCCACCGTCATCGCGCGGCGGTCTCGGCCGTGACCCTGCAAGGTAGCTGGGGCTACTACGAATACGACTGGACTGCGCGCCCCGGCAGTTTTGTCTACGAAACGCCCGGCACTGCCCATACCCTGTACTCCGATGACCCCCAAGGCATGCAGGCGCTGTTCTGGATTCACGGCCCCATCGAATTCTTCGACGAGCACGGCAACCACACCGAAACCACCGACGTGTTCTGGTTCATCAACCACTACGTCAGCCATTGCGAGAAACACGGCCTGGCGATCAACCAGGCGCTGTTCCTTTGACCCCTTTGCAGAAGGAGCTGCCCATGAAGTACTGGGAACGATTCACGGTGGAAGGCCTGGTTTGCGTGGTCACCGGTGCCGCCAGTGGCATAGGCCTGGCCTATTGCGAAGTGATGGCCGAGGCTGGCGCGCGAGTGGTACTGCTGGACATCGACGCCGTGCAGTTGCAAGCGCAGGTGGCACGCCTGACGGCCGCCGGGTTCAATGTGCGCAGCGAGGTGGTGGATGCCACCGACCGCGCGGCCATGTACCAGTGTTTTGAACGCATCGGCCAGTATTACGGGAGGCTGGATATAGTCTTCGCCAATGCCGGCATCGATGCCGGCCCGGGCTTTCTCGACACCGACGGCCAGCGGTGCGCCGAAGGTGCACTGGAAAACCTCGAAGAGCATGACTGGGACAAGGTCCTGGCCACCAACCTCACTGCGGTGTTCACCACTCTGCGGGCGGCCGTGCGGCTGATGAAGCCCCAGGGTCACGGTCGTGTCATCGTTACCACCAGCAACGCCGCGGTGCTCAACGAGGCCATCGTCGGCACCCCCTACATGCCGGCCAAGGCCGGCGCCGCCGCCCTGGTTCGCCAGGCCGCCATGGAGCTGGCGCGCTACGGCATCAACGTCAATGCCATCGCCCCTGGGCCATTTGTCACCAACATCGCCGGTGGGCGCCTGCGCAACGCGGCCGACCGCGCGGCCTTCGCCCAGCGCGTGCCCCAGCACCGTATCGCTGACACCGAAGAGATCAAAGGCCTGGCGCTGTTCCTGGCATCCCCGGCGTCGAGCTACGTAACTGGCGCGCAAATAGTCATTGACGGCGGGCAGATGCTCGGCCGGGTCGATTAAGGAGGTACCCATGCAGGCAATTGTCTTCAACGGGCTGGGCCGGCCATTGCAACCCGCTAGCCTCCCCGACCCCGTGCCTGGCGCCGATGAGGTGCTGGTCGAAGTATGCCGCTGCGGGATTTGCGGCAGCGACCTGCACATGACCCACGACCCGGCCTTCGCCATCGCCCCGGGCGCGGTACTGGGACATGAATACAGTGGCCGGGTGGTGGAATGCGGCAGGCAGGTGAAAGGCCTGAAGGTCGGTGATGCGGTCACGGTGGCACCGCTGCGCGGTTGTGGCCACTGCCCTGCTTGCCAGCGTGGCGAGCCGGCCTGGTGCGCGGCGTTCCAGCTGCAAGGTGGCGGTTTCGCCCAGTTGGCCAGCGCCCGCGCGCACCAGTGCGTCGTGTTGCCCGCCGCCACGGGGCTGGCCGACAGCGCCCTGGCCGAGCCTCTGGCCGTAGCGTTGCACGGCGTGATGCGCGCCAACCTGCGTCCGGGCGCACGGGTGCTGATCCTGGGCGCAGGGGCCATCGGCCTGGCGGTGGCCTTCTGGACTCGGCGCCTGGGTGCCGCGCGGGTGGCCATCACCGACCTGGGCGATTGGCAGCGCGAACGCGCCATGGGTCTGGGCGCCAGTGCTTTCCTGGTGGACCAGCCCGGCCTGGGCACCCACATCGACCACTGCCTCGGCGGGCCGCCTGACATCGTGTTCGAGTGTGTCGGCCGGCCTGGATTGATCGCCAATGCCGTGGACTACGTACGACCCCGAGGCACCGTGGTGGTACTGGGTCTATGCACTGTCGCTGACCGTTTCATGCCGTTTCGCGCGGTATCCAAGGAGATCAACCTGGTCACGTCGGCGTTCTTCTCCCTCGACGAGTTCCAGGCGGCCCTCAACGCACTGGAAGGCCCAGGCGCGGTCCCCTTGAGTCTGATCAGCCAGACCGTATCACTGGCACAGATGCCCGAAGCGTTCGAGCACCTGCGCCAACGCACACACCAGTGCAAAGTCATGGTGGCGCCCCAGACCAGCTAGCGCCCCCCTGAGGGGGGGCGTTGGCCGGCGCAGTCCACCCTGTGGGACCGGGCGAAGCTCGGGAAGGCCGCGCCGCGGTCTGCCTGATACACCGCGCCGCCTGCTTCCCGAGCTGGCGCCCGGTCCCACAGGAGGAGGAAGCTCCCTTGCAGCGCTAACTTTCTACCCTGCTACAACCCCAACGCACTGCCCAGGTCGTAGATGACCTGCACCGCTACTACCGCGCCATTGCTGCTCAGCTCGGCCTGCGGGTCGTAGAAGTTGTCCGGGTTGATGATGTATTGCACGCCTGGTTCCAGCGCCAGGTCAGGGGTCACCTGCCAGTGGGTGTTGAGCTCCACCCGGGCGACGCCGCGCCGGGTGTGCGAGTCCTGCCCCGTGGCCGCGAGGCGCGCCTTTTCCTGCCAGCGCGCCTGGCGCTCGCCCAGGCGCAGATAGCTGACCTTGAGATTGAGGCGGTCTTCAGGTCGGCCCCAGGGGCCCAGCCGGGTAAGGCCGACTTCGGCGAAATACTCAAAGGGCTGCATGTCGTCGGCACTCCACGACCCACTGCCGAACCACTGCCAACCCCGTCGCGGCTCGCCGCTGTCGCCGTCACGAGCCAGGGTCTGGCGGAATTTGAACAGCGCCCCACTGCTACCACGACGCAGGTGGCCATCCAGCGGATCGATCTGTTGCCCGCTGTTGAAAAAACCGTTGAGTTCATAGTGGTACGCCAGCGGCACCTGGTCGAAGCCGCGCTCCACACCGACGCCCGCCAGTGCCGACACGCCACTGGCGTCACCGGGGTCCCAGTCCAGGCCCTTGCTGCGGGCCAGGTAATGCTGCGGGTTGGATTCGAACACGCCGGCATGCAGGTAGCGGCCTTGCTCGAACCGATAGCGCGCGTACAACGCCCAGCTACCGTAAGGGTACGGCAGCACACCCGTGGAGTTGTCCAGCAGCGGGTCGTTGCATGTCACCACGTTGTCGCAGTTGGCCAGGTAGAAATGCTGCCGCGCATTGCTGCGCCCGGCCACCAGCTCCAGGCGATTCTGCAACAGGCGCTGGTTCCAGGTAAGCCGCGCCAGGTAGCCACTGTCGATGTCATTGTGCATCGGCGCCCCGGCGAAGTAACTGCCGGCCTTGCCCTGCCAATGAGCCTCGGCCGGTTGCCCGGCGCCTTGCATCCAGGGGAAGAACACATACTGCAACGATACTGACGCACCGGCCATGCCGGCCAGCCGAGCCAGGTCGAAGTCGGCACCGGCGAACACGTCGCCGCTGTTGGCATAGTGGTATGGCTGGGGGCCGGTGCCGAGGTTCTTCACCGACAGGTTCCACAGTTGCAGATTCAGGCGCACGGCGTCATCGGCTCCCGCCGGGGTGGCCAAAGCCAGCAGCAGCGCCGACAGGCAGGTCAGGCGAACGCCGGGCGCGCGAACGCCAGGTTGCAGATTCATCATGATGCACGCTCTATTTTTGTTGTTATGAAGGGCGGCCCTCAAGCCGCCAGAGGTGCATCGCAAGGGCTGTGCCATCCCCCTTCACGCCCATTGTGACGGGCATGGAGACGTGAAAGGGCAACGGTCATTTGATCAGCTTTGATCAGGCTGGATGATCAATCGTCCTGCAGATCGCCGGCCTTGAGCCGATAGGCCAGTTGCGGCCGTGTTACCCCCAACTGGCGAGCGGCGGCTGAGAGATTGCCCGCGCACGCCTGCACAACCTGACGGTAGTGCGCCAACTGCCGCGCATGGATCGACTGCTTGAGTTGCACCAAGGGCGACCTCTGTGCCTGGGTTTCATTGCCGTCCAGGCTGCCATCGCCGTTGATACCCCACCCGCCAGGTGGCGCTTGTTCGCCACTGGGGAACAAGTGTTGCGGGCGAATGGCCGCGTTGCCGGGCGCGGCGATCACACCGCGCTCCACCAGGTTTTGCAGCTCACGGATGTTGCCTGGGTAGTCGTGGTTGAGCAACGCTTGCACCGCCTGGGCGCTGAAACCGGTCACCTGCTTGCCGTGCAGCTGGGTAAAGTGCTTGAGGAAATGCTCCATCAGCAAGGGAATATCGTCGCGCCGCTCGCGCAGGGGCGGCAGGTGGATGGGAAAGACGTTGAGACGGAAGAACAGGTCTTCGCGAAACGTTCCCTGGGCGATGGCCTGGCGCAGGTTGGCATTGGTGGCAGCAATGACCCGCAGGTCGACCTTGATGGGCCTGTTGCCCCCCACCCGCTCAATTTCACCTTCCTGCAACGCCCTCAGCAGTTTGGCCTGGGCGCCCAGGCTCAGGGCCTGGATTTCGTCGAGAAACAGCGTGCCGCCCGACGCCCGTTCGAAGCGCCCGGTGCGCGATTGGGTGGCGCCGGTGTAGGCGCCCTTTTCCGCCCCAAACAACTCGGCTTCCAGCAGGCTTTCCGGCAGGGCCGCGCAGTTGACCGCCACCAGCGGCTGTCGGGCGCGGGGGCTGAGACGGTGCAGGCATTGGGCGAAGACTTCCTTGCCCACCCCCGACTCGCCGCTGAACAGTACCGTGGCGCGGGTAGGCGCTACCTGTGCGATCTGATGGCGGGCGACACTGAAGGCGGCCGAAACACCGACCATGTCATCCTGCACGGGCAGGCCCAGGGTCGTGGCGGCCGGCGGCGGTGCTGCTGCCTCATCCGTCGCCCAGATGGAGTTCAAGCGAATGAAATGGCTGGGATCCCAGTGGCGTTGAGCTTCGGCCTGCTCGGCATCCGGGAGGCGGTCGGCGGTGTCCCCGACGATACGACAGACTTTACCCCCGGCAGCGACGCACTCCACTTCGCGGTACACCACCAGCTTGCCAATGAACGCGCTGGCATAGCCTGCGGCGTAGCCCAGGGTCATCCAGCACGCCGCCTGGTCGCCAATGCCGTAATGGCTGACGTGCTCGTGGGCCTCGCGCGAATCGTGCCACAGGTATTCGCCGTGAAAATGGCCTTGTTCGATATTCAGGTCCAGGCGTTGGGTCTCGACCCGCACGATGCCCTGCAAGGCATGCAGGCGACCGCCGGCGATAAAGGAACTGCGCTCGTTGCAGCCGGGCCAGCGCTTGCGCACCAACGCCGCGTCCTGGGTGCCCGCCGAATAGCCGATGCGCATGAGGATGCGCCGTGCGCCGTCCTCGCCGACGCTCTCGATCAGCTCACGGCGCATGGCGCCCAGTGCCGTGGAATGGAGCATGACCATGCTTTGGTCATCCAGCCAGATACGTGCGTCCTCATCGGAAAACCGCAGAAAGCGGCGCAGGTCCGCCTGGGTCGGGGTGCTGGTTTCGTAGCCCTGCAATGGGCGGTGGGCGTGCGCCTGGGCGCCGCCTTCGGACAAACGGCTCATACCTGCTCCTCTTGTTGTTGTTATCCGCTGGACAGGCACGCCAGGGGATCGGAGACAGCGGTTTTGATGATCAATTTTTCCCATGTTCATCAACAAAGATCAAGGCGTGATACACCTGCGCAGCCAGCGCACCCAGGCAGCGCGGGCACCCTGGGCATGGCCCGGCCCTTGCTACGTCGGGGGTAGCGCGGTGGTTGGCCGAATGTCCACCGCCCGCCCTCCAATAACAATAATCACGCCGGAGATTCGCCATGCGCCAGTGGTTCCTGTCTTACGAAAACCGCCTGTTGTTCGTCCTCAGCCTCAGTTTTGGCTTCGTCTTCTTCGACCGCAACGCCATGAGCTTCCTCGCGCCGTTCGTGGCCGCCGACCTGGGGCTGAGCAATACCCGCATCGGCCTGCTGGTCTCGGCGCTGTCGCTGACGTGGGCGGTATCAGGCTTCGTGCTGGGTGCCCGCTCCGACCGCAGCGGGCGGCGCAAACCCTACCTGCTGGTGGCGGTGATGGTGTTTTCGCTGTGCTCGTTCGTCTCCGGCCTGGCGGGTTCATTTTTCATGCTACTGGCGGCGCGGCTGCTGATGGGCGTGGCCGAAGGGCCGATACTGCCGATCTCGCAAACCGTGATGGCGATGAATTCGGCGACCCGCCGTCGCGGCCGCAACATGGGCATCATGCAGAACTTCGGCAGCAACCTGCTGGGCTCGTGCCTGGCACCGCTGGTACTGGTGGCCATCGCCAGCCATTACCACTGGCGCCTGGCCTTTTTCATTGCCGGCCTCCCGGGCCTGGTGGCGGCGTGGCTGATCTGGCGATACGTCAACGAGCCCAGGGACGTCGCCACAGCCTCTGCGATGCCCATGGTCGCCGCTGAGTCCACGCCGGGGTTGCTGAGTTACCGCAATGTCTGGCTGAGCATGGTGATCGCGTGTTTCTACGTGGCGTGGATGGTGCTGGGCTGGGCGTTCATGCCGGTGTTCTACGTCAACGAACGGCATTTCAGTTCGACGCAGATGGGCGTGCTGATGAGCGTGCTGGGTGCCAGCGCGACAGTGTGCAGTTGCGTGGTCCCCGCCCTCTCCGACCGTCTGGGACGGCGCCCGGTAGTGGTGGTGTTTTCCCTCATAGGGGCGCTTACGCCGTTAGCCGCGCTGTACTTCCAGGGGCCATTCTGGGCCCTGTGCACACTGCTGTTTGTCAGTTGGTCGGCCAGTGGCGTGGCACCGATCTTCATGGCGACTATTCCTGCGGAAACCGTGCCCCCGCAACGCATCGCCGCCTGCGTGGGGCTGGTCATGGGCATGGGTGAAGTGCTGGGTGGAGTGTTCAGCCCGGTCATCGGGGGGTGGCTGGCCGACGCGCATGGTTTGGCGGCGCCCTTGATGCTGCAGGCCGGCTGCGCCGTGGTAGTCGCAATGCTGGGGCTGGGGCTGCGGGAAACCGCGCCGTCGCGCCTCACGCCTAAAACGCAATGCTCACCCACCAATGGATCCATAGAAATCATTTAGATCGATGATTGTTGACTTTAAGCCAGAACCTGATGCCTTATGGATCCATAAGAACAAACACAATGGAGAACCACCATGTACCCGAAGAACGCCTGGTACGTTGCCTGCACCCCTGATGAGATCGCTGAAAAACCCCTGGGCCGGCAGATTTGCGGCGAACAGATGGCCTTCTACCGCGGGCCCCAAGGGCGCGTGGCCGCCGTCGAAAATTTCTGCCCGCACCGCGGCGCCCCCCTGTCGCTGGGCTACGTCGAAGACGGCCAACTGGTGTGCGGTTACCACGGCCTGGCCATGGGCGCGGACGGCAAGGTGCAGTCCATGCCCGGCCAGCGCGTGCGCGGCTTTCCGTGCAACAAGACCTTTGCCGTGGTGGAGCGCTACGGCTTCATCTGGGTCTGGCCCGGTGACCAGGAGAAGGCCGATCCGGCGCTGATTCACCACCTGGAATGGGCCGTCAGCGATGAATGGGCCTATGGCGGCGGGCTGTTCCACATCGGTTGCGATTACCGCCTGATGATCGACAACCTCATGGACCTGACCCACGAAACCTACGTGCACGCCTCCAGCATCGGCCAGAAGGAAATCGACGAAGCGCCCCCTGCCACCAGCGTGCACGGCGACGAAGTGGTCACCGCGCGGCACATGGAAAACATCATGCCGCCGCCCTTCTGGCAGATGGCCCTGCGTGGCAACGACCTGGCCGATGACGTGCCGGTGGACCGTTGGCAGATCTGCCGCTTCACCCCGCCCAGCCACGTGCTGATCGAGGTTGGCGTGGCCCATGCTGGTAACGGCGGCTACCACGCCGAGGCTCGGCACAAGGCGTCGAGCATCGTGGTGGACTTCATCACCCCGGAAACCGACACCTCCATCTGGTACTTCTGGGGCATGGCGCGCAACTTCAACCCACAGGACCAGGCGCTCACCGCCACCATCCGCGAAGGCCAGGGCAAGATCTTCAGCGAAGACCTGGAAATGCTCGAACAACAGCAGCGCAACCTGCTGGCCAACCCCCAGCGCAACCTGCTCAAGCTGAATATCGATGCCGGCGGCGTGCAATCGCGCAACATTCTGGACCGGCTCATCGCGGCGGAGCGCGCGCCCGCCGCCGAACTCATCGCCAGCGCCCAGTAACGCCTCCTTTTCTCCTCCGGTAAACGGCCGCCGACGGTGGCCGTCATGTGAAGGTGCGACATGATTGAAGTCGTGGTGACAGCCCGTAACGACGAAGCCCTGGACATCTGCAGCTACGAGCTCAGCTGCGCCAAGGGCAATGCATTGCCGGCGTTCAGCGCCGGCGCCCATATCGATGTTCATTTGCCAGGGGGGCTGGTGCGCCAGTACTCACTGTGCAACCACCCCGAGGAACGCCACCGCTACCTGATCGGCGTACTCAAGGACCGTGCATCACGGGGTGGCTCGCTCGCCCTGCATGGTCACGTACAGGCCGGCGCACGGCTGATGATCAGCGAACCGCGCAACCTGTTCGCGCTGGCGCCCGAGGCGCGGCGCAGCCTGTTGTTCGCGGGGGGCATCGGCATTACCCCCCTTCTCAGCATGGCCGAGCACCTGGCCCAGCGTGGCGACGCGTTCGAGTTGCATTACTGTGCCCGCTCGCGCGAGCGCGCGGCCTTCGTCCGGCGATTGAGCGCCTCACCGTTCGCTGCCCAGGTACACCTGCACTTCGACGAAGAGCCCGGTTCGGCGCTGGACGCGGCACGGGTGCTGAGCAATCCCCAGCCTGACCAGCATGTGTACGTGTGTGGCCCGGCGGGCTTCATGCAACACGTGTTGGACAGTGCCAAGGCCCAGGGTTGGAACGACGCCCAGGTGCACCGCGAATACTTCGCCGCGGCGCCGCAGGACACCGCAGGTGACGGCAGCTTCGCGGTCCGGCTGGCCAGCAGCGGCCAGGAATTCCAGATCCCGGCAGACAAGAGCGTGGTGCAGGTGCTGGAGAGCCACGGCGTGGAGATTCCCGTGTCCTGCGAGCAAGGGGTGTGCGGCACCTGCCTGACGCGGGTGCTGGAGGGTGTGCCGGAGCACCGCGACCTGTTCCTCACCGAAGCCGAGCAGGCCGCCAACGACCAGTTCACGCCCTGCTGTTCACGGGCGCGGTCAGCGGTACTGGTGCTGGACTTGTGATCTGGGTGGAGGCGTGAGATGGGGTCGATGTTGGCAACAATGAAAGCACACAAGCGCATGATCACCTGAGTCCTTGAGGCCATCGCCAATGCGATGGCTTCACCCGTAATGCCCGTTCACCGTCCGTGCATGGCCTATTCGCCCAGTGCTTGGGCTGGCAACAGCGCTGCCTGAGTGAAACCCGTCATGGACTGGGGCACGGTCGGGAGAAAGATGAACACAGCTTAAATGTTATGATATAACATCGCCATCCAATCAAATCACTAAGGCTTGCACGATGCACCGCTTTTCCCGTTCCCCCCTGCCCCTGCGCTTCAGCCCACTCGCCGCTGCCCTGTTCGTCACTGCCCCCAGTCATGCGCTTGAGCTGCAACCTCAGGTCATCACCGCCAACCCCCTGGGCAATGCCCAGCTCGCTGCGCCCAGCACCGTGCTGGAGGGCGACACCCTGACCCTGGCGCAAAAGGGCAGCCTGGGTGAAACCCTCAATGGCCAGCCTGGCGTGTCGTCCTCCTACTTCGGCCCCGGCGCCAGCCGGCCGATCATTCGAGGGCAGGATGGCGACCGCATCCGCCTGCTGCAAAACGGCGTCGGCGCCCTGGACGCCTCGTCACTGTCCTATGACCATGCCGTGCCGCTGGACCCGGTCAACGTCGAGCGTGTGGAAATTGTTCGAGGCCCGGCGGCGTTGCTGTACGGCGGCAGCGCCATCGGCGGTGTGGTCAACACCCTCGACAACCGCATTCCCACTGAAGCCATCGAGGGTATCCATGGCGCCGGTGAACTTCGCTACGGCGGCGCCGACACCACGCGCAGCAGCGCTGGCAAACTGGAAGCCGGCGATGGCACCTTTGCCCTGCACCTGGACGCCAATGCTCGCACCTTCAACGACGTGCGCATCCCCGGCTACGCCCACAGCGCCAGTGTGCGGGCCACGGAAGACGCCGACGACAACGGCGGCAAGCACCGCCTGGCCAACAGCGACGGCCGCCAGGACGGTGGCGCCATCGGCGGTTCCTATACCTGGGACCATGGCTATGCAGGCCTGTCCTACAGCACCTACGACGCCAACTACGGATCGCCCGCCGAGGACGACGTGCGCATCCGCATGCAGCAGGAGCACTACGGGTTCGCTTCGCAGATCCGCGACCTCGATGGGCCGTTCACCTCCGTCAAGGTCAACGCTGGCTACACCGACTACAAGCACAGCGAGATCGAGGACGGAGAGGTTGGCACCACGTTCAAGAACAAGGGCTACGAGGCCCGTATCGAGGGCCGCCATCAGCCCCTGGGCCCGTTGGAAGGCGTGATTGGCGCCCAGGTCAACCGCAGCCAGTTCCAGGCGCTGGGCGAAGAAGCGTTCGTGCCCCAGACCGATACCGACGCGGCCGCCCTGTTCATCCTCGAAGACTGGCAAGCCACCGAACGCCTCAAGCTCAGCCTGGGCGGGCGGCTGGAACATACCCGCGTGTCCCCCGATGCCCAGGGCAACGAACGCTTTGAAGCGGCCGACAAAAACAGCGATTTCACCGCTGGCAGCCTGTCTTCGGGGGCGGTGTACAGCCTGACGCCGGTGTGGTCGCTGGCCGCCACCCTGGCCTACACCGAACGCGCGCCGACCTTCTACGAGCTGTATGCCAATGGCGCGCACGTGGCCACCGGCACCTACGAGGTGGGCGACGCCAGCCTGTCCAAGGAAAAGGCGGTGTCCAGTGACTTGGCGCTGCGTTTCGACAACGGTGTGCACCGCGGCAGCGTCGGGGTGTTCTACAGCCACTTCTCCAATTACATCGGCCTGCTGGGCACCGGGCGCACCCTCAACGACGAGGGTGAGGCCGACGCCAGCGGCATTCCCGAATACACCTACTCAGGGGTGCGCGCGCGCTTCGCCGGCGTCGAGGCCCAGGACCACTGGGCCCTTGGCGAGAATGCCTACGGCAAGTGGGCCCTGGAGCTGTCGGGTGACTACACCCGCGCCACGAACCTCGATAACGGCGAAGCCCTGCCGCGTATCGCCCCGCTGCGCCTGAACAGCGGCCTGCTGTGGGAAAAGGACGCGTGGCAGGCGCGCGTGGACGTGCAGCACGCCAGCGCCCAGCACCGCGTGCCCGATAACGAGTCCGGCACCGACGGCTACACCACCCTGGGTGCAAGCGCTGGGTACCGGTTCAAGGTGGGCCAGAGCCAATGGCTGGCCTTCGTCAAGGGCGAGAACCTGACGAACCAGACGGTACGCTACGCCAGTTCCATCCTGCGCGATATCGCCCCGGCACCGGGACGCAGTATCGAAGTGGGCCTGCGTACGACCTTCTGACAAGAGGGAGTGGATGAGCAGTACCTGTCTGCTCATCCACCACAGCGTGGTAACTATCGAAACAATTCGATACACCGTTTTACATACTTTTACACTTCGCCCATTGTTCAAACATTTTATTGCCCAAACCCTGACGAAATTTTCACGTTGCCGCCGCGATAGTTATTTCATTCAATCTGACTTAACTTTTGCCAGAGTATCAAGGCAACGCCCATGAACATCCCTACTCGATCGACTTCGACGCCGCGCTTCAGTATCGCCATGGTCAATTACAAGACCGCCGAACTCACCCGCAACTGCCTGGAACTGCTGCGCGAACAACTCGCAGGCCTGGACGTGCCCGTGTGGGTGGTGGACAACGGTTCCGCCGATGCCAGCACGGCGTACCTGCGCGGCCTGGACTGGATCAACCTCATCGAGCGGGCCCCCGCGGCTGGCGAACCGGGGCATATCGCCCATGGCAAGGCGCTTGACTTGATTCTTGAGCGTATTGATACCGATTATATCCTGCTCATGCATACGGATACATTTATATACAATAATGCAGTATTCCAATTATTACTCAATGAATGCATGCGTGATGAAAACAGGGTCGCAGCCGGTTGCGTGGAGCAACTTGACCGCGGCCTGATTCGCACCGCGTGGCGTTTCACCTCGCGTTATTGCAAACATCACTATCGCCGGCTGGTACGTGCGGTCGGTTTGCCTGGGCGTGATCCAAAACCGTGGAAAGAAGTGTATCTGAAAAGTTTCTGTACCTTGTGGAATGCCAAGGTGATGAAGCAGCGCGGGTTGCACTTCTGCATGGACGACCGGGTGCCCGGCTATACCCTCCAGGACCGCATGGTCGAAGCGGGCCTGACGGTGGCAAGCATTTCGCCCCGCCGCCTGTTCCGTTACCTGGACCACATCCAGGCCGGCACCGTGGCCGCCTGTGGCGGCTATGCCCAGGGGCACCGCCGCACCCGCATGTACGACCACGCCCTGGCGCGGCTGAACAAGGTGGCGAGCTACCCGTGACCGGCGCAGCGGTCGCGGGGCGGTGCGTGCGGCGGGTCTGATACTGCGCCGCGTCGCGACGCGGCCGGGTCCGCTGCTACAGGGCCATGACACAGCCGTGGGGCCGCGCTTGCGCCTGGTGGCACATGGACTAACCTTCTCGCCACTGGCTGCCATGCGCGCTGTTCCTGCCCGGTGAGAGAACGCCCCTTCCATGATCATTTCCGCTTCAACCGATTACCGCGCCGCCGCCCAGCGCAAACTACCTCCCTTCCTTTTTCACTACCTCGATGGCGGCGCCTACGCCGAACGCACCCTGCGGCGTAACGTGGATGACCTGGCCGACATCGCCTTGCGCCAGCGCGTGCTGCGCAACATGTCGGAACTGAACCTGGAAACCCGCCTGTTCGGCGAAACCCTGGCGATGCCGGCTGCCCTGGCCCCCATCGGCCTGGCCGGCATGTTCGCCCGCCGCGGCGAAGTGCAAGCCGCGCAGGCGGCCGAGGCACGGGGCATTCCCTTTACCTTGTCCACCGTGTCGGTATGCCCCATCGAAGAGGTCGCCCCAGCCATCCAGCGGCCCATGTGGTTCCAGCTGTACGTACTCAAGGACCGTGGCTTCATGAAGAACGCCCTCGAGCGTGCGCGCGCCGCCGGCGTCACCACGCTGATCTTCACCGTGGACATGCCGGTGCCGGGTTCCCGCTACCGCGACGCCCATTCGGGCATGAGCGGCCCCAACGCCGCCACCCGGCGCATGCTGCAGGCGGTCACCCACCCGGCTTGGGCGTGGGATGTGGGCCTGCTGGGCCGACCCCATGACCTGGGCAACATCTCCACCTACCGGGGCAACCCCACCGGGCTTGCCGACTACATTGGCTGGCTGGCGAACAACTTCGACCCGTCCATTTCCTGGAAAGACCTGGAATGGATACGCGAATACTGGCAAGGGCCCATGGTGATCAAGGGCATCCTCGACCCCCAGGATGCCCGCGACGCCGTCGCCTTTGGTGCCGACGGCATCGTGGTGTCCAACCATGGCGGCCGCCAGCTCGACGGCGTGCTGTCCAGCGCCCGTGCCCTGCCCGCCATCGCCGACGCGGTGAAAGGCCAGCTGTCGATTCTGGCGGACTCGGGCATCCGCAGCGGCCTGGATATCGTGCGCATGATCGCCTTGGGCGCGGACGCCGTGCTGCTGGGCCGCGCGTTCGTCTACGCACTGGCGGTCGCGGGGGGTGCCGGGGTGCGAAACCTGCTGGAATTGATCGAAAAGGAAATGCGCGTGGCCATGGTGTTGACCGGGGCCAGGTCGGTGCAGGACATTACCCGGGAGTCGTTGGCCTGACCCGCGCTCCCGGGCAGGACCCGGCGGCAAGCCCGCCGGGTCCCTCGCCCACGGCAGCACTCACGCCAGGCGTTTTACCAATGCCCCAGCCACCGCCTCGGAGCTGCCCGGATTCTGGCCGGTGATCAGCAGGCCGTCTTCCACGAGGAACGACTGCCAGTCAGGGCCCTTTTCGTACAATGCACCAAGCTTCTTGAACTCGTCTTCAACCAGGAACGGCACCACGTCGGTCAGGCCAACCCCCGCTTCTTCCGAATTGGTAAAGCCGCTCACGCGCCGGCCCTTGACCAGCGGCTCGCCATTGGCCGCCTTGACGTGGCGCAAAACACCCGGGGCGTGGCACACAAAGGCAATGGGTTTGGCTGCGCGCTCAAAGGCTTCGATCAGGGCGATGGACACCGGCGACTCCGCCAGGTCCCACAACGGGCCGTGGCCACCCGGGTAGAACACGGCATCGAAGTCCTGGGCGTTGACGCTGTCCAGTTTCACGGTGCTGGCCAGGGCCTGCTGAGCGGCAGGATCAGCCTTGAAACGCTGGGTGAATTCGGTCTGAGAGTCCGGTTCGTCACTTTTCGGGTCCAGCGGCGGCTGGCCACCGGCCGGCGAGGCCAGGACGAGATCGGCACCGGCGTCCTTGAAGGTGTAATACGGGGCCGCGAACTCTTCGAGCCAGAAACCGGTTTTGCGGCCGGTGTCGCCCAGTTGGTCGTGTGAGGTCAAAACCATCAGTACTTTCATCGCTGCTTCCTCGCAAAGTGATAAAACGTGGGTTCATGGTAGGACCGAGGTCGCCACCGGACAATGTCGAATCCGCAAGGATTTCGGACATCGATGGCCGAGCACAAAGCCATTGCCAGGGCATTGGGCGTCACCGACAATCGGCCGATTGCCGCCACCCGGAAAGCCGCCATGCACAGCGTTGCCCTCGTCGTCTACCCTAGCTTCCAGCCCCTCGGCCTGTCGGTCGGTTCGGTATTCGAATGCGCCAACCTGCTGCGCGGCGAACCCGCCTACGAGTTCCACTTGGTCTCCGAAACCGGCGGCCCGGTGATGTCGTCCCAGGGGTTCTCGGTGAACACCGTGCCGCTGCGGGCCGAGGGCTATGACTCGCTGATCGTCAGCGGCTACCTGGATTTCCGCCTGCCGGACGCCAGCCTCCCGGCGCGGGTCAAAGCCTCGGCGACGCAATCGCGGCGGGTCGTGGCCTTGTGCATGGGCATCTTCGTGCTGGCTGAAGCCGGGCTGCTGGCCGGCAAGCGTGCGACCACCCACTGGCTGCACGTGCCCACCTTCCGCAAGCGCTACCCGGATATCGACCTCGACGAGGACAAGCTGTTCATCATCGACGGCCAGGTGTGGACCGGCGCCGGCATGAGCGCCAGCCTCGACCTGGCCTTGGCGATGGTGGAAAACGACCTGGGCAGCGACCTGGCCCGGCAGGTAGCGCGCAAGCTGGTCATCGCCCAACGCCGTGGCAGCGAACAGTCGCAGTTGTCCGCCCTGCTGGAACTGGACCCCAAGTCCGACCGCGTGCAACTGGCCCTTGGCTACGCCCGGGAAAACTTGCGCGATGAGCTGTCGGTGGAGTCCCTGGCCGCCGTGGCACGCCTCAGCCCGCGCCAATTCAGCCGGGTGTTTCGCGAAGAAACCGGACGCACACCGGCCAAGGCTATCGAGTCACTGCGGGTAGAGGCCGCCCGCGCCATGATGGAAACCGGCCGCCATCCCGTGGAGGTCATCGCCCGGGAAACCGGCTTTGGGGACCGGGAACGGCTGCGCCAAGCCTTTCTCAGGGCCTTCGGGCAGCCGCCTCAGGCGTTGCAGAAGCATCTGAATGGCGCCCCGCTGCCAAGCATTTAAGAATATTTATGAACATTTGTTCATGAATGGCTTTGCCTGTGTATCAAATACTGACACAATTGAATACAAATGATTCTCAGATGCATTAATTGTGTAGTCGAGCCAGGAAGCCTTCATGTCGCACGTTTTCTCTCAACGCTGTTTCGCCCCTTCCCGCAATCTCTTGGCCATGGCCATGTGCATGTCCGCCCTGGCGCCGGCGCTTGCCGACGAGGCCAGCGAAAAACAGCAGCATGGCCCCGCCACGACCCTGGAACTGGGGGCGACGGCGGTCAGTACCACTGAACTTGGCAGCACTACCGAAGGCTCCGACTCCTACACCACCGGCATCATGTCAACCGCGACAAAATTGCCGCTGTCCCTGCGCGAAACGCCCCAGGCTGTCACGGTGATCACCCGCCAGCGCATGGACGACCAGGCCATGACCAGCATCAACGACGTGGTCCAGGCCACGCCGGGGCTGTTCCTCAATTTTTCCAATGGTCCGGGGAGGCAGTCTTACACATCGCGCGGTTTCGACGTCGACAACCTCATGTACGACGGCATTCCCAGCGGCTACAACGGTGTGTCGGTAGGTGCGCAGCCGAACCTGGCGATGTTCGACCGGGTCGAGGTCGTGCGTGGCGCCACCGGCCTGGTGACCGGTGCCGGCAACCCCTCGGCCGCCATCAACCTGGTGCGCAAGCGGCCGTTGGCCGAACAGGCCCTGACGCTCACCGGTGCGGCCGGCAGCTGGGACGACTACCGCGGCGAAGTAGACGCTTCCAGCCCGCTCAATGATAGCGGTACGCTGCGCGGCCGTGTGGTGGCGTCCTACCGCGACGCCAACAGCTTCATCGATGATGTGCAGGAACGCCACGACCTGTTCTACGCGGTCACCGAGGCCGATCTGAGCGAGGACACCACCCTGACCCTCGGCTTCTCCCACCAGAAGGACAAGACCAATTACTTCTGGGGTTCCGCCATGATCGGCCAGGACGGCCACCACCTCGACCTGCCGCGCTCCTACAACCCCGGCACTCCATGGGAAGACAAGGACCAGGAAATCAACACGGTGTTCGCCGAGGTCCGCCAGCGTCTGGCCAACGACTGGAAGTTGCAGGTCAATGCCAACTACGCCGAGCAGAACGCGCTGTTCTCCGGGTCCTATCAGTCGCGGTGGGTCAACAACACCCTGGCGCGCACGGTGTACCAGGCCGCCTATGACGAGAACCAGGCGGGTATCGACGCATTCGCCAGCGGTCCCTTCGAAGCCTTCGGGCGTACCCATGAACTGGTGGTCGGTGCCAGCAAGCGCATCTACGACATGACGTCCCACGCCTACAGCCCCTACGACATGAACTGGCCGCTCAACGCGGGCAAGCCGAACTTCGTCCATAGCGGCAACACCCGCGACGTCACCACCCAGGACGGCGTGTACATGACCACCCGCCTGAGCCTGGCCGATCCACTCAAGCTCATCCTCGGCGGGCGGCTGGACTGGTATGACTATGACAACCGCGATGGCGACGGCGACTACAAGGTAACCCGCAACGTCACCCGCTATGCCGGCCTGATCTACGACCTGGACGAGCACCACTCGGTCTACGTCAGCTACAGCGACATCTTCACCCCGCAGACGGCCAAGGATACCTCCGGCACCCCGGTAAAACCCATCGTGGGCAAGAACTACGAGGTGGGCATCAAGGGTGAATATTTCGACGGCGCGCTGAACGCGAGCCTCGCGCTGTTTCGCGTCGACCAGCAAAACCGCGCGGTAGCGATCACCGTACCGAACTGCCCGCAGGCCACCTGTTCCGAGGCCTCGGGCGAGGTGCGCAGCCAGGGTGTCGACCTGGAGCTGCAAGGCGCGCTGACCGAGAACTGGCAAGTCGGCGGTGGTTATACCTACGCCCGCGTGCACACCCTCAAGGACGCTGCCAACCCGCAAAACGTGAACCAGCGGTTCGACACGGACGTGCCGGAGCATCTGTTCAAGCTGACCACCCGCTATCAATTCCAGGGCGCCCTGAAAGACCTGCGGGTAGGCGGTACCCTGAGCTGGCAAAGCCGCCTGTACAACGATATCCAAGTGCCCGACGGCAGCGTCCATCGCCTGGAACAAGGTGCCTACGCGGTCACCGACCTGATGGCCGGCTACCGGGTCAATCGGCACCTGGACCTGCAACTCAACGCCAACAACATCTTCGACCGCACGTACTACACCACCATCGCCAATTCGGTGGACTACGGCGGCGACAGTTACGGCACCCCGCGCAACCTGATGATGACGGCGCGCTACAGCTTCTGATGCAGCGCGATGCGCCAGGTGATCATGATCTGAACCCTTGGTGGTGAGCCGCGACACGCCCACAAGCGCGACGCGGCCTCGCGGCCCCTGCTACGCTCACCGTGTCACCTGTCCACAAAAGAAAAAAGGAAGTGCCATGCTGAAAACGACCCGCCCAGCCAACGCCGTTCTATGCGCCCTGACCCTCTGCCTTGGCGCCTGCGCCGCCCCACCGCCCAACCCCGGGCCGGATTTTTCCGTGGTACGTTTCAGCCATGACAACCAGGATGAAGTGCTGGGGCAAAAACTCGACGGCAAGACCACCGAAGACGGCAGGACCTTCCAACTTCCGGCCGGCTCTCACGACCTGGTGGTCATCGTCGAGCGACGTGACCCCAACGGTAAAACGCAGTTCTGCTACGCCAAGATCGAGTACGCGCACTTCAAGGATGGCGAGATATACAACATCCATGAACAGCGCATCGCCGACAAGGTCAGCCTGCAGTTGCGACGCCATCAGGAAGTGCTGGCGACCAACACGGGTGGCATCAACTGCTCGCCTGGCAGTTGATGCCACGGCAAGGCTCATTCGGGGGGAGCTGGTTGGAGGCTTGCACCCCTCGCTGACCAACCAGTTGCCTCCCCCCTCTTGCGAGGTCAGGAGGCGCTGCGATACCGCTCGGCCGGCTGCGCCTGGCGCAGGTCCGACAACAACAGCCGGCGCGCGCCGTCCAGCGCGTCCCAACGCTCGGCCACATGCAGTGGCGGGATGGTCACCAACTCGCGCCGGTCATAGCCTGTCAGCGCCGCATCTACCAGGTCGCCGACCTCCATCACTTCCGGCAGTGCATCGATGTCCATGCCCGAGCGTTCCCAGATCTCGGTGCGGGTAGCCGCTGGCAGCACCGCCTGGACATAGACCCCCCTGGGCCCCAGTTCCAGGTGCAAGCCTTGAGAGAGGAAGAGCACGTAAGCCTTGCTCGCCCCATACACGGCCATGTTCAGCTCCGGGGCCAAGCCCACCACCGAACCAATGTTGACGATGGCACCCTTGCCCGCTTCGGCAAGCCGAGGGGCGATCGCCGCTGCCAGACGCGTCAACGCCGTGATGTTGAGGCCGACCAGGCCATCGATGCTGGCGGCGGTCTGTTGCAGGAAGCCACCGGGCTGGCCCACGCCAGCGTTGTTGACCAGCACGCCGATACGCGTGTCCTCGCGCAGGCGCTGCTCCACCCTGGCCAAGTCGTCGGGTTGGGTGAGGTCGGCCTGGACGACGTCGACGCGGATGCCATTTGCTTCACGCAGTCGCGCGGCGAGCTCATCGAGGCGCGTCTGGTCACGGGCCACCAACACCAGGTCATGGCCCCTTGCGGCGAACCGCTCGGCATAGGTGGCGCCAATGCCGCTTGAAGCGCCGGTGATCAGAACCGCGGGAAGCTTGCTCATAGGTAGTGCTCCGAATGGACCATGGGGGACGGGAGGACCTTATGATGATGACCGAAATCTAAAGCGTCAAGCATTTTGATGCTGACCGACATCAATGTATGATGAGCACTTCCAGGCACTAATTTCGTGGGTGTGAACATGAAGGTCAGCAAAGCGCAGGTGCAGGCGAACCGCGCCCATATCGTCGAAACCGCCGCCGCCCTGTTCCGCGAACGTGGCTACGACGGTGTGAGTGTGGCCGACTTGATGAACGCGGCCGGTTTCACCCACGGTGGTTTCTACAAGCACTTTACCTCCAAGGCGGCCTTGATGACCGAGGCCGCTGCCTGTGGCATCGCGCAGATGGAGGCCCGCACCTCACAGGCCGAACGCAGCGCCCTGGTGCGCCAGTACCTGTCGCGCGAGCACCGTGATGCTCCGGGGGGTGGTTGCGTGATGGCCGCGCTGTCCGCTGATGCCGGTCGCCAGCCAGACGAGGTCAGGCAAGTGTTTGCCGACGGCATTGAACGCCAGCTGGCGGCGGTGGCCGAAACGGGCGGGCCGCAAGCACGCGCCAGGCGGATCGACGCCATGGCGCAGTTGGTGGGTGCGGTGATGCTGTCAAGGGCGTGCCCGGACGATTCGCCGCTGGCTGATGAAATCCTGCAAGCGTGCTGTGCCGCGGCGTTGGCGAGGTTGGCGCAAGCCTGACGCCTTCCACAGGGCCGGGCTTGCGAAAGCGACACCGCGCACCGCCCTGCCCCCGCGCTACCCGCTTCCCGAGTTGGCAACGTGGCGCCTGGCCGTGCGCGGTCCACTGTGGGACCGGGCGAAGCTCGGGAAGGCAGCACCGCGTATATCCTGCCCACCGCGCCGCCCGCTTCCCGAGCTGGCGCCCGGTCCCACAGGCGCAACGCGGCGCCTGGCCGTGCGCGATCCACTGTGGGACCGGACGAAGCTCGGGAAGGCAGCACCGCGTATATCCCTGCTTACCACGCTGCCCGCTTCCCGAGCTGGCGCCCGGTCCCACAGGGGCAACGTGGCGCTTGGCCGTGCGCGGTCCACTGTGGGACCGGGCGAAGCTCGGGAAGGCAGCACCGCGTATATCCCTGCCCACCGCGCTGCCCGCTTCCCGAGCTTGCGCCCGGTCCCACAGGGGCAACGTGGCGCTTGGCCGTGCGCGGTCCACTGTGGGACCGGGCGAAGCTCGGGAAGGCAGCACCGCGTATATCCCTGCCCACCGCGCCGCCCGCTTCCCGAGCTGGCGCCCGGTCCCACAGGGGCAACTGGCGCCTGGCCGTGCGCGGTCCACTGTGGGACCGGGCGAAGCTCGGGAAGGTAGCACCGCGTATATCCCTGCCTACCGCGCCGCCCGCTTCCCGAGCTGGCGCCCGGTCCCACAGGGGCAACGTGGCGCCTGGCCGTGCGCGGTCCACTGTGGGACCGGGCGAAGCTCGGGAAGGTAGCACCGCGTATATCCCTGCCTACCGCGCCGCCCGCTTCCCGAGCTGGCGCCCGGTCCCACAGGGGCGCGCCGTGGCTGGGCCTGCGGCGTTGCTTGTGATCAATGTTCCGGCGCCACCATGCGAAAACGGATCTCGATGTCGTCCGACACGACTGTGTCGGCCCACTCCCCCGTGCCCACGCTGAACGCGCTGCGCTGGACCACCAGCTCACCCTCGAAGATGCCGATGCCGCCTTGCGACTTGAGCTGCACCGGTACGCTGACTTCACGGGTGACGCCGCGTACGGTGAGGTTGCCCGTGATCTGATAACGATCATCGCCCAACGCGTCCACTCGGCTGGATTCAAACGTCGCTACCGGGTAAGCCGCAGTGTCGAACCACGCAGGGGTTTGCAGTTGGCGATTGGCGTCGTCACTGCCCGCGTCGATACTCTTGAGTTCGATGGCCAGCGCCGCGTGCGCCGCTTGGGGGCGGGCGGTGTCGAAATCCAGGGTGCCAACGAAGGTAGCGAAGGTGCCGTAGACGCGCGAACCCATCTGTTGGTAGGTAAAGCTCAGCGTGCTGGCCGCGGGGTTGACCTGGGTGTACGCAGCCGCTTCCAGGCCAGGCGCGCCGGTGAGCGCCAGGGTGGCAACGACACTTGCACGCAGTGATCGAAGGTTCATGCATCGCTCCCGGGTGGGCCCGCCAGGGGGCACCGCCACCTGCCCACTATAGCCCCTGGACGATTGCCATGCCGACTGGCCCACCTGTATAACGGCAGCGGTTTGCAACGAACCGTCCACCGCAGGGAGCATTGAAGTTGATCAAGGATATCGATCTGCTCGAACAGATCATGGCGCGTCACGCCGACTGCCTGGGCAGCGATCTGCACGGGTACCGCAACCACGTTTACCGGGTCGTCAACCTGTGCTGCCTGCAGGCGCCGTTGACGCCAGCGCAGCAGGAGCAGGTAGTCATCGCCGCGGCCTTCCACGACCTGGGTATATGGACGGCCAGAACTTTCGATTACCTGGCGCCGTCACGGCAACTGGCAACCGCGTTCCTGGCCGAACACGGCCAGCCGGCTTGGGCGCACGACGTGCTACCGATGATCGATGACCATCACCGGATCAGCGCAACTGGCGCCCCCGACCAATTACCGGAGATCTTTCGGCGCGCCGACTGTATTGATGTTTCACTGGGCCTGATCACGTTCGGCCTCGACAGGGCCCAGGTGCGAGCCGTGCGCCGCGCCTTCCCCAACGCCGGCTTTCACCGGCGCCTGGTGGCCCTGTCAGCCAAGCGCCTGCTGACGCACCCGCTCGACCCTTTACCGATGCTGAAGCGCTAGGGACGGCGTCTATCAGCTTGCCAGGCCTGCGGCCCGAGCGCGCGCCGCATGCAGCTTCCGGTAGCTTTCGATCAAGCGCTGATGGCGGTCCAGCCCTTCCAGTTTCATGCTGGTGGGCGTCAGCCCGTAGAACCGCACAGTGCCTTGCACCGAACCCACCACTGCATCCATGCGCACGTCACCGAACATGCGGCGGAAGTTGACCTCGTAGTCGGCCATGTCCAAGTCGCTGTCCAGTTCCACTTCCAGCGCCACGTTCAAGGCCTGGTAGAACAAGCCTCGCTCCACGGTGTTGTCGTTGTACTGCAGGAACATTTCCACCAGTTCCTTGGCTTCATCGTAATGCTTGAGCGCCAGGTGGATCAGCAGCTTCAGCTCCATGACAGTCAACTGGCCCCACGCGGTGTTGTCGTCGAACTCGATACCGATCAGCGTGGTGATATCGGTGTACTCGTCCAGCTCACTCTCTTCCAGGCGTTCAACCAGCGCCTGCAGTTCATCGTCGTCCAGGCGGTGCAGGTTGAGGATATCCTCACGGAAGAACAGCGCCTTGTTGGTGTTGTCCCAGATCAGGTCATCGACCGGGTAGATCTCCGAATAGTCAGGCACCAGGATGCGGCAACCAGTGGCGCCCAACTGGTCGTAGACCGCCATGTAGACTTCCTTGCCCAGGCCTTCGAGGATGCCCATCAGCGTCTGGACTTCCTCGGCGTTGGAGTCTTCGCCTTTGCCGGAGAAATCCCATTCAACGAATTCGAAGTTCGACCTGGCGCTGAAGAAACGCCACGACACCACGCCGCTGGAGTCGATGAAGTGCTCGACGAAGTTGTTCGGTTCCATCAACGCCTGGCTTTCGAAGGTCGGCTGCGGCAGGTCGTTCAGGCCCTCGAAGCTGCGGCCCTGGAGCAGCTCGGTGAGGCTGCGCTCCAGCGCCACTTCGAAGCTTGGGTGAGCGCCGAACGAAGCAAACACCCCACCCGTGCGCGGGTTCATCAAGGTCACGCACATCACCGGGAATTGACCGCCCAACGATGCATCCTTTACCAGCACCGGGAAGCCCTGCTCTTCCAGGCCCTGGATGCCGGCCAGAATCCCCGGGTACTTGGCCAGTACCTCCTGAGGCACATCGGGCAGGGTGATCTCGCCTTCGAGAATCTCGCGCTTCACGGCCCGTTCGAAAATCTCCGACAGGCACTGCACCTGGGCTTCAGCCAGGGTGTTGCCGGCGCTCATGCCGTTGCTCAGGTACAGGTTCTCGATCAGGTTGGAGGGGAAATACACCACCTCACCGTCCGACTGGCGCACGAACGGCAGCGAGCAGATACCCCGCGCCTCGTTGCCCGAGTTGGTGTCGATCAGGTGCGAGCCGCGCAGTTCACCGTCGGGGTTGTAGATGCCCAGGCAATACTCGTCGAGAATCTCCTGGGGCAGCGCGTCCTTGCGGCCCGGCTTGAACCAGCGCTCGTCGGGGTAATGCACGAACGCCGCGTTGGCGATGTCTTCACCCCAGAACTGGTCGTTGTAGAAAAAGTTGCAGTTCAGGCGTTCGATGAATTCACCCAGGGCCGATGCCAACGCACCTTCCTTGGTGGCGCCCTTGCCGTTGGTGAAGCACATCGGCGATTGGGCGTCGCGGATGTGCAGCGACCATACGTTGGGCACGATATTGCGCCAGGAGGCGATCTCGATCTTCATGCCCAGGTCGGCCAGCAGCCCCGACAGGTTGGCGATGGTCTGTTCCAGCGGCAGGTCCTTGCCAGCGATATAGGTGCTGGCCTGGGGATCGGCGTTCAGCATCAGCAGCGCCTGGGCATCGGCGTCGAGGTTCGCCACGTCCTCGATGACGAATTCCGGGCCCGTCTGTACCACTTTCTTGACGGTGCAGCGGTCAATGGAGCGCAAGATACCCTGGCGGTCCTTGGCGGAGATGTCGGCCGGCAGTTCGACCTGGATCTTGAAAATCTGGTTATAACGGTTTTCCGGGTCGACGATATTGTTCTGTGACAACCGGATATTATCGGTAGAAATATTGCGGGTCTGACAATACAACTTTACAAAGTAAGCCGCGCACAGGGCCGAGGAGGCCAGGAAATAATCAAACGGCCCCGGTGCAGAGCCGTCGCCCTTATAACGGATCGGCTGATCGGCCACCACCGTGAAGTCATCAAACTTGGCTTCAAGCCGGAGGTTGTCGAGAAAGTTGACCTTGATTTCCATGCGGGGATTACCATAAGCGAGCGAAACAAAATGGCGCGCATTATCCGGGTTTTCTCGGGCGAAGTCTCGCGCTTTCGCGCAGCGCCAGCCCGTCAGCCTTCCAGGGGCATGAGCGCCTGGCGCCGGCGCCATTCGTCCCCCCCTTGCAACCTCGGCGTCACCTGCTAGTGTCTATTCGCGGCACCTCAAGCAGTGGAACGTCCGCATTTTCTATAACGGCCTGGAGCCCGTCATGGACAAACTTGCGACGTCCACTGCCTTCATGTTCGGCTGGGCATTGTGCAATGGCCAATACGCCGTTGCTGATAACGCCGAAACAGCCAACAAGAGCAACAACCCGCTTAACCTGGCGCCTGGGCTGAATATTCAGGATTATTACACCCCCGAACTTTTCGGCAGTGACAAGCACACTAACGATACTCTCTTGCGTGGCACTTTGCCCGTTGCTCCGGGTGATCTCATCGGTGTTCCGCAATTGCTGCGCGCCACGCTGCCGATCAGTACCCGCCCCGACCCCCAGGGCGGTTACAGCACCGGTAAGTGCGCCTGACGCTGGTGCAGTATCACCTTGAGCAAGGCCACAGTGACCAAGCGGCTCGCCTGCAAGCCGAACTGGCGGCTATCAACCCCGACGACCCGGCCCTCGTCGCGCCGGCCCGGCCATGAGCGCGCACCGGCATCCCTGCGGCTCGGGTGATTCAGGCGAAGCCACCGTTGGCCCGTACGACCTGGCCATTCACCCAACCGCCGTCGGCTCCCGCCAGAAACGCTACCACGCTGGCGATATCCTCGGGTTCACCCAGCCGCTCCAATGGCGCCGCACGACTCAACTGGGCGATCTGCTCTGCGCTCTTGCCTTCCAGGAACAATTCGGTCCCCACGGGGCCGGGGGCCACGGCATTGACACTGATGCGCCGGCCCCGCACCTCGTTGGCGAGCACCCGCACCAGCCCCTCCACACCCGCTTTGGACGCAATGTAGGGCCCATACTGCGCAAATGATTTGGCGATCACGCTGCTGGAAAGGGCGATCACCCGGCCACCGTCGCGCACATGCCGCCCCGCCTCGGCCAGCACCAGAAACGCCCCGCGCAGGTTGACCTTCAGCATCTGGTCGAAGGCATCAAGGCTGTCAGGGGCGATCGGCGCCATCGCCATTACGCCGGCACTGTGTACCACCACATCGACGCCACCGAACGCCTCCAAGGTGCTGGCGAACAGGCGTCGCACATCATCGGGCTGGCTGACATCGGCCTGTATGGCCACCGCCCGGCCGCCGCTGGCCTGGATGGCGGCAACGACCTCCTGCGCCTTCGTCGCATTGCCGGCGTAATTGACGGCCACCTGGAAACCGTCGGCGGCCAGCCGCATGGCAATGGCGCGGCCTATTCCCCGGGAGGCCCCGGTGACGATGGCGGAACGGGTTGGCTGGTTCATGCTGCGATCCTCTGATATGGGTCGGTCCATCATGGCAATTGACGCCAGGCGAATAAATGCGCTGTGATGGGTTTGTCTGTTCAATGAACACCAACAATCGGAAGCCTCCTCCATGGACCGTTTCGACGCCATGCAGCTGTTCACCCGCATCGTCGAGCTGGGCAGTTTCACCGAAGCGGCCAGCGCCCTGACCGTGCCCCGCGCCACGGCCACCCACGCCATCAAGCAGCTTGAGCAGCGTCTGGGCGCGCGGCTGCTGGACCGCACCACCCGCCACGTGAGCCCTACCCTGGACGGCCTGGCGTTCTACGACCGCTGCAAACGCTTGCTGGCCGACCTGGAAGACGCCGAGACGGCCCTCAGCACCCAGGTCGGCAACCCGCACGGCACCTTGCGCCTGGACCTTCACGGCGCCCATGCCACGGCAATCATCCTGCCGTGCATCAGTGAGTTTCGCGCACGCTACCCGCACATCGACCTGGTGATCAGCAGCGGCGACCGCCTGGTCGATCTGGTCAAGGAAGGCATCGACTGCGTGATCCGCGCTGGCCAGCCGGGAGATTCGTCGCTGGTAGCGCGGAAACTCGCCGACATGCCGCAGATCATCTGCGCCAGCCCGCAGTACCTGCGTGAGCACGGCGAACCCCGTCACCCGGCCGAGCTGGAGGGGCACGCGGGTATCGGCTTCTTTTCCCGGGGACACGAGCACCGGTATCCCTTCACCGTCGTCATCGAAGGGGTTGTCAGCGAATTCCAGGCCAGCGGCTGGATCACCGTGAGCGACTCGGAATGCTACCTGGCGGCCGCGCTGGCCGGTTGCGGGTTGATCCAGGTACCACGCTTCCGGCTGGAAGACCACCTCAAGGCTGGCCGCCTGGTGCAGGTGCTGCCGCAGTGGGCCTGCCCGGACCTGCCCGTGTCGGCGATGTACCCCTTTCATCGCCAGCTGTCACCGCGGGTCAGGGTATTCATCGACTGGGCGCGGGAACTGTACACCGAGCGATTCGGCGTGCTGGTCCCGCTCGGCGAATGACGTTGCTCACCTTTGCTGGACGGCTTGCATCAATGAAGGTGATAAGCGGAATCTGCTTATTCGATTACGTTTTAGCCGACGCCTTTCTTACACTGCCCACTTCTTCCCTCACGCGGTCTGCCGACATGAATGTCCACCTCACCCTCGCCGCTATTCTGGTGTTGTTCTTTTCCGTTGCACTGGTCCACGTGTAGGCGCGGTGAGGTGCGTGGCGGCCTTGACGCGGCCAGGTCCGCGGCTACGGGCCTGCGCTCATCCGGTTTTCGGGCTTGGCACCGCCCGCCCGTTGGGGCTATGGTGCCGGCCTTCGATACGCCAACACGGAGTGCCCCATGGCCAACAGCGACCTGACCTTTCTGCCCGACCCTGACGCCGAGTCCATTTCTTCCGACGTGGCCGCTTTCAACGGCATCCTGGTCTCTACCCAGATCCCCACCCGCGCCGACGGCAGCCTGGAACTGGGCAGCATCACGGCGCAGAGCGAATGCACCCTGCAGGCGCTGAAAGTGGCGCTGGAGCGCGCTGGCAGTTCCCTGGACCGGGTGATGCACCTGACCATCTACCTGACCGACATGGCTGACCGCGCGGCGTTCAACCAGGTGTACCAGCGTTTCTTCGCCAAACCCTGGCCGGTACGCGCGGCTGTTGGCGTGGCGTCGCTGGCGGTGGAAGGCATGCGCGTTGAAGTGACCGCGATGGCGGCCCAAGGCTGAACAAGCACCTGTAGCGAGCGGGCCTGGCCGCTTCACAAGCGCCGCGCCGTATCGGTGCGGCCCGCCTGGCAGGCTCTGGGTGCCTGGCGGGCCAATGCCCGCTACAATGCACGCCTTGACCGTGATCACCCAGACCAGAAAAACATGTCCCTACCCAAGCACCACCTGGAATTGCTCAGCCCTGCCCGTGATGTGGAGATCGCCCGCGAGGCCATCCTGCACGGCGCCGACGCCATCTACATCGGCGGCCCCAGCTTTGGCGCGCGGCACAACGCCTGCAACGAAGTGGCCGATATCGCCAAGCTGGTGGAGTTTGCTCGCCGCTACCACGCCCGGGTGTTCACCACCATCAACACCATCCTTCACGATGACGAGCTGGAACCGGCGCGCAAGCTGATCCACCAGCTGTACGACGCGGGTGTCGACGCCCTCATCGTCCAGGACCTGGGCGTGATGGAGCTCGACATTCCACCGATCGAGCTGCACGCCAGCACCCAGACCGACATCCGCACCCTGGCCCGGGCCAAGTTCCTCGACCAGGCCGGGTTTTCCCAGCTGGTACTGGCCCGCGAGCTGAACCTGCAGGAAATCCGCGCCATCGCCGATGAGACCGACGCCGCCATCGAGTTCTTCATCCACGGTGCCCTGTGCGTGGCGTTCTCCGGGCAGTGCAACATTTCCCATGCCCAGAACGGCCGCAGTGCCAACCGTGGCGACTGCTCCCAGGCATGCCGCCTGCCGTACACCCTCAAGGATGACCAGGGCCGAGTGGTCGCTTTCGAAAAGCACCTGCTGTCGATGAAAGACAACAACCAGAGCGAAAACCTGCGCGCCCTGGTCGAGGCCGGGGTGCGTTCGTTCAAGATCGAAGGCCGCTACAAGGACATGGGCTACGTGAAGAACATCACGGCCTATTACCGCCAGCGCCTGGACGACATCCTCGAAGGCCGCCCGGACCTGGCCCGCGCCTCCAGCGGCCGCACCGCGCATTTCTTCGTGCCCGACCCGGACAAGACCTTCCACCGCGGCAGCACCGACTACTTCGTTACCGACCGCAAGGTCGATATCGGGGCCTTCGACACCCCGACCTTCACCGGCCTGGCCGTGGGCGTGGTGGAAAAAGTGGGCAAGCGTGACCTGCTGGTGGTCACCCACGAACCCCTCACCAACGGTGACGGCCTCAACGTACAGATCAAGCGCGAAGTGGTGGGTTTCCGCGCCAACATCGCCGAGCCCAAGGGCGAGTTCGAAGAGGACGGCGAAAAGCGCTACCGCTACCGTGTGGAACCCAACGAGATGCCGGCCGACCTGTACAAGGCGCGCCCCAACCACCCGTTGAACCGCAACCTGGACCACAACTGGCAGCAAGCCCTGCAGAAAACCTCTGCCGAGCGTCGCATCGGCCTGGCGTGGAAGGCACAGCTGCGCGAACAGCGCCTGGAACTGACCGCCACCAGCGAAGAAGGCATCTGCGCCAGCGTCGCCCTGGATGGCCCATTCGGCACTGCCAACAAGCCGGACCAGGCGCTGGAGCAACTGCATGACCTGCTCGGCCAACTGGGCACTACACCCTACCACGCCACCGACATCAAGCTGGACGCGCCCCAGGCCTATTTCATTCCCAACTCGCAGCTCAAGGCCCTGCGCCGCGAAGTGATCGATGCCCTGACCGCCGCCCGCGTGGCCGCCCACCCTCGCGGTGGCCGCAAGCCCGAGACCGATCCTGCGCCGGTATACCCTGAGTCGCACCTGTCGTTCCTGGCTAACGTCTACAACCAGAAGGCCCGCGACTTCTACCACCGCCACGGGGTGAAACTGATCGACGCCGCCTACGAGGCCCATGAGGAACCCGGCGAAGTGCCGGTGATGATCACCAAGCACTGCCTGCGTTTCTCCTTCAACCTGTGCCCCAAGCAGGCCAAGGGCGTGACTGGCGTGCGCACCAAGGTCGCCCCCATGCAGCTGATTCACGGCGATGAAGTGCTGACCCTGAAGTTCGATTGCAAGCCCTGCGAGATGCACGTCATCGGCAAGATGAAGGGCCATATCCTCGACTTGGCGCCGCCGGGCAGCAAGAAGAGCGTGGTCGGCCACATCACCCCCGAAGACTTGTTGAAAACCATCC
This sequence comes from Pseudomonas eucalypticola, assembly GCF_013374995.1. Lineage (NCBI taxonomy): Bacteria > Pseudomonadati > Pseudomonadota > Gammaproteobacteria > Pseudomonadales > Pseudomonadaceae > Pseudomonas > Pseudomonas eucalypticola. Next base: position 2,997,078 of record NZ_CP056030.1, on the reverse strand, counting down.
CCCGCGCGCCTCACTGAGGCGTCGCCGCAGCCCTGTCTTGTGCCGGGGTGGCCGCCTGGCCATCGCGCACAAGACACCTTTTGCCATACTTCCCCTTCATCATTTCTGCGCTTTGCCGCGGTAGTCTATCGTCCCTTCATTTCCAGGCCCGCTGACCGATGATCGATCTCGACCAACCCCTCGGTGTCCTCACCGCCCTGCGCAAACTCCACGGTTCTACGGTGGACGCCAAACCCGTGGTGGTTCACTGGTCCGGCCACGCCTGGGCACGTCGTGAAGGGGAACCCGACCGCTTGCTGTTCAAAGTCGAGGGCATGAACATCCGCCAGTGCGCGACGCTCGCTGACCCGCTGCGCGGCGCTGGTTTCCGCCTGGTGTCACGGGAACTGATGCTGTACCTGGACCCGGTCACCGGAGTGCCCCTCAAGACCTGGCACAACCCCTGGACCCAGGCCGATGTGCCCGTGATGCCAGTGGCCAATGACCCCGTGAACCTGCCGCCCTTCCACGAGCGTGATGCGCGGGGGCAGCCGCTGCGGTGCCCCTTGCGGGTACAGGGCGAGCGCGTGTTCGCCGCCAGCGAGATTCCGTTGTTCTACCCCAACCCCCTGGGCGGGGATTACCAGGAATACGTGGGCAACCAGTACCACGCCATGGAAATTTTCGACTTCGTGGCTGACCGCAACACCCTGCTGCGCGACGATACCGACACCGCCGATGCGGCCCTGGCCTGGGTGCGCATCGCGCCGTGGCTGCCGTTCATGCGCATGGGCAGCCGCCCAGGGCTGATGGTGTTCAATGCCATGGGCCAGACAGTGCCGGGTATCGACGCATTGCCGCCAGTGCTGCGCGAGGCGATCGCCATGGACTTCCCCGCGTATGCTCAGCCCCCGGCGCTGGACGACGCACGCCCCAATGCCACCAGCTGGACCGTCGCGCGGCAGCTGATCGACGCACAGCGCTGAGCGGTTCGGCGGCGCACGCGATGTTGCTGGGCCAACAGCGATTCCACAGTGTGCTGCCCCCGCCACAGCCGATGGCCGCCACACCCTGCTGGAACAGGTGTACCACCCTCTGGCACAAAGCCTGCAATATTCCCTCCGAGCAGGAAAGGTCTCTCTCAACCCGACCTTTCAGACATAAAAGCTGCCTTGGAGCGTCGCATGACACGAACCCTCTTTTTCTCAATGGTCAGCGCTTGTGCCCTGGCCCTGGTGGTGCACGCCAAGGCCCAGGCGGCCGAGGCCCCTCCGGCCGAAGTGCATCTGGACTATGCCTACTACTCCCCGGTCAGCCTGGTGCTCAAGCACTTCGGTTTCCTCGAGAAGGCCTTGCCCCACACCCAGGTAGGCTGGGTGCTGAGCCAAGGGAGCAACCGCTCACTGGAGTACCTGAACAGCGGTGGCGTGGACTTCGCGTCCTCGGCCAGTCTTGCTGCGGTATTGAGCCGCGCCAATGGCGCACCGATCAAATCGGTGTACGTGTACAGCCGGGCCGAGTGGACCGCGCTGGTGGTGCGCAAGGACTCGCCATACCAGCGCGTCGCCGACCTCAAAGGCAAGAAGATTGCCGCCACCAAGGGCACCGACCCCTACCTGTTCACCCTGCGGGCCCTGCAGCAAGCAGGCTTGAAGAAGGATGACGTGGAACTGGTGCATCTGCAGCACCCTGATGGCCGGGTGGCCCTGGAAAAAGGCGACGTCGATGCCTGGGCCGGCCTGGACCCGCACATGGCTGCCAGCCAGGTACAGGCCGGTTCCCGCCTGCTGTATCGCAACCGCGACTTCAACAGCTATGGCGTGGTCAGCGTCACGGAGCGGTACGCCAAGGACCATCCGGGCACCATCAAGGCCGTGATCGGCGCCTATGAACAGGCGCGCCAATGGTCCGTGGCGCACCCGCAGGAACTGGCCCAGTTACTCGCCACCGAGTCGGGGCTGCCGCTGGACGTGGCCAAGCTGCAATTGTCGCGCACCGACCTTGCCAGCCCGCGACTGACCGCCCAGGACGTGGCCGCCTCCAAGGCTGCCGCGCCGATTCTGGTGTCGGAAGAACTGGTACGCCGGGGCACCGACGTCAACCAGGTGATCGACCAGTTGATCGACCCGGGTTTTGACCAGACGGTCGCGCGCCAATGATCAGCCGCCTCAAGGCACTGGCCAGGCCGGCGCCCCGGCTCAGTATCGGCGTGCCGTGGCGCCGGCGGTTCAAGGGGCTGGTGGTGCCACTGGCAATCATCGTGCTGCTGGAGGGCGTGGCGCGCGCGGGCTGGCTGCCGGCGTACCAGATGCCCGCCCCCAGCGAGGTGGTGCTGACCCTGCGTGACCTGGCCGAGGGCGCCCTGTGGAAACACATCAGTGCCAGCCTGGGCCGGGTGCTGTTGGGGTTTGTCATCGGCGCCAGCCTGGCTCTGGTGTTTGCCGCCTGGGTAGGCCTGAGCCGCGAGGCCGAGGCCTACCTGGCCCCCACCTTCGCTGGCCTGCGCTCGATACCCAGCCTGGCCTGGGTGCCGCTGTTGCTGCTGTGGCTGGGTATCGACGAAACGTCGAAGATCGTGCTGATCGCCATCGGTGCGTTTTTCCCGGTGTACCACAACGGCGTGGCGGCCATCCGCGACATTGATCGCAAGCTGGTGGAGGTAGGGCGCATCTATGGCTTCAGCCGCTGGCAATTGGTACGCAGGATCCTGCTGCCTGCCGCCCTGCCCGGCCTGTTCACGGGCTTGCGCAGCGGCCTGAGCCTGGCATGGATGTTTCTCGTCGCCGCCGAATTGATCGCCGCCACGCGTGGCCTGGGCTACCTGCTCAGTGACGGCCGCGAGACCTCCCGGCCAGACATCGTGCTGGCGGCGATTATCGTTCTAGCCCTGCTGGGCAAGCTCAGCGATGGTGCGCTGGCACGCGTGGAAAAACACTGCCTGCGCTGGCGCGACAGCTTTACCGGCCTGCGCATGCCAGCGAGTGGTCGAGGGTGAACTCAACCGCGGCCCGCTAGGCCAGGTGCCTGGCCCACTCGGCGACAGTGTCCCCGCTGCTGATCGCGCCTTGCACCAGGCCATCGACCATGAAGGTCGGTGATACATGGATGCCGTTCTGCCGCGCGTACTTGCAATGCCATTTCACTGCCTTGTCCAGGTCGGGGATAGCGAAGGCTTGCGCCAGGTTGACGCCGCTGTACTGCTCGATACGGGCGATGATGTCATTGGGCGTGGCGTCCAGGTTCGGGCCGCCGGCGTGGTGGGTGAATTCGAACGCCTCGCGATGGCGCGCCACGGCATCCATGACGGCCTTGGCAGCGTGCTTGCCCTCAGGCAAGGTCGACGCCGCCAGGATGCAACGCACGATCACCCCGGAGAACATGTGCCACGGCTGGGACTGCAGGCGGACCTTGACGGTCACACGGTCTTCGCCAACCAGCGCCAGCAGCTCATCGAGTTTATTGAAGGCCTTGACCGAGAACGGGCAGGTGGGTTCGAGAAATACCTCGAAGGTGCGCGGGCCATGGCCCCAGGTCAGCGGGTCGGCGTGCCAGGTAGGGTTTTCCATGGGTTTCTCCTTGAAGTGTGCGGCCATTATAAGCAGGTCTCCGAGTTCCTGGGCCGCACAGGACGGCTCACCCTGCGTACCGGTTGCGCCCCGCGCTCTTGGCCCGGTACATGGCCTGGTCGGCCTGCTGCACCAAAGCGAAGCTTTGTACGAAATGCATCCCAACTCGGCCATGCTCCTTTACATTTCAAAACAGCGCCGTCAGAAAGATAACAATCCGCCGCTGCCCGCCCTTTAGGCCACGGCCTCCGTGCATTCGATCGGAAAAGACAGCGGCGCTAAAGGCGCATTAGCTTATTCTCATGAGTTATTTAAAATAATTTAATTATTCCTATAATGTCTATTTCACCCACTCGCTGACAGTCAGGCAGAACCGCCATGAACGTTCGTAAACCCCCTTTCTCACGCTTGAGCACATTGACCACCGCCCTGGGCCTGGGCCTGTCGTTGCTCGCGGGCAGCCTGATGGCGCCGGCCGCCGCCCAGGCCGAAGGCCAGTTGCGCATCGCCGAGCAGTTCGGCGTGGTGTACTTGCTGCTCAATGTGGTGCGCGACCAGCACCTCGTGGAAAAATACGGCCAGCAACAAGGGTTGGACATCAAGGTCGACTGGACCCAGTTATCCGGCGGGTCGGCGGTCAATGACGCGCTGCTCGCGGGCTCGGTGGACATTGCCGGCGCTGGCGTGGGCCCGTTGCTGACCGTCTGGGACCGCACCTATGGCCGTCAGAACGTCAAGGCCGTGGCCTCGCTGGGCAACTTCCCCTACCTGCTGGTCTCCAACAACCCACAGGTCAAGACCATCGCCGATTTTACCGCCAAGGACCGCATCGCAGTGCCGGCCGTAGGGGTGTCGGTGCAGTCGCGCTACTTGCAGTATGCGTCGGCCAAGCGCTGGGGTGACCAGGACTACGCGCGCCTGGACGCCTACTCCATCAACCTGCCACACCCCGACGCGGCCGCGAGCATTGCGTCGGGCGGTACCGAGGTGACAGGCCACTTCTCCAACCCGCCGTTCCAGGAGCAGGAGCTGGCCAAGCCCGGCGTGCATGTGGTGCTGGACACCTACGACCTGCTGGGTCCCAATTCGCCCACGCTGCTGTTTGCCACCGAGAAATTTCGCAACGAGAACCCCAAGACCTACCACGCCTTCATGGCGGCCCTGGCCGAGGCCGCCGACTACATTCAGAAAGACAAGGCGGGCGCAGCCGACACCTACATTCGCGTGACCCACGCCACCATCGACCGCGCCGATCTGTTGAAGATCATCGACAACCCGCGATTCGAGTTCACCATCAACCCGAAGAATACCTACCCGCTGGCCGAGTTCATGTACCGGGTGGGGGCCATCAAGCACAAGCCCGCTTCGTGGCAGGACTATTTCTTCGTGGACGCGAAGCCGTTGCAAGGCAGTTGAGCGGGCCATAAAGCCAGGCACCGGGGAAGGAAAACGCTACTTACTGCATAAAAATGATCTTCATGATCAATTCTTTGCATATTAACTTATAACGAAACAAACCTTCCCCACTCCACCGATAGCCGATAACGTCTGCTGCACAGTCCGACCCTACGCTGCGGAGGCCCACTGTCCCCCACTTCCGCCACGAGGGTTGCCCATGAGCACCGTTGTACCCCATTCCCTGAATCAACAACTGGCCGACCTGCACGCCGAACGCGTGCGCACCTGGGACCCGGCCGTGCTGCAAGTCAATATCGACCAACGTCAACGCCTGGTGGCCGAGGCGCCGGGCAGGAGGTTCGTCCAGGCGGGCGATCGGGTGGCGCCGTTCACCTTGCACACCGTCGAAGGCGAGGCGTTGAGCCTCGAGCGCCTGGTCGGCGGCGGCCCCGCGGTGCTGGTATTCTTCCGCTTCGCCGGCTGCCCGGCCTGCAACCTGGCCATTCCTTACTATGAGCAACACCTGCAACCGGCACTGCGAGCCCGTGGCGTACCGCTGGTGGCCGTGAGCCCACAAGTGCCCGAGCGCCTGGTGGAGATCAAGCAGCGCCATGGCCTGACCCTGCAAGTGGCCAGCGACTTGAACAACCAGTTGGCTCGCCGCCTGGGCATCCTCTACCACTTCGACGACGCTTCGCGGCGAGCGGCCGAGGCCAAAGGTTCGCCCATCGGCAGCGTCACCGGTACCGGCACCTGGGAACTGCCCCAGCCGACCGTGGTGGTGATCGGCAGCGACCAGCAGGTGCATTTTGCCCAGGTCAGCCCCGATTGGCTGGTGCGCACCGAAGCGCAGCCGATCATCGCCGCGGTCGACGCCCTGCTCGCCCGTGCCATCCCCACCCCCGCCACTGCCTGAACAGGAGTCGTCGCCATGGGCGCGGAACACGCTATCGACCTCGAACAATCCCTTGTCGTCACCCCGCTGGAGCCTACCCTGGGCGCCGAGATCAGCGGCGTCGACCTGAGCCGGCCGCTGACAGCGGCACAGCGCGACCAGGTACACGCGCTGCTGCTCAAGCACAAGGTCATCTTCTTCCGGGATCAGCACATCACCAGTGCCCAACAGGTGGCCTTTGCCCGCCAGTTTGGCGAACTGTACGTGCACCCCACCACCGAAAAGCAGGATGCCACGCTGCCCGAAGCGCACCTGATCCAGGCCGAGGATGCACGCCTGAGCTACGGCGATGCGCGCAAGGGCCGCTGGCACACCGACACCAGCTGGATGCTCAAGCCGACCTTCGGCGCGGTGTTGCGGGCTGTCAGCCTGCCGGCGGTGGGCGGTGATACCCTGTGGGCCGACAGCGGCCTGGTGTACCGTGGGTTGCCAGCCGAGGTGCGCGAACGCATCGACAACGCCTTCGTCACCCACAACTTCAAGTCGTCCCTGGACCGAGTGGGCTACCCCTACCCTATCCTTGCCCATCCGCTGGTGCGCACCCACCCCGAGACGGGCGAGGATGCGCTGTTCATCAACTTCTCCATGTCACCGCAGATCATCGGCTGGAGCCCGGAAGACAGCCAGGCCCTGGTGGCACTGCTGTTGCGCGAGTACAGCAACCCCGAGTACCACGTACGGTTCAAATGGACCGAGGGTGCCATCGCTTTCTGGGACAACCGCGCGCTGTTGCACTATCCGGTGTACAACTACGGCGACTTTCCACGGGTCATGGAGCGGGTGCTGATCGCAGATGACGACATCCCCCACCGCGTGCGCCGTTGATACAGGCGGTCTGGCTCCGTGCCGGGGGGGTGGCGCCTTGGCTTGCTAGGCAGGGCTATCGAAGGCCACGCGCATTTCCAGTGTCAGGTCACTGCCATCGCGTAACGCTTGCAGCCTTGCAAGGGGGATGACATGGGTGACAGCGTTGAGCGACGTGACAGGCCGGTCACTTGCCAGTTCGATCGTGGTCGCCGAACCGTCGCTGAGGTTGCCATGCGCCCGCAGCCAATAACGCTGACCCAGGGCGATGAGCGGCCAGGCGGCGACCGTGGCCGTGGCATCGCCGTTGAGGTTCGACACGTCGAGGTCAGCCCCCGGGGCCTGGATGATCGCTGGCGTCGGCAGCGCGCTTTGGGGCATGCCCAATACCTGCAACCGCAGCGCCGGGGAAGTACCGATCAACTGGCCATTGCGAAACACTGCACACACCACCTCGATCGTCGAGTCCAGGCTGGTGGCGATGACCGAACTGGGCACACTGACGAGACCCGTGCGATCGCTGCCCACCGACGCTGAAAAGTTCGCCGCAGGCGTACCGTCCAGGTAGCGCCACACCACCGACACCGTGTCCCCTTCAGCCAGGCGTGAGTCGGTCAGCACCACTGTGGCCGTATTGGGGGTATTGGAAGTGCCGGGGCGGATCGGGCTAAGGGGGTTGGCCTGGCCGCCGGTGGCGTCGTTGACGATGGGTGCCGGCCAGGGTTGCTGCCCTGCCTCACCGATGGTCAGGGTAAGAAACCGCGAACTGCCGACAATCACCCCATTACGCCGCGCGTCGTACCACACGTCCACCGCCCCGTTTGCGTTGCCGGTGATATAGGGCACCCTGGCGATCTGCACCGACAGGTCACCGGTGCTCGGAAAGGAAGCCGTGAGATTGATGCTTGCATCCGGGCGACCGTGCCAGTGCACGCTGATGCTGTCACCGGGCAGCAAGGCAGGGTTGGCCCTGACCACGACGGCCACGGTATTGCCCACCTGGCCGGGATCGACCTGGCCTCCCGGGAAATGCGGATCGGTTTCCGGCGCTGGCAGGGTATTGACCTGGCCACTGACCGCCAGCAACAATACTTCAGAAGCGTATGCCTGCCCCAGGGAGGCTACTCGATAGCTGACCCGTAACGAACCGCCCACCAGCGCCGTGGCATAGGCTTTTTCCACCTGAAAGCTGATCGGCAGCCCAATCTGCGAGGCTTGCTCGATAGGTCGGGTCCATGTCTGGTAAACGCTACTACCGCTGGCAGTGATACCCTCCCACACCAGGGTGACGCTCTGCCCGACCGCCATGAAGCCATAGGCAGGCACGACCACTTCCTGGTGGCTGCCGATGATCAGGTCAAGGTTATAGGTAGTGCCGGTGACCCCGGTCAGGCGTGGCGCGGCCAATATAACCGGTTGGCCGACGAGGCGTACCGTGACACGCCGCGAGCGGCTGGACACACCGTCTTTGACGCCATCGTAATATACCGTCGCCGTGCTGCCCACCAGCGCGGCGGCTTTGTCGTTGGGCACGTACAGCGTGATCCGCGGGGCGGCCTGCCTGATACTGAAGGGTTTTTGGACCAGCACCGCTGGCCCGATAACCGGCTGGCCAGTCCAGGTCAACAAGCCGTCGGACGGCACGTCCAGGTCAACAAGCCGTCGGACGGCACGTCCAGGTTGCCATCGATGTCCACCCGGATGGCCACGTCGGCTCCCCCGAGGGCGTCCATATCCAGTACACCGTTGTCCCAGTAAAGATCCAGGCTATCACCAACACCCCAGTCCAGCTGCACGACAACCTGCACGAGCACCGCCGTTCTCGGGTTGTACAGGTCGCTGTTGTTCAAACCACCATGCACCACCACGCTGGGCATGATAGGCGCTGGCAATGTCGGCGACACATCGCCGTGGCGGTCCGGAGTGGCAGGTAGTTGCTCGCTTAGCGTGATGCGACGCAGGGCCTGGCTGAGGGTGGTCATGGGCTTGAACCCCCAAGTGAGAGGTCCGAGTCTAAGCGTGTGCCGCAGGGCTGTAACCTGTCAGATCTGACAGGCAGGCCTTCAGACGGCCTCGGCCACCACCACCTGATTGCGGCCCTGGGCCTTGGCGCGGTAAAGGGCCTGGTCGGCATGGTTGATGAGCTTGTGCAGGTCCTGGCCGTCGGTGTCGGCGTGGGCTAGCCCCACGCTGGCGGTCACCTGCCGCACCGGTTCAAGCTCCAGGCGGGCGATCGCACGCAGCAACTGCGCGGCGAGGGTTTCAGCCACCTCCAGGGACGTATTGGGGAGCAGCACGGCGAACTCTTCCCCTCCCAGGCGCCCGTGAATGTCCGCGGCGCGCAACGACGTACTGATCACCCGGCCGATCTGGCGCAGCACCTCGTCGCCCACGGGGTGGCCGAAGGTATCGTTGATGAACTTGAAATGGTCCATATCCAGCATCAGCGCGCACACCGGCATCTGGTTGCGTTCGCAGTACTTGAATGTCTGCTGGGCATGTTCGAAGAACGCCCGGCGGTTTTTCAGGCCAGTGAGTTCGTCGGTCTGCGCCGCGTAAGTGGACAGGGTGTGGGCGCGCTCGATTTCATGGGTCAGCCGGTAGGCCTTTTCCAGCGCGTTGGAGAGCGTGTGCGTGGCCTGGCAGACGAACGAGGCGAACACCATCACCGCCAGGGCAATGCCCACCTGCAGCGTGCTGGGCTGAAACAGCAGCCACACCGTGCAGGGCGCCAGCACCAGGATGATGGACACCACGGTCATGTGCCGGTAGGCCGAATAACAGGACACCGCGCTGACCGACATGCCCACGGCGAACAGCATCACCAGGGCCTGGGCCAGCAGGTCATTGGCCGGGATGACCGCCAGTGCGCCCACCCCCCAGATCGTCGCCGATGACACCAGGGTCAGCCAGTAGGGGCGTTCCCAGCGCGCCGGGGTCCGTTCGGCCAGGGGGCTGCGAAAGTAGCGCAGGAACACGCTGCCGCGCACCAGCATCGACACCGCGAGCAGTGCCAGCCAGCAGGCGACCACGTTGTGGTCGAAGCGCTCCCAGCCAAGCCAGACGAGCATCACCGCGGCCAGGTAGCTGCCGAACAGTGCTGACATCGATTGCCGGAACAACTGTTGCAACTGGTCGGTACGGACCTGTTCGGCGATGTGTAGATCCTGTTGGTGCTGCCGTCCCTGATGATCCATGCAGTCCGCCTGATCCTGAGTGGTGCGACGAAAAAACGATTGTCGCACCGAGGGGGGATGGCAGACAACGCCCCACAGGGGAACGGTCGTCAGGCCGGACCCCAGGTGTCGTGCGGCATCAGGCGTCCACGTTACAGTCAGCCACGGCGCACGGCGATGCCATCGATTTCCACCAATGCGCCGGGCAACGGCAGGCCGGCCACCTGGATGGCGGTGCGCGCCGGCTTGTTAGGTTGCTCGGCGGTACCGAAGAACGGCAGGTAGCCGGCCTGCAGCCCGGCGAAGTCCAGGCGGCCTTCCAGTTCCGGCACGCCCACCAGAAACACCCGCAACTGGACGATATCGCCCAACCCGAGGCCCTGGTCCTGCAGCACCTTCTGCAGTTTGCGCAACACCGACTCGGTCTGGGTGCGGGTATCGCCGTAGGCCGCCGAGGTGCCCTGGGGGGCCTGAGGGTCGGCGACATCGGGCAAGGCGCCGCTGAGGAAGACCAGTTCGGCACTGGCCGGTACGCTGACGGTCTGGGAAATGGGGGAAGTGGCAGGGCCGGTACGCAGAATGTCGTGGCTCATGGTGGATACTCTCTTTTTCTGAAAAAGTGGAATGAATTCAGGACGCCAAGGCTGTCTGGCGTTGGCGAATCACATGCTCGGCCAGTTGCCCGACCACCCGGCGCGCCGAGTTGGCGGCCGATTCCTGCCAGATGCCGATGCCGTTCTGGCCCAGGCCATCGCTGGCCAGGTACACACGGCCCTGGGGCGCTTCCAGCAGGGCATGGGCATCGGCGGGGAAATGCTCGCGTTGCAGCCACGGGCCTTCGCTGTACGCCACCTGCTCCCACGACACGGCCAAGGGGTGACGCAGGCTGGCCGAATGGCCGGGGTGCAGCAGCTCCACGGCTTCGGCTGAAGCCGCGTACTGGGCGTCGAACGCCTGGCGGCCAAACGCCGCCGCGCCCTCGCCCGTCACGTAACCGGCCACCAGCAAGCCCTCGGGGCTGTTGAGTTCATTGCTGGGGTACCACAGCAGGCGCGCCGGGTGCTCAAGCCACGACAGGCCGCCATAGATGCGGTACTCCCGCTCCCAGAAGCGCGGGGCCTGCCACGCTACCTTGGTGGCCTGGTCATTGCGGGTGGTGCGCAGGGCTGCCTTGAAGGGCTCGCTGAAGTCGGTGTCCAGGCGTGCGAGCAAGGGCAAAGGAAGGGTCGAGATCAGGTAGTCGGCCCGCGCCACCTGAGGGTCGCCACCCACGCCGTCATCGAAGGTGACGCTGACGCCCTCCCCGTTCTGGCGTACCTGGCGCACCACCGCGCCCAGTTGCAGCTCGTCGTGCAGCCGTTGTTCGAAGGCGTGAGTGATTCGGTCCATCCCGCCCACCGGTTGCAGCATCGTGGCGGAAAATTCCGGGTATTCGGTGTGCAGCAACGCACCCCATAGCTCTGGGTGCAGCAAACGGTCCAGCGGCACCGGGGCGGCAAACGCCGGTAACGAGCCGGGTGCCGGCTTGGCCACGCCGTGCCCAGCGCGCACACTGCCTTCATAAACCAGTTCCTGGGACAGGTCGCCATACCCTTGCAGGAAGGTCAGCAGCCGCGTGCGTTCCTCGGCCGACAGTTGATCATCCAGTGCATCCCGGTTGACCGCAGTGGCCAGCAACCCGGCCAGGTGCCCGCGGGTGTCGTTGAGGGCCTGGCGCACACTGAAGGCCGGCTGTTCCAGGTCGGGGCGCAACTGGGCGCTGTGGCTGGTGTTGACCAGCACCTCCATAGGCACGCCCAATTCCCTGCAATAATCGAGGATGGTCCGGTGCTGGCTGGGCAGCCGAGCGGGGCCGGCATTGAAGTACAGGCCGGGGGCAAACGCGGCGGTTTGCTGGCGGCCGTCCAGGTAGTCCACCCGGTCGCCATGGCGCAGGGTCCAGTTGCGCCCGCCGGTGCGCTGGCGGGCTTCCAGCACCCGCACCCGAAAACCGGCGCGCTTGAGTTCGTAAGCGGCCACCAGGCCAGCGATGCCGGCGCCGAGGATCAGCACGCTGGCGCCCTGCCCGGCCTGGGGTCCGTAGTCCAGTGTCTGGTACTGCAGGTGGGTGGAAGGGCCCAGGCCCAGGGCTGCCAGTGCGGCCTGGGCGGCTTTTTCGCCGCCTACCGCGTTGATGCTGGCCAGGGCTTCACGTCGTGTCAGTGCCATGGGGGTGCTCCTTTCAGTCCGGCAGGCCTGGTGGATTGATCTGCGAGTGGTCGATGCGCTCGGCGTCCAAGCCCCAGCGTTGGAGCACGGCGGCGTACTGGCCACCGGCGATGACGCCTTCCAGCGCGGTGTGGATCGGCTGCACCAGGCCATTGCCCTTGCGCAGGGTCACGGCAATGTCGGCCTGCAGCGGCCAGCCACCGTTGACCAGGCCCACCTCCCGCAGGTTGCCGCGCGTGGCCTTGATGTAGGCCAATATCGAGTTGGGGGCGAAGATGGCGTCCACGCGCCCCGATTGCACGGCCAGGGTGGCCGCGGCCTGGTCATCGAAATACATCAGGGTGGCCGGCTCCAGCCCTGCCTTCTCATTGGCCTCGTTCCAGGCCAGCAAGACCTTCTCCTGGTTGGTGCCCGAACCGACGATCACCTTCAGGCCGGCCACGTCCTTGGCTTCCTTGATCGAGGTCAAGCGGCTGCTGTCCTTCACATAGAAGCCCAAAACGTCCTGGCGGTAGGTGGCGAAGTCAAAGCGCTTCTTGCGCGACTCGGTGACCGTGACGTTGCTCAGCACCGCGTCGTATTTGCCGGAGCTGACGCCCAGGGGCCAGTCCTCCCAACTGGTCTGCACCACCTTGAGCTCCAGGCCCAGGCTGTCGGCGATCAACCGCGCGGTGTCGGCCTCGCTGCCGATGGTGGTCTTGTCGTCACTGGCCAGCAGCGCCAGGGGCGGGCCCGAGGCGCCGGCCACCGCCACGGTGAACTTGCCGGGTTCGGCGAACGTGAAACCAGCAGGAATCTGGGCAATGGCCGCCGGGTTGCGGGGCGCGTCGATGTGCGCTCGGTTGGGACTGAGGTCGAACACCGTTGGGGTATCGGCAGCCAGGGCCGGCAGCGCGAACGCGGCGCCGACCGCAAGGGCCAGCAAGGCTAGGGGGCGTGTCATGGCAGTCATTCCTTTAACAGGGGGGCGGTCAGCACCTTGCCCAGGAAGGCAGCGGTGCGTGGGTGGCGTGGGTGGTGGAAAATCACTTCAGGGGGGCCTTGTTCCACCAGCATGCCGTCGCAGAGGAACACCACGTGGTCGGCCACTTCACGGGCAAACCCGATTTCGTGGGTGACCACCACCAGGGTGGTGCCGGTAGCGGCCAACTGGCGAATCACGTCGAGCACCTCGCCCACCAGCTCCGGGTCCAGGGCCGAGGTGGGTTCGTCGAACAGCAGCACTTTGGGCCGCAGGGCCAGCGCGCGGGCAATCGCCACCCGTTGCTGCTGGCCGCCGGACAATTGCCGGGGGTAGGCGTCGGCCTTCTCTTGCAGGCCTACCTTGGCCAGCAGTGCCAAGGCACGCTCACGGGCTTCGCCACGGCGCCACAGTTTGTGCGCCAAGGGTGCTTCGGTGATGTTCTCCAGCACCGTCAGGTGGCCGAACAGGTTGAAGTTCTGAAACACGAACCCTACGTCCAGGCGGCGCTTGAGCACCTCGCGTTCCTTGAGCTCGTGCAACTGGTTGCCCTTGCGCCGATAGCCCACGTATTCACCGTCGATGGTGATGTGCCCGGCGTCGATTTTCTCCAGGTGGTTGATGGTGCGCAGCAAGGTCGACTTGCCCGAGCCGGATGGCCCGAGGATCACGGTCACCTGCCCGGGGTCGACCGTCAGGTCTATATTATCCAGCACCCACTGGTTGCCAAAACGCTTGCTCACGCCCTGGATTTCGATGCGCCCTTCAGCCATGGGTCTTCTCCTTCAGCCAGCCACGCAAGCGTTGCAGCGGCGTGGGCGGTAGATTGCGCAGCGCGCCCCGGGCGAAATACCGCTCGATGTAGTACTGCACGCTGGTCAGCACGGTGGTGATCAGCAGGTACCAGACGGTGGCCACGATCAGCAGCGGAATCACCGCCTGGGTGCGGTTGTAGATGACCTGCACGGTGTAGAACAGCTCGGGCAGGGCCAGCACGTAGACAATGGAACTGCCCTTGACCAGGCCGATCACTTCGTTGAAGGCGGTGGGCACGATAGAGCGCAACGCCTGGGGCAGGATGATGCGAAAGATCCGCCGGCGCGCCGGCAGGCCCAGGGCCGCGGCGGCTTCATGCTGGCCGGTGTCCACGCTCAATACGCCGCCGCGAATGATTTCAGCGGTGTAGGCGGCTTGCAGCATGCCCAGGCCCAGCACCGCCACGGTGAACTGGCTGAGCACGTCTACCGTTGACCACTGGTAGCCAATGTCGGTGAACGGCACGCCCAGCCAGAGGTGGTCGTACAGGTAGCCGAAGTTGTAGAGAATGATCAGCACCAGCAATGCCGGCATGGAGCGGAAGAACCAGATATAGCCCCAGGCCAGCGACGCCAGCAGCGGCGATCGTGATAGCCGCGCCAGCGCCAGGGCGGTGCCCAGCACGGCGCTGATCAGGGTCGCCAGCAGCGTCAGCAGCAGGGTCTTGCCCAGCCCCTTGAGCACCGCCGGGGCCAGGAACCACTGGGCGAACACCCCCCATTCCCACCGCGGGTTGGTGGCCAGGGAATGGACGATGCCCACCAGCACGGCGGCGGCAAACAGCGTGCCCACCCAGCGCCCTGGGTGGCGGGCCGGCACGATCTGCAACGCGGCCGGGGGCAGCGGTTTCGCCACGGGCGCAGCATCGTTGCGGTATTGAACGGCTTCGGAGACGATCGGCATGGCAGGTTCCTCTTAGAAGGCGTAGGTCAGGCGGGTGTAGTAGTAGCCACCGGTGAAGCCATAGGGCGAATACACGCCATAACTGCTGACCATCGTGGAAGACGGCACCCCTTGTTTTTTCGGGTACACGTCAAACAGGTTCTTGGCGCCCACGGCCACGCTGAGGTCCTTGGTCAGGTGGTAGCCAACGTCCAGGTCGGTGATCCACTGGGCTTTCCACACCCGGTCCAGGGAGCGGTCGCTGGCGTCGTTGACTTCCTTCCACGAGCCGTAGCGGGTCAGGCCGAGGTTGACGTCGAACTTGCCGATGCTCCAGTCGCCCCCCAGGATCAGCTTGGTCTTGGGTTGCACACTGGTGAGGACGTTGCGCGCCTTGCGGTCCATCAACTCGTATTCGGTGCCACCGATGGTGGTGCTGCCGGTGGCGCTGAGGATCTCGGTCTCGTTCCAGTTGAAGGCCGCGGTGTATTTCAGCGAGCCCCAGTTGCCCAGGTCCTGGCTGTAGTTGCCCACCAGGTCCAGGCCCTTGGTGCGGGTGTCGGCGCCGTTGAGGAAGTACTGGCCGCCGGAGGTGGAGCTGATGCCATTGGCCTGCAGCACCTGGGTGACTTCGTCGCCCAGGAGCGTGCCGGTCAGGGTGATGCGGTCACGGATGTTGACCACGTAGGCGTCGGCGGTGAAGCTCAGGCGGTCGGCCGGGGTCCAGGTCAGGCCGAGGCTGAAGTTGGTCGAGCGCTCAGGCTTGAGCGAACTGGCGCCCAACGCCTTGGCCGCGGCCGAGTCCACCGGCAGCACGCCGTAGTTGATCGACTGGTACACCCCGTCGACCACGCCATAGGTGGTGGAACGCGCACTGAAGATGCTGTTGGCCAGCGACGGGGCGCGAAAGCCGTTGCTGACCGTGCCGCGAATCGCCAGTTGCGGGGTGAACTCGTAGCGGGTGGTGATCTTGCCGCTGCGGGTGCTGCCCACGCCTTCGTTGTAGTGTTCGTAGCGCAGCGCCGTGCCCAGGTACCACTGGGGCAGCGGGTTGATGCCGAAGTCGACGTAGCTGGCAACGCTGTTGCGGCTGGCACTGGCCTCGTCCGCGGGTGAGATGCCGTTGGTGACCTGGGCACCAGACGAGGCACAGTTGCCCGGGGCCACGCAGTAGCCGCCATCGGCGTAGGACGCATAGTCGCCCTTCTTCACTTCATAGCTGTCGCGCCGGTGCTCCAGGCCCCAGGACACGTCCAGCGGCTTGCTCAGGCCGATGTCGTAGTTGCGCTTGAAGTCCAGGTTGGTGGTCAGCTCATCGGACACCCAGGTGCCGTTGGTGAAGCTGTTCGGCGTGGCTTCGCCCAGGGACGGGTTCTGGTTGTGGAACGAGCCCTGCTCCGCCTCGTTGCGCCCGTAGGTGGTGGACAGGTCCCAGTCCCATGCGCCTACCAGGCCCTTGGCGCCGAAGGCGGCCTGGTAGTCGTCCTCGGTGATGGTCCAGGTGGGCGTGTAGCCGGCCGGGTAGCCGTTGGGGCCGGTGGTGATGGTGTTGGTGATGGTGGGCAGGCGGAAGTTCTGGCCCTGCTCGGCTTCGCGGTGCGACACGGTGCCGAAGGAGTACAGGCTCAGGGTATCGTTGAGCGGCAACTCGGCATTGTAGGCCAGGTTGTACAGGTCGATCTTCGGCGTGCCGTAGCCACCGTAGGTGGACTTGCCGGCCTTGTCGTAGGCCTGGGCGTAGGTGTAGCCGTTGTCACTGGCCTTGTTGTCATCGTTCTGGTTGCGCGCGTCCAGGGACAGGTGGACGATGCCGCCGTCGCCGATCTCGAATCCCTTGTCGAGGCTCTGCTGCACGGTCTGTTTCTTGCCGTCGTAGCCCTGGCCGACGTGGGTCACCGAGGTGCCGCTTGAATCGGCCTTGAGGATCACGTTGATCACCCCGGCGATAGCGTCCGAGCCGTATTGGGCAGCGGCGCCGTCACGCAGCACTTCGACGTGGTCGATGGCGCCGATGGGGATCATGTCCAGGTCCACCGGCGCGGCGCCGGTGTTGATGCCGTTGATGTTCAGGGTGGCCGCAGTGTGGCGGCGCTTGCCGTTGACCAGCACCAGCACCTCGGCGGCGTTGAGCCCGCGCAGGTTCGGCGCGCGGGCCATGCCACTGGCGTCCCAGCCGGTCTTTTCCGGCAGGGTCAGCGAGGGAATCGCGGCGCTCAAGGCCTCCATGAGGCCGGGCTTGCCGGTGGCCTGCAACTGCTTGGCACTGACCACGTCGATCGGCACCGGGCTGCTGGTGACCGTGCGCTGCTCGGCACCGCGGTTGCCGGTGACGACCACGGTGTCCAGCGCGCTGTCTTCAGCGTGGGCGACCGAGGCAAAGAGGATACCGGTCACGGCCACGGCCAGGGGGCTGAGGCTCACAGTCGGGGTGAGAGGATTGCGTCCACTGCGTTGGCTGACGAATTCCATACCTGGGGGTGACTCCCGTCCAACACCTGCGAAGCGGGTGCCCGTCCGGGGCACCGAAAGGCTGCAGGCCTGTTCTGATGGATACCATCCGGGGGTGGGGGTAGGTGGTCTGGGAGCTAAGGTATGGGAATAAGTGAGCGCTGTATAATTCTATTTCGACATAAAACTATATGATTTTATTTTATTGTTTTTTGTATTTTAGATCAGCTATTTGAATGTTTTGGTATACCTGAAACGAACGCGGCGCCTGGTTCCCGAGCTGCGCCCGGTCCCACAGAGAGGCATCTGTACCTGCTCTGTGGGGCTGGGCGAAGCTTGGGAACCAGGCGCCGCGGTAGGGAAGCTCGGCTCAGGCTGGAATTTTCAGCCCTGCATCGACGCGACGGGCTAGGGTATGGCGGTTCTCCACCACCGGCAGCCCCAGGTGCCCACGCAAGGTGTCATGGCTGTACTCCTCGCGGAACAACCCCTTGGCCCGCAACAGCGGCAGTACCCGCTCGGTGAACGCCTTGAACTCGCTGGGCGCGGTCACACGGATATTGAAGCCATCGGAGGCACCCTCCACGAACCACCGTTCGATCTCGTCCGCCACTGTCTGCGGCGAGCCGACAAAATGCGAGAACGGCGTGGCGAACCGCAGGGCTGCCTGGCGCAAGGTGAGCTGCTGCTCGCGCGCCACCTGCTTGATGTGCTCGGCGTGCCCCCGGTAGCCGTTGCTGCCCAGGTCACCCAGTTCCGGGAACGGCGCGTCCAGCGGGTACTGCTTGAAATCGTGGTAATTGAATGGCCGGCCCAGGTGCACCAGGGCCTTGTCCAGGTCGAGTTCACCGTGCAGGTGCCGCTCGATGGCCCGCGCCTCTTCGTCGGTGTCGGCGATGATTGGCGCGATGCCGGGCAGGATCACCACATGCTCGGGGTTGCGCCCGGCCTGGGCGGTGCGCCGCTTTACGTCACGGTAATAGGCCTGGGCGTCTTCGAAGTTGTCGACCCCGGCGAAGATCCCCTCGGCGAAATCTGCCGCCAGCGCCCTGCCCGACTCGGAAATGCCGGCCTGGAAAATCACCGGCTGGCCTTGCCTGGACCGTGCGATGTTCAGCGGCCCGGTCACCGAAAAGAATTCGCCCTTGTGGTCCAGACGGTGCTGGCGACTGGGGTCCAGGAACCGGTTGTGCTGTTTGTCACGCGGGAAAGCATCGTCCTCGTAGGAGTCCCACAGCCCTTGCACCACCTCCAGGTGTTCCCGGGCCTTGCGGTAGCGCTCGGTGTGGTCGATATGCTCTTCGCGGCCGAAATTGCCGGCAGCGCCTTCAAGGCCGGTGGTCACCACATTCCAGCCGGCACGGCCCTTGCTGATCAGGTCCAGGGAGGCGAACTGCCGTGCCACGTTGAACGGCTCGGTGTATGAGGTGGTCAGCGTGGCCACCAGGCCAATCTTCGAGGTTGCACCGGCGATGGCCGACAGCAGTGTCAATGGCTCCAGGCGGTTGAGGTAATGGGGCGCCGAATCCGGGGTGATGTAGGGGCTGTCGACGATAAACACCAGGTCGAACTTGGCGGCTTCGGCCTGGCGCGCCTGTTCGCGGTACCAGTCGATGTTGACGCTGGCGTCACCGGGAATCTCGGGGCTCAGCCAATCGGCCTGGCCGGTGCCCACGCCCGTGAGGATGGCGCCCAGTTTCAGTTGTCGGCTCATGCTGCTTCCCTGCTCAGAGTTTATAGTCGGTGTCGGTGCGTTCCAGCTGGCGGATCAGCGCGTTCCAGTGCCGCGCCACGCCCGGGCCGTCGCCAGCGGCGAAAGCCTTGGCCTGCTGTTCGACCTTTTCCACGACTTCGCGCGGCGGGAACACCAGCTCGGCGTTACCCGCCCCCTGGGCGGCCACCTGAATGGCGCAGGCACGTTCCAGCCCGTGCAATTGCTGAAAGGCATGCTCGACGCTGATGCCACCGGTCAACAGCCCGTGGTTGCGCAGGATCATCACGCTCTTGTCGCCCAGGTCGGCCACCAGGCGCTCGCGCTCGTCCAGGTCTAGCGCTACGCCTTCGTAACCGTGGTAGGCCACACGGCCAGAGAAGCCAATGGAGTGCTGGGAAATCGGCAGCAAGCCGTCCTTCTGTGCGGACACGGCGATGCCATCGCGGGTATGGGTATGCAGCACGGCCTTCAAGTCCGGGCGTGCGCCATGAATCGCACTGTGAATCACATAACCGGCGTAGTTGATGCCAAGGCCGGTAGGGTCATCGACGATGGTGCCGTCCAGGTCGACCTTGACCAGGTTCGAAGCGTTGATCTCATCGAACAGCAGGCCGAAGGCGTTGATCAGGAAGTGTTCGTCGGGGCCGGGCACGCGGGCGGAGAAGTGCGTGTAGATGTGGTCGGTCCAGCGGTGCAGCGCGGCCAGGCGGTAGGCGGCGGCGAGCTTGACGCGCACTTCCCACTCTTCGGGGCTGACGCGGTCGCGCACGCTGCTGGTCTGGGTGTGTAGCGGTAAGGATGTGACGCTGCTCATGGGCACTGCTCCCTGTGGGGCCTTGGACTGTCGTGCACGCAGCCTAAGCGCCCAGGGGAGCATTTAAAAATCACATTTTATTCTAAGCTAATTATCATATTTTTTTATGTCTTCACGCCGCATCCCTGGCTTTCTTCAGCGACCGGGCCACCAGGTCGCCGAAAGACTCCACCGGCCCCTGCAGGTTGCCCAGAAAGCGCGGGAAGATCAGCCACAGGTCCATCACCGGCTTGAAGTCCTTGAGCGGTATGGCGGCCAGCCGTTCACGATGGGCACTGCGCTCGAGCAGGTCGCGGGGCACCAGGCCCAGGCCCATGCCCTCGGCCACCAGGCCCAGTTGCAGTTCGGTGCCGAAGGTTTCCAGGTTGATCTTCAAGCCCAGGCCCTGGTCCGACAGCGTGCGCTGCAGGCCGGCACGGAAACCGCAGCCGTCGGGGTTGAGGATCCAGCCGCTGTCATAGATATCGGCCAGTTTGCCGGGGCGCTTGGGCAGTTTGTCCTTGGCGCAGACCACTACCAGCTCCATCTTGCCAATGGACTCGCCAATGATGTTGTCCGGAAAGATCTTGCCGGCCGGGAACAGCGCGGCGGCTGCGTCCAATTCGCCCTTCTCGATCTTGCCCACCAGGTGGCTGCCCCACCCGGTGGCCACCTGCGCACGCAGCGCCGGGTATTGCTGACGCAATTGCTTGAGGGCATCGAGCAGCACCACGTCGCCAATAGTCTGCGGCACGCCCAGGCGCAGCACACCCGTGGGCGGCGCATCACTGGCCACCAGTTCGCGCAGGGCATCCATCTCCCGCAGGATGGTGCGGCACTGTTCATACACCTGGTGGCCGATGAGCGTCGGCTTGAGCGGCTTGGTGTTGCGGTCGAACAGTTCCACCCCCAGCGCCTGCTCGAAATTCTGCACCCGCCGGGTGATGGCGGGCTGGGTCAACTGCAAGGACTCGGCCGCATGGCTGATCGACTGGCAACGGATTACCGCGACAAAGGCATCGATATCATCAATTTTCATTCGGGCCGCACATGTTTGGGGGGTGACAAAATGTGGGAAAAGCATAGTACTAAAGGTGGGGGGTTGGCTAGATGATGATGCCCCGGGGTGCCTGTGGTAGGCGCAGCATCGGCTTAATATGCATTATCGTAATAGTTAACTATCATTAAATTCAATTAATTAATAATTACGTTAGAACAAAATCGAATTTCACAACCGCCCAACCCTGCCTTTATGTTCTTCATCAACGACCGACCCCTCACCCGGCGGAGGCCCTTGATCAGCTCTACCCATGAAGGAAGCACCATGAGCATCGAATTCATCGGCTACATCGGCGGCCATCACGCCTCGGAAATACACCCTGCCACCGGCCCCGTGCTGCAGCCCGAACACATTGAAAAAGTAGCCCGCGCCCATGAGGAAGCCGGCTTCGACCGTGCCCTGGTGGCCTTCCACTCCAACAGCCCGGACAGCACCCTGATCGCCAGCCACGCCGCCAGCGTGACGAAAAACCTGAAGTTCCTGATCGCCCACCGCCCCGGCTTTGCCGCCCCTACCCTCGCCGCCCGCCAATTCGCCACCCTGGATGTGCTGAACGGTGGGCGTACGGCGGTGCACATCATCACCGGCGGGGACGACAAAGAGCTGCGCGCCGACGGCAGTTTCATCGGCAAAGACGAGCGCTATGCTCGCACCGACGAATACCTGACTGTGCTGCGCCAGGAATGGAGCGCCGACCAGCCGTTCAACTTCAAAGGTGAGTATTACCAGTTCGAAGGCGCCCACTCGGCGGTCAAGAGCGCCAAGCCCATTCCCCTGTACTTCGGCGGCTCGTCGGCAGCGGCCATCGCGGTGGCGGGCAAGCATGCGGACGTGTACGCACTGTGGGGCGAGACCTATGAGCAGGTCAAGGAGGTGGTGACCCAGGTGCGCGCCGAGGCCGCCAAGCACGGCCGCACCGTGCGTTTCAGCCTGTCGCTGCGGCCGATTCTGGCCGAGACCGAGGAAAAGGCCTGGGCCCGCGCCGACAGCATCCTGGCACGCGCCACCGCCCTGGCTGAACAGCGCGGTTTCGTGCGCCGCGAGCCCCCGAACGAAGGTTCGCGCCGCCTGCTGGCTGCCGCCGCCCAAGGCTCGCGCCTGGACAAACGCCTGTGGACCGGCATCGCCGGGCTGCTGGGGGCCCAGGGCAACTCGACCTCGCTGGTGGGCACCCCGGAACAAGTGGCCGAAGCCCTGCTCGACTACTACGACCTGGGTATCACCACCTTCCTCATCCGTGGTTTCGACCCGCTCGACGACGCCATCGACTATGGCCGCAAGCTGATTCCGCTGACCCGCCAGCTAGTCGCGCAACGCCAGGCCCAGGTCGCCTGACACCAAGGAGCAATGATGTCCCAGGTTCGTCACCCCGAACGCCTGCGCGCCTTTATCGGCGCCCTGGCGGAACTGCTCGACAGCGACCCGCGCGAAGGCGACAAGCTGCACCGTGGCGGCCAACTGCTGCAACAACTGGTGAGCTTCGATGACTGGCTGCCGGATGAATACGCCCAGCCTGACCCCGAGCGCTACCAGCAATTTCTGCTGCACGCCGATTCACGCCAACGTTTTTCCATCGTCAGCTTCGTCTGGGGCCCGGGCCAGCAGACCCCCATCCACGACCACCGGGTCTGGGGCCTGATCGGCATGCTGCGCGGCGCCGAGTACTCGCAGAACTACGTGCGCGGCAACAACAACGCGCTGGTGGCCGACGGCCCGCGCATTCGCCTGGAGCCCGGTGATGTGGAAGCGGTATCGCCGCGCATTGGCGATATCCACCAGGTGAGCAACGCCTTCGCCGACCAGGTATCGATCAGTATCCATGTGTACGGGGCCAACATCGGCGCCGTGCACCGGGCGGTGTACCAGGCCGATGGCAGCGAAAAACTGTTCATCTCCGGCTACTCCAACACCACGCTACCCAACATCTGGGACCTTTCCAAAGAGAACCGCAGCCTATGAGCCACCCCCTGACCCGCTCTTTTGCCGACATTCGCCAGGCCCTGCTGGAGCGCCGGGAAGTCGCCCTGGTGGACGTGCGCGAGGAAGCGCCGTTCGCCCAGGCGCACCCGCTGTTCGCGGCCAATCTTCCGCTGTCGAAGCTGGAGGTCGAGGTCTACCCGCGCATCCCGCGCCGGGACACCGCCATCACGGTGTATGACGACGGTGAAGGCTTGGCGCAACAGGCCGTCGCGCGCCTGGTGCAACTGGGCTACACCGACGTGGCATTGCTCGAAGGTGGCCTGCAGGGCTGGCGCGAGGCCGGCGGCGAGCTGTTCATCGACGTCAACGTGCCGAGCAAGGCCTTCGGTGAACTGGTGGAACATGAACGCCACACCCCGTCGCTGCCCGCCGAGGAAGTCAAGGCGCTGCTCGACAGCAAGGCTGACGTGGTGGTGCTGGACGCCCGCCGCTTCGACGAATACCAGACCATGAGCATCCCCACCGGCATCAGCGTGCCCGGCGCCGAACTGGTGTTGCGCGCCCGGGAACTGGCGCCCGACCCGGCCACCCGCATCATCGTCAACTGCGCCGGGCGTACCCGCAGCATCATCGGCACCCAGTCGCTGGTCAACGCCGGGCTGCCCAACCCCATCGCCGCGCTGCGCAACGGCACCATTGGCTGGCTGCTGGCCGGGCAGACCCTTGACCACGGCCAGTCACGGCAATTCGCCCAGACCGGTGAAGACACCCGCGCACGGGCCAGCAATGACGCCCGCGCTGTCGCCGACAAAGCCGGCGTACGCCGCGCGACGCTCAAGGACTGGCAGCAGTGGCAGGCTGAAAGCGGGCGCACCACGTACCTGTTCGACGTGCGTACACCCCAGGAGTACGAGGCCGGGCATTTGCCGGCCGCGCGCTCCACACCCGGTGGCCAGCTGGTGCAGGAAACCGACCATTACGCCAGCGTGCGCGGCGCGCGGATCGTGCTGGTGGACGACGATGGCGTACGCGCCAACATGAGCGCGTCGTGGCTGGCACAACTGGGCTGGGAAGTGCATGTACTGGACGACGCCAGCGCGGCCGATTTCAGCGAAATCGGCGCGTGGAAGCCTGCCGTGCCGGCGGTCGCGCCCTTCGAGACCATCAGCCCGCAGACCTTGCAGCAATGGCTGGCCGAAGGCAACACGCAACTGCTGGATTTCACCACCAGCGCCAACCACGTCAAGCAGCACATCCCCGGCGCCTGGTGGGCACTGCGGGCGGACCTGGCCAACGTGGTGAAGAAAGTCCCGGCCGCTGAGCGCTATGTGCTCACCTGTGGCAGCAGCCTGCTGGCGCGCTTTGCCGTGGCGCAGGTGGAAGCGCTGACCGGCAAGCCAGTGTTCGTGTTGCAGGATGGTACTGCAAGCTGGCTGAAGGCCGGTCTGCCGACTGAAAGCGGAGAGAACCACCTGGCCTCACCGCGTATCGACCGCTACCGCCGGCCTTACGAGGGCACTGATGCGCCACGTGAAGCCATGCAAGCCTACCTGGACTGGGAGTTTGGCCTGGTGGAACAGCTGGGCCGGGACGGCACCCATGGATTCTTCGTGATCTGATCGGGGCGCTGACTGATTCACCTCTGTGGGACCGGGCGAAGCTCGGGAAGGCCGCGCCGCGGATTGACTGTAACACCGCGGTGCCTGATTCCCGAGCTTCGCCCGGTCCCACAGAGACCACCAGCATATTTGTGCATATTGGATAAATTCAAAATCAATTTATTTTATAATTAGTATAGACCCAAAAAGAATTTCACAGCCCTTTCTTATAGTCATATTCTCACATCCAGACCGACCCCACACCAGGCGGAGGCCCTCCCCCCCTCATCACCGGAGCGCCTCGATGCCGATCTCCCGTCTGTTATCCGCCGCCTTGCTCTGCCTGGTCGCCGCTGGCGTCCACGCCGCTGACCTGCAACCCCTGAAAGTCGCCAACCAGAAAGCCATGATCAAGACCCTGCTGCAGGTGTCCGGCGAACTGGCCCACGTGCCCTATACCATCGATTTCTCCGAATTTCCCGCTGCCGCGCCCCTGGGCGAGGCGCTGAATGCCGGGGCCGTGGATGTCGGCGCCCTGGGCGATGCGCCCTATGTGTTCGCCCTGGGCGCCGGCGCGCCGCTGAAGGTGGTGAGCATTACCCACATGGAAGGTCGCTACACCACTGCCCTGCTGGTGCCCAAGGACTCGTCCATCCAGCAGGTCAGCGACCTCAAGGGCAAGCGTATCGTCACCACCAAGGGTTCCATCGGCCACCTGCTGGCCATCAAGGCCCTGCAACAGGCGGGCCTGAAAAGCAGCGACGTCAGCTTCGCCTTCCTGATGCCCAGCGAATCGCGGGTGGTGCTGGAAAACGGCAGTGTCGATGCCTGGTCCACCTGGGACCCCTACACCACCGTGGCCACCGCCAGTGGGCAGGAGCGCGTACTGGTCAGCGGCGCGACCTTGCTGAGCAACCACCTGTACCTGGCCGCCACCGCCAAGGCCATCGAGGGCAAGCGGCCGCAACTGGAAGACTTCGTGGCCCGCGTCGACCGAGCCTGGCAGTGGGCCAACGCCCATCCCAAGGAATACGCCACGGCCATGGCCAAGGTCACCGGCCTGCCGGTGGAGATCCAACTGGCAGCGGCGCAGAACACCCACATGCAGCGCGTGGCCATCGACGACCAGGTGGTGCGCGGCTTGCAGCAGACCGCCGACCTGTATCGCAGCGAAGGCATCCTCACCCGCCCCGTGGACGTGTCCCAGGGCTTTGACCCCAGCTTCAACGCCAGCCCCCCCCTCGCCCGCGCCCAGTGAATGATCAAAGGAGCATGACCATGACCCAGAAACGCCAACTCAAACTCGGTGCCATGATCCACGGTGTCGGCCATGGCTGGGGCGAATGGCGCCACCCCAAGGCGCTGCCCAACGCTAGCACCAGCCTGGCGTTCTATCAGCAACAGGCACGCCTGGCCGAAGACGCGAAACTGGACTTCGCTTTCATCGCCGACAGCCTGCACATCCACGAGAAGTCCAGCCCTCACTACCTCAACCGCTTCGAACCGCTGACCATCCTCTCGGCCCTGGCCGCCACTACCCGGCACATCGGCCTGGTGGCCACGGTGACCGTCAGCTACACCGAACCCTTCCAGGTAGCCCGGCAGTTCGCCTCACTTGACCTGTTGAGCGGCGGCCGCGCCGGTTGGAACGTGGTGACCTCGTGGCTCAGCGGCACCGCCGACAACTTCGGCAAACCCGAACACCCAGCCCACGCCACCCGCTACCGCATCGCCCGGGAGCACGTGAGCGTGGTCAAGGGCCTGTGGGACAGCTGGGAGGACGACGCCTTCACCTACGACAAGCAGACCGGCGAATTCTTCGACCCGGCCAAGCTCCACACCCTGGGCCACAAGGGCGAGTTTTTCTCGGTCAAGGGCCCACTGAACATCGCCCGTTCACCCCAGGGCCAACCGCCTATCTTTCAGGCCGGCACCTCCGCGGACGGCCGCGACTTTGCCGCGAGCAACGCTGACGCCATTTTCGTCCACGGCGAGAATTTCGAACAGGCCAGTGCCTATTATCAGGACCTCAAGCGCCGCGCCGCCGAGGCCGGCCGTGACCCGCTGAAACTGGCGATATTGCCCGGCATCCGGCCCATCGTCGGCAAGGATGAAGCCGAAGTGGAAAGCCGTTACCAGCAGGCCGTGGACCTGGTCAGCATCGAAGACGCCATCGTAGCCCTGGGCCGCTCGTTCGATGACCACGACTTCACTCGATATCCACTGGACGCGCCCTTCCCCGACGTTGGCCACCTGGGTGCGAACAGCCACAAGGGCAGCAGCGAGCGCATCGTCGAACTGGCCCGTGAGCGCAACCTGACCTTGCGTGAAACCGCCTTGTATTTCTCCCGGCCCAAACGCGATTTCGTCGGTACTGCCGAGCAGGTCGCCGACCAGATCGAACATTGGTTCAAGGCCGGCGCCGCCGATGGTTTCATCGTCAACTCGGTGCTGCCCGATGGCTTGCAGTACTTCACCGAGCTGGTGGTACCGGTACTGGTACAGCGCGGCCTGTTCCGCGCCGAATACGCCGGCACCACCCTGCGCGAGCACCTGGGCCTAGACGTGCCGGTCAACCGCTACGCCGCGCCGGCCGCCGCCAAAGCCCCCGCAGAGGAAGCGCTGGCATGACTGAATTCAGCTTCCGCTCACTGCTGCCCAAACTGACGGCGCAGCTGGCCGCCAGCGCCGAGCACCATGACCGTACGGGCGAGTTCCCCGCCGATAATTTCGCCCTGCTGCACCGCCATGGCTTGCTGGCCTACACCGTGCCCAAGGCCCTGGGCGGTGGCGGTGCGACCCTGGCCCAGGCCCGCGACGTCATCGCCGCCGTGGCCCGGGGCGAGCCGTCTACGGCGCTGATTCTGGTGATGCAGTACCTGCAACATTCGCGGCTGGTGGACAGCACCTGGCCCGAGCAGTTGCGCCTGCGCGTCAGCGAGGACGCGGTGTGCAACGGTGCCCTGATCAACGCCCTGCGCGTGGAACCCGACCTCGGCACCCCGGCCCGCGGCGGCCTGCCCGCCACCACGGCGCGGCGTACCGCCGAGGGTTGGCGCCTGAGCGGCACCAAGATCTATTCCACCGGCAGCCATGGCCTGACCTGGTACAGCGTGTGGGCACGCAGCGATGACGCCGACCCGCTGGTGGGCGCCTGGCTGGTGCACAAGGACAGCCCCGGTATCCGCATTGTCGACGCGTGGGACCACCTGGGCATGCGCGCCACCTGCAGCCACGAGGTGATCTTCGACGACGTGCTGGTGCCCCTGGACCAGGCCGTCAGCGTCAGCCCGGCCAGCGCCCCGCGCAGCGAACTGGACCCGCAAGGCCTGCTGTGGATGTCGGTGCTGCTGTCGTCGGTGTACGACGGCGTCGCCCAGGCGGCCCGCGATTGGTTGGTGCAGTGGCTGACCGAGCGCACGCCATCCAACCTGGGCGCGCCGCTGTCGAGCCTGCCGCGCTTCCAGGAAACCGTGGGGCAGATCGATACCCTGCTGTTCAACAACCGCAGCCTGCTCGACGCCGCGGCCCAGGGCCTGACGCCGCCTCAGCACGCCGCGCAGATCAAGTACCTGGTCACCGACAACGCCATTCGCGCCGTGGAACTGGCCATTCAGGCCTCAGGCAACCCCGGCCTGTCACGCCATAACCCGCTGCAACGGCACTATCGGGACGTGCTCTGCAGCCGCGTGCATACGCCGCAGAACGACGCCATT
This sequence comes from Pseudomonas eucalypticola, assembly GCF_013374995.1. Lineage (NCBI taxonomy): Bacteria > Pseudomonadati > Pseudomonadota > Gammaproteobacteria > Pseudomonadales > Pseudomonadaceae > Pseudomonas > Pseudomonas eucalypticola. The sequence continues at coordinate 2,969,084 of NZ_CP056030.1, read as the reverse complement.
TTTACCGGGGTCGGCAAGGCCGCTTTCGCCGCCTTCACCCCAGGAGCACAGCCATGAGTGAACTGGTCATCGCCAGCCAGCTGGACGCGACATTCAACAACGCCCTGCGCGAGCGCCTGGCGAACAGCCACCCCAACGCGAAGGTGGTCGAAGTGCCGGTAGGCGTGCCCAGCGACCTGCCGCCAGAAGCCAGCATTCTCATGGGCCGGCCCATCAACGTGCGCGGCTATCAGGCCCCGGACACGCCACCGCCGGGCTGGCCCTATGGTTTGCGCTGGATTCAGCTGGCCTCGTCGGGCATCGACTTCTACCCCGCGTGGCTGTTCGACGGCCTGCCGGTGACCACGGCGCGTGGCAGTGCCAGCGACCCTATCGCCGAGTTCGCCCTGGCGGCGATCTTTGCCTACAACAAACACCTGCCTGACATCTGGGTGCAGAACAGCGATTGGCAGTTTACTGCCCTCACCCCGGTCAAGGGCCAGACCCTGGGCATTCTGGGCTTCGGTTCCATTGGCAGCAGCCTGGCGACCAAGGCCAAGGCCCTGGGGCTGCGCGTGATTGCCCTGCGCCAGAGCGATACCCCCCTGGGGGTGGAAGGCGTGGAGACCGCGCGCGACATTCACCACCTGTTCGCCGAGTCGGACCACCTGGTGCTGGCTGCGCCGCTGACGCCCGGCACTCGGCACCTGGTCAACGCCCAGGTGCTGGCCAGTGCCAAACCGGGCCTGCACCTGATCAATATCGCCCGCGGCGGGCTGGTGGACCAGGACGCGCTGCTGAACGCCCTGGACCATGGCCCGCTGGGCTTCGCCTCGCTGGACGTCACCGAACCCGAGCCGCTGCCTGAAGGGCATCGCTTGTACAGCCACCCCAAGGTACGCCTGTCGCCACACACCTCGGCGATTTCCACCAAGGGTGGCGAAGCCATTGCCGACATCCTGCTGGATAACCTGGAGCGTTTCCTCGCCGGCCAACCCTTGCACAACCTGGCCGACCGCACCCGCGGCTATTGAGCCACCCCGCATTGCATACACCCCCCTGTGGGACCGGGCGAAGCTCGGGAAGGGGGCGCCGCGAAATTACTTGAATAAGCGGCGCTCTTTTCCCGAGCTTCGCCCGGTCCCACAGGGTTCGGCCACACCTTCCCGGTTCAACCTCGCCCTCAGGGGACACTGTACGGGCGCAACAGCAGCACGCCATGCTTTCACACAGGTTGTTGGATCACCGCTCGCTGTCGAAAGGGGCACGGCAGCATTGCGGTTTCTCCCAGTATTGGGGTGCAGGGAACTTCGGGAGACTAGGGACGCTGTATCCCATACATCGTCCTTATTCAGGAGAAACACCATGTCTACACAATCCATTACTGCCCAGGCTAATCACGTCCACTGGACGTTCACCAATGGCGCGGAATATAAAGCGAACCGCATGTCCTTCCGCCACCTCAACGGCAACTGGTATCTGCAGGCATACGCCGATATTAATAGCGATTCACGGGCGATGATCTTACTGGTCATCTACGCACCCGATGACAGGCCGTTCTTCGGGAGTCTGGTGCTAGCACCGTTTACAGAACCCAATAACGCCGGCTGGATGAACGTTTATGAGGAAGTTGCGCCTAATGTTTTCGATACTTATTTGACTGAGGGCCAGGCTAACGTGCAGATCTCTCCAAACGGTGTGAGTACCGGTGATTTTACTGTCCACGTGCGGGGACTCGACCTTGAATTGAAAGGTTCCTTCAGCATAACCCCCGACGCCCCGTATGCCGAGTTTACCCAGGCGCCGTCCAACACCCATGGCAAGCGGTCATCGGCGCTGGCCCAGCCGTCGTAAGCGTCAGCGGGTCGTCCAGGCAGGCGTGAGACTCACTTGCGCCTGTCCGCGTGGCGTTGGCCCGCCAACGCCTGCCTTGCGCTTGTAAACCGGCGCGGGGGAAACGTGGCGCAAGGCAGCGGGCCCGCTACTGTCATTTCTATCAGTAGCTGCATGGGGGCGCCAGGCTGATACTCGGGTGGCTGTCGTTTGATAGCGAACCTACCTGGAGAAACATCATGTCCGACGAAGTAAACCATACCAAACGGCCCACTGGCAGATTCAACTGGGAATTCGGCGCCAAGCATTTTCATGCCACGACCATGAGCTTTGCCATCTCCCCCGCTTGGGGGGTTGCCGGGCAAGTAGATCAAACCAGCGTCGAGATTGGCGAACCGCACCTCTTGCTCTTGGAGGCCGAGCTCGGCTTCGATGGGCTCAATGACACGTTCACCCTTGGCCCACACGTACCTAACGAAAAGAACCCCACGCTGGTCGTATTAACGAAAACGGCAGACGGATCGCGCAGGGACCTTGCTAAAGGCACCGTGACCTTGCGCATTTCAGGAAGCGGCTTCGGGGTTGGAATCATTAACGCTGAAGTAAACAAAGTCCGGTTGCGAGGGGATTTTGCTATCGCCGACACTTCAACGAGCACGGGTGCCACCCTCAAAAGAGTGGACGGTGCGCGCGCGCTGGAAAGCAGCTTGCCCTATGAAAAAAGATGACCGGGCCAGGGTGTTTTCCACGTCACCCCCAACGACAGCGCTATGAAAAGTGGCGGAAGGCAGCCGGAGTCGAACCTGCCCGGGAACGGCTGCCGTCCCCAACCGGGTTTGAAGCCCGGCCGCGCCACCGGGCGCGATTGCCTTCCTTGATATGTTCAGCCGTCCTGCGCCAACGGGTTGGCCGGGCGCAGGCGGCGGTGTTCGCCCAGCCGGCGGGTCACGCCTATGCGGTCGAAGAACTCCAGCACCTGAATGCTGCGCTTGCGACCCACGCCCACGCGGTCACGAAACGCCACCACGGTGATCTCGCCGCCGTCAGTGCTCAGTTGCCTCAGCATAGCCGCCATCTGCCGCAATGCCTCATCACTGTAGAACAAGTCACGCACCACCTGGTGCACGTGGCCCAGGCGCGCCAGCTTGCGCAGCAACAGACGGACATCGGCGTCGGTTCGGCCCGTGGCGGCCGCCAGGTCCCGCACCCAGGGCGGGTCGAAGGCGCCTTCGGCCAACAGCGGGCGCAGCGACTGCCACAGGGCGTCGTCCTGGGCGTTCAACTGCGGCTGGTGCCCGGGCAAGTGCAGCCATGGGCCGCTGGCGGCCACGGCGCCCTCGGCCAGCAGCTCGTCCACCAGGCTGATGAACGCCGGGCGCTCCAGTGGCAGGGCGGCGAAGCGACGAAGGCGGTCGCGGTCGGGGCCCATCTGGTCGGCTTCCAGTTCGTGGAAGCGCTCCAGGTGCGCCAGCAAGGCGGTCTTCAGCGACTGCCAGCGGTGTTCATTGAACAACAGGGGTCCTTGCCGCGTGGCGACCACGCGCACCCCAGGCGGCAGCCGCCAGGTGTCGCGCAACCGGTTGAACTGGCGTTCCAGGCGCCGCGGGTCCAGGCCCTGGCCGTTGTTGGTCAGCAACAACGGCAGAGCCCCTTCCAGGCTCAATGCGCTGTCGAGCACCTGCAACTGCGCCAGCCGTGGGGCGCCGCGGCGCTGGCGCGAAGGGCCGAACGGGTCCAGCACCTTGCCGCCGCCCAGGGTACGCTGGGCACTCTGGTCGCGCAGCACCAGGCGGTCGCCACGCACGGCCTGCACCGGACCATTGAGTAGCAACTGCGCGAACATCCGCTCACCGGGCGCCACCGATGGTCCCTCCAGCAGCGCCACGCGCGCGGTGACGTCCTGGGTGCCGAGGTGCACGTGCACCGGGCTGAAGTGCTCGAAGGGGCGCGTTTCACTGGCCAGTACGTACAGGTCGATGTCCACACGGCGCGTCGGGGCGTGCAGCCAATCCGGCACCAGCCAGTCACCGCGGTGGATCTGCTCCACCGCCACGCGCTCGCCAGCCAGGTTCAGCGCGACGCGTTGCCCGGCATGGGCAGTGTCCACGGTCTGGTTTTGCGCGTGCAACCCACGCACCCGCACCGGCCGGCCTTCAGCGCCCAACAGCAAATGGTCGCCTATCTGCACGCGACCGGCCAACGCTGTGCCGGTCACCACTACACCGGCCCCGGCGATGCTGAAGGCGCGGTCGATGCCCAGGCGAAACCCACCGCCATCGCGCTGCTGACGCACTTCGCGCTGGATCATCACCAGGGTCTTGAGCAAGGTATCGATGCCGGCGCCGGTCACGCTCGACACCGCGATCTGCCGGGCGGCGCCATACGGCCCGGTGGCCAGCAAGCGCGCCACCTGGCCCTGCACCTCACGCACGCGCGCTGGCGTGACCCGGTCGCTTTTGCTGATGACCACCAGCAACTGCGGTATGCCCAGCAACTCGACAATGGCCAGGTGTTCGCGGGTCTGGGGCATGACGCCGTCGTCGGCGGCCACCACCAGTAGCACCAGATCGATGCCCTGGGCCCCAGCGAGCATGTTGTGGATGAAGCGTTCATGGCCTGGCACGTCGATGAAACCGGTGGGCGCAGCGTCGCGCTCCAGCACCGCGTACTGATAGCCCAGGTCGATGGTGATCCCGCGTTCGCGCTCCTCGCGGCGTCGGTCACCGCCCTGGCCGGTCAAGGCCGTCAGCAGCGCGGTCTTGCCATGGTCGATATGGCCGGCGGTGCCGATGATCACGGGCTGGGCTCCACGGTCAGGTCTGGCAGTTGGGCGAGGAAGGCGGGTTCGTCATCCAACTGGCGAAGGTCCAGCCACAATGCGTCATCGTCGATACGCCCCAGCACCGCAATGGGCAACCGCCGCAAGGCGCTTTCCAAGGCCAGCAACTGGCGCCCGCGCAAGCGCTTGCTGACCTGCGGGCGCAGGCACAGGGCGCCGCTGGGCAGGCGTGCCACCGGCTGGCTGCCGCTGCCGATCATGCCCAGCGCCGGCTGCACCGACACGGTCCAGCCCTGCCCCAGCGCCTGGGCCACGGCGCCGCGCAGGCGCTCGGCCTGGGCGATAATGTCCGGGCCGGGCCGGGTGAGCAGGCGCAGGCTGGGCAGGCGTTCGGCCAAGCGGTCGGGGTCACGGTACAGGCCTAGCACGGCTTCCAGTGCCGCCAGGGTCAGTTTGTCGACGCGCAGGGCACGCTTGAGAGGGTTCTTCTTGATCTTCGCGATCAGTGCCTTGCGCCCCACGATCAGCCCAGCTTGCGGGCCGCCCAATAACTTGTCGCCGCTGAAGGTCACCACGTCAGCCCCGTCGGCCAGTGCCTGGCGCACAGTGGGCTCGGCGGGCAGGCCCCAGCGGGTCAGGTCCAGCAGGCTACCGCTGCCCAGGTCCTCCAGCAGCGGCAGGGTTTGCTGATGGGCAATCTTCGCCAGCTCGGCGGTGGGCACCTGGGCAGTGAAACCTTCGATGCTGTAATTGCTGCGGTGAACGCGCATCAGCAGCCCGGTGCGCGGGTTGATGGCCGCTTCATAGTCGCGGGCGTGGGTACGGTTGGTGGTGCCGACCTCGTGCAGTTTCACACCGGCGCGGGCCATGATGTCGGGGATGCGGAAGGCGCCGCCAATCTCGATCAACTCACCACGCGAGATGATTCCTTCCTTGCGTGCGCCCAGGCTATTGAGGGTCAACAGCACGGCGGCGGCGTTATTGTTCACCACCGTCACCGCCTCGGCACCGGTCAGCTCACGGATCAGTCCCTCGATCAGGTCGTCGCGGTCGCCGCGCCTGCCGGTGGCCAGGTCGAACTCAAGGTTCAACGGGTAACGCGCAGCCGTCTGTACCGCCTCCACGGCTTCCTCGGGCAGCAAGGCGCGGCCCAGGTTGGTGTGCAACACGGTGCCGGTGAGGTTGAACACCCGGCGCACGCGGCTGCGGTGCTGCATGGCCAGCCGCTCGCTCAAGCGCCCCAGCAATAACTCCGCGCCCTGCTCGGCCGCGTCCAGCTCGCTGGCCTGGCGCAGGTCATCCAGCAACTGGCGCAGCGCCGTCAAGGTGGCCGGGCGGCCATAGCGGGCGATCAACAGGTGGCACGCGGGGTGGCGCAGCAGGCTGTCGACCGAGGGCAGGTGTGGCGGCATCAGGGGGCTCCCGTTCAGGTACCCCCACAGCGTAGCCGGTGCTGGCCAATGGGGAAACGCGCTACCCTCAAATCGTGTGGGCGGTGGAACGGGGGGGGCCGTACCCGGCGCCTCCTGGGGAGGGTGCAGTTGGATGCAGCTGACCGCGGTGCATTGGCTGAACTGCTCGATGCCAACGCGCAACTGCTGAGCCTTGTGCCGGCAGGCGCACGGGTACGCCTGCACGCCCTGGTTTCATCCAACAGTCAACATCACGGGGTCCGTGCTCAGCGCCTCTTTTCCTTGCCGCTCGACGACCACCTGGGTGGTGATCTGGGTGGTTATCTGGCTATCACCGTCATGGGCGATGCCCCAGGTCAACGGCTGGCCAACCAAACCCTTGTCAACGCTCACGTGCTGCAGTTGATACAGCAAGCTGACGGGACGGGCATTTGCCAGATCGACCAGCAACGTGACCCAGTCGCCTTCGGCCATCGACTCGTAAGGGGGCAGGGTCATGACCAGTTTACCTTGTACGGCTTCAGCATACGCTGGGACGGTATAGCCGTCTTCCTGACCGTCGGCCACGGTATTCAAGATGCCCCGTGCCAAGGTAAAAATGGACCGTGGGCTGAAGCGTTCACGGCCCAGGTGATTGACGGAGTAAAACGCCCGGACCTCTCCCCCTGCGTGGGGGTAGGTGTAGGTATTCTGTATCGTCCACTCGAGCGGCTTGCCGACGTCTTCGTTCTGGACCTCGGCATGACGAACAAAGCTACCGTCCAGGCCTGTCCCCAACCAGTACAGCGAAACGACGTCGCCTTCAGCCATCTCGGGGTACGCGGGGGTCTGCAAGGTAACGCCGCCAATCACTGCCGGCCAGGGCAGACGCCCGTCAATCGCCTCGGGTATGGACACAGGCCATGTTTCGACCGCTGCTGCAATCTTGGTCGGGGGCGAATTGATTTCCATATGATAAAGGTAATAGACCTCTATGACCTGATGGGCGAACTTCAGGGCGCGCTCGGCTGGAACGTGGAAGGTGGCCTCCCCCGACTCGGAAACCAGCGCCTGCCCACCAAAGGCGGCATCCATGCTGGACATCATCGCCTGGAATTGATCCCCCGGCTGCATGCCTTCGAACGGTGGTATGCGAAACGTCAGGCCCTTGCTCAAGGCAGCCAGGGTCAGCTTACCGTCCACGGCCTCATCGATCACCGGCGCGGGTAGTTCATTGGCACGGCGTGCGATGGGCCGACGGTGGGAAACGTATTCTGCAGTGGTCAAGTGCTTGGTCATGGTTCAATCCTCGGGTTGGGCGAGCACTCAGGCTACGCCGAGCCGCCTGAGCCGCCACCTGTCAGAGTTGACAGTCAAGACTGATAGCACCTTGCCCACTGTCAGATGTAACAGTTTCGCCGTCCGGCCTTTCAGGCGTCTCATGCAAGCCTCTCCCTTTGCCGAGAACGCGACCATGGCCCGTTTTCCCATCACCTATATCCACCCCCAGCCAGTGCCTCGGGTGCTGCCTGCCATCCCCGAAACCAAGCTGCGCATCCTGGTCGGCGACACGTTCAAGGTGTTGGTGCAAGACCCCAACGGCGACTGGATTCCCGGCGATGCCGGCATCAACCACGACATGATCGTGCCGGACCTGGGCCTGCCCGTGGAGCTTAATTACGACCGCAAGCGCGAAGGCGACGTGGTGGCCGTCCGCTGGAAGAACGGGCCCGCCAGTGGCGACCCCAGCGAATACATCCGCGTCCACCGCTACATCGTCAAAGCCAGCGACGTCAATATGGACGATGAGGTCCTCAACAACGCCCATCCCCTGGTGCTGTACCTCACCGAAGGGGTGCCGCAGCCTGCCCAGGCGGCGTTCTTCTTCGAAGTCACGCGGCCGGGTGACAACGAGACGCCGTCGGCAATAGCCACCGCGCTGATCAAGCTGTCGCGCCCGGGGGGCACTGATGAGGACCCGCTGCCGGGCCACCAGAACCTGAAGGCACCGGTCGTGCCCAAGCCCGTGTTCGACAAGCTCGAAGACGTTGTGCTGCAGATCGAGGCCTACCCGCACATTCGCGTGCGCGATGTGGTCGTGATCACCTGGGGCGGCGTGCCAACCGAATTCACCCTCACCGCCGAACAGGCCCAGCCGGGGGGCACGTTGACGTTCGTGATTCCCAAGGACGTCCTGGAACTGGCCGGCGACGCCGAGCGCCTGGAGGTGGTCTACCGGGTGCGCGACGAGGTGTACAACCACTCCGAGGACAGCAACGGCCGGCGTTGGTCGATGCCGACCTGGGTGGAGGTAGACGCCAACGACAACCCGCTGTCTGCACTGTGGATCGAGGAAGCCGAGAGCGGCCAGCCTGGGGAATTTCGCTTGCACCTGGACTCGCTGGGAGGTAATCCCGCCACGGCGGGGATCATGGTCGACGGCGTGTACGTCCGGCTGGGTGACACGATCGAACTCACCGTGCGGGGCACCACCCGCGATGGGGCAGCGGTCCTCGAACACTACTACGATGACGTCAAAGTCGTTGGCCGGCCCCTGACGTTCAAGATCCCTTACGAGGTGCTGGCGCGTCTGGCGCAAAGCAGCGCCGCGGTGTATTACACCGTGGTGGCGCGCGTCCCGGGCCAGCGCGGCAGGGTCCGCAAGGCCTGGCGGGCCTGGATGGCCGCGCTGGCCGACGACGTGCCGCCGATTCGCTCCAAGCGCATCACGTTACGGGTGGACGGTGAGGTGGTGGACCTGGCCGCGCCCGTGGTGGTCGACGCCCCTGGCGGCCAGCTGCCGATCGATGCCCCGGCGCGCATCGATGTCCTGCCCTATGTGCCCATGCACGAAGGCGACCTGGTCATGCTGACCTGGACCGGGACCTCGGCCAGCGGCCAGCCGGTGCTGCGGCAGATCGAACACACCCTGAGCAAGAACGAAGAAAACACCGTTCTGCGCTTCGAGGTGGAAACGCTCTACGTCAACCAACTGGATGGCCGCCTGGCGACCGTGAGCTACACGGTGACTGCCGGCGGCGCCCGGCGGCAGTCGGACGTGGCCGTGGTCAGGGTCGGCACCTGGCAAGCGCTGTACCCCGCGCCGACCTTGCCAGAGGCCCAGGACGGCGTGCTGTTGCCGGAAAACGTGCCGGCCGAAGGCGCGCTGCTGGTGTTGCCGGCGGCGGTGCAGGTGGTGCCCGGGGACGTGGTGTACTACCACTGGCAGGGTAGCATCGCCGGGGTGTATGGCGATCGGAAGATCGTCGACGAGACGGCGGAGAAGCCTGAGTTCAGGATTGCGAAGGCGCAGGTCGAGGCCAACCTGGGCGGCACCGCGACAGTGAACTAAAGCATCCAGCGGGGGGCAACGTTCATCGGCTTGTCTGCCGACCTGAGCGTCCAGGTGGGCAAGCAAACGGCGATCGAGCTGCCACCGCCTCGGGTGGAACACCTTAGCGCCAACGGCGAGCTCAAACCCGGCGATGTGCCGCGCGGGACCCAGGTGACGGTGGCGTTCGACGACATGCTGTTGGACGACCAGATCGCCCAGTTCTGGACGGGCACCGAGGGTGATGGCACCCCACCTTTGCCTTGGCAGTCGGGTAATGAGGCGAAGACAGTGGTGTTCCAGATCTCGGCGAAAGCGATCGCCGCCAACCTCAACCACGGGGTGCAGGTGGTGTATGCGCTGATCCGGGGCTCGACGGTGATCAACTCGCCGGTCGTTGCCGTGCGGGTGCTGGATTTCGCCCCAGGTGACCTGCCTACGCCGCTGATGCCCGATGCCGTGGGGGATGTGCTGGATGTGCTGGGGCTGACGGCCGACGCCGACGTCCGGATTCCGGTCTGGCCGCTGATCGGCGTGGGGCAAAAGGTCTGGCTGAAGCTGGTGGGGCAAAACCTGGATGGCTCGGCGCTGACCCTCACCCTGGCCACGGGCGCGGCAGTGAGTGCCAGTGAAACCACGGCCGGGTTTGTGCGCACGGCGTCGCGGACCCAGTTGCAACAACTCAAGGACGGTACGACGTTGCGGGTCGAAGCCAAGGTGAGCGTCGACACCAGCGCCAATGCCAACGAAGCAGAAGCCAAAGTGCTGCCGGTCAAAAGCTATACCGTGAAAACGATCGCGCTGATCCAACCGCTTATCACCTCGGTCAAGGACCCTGCCAATAACGAAATCCCTCAGAACGGCGCGACCTTTGCCACGAGCGTCACGGTGACGGGCACGGCCACGGCCAGCCAGCAGGTGGAAGTTTTCGACCAGGGGGTGAACAAGGGGGCGGCGCCCGTCAATGCCGCAGGCATCTGGAGCCGGGAGGTCACCGCGTTGGCGACCGGCGCACATGTGCTGACGGCGGTGGCCAGCTATGACCCCAGTTTGGTTTCCCCTGCCAGGACGTTTACCACACTGGCGGATGTCAGGCCGACTATCACCAGTGTACGGGACTTGCGAAGCGAAATTGTTGACGGCGGTACGACTTTCGAGAACAGCGTGACGGTGTCGGGAAGCGCAAGCGCAGGCGGTAACGTGGATATCTACGCCAATGGCATCAGTAAAGGAGTAGCCGTGACCGATGAAGCCGGGGGCTGGAGCCGTGTGGTGCAAGGTCTGACGGCGGGCAGCTACACGTTGAACGCTACTGCCCTGTACGGCACGGGGCTGGTATCGCCGCCGCGTACCTTGTCGGTGGTGGCGGATCTACGTCCAGTGATCACCAGCGCGCATGACGCAAACGGCGCGGTGTCCAATGGTGGCTCAACCACGTTGACGACCCTCACGCTATCCGGGACGGCGGTAACTGATCATCGCATCCATATTCGGGACAATGGGACCCGATTGACCACGCTTACGGTCAGCTCATCCGGCAGTTGGTCCTATGTAGCCCAAGGCTTGGCCACCGGCAGCCACTCTTTTACTGCAGAAGCCGACTATGGTTCCGGGCTTATCTCGACCTCTTGGAGCATTACTATCACGGTGGCGGCGTTGAGTTTTGGCTCGAACGTCACCTTATCAACCAGCAACTATCACGTGGCCAGTAATCGGCCGCCTGCCAACCCGCCCAGCTTTGCGACTTACACTCGAACGGCTACCGGTGGCACACCGCCCTACGCTTACTCCTCCAGTAATACCCACGTGGCCAGCATTGATGCCTACGGGAAGGTCAGAGCGGCAGGTAATGGCCAGATTCAAATGACGGTGCGAGACGGTAGAGGCAATACCGCCAGCCATACCCTGACGGTATCGGGCGTAACGGTTTGGGTGAATACCGGTGTTGCCAGCAACATGACTAATATCCAGGCCGTCTTGAACCAGTATGGTATTCGTTTACCATCCCTGAACGAACTCAGGCTGTTATTCAATAACTACACGGCCGAGCAACCTTCGGTGGCCTATAACATTGGCTGGACCTCCAGTCCAGCCGTCAACTCGGACGGTATGAGCTGGTCAGGTCAGGTCCATTCCGCCGGCAATTGGTGGATGAAAGATTTGAATGGAGGTGGAGAAAATAACGCCAACCTACATACATTCTATGTTCGTGGTATCTGGATCCTATAACCCACCATACGGCTCGGGGACTCGCAGGCGTAGGCGTTCGCAGGGAGCGCTCTGCGAATACCGCCTGTGGTCGGGGTGACCCAGCGTGTCGCCGTTAATGGATGCCGCAACAGGAGTCACGGCAACAGCACCCATCGACAGGCACCACCCGCCCCTCAGCCCGCGATCTTTGTCCATGCCGTCACCTGCAACGGCCCGATCAATTGCGCCTGAGCACGCAGCGTGTTCCTGCGCAACCGAGCTTCCAGCGCGTTCAGATCCACCCCGCCCTCGACCACCTTGCCCAGCTTGACCAAGTGTGGCAACACCCCGCCAACCCCTTGAACGGCCCATTGAAACAGCGGCGATTGAGCGTCGCCGCCCATCGGCCGTTCACCCAGCAGCACCGGCGCCGGCAGGCCTGCTTCGGCGAAATACTGCACCATCAGCATGGCTGCCTTGGGCTTCTGCGCCGCATAGGTCAGGGCGTCGACGATCCAGCGGCCCACCTTGTTCCATTCCGGGACCGGCGGGTGAACCTCCAGAAAAGGGTGGGCCAGCACGATCTCATGCAACCCCAGCACGCCCCCTGGCTTGACCAGCCTGGCGGCCTGGCGCAGGAACGCCACAGGGTCTGCTTGGTGGATCATGATGTAGCGGCCTACCACCGCGTCATAGCGGTGCCCGCTTGCGAAGTCGGCAATAGCGCTTTTCTCGAACCGCACCTGCGGCAGCCGCGCCGCACGGGCCCGCCGGGTGGCGAGTGCAAGCGCGGCGTCGCTGATGTCGATGCCTGTCACGTGACCGCGGCGGCCCACCTTGCGCGCCGCCAGTAGGGTGACGTCGCCGGCGCCGCAGCCCAGGTCCAGCACCTGCATGCCGGGCTTCAGGTCCATGGCGTCCAGCAGTCTGGCAGTGGTGGGTTCCAGAACACGGGCCTGGTGCATCAAGCGCGCCAGTTCGGTTTCGTTATTATCAAAGGCATAGTCGACCATGTTGCGTGCTCCTCGCTCAGTGCGATTGCTCGTCGCGGTAGCGCCGCTGCGCCCGCACCAGACCGCGCATGTAGTCCAGGTCCTTGGGGGGAAGCCGAGACGCTGCTCTGACCCATTCGGTGGTGATGTTCAGCAGCTCCCGGTGCGGAATACGCACCGCCTCGCGCCGCGCCGTGAACAGCGCGGACAGCCCGTTGAACCAGGGTTCGATTCTGTCCAGGTAGCTGTCAGCGGCCTGGCGGCCGGTGCCGGTGGGCACCACTTCGTCGACAAAGCCCAGCGCCTGGCATTCCGCGGCGCCATAGACCTTGCCAGAGGTCATCATCTTCATCGTGGCAGCGTCGCCGATGCGTCGCTTGAGCATGCTGTAGCCGCCCATGCCGGGGAATAAGTTGAAGCGAATCTCCGGAAAGCCGAAGGTGGCCTGCTCCTCGGCGATGATCACGTCACTGGCCAGCGCTGCTTCCAGGCCACCCCCTAGTGCCGCACCCTGGACCAGGGTGATGGTGAGCAGGCCGCTGGCCCCATAGTGGTTCAGGCGCCGGTAGACGATGTTCACGCACTGGCGGGCATAGTTCATCAAGGCTTCCCACTCACGCTGTTCGATACAGCGGACGAAATGGCCCAGGTCACCGCCCAGGCTGAACGCCAGGGGGTGCGCTGAGGCCCACAGGTAACAGTCCACCGGCCAGCGGTCGGGAGTATGCAGCTGCCGCTGCGTGTCCACGGGCAGGTCGGCGTCGTACTGGTTGGCCGCGGTCAGTATCGCCGGGGTGAAACTGGGCTCGGCTTGGGCGGTCAGCCAACCGCACAGCAGGCGGCGGGTGGAGTCGTATTCGGTGTGGTAGGGCATGGTGTCACCCGTTGGTGCGCGGGGAGGGGCGCGTCGGGGTATTACACGGCAGAGTGAGGGGCAGCGAAACTGTAATATCTGACAGTGCCGGGCAGCGGCGGCTTCTCGGTCAGGCCTGCGCGTCAATGCTTGGTGTTGGGCGCAATGGCTGACGGGGGCCATGGCCCCCCGCCCAGCCAGGCTTTGCAGCTCGGACTCCTGTGCCTGAATCGATGCAATCGCTTGTCGCCTACCGGGCGCCCGGGCGCTGGCAGGCGCCAGCGCATGCGGGTTGATAGTTTCAAACGCCCCGGCTTATTCTGATGTTTGCCAGTCGAACCGTCTCACCCGCAACGATAGGGCTGGAAGGGAGGTGCACAAGCGTGCTTATTCCAGACGTGGTAACGCCTGACAGGCGTACAGGGGTCAATTGGGCCGCAGGACAAGTAACGCTAAGTGATCCTATCCTTACAACAAATTGTTTATCACCTCCAGCCTGGCATTCCAGCGTATATTCCCCAGCAGGTAAACCGAGATCCGGGTGCCAGATGGCCGCAGCCTGGAGCTGCACATTCGTGGCCACATAGGCGAAAGAGGTTGAACCGTTGGACCCTATGCGTACTGGGTTCCAGTCCGGGCCGATCCAGCCGCCTGCGCCATTGCGAAAATCCCATTCGTAGACCACCACGGGCTGCGGTTTGGCCACCGTCACGCTCCATGCCGCCGATTGCTGGCCCGAGCCGTACAGTGCCATCACCTTAAACGAATGCTGCCCTAACGCCAGCGGGGATACTTGACGGCTCCACACCCCGTTCGCACCAACGGTTACGGTGCCTTGGTTCACGCCATTGTCCTCAACCCGCACCTGCAAATTCGGGGCAGCATTACCGCGAAGTGTCAACGCCGTATCCGTGGTCGTGCCACCGTTGCCAACATTACCACTCGCCCCTTGCACACTGGTGATAGTCGGCCTGACATCCGCCAGTGTGGTAAATGTCCTGGCAGGGGAAACCAAACTGGAGTCATAGCTGGCCACCGCCGTCAGCACATGTGTGCCGGTCGCCAACGCGCTGACCTCCCGGCTCCAGATGCCTGCGGCATTGACGGGCGCCGCCCCCTTGTTCACCCCCTGGTCGAAAACTTCCACCTGCTGGCTGGCCGTGGCCGTGCCCGTCACCGTGACGCTCGTGGCAAAGGTCGCGCCGTTCTGAGGGATTTCGTTATTGGCAGGGTCCTTGACCGAGGTGATAAGCGGTTGGATCAGCGCGATCGTTTTCACGGTATAGCTTTTGACCGGCAGCACTTTGGCTTCTGCTTCGTTGGCATTGGCGCTGGTGTCGACACTCACCTTGGCTTCGACCCGCAACGTCGTACCGTCCTTGAGTTGTTGCAGCTGGGTCCGCGACGCTGTGCGCACAAACCCGGCCGTGGTTTCACTGGCACTCACTGCCGCGCCCGTGGCCAGAGTGAGGGTCAGCGCCGAGCCATCCAGGTTTTGCCCCACCAGCTTGAGCCAGACCTTTTGCCCCACGCCGATCAGCGGCCAGACCGGAATCCGGACGTCGGCGTCGGCCGTCAGCCCCAGCACATCCAGCACATCCCCCACGGCATCGGGCATCAGCGGCGTAGGCAGGTCACCTGGGGCGAAATCCAGCACCCGCACGGCAACGACCGGTGAGTTGATCACCGTCGAGCCCCGGATCAGCGCATACATCACCTGCACCCCGTGGTTGAGGTTGGCGGCGATCGCTTTCGCCGAGATCTGGAACACCACTGTCTTCGCCTCATTACCCGACTGCCAAGGCAAAGGTGGGGTGCCATCACCCTCGGTGCCCGTCCAGAACAGGGCGATCTGGTCGTCCAATAGCATGTCGTCAAACGCCACCGTCACCTGGGTACCGCGCGGCACATCGCCGGGTTTGAGCTCGCCGTTGGCGCTAAGGTGTTCCACCCGCGGCGGTGGCAGCTCGATCGCCGTTTGCTTGCCCACCTGGACGCTCAGGTCGGCAGACAAGCCGATGAACGTCGCCCCCCGCTGGATGCTGTAGTTCACTGTCGCGGTGCCGCCCAGGTTGGCCTCGACCTGCGCCTTCGCAATCCTGAACTCAGGCTTCTCCGCCGTCTCGTCGACGATCTTCCGATCGCCATACACCCCGGCGATGCTACCCTGCCAGTGGTAGTACACCACGTCCCCGGGCACCACCTGCACCGCCGCCGGCAACACCAGCAGCGCGCCTTCGGCCGGCACGTTTTCCGGCAACAGCACGCCGTCCTGGGCCTCTGGCAAGGTCGGCGCGGGGTACAGCGCTTGCCAGGTGCCGACCCTGACCACGGCCACGTCCGACTGCCGCCGGGCGCCGCCGGCAGTCACCGTGTAGCTCACGGTCGCCAGGCGGCCATCCAGTTGGTTGACGTAGAGCGTTTCCACCTCGAAGCGCAGAACGGTGTTTTCTTCGTTCTTGCTCAGGGTGTGTTCGATCTGCCGCAGCACCGGCTGGCCGCTGGCCGAGGTCCCGGTCCAGGTCAGCATGACCAGGTCGCCTTCGTGCATGGGCACATAGGGCAGGACATCGATGCGCGCCGGGGCATCAATGGGCAGCTGGCCGCCAGGGGCGTCGACCACCACGGGCGCGGCCAGGTCCACCACCTCACCGTCCACCCGTAACGTGATGCGCTTGGAGCGAATCGGCGGCACGTCGTCGGCCAGCGCGGCCATCCAGGCCCGCCAGGCCTTGCGGACCCTGCCGCGCTGGCCCGGGACGCGCGCCACCACGGTGTAATACACCGCGGCGCTGCTTTGCGCCAGACGCGCCAGCACCTCGTAAGGGATCTTGAACGTCAGGGGCCGGCCAACGACTTTGACGTCATCGTAGTAGTGTTCGAGGACCGCTGCCCCATCGCGGGTGGTGCCCCGCAAGGTGAGTTCGATCGTGTCACCCAGCCGGACGTACACGCCGTCGACCATGATCCCCGCCGTGGCGGGATTACCCCCCAGCCAGTCCAGGTGCAAGCGAAATTCCCCAGGCTGGCCGCTCTCGGCTTCCTCGATCCACAGTGCAGACAGCGGGTTGTCGTTGGCGTCTACCTCCACCCAGGTCGGCATCGACCAACGCCGGCCGTTGCTGTCCTCGGAGTGGTTGTACACCTCGTCGCGCACCCGGTAGACCACCTCCAGGCGCTCGGCGTCGCCGGCCAGTTCCAGGACGTCCTTGGGAATCACGAACGTCAACGTGCCCCCCGGCTGGGCCTGTTCGGCGGTGAGGGTGAATTCGGTTGGCACGCCGCCCCAGGTGATCACGACCACATCGCGCACGCGAATGTGCGGGTAGGCCTCGATCTGCAGCACAACGTCTTCGAGCTTGTCGAACACGGGCTTGGGCACGACCGGTGCCTTCAGGTTCTGGTGGCCCGGCAGCGGGTCCTCATCAGTGCCCCCCGGGCGCGACAGCTTGATCAGCGCGGTGGCTATTGCCGACGGCGTCTCGTTGTCACCCGGCCGCGTGACTTCGAAGAAGAACGCCGCCTGGGCAGGCTGCGGCACCCCTTCGGTGAGGTACAGCACCAGGGGATGGGCGTTGTTGAGGACCTCATCGTCCATATTGACGTCGCTGGCTTTGACGATGTAGCTGTGGACGCGGATGTATTCGCTGGGGTCGCCACTGGCGGGCCCGTTCTTCCAGCGGACGGCCACCACGTCGCCTTCGCGCTTGCGGTCGTAATTAAGCTCCACGGGCAGGCCCAGGTCCGGCACGATCATGTCGTGGTTGATGCCGGCATCGCCGGGAATCCAGTCGCCGTTGGGGTCTTGCACCAGCACCTTGAACGTGTCGCCGACCAGGATGCGCAGCTTGGTGTCAGGGATGGCAGGCAGCACCCGAGGCACTGGCTGGGGGTGGATATAGGTGATGGGAAAACGGGCCATGGTCGCGTTCTCGGCAAAGGGAGAGGCTTGCATGAGACGCCTGAAAGGCCGGACAGCGAAACTGTTACACCTGACAGTGGGCAACGTGCTATCAGTGTTTTCCGTTGAATCTCAAGATTTTTACTGCATCCATTAGCGGCGACACTTTCATAACTACCAGTTTCGCCGGTCCCACCACCGCGCTCTACTAGTCTCCAGTCCCCTTCCCGGAGCACCACCATGCCCACCCTGCCCATCAATCCGCAGGACACAGCGCCTCAAGCTCTGCAGCGCCTTGCCGTCCCCATGGGCAATACCATCCGCGTATTGCTGCCCGATAACGTCACCCTGGCCAACGCTGGCGTGAATATCGAGATGATTCAGGACGGCCTTCTGCAGGTAGTGGCCGGCAGTTGGCTGAACATGGCGGTCGGTGACCAGGTGACGGTCTACGCAAGCGCTACCGGCAACGCCCTGGCTAACGCTGAAGTCACGGCCGCCATGGTCGATAATGATGTGCGCCTGTCCATTCAGGCCAACGCACTTACCGACGGGGTGATGGTTCTGCACCACGGCGTCACCCGCATAGGCGGTGGCGGCGAGGAGCTCAGCGACCCTATCCAGGTGGTCGTCAAGCGCACCCGGCCTGGCGGCAGGGACCCGGTTTCGGGCGCGCCTGGGCACCAGGGGCTGGTACTGCCTCCCCTGCCCGACCCCATCGATGCCAGCCACTTGCTGCGCGGCCTGACCTTGACCCTGCCGGCCTACCTCGATATGCGAGTGCGTGACATGGTCACCCTGGGCTGGGGCACTGCCCGCTTGCATCGCTTGGTTGAGGCTGACGAAGTCGGCAAGCCACTGACGTTCCACGTGCCCGGCGAGTTCATCGCTCAGGCGGGTGACCAGCCGGGCATGGAGGTGCGCTACAGCGTGACCGATGAGCTGGAAAACCAGTCGCGCGACGGTGATAACCTACCGTGGTCGGCGACCCAGATCGTGGATGTGCAAGCAGGCAACAGGCCCCAGGCGCCGTGGATCGAGCAGGCCAACGACCAACATGTGCTCGACGTGGATGAACTGGCCGGGGCCAACCCGCTGGTGATGGTGCTGCTGGATGCATTCTGGATGAGCGTGGGCGACACGGTCAGGCTGTTCTGGGAGGGCCGTGATGCCCAGGGCCGACCCACTACGGCCGGGCCTTGGCCCCAGGAGGTGAGGCAAACCAGCGGTACCTTGGCCTTCGAAGTGGAAAATGCCCACGCCCGCGCGCTGGCGCAGGGCTCGGTCACCCTGAGTTATGAAATCATCAAGCCCGGCGCCAGCCATGCGAGGGCGCAGCCCGCTCAGCAAGCCGAGGCTGGGCGCGCCACCGTCCAGGATCCCACGCCTTCACGCAAGCGCATCGTGCCTATCATCGGCCACGCCGAGGCGCTTGCGCCGCCCGTGGTCCGGGAAGCCGTGGGCGGCGTGCTTTCGCCTTACCTGCCGGCTGCGACGCTGCTGTTGGCGTACGCCGGCATCGCCGAGGGTGATCGCCTGGAAATCCGCTGGACGGGCCAGGTGGCGGGCAGCACGCCAGTGGAGCTGTTGCTCAATCACGTGGTGACCTGGCGCGAATCACTGGCCCGGCAGGTGGTGCGCACCGTCGACAGCGCCAGCATTCGGCCCTTCAACACTGGCACCCTCATCGCCCGCTACAGTGTCAAGGCCCACGGCCAGGAGCGTTTCTCGGATGCCGTGCGGTTGCGGGTGTACGCTGCGCTACCCAGCCTGCCCGCGCCCACGGTGGTGGAGGCTGAGGAAGGTTACCTGGACATGACGCTGGTGCCCTCCTACGGCGCCACGCTGGCAATGCCCTACACGGTACCGCCTGTGCAGGCGGGCGACCGGATCATCTACACCTGGGCCGGTGAGGTTACCGGCCCTTACTATGACAGTACCTACTTGTCCGCGCCCGTGGTCCCCCCGGCCCAGTTGCGTATCCCTTATGACGAGATCAGCGGTAACCTCACCCGTACGGCGCACGTGCATTACCGCATCGAGCGGGCGAACCAACTCGTCGCCCTGTCGGAAACCGCCGAAGTATTGATCGGCAGCCTGGAGCTGTCGCTTCCCGCGCCCAGCGTGCTGGAAGCCCAGGACGGCAGGCTGGACCCCTTGCTGGTGCAAGGAGGAGCCACGTTGCGCGTGCAGTTTGACCTGATGCTGCCAATCGACCGTATTCGCGCCGTGTGGGACGTTGTCGATCAAGGTGTCGAGCAACCGGGCAATGACCAGCACCTTCTGGACTTCGTCATTGCACCCTCGGAAATCATCCGCACCCTGGGCCGCAGCATCGAGGCACGCTACCTTGTGCGCAGGGGCCGCCGGGAGTTCGAGTCCGGGGTGGTGATGCTGGACGTAGGCGCCTTGACTGAGCAGAACCTGCCCATGCCGACCATCAGCGAAGCGGTGGGCGATGTACTGGACGTGGCGGCCCTGCTGGAAGACGCGAACCTGACGGTAAGCAGGTGGCCCTTCGGCGCGGCAGGGCAGCGGCTGTGGCTGACCTTGGAAGGACGGCAGATCAACGGCACCCCACTGGTCATTACCCTGGCCAGCAACAGCGCCGTGACCGAGTCCGAAGCACGCCAGGGCCTGGCCCGCAAGGTGTCACAGACGCAACTGAACCAGTTGGCAGACGGCACCGACTTGACCATCACAATGAAGGTCAGCCTCGACGCCAGCACCGATGAACAACGCGCCCAGTTGTTCCCCCGCCGGGTGTTGCGGATTCGCCAGCAGCCACCCCTGGACCTGGCGCAGCCCCGCGTGCCCTTGGTGGTCAATGGCAAGCTGGACCCTTATACCGTCGCCGCCAGCGGTGCAGTGGTGCACGTGAACCCCTATGGCGGCTTGGTGAATGGCGACCGGGTCACGGCGACATGGAAAGGCACTGGCGACGCCTATGTTACCCCGGTAAATACCGTCGCCAATGACCAGGTCCCCGACTTCAGCATTCCGCGTGAGCAGGTGCGCGCCAGCGCCGATCAACGAGTCAATGTCTTCTATACCGTGCGCCGGTTCATCGGTGCCACCGTCCAGAACTCGCCTGCCTTGAGCTTCGACGTACTGCCGCTGGTGGATCTGCCCGCACCGATCGTTCCCTTGGCGAGCCAGGGCCAACTGGACCCTGAGCGCGTGCCAGCCAGTGGCCTGGTCGTTCAGGTACTGGATTACAACAACATCAACGACGGCGATAGCGTGGAGTTGGTGGTCACGGGCAGTGGGGCGAACTGGACTTCGCCCGTCCGACACCCGTCCGGCCAGACCTTGGCAGATTTCCTGGTCCCCCAGACCATCGTTTTCGCCAACGCAGGCCGAGACGCACGCTTCACGTATCGGGTAGCCCGAGCCGCGGGCGGCAGTGCCGTGACCTCCGAAGCGCTGGACCTGCATGTAATGGCCCGCCTGGACCTGGCCCCACCCGCGGTACCCCAGGCGGTGGGCAACGCCGTCGACCCCTATGTGGTGACGGCGGGTGTGACCGTGCGCATCACCGCCACGGGCCTGATCAATGGTGATTCAGTGGTGGTGCTGTTCGGTAACGACCGAACGCCGGCGCAAACCGCCACGGGAGGTGGCGTCGCCGATTTTTCCATCAGCAAGGCCTGGGTGGACCGCTATCAAGGGCAGACAATCGCGGTGCGCTACGGAGTAACACGGGGTAGCGGCGCAGAGGCGCTGTCGCGGGTGCTCAATCTGCGGGTGCTGCCATTGTTCAACCTGGGCACGCCGCGGGTGCCTTTGGCCAGCGGCGGTACGTTGTCGCCCGGTAGTGTGCCGAATTCAGGCTGCCCCGTGCAGGTAGATGCCTACACCGGCATGGGCCAGGGCGACTCGGTGCTGGTCGCCTGGAATACCAGCAACAGTGGCGCGCAGACGGTGCAAACGCCAGGCACCTTGACATTCACCTTCAGCAAGGCGCTGGTAGAGAGCCACGCCAACCAAACCGTGACACTGGTGTACCGAGTGACCCGCTCGGGCATCACCCACACGTCCAATGCGCTGAGCTTGCGTATCGGGGCCAACATTCCACCGCTGATCATCGACACCACCCCACTGCGCATCGGCAACATTTACCGCATGAACGGCGTGCCCCCCAACCCGCCCGCAGGCTCGTATGGCACGCGTACCGCCAGTGGTGGGCAGCCGCCCTATACCTATTCCATCAGTGACGCCGGCGTGGCCGATTTACTCAGCAATGGGCGGGTCATCGCCAAGCGCAGCGGCAACGCCACGGTCACGGTGCGTGATGCTCGCGGCTCCCAGGCCAGCTACACGGTCAATGTGTCATCGGTGTACATGTTCTTTCAGTTCGACGGCTGGATTAACTACCAATGGGCCGTGCAGGCTGCCGCGGCGCAGGGCGGGGTCATACCGTCGCTGGCGCAGTGGGACGCGGTACGTTCCAGCTATCACAGCCAGATGGGTATTTCCGTCGTGTGCTGGACATCCGATATTGCCCCCGGGATTCAGCAGCGCTGGGGTATCGTGCCTGACAGCGGCGCCCGGCAAAAACTCTGGGATTTTGGCATAGGTGGCCATACCGCATTCGGGTGGGGTATGAAGGGGCAGTGAAGCGCGACGAAACACGGGGCCGCGCCCGGTGCATGGCATGGCTCAGCCGCCTGGCGCCACCATCAGGTTGGGCGCCAGCCGGTTGAAGCCGTTCTGATCCAGGCCTATGTCCAGCGCCAGGCTGGTCAAGTCGCCAGAGACCACTTCTGCGTCACTGTCGTGCTCCAGATACAGCAGCTTCAGGAACTGGTGGCACATAGGGCAGGTTTCCGCGCGCAGCGGCGCGGTTTCCGGGCTATGGCGGTCAGATGCCAGGCTGACATAGTCCAGGCCTTTGCTCTGTTCGCAGTACACGCACTTGACCCGCACCACATGCCACTGGCACGCGCACAACGAGCACACCAGATAACGCAGGCCATTGTGAGCGCCGCGCTGGCGGATAACCCCGGCCATGGCCGGGGAGCCGCACCCAGGGCATTGGCTGAGGCTGGCCCTGGGTTCGAAGGTCAGGTTGGGCAGGTTGCGCAGCCAGTAGGTCCAGGCGGCCTGCAACGCGGCCCCCATGAAAGGCACCACGGCGGCTGGCACGGCGCTGAAATGGCCACTGAGCAGGCTCAATGCCCAGACCAGTCGCTGCTCGGCGGACGCCAATTCCAGGGATGCCAGCGCCTGACGCACGGCGGGGGGGCCCGCCGGCCGATAGCGTTGCAAACTCGCTTGCAGCCAGGGTTGCCACATGCCATCGCGCACCAGGCTCTCGAAAGCCAAGGGTGGCAGGCCGTGTCGCTGGCACTGCAGCAAGCATTCGGCCGACGGTGTCGCCGCGGCCGGGGGTTGGTCCAGCAGACTCTGCTGCACGTCGCTCAGGTCGGCGACCAGGCGCAGGAAGGCTTGCAGTTCATGCCCCGGCGCCAGGGCGCGCAAGCGTTCAGCCCGGTGGGCGAAGAGGTTGGCCGCAGGCAAGTCGACATAGGGCGGCGTGCTGGCCGAGGCGGCGATCTGTTGAGGTTCCAGGGTGGCTCTCACGGCTTGATCCTGTCCGGGTGTTCAGGGCCTTTGTCGCCCGTAATGTCACGGTACCAGAGCGCATGGTGCTTGCGCGCCCAAGCGCGGCTGACCCAGCCGTGCAGCATGGCGTCCACCGAGCCCTTGATCCAGATCCCAGCGTAGATATGCACGATGATGCTGGTCACCAGCACGAACGCCGCCGCCGCGTGGGCCAGCACGGCCAGGCGGATCGTGGTAATGCCAAACCACTGGCTGAAATACACCCGCCAGATCACCACGCCACTGACCAGCAGCACCAGCATGCACGCCAGCAAAGTCCAGAACAGCAGCTTCTGGCCCGGGTTGTACTTGCCAATGGGGGGCACGCCCTCCTCCTGGTTGAGCATGACTCGGTCGATGCGCTTGAGCCACAGCTTGTCGTTGTGGATGAAGTAGTTGGCACGCCAGAAACGCACCACCAGGCCCATGAACAGCAGGAACATGGCCACGCCCATGAACGGGTGCAGGATGCGCGTCCATGGCCCGCCGCCAAACAGGTGGCTGAGCCAGAACAGCGCCGGGTGGAACAGCGCCAGCCCCGATAGCCCGGCCATGAAGAACAGGATCGCCACCAGCCAGTGGTTGGTGCGCTGGTTGGCGGTGTAGCGCAGTATCTGTCTGGGCATCATGGCTGCTTACCCTCGCGGGGATCATAGGTGTGGACGGCCGGGTCGACCGTGTGCACCGCAGGATCGAGGTGGGGCTCCTCATCCTCCTCGGTCAGTTGCGGGCCGACGCGCACGTAGTGGAAGAATCCGGCCAGCACCGCCGCGCCCATGGCCAGCAAGGCCAGGGGCTTGGTCACGCCTTTCCACAGGCCCACCAGCGGGCTGATGGTAGGTTGGTTGGGCAAATTAGCGTACAAGCTGGGCTGGTCGGCGTGGTGCAGCACGTACATCACGTGGGTACCGCCGACGCCATCGGGGTCGTATAGACCGGCCTGTTCAAACCCCCGGCTCTTGAGGTCGACGATGCGTTCGGCGGCGTGTTCCTTCATGTCGGCCTTGGTGCCGAAGACGATGGCGCCCGTGGGGCAGGTCTTCACGCAGGCCGGCTCCAGGCCCACCGCCACCCGGTCGGAGCACAGGGTGCACTTGTAGGCCTTGTGGTCTTTCTGGGAGATGCGCGGGATGTTGAACGGGCAACCGGTGATGCAGTAACCGCAGCCGATGCAGTGGTCCTGGTTGAAGTCAACGATACCGTTGGCGTGCTTGATGATGGCCCCGGGGCTGGGGCAGGCCTTCAGGCAGCCGGGGTCGGCACAGTGCATGCAGCCGTCCTTGCGGATCAGCCACTCCAGGTTGCCGCTGTCGGTGTTTTCATGCTCGGTGAAGCGCATCAGCGTCCAGGTCTCGGCGGTGAGGTCCTGGGGGTTGTCGTAGGTGCCATGGTTGTGGCCCACCTCGTCGCGCAGCTCGTTCCATTCCGAGCACGCCACCTGGCAGGCCTTGCAGCCGATGCACTTGGTGGTGTCGATCAGCTTGGCGACTTCTTCCAGCTGGCGCACCGACGAGGGCACGGTGGTGGTGGCCGAACGGGCGGTGATGTCTTGAATGGCCATCTAGAGCTTCTCCACGTTGACCAGGAACGACTTGGATTCCGGGGTCTGGGAATTGCCGTCACCCAGGAACGGCACCAATGTATTGGTCAGGTAGCCGTGGCGCGTGACACCGGTGAACCCCCAGTGCAGCGGGATACCGATCTGGTGCACGGTCTGGCCGTTGACCTGCAGCGGCCGGATGCGTTTGGTGACCACCGCCACGGCCTCGATGAACCCGCGTTTGCAGGTCACCCGCACCCGGTCGCCCGCGGCGATGCCCTTCTCGGCCGCCAGTACCTCGCCTATTTCCACGAACTGCTCGGGCTGGGCAATGGCATTGAGGCGGCAGTGCTTGCTCCAGAAGTGGAAGTGCTCGGTGAGCCGGTAGCTGGTGCCCGCATAGGGAAAGTCTTTGGCCTGGCCGAGCGACTCCCACACCGAATCGAAGATGCGCGCCGCCGGGTTGCTGACCACCTGCTTGTTGTTGGGGTGCAACGGGTTGACGCCAATGGGTGTTTCGAAGGGCTCGTAGTGCTCGGGGAACGGGCCTTCGTTCATCTTGTCGACAGCGAAGAACCGCGCCACGCCTTCGGGGTTCATGATGAACGGGTTCATGCCCGCTTCCGGTGGCACGTCGGCCTTGTAGTCGGGTACGTCGGTACCGCCCCAGGCTTTACCGGTCCACCACACCAGGCGTTTTTTCTCGTCCCATGGCTTGCCTTGGGGGTCGGCGGAAGCGCGGTTGTAGAGGATGCGCCGGTTCAACGGCCAGGCCCAGGCCCAGCCCAGGTGCTGCTTCATGCCGTAAGGGTCACTGTTGTCACGCCGGGCCATCTGGTTGCCCTGCTCGGTCCAGCTGCCGCAGAAAATCCAGCAGCCCGACGCCGTGGTGCCGTCATCTCGCAGTTGGCCGAAACCGGCCAGTTGCGAACCGCCCTTGACGGCCACGCCGGCGCCGTCGGTGAAGTCGGTGACGGCGAAACCATTGAGCTCCTTGGCCAGCTCTTCGGGCGAGGGCTCGTCCGGCACCTTGTAGGGCCAGGACAGGTTCATGATCGGCTCGGCGTAGGCGCCGCCCTTGGCCTGGTACAGCGCCTTGAGGCGGCTGTACAGCCCGCTCATGATCGCCACGTCGGTGCGTGCCTCGCCCGGGCCATCGGCGCCCTTCCAGTGCCATTGCAGCCAGCGGCTGCTGTTGACCAGCGAGCCGTCTTCCTCGGCGAAGCAGGTAGTGGGCAGGCGGATCACTTCGGTCTGGATGGCGGCGGTGTCCACATCGTTGTAGGGCCCCACGTGTTCCCAGAACTGCGAGGTCTCGGTAGCCAGGGGGTCCATCACCACCAGCCACTTGAGCTTGGCCAGGGCTTTCATCACCCGGTTTTTGTCCGGCAGCGCGGCGATGGGGTTGAAGCCTTGGCACACGTAACCGTTGACCTTGCCCTGCCCCATCAGGTCGAACATCTTGAGGATGTCGTAGTTGGGGATGTCGAGCTTGGGCAGCCAGTCGTAGCCCCAGTGATTGTCGGCGGTGGCGTTGGCCCCATACCAGGCTTTCATGAGGCTGACGTGAAACTTGCTGTAGTTCTGCCAGTAGGACAATTGCCCAGGACGCAGCGGCACTTGCGTGCGTTTGGTGATGAACGCGCTGTAGTCCTGTTCGCTGTCGGTGCCCAGGGTCAGGTAGCCCGGCAAGGCGTTGGACAGCAGCCCCAGGTCGGTCAGGCCCTGGATGTTGGAGTGCCCGCGCAAGGCGTTGACACCGCCGCCCGGCATGCCGACGTTGCCCAGCAGCAACTGCACCATGGCGGCGCTGCGGATGATCTGCGAGCCGATGGAGTGCTGGGTCCAGCCCAGGGCGTAGAGGATGGTCATGGTCTTGCCGGGCGC
Source organism: Pseudomonas eucalypticola (assembly GCF_013374995.1). NCBI lineage: Bacteria > Pseudomonadati > Pseudomonadota > Gammaproteobacteria > Pseudomonadales > Pseudomonadaceae > Pseudomonas > Pseudomonas eucalypticola. The sequence goes on along the minus strand of NZ_CP056030.1, from coordinate 2,942,801 downwards.
CGCGCAGGTCGCGATCTCGTCCCAGATTTTGCGCATGGCGTCCACGGGCATGCCGCAGATCTGGCTGGCCAGTTCCAGGGTGTAGCGGCTGTAGTGCTGCTTCATCAACTGGTACACGCAGCGCGGGTCTTGCAGCGTGGGGTCGACTTTCGCGAAGCCGTCGTCGCCCAGTTCATAGCCCCAGGTGGACTTGTCGGTGTAGCTGCGCTTGGCGGCGTCATAGCCCGTGAACAGGCCATCTTCGAAGCCGAAACCGGCTTTGACGATAAATGACACGTCGGTGTAGTTGCGCACGTATTCGTGCTGGATCTTGTCCTCGGTCAACAGGAAATTGATCAGCCCGCCCATGAACGCGATGTCGCTGCCGGTGCGAATGGGCGCGTAGTAGTCCGCCACGGACGCGGTGCGGGTAAACCGGGGGTCGACCACGATCAGCCGGGCCTGGTTGTGGGCCTTGGCTTCGGTCACCCATTTGAAGCCGCACGGGTGGGCTTCTGCTGCGTTGCCGCCCATTACCAGGATCAGGTTGGCGTTGCCAATGTCTGTCCAGGTGTTGGTCATGGCACCACGGCCGTACGTCGGGGCAAGACTTGCCACCGTCGGACCGTGTCAGACACGCGCTTGGTTATCGAACCCCAGCATGCCCAGGCTGCGCACCACCTTGTGGGTCAGGTAACCGGCTTCGTTGGACGCCGCCGAAGCCGCGAGGAAACCGGTGGTGGTCCAGCGGTTCACGGTTTGGCCCTTTTCGTTCTTCTCGATGAAATGGGCGTCACGGTCGGCCTTCATCAGTTCAGCCACGCGGTCCAGGGCTTCGTCCCAGCCGATGCGGGTCCACGCGTTGCTGCCCGGCTTGCGCACCTGGGGGTATTGCAGGCGGTTGGGGCTGTGGATGAAGTCCAGCAGGCCGGCGCCCTTGGGGCACAGGGTGCCGCGGTTGACGGGGTGGTCGGCGTCGCCTTCGATGTGAATGATGTTCTGGGCGACGTTCTTGGCGCCATCGCCTTGCCCGTAGAGGATCAGGCCGCAGCCGACCGAGCAGTAGGGGCAGGTGTTGCGCGTTTCGCGGGTGTGGGCCAGCTTGAAATGGCGCACCTGCTCGGCGAACGCCGGCGTCGGCGCCATGCCCAGCGCGCCAATGCTGGCGCCGGCCAGGCCGACGCCGGCGACCTTGAAGAACTGACGACGGTTGAGGTCCATCGTGCACTCCTGATCAGGTGAAAGCCTGCGGGTCATGGCCGCGGGCGTTGGGGCGGATCACGGTTGGGCCGCCGCGCGGGGCAGTGGCTTGGTTAACTGTAGTCGGGAAATGGCGAGGTTGCCGCAGAGGGGCGGCGTGGCGGACAGGAGGGCTGGCGATGAACATGGGCCTGGCGCCGTGGGCACGGCGCGTGGGTCAGGGATTGGATTCATGCTCACGGGGCATCTGGGGGTACTACTTCCACATTTTCGGCCTTCGGACTCTTGGCGTTTGTTACTAAAGTGTAGGATACCTTCTGGCCCTGCTTTAGCGACCTGTATCCGGCGCAATTGATGTCAGCGTGGTGCACAAATACGTCCTCGCCACCATCTTCCTGCTCGATAAAACCGTAACCTTTCGTATCGTTAAACCATTTCACCGTTCCCACTTTCCGATCGTCTGACATGATAGAGATCTCATTGCCGTTGGAAGATAGCACCCGACTTAGCGGGCGCTCACCCTGTGTAATAAACGCCTGGCGATCGGCATCCGCAACTGATAGAACTGACAGTTACCCGTGAGTAGGATGCCAACCTGTGGGACCGGGCGAAGCTCGGGAAGGCCGCGACGCGGTAGCCGTGGTGCACCCCGGCCACTGCCGCCCCGAGGCACGCAAGTCGCGTTGAGGTCGCCTGTCAGTCATCTCCCATCGGACCAACAGCATCCTCGACACGCAGATTGACGGCATACAACACCCCGTCGGGCCCGTCGACGACCTCATACGTGACCCGTTGCCCAGGGCCGAACGCCAGCCCCGGTGGGGCATGAAAGTAAACAGGCCGCCCCCAACGGTCATCAATGATGCACCCGGTGCCAAGCATGGGGTGATTGGGGTCGCGCGGTTCAACGTTCATGCCCATGCCTCCTGGATTGGCTACACCTCGGGTATCACTTTATCGGCCTGCGGACCTTTTTGGCCTTCCGTGACCGTGAAGGACACCTTCTGACCTTCTTGCAACGATTTGAACCCAGAGCTCTGGATAGACCTGAAATGCACGAATACGTCGCTGCCCGTGGCCCGGCTGATGAAACCGAAGCCTTTCGCATCGTTGAACCATTTCACAGTGCCTGTTTCTCTAACTTCCGATGTGTCCGACATGATCAAGATCTCGCTGCTACGGGCATACAGCCCCAACACCCCCACTAAACGCCTGACGATCACTGCTCGCAACTGGTAGAACTGACAGTTACCGGTGAGTAGCTTCCCTCACTGGGGAGCCGGGCGCAACGTGGGGCCGCCACGCCACAGCGCGACAAGCCCCACGTTGCACTCAGTGGCCTAGCAACCAGTAGATATTCTGATGATGACCGATGATTACGTCGTGGTCCGCGGTCTTGCGCACCTGTAACCGCACAGGGTAGTGGTTGCGATCGTCGGAAGCATACGCAGCGATGCCTTCCTCGCCGAAGGCCTGGTCAACAGCGCCAATGGGGAGCAACCGGACAGCGGCCACGCGGTTTCCGGACAGGATGGCAGCGAAAACCATTCGGGCATCGGGATTGCCATAAAAGTCCCCCTGGTAAAAGATATTGTGCTCGGCATACGCGGAATCCGGTTCGAGTATTACCCGCACGGGCTCTCCTTTATTGAAATCCTGATCGGCCTTGCCATTAGCGGTGAAGCCAATGACCACCGCATAACGTCTGTTGTCGAAAGTCTTTGAGCCGATGACCCGGAGGCTATTTTCATCCCCCCACAAGTCGTGTGGCTCAACGCGAGTCCCCTCCTCTATCTCTGTGTAGCCGTCGGTTCCAAACTCAAAGTCCTGCCTCCTTTCTCCCACCCGCAACAGATATTTGTTTCCAGCCAGCGTCGAGGGCGGCAGCGCCGCCACCAGCAGCACAATCTGGCTACTGCCGCCGGCGGCGGCCTGAACGACTGCCTGCTGCGCGTGGCACGACTCCACGCCGTTCGTCATGGCGACAATAAAAGAACCTGTGCCGTGAAACGACGTGTCGAAAAAGCCGTTGGCATTCAGGCGCACCACGGCAGGCTTTTCATCTCCGTTGTCCCACCTGACGGTCAATACCAGATAGAGGTGACTAGCACTCGATACACTGAAGACTGCTCGTGGTGCGACACCTGGCGAGTGAGGCGCAATGGCTCGGGGCTCAGGGCTGCCGTGGACACCATGGGCTGAGTGGCTGTGCGCCCCGGAACCGCCGATCACCTCCGATATGTGGAACTGCTGCCGACCACCGATGGCATAGTTGGTATCGAGCCAACCATCGGCGCCATAGCGGCTGACCATGAGGACATCGCCTTGGTGAAGGAAAATGATGAAGTGGCCGCTAGCCAGCAAGTGAAAACCGGCAAGCACTCCAGATTGGTTTTCGTGGAACCAGCCGCTTCCCTGCGCGAACGTCAGGTCAAGCTTGCCCTCGCTGGTGAATTTCGAGACATCGAATCCTGCCCTCAATCTCTTGGAGAGCACCAGCAAGCCGCCTTCCGACGTGAGTTCCATCGCAACCACTTGCGCCTCAGACGCTATGTGATCCAAGGTGACGTGGCCGTCATTAAATGCAGGATTCAAACTGCCGGCGCGCCGTGGGCCAGGTTGACTATTCATTTCGTGTACCTCGCTGGGGGGTGAAGGCACACGTTATTGCCTAGCGCTTTTTTCGTAACCTGTCATTTCTTACAGGTCTGCTCGCCAGGCAAACTGCCCCTCCGCACTTCCAGCACGAACACCGCACCGCCCAACGTCACGTTGTACACGGCTGCCAGCCCCGGCCCAGGCGCGGGCCTGGGTCGGCGATTAGCACGTTGAGGGGCTGGTGAAGCGTCAAGTGCAAAATAGTATCAGCGCAACTGCCTTCGCGGATTTGTCCCCCGCCGGTTTTAGGTCTGTAATCAATCCAGCTGCTTCCCCACTTCAGGAAGACACAACAACAATAACCAGGCTTCGCGCCCACCGGGCCCGAAGAGGAGTGTGTGATGTCGATGCCCATCAAGACCCTGCTCGCCCGTACCAGCTTCGCCGCCCTGCTGGGGCTCTGCGCCACGGCTCAGGCCGACCAGACCCTGACCATCGCCACGGTCAACAACAGTGACATGATCCGCATGCAGCGGCTGTCGAAAACCTTCGAAGAGCAACACCCGGACATCAAGCTCAAGTGGGTGGTGCTGGAGGAAAACGTGCTGCGCCAGCGCCTGACCACGGACATCGCCACCCAGGGTGGCCAGTTCGACGTGTTGACCATTGGCATGTACGAAGCGGCACTCTGGGGCGCCAAGGGGTGGCTGGAGCCCATGAAAGATCTGCCCGCCGACTACAAGCTCGACGACGTGTTTCCCTCGGTGCGCGATGGCCTGTCGGTAAAGGGCGCCCTGTATGCCCTGCCCTTTTACGCCGAAAGCTCGATGACCTATTACCGCACCGACCTGTTCAAGGCGGCCGGGCTGACTATGCCCGAACGGCCTACCTGGACTCAGATGGGCGAGTTCGCCGCCAAACTCAACAAGCCCGACCAGGGCCAGTACGGTATCTGCTTGCGTGGCAAGGCGGGCTGGGGTGAGAACATGGCCCTGATCACGACATTGGCCAACGCCTGGGGCGGGCGTTGGTTCGACGAGAAGTGGCAGCCTGAATTCACCGGCCCGGAATGGACCGGCGCCTTGAACTTCTACGTCAATACCCTGAAGCAGTACGGCCCGCCCGGGGCGTCGAGCAACGGTTTCAACGAGAACCTGGCGCTGTTCAATAGCGGCAAATGCGCCATGTGGGTAGATGCCACCGTGGCCGGCTCGTTCGTCACCGACAAGAGCCAGAGCAAGGTCGCCGACAACGTGGGCTTCACCTACGCGCCCCACGAGAAAACCGACAAGGGCTCTGCCTGGCTGTACTCCTGGGCGCTGGCGATCCCCACCAGCTCCAAAGCCAAGGACGCTGCCAGCACCTTCACCCAGTGGGCAACTTCCGAGGCCTACGCCAAGCTGGTGGCCGACAAGGACGGCATCACCAATGTGCCGCCGGGCACCCGGGCCTCGACCTACAGCGACGCCTACATGAAGGCCGCGCCGTTCGCGAAAATCACGTTGGAATCGCTGAAGTCGGTTGACCCGAAAAGTCCTTCGGCCAAGCCCGTGCCCTATGTGGGTATCCAGTTGGTGACCATCCCCGAGTTCCAGGGCATCGGTACCCAGGTGGGCAAGCTGTTCGCTGGCGCCCTGGTCGGCACCAGCACCGTGGACAAGGCGCTGGCCGATGCCCAGGCGACCACCGAGCGCGAGATGAAGCGCGCGGGCTATCCGAAGTAACTGCGCTGCCACGGCCGGCCCCCGCCTGGGGCCGGCCAGCCTGCAAGGCCATTCAAGGTAACCATCATGAGCACGTCCACTGCCAAGGCGCAGCTTGAGGTCCAGCCGGACCCGGGCAAGCACCGCCTCAACAACCCTGGCTGGTTTCTGGTCACCCCTTCCGTGGCGCTGTTGCTGCTGTGGATGATCGTGCCGCTGGCCATGACCCTGTATTTCTCGCTGATGCGCTACAACCTGCTCGACGGCGGCGAGAAAACCTTCACCGGCCTGGGCAATTTCACCTTCTTCTTCACCGACGAAGGCTTCATTCCCGGCATGACCAACACCCTCTTGCTGGTGGGCAGCGTGCTGCTGATCAGCGTGGTACTGGGCGTGCTGATCGCCGCGCTGCTGGAGGCCAGCGAGTTCTTCGGCCGCGGCATCGTGCGGGTGTTGCTGATTTCCCCGTTCTTCATCATGCCCACCGTGGGCGCGTTGGTGTTCAAGAACCTGATCTTCCACCCGGTATCGGGCATTCTCGCCGACCTGTGGCGGTACTTCGGCGCACAGCCAATCGACTGGCTGGCCAATTACCCGCTGCTGTCGATCATCATCATCGTTTCCTGGCAGTGGCTGCCCTTCGCCATTTTGCTGCTGATGACGGCCATGCAGTCCCTGGACCAGGAACAGAAGGAGGCCGCGCGCCTGGACGGTGCCGGCCCAGTCGCGATTTTCTGGCACCTGACCCTGCCACACCTGGCCCGGCCGATTGCCGTGGTGGTGATGATCGAGACCATTTTCCTGCTGTCGGTGTTCGCCGAGATCTTCACCACCACCAATGGCGGGCCGGGGTTTGCCTCCACCAACCTGGCTTACCTGATCTACAACCAGGCACTGGTGCAGTTCGACGTGGGCATGGCCTCGGCCGGCGGCTTGATCGCCGTGGTCATCGCCAACATCGCCGCCATCATCCTGGTGCGGATGATCGGCAAAAACCTCACCGACCAGCCTTGAGGCCCGTGCCATGAACCTGACACTCAAGCAACACCGGCGTCTGCAAAGCCTGCTGCTGGGCATTCTGGCCTGGGCCATCGCCCTGCTGCTGTTCTTCCCGATCTTCTGGATGGTGCTGACCAGCTTCAAGACCGAGATCGACGCCTTCGCCACGCCGCCGCAGTTCATCTTCACCCCGACACTGGAAAACTACCTGCACATCCAGGAACGCAGCGACTACTTCCACTTTGCCTGGAACTCGGTACTGATCTCGTTCAGCGCCACGCTGCTGTGCATGCTGATCGCGGTGCCGGCGGCCTATTCCATGGCCTTCTACGAAACGAAACGCACCAAGCAGACGTTGCTGTGGATGCTGTCCACCAAGATGCTGCCACCGGTGGGCGTGCTGATGCCCATCTACTTGCTGGCAAAAGGCTCCGGGCTGTTGGACAGCAAGCTGGCGCTGATCGTGATCTACACGCTGATCAACCTGCCGATCGTGGTGTGGATGGTGTACACCTACTTCAAGGACATACCCCGCGACATCCTCGAAGCCGCCCGCCTGGACGGCGCCACGTTGCTGCAGGAAATGCTGCGGGTACTGCTGCCGATCAGCAAGGGCGGGCTGGCATCGACCCTGTTGCTGTCGCTGATCCTGTGCTGGAACGAGGCGTTCTGGTCGTTGAACCTGACCAGCTCCAACGCGGCGCCGCTGACCGCGCTGATTGCCTCCTACTCAAGCCCCGAGGGGTTGTTCTGGGCCAAGTTGTCGGCGGTCTCGACCCTGGCCTGCGCGCCGATCCTGATCTTTGGCTGGATCAGCCAGAAACAGCTGGTGCGCGGTTTGTCGTTCGGTGCCGTCAAGTAAGTTCGGTCCCACCGGGGATCGAGCAGGACAAAACAGTTGGAGTGCCCCATGGCCACATTGAAAATAAAAAACCTGAAAAAAGGCTTTGAAGGCCTGGCGATCATCAAGGGCATCGACCTGCAGGTGAACGACAAGGAATTCGTGGTGTTCGTCGGCCCCTCGGGCTGCGGCAAGTCGACCCTGCTGCGCCTGATCGCCGGCCTTGAAGAGGTCACCAGCGGCACGCTCGAACTGGACGGCCGCGACATCACCCAGGTCAGCCCCGCCAAGCGCGACCTGGCGATGGTGTTCCAGACCTATGCCCTGTACCCGCACATGACCGTGCGCAAGAACATGTCGTTCGCCCTGGACCTGGCCGGCGCCGACAAGGCCGAGGTGCAACGCAAGGTCGGCGAGGCGGCGCGCATCCTGGAGCTGGAACCGCTGCTGGAGCGCAAGCCCAAGCAACTGTCGGGTGGCCAGCGCCAGCGCGTGGCCATCGGCCGCGCCATCGTGCGCAACCCCAAGATCTTCTTGTTCGACGAGCCGCTGTCCAACCTCGACGCCGCCTTGCGGGTGCAGATGCGCCTGGAACTGGCGCGGCTGCACAAGGAACTGCAAGCCACCATGATCTACGTCACCCACGACCAGGTGGAGGCCATGACCCTGGCCGACAAGGTGGTGGTGCTCAGTGCCGGGCGCATCGAGCAGGTGGGCTCGCCGCTGGAGCTGTACCATCATCCCGCCAACCTGTTCGTCGCCGGCTTTCTGGGCACACCGAAAATGGGCTTCCTCAAGGGCCGGGTCAGCCGGGTGGACAGTCAGGGGTGCGACGTGGAACTGACGGCCGGCACCCGCGTGAGCCTGGCGCGCAGCAACGCCACGCTCAGCGTGGGCAGCGAGGTGACCCTGGGCATCCGCCCCGAGCACCTGGAACTGGCGCAACCTGGCCAGCCGTCGTTGGCGGTGACCGCCGATGTCGGCGAACGCCTGGGCAGCGATACGTTCTGCCATGTCGTCACCGATTCCGGCGAACCCCTGACCCTGCGCATACGCGGTGACTTGGCCAGCCAGTATGGCGAACGCCTGAACCTGCACCTGCCGCCCCACCACTGCCACCTGTTCGACGCCCAGGGCGTCGCCGTGGCCAAGCCATTGCAGGCCGCGGCCTGAAAGGATACGGACCGATGAAACTGACCCGTGACAACCTCGGCCAACTGGCCGAACACATCAAGCGCCCCCAGTATGCCCAGAGTGATATCAGCCAGGGCATCGTCCACATTGGCGTGGGCGGTTTCCACCGCGCCCACCAGGCGTTCTACACCGATGCGTTGATGAACACCGGCGAGGGCCTGGACTGGGCCATCTGCGGCGCCGGGCTGCGCAAGGACGACGAGAAAATGCGCGATGCCCTGGCGGGCCAGGACTCGCTCTACACCCTGGTGGAGCTGGGTGACGGTTCAGGCCACCAGGTGCGTGTCATCGCCGCGATCAGTGGCATGCTGCTGGGCGAGGACAACCCTCAGGCGCTGATCGACAAGCTGGCGGCCCCGGCCATCCGCATCGTCTCGCTGACCATCACCGAGGGCGGCTACTGCATGGACGACAGCACGGGGGAGTTCATGGCCGACCTCCCGGCCATCCAGCATGACCTGGAGCACCCCACCGCCCCGCGCACGGTGTTCGGCTTTCTCTGCGCCGCCCTGGCGCGGCGCCGCGAGGCGGGCATTCCGGCGTTCACGGTGATGTCCTGCGATAACCTGCCGCACAATGGTGCCGTGGCGCGCAAGGCGTTGTTGGCGTTCGCGCGGCTGCGTGACACGGGGTTGGCGGAGTGGATCGACCAAAAGGTCAGCTTTCCCAACGCCATGGTCGACCGCATCACCCCCATGACCAGCGAGGCCCACAAGCGCCACCTGCTGCAGCAGCATGGCGTGGAAGACGCCTGGCCGGTGGTGTGCGAGCCTTTCGTGCAATGGGTGCTGGAGGACAGGTTCAACAACGGCCGCCCGGCCTGGGAGAAGGTTGGAGTGCAGTTCACCGACGACGTCACACCCTATGAAGACATGAAGATCAAACTGCTCAACGGCAGCCACCTGGCCCTCACGTACCTGGGCTTTCTGAAGGGCTACCGCTTCGTTCACGAAACCATGAACGACCCGTTGTTCGTGCGCTACATCCGCGCCTACATGGACCGCGACGTGACCCCGCAACTGGCGTCGGTGCCCGGCATCGACCTGGAAGGCTACAAGGACACCCTGATCGAGCGCTTCAGCAACCAGGCCATCGCCGACCAGTTGGAGCGGGTGTGCTCCGACGGTTCGTCGAAGTTTCCCAAGTTCACCATTCCCACCCTCAACCGCCTGATCGAAGATGGTGTCCCGCTGGACCGCGCCGCCCTGGTGGTGGCCGCCTGGGCGCTGTACCTCAAGGGCGTGGACGAGAACGGCACGCACTACAGCATTCCCGACCCACGGGCCGAGTTTTGCCAGGCCCTGGTGGCCGACGACGTGATGCTGACGCAACGGCTACTGGGGGTGGAAGAGATATTCGGTACGCGTATTCCGCAATCGGCGGCCTTTGTCGCCGCGTTCGAGAACCAGCTCAAGCACCTGCGCCAGCTGGGCGTGGATAAAACCCTGGAACGGCTGCTGAGCTACGAGGAGTAAGGCCATGTACCTGGGCATCGATTGCGGCACCCAAGGCACCAAGGCACTGGTGCTAGACCCCGTAGGCGGCCGGGTACTGGGCCAGGGCAGCGCCCCCCATGACCTGCTCAGCGGGGACGGCGGGCGGCGCGAACAAGACCCCGCGCAGTGGGTCGAGGCCCTGTGCCTGGCCACCGCCCAGGCACTGGCCGAAGCGGGGGTCGACGGCCAGCAGGTGCGCGGCGTTGGCGTATCGGGCCAGCAACACGGCCTGGTACTGCTCGACCGCCATGGCCAGGTGTTGCGCCCGGCCAAGCTGTGGTGCGACACCGAGTCCAGCGCGCAGAACCAGCGGTTGCTGGATCACCTGGGCGGCACCCAGGGCTCCCTGGACCGCCTGGGCGTGGCCATCGCCCCGGGCTACACCGTGTCGAAGCTCTTGTGGACCCTGGAGGAACACCCCGAGGTGTTCCGCCAGATCGCTCGCATCCTGCTGCCCCACGACTACCTGAACTTCTGGCTCACGGGCCGTGCGTGCAGCGAATATGGCGACGCCTCCGGTACCGGTTACTTCAATGTACGGCAGCGCCAATGGGACCTGCAGATGCTGCGTGACATCGACCCCGCGGGGCGCCTGCAACAGGCCCTGCCCACCCTGATCGAACCGCGCCAGGCAGTGGGCACCCTGCTGCCCGACGTGGCGCGGCGCCTGGGCTTGAACCCCCAGGCGCGGGTCAGCAGTGGCGGCGGCGACAACATGATGGGCGCGATCGGCACCGGCAACATCCAGCCCGGGGTGGTGACCATGAGCCTGGGCTCGTCCGGCACCGTCTACGCGTTCAGCGACCAGCCCCGGGTCAGCGTGGAGCCGGAAGTGGCCACGTTCTGTTCGTCGACGGGCGGCTGGCTGCCGCTGATCTGCACCATGAACCTGACCAACGTCACCCGGGCCGTGCGCGACCTGTTCGCGCTGAGCCTGGAGGCCTTCAACCGCCAGGTGGAAATGGCCCCCATCGGCGCAGAGGGCGTGCTGATGCTGCCGTTTCTCAATGGCGAGCGGGTGCCCGCCCTGCCCCATGCCACCGGTAGCCTGCTGGGGCTGACGCCCGGCAACCTGACCGCCGCGAACCTGTGCCGCGCGGCCGTGGAAGGCACCACCTTCGGCCTGCGCTACGGTTTGGACCTGTTACGCAGCGCCGGCCTCAGCAGCCAGAGCATACGCCTGATCGGCGGCGGCGCACGCAGCGCCGCCTGGCGGCAGATGGTGGCCGATATCATGAACACCGACATCACCTGCCCGCGGGAAGCCGAGGCTGCGGCACTGGGCGCCGCGATCCAGGCGGCCTGGTGCGATAACGTCGCCGAACTGCCTGCGTTGTGCGAGCGCTGCGTACACCTGGAAGACAGCCTGGCGGCCCGGCCGGTACCTGCGCACGTGCAGGCCTATGAACAGGTGTACCTGCAGTATCGGCACCATATCCGGGCACTGGGTTAGCGGTGCCGGTGCTACGAACTCGCACCAATTGATTAATACTTAGGCAGAAACTTGTCGCACTACGAGAAAGTTCTTACAAAGTAATCGGAAACACCTACGCGTTATTTCCTACAATTAAAAGGATGCGAATAACCGGCTTGTTAGCGACAGTTGACAAGCCCCTGTGTATTGCCATTTACTTCCCCGCCAAGGCCTACTATTCTTTCAAGCCGTAGCCCTCACGATGTGCCTGCAACTTCATTACCGTGCGCCTTGGCCGCCCGCCAAAGCGGGCGCGTGGCCGATACACTCATGAATAAAAGATTGGAGAACGCCATTGTCCAGACTCGCCGAGTTTCGTGCCGCCGAAAAGGCACTTCAACTACAGCTGGCCCAATTGGAAGCCCTGAAGAATGACACGGGCCTGAAAAAGGAAATCGAGTTCGAACAGCAACTGCTGGAACTGATGAAGCAGTATGGCAAAGGCCTGCGCGATATCGTCGCCATTCTCGACCCGGCCCGCGGGCTGCAGCGCGCCACCTTCAACCCGCCGCGCCAGCATCGCCGCCCGCGCGTGGTCAAGGTCTACGAGAACCCGCATACCGGCGAATTGATCGAGACCAAGGGCGGCAACCACCGTGGTCTCAAAGCGTGGAAACAGCAGTATGGGCCGGCCACCGTGGAAAGCTGGGTCAGGCGTTGACAGACGGCGAGTCACGTCGATTTTTTTTCACAGGATTTTCACATCAAATCTTACAGGATGGAATCTGCTAATGGACTAGCGCCCCAATGCCCGCTTCGGCGGGCTTCTTATTGCCCGCGATTCGTGTTTATACCCCGCGCATTTGGCCTGAGCGCCACAGTTGCGTATCATGGCAGGCCTTAACAAGAACTCTTATCCCATTGTGTTGGAACGACTTGGTCGTTTCATCGCCGTTTATCTTCCTGTTCGGAGTTCCCATGAGCCTGCATGAATTGAACACCTTTCCCGGCGTGACCGCCGAGCCTGATGCCGCCACCCAGCAGTTTGTCTTCAACCACACCATGCTGCGGGTGAAGAACATCGAGCAATCGCTGGACTTCTATACCCGTGTGTTGGGTTTCAGCCTCGTGGAAAAGCGCGACTTCCCTGACGCCCAGTTCAGCCTGTACTTCCTGGCGCTGGTGGACAAAGCGCAGATCCCGAGTGACGATGCCGAGCGCCACACCTGGATGAAGTCGATTCCGGGCATCCTGGAGCTGACCCACAACCACGGCACCGAGCACGATGCCGATTTCGCCTACCACAATGGCAATACCGACCCGCGCGGTTTTGGCCATATCTGCGTGTCGGTACCTGACATCCAGGCCGCGTGCGAACGATTCGAAACCCTGGGCGTGAACTTCCAGAAGCGCCTGACGGATGGCCGCATGAAGAACATCGCGTTCATCAAGGACCCGGACGAATACTGGGTTGAGATCATTCAGCCGAATTTCTGACAGCCGTCCGTTGCCACAAAAAAGCCCGCTGACCTTCATGAGGCCAGCGGGCTTTTTGCAGATGCCGGGTGATCAGGCCGGCGCGGAGGTGCGAATCAGGTGGTCGAAGGCGGCCAGGGAGGCCTTGGCGCCCTCGCCCACGGCGATGACGATCTGCTTGAACGGCACGGTGGTCACGTCGCCCGCCGCGAAGATACCCGGCAGGTCGGTTTCACCACGGGCATCGACCATGATTTCACCACGGGCCGACAGCTCGATGGTGCCCTTGAGCCAGTCGGTGTTTGGCAGCAGGCCGATCTGCACGAAGATACCTTCCAGGTCAACGGTGTGCACTTCGCTGGTCTGGCGGTCCTTGTAACGCAGGCCGTTGACCTTCTGTCCATCGCCGGTCACTTCGGTGGTCAGGGCGCTGGTGATGACGGTGACGTTCGGCAGGCTGTGCAGCTTGCGTTGCAGCACCGCGTCGGCACGCAGTTGGCCGTCGAACTCCAGCAGGGTGACGTGGGCGACGATGCCGGCCAGGTCGATGGCCGCCTCGACACCCGAGTTACCCCCACCGATCACCGCCACGCGCTTGCCTTTGAACAAGGGACCATCACAGTGCGGGCAGTAGGCCACGCCACGGTTGCGGTATTCCTGTTCGCCGGGCACGTTCATTTCGCGCCAGCGCGCCCCGGTGGCCAGGATCACGGTCTTGGCCTTGAGGCTCGCGCCGCTGGCGAAACGCACTTCGTGCAGTTGCCCGTCCTTGCCCGGGATCAGTGCTTCGGCGCGCTGCAGGTTCATGATGTCGACGTCGTATTCCTTGACGTGCTCTTCCAGGGCAACGGCCAGTTTCGGGCCTTCGGTGTGCTGCACCGAGATGAAGTTCTCGATGGCCATGGTGTCCAATACCTGGCCGCCGAAACGCTCGGCGGCGACGCCGGTACGGATGCCTTTGCGCGCAGCGTAAATGGCTGCCGCGGAACCGGCTGGGCCACCACCGACCACCAGCACGTCGAAAGCGTCCTTGGCGTTGAGCTTCTCGGCCGCCTTGTCACCGGCGCTGGTGTCGATCTTGGCCAGAATTTCTTCCAGGCCCATGCGGCCCTGGCCGAACACTTCGCCATTGAGGTACAGGCTGGGCACCGCCATCACCTGGCGGGCGTCGACTTCGGCCTGGAACAAGGCACCGTCGATGGCCACGTGGCGCACGTTGGGGTTGAGCACCGCCATCAGGTTCAGCGCCTGGACCACGTCCGGGCAGTTCTGGCACGACAGCGAGAAGTAGGTTTCAAAGTTGAATTCGCCCTTGAGCCCGGCGATCTGTTCGATCACGTCGGCGCTCGCCTTGGAAGGGTGGCCGCCGACTTGCAGCAGTGCCAGCACCAGGGAGGTGAATTCGTGGCCCATGGGGATACCCGCGAAACGCAGGCTGATATCGGCACCCGGGCGATTGATGGAGAATGACGGCTTGCGTGCGTCATTCCCGTTGTCCAGCAGCGTGATCTTGTCCGACAGGGTCTGGATGTCACGCAGCAGGCTGAGCAATTCCTGGGACTTCGCGCCGTCATCGAGGGAGGCGACGATCTCGATCGGTTGGGTGACCCGTTCCAGGTACGACTTCAACTGGGCTTTAAGATTGGCGTCCAACATGCGGGCGATTCCTTTTTTCAGACAGTATAAAAAACAACGCCCGGGCGAAGTCGCCCGGGCGTGTTCAGGGCGATGATGAAGCTATGGGATGATGCAGCCGATCATCGCCATGGGGACTTAGATCTTGCCGACCAGGTCCAGGGACGGAGCCAGGGTGGCTTCGCCTTCTTTCCACTTGGCTGGGCAGACTTCGCCCGGGTGAGCGGCAACGTACTGGGCAGCCTTGACTTTGCGCAGCAGCTCGGAAGCGTCGCGGCCTACACCACCGTCGTTCAGTTCGACGATCTTGATCTGGCCTTCAGGGTTGATCACGAAGGTGCCACGGTCAGCGATACCGGCTTCTTCGATCAGCACGTCGAAGTTGCGCGAAATGACGTGGGTCGGGTCACCGATCAGCGGGTACTGGATCTTGCCGATGGTTTCCGAGGTGTCGTGCCAGGCTTTGTGGGTGAAGTGGGTGTCGGTGGACACGCCGTAGATTTCAACGCCCAGGTCTTTGAACTGCGCGTAGTTGTCAGCCAGGTCGCCCAGTTCGGTTGGGCAGACGAAAGTGAAGTCGGCTGGGTAGAAGAACACGACAGACCATTTGCCTTTCAGGTCGGCTTCGGTGACTTCAACGAACTTGCCGCCGTGGTAAGCCTGGGCTTTGAAAGGTTTGACTTGGCTGTTGATGATCGGCATCGGTAAATCTCCATGGGTTGTCGAACGGGTGAAAACGTTGTGAGGCTCATACTAGACACATGCGCCCCGGAACGCTCATTGGCAAAGCTGATGTGCGTGATTGGTTTTGCCTATCAGCCTGCCTAATATATAGAAGAATTGCATGGAGATCAGTTGTAGGCAAATGTGAACGTCGCCAGCGCGCCCGCCGTGCCCGGCGTGACGACCGCCGCGGTCTGCACATAACGCGCGCTCAACGGCAGTTCGAACACCGCTTCGCCCTGCGCGACCGAGCCCGCCAGAAATTGCCCCGGGTTGCCCACCGCCGCCGAATCGGCGCCGAAGCGCACCGTCTGGCCATTGGCGCGCAACACCTGGACGCCCAGCCCGGCCGCCGTGGCGGTGCTGCGCAGGCTGAGCACGTCGGTACGGTTGCCAGGGGCCGTGGCATCGGTCAGTGTCACGTGGATGAACAAACGGTCACCGCCGCGGCCACCCTGGCACGCCAGGCGCAAACTGAACGATTGGGGGGTAGTACCACTGCCCACGCCATTGAAGTCGCGTGGGTGATGGGCCCCCAGGTCCACCGGCACCCGGTAGGCATCAGCGGCGACGCTGCACGTTGGCTTGTCCAGCACAACCTCTACTTCCTGGGTCAGAAACCGCAGCCGGGTAGGCTCCAGCGCGCCGTAGCGCTGTGAAACGGCCTCCACCGGCAGTCGCAGCCGGCCTTCGATAACCGGGCCGGTCTTGATCAATTCCACCAGGTAGCTGGCTCGAGGGGTGTAATGGCCGGCAGCAAGCGGGGCCCGCTGACGCGGCCAATGGTATGGCTGGCGTGATACCTGGTCACTGATACGGATACCGACGCCGGGCACACTGGTCGCGTAAACCCCCTCCATCTCGATGATGCCGGCGCCGGCCAAGGGCGCTTGAACCCAGCCTGCTTCCTGGTCGGTTTGGCCGGTGCACTCCAACCCCGTAGACAGGCCATTGAACAAGCGCGAATCCAGCACCGCCCCGACCGGCAGCAGCGCCGGGACCACGATCGGCGAATCCAGCGTCGCGGCGTTTATCACGGGCCCGACCCCGTCGTAGTACTGGCAAGCCGCATGTAGCGGGCCACTGGCTGCCAACAGGCAACCCAGGGCCCAGCCCTTGGTCTGTTTCATACTCCCTCCTCCAGGGTCTGCTCACACGTCACGCTGATCGTTTCCAGGCCATCGGCTGGTTTGCCCAGGGCATAACGGGCCACGCAGCGATGCTCGCCGCGCTCGCCCCACCGCAGGTGCAATTGGCCCTGGGTCTTCAGGCCGCGGGCCAGGACCCGGCTACCCTGACCCACCACGCCCACCGGCACCTGGTCGGCATCGTTCACCTGCGCGCCAAACGGCAGCAGACCGCCATCGGCGTGGCGCACCTCGATCAGGACGGTGCGCCCGGACTGCGTCGGGTAACGCAGCAAGGGCACGGCGCCCGCCCGTGGTACCACCTCCTGGCTGTTCGTGCTCAGTTCCACCGACAGCGGCAGGCCCAGGGGGTCGATGTCCACTCGGTTGACCTGATAGGGCATGAGACTCGGGACGATGGCATACCCGCGCCCGTCCACCCGCAGCTCACTGCCGTTGACCAACCGGGCGCCTTCGGCGTCGGGTACCTGAACGATGCCGAACGTCTCACCCAACGGCTGGGCCAGGGTCATCCCTCCGCCGTGGGCCACCAATGCCCCTCGCGCGCCTGCCGACAATTGACGGCTGCCGCTGCCCTGGCCCGCTGCCAGGTTGTACTCACCATAAGGTTCGCGCCAACCGGCGTACCCGCTGAGGTACCCGGTGTCGCCCGGCTGGCTGGCGCTCACGCTGGCGCCGTAATGCAGGGGCCCGTGTGTGGTGCGGTAGCCCACTTGTCCCTGGCTGAAACGGGGGCCGTGGGACAGCCCGCTGGTGAGGCTCCCGCGCGAGCCGCCCAGTGGCATGTTCAGGCTCAGTTGCCACAGCGTACTGTCACGCCCGCGGGCGTCGCGCTCGCGGCTGGCGCTCAGGGCGTAACCGAGGTAGGCGAACCGGTGCGCATAACTCACCGAATAGCCTTGGTAGTCCCCGCCCGGGCCCCAGCCGCTGGACCGCCAGGCACTGGCGTTGAGCTGGCCCCAGGCATTGCCCAGCGGCTGATTGACGTTCACGGTGCTGCGTGTGCGCTCATGCCAGGCGGCCCGCGCCGACGCCCGCCCAAGCTGGGCCAGCGACTGATAGCCGGGGCTGAAGGCATGCTGCACGCTCAGCCCTAACCGCGTGTCACTGTCGGCCAGCAGGTGCGCCCAGGACAACCGCGCCCGGTGGCCTTGATCATGATCGGTTCGGGCCTGGGCCACATCCAGGCCGACTGCGCCCAGGGGCGTATTCAACGCCGTGCCCACCAGCGCCTGCTGATAACCGCTACCCAGAATGGCCCCACCATAACCCGTCACCGCGTCACTGACGCCCTGTTGCCAGGTGCCCTGAACGAACCAGGGCGCCGCCTCGGGGTGGTCCAACGGTTGCCCTGCCCCCAGGCTGAAGCGTGTTTGCCCGCTACGCAGGGCCAAGGGTGCAGCAGCGTTGGTCACGGTGAAACGCTGTTCACTGCCGTCGGCTTCGGTCACGGTCACCTGCAGGTCGCCGCCTACCGAGGCCGCGTAGAGGTCGTCGATCACGTAGGGCCCGGGGGGTACCACGGCTTCGCGCAGCAACCGCTCTCCCTGACGGACCGCCACCCGCGCGTTGCTGCGCGCGACACCGCGCACCACCGGTGCGAAGCCGCGCTGGGAGGCCGGCAGCATGCGGTCATCACTGAACAGCGAGGCGCCACGCATCTGTACCGAGTCGAACAGCTCGCCCGGGGTATTCAACGCGCCGATGCGCAGTTGGGCACCCAAGGCTGACACCTCGCGCTGAAGGTAATGGCCCAGCACCTGGTAACCGCCGTTGCTGGAGTACGCCCCCTGGTGGCGCCACTGCCAGGCCCCCAGGTTCACCCCACTGGCCAGCCCGGCATAGCCTTGGGTGCGGGAGCCGCCATCAGGGCTGGCAACATCGAAGACCGACAGGTCATACCCTGCGAATGCGCTGGTGACACCGTTGTCCCACCGTTCGGCGGGTACCTGGTCACGTACCTCACGGGCCATCCACGCCTGGGGCAACTGCAGCGCCAGCCGCTGGGCGGACAGGTCCAACTGCTGGTCTGCGTCGGCGAACCACTGGGTCAGCCGCCGGCATTGCGGCTCGGCACTGTCCAGCCGGCTGATGTCCACGCCCAGCCGCTTGAGCAGGGGCACGTCGAAACAGGCGTGAACCTGGCCGTCCTGCTCATCACGCCGATAGGGAACCAGCACTCGCCCCAGGGCCTGCCCATTGACCTGGGTGTCCAGCCAGTACTCGCCGGGCAGCGCCTGGGCCGGCTGGGCAAACACACTCAGGTCCACGTCCCCGGAGACGCCTGGGCGCAGAAATCGCGGCTCGAACTCCACGAGGGGTTCGGCCACCAGTGCCCCGGGCATGGCAGTGCAGGCGGCGACGACCGCCGCGCGGGCAGGCAAGCGCCTCATGGCGGCCCTACCTGGGCCTCGCCTGGCCGACCGGCACCGTAATCGTCCAGGGCAATGTAACGGACACTGCCGTCGCCATCGGTGGGCGACGCGTCCTCACCCAAGTAGAACCGCGTCTGGGCAAAGGGCAACACATGCCCGGCGCCCGCCGGCAGCACTTGCGCGCCCGACACCAGGTTCACCTCGCCCAAGTTGACGACGTAGGGGCCTGGGTTGTCGGCGAGCAAGGCCAGCCGGCCGCCCTCCTTCACCAGCCGCCAGCGCACGTCAGCGGGGGCGTCGGCGGCCTTGCCGGGCAAGCCCAGGGGCCGGTACATCAACTTGATTCGCGTGCGTATGGCCATCTGCAATTGGTTGGCGGCGCCGTCGGCGCGTGGCGGCACTTGCAGCATGTTGAGCCAGTACAGGCTCTCGCGGTCAGCGGCCAGCGGCTCGCCCGTGTGCATCACGCGCAGTGCCTGGCCCTTGGTGGCCTCCACGCGGAACATGGCCGGGCTGACCAGAAAAGGCACCTGGATGACCTGCGGGTCGGCGGCGGCGTCGCCGTCATCCAACCACACCTGCAGCAATGCGGGTGTGGGGTCGCGGTTGAACACCTGCACAGTGACTTCGGCGGCACTGGCCGGATAGATGACCCGTGTGGTGCCGATGACCACACTGGCATGGGCGGTTGCCGCCAGCAGCCAGGCTGCCAGCAACACCAGAAATGACTTGAACATTGCAATGATTCCCTTCAGGCACAGGAAAGCGCGAGGCCGGCACGGCGGCCGGCCCCACGGGTACATCAGGGGTGCACGATGGAGTACAGAATGCGGGTCTGGACCTTGCCGGGGGTAACGGCGCCAACCGCGACGTACTCGGCGAAATAGTCCAACCTGGCGTTCCCGGCCACCAGTTCCACGATCTGGGAGTTCTGGTCGCCCGCGCCTTTGCTGACATCCATGGCCTGGTGGCTGGCGTTGAGCAGGCCCACCTCCACCTCGGTGGCCTGGTTGGCACCGCCGTCATTGCGCAGGCGGCCGGTCAAGGGGTTGACGGTGGGGCCCGGCTCGAAATACGTCATCACCCGGCCGGTGTCCGGTGTGCAGTTACTCAGCCTGATATCGAACGGCGTGCGACCCGCGCCTTGGCCTGGGGCAGACAGGGCAGTCAGGGTCACCGACGGCAAATCCACCTGGAAGTCAGGGTTGCCGCCATTGATTTCACAGGTGTTGCCCTTGATCTCGCCGACAAAATCGATCTGACCATCTGCGGCCATCGCGGTGGGCAGGACGAGAACGGCACACAGGCCCGCAATCAGTGTTACGCGTTGAGTATTCATGTTCGGTTTCCCATGGTTACGTGGCAGGCAATGCCATGACAGGCCACTGCCCTGCGCTTCATTGCGCGGCGGCAGTATGTAATCGGGAAACTGAAAAAGAATGGCGGGAGGGGTGATCGAAGCTGTAGGACGCCGCGCTCCGAGCTATCGGAAACGGCCCATGTGCCCGCCGGGAGGGGACAAGATCGAGTCTTTCAGAAGTGTAACCAAACGCGACGCCAACTCGACAAGGACAAGGGAGTAGCGTAGGGATGGATCCACTGATACTGTTGGAAATACCAGTTGATACATCCCAATACGTATCATTTTATTTAGTTGCGACCGGCGTCCGTAGGGTCACGAATTCTTCGGCGGCGGTCGGGTGCACACCGATGGTCTCGTCAAACACCCGCTTGGTCGCACCTGCCTTGAGGGCCACGGCCAAGCCCTGCATGATCTCGCCCGCCTCCGGGCCGACCATGTGGCAGCCAAGCACGCGGTCGGTACCGGCGTCGACCACCAGCTTCATCAGTGTGCGCTCCTGGCACTCGGTGAGTGTCAGCTTCATGGGGCGGAAACGGCTTTCAAATACCTGTACGTCGTAGCCCTGCTCCCGCGCCTGCTCCTCGGTCAGGCCCACCGTGCCGATGTTCGGCAGGCTGAACACCGCCGTGGGAATATGGGCATAGTCCACGGGCCGGTATTGCTCGGGCTTGAACAGGCGACGAGCCACTGCCATCCCTTCGGCCAATGCCACGGGGGTCAACTGCACCCGGCCAATCACATCACCCAGGGCCAGGATCGACGGCTCGCTGGTCTGGAACAGCTCGTCGACGGCGATGAAGCCCTTGTCATCCAGTTCCACCGAGACGTTTTCCAGGCCCAGGTTGTCGAGCATCGGCCGCCGACCGGTTGCGTAGAACACGCAGTCGGCCTCCAGCACCCGCCCATCCTTGAGCGTGGCGTGCAGGCTGCCATCGGCCTGCTTGTCGATGCGCGCGATGTCACTGTTGAACTGCAGGTTCAGGCCGCGCTTGGTCAGCTCTTCGCTCAGGTGCTCACGCACCGACCGGTCAAAGCCGCGCAGGAACAGGTCGCGGCGATACAGCAACGTGGTGTCGGCCCCCAGGCCATGGAAGATGCCGGCGAATTCGACGGCGATGTAGCCGCCGCCCACCACCAGCACGCGCTTGGGCAACTGCGGCAGGAAGAAAGCCTCGTTGGATGTGATGGCATGTTCGCGACCTGGAATGTCCGGCACCTGGGGCCAGCCACCGGTGGCGATGAGGATACGCTCGGTGCTGAAGCGCTGGCCATCGACCTCCACGTGGTGGGCATCGACGATCCGCGCATGGCCTTCCAGCAGCGTGACGCCGCTGTTGACCAGCAGGTTGCGGTAGATGCCATTGAGGCGCTGAATTTCACGGTTCTTGTTGGCGATCAGGGTTTGCCAGTTGAAGTCGGCGTCACCCAGGGTCCAGCCAAATCCCTGGGCCTGCTCGAAGTCATCGGCGAAGTGAGCGCCGTACACCAGCAATTTCTTCGGCACGCAGCCGACGTTGACGCAGGTACCGCCCAGGTAGCGGCTCTCGGCCACCGCCACCTTGGCACCAAAACCGGCGGCAAAGCGCGCCGCGCGAACACCGCCGGAACCGGCGCCAATTACAAACAGATCAAAATCGTGGGCCATGTCAGGTCTCCTTGGCAGACGGCCAATATACCGCAGCCGGCTGTGGCACAAAGCGAAAACGAAAACGCCGCGGTCAGGGCCGCGGCGTGTTCAGGTAGAGCGACAGGGTTGGCTTAGAACGCCTTGCCAGTCTTGTAGAAGTGCTCGAAGCAGAAGTTGGTGGCGTCGATGTAGCCTTCGGCGCCGCCGCAATCGAAACGCGTGCCCTTGAACTTGTAGGCCAGCACGCAGCCGTTCTGGGCCTGCTTCATCAGGGCGTCAGTGATCTGGATCTCGCCCCCCTTGCCTGGCTCGGTCTGCTCGATCAGGTCGAAGATGTCCGGGGTCAGGATGTAGCGGCCGATGATGGCCAGGTTCGACGGTGCGTCTTCTGGCTTGGGCTTCTCGACCATGCTGTTGACGCGATAGATGTCGTCGCGAATCATCTCGCCGGCGATCACGCCGTACTTGTTGGTTTCCGACGGGTCGACTTCCTGAATGGCCACGATCGAGCAGCGGAACTGGTTGTACAGCTTGACCATCTGCGCCAGCACGCCGTCGCCTTCCAGGTTGACGCACAGGTCGTCCGCCAGCACCACGGCGAACGGCTCATCGCCGATCAGTGGGCGGCCAGTGAGGATAGCGTGGCCCAGGCCTTTCATTTCGGTCTGGCGGGTGTACGAGAAGGTGCACTCGTCCAGCAGTTTGCGAATGCCGACCAGGTACTTTTCCTTGTCGGTGCCCTTGATCTGGTTTTCCAGCTCATAGCTGATGTCGAAGTGGTCTTCCAGGGCGCGCTTGCCACGGCCCGTGACGATGGAGATTTGGTTCAGACCCGCTTCCAATGCCTCTTCGACACCGTATTGGATCAGTGGCTTGTTGACCACCGGCAGCATTTCCTTGGGCATGGCTTTGGTCGCTGGGAGGAAGCGAGTGCCGTAACCGGCTGCTGGGAACAAGCATTTCTTGATCATATGAGTCCTTACAAAGGGCTGTGCTTACGAGATTCGGCGCAGTCTAATCAGGCGACGGCCACCTTACAATGCCTTGCCACTGGCCGGCCGGTGGAGAAATAGAGGAAACCCCGGAGAGATAGTTCCATGGGGCCATCAATTTTCGTTCCATGGGGTTGGTTTTAGCAGGTGATACCAGCAGCGCAAGGCAGAATTTCACATCAGGGCTGTTCGCCGACCGGCGCCTTGTATAGCATCAGGCCATCCCCCGATGGCGCAGCCTTCTGCCCGCGGCAGGATGGTCGACCTTCGCGTCGCCGCCCTTCCACTTTCTGCAATGATGAACCTTTGATGAACAGACTCCTGGCTCTTTTCGCGGTCCTGGCTTTAGGTGGGTGCGCGTCCGCCACGCCCACTGTATTGAAAAACGGCAAGCAAGGCCTGAGCATCGACTGCTCCGGCGCCGCGGCGTCATGGGACGCCTGCTATCAGAAAGCCGCCCAGGCCTGCGACGGCGGCCGCTACGACATCGCCGGCACAGCGGGCACGGCGCCCAAGGACAGCGACAAGACGCTGGGCGCCGATCTCGGTAACTACACCAGCCGCACCGTGACGGTGGTGTGCAAATAACGTCCGTTGCCCCGGTTCAGGTGCGACGCGGGAGCTGACACGCCAGCTCCCGTGCGGCCTCACTCCCCGGAAATGCAGGCCGTGACCGCCCGCTGCACATCATGCGGCCGGATCGGTACGTTGGAGATGCGCTCGTGCAGCCGGATGCTGCTGCCATCGTTGGAGCGTTTGTCGATGTCGATGATCGCCGCCGGGCTCGACGACAATTTCTGCGGAACGATCACCCGGAAGCCGTCACGCCACGGCTCCACCGTGGAGGGCTTGCGTGTCTCGGCCAGGTGGCTGACCACGCAGTCACTGAACTGGCGGGGCGACTTGCCGGAAATGACCGCCATGGTCTCCGGACTTTTTTCGATTTCCCCTACGCTGGCACACCCACCCAGCAATCCCACTACCGCCAGCCACGCCCATTTCATACCCGAAACTCCCTTGCAAAAGACTGTGTGACCACCTCAAGTGGCCATTTGCTCCAATTGGTCGCAAATATTCCTGGCCCTGCGCACGAAACACGGCGGCGCGGGGCCGACCATGGTATCGTTTTGGTTTGCCAAAAGATGCATCCCGGAGAAACGCATGAAATTCGTACACCAGCGCGAGCACCTCAACGAAGACGACCTGGTCGTCATCGAATGCTCCCAGCGCTGCAATATCCGCCTGATGAGCGACGCCAACTTCCGCAGCTTCAAGAACGGCGGGCGCCATACCTATCACGGCGGCCAGTTCGATACCTTCCCGGCCAAGATCACCACGCCGAGCACCGGGTTCTGGAACATCACCATCGACACCACCGGCGCCAAGCTGGCGATGGGCGCGCACCGCAAGCCGTTCACCCACAAGATCAAGATCGTGCGCCGCTCGGCTTCCAAGTTCAGCTGACTCAACCTGCAGGTACCCACCGTGACCAAGTACGTCATCCATTACAAGATCAACGGCGAACGCCGCTGGGATTTCGCCCAGCTTGAAACGGGTTCTCTGGAAGAAGCCAAGGCGGCGCTAGCCGCCATCCACGGCGAAAGCGATGAGCCTATCACCGACATCCGCATCAGCAAGGCGCTGTAACCGCCCGCCATGAACCTGGACCTGTTCGACGAGGCCGCCAGCCGTCAGCCGCCCAGGGCCGAGCAGATCGGCCCGCAGACCGTCGTGCTGCGCGCCTTCGCTCTGCCCTTCGTCGATGCGCTGCTCCCGCCGCTGCGGGCGGTGCTCAAGGCCGCGCCGTTTCGACGCATGACCACCCCCGGTGGGCAGAGCATGTCGGTAGCCCTGAGCAACTGCGGGACGCTGGGCTGGACCACCGACGCCCATGGCTACCGCTACACGGGCCTCGACCCGCTCACAGGCCAGCCCTGGCCCGACCTGCCGGAGAGCTTTCTGCGCCTTGGCGCCGAAGCCGCGGCCCAGGCCGGCTTCGCCGATTTTCGAGCCGACGCCTGCCTGATCAACCGCTACGTGCCCGGCGCGCGAATGTCCCTGCACCAGGATCGCGATGAGCAGGATTTCGACGCACCGATCGTATCCGTCTCCCTGGGATTGCCCGCGATGTTCCAGATGGGTGGCCTGCAACGCAGCGACCGGCCGCTGCGCGTGCCCTTGCTGCACGGCGACGTGTTGGTCTGGGGCGGGGTCGACCGCCTGCGTTTTCACGGCGTGCTGCCACTCCGGGAAGGCCACCACCCAGTAATGGGGCCGCAGCGAATCAACCTGACGTTGCGCAAGGCGGGATAATAGCGCCACCGCACTCACTGGCTCCTGCCTGACCACGCAACCACCCACTTAAATACTTACAAAACATGTCCAACTAACACACTTCCCGACCCACACCCCACGCCAATACTGACTACAATCCCACCCAACTTTCACCGCACTTCCTTGTTCCGATTTTTTTACATCTTTTTCATCGCATTGCCACGCCTTGCCTTTTATTTTGCTCCTCACATTCAGTGTCCCGTTTTATTGCAACCACTGGACACTTAACTCGGTAACTCATCGTTACCTCGTTGAACAGGAGCATCATCCATGGCCCAGACCTTCGGCACGGCTGCTGCGGCGCCCCCCGTTCCCCGACGCCGCCCCATATGGCGACGCACACTGCTGGCCACGGTCCTGGCCTTGGCTGGCTTTGTTGCGTCGCTCTGGGCCGTTGGCCTGTGGCCCCGTTCGCCGCTGGACCTGGGCCGTGGCGACAACGCATTGACCGCTGGCCTGCTGCCCCATTGGCAAGCCGGTGAACTGGTGGTGCTGGTGCGCCACGCCGAGCGCTGCGACCGCTCCACGAACCCGTGCCTGGGCGCCGCCGATGGCATTACACGCCGGGGGAGCGAGACCGCCACGGCCGTGGGCAAGGCCCTGAAAACCCTGGGCATGGGCCATGCCGATGTATTGACCAGCCCACTGACACGCACTGCCCAGACGGCGCTCTACCTGGTAGACCGCAACGTGCCCGCGCCCCAGTGGCTGGCCGACTGCGACAGCTCGCTGCTGGCCAGTGTCCTCGCCCACAAGGTTCCCCAGCGCAACCTGGTCGCCGTGACCCACAGCGGCTGCATTGGCCATGTGGAGAAAGAACTGGGCTACCCGCGCACTGCCGGCGCCGAGTACAGCAGTGCGCTGTTCTTGACCGTAAACGAACAAGGCGAGGCGGCTGTACTGGGGATGATGAATGCCGACAAATGGCCACAAGCACTGGCGCGCCTGAAGTTGGCGAAATCGCCGAGCAATTTGTAATGTGAAGTTTCATCGAGCTATTTAAATCATTATTGACTTTATAGTTGCCGCCCCTCGTTAACCAGGCAACGACGGTGAGCTTGATCAATGCGCAGTTACACTTCTTTCATGGATCATTCACGATGAATACTTTGGCAGGCCGCGTGCCGGCCATCGCCCACACCCCGTGATAATTATCCACCAAGCAGCGGACCCGGCCGCGTCGGCGGTGCAGGCGGTGTACCTGATGCCACGCGGCGTCTGTGACGCGGCCAGGTCCGCTGCTACCCGATCCGCGTCGGCCTGCGGTGTGCCTGATGCTGTATGGCGTTTGTGGCGCGGCCCGCTTCAGCCGGTCACGCAACCCTGTGGGCGCTTGCCGGCGAAGGTGTCGACAAGGCTGGCCAGCACCATTTCGCCCATGCGCGTACGGGTCTGCACCGTGGCACTGGCACGGTGCGGTTGCAATACCACGTCCTCGCGGCCCAACAGCGGCGCGGGCACATGGGGCTCATCCACGAACACATCCAGCCCGGCGCCGGCGATCTGGCCGGCCTGCAGCGCTGCCACCAGGTCGTTTTCATTGACCAGCTTGCCCCGTGCCACATTGATCAGGTAACCGCCATCGCCCAATGCCTGCAGCACCTTGGCGTCGATGATGCCCTCAGCCTTGTCGGCTGCCGCGGCGACGATCAGCGCATCGCTATGGCGCGCCAGCTCCACGAGGTCGGCCACGAAGGTATAGGGGACATCGTCCATGGCGCGCAGGTCGGTGTAGCTGATTGGGCAACCGAACGCCGCGGCACGGGTGGCGACCGCGCGCCCCACGCGCCCCAACCCGACGATACCCACGCGCATGCCGCTGACCTGCCGAGCCAGGGGCAAGGGGGCCAGCGGCGTGGCGCTATGCGGCCACTGGCCGCTGCGCACGTAGCGGTCGCTGGTACACAGGCCTCGGCAAGCGGCGATCAGCAGCCCCAGGGCCAGGTCGGCGACGTCGTCGGTGAGCGCGCCCAAGGTAGCGGTGACGGTAATGCCCCGGTCGCGGGCATACGCCAGGTCAACGGCATCGGTCCCCACTCCGTTGACTGCCACCACTTGCAGTTGCGGCAGTTGCGCCATGACCTCGCGAGTGATGCCAGTGTGCCCGCCAGTGACCACCCCGCGAATCTGCCCGCCTACCTCACGCAGGTAGGCGGCCTTGTCGGTTTGCTGGTAATAGGGGCGCACGGTGAACAGGCTTTCCAGACGCTCGCGGATCTCGGGGATGAGGATGGGGCTGAGCTGGAGGATTTCGGGTTTCATGGCAGGACCTTATAAAGTGATTGAATGCAGTACGGCATCGCTGCGCACCGCCGAGGGGGCAAGCCGTCGAGCGAAGTGCATAGCCCAACGGCAGTGGCGTGCCGCTGGTTTTAGCCACGCCCCACAAACGGCATGTTGGTCGCCATCACCGTCATGTTCAGCACGTTGGCCGACAACGGCAGCCCCGCGATGTAGCGCACGGCATCGGCGACATGCTGCACATCCACCATCGGCTCCACGGCGATGTCGCCGTTGGCCTGGCGCACGCCTTTGGTCATGCGCACCGAGAGCTCGGTGAGGGCATTGCCAATGTCGATCTGGCTGCAGGCAATGTTGAACTCGCGACCGTCCAGCGCCAGGCTTTTGGTCAACCCGAGTACCGCGTGCTTGCTGGCGGTGTAGGGGGCACTGAATGGCCGCGGGGCATGGGCCGAGATCGAGCCGTTGTTGATGATGCGCCCACCCTGGGGTTGCTGGCGGCGCATCAGCCCGAAAGCACCCCGGCTGCACAGGAACACGCCGGTGAGGTTGGTGTTGATCACGTTCAACCACTGGTCCACCGCCAGTTCATCGATGGGCACCGCCGGCGTGTTGACCCCGGCGTTGTTGAAGATCACATCCAAGCGCCCGTAGACCTCTTCCACCGTGGCAAACAGCGCATCGACGCTGGCCGGGTCACGGACGTCAGTGGGCACCGCCAAGGCTTCGCCGCCGCTGGCACGGGCGCTTTCCACCAGGTCATGCAAGGGCTCGGGCCGGCGCCCGGCCAGCACCAGGGTAAAACCGTCGGCCAGCAGGCCCAGGGCCACGGCGCGGCCGATGCCACTGCCAGCGCCGGTAACCAGGGCGACTTTGCGGGAGTTGGTTGCGGTCATGGTTGTTGCTCCTTGGGTCAAATCGAATTCAGGGCAGGACGGGCGCCCACGCGTACGTCCAATTGGCCGACACCGTCGATACCGGCGCTGATGACATCGCCCGGTTGCAGGGCAGCGACACCCGGCGGCGTGCCGGTCATGATCAGGTCGCCAGCACGCAGACGGATGGACTGGGACAGGCGGCTGATGATCTCGCTCACTGACCAGATCTGCTGCTCAAGGCTGGAGCGTTGACGCTCCACGCCATTGACCCGCAGCCACACGGCACCGGTGTCGGGATGGCCGATGCGGCTGGCCGGCACCACCGCGCTGATGGGCGCCGAGCCGTCGAATGCCTTGGCCGCCTCCCAGGGCTGGCCGGCGGCCTTGGCGGCCATCTGCAAATCGCGTCGGGTCAGGTCCAGTCCGGCAGCGTAGCCCCAGACATGGGCCAACGCCTGCTCCTGAGGTATGTCAGCGCCGTCAGCGCCAATGGCGACCACCAGTTCAATCTCGTGGCAGAAGTCACCCGTCAGCGGCGGGTAGGCCAGTTCGCCTTCGGCAGGCACCACGGCGCTGGCCGGTTTCATGAAGAACAAGGGCGCCTGGCGCACAGCGTCCTGGGCATCGCCCCAGGGGTAATTGCGGCCCAGGCAGAAAAGGCGGTAGACCGGAAAGCGCGCGTCGCTGCCCTGTACATCCAGGGTCACGCTTTGGGCGGGGGCAAACACGTATGGGCTCATGTAGGTTCTCGCAGCAGTGCGGTAGACACTCTCAGCGTACGTCGCCGAGGGCCGTGAAAGTTGGACGAAACCGGTACTGTCATGGACAAAACAGTGCTATCGGGCGCGCAGCTGGATGCGGTACAGGCGCCCCAGCAACAGCGAATAAGACAGAGTGCCGCACAGGGCCACCGCACCGATGAACCAGAAGGCATAGGCGAAAGAGCCGGTGGCATGGACGATGCCGCCGATCACGATCGGGGTGACGATGCCGCCGATGTTGGCCGCCAGGCTGGTGATGCCGCCGGTGAGCCCGATCAGTTCCTTGGGCGCCACTTCCGACACCGCCGCCCACGACGCCGAGGCAATGCCCTGAGCGAAGAACGCGGTAGTCAGCACAGCGATGCACACCAGGTTCGAGTCGGTGAAGTTGACCAGCACGATGGACATGCCCAGCATCGAACCCACCACCAGCGGCAACTTGCGGGCAAACGACATGGAGTAACCGCGCCGGATCAGCGTGTCCGACACGATGCCTGCCAGCAGGATGCCCACCGTGGCGCCCAGGAACGGCATCACCGCGAAAATGCCGACTTTGATCATGGTCAGGTGGCGTTCTTCGATCAGGTAGGTGGGAAACCAGGTGAGGAAGAAATACAGCGCCGAGGTGCTGGCGAACTTGCCGATGCAGATCGCCCAGATCTGCCGGTAGCCGAACAGTTCCCCCACCTGGCGCCAATTGAAGCGAGTACGCTGCTGGCTGCTTTTGACCAGACCGCCGCCGTCCTCGATGTACTTCAGCTCCGCAGCGCTGACACGCTTGCAGGCGAGTGGGTCGCGGTACAGGTACAACCAGGCGATGCCGAACAGGATGCCCACCAGGCCAGTGCTGTAGAACACATGGCGCCAGTCGTAGGTGGTGGCCAGCCACAGCAGGCCGCCAGTGAACAGCGCGGTGCCCAGGTACTGGCCGCACACGTAGATGCTGCTGGCCAGGCCGCGCTCACGGGCGGGGAACCACACCGTGACCGCGCGGCTGTTGGCCGGAAACGCCGGGGCCTCAAGCGCCCCGACAGCCAGGCGCAGGCCGAACAGCGAAGCGAACCCGCCCACCAGGCCCTGCCCCACGGTGGCGGCCGACCAGGTGATCAGCGACAAGCCGTAGGTGAAGCGCGAACCGAAGCGGTCGGCAATGAAACCGGCGGGCACCAATGCCAGCGCGTAGGTCCAGGCAAAGCCGGAAAACACCAGGCCCATCTGGATCTTGTCCAGGCCCAGGTCCTTGGCCATGAACGGCGCGGCGATGGAAATGTTTACTCGGTCGACGTAGTTGATGATGGTGGCGATCAGCAACAACGAGAGCATGAACCAGCGCCGACGGGTGGGCAGCGGGGCGGCGCTGAGGCTGTGCTCGACGGTGTCGGGCTGGGGGCTGGTGGTGAGGTCGGGGTCCACATCGGGCATCTGCCGGCTGGACGGGACCAGGTACTCGCGGGGAGTCGTCTGCATGGTACGAACACCTTCTAATTATTGTTGATAGATGTCGAATGGGACGCCTCCAAAGTGATCGTACAACTACCGAAAATCAATGGCCGGGTTAGAACGATTTTGCACAGGTGCACGCCGCTGCCATGAAAAGTCCAAAAACAAAAAGGCCGAAAAAACTAGCCATAAACGTCTTAAACCCTTGCTCTAGAGCGGTTTTACGCGGGCGGAACGCCCAAAGGCTTTTGCACAAAGGTTCACCCATAAAGGTGGGCAGCCTCGACCAAGAGATCGTACAATTACGTTAAAACAACAGACCTGACCGCCCCCGCCACGGCTGGCCAACAGGAGTGACGCCCATGCAGTCTTCCGCCCGCGTGCCCACCTTCGGCATGCAGCAGCGCAGTGAACACCCCGATTTCTACATTCGCGATGAAAGCGTGCGCAAGGCCGAAACCGCCCCGCACCGCCATGAGTATTTCCAGATCCAGGTCAACCTGGGCGGCGACACGGTGCAGCACATCGGCAATGTGCAACGCCCCTTCCCCACCGGTGCCGTGGCCTTCATCCTGCCGCACCGGGTCCACATGATCGTGCACCCGCGCCAGGCGCACTTTCGCGTCATCAACTTTTCCCAGGCCTTCCTGCTGCCTCACCTGGCGTGCGACCCCCTGGACCTGGAAGACGTGTCCATCGCCCAAGCCCCGGAACTGGCGCCGTTCCGCTTCCAGGAGCACCTGGATTTCATCCTCGACGCCGCGCCATTCGCCCAGGTGTGTGGCCTGCTGGAGCAGATGCAGGCACTGGACCGCGCGCGCCAGTTCGGCATGCGTGAGTCGCTCAAGGGCCTGCTGTTGCAGCTGATCGGTGGGGTGTGCAGCCAGTTCGCTGAACCGCTCAAGACCCTGGCCAGCGGCAAGGCCGCGCAGGCCAGCCGGCGCGACGCGCTCAAGCGCATGAGCGAATACGTGCGCAAGCACCTGGCCGACCCCGACCTGGACCTCAAGAAGGTAGCGTCGGCCACCTACCTGTCACCCCACTACCTGACCCACTGGCTGCGCAAGGAAATCGGCAAGAGCTTCAGCGAACTGGTGCTGGAGCGGCGCATGCACCAGGCGCGTCAGTTGCTGGAAGGCAGCTTGAAGCCCGTGGGCGAGATCGCCCGGCAATGCGGGTTTGCCGATGAAGCTTATTTTTCCCGGCGCTTCCGGCAATTGCATGGCTTGCCGCCGGGGCAGTATCGGCGGCAGTTGCAGGGGGGTTAAGGTGCACAGGCCGAGTGGAGGGTGCGGGGCTTGTTGCAAGCCAAGCCATGCACGCCATTACCCCCAGCAGATCAGCGACGGCTGAGCATCTTCAGCCAGCGGCCGGGCGGCAGCCCGTACGCCTGGGTGTACAGCCTCGTCATGTGGCTCTGGTCATGAAAACCCGCCGCCAACGCGGCATCAGCCAACGAGCACCCGGCCAGCATTGCCCGACGCACGCCGTCCAGGCGGCGCTGGACGATATAGCGGTACGGGCTGGTGCCGTACAACGCGCGAAAATCCCGTGACAACCCCCAGCGGTCACGGCCGCTGGCCTGGGCCAGATCATCCAGGGTCACCGGCTGCCCGAGTGTGGCGTGGATGAACTCGCGGGCGCGCTCGGCCGCCGGATAATCCAGCACCCGCCGTTCACGGCGCATGCCCGCAGCCAACGCCAGGGCCTGTGCCACTTCGAACAAGGCATCGTCCTCGGCCAGGGGTTCGATCACGCTGTGCATATCGGCCAGCAACCGCTGGGTCGCCGCGAACAGCCGTGGGTCATTGCTCAGCCCACCTTCGATGAACGGCAGCGGCCGACCGCCCAGCACTTGCTGGATCAATGCCGGCTGCACGTAAATCATCCGGTACTGAAACCCTGCCTCGGTACCGGCCTGGCCATCGTGCAGTTCATCGGGGTGCAATACCAAGGTGCCACCCGGCAGGCTGTGCCGTAGCGCCCTGCGGTAATGAAAACTCTGCACCCCGGCCAGGGTCCGGCCGATGGCGTAGGTGTCATGGCGATGCGGGTCGAAGCCGTGGCCCGCGAAGCGTGCTTCGATGCGCTCCACCCGGGTGGGGTGGGCAGCGGGCAGGACCCAGTCGGTGGCGTTCATGGCAGGCTCTCCAGTACAGGGCGCCCATGCTACAGACAAATGGCCACCCCGGCCCTGGATGAGAACCGCTGCCAACGCTGCACAATCATGCAAGACCCTGAGCCGGGACGCCCGCTACAGTCCACTCACTTCACATCAACGCGAGTCGGATCATGCCAAAGCCAGTCAATTTCCAGGAAAAATTCGCCCTGTTCACCGAGCAATGGGCGCCCAAGGTCATCGCCGAAATGAATGACTACCAGTTCAAGATCGCACGCTTGCAGGGCGAGTTCATCTGGCACAGCCATGCCGATACTGACGAGGCTTTCATGGTGCTGGAAGGCCAGTTGAGGATCGAATTGCGCGATGGGGCGGTGATGCTGCAGCCGGGCGAACTCTATGTGGTTCCCAAGGGCGTCGAGCATCGGCCTTGCGCGCCACAGGAAGTGAAGCTGTTGCTCATCGAACCTTGTGGTGTACTCAATACCGGTGACCAAGGTGGCGAGCGCACCGCAGTGAATGATGTCTGGGTGTGAATGGCTCTGAAGCAGACCAAATAAAATTATATATTGAGATATCTAGATATGCAGGTTACTCTGTCCCACCTCATTCATCACCAAGGCTTCACCCCCCGTGTCTACCCCTGCCCTGTTGCGCCCCGCCACCCTCGGCCCTTATTCCCTGAAAAACAGCATCGTGCTGCCCCCATTGACCCGCTCGCGCAGCACCCAGCCCGGCAACATCGCCAACGCCTTGATGGCGACCTACTACCGCCAGCGCACCAGCGCCGGCTTCATGGTGACCGAGGGCACCCAGATCGAACCGCGTGGCCAGGGCTACGCCTGGACCCCCGGCATCCACAGCCCGGAACAGGTGGCCGGCTGGCGCCAGGTCACCGACGCCGTTCACGCTGAAGGCGGAATCATTTTCGCCCAGCTGTGGCATGTGGGTCGGGTATCGCACACCTCACTGCAGCCCAACGGCGATGCGCCTGTAGCCCCTTCGGCCATCGCCGCCAGCGGCGTCAGTGTGTTCATCGAAACCGGCCCTGGTACCGGCACCCTGTGCCCACCGTCCATCCCACGGGCGTTGAGCCGCGAAGAGATCGCCGAGTTGGTGCAGCTCTACGCCAAGGCTGCCCGCAACGCGCTGGACGCTGGTTTTGACGGTGTGGAAATCCACTGCGCCAACGGCTACCTGATCAACCAGTTCATCTCCGCCCACAGCAACCAGCGCGACGACGAGTATGGCGGCTCGCTGAGCAACCGCCTGCGCTTCCTGCGCGAAGTGACCGAGGCCGTCGCCGCTGTGGTTGGCAAGGACCGGCTGGGCGTGCGTTTCTCGCCGCTGTTCGAGAGCACCGACGAAGCCCGCGTCTACCTGGGCCTGGTCGAGGAAGACCCGCGCGACACCTACCTGCAGGCCATCAGCCTGCTGGAAGGCATCGGCATTGCCTACCTGTCCCTGGCCGAAGCCGACTGGGATGACGCCCCCGCCCTGCCCGACGACTTTCGCCAGCAGGTACGGGACACCTTCAGCGGCGCCCTGATCTATGCGGGCAAATACACGGCCGAGCGCGGCAACCGCGTGCTGGACGCAGGGCTGGCGGACCTGATTGCCTTCGGTCGCCCCTTCATCGCCAACCCCGACCTGCCCCGGCGGCTGGCCCAAGGGCTGCCACTCAACCCGCTGGACAGTGCCAGCATGTATGGCGGCACCGAGGTGGGCTACATCGACTACCCCGCCCATTGCGACTAAACCCCTGACGCGCCAGGCCCAAGTGTCGTAAAATCGCCGGATTACCCGATTGTGTGATTTATGAGCATCGATATCAGCGAAGCCCTCAAGGCCCTCGACAACCCGACCCGCCTGGCGATCCTTGGCTGGCTGAAAGAGCCGAGCAAGCACTTCCCCGAACAACAGGTCAACCCCGATGAGGTCGGCGTGTGCGTGAGCATCATCCAGGCCCGCGCCAACCTCTCGCAATCCACGGTGTCGCTGTACCTGGCGGCGCTGCAGCGCGCGCAGCTGGTGACCTCGCAGCGGATCGGGCCCTGGACCTACTACAAGCGCCATGAGCAGAACATCGAAGCGTTCCAGCAGGCGCTGCGCGCGTTGATCTGAGCGTGCGACCGCGGCAGCGTTCCCCCAGGGTGGTACCTGGCTCACTGCACGCGGTAAACCTTCACCAATACCGCCTCACGCTGCGGCTTCAGGCTCGTCAGGCTGCCCACATACACCGCCTTGTTCAGCCACGCGTAGGGTCCTTCCGGCGCCTGAATGGTCAGCGTCGAGAACGCATACCGCCCCCCGTCACTGCCATGCACCAGCACCTGGTTGCGCACGGTCAGCACCGTTCCATCCTCGGTTTGCATGTCATACAGCGCGTCCAGCTGCTTGACGCCGTCCGCGCGCAGCAACTGCCGATCGGCCCCGCCTGCGAGCACCTTGCCCTGCAAGCCAGGGCCGTGAAACTCCCCGCCGGTGATCGGCACCTTGAACCGCTCCCCCAACGGTCCCTTGCCCAACGCCTGACCTGGAGCGATGTCGATGGTCGCTTCGTACACAGGTTCGAGCGCCGGCGCGGCTTCGGTCCACCCGGCAGGGAGCATGCAGGTCAGGGTCAGCAGTAGAGCGGTGCGGCGCATGGGCACATCCTTTTGTGTTTGTAATGGGATCGGCTTGACCGAAAAACTGGTTAATAGTATTAACCATATTAGCTCTCCCATCACAACAACAAAGGGAATTTCCTGGTGAAGCGAACACTTGCCCCTGTTTTCACGCTCACGCTGCTGGGCATGGCCGTGGCCCATGCCGATGACCAGCAACGTTGCGCTGCCCTGGTCAGCAACGACCCAGCCGTCACCCTGAACCTGCACCAGTGGGTAGCCGCCGGCCAGTTACCGCAGGCCAATCCAGGCCGTGCTGCCCTGACCGGCGCCGCATTGAGCAAGGCGGCGATGCCCGCCCACTGCCTGGTGCAAGGCGTCATCGGCGCCCGCAGCGGGGCCGACGGCCAGCCTTACGGTACCCACTTCGAATTGCGCCTGCCCAGCCCATGGAACGGCCGCTTTCTGTTTCAGGGCGGGGGTGGCATGGACGGCGTGGTGGGCCAGGCGCTGGGCGCCATTCCGTTGCGCGGCGCCAGCGCACTGCCAGCCCTGGACCGTGGCTACGCGGTGGTGGCCACGGACTCCGGCCACAGCGGCAAGGACAACAGCGACGCGCGCTTCGGCCTCGACCAGCAGGCGCGGCTGGACTATGCCTATGCGGCCATCGGCACGGTCACTGCCCAGGCCAAGGCGTTGATCCTCAGCTATTACGGCAAGGCGCCGGCCCATAGCGTATTCATGGGCTGCTCCAACGGTGGCCGCTCGGCCCTGATGGCGGCGCAGCGCTTTCCCACGCAGTTCGATGGCATCATCGCTGGCAACCCCGGGCTGCGCCTGAGCCGCGCTGCCGTGGCGCAAGCCTGGGATACCCAGGCGTTGAGCCGTGCCGCGCCGCGCACGGTCGATGGGCAACCCATACTGTCCCAGGCACTGACCCAGGCCGATCAAGACCTGGTGACCAAGGCCGTGCTGGAGCGCTGCGATGCGCTGGACGGGTTAAAGGACGGCAGCATCGACGCCATGAGCCGCTGCCAGTTTGACCCTGCGTCACTCACGTGCAAATCCGGTCAGGCCCAGGGCTGCCTGTCCCCGGCCAAGGTCGAAGCGCTGCACGCCGTGTTCAACGGCGTTCACGACAGCCACGGCCTGCCCCTGTACAGCGATTGGCCATGGGACGCCGGTATCGCCTCGGATGGCTGGCGGGTCTGGAAACTCGGGCAAGCCAATGGCGCCAAGCCCGATGCGCGCAACGCCACCCTGACGCCTGGGTCCCTGGGCCTGTATTTCATGACCCCGCCCCAGCCTCGGTTGAACCTGTTGACCTTCGATTTCGACCAGGCGGTCCAATCGACCGCACAGACAGCCGCCATCAATGATGCCG
This sequence comes from Pseudomonas eucalypticola, assembly GCF_013374995.1. NCBI lineage: Bacteria > Pseudomonadati > Pseudomonadota > Gammaproteobacteria > Pseudomonadales > Pseudomonadaceae > Pseudomonas > Pseudomonas eucalypticola. The sequence goes on along the minus strand of NZ_CP056030.1, from coordinate 2,906,272 downwards.
TGGCCACCCAATACTCCAGCTTCACCGCCGCAGGCGGCAAGCTGCTAGTGGTGCAAGGCAACAGCGATCCGGTGTTCTCGGCCAATGACCTGCGCCGCTATTGGGCGCAATTGACCCATGACAACGGGGGCCGCACGGCGGTCGAGCCCTGGGCACGGTTATTCATCGTGCCGGGCATGACCCATTGCGGCGACGGGCCAGCGCTGGATGATATCGACCCGCTGACCGCCCTGGAAACCTGGCAAGACCAGCAGCAGCCACCGGCCCACTTGCTGGCCCGTGGCAGTGCCTTCCCAGGGCGCAGCCGACCGCTGTGCGCCTATCCTCAGGAAGCGCATTTCACGGGCAAGGGTGATGCGCAGGATGCGGCGGCATTCGCCTGCCAGGAGCCCTGAGCACACCCGTCACCACGGGTCCGCTGCTACAACGGTTCGCGTAGCAGCGGACCTGGCCGCGTCATCAGCACCGGGCAGCAGCAGGTACACCGCGTGTACCGCCCACAACGCTCTGCGGCGCCCTGCCTTCAGAACAGCCGAATAGGGTAGCCCACCGTGAACCGCGTTTCGTCCAGGCTGCTCTGGAAGGTCGAGCGCAGGCTATAGAGGCTCAACGACACACTCAGGTCGCGCCACTGGCCGGACTGCACCACATAGCGCAGGTTGAAGTCGCGCTCCCATTCATGCCCGTCCACCGCGTTGCTGCGCTGCACGTCCCAGCCCTGCACGTATTTGGCCGTGGCCGTCAGCCCTGGCACCCCACTGGCGGCGAAATCATAGTCGTAGCGCACCTGCCAGGAGCGCTCATGGGCGTAGCCGAAGATGTTGTTGACGTGGTTGGTCATTACCGTGGGGCTGTCCTGCAAGCCGACGAAATCATCCGGGCCGAACAGCCGTTGCAACCCCAGCAGCCAGGTGTGCCCACCTTGACGCCAACTGAGCCCGCCGTACAGCGCGCGGTTATCCAGGCCACCCGCCTTGGCCTGGCCTTGCTCGGTGCTTACGTACAGGCCGGTATCCAGGCGCCATGTGCCAGTGCCCATGGGTTGGTCGTAGGTGAAACGGTAGAGGTCCTGGGCATAGATATCCTTGAGCTCGGCATGCCAGTAGGCCAGTTGCAGGCGCCCGTCCACGGCGCGGAACTCGCTGCCCAGGTAGTCGAAATGGTCGCCAGTGATGCTGCTGCCATGCATGTGCAGCTTTTCCTGGTTGGTGGAGTCGCGGTTGCTGAACGTATTCAGGCGCCCGCCGTACAGGGTCAGCCACTGCGCAGGGTTTGACACCAGGGTGGTGCCCACGTACGTCTGCGGCAGCAAACGCGCGTCATTGGTGCGCACCACCGGCAGGCTGGGGGTTTGCTCACCGACCTTGACCAGCGTACTGAAACCTTTGAATTTCAGCGCCGCGCCCGCCCGCCCATACTCGGCCGGGGCGCCACTGGCGGTCTTGGGCAGTAGCCCGGAACCCGCGGTACCGCGCCCGCTGTCCAGGCGTACGCCCCATTTGCCGATCACATCGACACCCACGCCGATGACCCCTGGGGTAAAGCCTGAACCACCTTGAAGGATGAAGCCCTCGGCCCATTCCTGGCGCTTGGCGACACTGACATCACCGCCCTTGAAATTGCCTTGGTAAAAAGCGTTGCGGGTATTGAGGGTCGCCGTGGCGTCCTCGACGAAGCCGTCGGCACGTGCCCACCCCGGGGGGACCAGGCAGCCGACACTCAGAGTGACGGCCAGGGTGGAGGCGCAACGAGGCCTGCGCGGCAAGAATGGCTGTGCCATGAGGGGGGTAACTCCGTTTTATTGTTGTTGTCGGAACACGCGTCGCGCAAGGTCGACGCCCCCTCAGCATATGCAACTACATAACAATATTAACCATTAATAACATTAACTGTTCGCTGATCGCCCGCTATGTGTTCAGCCTGCCCGGCCCAGGCTGGTAAACTGCCCCATCGCTAGACGCCCAAGGAATGCCATGATCCAGATTCGTCCCATGACCGCCGCCGACTTCGACCGCTTCTGGCCCACGTTCCAGGCCGTGGCGGCGGCCCGCGAAACCTATGCCTACGACCCGGCCCTGAGCGCGGAACAGGCCCGCCACCTATGGCTGGACCTGCCCTTGCACACCCTGGTAGCCGAGGAAGACGGCGTACTGCTGGGCAGTTACTACCTCAAGCCCAACGCGGCCGGCCCCGGCAGCCACGTGTGCAACTGCGGCTACATGGTCACCGAGGCCGCCCGTGGCCGGGGCGTGGCGCGGCTGATGTGCGAACACTCTCAGCAGCTGGCCCGCGACAGCGGCTTTCTGGCCATGCAGTTCAATTCGGTGGTGGCCAGCAATGAGGTGGCCGTGGCGTTGTGGACCAAACTGGGCTTTGAGACCGTCGGGCGCTTGCCCCGCGCCTACCAGCATGCACGCCTGGGCCTGGTGGACTGCCTGGTGATGTACAAGTGGTTGGCCGTGGAAGCACCCCGGCCCCAATTGATCGGCCGCAAGAACATCGAATCCGTGGTTTCGCGCCCTCGGCGCAAACCCTGAACCGCGCACCGGGGGGCGGCAAGGCTGCCACCCTCGGACAAATTTGATAAACCCCACTATTGATGCCACTCTCGGGTTATCAGCGTTTTAAAAAGGATCCGTCACCCGATCGAACAAGGAGGCATTTTTCTGTCGTGCAGTAGTACCGGCCCCCGCCTGGCCGGATTCAGAACGTTTGAATGAAGCCGGCCCCAGCGGCGGCTCCATTGCTCTCAAGGAATGTGCAATGACTCAACAACGACACGTAATCAACGCATCCGTCAGCCCCAAGGGCAGCCTGGAAACCCTGTCCCAACGCGAAGTGCAGCAACTGAGCGAAGCCGGTTCCGGCAGTATCTATACCCTGTTCCGCCAGTGCGCCCTGGCCATCCTCAACACCGGCGCCCACATCGACAACGCCAAGACCATCCTCGACGCCTACCAGGATTTCGAAGTTCGTATTCACCAGCAGGACCGCGGCGTGCGCCTGGAACTGCTGAACGCCCCGGCCGACGCTTTCGTCGACGGCGAAATGATCGCCAGCACCCGGGAGATGCTGTTCAGCGCCCTGCGCGACATCGTTTACACCGAGAACGAACTGGACAGCACGCGCATCGACCTGAGCACTTCCCAGGGCATCACCGACTACGTCTTCCACCTGCTGCGCAATGCGCGCACCCTGCGGGCCGGCGTCGAGCCCAAGATGGTGGTGTGCTGGGGCGGGCATTCGATCAACAGTGACGAGTACAAGTACACCAAGAAGGTCGGCCACGAACTGGGCTTGCGCAAGCTGGACGTGTGCACCGGCTGCGGCCCGGGCGTGATGAAGGGGCCGATGAAGGGCGCCACCATCGCCCACGCCAAGCAGCGCATGACCGGTGGCCGCTACCTGGGCCTGACCGAGCCGGGCATCATCGCCGCCGAGGCGCCCAACCCCATCGTCAACGAACTGGTGATCCTGCCGGATATCGAGAAGCGCCTGGAAGCCTTCGTGCGCGTCGGCCACGGCATCATCATCTTCCCGGGCGGCGCCGGCACCGCCGAGGAGTTCCTGTACCTGCTGGGCATCCTGATGCACCCTGACAACGCCGGCCTGCCCTTCCCCGTGGTGCTCACCGGGCCGAAAAGCGCGGCACCGTATCTTGAGCAACTGCACGCCTTCGTGGGAGCCACCCTGGGTGAAGCAGCCCAGCGCCATTACCAGATCATCATCGATAACCCGGCCGAAGTGGCCCGGCAGATGACCCAGGGCCTCAAGGAAGTGAAACTGTTCCGCCGCGAGCGCAACGACGCCTTCCACTTCAACTGGTTGCTGCGCATCGAGGAAAGCTTCCAGCGCCCCTTTGACCCTACCCACGCCAACATGGCGAGCTTGCAGTTGAGCCACGCCCTGCCTCCCCATGAGCTGGCGGCCAACCTGCGCCGGGCGTTCTCCGGCATCGTCGCCGGCAACGTCAAGGACAAGGGCATACGCCTGATCGAGCAGCACGGGCCGTACGAGATTCACGGCGACCCCGAGATCATGGCGCCGCTGGACAAGTTGCTCAACGCCTTCGTCGAACAGCACCGCATGAAGCTGCCCGGCGGCGCGGCGTATGTGCCGTGCTATCGCGTGGTGCGCTGAACCAACGGGGTAAATCGCCCCCGCTGTGGGACCGGGCGAAGCTCGGGAAGACGGCACCGCGGATCGTCTGGCATCACGCGGCGTATTCTTCCCGAGCTTCGCCCGGTCCCACAAAAGGGCGGCTGCCCATAGCGGTGGGGCCACACCATCAATTCCATCGATAACCACCATCGCGAGCATCATCTTCCGCCGTTTCCCCAGCGGCGTACCATGGCCCCATACACCACGTATCGGGAGGCCACGACATGCTGATTCATCTGCTCACCTGCCTGGCGTTGACCGCCGTTACCCTGCACCTGTTCGTGCTTCCCGTCGTGGACATGGCCCGCGCCATCAAATAGCTACCAGCGCGTACATGCACAATCGTTCACTTGAGTTTCACCTGCCCGCAGCCGAAGCTCATCCCCATCGTCAAAGCCCCGGAGCCTGTTCCATGATCCGACCCGTGACCCTGAATGTCAGCTTTCCTCGTTTCGGCAAGAACTACTACGTGCAGAACGTCGTTACCCGCAAGGCTCCGCTGCAACTGATTACCAACGACGGCTTCGGCTCGGTACTGATGCCTCAGGCCAGCCACCACTTCAGCAATGAAGTCGTGGGCCTCAACGATCAGTTCCGGTTTCTGAACAACATCCTGGTCGCTCACCTGCTGGAACCCCGTGCCAACGCCCATTCCTGAGCAAGGCCCGGCATTGTAATAATCCCGATACCTTGATTAGCTTGCTATCCAATTAACGGCTTCGCAGAATTGCGCCTCTTTTCAACGAGTTAATGAAATGCGCATTCTTTCCGCCCTGGTACTTTCCCTGAGCCTGTGCAGCACTGCCGCCCTGGCCAACGACGTGGTTGGCGCGGTGGTCGGCGCGGCCGGCGGTGCCGTGGTCGGCAACCAGGTAGGCGGCACCCAGGGCGCGGTCATCGGCGGCGTTGCCGGTGGCGTGCTGGGCGTGGCCGTCTCCAATCTGCTGGACCATGATCACAAGGGTCACCACGACCACGGCCACGGCGGCCCCGGCCCGGCTCCGGCGCCGATGCATGGCGGCCCGGGCCACGGCCCTCAGCCTGAGCACTTCCGCCACGAAGGCGACGGCGGCCCACGCTACTGATACGCCGGGTGCCTCCCCAGATAATTGCAAGACGGGCCGACGGAATGCTCATCAGAGTCCCTGGCTGGGAATTGCCCCAGGGCTATCAGGCGCCCGGCGATGCTGTTGTGTCGGTCTTAAGATCGGGCGCCGCCCGCGCGGCGCTTCCCGGGCAAGCCCGGTCCCACATTCGTTTCTGGCCAGTTATGCCTGGGGCATCACCTAGTCCGCCCTGTTTGCTCACTGCAGATCGCTAGTGGAGCAACAACACGCCCGGGGGCGAACGCGAAGCTGTATTGCATGGCGATGTTCATGCCACCGTCCCCCCATTCATGCGCCCACCGCCAAACGACCACTCCTCTGCCGCCGTGGTGGTAATCACGACCATGACGTCTTCGGGGTCCAGGCCGATCTTTGCGTGCAACCGCCGCACCAGGGTCTGGTAGAACGCCTGGCGGCGTGCATTGCTGCGCGGCTTGCCCGCGGTGATGGCGATCAGGGTGAAGGCTTCGCTGCGCGGGCCCGCCAGGTAATCGCGGTCGAACAGCAATTCCCCCGCCCTGTGTTGGTGGATGATCTGGAAGCGATCGCTGGGCGGTACGTCGAAGGTGTCGACCATGGCCTGATGGATGCCGTCGGACAATGCCTGGAGATACTCGGCAGAGCGGCCTTGAAGCAGGGAAATACGTACGAAGGGCATGGCGTGACCTTGCATGGGCGGTTGACGACGTACACCGTACCCAGCGACGATAATCCTGAATATCAGATTCATCAGGATCAACAGTTCTGAAATCCAGGATTATCAACATGCGTCACCCAACCTTTGACCTGGACGTGCTGCGTACATTTGTCACCGGGGTCGAACTGGACAGCTTCGCCAAGGCCGCCGACCGCCTGGGTCGCTCGACGTCGGCGGTAAGCGCGCAACTGAAGAAACTCGAAGAGCAGGTCGGCAGCCCCGTGCTCGCGCGGTCGGGGCGCGGCCTGGCCTTGACGCCCATGGGCGAACTGCTGCTGGGGCACGCTCGGCGCCTGCTGGGGCTCAATGACGAGATCTTCGGCCACCTGCATGCAACCCAAGCCCAGGGCACGCTGCGCCTGGGCTTGCAGGAGGATTTCGGTGAGCGCCTGCTCAGTGATGTGCTTCAGCGCTTCACCAGCGTCTACCCGGGCATCAGCCTGGAGATCCGCCTGGGCCGCAGCGCCGAATTGCTGCCGTTGGTGGAAAGCGCCCGGCTCGACCTGGCCCTGACCTGGGACACCGGCGCGAGCACACCGTGGTCGACGCGCCTGGGCCAAACCCCGACCCACTGGATCGGTCCCGGCCACCGTCAGTTCACGGCCAGCGCCGACAACCCGCTGCCGCTGGTGCTATTTGACGCGCCGTGCGTGCTGCGCAGCGCGGCCTTGCAGGCGCTGGATGCAGCGCATATCCCTTGGCGCATCGCCCTCACCAGCCCCAGCGTGGCAGGGCTGTGGGCTGCCGTCAGCGCCGGGCTGGGCATTACCCTGCGCACCCGGGTGGGCTTGCCGGCGCATTTGCGGGTCATGGAAGGCCTGCCGAACGTGGCCCCGCTGGGCTACCGTCTGCACCGGGCCAGCGAAACCGAGAGCGCCGCCCTGGCCTACCTGGCGGACCTGGCCGCCCAGGCCCTGGGCACGTCTTAGTCAAGCTGGGTGTGAGGGCCGGACGCAGACGTTGGCTCGTCGCTGGCCTGCACGTGCGCGTTCAGGGTTGCCTGGGAGGGCGCATAGAGAAACCCGAACGACACGCTGTTGCGCCGGTCCTTGATGGCATGATGCATCAGGTGGGCCTGGTACAGGCGCAGCAGGTACGGGTGGCGCGGGCTGGGGCGTACCGGCCAGTGGCGGTGCACCAGGCCGTCATGGAACACCACGTAGATCAATCCATAGGCCGCGGCGCCCGCGCCAATGCATTGCGCCACGGCGTCGCCCATCACCATCAGGCCGATGGCGGCCAGCGCCAGGGCCAGCAGGTATAGGTCATTGGCTTCCAGCGCGCCCAGGTGCGCCTCGTGGTGCGACCGATGCAGCCACCAGCCGGGGCCGTGCATGATGTACTTGTGCGCCAGCGTGCCGACGCCTTCCATGGCGACCAGGGTGCAGAAGAAGATGAGCAGGTGGGCGATCATGGGCGGATGGGGTTTGGAAGAGATTTCAGGGGAGGATAACGTGGTTGGTTTTGAATTGCATCAAGGGGGACCTCGACGCACATCTCGCCCCCTACGTCCGCCAGCCCAACCCCAACGCCTTATGCAACGCCGCAAAATCCTTGAGCAGCAGCGCATCCCCACTGATCCGGTTCTGTTCGGCATCGAACCGCGTGCGCTCGGCATCCAGCCAATCCAGGGTGCTGGCCGTGCCCGCGTCGTAGCGCTCGCGGGTCAGGCTGGCGGCGCGCCCCGATGAGGCTTCGATGTCACGCAGCAACACCACGTTCTGGCGCTGATGGCCATAACGGGCGAGCGCCGTGTCGGCGTCGCGCAAGGCGCCCAGCACCACGCTGCGGTAATGTGCCTGAGCCTCGTCGCGCCCGGCTTCGGCGCTATCGACGCTAGCCGCCACGCGGCCAAAATCCAGGGCGTTCCAGGTCAGGCGTGGGACCAGCAGCCAGGTGCCATTGTCCTTGCGCAGCAGGTGCGACGGCTCGGCGGCGCTGAAGCCCAGGTCGCCCATCAACGATAGTTTGGGGAACCAGTCGGCTTTCTTCTCACCGATCTGCGCATTGCTGGAGGCCAGCTGACGCTCGGCGGCGCGGATGTCCGGGCGGGCCTTGAGCAGGGCGGCCGGGTCCGCCAGGGGTACGCTGGCAGGCACACTGGGCAGGTCGGCCGGCTGGCCCAGGCGCGCGTCCAGCTCGCCCGGCTCCTGGCCACACAGCACCGCCAGCTGATCCAGGGACTCGATGATCTGCGCCTGCAAGGGCAGGCGCTGGGCCTGGGTGGTCTGCAATTGCGTGGTCACTTGCTCCAACTGCAACTGCGAGGCAACGCCGCGGGCACGCCGCTGCTGGGTGAGGTCCAGCACCTGGGCTTCCAGTTGCGCGGTGGCGTCCACCAGGGCCAGGCGCGCCTGGCGGTCGCGCAGGTCGACATAGGCCTGCACCACTTCGGCCGCCAGTTGCACCTGGGCGTCTGCCAGGTCAGCCTGGGAGGCGTCGGCGCTGGCCGAGGCCGCCTCGATGGCGCGGCGGGTTCCGCCAAACAGGTCCACTTCCCAGCTGGCATCGAAGTCAGCCAGGTAGAACTGCACCGGCCCCCGCCCACCCCCGCTGTCCTCCCCGGTCAGCGCCGACAGGTCAGGCGAGCGCATGCGCAGGCTGGTGGCGTTGGCGCTGAGCTTGGGCCTGGCATCAGCCTGCTGGCCGCTCAGGCCGGCACGGCTCTGGCGCAAGCGGGCCAGGGCCGATTGAATGTCCGGGCTGTCTTTCAACGCCGCCTCAACCAGCGCGTCGAGCTGGGGGTCGTTCAGCCCACGCCACCAGTCGGCCGCAGCCGGTGGGGCGCCGGCCTGAGTGTCGGCGTGCGGCAGCCGGCCGGCCGCCAGGGTCTTGGCGGCGACCGAAGGTGCGCCGTGGTAGTCGGGGCCGACGGTGCAACCGGCCAGCAGGCCCAGCACCACGGCCGATATCAGGGTTCTGTGAGTCATGGGTGGCTCGCCGGTTTTTTCAGGAGAAGGGCCAGAGGCAGGCACAGTACCAGGGCGATGGCCAGCAAATAGAAGCACTCGTTGAAGGTCATCACCGTGGCCTGCCCTGCGATCTGGCTGGCCAGTTGCGCGGTGGCCTTGAGCTGCGCCAGGGCCTGGTCGCCGGTCTGCATCAGAAAGCTGGCGGTCTGGCCGGCCATGTGCTCCTGGCCAAGGGTACTGTTGGCGGTCAATGACTCGCGGATCGTGGCGTCGTGGTAACTATCGCGACGGTCGATGAGCACGCCCATCAGCGCAAGGCCGATGGAGCCGCCCAGGTTGCGCGCCATGTTGTACAGACCCGCCGCATCACCGGCCTCATGGGTCGCCACCGCAGCCATGGACGCCTGGTTGAGCGGCATCATCGCCAAGATCTGGGCGAAGCCGCGCAGCAGCTGCGAACCGTAGAAATCGTGGCCCACGCTTTCGCTGGTCAGGCCGATGTCCAGGGCGCAACTGACACTGAACATGACCAGGCCGATGATCACCAGCCAGCGGGCGTCGTAACGCTGCAGCAGCGCCGGCAACACCGGCATCAGCAGGAATGCCGGGAGCCCCGACAGCAGCATGATCGAGCCCGCCTGCTGGGCGTTGTAGCCGGCCACCGTGCCGAGGAACTGGGGCAGCAGGTAGGAGATGCTGTAGATAGCAGCGCCCACGGTGGAGACAATCAGGATCACGCTGGCGTACCGCGGGTTGCGCAGCAGGCTCAAGCGCACGATGGGTCGCCTGGCGAATACCTGCCCCACCGCCACCAGGAAGAACCCGACCACGCACAGCAGGCTCAGCCAGACGATCATGTGGGACTCGAACCAGTGCTCGCGCTGCCCCTCCTCAAGCACCACGGTCAAGGTGCTCAAGCCCAGGGTCAGGCCGAGGATACCCACCCAGTCCGCCTTGATGAATTGCTGCAGGTCGGCCTTTTCCGGGCGCAGGCCACTCCACAGCAACGCCACCAGCGCCAGGCTGATGGGCAGGTTGAGGAAAAAGCACCAGCGCCAACTGGCGTTCTCGGTCAGCCAGCCGCCCACCACCGGGCCCATCAACGGCCCCAGCAGCACGGTCAGGCCGAAGATCGACATGCCCACCGACATCTGGTGCCGGGGAAGGCGCGTGCGAATGATGGTTTGCGCGGTGGGGATCATCGCGCCACCGGCGAACCCTTGGCCAATGCGCCCCAGTACCATTCCCATCAGGGTGGTGGACAACCCGCAGCACATGGAAAACAGGGTAAAGAAAATCGCGTTGCCCATCAGGAACCGGCGCAGGCCGAATACCCGCGTCAGCCACGCGGCCAGCGGAATCATGACGATTTCGGACATCAGGTAACCGGTGGAGATCCACGTGCCTTCGGTGCCCGACGCGCCGATCTGCCCCTGTATCTGCGGCAGCGCCGAGTTGGTGATGGAGATATCCAGGGTGGCCAGCAAGGCGCCCAGAGAGCCCGCGGCCACGGCCACCCAGTCGCTGAGCGACGCATTGGCCGGCCGCGGCGCCGCAATGCTGCTGGCCTCAGCCATGGCTACGCACGTCCACGTCAACGGTGACCGACAATCCCGGAACCAGCACGTTGCGCACGCCATCGGGTACGTCCAGATGAATGCGCACCGGCACCCGCTGGACAATTTTGGTGAAGTTGCCCGTGGCGTTCTGCGATGGCAGCAGGGCGAACTGCGACCCGGTACCCGGCGACAGGCTGTCGATATGCCCCACCAGGTCCTGGCCTGGCAAGGCGTCCACGTGCACGGTGACTTGCTGGCCGGGACGCATGTGGCCGATCTGGGTTTCCTTGAAGTTGGCCGTCAGGTACAGCGCCCGCACGGGCACCACGGTCAGCAGCCGGGTTCCCGGCTGGGTGAACTGCCCTACCCGCACGCTGCGGTCGGCCACACGGCCGGCCAGGGTGCTGACCACGGTGGTGTCGTCACGGTCCAATTGCGATTGGCGCGCGCTGGCCTCGGCCACGACCAACTGGGCGCGGGCTTGCTGCAACTGCGCCTTGAGAATGCCCACGCGAGTTTGCGCTGACTGTACCGCCGCCTGGCGGGCGGTCTGGCTGGTGCTTGCCTGGGCCAACTTGTTGTTGAGTTCGGCCAGGCGCTCCTCGGTTTCCGCCCCTGACTTGGCCAGCGGGGCGTAGCGTGCCACTTCCGAACGGGCATGGCGGGTGTCGGCATCGGCGCCCGCCAATTCGGCCCGGGCCTGGGCGATGCTGGCGTCCTGTTGCACCAGGTCGGCCTCGGCCTTGGCCACGTCGGCCTGGCGCGAGGTTACGGTGGCCAAGGCTTCATCCAGCGCGGCCTGGTATTTGCGCACGTCCAGGCGTACCAGCGGCTGGCCAACGCTGACGGTCTGGTTATCGGCCACCAGCACCTCGGTCACATAGCCGCCCACCTTGGGCGCCACGGTCATGCTGTCGGCCTGCAGGTAAGCGTCATCGGTGCTTTCGATGAAGCGTCCGTGCAGCAGCCAATAGCCGCCCCACACCAGGCCCGCCAGCACGATCAACAGCCCAAGGCCCAGCAACACCTTGCGCGGGCCGGCGCGTCGCGGCTCATCAGGGGGTTCGGCCACGGGGGACAAGCGCTCTTGCTGGCCGAGAGGACGGTCGACAGACATGCCTGGGGCTCCAAATTATTCCAGTTGAGACAAAATGTGACGGTGGCGAATTTATGTCAAGTGATATATTTTGCAGCTGACTCATTACAGGCGCGTTCACATGGCACGACATCGACCGGCAAAGGAAGGCGGCTACCAGCGCGGCGAAGAGACCCGCCAGCGGATCATCGAGGCCGCCGTGGGGTTATTCGCCGAGCGCGGTTTCGAAGGCGCCTCCACCCGCGACATCGCCAACGCAGCCGGGGTCAACGCGCCCGCGCTGCAGTATTACTTCGATAACAAGGAAGGCGTGTACGTTGCCTGCGTCGACTACATCCTCACGCACATCTGGGCGCAACTGAGCGACGTGGTGACCCATGCCGAAACCTTGCTGGCAACACCGGGTGCGACCGACACGAACCTGATCGACGCTTACCTGGACATTCTCGGCGGCTTCGTCGCGTTGATCCATGACAACCCCCAGTCCAGCGACTGGCGCCGCTTCATGGCCCGCGAGCAAGCGGGCCTGGGGCCGCCAGCGGCATTCGACTTGATGGACCAGGGCCTCAACCTGCGCCTGGGGGCCGTCACGCGCGGCATCGTGGGGCGTTTGACGGGCCGTGGTGCGGATGATGAGGTGACGATCATTCGGGCGTTGGCGTTCAACGCCCAGGGGATGGTATTTCGGGTGTTGCGCCGGCCGGTGCTGCGGGCGCTGGGGTGGGACAGCATTGATCGGGCGCGGATGGAGACCGTTCGGTCTATATTGCTGTCGCAGAATCGGTTGACGCTGGAGGCGCTGGTGCGGGAGCGGGAGCGGGAGCGGGAGCGGGGGTGAGGATTTTCAAGGGGGGTGCTTGTCTTTGTTGCTATGGCGCTCTTGAGATCGTGCGCCGCGCGGGCGGCGCTCGATCTCAAGAGCGCTAACGGCATCAAGCCCTGCACCCGGCAGCCACCCTACCCCTCCCCCTCCATATCCTCCAGGCTGAACGTCTCCGTATGGTCATCATACGAAAAGATCTCCGCATACCGTCCCCAGCTGATCACACTTTCCAGCGTCTGCTCCACGAACACTTCGCTCAACGAATCCTCCAGCTCCTGCTCGAAACGCACCCGCGGGGCGCGGTGGCCGCGGCGTTCCTGCAGGATCAGGCGGATACGCGCCGCCAGGGGCACGTTGCGCACCAGGTGCTCGGCGAATTGTGCCTTGCGCTCCTGGGTGCCGTAATCGGCGAACAGCCGGCCGGCGTCGGTCAGGCTGATGTCAGCGCCCTTTAGCTCCGCAAAGCCCAGGTGTTCAAGCATTTCAGCCACGGGAAACAGGTCGTCCACCTCCAGCAGCAACCGCTCGGCCACCACCGCCATGCCCGCGCGGCCATGGTAGGGTTCGGCCGCCAAGGCCTCGATCAGGCCCGCCATGAGGTTGGTGGACACGTCGGGCAGCTGGCTGCCGACCTTCAACTCGGCGCGGCCTTTGCTGGCGTCGGCGCTGCGGCGGTCGGTCATCAGCGCGTAGATGTCGTCGATCATGTTGCGAAAGCGCGGCTCCAGGCGGTTGCGCGGGTGGGCGAACGGCACCTTGATCTGTGCCACCACCCGGCCTGGATTGGAGGACAGCACCAGAATGCGGTCGCACATCAGCACCGCTTCTTCGATGTTGTGGGTGACGATCAGGATCGACTTGATGGGCAGTTGCTTGTCGCTCCACAGGTCGAGCAAATCGGTGCGCAGGGTTTCGGCGGTGAGCACGTCCAGGGCCGAAAACGGCTCGTCCATCAGCAGCAACGTCGGGTTGACCACCAGTGCCCGGGCAAAGCCCACGCGCTGGCGCATGCCGCCCGACAGCTCACGCGGGTAGGCGTTTTCAAAGCCGTCCAGGCCGATCAGGTCGATGGCCGCCAGCGCTCGCTGGCGGGCCTCCTTGCGCGGCACCTGCAGGGCGTGCAGGCCGGCTTCGACGTTTTCCAGCACCGTCAGCCAGGGGAACAGCGCGAAGGTCTGGAAGACCATGGCCACGCCTTCGGCCGGGCCGTCCAGCGGCTCGCCACGGTAGCGCACGTCACCGGCGCTGGGCTCGATCAGGCCGGCGATGATGCGCAGCAATGTCGACTTGCCCGAGCCGGAACGCCCCAGCAGGCCAACGATCTCGCCCTCGCGCAGCACCAGGTCGACATCGCTGAGCACCTGGTGCGCTTCCTTGCCCTTGCCGAAACCGCGGCTCACGTTGCTCAGGGAAAAAATCGGCGCGCTGTTGCCGGGGTGTTCATTCAAGGTATTCATCTGCGGTTTCCCTTCAATTCATGCGCAACTTGTTTTCAGCGACGGCATACAGGGGGCGCCACACCACCCGGTTGAACACCACCACGAACAGGGACATCACCACCACCCCCAGGGTGATCTTGGGGAAGTCGCCGGCCGCCGTGGTTTCGGCGATGTAGGCGCCCAGCCCGTGGGCCACCACCTTGTCCTGGCCCCAGGCGACGAACTCCGACACGATGCTGGCATTCCAGGCGCCGCCCGAGGCGGTGATGGCGCCGGTGACGTAATAAGGGAAGATCCCGGGCAACATCACGGTGCGCCACCACTGCCAGCCACGAATGCGGAAATTGGTCGCCGCTTCGCGAAAGTCATTGGGAAAGGCGCTGGCCCCCGCAATCACGTTGAACAGGATGTACCACTGGGTGCCGAGCACGATCAGGGGGCTCAGCCATACGTCCGGGTTCAGCTGATAGCGCAGGATGACGATGACGAACACCGGGAACAGCAGGTTGGCCGGAAACGCGGCGAGAAATTGCGCCAATGGCTGGACCTTTTCCGCCCATGTGGGCCGCAGGCCAATCATCACCCCCAACGGCACCCAGATCAGCGACGCCAAGGCGATCAGCAGCATCACCCGCACCAGCGTGATCAGGCCCAGGCCCAGTACGTGCAGGCATTCATCCAGGCCCACCTCGGTGCCCACGTAGGTAATGATATGCCACAAGGCATAGAGGGTCAGCGCGCCGATGGCGCCGTTCCATAGCCAGTCCACCAGCCGCGAAGCGTGGACGCTGGGAGGCGCCTTGCGGCGCCGACGCGGCAGGCTGAAGCGTCGGTTGCCCAGGCGCCCGATGGTGCGTGTCACCGGCCGCAACAGACGCTGCACCAGGCGCGTGCGCTGGATCAGGTTGAGCACCCAGGACTCCGGCACGCCGGCCTGGGAGGCGGTGTTTTCCATGCGAAACTTGTCGGCCCAGGCCACCAGGGGGCGGAACAGGAACTGGTCGTAGAGCAGGATCACCACCACCATGGCCAGGATCACATAGCCCACCGCCGCCATGTTGCGCTGCAGGATGGCCGTGGCCAGGTAGGCGCCCACGCCTGGCAGGGTAATGGTCTGGTCACCCACGGTGATGGCCTCGGAGGCCACCACGAAGAACCAGCCACCGGACATGCTCATCATCATGTTCCACACCAGGCCCGGTATGGCATAGGGCACGTCGAGCTTCCAGAACTTCTGCCAGGCCGATAGCTGAAGGTTGCTGGCCACCTCTTCCAGGTCCCGGGGCAACATGCGCAGGGACTGGTAGAAGCTGAAGGTCATGTTCCACGCCTGGCTGGTAAAAATGGCGAAAATCGCCGCGCACTCGGCGCCCAGCACCCGACCTGGGAACAACAGCAGGAAGAAGGTCACGGTAAACGAGATATAGCCCAGCACCGGCACCGACTGCAGGATGTCCAGCACCGGCACCAGCAGCTTCTCGGCGCGCCGGCTTTTGGCCGCCAAGGTGCCATAAAGCAGCGTGAACACCAACGACGCGGCCATGGCGGCAAGCATGCGCAGGGTGGTGCGCACGGCGTATTCGGGCAGGTCGGCGGGGTCCAGGGAAATGGCCTGGCTCTGCAGGGTGGAAATGGGCGCCCAGGTCTGGTGGGCACCGATGGAGAAGAACAGCAGGAACCCTACCACCAATGGCAGCGCCATGAGGTCCCAGCGGTTGGGCAGCATACGCAGGGTGGAAGCCGGAAAGTACTGGCGCAGGATCTTGTTCATGGGGCGAATTCCGGCATTCAAAGCGTGGCAAACGGCATCGACGCGGAGTATAGGTTCAAGATTGTTACAGTGAAGCAGAATCTGCGTTACGTTAGTGGTTTGTTCAGGAATGAACCTCGGCAGGCCTAAAGCAGCCTGCTACTTGCGGCGCTGCTGTTCCCTGTACTGCTTCAATTCCCCCAATCGCAGGTCTTCCGGCAGCCCTCTGCCGCGCTGTTTGCTATGGCCGATGCGCTGGGCGCTATAGATGCCCGTGTGGCCCGACACCAGGTAACTGGCAATGCAGGCGATGGCCGCCAGTGGTCCGATGTCGGCACCGAACAGCTCCATGGCCATGATGATGGTCGCCAGCGGCGTATTGGCCGCACCGGCGAACACGGCGACGAAACCGATGCCCGCAAGCAGGGCGAACGGCAGGTGCAGCAAAGGTGCCAATGCATTGCCCAGGGTAGCGCCGATATAGAACAGCGGGGTCACTTCGCCGCCCTTGAACCCCGACCCCAGGGACGCCACGGTGAAGGCCAGCTTGCCGAACCAGTCCCAGGGCGCCACCGGCACCTCGAAGGCTCGCACGATGCTGGGGATGCCCAGGCCGATGTAATCGTAGGCACCCAAGGCCCACACAGCTACCGCGATCACCACGCCACCCACGAAGGGCCGTAATGGCGGGTAGGCGATAAGCCGCTTGACCAGCGCGCCCAGGCGGTGGGTGGCGGTGGCGAACAGCAAGCCGGCCAGGCCGAAGATGACCCCGGCAATCAGCACCGCCAGCACATTCCACCCTTGCACCGGCACGATCTCGCCGATGGCATAGTGCGTATGCTGCACGCCCCACAGCAGCCCGACCTGGTCAGCGGCGATGGCGGAGATCATGCAGGGGAAGAGCGCGTCGTAGCGCAGGCGCCCGATGGCCAGTACCTCCAGCCCGAATACCGCACCGGCCAATGGAGTGCCGAACACCGAGGCGAAGCCGGCACTGATACCCGCCATCAGAATGATTCGTCGGTCCTCGCGGCGCAGCCGCAGCAGGTGGGTCACCTGGTCGGCCAGGGCACCGCCCATCTGCACCGCCGTGCCTTCGCGGCCCACTGAAGCGCCGAACAGGTGCGACATCAGCGTACCGCCCAGCACCAGGGGGACCATGCGCAGGGGCACCACGTTCTTCGGGTCGTGAATCTCGTCGATCAGCAGGTTGTTCCCCGCCTCCACCGTCTTGCCCAGGCGGTAATAGATCCAGCCCACCACGAACCCGGCCATCGGCAGCAGCCAGATCAGCCAGCGGTGGCTGTCGCGCACACCGGTGACGTAGTCCAGGGCAAACAGAAAAAACGCTGAGGCCGAACCGGCCAGCACGGCGACCAGGCCGGCGAGCAGCAGCCATTTGCCGATATAGGGCAACAAGTCGAGTTGTTCGAAGCGTCTGAGTCTGGACATGGGTCAGTCACCAAAAAAGAAGAGTGCCTGACCAGAAGGGAATTGTTGCGCGTACGCCTACAGCCCCGTGATCAGGTGTCTGTAGGCATCATCAGCTGCGGCCAGCGCGGCGGTTCAAGGAGGAATGCCATCTCCGTGGCGCATGATAGCCAGATGGCTGGGCGAAGTAAAACCTCCCTGCCCCTTTCGGCAACGGCCTGCCCGCTCGGCACCGTGTCACGCGGTGCAGCGAGGCTCTGTAGGAAATACCGACCCTAAGGCGCGTATCGCAGCGGCAACCGTGTGGAATATTTGATCTGTTCCATGGAAAAGCTCGAACTGATGTCGGACAACCCCGGTATACGGATCAGCTGCTTGTACACCGCGTCGTACCCCGCGACGTCTGGCACTGCCACGCGCAACAGGTAATCGGTATCGCCCGCCATCCGGTACACCTCCACCACTTCCTCGATGCCCGCGACCGCTTGGTGGAACCCCTCGATCCATTCGGCGTTGTGCTGAGTGGTGCGAATCGACACGAAGACCACCACGCCCACATTCAGTTGCCGACCATCGAGCAACGCTACCCGCGCGCGAATGATGCCGGCCTCTTCCATTTTCTGGATACGCCGCCAGCACGCCGTGCTGCCCAGGCCCACCTGATCAGCGATGTCACTGACCGAACGCGTGCAGTCCACTTGCAGAATATCGAGGATGGCGCGGTCAAGCTTGTCCATGAACGGATCTCGAAAAAAGGATGGCGACGAATATTATTCGCCGACGGACTGCTTGGATAGAACATTTCTTCAGGTCGACCCGCGGCCCGCACCGTCCAGTGGCCCCCCCGCAGGCATTGCTGCGGCGACGTGGCGGCCTGTAGTTCGGTAGCGGCTTGCAACCCTGCCCTGCTCTAAACCGCAGAAATTGCCTATCCTGAGATCACGCCACTGAACCTTGCCGCCCGTGCCCGGTCGACAGGTGCAGCCAGCGCATCGCTGCCCTTTTCCTGCTGGAGACTGTTTCGTGATCTCGACCTTGCACCTGGCCAGGCTCAAAGCCTGGGGCGCTCATGGTTTCACTGCCACTGGGGTGGTCACCGCCCTGCTGGCGACCCTGGCGCTGTTCGAAAACCAGCCCAAGGCCTGCCTGATATGGCTGGGCGTGGCGCTGATCGTCGACGGCGTCGATGGCTCCCTGGCGCGCCGGGTGAACGTGCAGACCGTGTTGCCGCACTTCGACGGCTCAGTGCTGGACCTGGTCATCGACTACCTGACCTACGTGTTCATCCCGGCGCTGTTCATCTACCGCTACATCCCCTTGCCCGAATACACCGCCCTGGTCGCGACGTCGGTGATGCTGGTGTCGTCACTGTTCTGCTTCTGCAACGTCGAGATGAAAAGCAAGGACAATTACTTCCAGGGCTTCCCCGCCGCCTGGAACGTGGTCGCCCTGTGCCTGTACACCCTTGCACCGTCGCCGTGGGTGACGCTCTTGACCATCGTGGTGCTTGCCCTGCTCACCGTCACCCGCATGAAGTTCCTGCACCCATTCCGCGTGAAGCGGTTCATGCCCATCAACATCGCGGTCACCGCCATCTGGCTGTTGTGCAGCCTGTCGCTGGTGCACGACCACCCCGCCGTCAACCCGCTGGTCATGGCGGTGTGGCTGTTGATGTCGGCTTACTTCCTGGGTGTCTGCGTCTGGCGCACGGCGCTGGAGTGGTTCGGTCGCTCGGATGCGTGATTCACGCTACCTCTGAATCGATCTGTAGCAGCGGACCTGGCCGCGTCGGCGGTGCACGCGGTATGCCTGATGCCACGCGGCGCCGGTGACGCGGCCGGGTCCGCTGCTACGGGGACGGGACGTGGATTGGCGCGGCCATGTCCGCGTGCAGCACCGAAGGCTCGACGTCGTGAATGCTTTGCTGGCGGCCTTTCAACGGGCTACCCTGGCGGCCGTTGAACACCGCGGTGATCTCGGCCAGGATGGCCAGGGCCACGCTTTCCGGGCTGTCGCCGCCCAAGTCCAGGCCCATGGGGTAATGCAAGCGGTCCAGCGCCGCTAACGACGGCTCATCCATGTCAGCCAAGAGGCGCTCCGTGCGGTCCCGAGGGCCCAGTTGGCCGATGTAGGCGGCGCCACTGGCCAGTGCCGCGCGCAGCCAATGAAAATCCTGACTCAGGCTGTGAGTCATGATGGCGACCGCCGCCCCGTTCAGCCGCTCCGCGAAGGCCAGGGGCGCGCGTGCGTCGGCGCAGATCACCGCTTCAGCTTCCGGAAAGCGCGCTTGCCGGGCGAAATGCGCACGGCCATCCACCACCGTGACCTTCCAGCCCAGCAGACTGGCCATGCGCACCAGCGGCTGGGCATCGTGGCCGGCGCCGAACACCACCAGGCGTCGGGCCGGGGCCAGGTATTCGAGGAACACTTCGACTTCGCCCCACTCGCCCCGGTACCGGCGCAGCGCCGACTTGCCCAGGCGCTGCACATCAGCCAGCCCCTGCGCCACGCACGCCGTCAGCGCCGGGTGGGCCCAGGTGCTCTGGCCAGCAGCCAGGCGCGAACCCACGGGTAGCGCACCGTCGCTGGTGATGACCGTGGCCAACGCCGCCGGCTGCCCGGTATCACGCACCTGCCGCAACGTGGCGAGCAATATGGACCCTTCGGTCTGCTGCACGCGTTCCATCAGGACATACACGGTGCCGTTGCAGCCCAGGCCGAAGCTCAGGGCCGCTTCGTCCAGCGGGTCCTCCTCATCAGCCGCGGTGCTGTAGGCCACCACCTTGGGCCCGTGCTCACTCAGCCACCAGGCTTTCTTCGCCACCTCGCTTTCCAGGCAACCCCCACTGACCGTGCCACTGGGGGCGCCCACCAGCGGGATCAGCATGCGCGCCCCTGGCCGTCGGTACGCCGAACCACGGACCTTGACTACCGTGGCCACCACGGCTTCGGTACCCGCGTCGAGGCTGGCGTCTATCGCGGCCAGCAAGCGGTCAATGCAAGGCACTGCTACGGCTCCGAGCCACTTGTTGCGGGGTAATGCGCGCGTCGCTCTCACCGAAGCGGCGCAAGACGAAAGTACTCACGGCGGCCAGCTCCTTGTCACTGTAGCTATGGGCAAAATCAGGCATCTTCTGTTGCGACCCAAACGTGGCCGGATAGTGCCCGGCCAACAGCACGGCGATCAGGTTGGTACCCAACGGATCGTTGAGGGTCTTGAGCCCGCTCAGGGTGGCCACCGGGCTTTGGTTGCCCTGGCCGTCCAGGCGGTGGCAGCCGGCGCAGGCATCGACGAAGACTTTGCGCCCCAGGCCATCGCCCGGCGCCAGCGGACCATCATTCACGACCGCCTTGGGCCGTGTGATGCCTTCGGCACGGGCGGGCGCGCCTTGCAGGTACACGGCCACCGCCTGGATATCAGCGGGGGTCAGGAAGCGCAGGCTGTGTTCCACCACATCGCTCATGGGCCCACCGGCCATGGCATAGCCCGGCGCCTCGCCGGTGGCCAGATAGCGGGTCAGCACGTCGCGTGGCCAGCCACCGACGCCGTAGCGCGGGTCGGAACTGATGTTGTAGGCCTGCCAGTTGCCGATGGTCGCGCCCGCCAGTGACTTGCCGGTGTCTACCGCCTGGAACAGGGTACGCGGCGAATGGCACTCGCCACAGTGCCCCGGTCCCTGCACCAGGTACGCACCCCGGTTGAATTCGGCGGACTGTTGCGGGTCAGGCACGAAGCGCTCGTTAGCGGCGAACATCGGGTTCCAGAGGGCCATGCCCCACCGCTGGTTGAAGGGGAAGCCGATGTCGTTGTCCTTGGGCGGCTGGTCCACCGGCGCCAGGCTGAACAGGTACGCCTTGATCGCCAGGATGTCCTCGCGCGGCATCAGGGTGTAGGAGGTGTACGGGAACGCCGGGTAGTAATGCTTGCCGTCCTTGCCCACGCCTTTCTGCAGGGCACTGACGAACTCGTCGTCACTCCAGGCGCCGATGCCGGTGGCCGGGTCTGGGGTGATGTTGGGTGAGTACAGGGTGCCGAACGGCAGTTGGAACGCCAGGCCGCCGGTGAACGGCTTGCCGCCAGGGGTGGTATGGCAGGCCTCGCAGTCGGCGGCGCGGGTCAGGTATTGGCCTTTGGCAACGAGTTGCGGGTCGGCCGCCTGCGCCGTCGCGCACACCGTCACGAGGGTGGCGGCCAGGGCCAGTTTGATAAACGTCATGTCAGCCTTCCTCAAACGGTGTAGTAGCCGGAGCGGCTCAGGGGCAAGCGGCGCACGCGGGCATTGCTGGCCGCGTGCAGGGCATTGACCAGGGCGGCCGCCACCGGTACCGCACCGGTTTCGCCGACGCCGCCGGGGGCCTCCAGGCTGGGTACCAGGTGCACTTCAACCGGTGGCGCGTCGCTCATGCGGATCTGCCGGTAGGCGTTGAAGTTGTTCTGCTGCACGCGACCGTTCTCCACCAGAATCTCGTTGAACAGCGCTGCCGACAGGCCGAACAGCGTGCCGCCTTCCACCTGGGAGGTCACCGAAGTGGGGTTGTTGACGAAGCCACAGTCGATCGCCGAGACCAGGCGCTTGATCCGCAGCCCACGTTCGCCCTGCATTTCCAGCTCCACCACGGTGGCGATGAAACTGCCGAACACTGCGCTCACGGCAATGCCACGGCCCTGCCCGGCGGGCAGCGGCGTATGCCAGTCAGCCGCCTCGGCGGCGCGCTTGAGCACCGCCAGCGCGCGCGGCTGCGTAGCAATCAAGCGTTCGCGGTAGGCAACGGGGTCGGCCTTGGCACGGTGCGCCAGCTCGTCGACGAACGACTCCAGCGCATAGGTACTGCGCAACGGACCCACCCCGCGCCACCAGGACACGGGGATGGTCTTGGGGTCTTCGCGGATATAGCGCACCTTCAAGTGCGGCAACTGGTAGATGGGCTCGATGGCCACTTCCACCGCGTCGGCGTCGACGCCGTTGGGCGGCAAGGCACCGACGAAGCTGGCGATCACCGAGGCGCCGGCAATCCGGTGCTCCCAGCCTTGCAACCCGCCATCATCGTCCAGGGCCGCATTCAGGCGGTCGACGTAGTGCGGCCGGTACAGGTCGTGGGTCATGTCTTCTTCGCGGCTCCACACCAGCTTGATCGGGTAATCGACCTGGCGGGCGATGTCCACTGCCTGGAAGATGAAGTCCGACTCCAGCCGGCGGCCGAAGGCACCGCCGATCAACTGGTTGTGGATGATGACTTTTTCTGGCGGCAGGCCGCTGATTTTCGCCGCCCCCATCTGCGCGAACACGGGCGCCTGGGTGCCGACCCACAACTCGCAGGCATCGGCACGCACGTGGGCCACACAGCCCATGGGTTCCAGCGGCGAGTGCGAGAGGAACGGTTGTTCGTACACCGCTTCGAAGCGGCTGCTGGCGGAGGCCAGGGTGTTGGCGATGTCGCCGGCTTCATGGGCCACCACGCCGTCCCGGCTGCTGGCCGCCAGCAGCGCCTTGTCCAGCGACGCCGAATGGCCGTCGGCGTTGGCGCCGTAGTCCCAGTCGATGCGCAAGGCCTTCAGGCCCTGCTGGCAGGCCCAGAAATGGTCGCCAATCACCGCCACCGCGTTGCTCAGCCGGATGATGTCGCGCACGCCCGGCACTTGGCGGGCATCGCCCTCCTCCAGCGCCTTGAGCGTGCCGCCATGCACCGGGCACGTCAGCGTCGAGGCGATGCGCATGCCTGGCACCTGCAAATCGATGGTGAACTGCGCCTTGCCGATGACCTTGTCGGGGGTGTCCAGGCGCCGGGCCGGGGTGCCGAGCAAGGTGAAGTCGGCCATGGCCTTGAGCGGCACGTCGGTGGGCAGCGGCAACTGCGCGGCCGCGTTGGCCAGCTCGCCATAACCCAGCCTCTGACCCTGGGGCCCGTGTACCTGGCCCTTCTGCGCACGGCACTGGCTGGGCGCCACGTTCCAGCGCAGGGCGGCGGCCTGGGTCAGCAGGATACGCGCCGTGGCGCCGGCCTTGCGCAGCGGCTCCCACGTGAAGCGGGTGGACGACGAGCCTCCGGTGGCCTGGAATTTCAGGAGGGTGTCGGTATACAGCGCGCCGTTGGGCGGTGCTTCCTGGATGTGCACCTGGTCCAGGTCCACTTCCAACTCTTCAGCCACCATCATGGCGATGCCCGTCTGGGCGCCCTGGCCCATTTCGATCTTTGGCGAGATGACGCGCACGCTGCCGTCCTCGGCGATCTGCACGAATGCGCCGAAGCCTTCGAAATTCGGCGTGCCCGGGCGGCCGGGGGCCACCGCCTCGGCGGCGGCGGAGCGGGCGACTATCGGTGGGAGCCAGGTACTGAGCACCAGGCCGCCGAGGGTCAGTGCACTGCTTTTGAGCAAGCCACGGCGAGAGAGCGCCGTACCCAGGAGAGTGGCGGTTTTCATCAGGTTGTTCCTCAGGCCTGGCTGACGCTTTTGATCGCGGCGCGGATGCGGGTATAGGTCGCGCAGCGGCACAGGTTGCCGGTCATCGCCGTGACGATCTGCTCGTCATCGGCCTGCGGGTGGTTATGCAACAGCGCGGCAGCGGCCATGATCTGGCCTGGCTGGCAGTAACCGCACTGCACCACTTCATGTTCAAGCCAGGCCTGTTGCAACTGGGCGCCCACCGGGGTCTCGCCGACCCCTTCGATGGTGGTGATGGCATGGCCTTCCACGGCGCTGACCGGCAGCACGCACGAGCGCACGGCCTGGCCATCCAGGTGCACGGTACACACGCCACACTGAGCGATACCGCATCCATATTTGGTGCCGGTCATGCCCAGCACGTCGCGCAGCACCCATAGCAATGGCATATCGGCCGGCACGTCTACAGCGTGTTCCTGCCCATTGATGGTCAGTTTGTGCATGGCTTCCTCATTTGCAGCAATCACGGTGGCGCCTGCCGGGCTACGTTGGCCGGGCAGTACGTAAGCAGTCTGAACTCTAGCAGCGTAGGCCGCGCAATATTGCACGGGTGTGCTGTTTCCGGACGATCACGCAAACATTCCGCAGCATTGTGCAAGCCGATGCCCACTGGCTATGCTGGAGCCATGACCAACCCTGCCCCGACCCGCCAACCCTGCCCCCCTGCCGCCTGCATTTGCGGGCACGGGCAGTTGCTGGACACCCCAGGGGCCGACTGCCGAATCTTGCAGTTGACCCGGCATGAAGAGCGCAAACTGATCGACCGCCTCGAGAACCTGCAAAGCCTGGAAGACCTGCAACGCCTGTGCGGCAGAATGCAGGAACTGCTGGGCATCGTTGTGCGGATCACCCCGGGCTACAACGAGGTGCGCAGCGTGCGCGGGTTGGTGTTTGAATTCGATGAACAGCCGGGGCTGTGCCGCAAGACCCGTGAAGCGATCCCGGCGGCGATTCGCCGGGCGCTGGCGCGACGTCCGGAGATCTTCTTTCGGCTGCTGGATGAGCATGACTTGTTGCGGGGGGCGTAAATTCGATAGCGGCAGGGCCACGCTATGACGTGATCCTATCAGAGCAGCTTGTTGAGCACATAAGTGTCAAACCAGGGTGGCTGAATGTCCGACTTGATTTCGATACATTCGCCATCGGTTATTTCGGCCAGCTGAGCGAAACCCTCGCCCTCATCGGAGTTATCGAATACATAAGCTCTGTTGGAGACCAAAATCGCTTCGGACAAAAGGTCGAGCGAGCGGAAATAACGCGTACGAATTTTCTCAGGTGCAACATGATGCCCCCCCTGAGAAACCCGATAGGCCACACGACGGACATTGATTTCAGGATCGGCGGTGGCCACGTAGTACACGTATACCCGGTAACCCGCATCGCGAGCTTCACGCAGCAGGCCTACTTTGTCCGCGGAAGACATTACCGTCTCAAACGTAAAGCTTATGCGTTCGCGAATGAGCATACGCCTGACAAAATCGGACAACGCCGACGCGACGTACGAATCAATGGTAGTTCTGTCGAAATTCAAACGGTTCCCGTCAATGGAGAGCCGCTGCAATTTATGCAGCGCAGTCGCGGAGACATTCAGAACCGGGTGGGCGCGAAGAAATTCGAAAACCTCAGCCTGGTGCTTTTCGATCCCGTAGGAGGAAAAATCGAAATAGCCGGTACTGCCGATGTTCCTCTCTATGTCATCTGGATTGACATAACAGCCTAGGAGGTGTTTCGGTATCAACCGATTGAACGTGCTTTTACCTGAACCGTTCGGCCCCGCAAATATCCGTATTCGGGGCGTGCTCAAGAACTGGCCCGATCCTCTTGCTTACGAATCTTCAACCGAGTGCCGCTTTTCAGATGGCCATATTCACCCAGTGAGCGAATAGGCGTGCGGGCATGTTCAGAAACCTCGAGCAATTCACCGTTCCTGGCCACGAGCACACTTGCACCTTGAGCGATGGCAGCCTTGAAGGCGTTGCTGAACGCCTTGATCGCAATGTCAGGTATACGAGACTCCTGCACGGCTATCTGGTTTTCACTGGGTGAAGTTTTTTGTTTGCGAGACATCGAGAACTCCGTCAACGAGGATGCAGGTGGAGGCAATTGCAATGGTATAGCACATTCAGAATCGACCTGAGACACAAGGAATGGCAGGTATTGTTACGGTTTGATTCTGTTGGCTCAAAGGTTACCCCAAGTCATGGCAGAAATGCATGCACGGCGTCTGGCGCGGGATAAGCGGTTAGGACGTTAACCGTTTGACGCGATACGGCAGTCGAACCGCGTTGCGCTTTTCCCGAGCTTCGCCCGGTCCCACAGGGGCAAGCCCCGGGTCCAGCAACAACCCTGTGGGACCGGGCGCCAGCTCGGGAAGCAGGCGACCCGGTGTGGCAGTTGATCCGCGGTGGTCTTTTCCCGAGCTTCGCCCGGTCCCACAGGAACAAGCCCCGAGTCCAGTCGCAACCCTGTGGGACCGGGCGCCAGCTCGGGAAGCGTGTGACTCGGTGTGGCAGTTGATCCGCGGTGGTCTTTTCCCGAGCTTCGCCCGGTCCCACAGGAACAAGCCCCGAGTCCAGCAACAACCCTGTGGGACCGGGCGCCAGCTCGGGAAGCGGGTGACTCGGTGTGGCAGTTGATCCGCGGTGGTCTTTTCCCGAGCTTCGCCCGGTCCCACAGGGGCAAGCCCCGAGTTCAGAAACAACCCTGTGGGACCGGGCGCCAGCTCGGGAGGCAGGCGACTTGGCGCCAACAGGCTTTCCGCCGGCTAGGACTGCTCGCTGCGAGGTTTTTTGCCCAGCACCAACCACAACACCAGCAACCACGCCACCGTCATTACCGCACCACCGGCCAGCAGGCTGGCGCTGATCGCCGTGCGGTACAGCTCGGTGAGCTGGGCCACGTCGGTGCCCGATTGCACCGCCGAGCCAATGCCCTGGGGCAAGGTCAGCGACATTCCCTGCAACGCAGCCGGCAGTTGGGCGAGTTCATGGCGCAGGGTATAGCTCATGATGCCCCCTGCCACGGCCACGCCCAGCGCCGCCCCCAGTGAGCGGCAGAACGACAGCCCCGCCGTGGCAGCGCCCATGACTTTCAGATCCACGGCATTCTGCACGATCACGGTGGCGTTGGGCATGCCGATGCCCATGCCGGAACCGAGCACGCCCATGGCCAGCAGGAAATACGGTGCACCCAGCTGGTGGCGGGCAAAGATCAGCAGCAGGAACAGGCCCAGCGCTTCCAGGCCCACGCCCAGCAGCAGCAAGGTGGCATGATTTTGCCGGCGGGTAGAAATGGCGCCGCCGATGAACGAGCTGACCACCATCATCACCACCTGGGGCAAGGTCATGATGCCCGACTCGGTCGGGGTCTGGTGCAGCACCGCCTGGTAGTACAGCGGCATGAATACCAGCGAGCCCATCATGGCGAAGGCCATGGCCGCCATCGCCGCCACCGCCACACTGAAGCGTCGGTTGGCGAACAGGCGCGGGTCGATGATGGGCTCCGGCGCCTTGTGCTCCACCTTGTACAGCACGGCGAAGCCGACCACCGCCAGCAAACCCAGGCCCCACGTGGCCAGCGGGTCGACCTGCCCAGCCTGGGAAAAGGAATGGGTGAGCAGCAGCAACGCCGAGGTGGCCACGCACAGCACGGCCGCGCCGCGGTAGTCGACCTTCACGTCCGGCCGCCGCTTGATGGCCGGCAGGTTGATCATCAAGCCAGCGATGGCCAACGCCCCCAGGGGAATGTTGATCAGGAATACCCAGCGCCAGCTGAACTGCGTGGTAATGAAACCACCCAGCAATGGCCCGGCCGCCGCGCTGACCGCGAATGCCGCCGAGAACAGCCCCTGATAACGCCCCCGCTCGGAGGGCTTGACCACACTGCCGATCACCACCTGGGACAGGGTCATCAACCCGCCAGCGCCCAGGCCCTGAAGCCCACGAAACGCGATGAGCTGGCCCATGCTGTTGGCCAGGCCACACAGCAGTGAGGCACCGACGAACACGCCGATGCTCAGCAGGAACAACGGCCGCTTGCCATACAAGTCCGACAACTTGCCATACAGGGGTGCACCGATGGTGGACGTCAGCATGAACAACGTGACCACCCAGCTCATGCCCTCGATGCCTTTCATCTCGCTGGCGATCACCGGCAGCGCGGTGGCCACGATGCTCTGGTCCAAGGCAGCCAGGACCATGGCGACCAGCAGCGAGGCCAGCAGCCAGAACCCTGGGCGGCTGCTACTCGTGGTTGAAGCGATGGCGGATTCGGTGTGGGAGTGGGAAGACAACGGGCAGTTCCTCCAAGCGGTAAAGGCGCGGCCGTCGATTTAGCCTTGCCGACCCTGGGTCTGACAAGGGCATGGAGCAAACCTCCGCACAAACTGCACAATTGCCGCGGGCGCCCGCCTCGCTGAACCCTACGTCCGCTCAGGCCGGGGTGACAGGGTCGAGCGCCACCAGGGGAATCGTCTCGATGGCCCAGGCCCCACCTTCGCGCCGCTCCGGCCCCGGCACCACGCACGCCGTGCGGCCGGTGAACTCCCGCGCCAGGCGCGCCTCGTCGATACGCCAGCCACGCTGCTCCAGTTCGCGAAGACGCTGACGAAAGGCGATCTGCAGGCCATCGGACTTTACCGACACTTCCTGCTGCCACGTGTCCGGCACGCGCTCAGGGCGTACCTTGCGCAGCACTTCATGGTCCTGCTCGAAGATGCGCAGGTTGCTGGCGATGGTGCGCCGGTCGAACAGCGGCGAGCGCAGGAAGGTACGGCCCATCATCCACCAGGTACGGGTACGGTTGGCGGCCACCGGCACGTGGGCCGAGACGATGTGGATGGTCCAGCCGGGGCGCGGGGTCAGGTGCAGCGTGGCGCACGGGCCGGAGAAGTGATAGCCCGGTACCGTGGCCACCTCGACGTGCTCGCCCGTGGGCCTGCGCCGCAGCCATCCCTTGCGCACAGGGCGGCGCATGAGCATTTGCGCCTGGCCGCCCCAGGTATCACGTTGCACCTCGAAGGCGGCGATTTCCGGGTGGTCGGGGTCACCGAAAGTCGAACCGTGGACAAAAGGCGCATGGGCGAAGTCCAGGCCGTTTTCCATGACACGGTCCCAGCTGGCATCCCAGTCGAAATGCCCCGCCACCACCCGCACGTTCGGGTCATCGACCCAGTCCAGGGCCGGCAGGGGCGGCCGCTCGGCCTCGGGAAGATCGCCGAGAAACGCCCAGATCCACCCATGGCGTTCCACGGTGGGGTAAGCGTCGACCCGCGCCTTGACCGGCACTCGTGCTTCCGGCTGTGCGGGGATGTGGCTGCACCGGCCATCGGCGCCGAACCGCCAACCATGGTAGGGACATTGCACGGTGGCACCGACCTTGCCCCCGGCCGACAACGAGCCGCCGCGGTGCACGCAGATGTCTGACAGCAAGCGGGCATGACCGGCCTCGTCGCGAAAAGCCACGAACGGTTGGCCGAGCAGTTGTACCGGGGCCAGGCCATCGGTCAACTGCGCCGAGGGCATGACGACGTACCAGAGATTGATCAGCATGAAACCTTGCACCTTGAAAAAATAAGCGGCTAGCCGCCAGGGTCCGAGGCAAGCCAATTCTGAAGACCACCTGTGCCACCGGGAGAGCATGGCGCCCGTTAGCGTATCGTTTGCTAGCAGTATTGACCACCACTGCCCCGGTGGCCTACAGTGCGCGCCTGTATTGCGGATCACTTTGCACATGCCTCGTGCCCACCACCCCTTCCAGGCAATGCCCCCCTGCATGACCGACGCTGGCCTCAGCCGTCGCCGCAGCGTGCTGTTCGCGTTCACTTTCTCGCCGCCCGCTTCCCACGCCTGATCTTCCGGCCAGCCTCGGTTGGCCCCGTGACGCACGCAGTGATCTTGCGCGCGCCGTTGATTTGCCCGCGTGGATCTCACATGAATCGCCTGACCCTGCCTGTTCTGCTGTTTGTCGCCGCCGTGGCCGGCATATGCCTGGGCGCCACCGCCCCCCTCACCGCCCTGCGCTTGCTCGACACCGGCGCCAGTGCCGCGCAGATCGGTATCCTCTCGGCCTTGCCCGCCGTCGGCATGATGCTCGCCGCCAGCCTGTGCGCCGCGCTGACCCGACGTTTCAACCGCCGCCAGTTGTTCCAGGCCTGCCTGGCGCTGTGCCTGGCCAGCGTCGCCTTGCTTGAACCATTGCGTGACTCGCTGTACGCCCTGGCCGGGCTGCGTCTGGCCATGGGGCTGGGCATGGGCGTGGTGATCATCCTCAGTGAAGCCTGGATCAACGAACTGTGCAGCGACCAGCGCCGCGGCCAGTCCATCGCCGTTTACACCACTGCCTACACCGGCAGCCAGATGCTCGGGCCGCTGCTGATTTCCCTGCTGGGCACCACTGGCCCCTACGTGGTCAGCTGCGCGAGTGTCGCCCTGGGGCTCGCATGCCTGAGCCTGTTCGGCCTGCCCAATGGCCGCGGCCGCGAGGAGGAACACCACGCCCCCCGCCGTTTTTCCCTGTTGGGCTTCGTGCGGCTGGCGCCCACCCTGTGCATGGGCGTGTTGTTCTTCTCGTTCTTCGACAGCGTGATCCTGGCGCTGTTTCCGGTCTATGCCGCCGACAACGGCTTCGGCCCCGCCGAAGCCGCGCTGATGGTCAGCGTCATCCTGCTGGGCGACATGTGCCTGCAACTGCCCCTGGGCTGGCTGGCCGACCGCGTGCCACGCACCGCCCTGCACCTGGCCTGTGGCGTGTGCGTGTTGGCCATCGGCGCCAGCCTGGCGTGGTTGATGGGTGGCAACCCGGTGTTGTGGCCCGTATTGTTCTTGCTGGGTGCAGCGGCGGGCGGCACCTATACCCTGGCCATCGTCCTGATCGGCCAACGCTTCCGCGGCCATGACCTGGTGACCGCCAATGCCGGCGCCGGCATGCTGTTCGGCCTGGGCAGCGTACTGGGGCCGGTGGTCAGCGGCGGGTTGATGCAAGCCTCGAACGTCGGCTTGCCGTTGGCGTTGTCAGTGGCCGCAGGGGTGTTCGTGTGCACGGCAGTGGGCAGTGCCTGGCGCATGGGTTCACGGGCGGAATTGAGCGAGGGGTAAGCGCACCGCCCTTGCCAGCGAGCGGCTGTCGGGGCCTCCCCCTACAGTCCCTGGCGCCGCTTGCGAAACTCCGTCACCTTGTGGCGGTTGCCGCACACGGCCATGCTGCACCAGCGGCGTTTGTGCGACTTGGTGCGGTCGTAGAACATCAGCGTACAGTCGTGGCTTTCGCATTGGCGCACCAGCGTGAAATCGCCCTCGGCCAGCAATGTGGCCGCCTCCAACGCCAATTGGCTGATGCACCGTGTCACCGGGTCGGGGTCATGGCTGCGGTCCAGCACCACCCCCTGCTCCTGGGTCCACATCAGTTGGACCACCGCGTTGCGTAGAAAGCCGTTCAAGCCCTGCGGGTCAGCCACGATGCCCTGCCCGCGCGCCAGCACCAGCGGTTCGATCACGTCACGCAACGTGCGCAGCTGCTCGAGCAAGCGCTGACGATCCGCCTCGCCGCCCACGTCCTCCAGCGGCAGGCCAACCCTGTGCAACCACTCCACCGCCTGAACGCCGTCGGTCAGCAGATCCTGGCGATGCCCTTCAACCATCATGCGGGTGTTGAGCAGGTCCAGCACCGGGTGGTCGGCCAGCACCAAGGGGGCGGGGGTTTCAGCGCTCATCAACAGCCTCTCCTGACAGGTGTCCGCACATTGTAACCTATAAAAATAATTTGACTAGTTACACCAGGCCTGAGCAAATAGAGCTGTAACCGGCAATAACAACTTACCCAGTTACAGGAGCCCCCCACATGAGCACTGTTCCCCGCGTCCACTTCCACCGTGTCGACGCCGATGGCGTCAACGTTTTCTACCGCGAAGCAGGCCAGCCCGATGCACCGGTGCTGTTGCTGCTGCATGGCTATCCCAGTTCATCCCACCAGTTCCGCACGCTGATCCCCCTGCTGGCTCCTCACTACCGGGTGATTGCCCCGGACCTGCCCGGCTTTGGTTTCACCCAGGTGCCAGCCGAACGCGACTACGTCTACAGCTTCGACAACCTGGCCAAGACCCTGGAGGCTTTCGTCGAAGCCCTGGGCCTGCAACGCTACGCGCTGTATGTGTTCGACTATGGCGCCCCTACCGGTCTGCGCCTGGCCCTGGCCCACCCGGAACGGGTCACCGCGCTGGTGTCGCAGAACGGCAACGCCTACCTGGAAGGCCTGGGCGATGCCTGGGCGCCCATTCGGGATTACTGGGCCGAGCCTACGGCGCAACACCGCCAGGCCGTGCACGACAACGTGCTGAACCTGGAAGCCACCCGCTGGCAATACGTGGAGGGCGTCAGCGACCCCGAGCAGATCGCCCCCGAAGGCTATTACCTGGATGCGCTGCTGATGGAACGCCCTGGCAACAAGCAGATCCAGCTGGACCTGTTCTATGACTACCGCAACAACCTCACGCTTTACCCGGCGTTCCAGCAGTTCTTCCGCGACACCCAGGTGCCGACCCTGGTGATCTGGGGCAAGGGCGACCCGTTCTTCATTCCGCCCGGTGCCGAGGCCTACCGCCGGGACAACCCCAATGCCCACGTGGAGCTGCTGGATACCGGGCACTTTGCCCTGGAGACCCATGTGGAGCACATCGCCCAACGCATCATCGACGTACTGGGGCACTCCATCGTCTAGCTTGCATGGGCCTCGGGGTGTGCTAGGTTGGCGCCTCGAATTTCTCCCCGAGGACCCGCTGCAACCATGAAGTGCATCGAAGGATCTGTCATCTCCCGCGACGGGACGTCCATTGGCTACCAGCGCTGGGGCCAAGGCCCGGCGCTGGTGGTCTGCCATGGCGCGTTCACCCTGGCCAGCGACTGGGCCACGTTCGCCCGGCAACTGGCGGCCAGCCATACCGTGTACCTGTACGACCGCCGCGGCCGCGGCAGCAGCCCTTATGGCGACGCCCCCTACAGCCTGGATGCCGAGCTGGATGACCTGGCGGCGATGGTCACGCTGGCAGGCGCCGGCACCGCGGTGCTGGGCCACAGCTTCGGTGGCGGCTGTGCCTTGATGCAGGCCTTGCGGGATGGCTTCGACGGCACCCTGGTGCTGTACGAACCCATCAACTCCTTGCCACGCCCCGCCACGGGCGAACACTACCCGCAGTTGCAAGCCCTGGTGGCCCAAGGCGAGATGGAGGCGGCCACGGTGCACGCCCTCCGGCACGTGGTGCGCATGCCTGCGGCCCAGGTCGAGCAGATGAAACACATCCCGCTATGGCCAGCGATGGTCAGCACCGTCCCGGCCTTCGTGAACGAAGCTGCCGCGCTGGATACCATCAAGCCATCGGTCGCCGAAGCGCGCCGGCTCAAGGCCCGGCCGTTTCTGCTGGTAGGTGAGATCAGCGAGCATGACCCCTGCCTGACCTGCGCCGCGGCGCTGGTGGACCGCCTGCGCGGCCTGACGCTCTATACCCTGCCGCGCCAGGGCCATGCGGCTTACCTCACCGACCCGGTGTTGCTGGCACGGGTGGTGACCCGGTGCCTGAACGCCGAGTGACGAGCAGATGGCGGCGTGGCCTGGCCGAGCTTCGCCCGGTCGCCTGCCGCTGACGTCTGTTCTGCATGGCTACTTGGCCTTGCCTTCGCGAGGTTTGTAGAAGAGGAATTTGCCCGACTCGGCCGTCTTCAGGTACTGCCCCGCCCACTCTGGCTTGACCTGGCGATCATGGAAGTACATGGCCCCGCGGGTACGGTCGGGCAGTTCCTGGTTCAACGCCTTGCGTGCAACCTCCTTGGCGACGCTGTAGCGCTCGGGCTCCTGCACATCATCGGAGCGACCGTCGCACCACCAGGAAAACTGGCAGACTTTCTTGTCGGCGCCCTGCTTCACCACTTCGCACACGGTGCCTGGAAAACCGTCATGGCCCAGCCGGTTGAGCACCACATTGGCCACTGCCGCCATGTCTTCTGGGGTCCCGCCCTTGGCTTCCCAATACAGCGTACGGGCCAGGCAGGTCAGGGCGTCATCCACCGGTTTTTCACCGACAGGGTCCACTGCCTGGGCCTCGGGCTTGCTGATGATCGCGGCCTTGGGCGGCGCCTGGGCGCTATCCTTGTCCGCGACCTTGTGTTCCAGCACCTCGGCCTTTTCGATAGTGTGCTGCGGATTGGCAGAGGGATCGGCGGCCAGGGCCAGGCCACCGCAACACACGAATGCCCAGGCTGCGACGAAACGAGAAAAGCGCATGATCGAACCCACCGAGCGAGCCAGAACGCTTCCTGCCTCAGGCCGCCGTTTCCCCCCGTGTGCACGGGCGTAACGGGGCTTTATCCTTATTAGTGTGAACACTGTAGCGGACAAACCTTGAGTGCGCTCACCATCGTCGCGGGGTTTGCTGGGCACGCACACGCTACGCGCTGCTGGCAGGCAACCTGAGCTAAAATGGCTCCCTACTTATCTCGTCCTGTCCGGAACCCACCGATGACTACCCTCACTTCCCCCGCCCAACAGCGTTCCCGGCTGTTCTGGCTTAAACCCCTGGCCTTCGTGCTGGTGGCCGTGATCGGCCTTTACTACGTGAAGTGGTCGCCCTATTACCTGAAGTCGTTCGTGGCGGCCAGCAACCACAGCATCGGTGGCTCCATCATCGACGACCATGCCCAGGAGCCACTGGCCGCCGCGCTGGCCTATGCCCAGGTGTATTTCCTGGCGATCTGGAAAGCCGCCGTGCTGGGGGTGATTCTCGGTTCGCTGGTGCAAGTGTTGATACCCCGTGACTGGCTGCTGCGTGCCTTTGGCCAGGCCGGCATGGGTTCTACCGTGCGCGGCGGGCTGTTCGCGCTGCCGGGCATGATGTGCAGTTGCTGCGCGGCCCCGGTGGTCGCCGGCCTGCGCCGCCAGCAGGTCTCGGTAGGCGCGGCGCTGGCCTTCTGGATGGCCAACCCTGTGCTCAACCCGGCCACCCTGGTGTTCATGGGCTTCGTGCTGGGCTGGGGCTTCACGGCGGTGCGGCTGATCGCGGGGGTCATCCTGGTGGTCGGTGTATCGCTGTATGCGCAGCGCATTTCCCGCCCCGAGGTGCTGCCCGAAGCGGCGGTGGCAGCGGTCGAACAGGCCAGCGAGCCAGAACAGGGCCCTTGGTTCGGGCGCTGGATGCGGTCGCTGTGGCACCTGTTCTGGACCACCATCCCTGTCTACGTGCTGGCGGTGCTGGTGCTGGGCGCCGCACGGGTGTGGCTGTTCCCCCACGTGGACGGCGCCATGGGCAACAGCCTGCTGTGGCTGGTACCGCTGGCGGTGGTGGGCACCCTGTTCGTGATCCCCACGGCAGCGGAGATCCCCATCGTGCAGACCCTCATGACCCTGGGCCTGGGCACCGCCCCAGCGGTTGCACTGCTGATGACATTGCCGAGCATCAGCCTGCCGTCGCTGCTGATGCTGCGCAAGTCGTTCGACACCCGGGTATTGGTGACGGTGGCGGTGTTGACCATGGCGGTGGGCGTGATCACCGGGCTGATTGGCGCGCTGGTGCTATAACCTTCTGCCACGGGGAGCGGCAACGTCAGCGGTCGCGCAGGTACGCCAGTACTTCGTCGCGGCCGCCGGCGAATTCGATTCGTGCACCTTTTGCCTCGCGCTGGTAGGCGTACATCGGATCGTAATACTCGGTCAGCAACCCGCTGATCCACGCCCGATGCCCTTCCACTCCGCCGCCGCGCGCCTGCTCGTCCAGGGCACTGTCCAGGGCCTTGGCCAGGCGCTGGTAGCGCTCACCCCCGAGCCGTTTGACCAGGCTCGCCAGGCTCTGGCACAGACGCTCGGCAAACCGGTCGAAACCCTGCTCAACGCCATGCACCGCGAGAAATTCCGCGCACAGGTCCACCACGTAGTCCTTGAGAATGCGCTCGACACGCTCTTCGACGCCGTCCATCAGCCACACCAGCGGCGCCTCCTGCATGCGCTGGTACAGTGACAGCGGAACCGCGCGGCTGCCGATGGCGCGGCCTTCGTCTTCCAGCACAAAAGAGTCGATGCCCCGGTCGCGCTTCTTGAGGATATCCACGGCCAACCGGTTCTCGAAATCGATCTGCCCCGGCTGCGGCGTGGCGTGCTTGCCAAAGCTGGAGCCGCGGTGGTTGGCGTGGCCTTCCAGGTCAAGGGCGTTACCCAGGCACGCCAGCACCTCGGTCTTGCCCGAACCGGTCAAGCCACCCACCAGCACGAAATCACAGGCCTGCACGGCCTGCTCGGTTGTGTCCATCAGGCAATGGCGCAGGGCCTTGTAGCCCCCCACCACCCGGGGGTAGTCGATGCCCGCCTCGCTTTTCAACCACTGTTGGGTGATCTGCGAGCGCAGGCCACCGCGAAAGCAATACAGGTAGCCGTCGGGGTTCTGGCGAGCGAACGTCGCCCAGGCTTCGATGCGGGCCTCCTTGAGCTCGCCCTGCACCAGGCGATGGCCCAGTTCGATGGCGGCCTGCTGGCCGTGGCGCTTGTAGCAGGTGCCGACCTGCTCGCGCTCGCTGTCGTTCATCAGCGGCAGGTTGAGGCTGCGGGCGAAGGCGCCCTTCTCGAACTCCACCGGCGCGCGCACATCCATCAGCGGTGTGTCGGCCAGGAACAGCCCGCGGTAATCCGTGCAGTTGTCACGCATCAGGCAACCTCGACCGCGTGGGCCTGGCGCGCCACCAGCGTTCCGATGGGCGCCAGGTCCAGGCCTTGCTCGCGGG
The DNA here is from genome assembly GCF_013374995.1 of Pseudomonas eucalypticola. Classification (NCBI taxonomy): domain Bacteria; kingdom Pseudomonadati; phylum Pseudomonadota; class Gammaproteobacteria; order Pseudomonadales; family Pseudomonadaceae; genus Pseudomonas; species Pseudomonas eucalypticola. Next base: position 2,870,101 of record NZ_CP056030.1, on the reverse strand, counting down.
CCATCGCCAGGAACTCGGCACGCGCCTGGGGTTCGACCGCGATCAACAGGCCACCGCTGGTCTGCGGGTCGCACAACAACAACTTGTGCAGCGCGCTCAGCCGGCCGATACGTTCGCCATAGCTGTCGAAATTGCGCAGGGTGCCGCCCGGTACGCAGCCCTTGTCCAGGTAGTACTCGATGTTGGGCAGCAGCGGCACCGCGGCGGCGTCCAGGCGTGCGGTGAGCCCACTGCCATCGGCCATTTCCACCAGGTGGCCGAGCAGGCCGAAGCCCGTGACGTCGGTCATGGCCGTAACGCCTGCCAGGCGCGCGAAGCGGCTGCCGGGCTTGTTCAGGGTGCACATCTGGTCGCGGGCGACACCGATATCACCGGTGCGCAGCACACCCTTCTTTTCCGCCGTGGTCAGCACGCCAATGCCCAGGGGCTTGGTCAGGTAGAGTTCGCTGCCCAGGGTGGCGGTGTCGTTGCGCTTCATGAAGCGCTTCTCCACCAGCCCCGTGACCGCCAGGCCGAAAATCGGCTCGGGCGCATCGATGGAGTGGCCGCCAGCCAAGGTGATACCTGCCTCGTCGCAGACCGCGCGGCCGCCACGAATCACCTCGCGCGCCACTTCCGCCGGCAGCACGTTGACCGGCCAGCCGAGAATGGCGATCGCCATGATCGGATCGCCGCCCATGGCGTAGATATCACTGATGGCGTTGGTTGCGGCGATACGGCCGAAGTCGAACGGGTCGTCGACGATCGGCATGAAGAAGTCGGTGGTCGACACCACCCCGCGCTCGCCATCGATGCCGTACACCGCCGCATCGTCGCGCGAAGCATTGCCTACCCACAGGTTCGGGTCCAGGTTCTGGGCGCCACTGCCCGCCAGGATCACCTCCAGCACCTTGGGGGAAATCTTGCAGCCACAGCCAGCGCCGTGGCTGTACTGGGTAAGGCGAATCGGTTCACTCATGGACGGGGCCCTCTGGTCAATTGGTAGAGTTTACCAGAGGGGCCGGGCACCCGGCGGCAGCAACCTTTGGTCATTATTTCATCACATCGACTTTGGCCCCGGTTTCAGGGAGGTTTAACGTTTTATCCACAGAGATACTCACGATTTTCGGGGACAACTTTCCGGGGTGCGGGTGGATGGGTGAACAGTGGACGTGCCGGGTATCGACGGCCCTACGTCTTTAGGCGTGCGGCTATCATACGTCCGGGCTAGCAGATAGGCGCCACGCCATCAATCGACTCTGGCTATCCGGAGGGTAATCGCCGCAAGGGGCGAAGTCCTCAAGGGAGAGAGCTTCGCCCCGTATGGCCACCACGCCTAAGCGACCTGATGCCCCTCATCCATGAGCTTCTCAAGGCTGATGGGCAAGTCGCGTACCCGTTTCCCGGTCGCGTGATAGACCGCGTTGGCCACGGCTGCGGCCAGGCCGGTCACGCCGATCTCCCCTACCCCGCGGGCACCGAACTCGTTGAGGTTGTAGTCGGGATAGTCCAGCAGGATCACATCGATCTCCGGCTGGTCCGCGTGGACGGGAACCATGTACTCGGCGTAGTTGTTGTTCACCGGCATGGCGTTACGCTCGTCGTAATCGGCGGACTCGAACAGCGCCATACCGATGGCCATGACAATCGCCCCTTCCACCTGGTTACGTGCGGTTTTGGCGTTGATGATCTTGCCCACGTCAATAGCACTGACCACCCGCGACACTCGCAGTCGAGAGATCCCCGGATCCCAGCGGACCTCGACAAAATGGGCACCAAACGAAGCAAAGGCGTGTTTCGCCGTATCGGCCATGCCGGTGTGTGCTTCGCCCTCGGCGCTGGCGATTTTCAACCGGTTGAGGACATCGGCGAAACCAAGACGGGTGGTGCCATCGTCCAGCCGACCGTTACTCACGTTGATGGCTTCGGGCTTCGCATCGGCAAGCCCGCCTTCAGCTGACGACGCAAAGCGTTTGAGCTGTGTCAGTGCGGCGCGGGTGGCTTCGGCGACCGCAGGCAGTACGCTGGCAGTGATCCACGATCCACCGGAGACGGGAGCAGGTGGGAATGATGAGTTGCCCAACTCCACCACAATCTTGTCCAGGGGCAGCCCCGTGATGTCGCTGACACATTGCGCGATGACGGTGTAGGTTCCGGTCCCGATATCCTGGGCGCCGCAATACACCTCTGCGCGACCATCGGACTTCAGCGATACGCGAGCCTTCGCGGGGGTACGGAAGGCATCCCAGTTGCACTGCGCCATGCCATAACCGATGACCTCATGGCCATCGCGCATGCTGCCAATGCCAGGAGTACGCTGGGCCCATCCGAATTTTTCCGCGCCTTGGGCAAGCGCCTCACGCAAGTGGTTACCTGACCACGGCAGGTTCTCCTGACCGTTTTGCGCCGCCCAATTCAGTTGGCGGAAAGCGAGCGGGTCCATCCGGCACTTCTCCGCCAATTCATCGATAGCCGACTCCAACGCAAACAGCCCCGGCGCTGCACCGGGTGCGCGCATCGATGTGGGGGCGCCTCGATTGACCTGCACTGTCCCGTGGGTGATCTCGACATTGGCGCAGGCGTAGAGACTCGCACTCATCCCGCCACAATTCTCCACGTACTGATCACCGAAGCCAGTGGTGTTGAGCGATTCATGTCGCAGCGAAACCAGCTTGCCGTTGGCATCGGCAGCCAACCTCATTCTTTGTTCGGTTTCAGGACGATGCCCGACCGTTGTGAACATCTGCGCTCGCGGCACGACCAGTTGAACCGGACGCCCCACCACTTTGGCGGCTGCACACGCGGCGACCGAGTGCGGCCATATCCACAGCTTGCCGCCAAAGCCAGAGCCAATGAATGGCGCCCTGACTTCGACATGCTCAGTCGGCAAGCCGAATACCTGGGCAAGCGTATTACGGTGAACGACCACGGATTGCGTGGCCTCGTAGACCACTAGCCTGCCGTTTGTCCACTCCGCGACCGTGGCATGCATTTCCATCGGGTTATGGGTTTCACAGGGAGTGGTATAGGTTGCATCCACCGTCTGCACGCCCTGGTCGAACGCTGCGGCAGGGTCACCTCGTTTGTGACCGTGGCCACCCTCCGCAGGCGCCCGCTGCTTCAGGCCCTGCTTCAAATTGGCGAATGTGGCGGCACTGGCGTAATTGACCTTGACCTTGAGCGCTGCCTCGCGCGCGTGCTCGAACGTATCCGCGACTACCAGGGCGACAAACTGTCCCGCATACCGAATGACATCATCTTCAAACGGCAGGCGCTTTTCATCCGTTCGTGACCCCGTCAGCACGCCGGACAGCGAGAATGGCACCGGCGACGTGTGAAATGCCTGGGGAAAGTTACCGTGGTGCAGTATCTCGATCACGCCAGGCGACTGGCGAGCTGCGGTGATATCGAGCGCTTTGATGGAGCCGCTCGCCACAGTGCTGTAGACGCCATAAGCGAAAACCATGCCCTCAGGATGATGGTCGGCTGCGTACTGTGCACGACCAGTGACCTTGAGGCGGCCATCGATACGACGCGGGGAGGCCCCCATGATTGAGTCACTCATGCGATAGCTCCTGTGCCGGTTACCGTGAGGTTGCGCACGATGGCCTGTTTTGCCAGAGGAATCTTGTAGGCGTTATGGGCGTAGGGCTTTGCCCCTTGCAAAGCGATTGCCGCAGCCTTGGCGAAGTTTTCCGGTGTGGCGGTCACCCCGCGGAGCGCTCGCTCCGCCTCAAGCGCACGCCATGGCTTGGTCCCGACGCCTCCCAGGGCGATACGCGCTTCTCGGATGACCTGGCCATCCATCACCAGTATTACCGCGCTGGAGGCCAGGGCGAATTGGTAGGAAGCGCGGTCGCGCAACTTCAGGTAGCCCGACTTGCTGTTCCCCAGCGGGGCGTTCAGGGTCACATGGGTGATCAGCTCGTCAGAGCCAAGCGCATGCTCTTTCCAGGGGGTGCTACCGGGCAACAGGTGAAAATCCAGAAAGTCGATCTCCCGCTTACCCGCGGGCCCTTGTACTTCGACCTTGGCACCGATGGCGGCCATCGCGACGCACATATCGGAGGGGTGAGTCGCGATGCAGTGGTCACTGGTACCGAGCACCGCATGGACGCTGCGGTTATGCCCGCCAATGGCGGCGCAACCCGAACCTGGAACGCGCTTGTTGCACGCCGAGACACCGTCGCGGAAATAGTTGCACCGCACGCGCTGCATGACATTGCCGGCAGTGGTTGCCTTGTTGCGTAATTGAGTCGTGGCGCCGGAAAGAAGCGCCTGAGAGAGCACCGCGTATTGCTCACTGATTCGCGGGTGATGAGCCAGCTGAGTATTGGTGACCATCGCGCCAATACGAGTGCGGCCATCACCCAGGGTTTCGACCTGATTCAGGGCCAGCGTATGGACATCCACAACGCGATCCGGCTGCATGATGTCCAGTTTCACCAGATCGAGCAGCGTGGTGCCGCCCGCCAGGAATGCGGTAGCCTCGGTGCGGGCGTGGGTCGCAATAGCCTGTTCGGCAGTGGTAGCGCGGGTATATTCCAAGGCTCTCATCAGCTGGCTCCTTGTATTTTGCTTCGGGCATCCTGCACAGCGGCAAGGATGTTCTTGTAGGCCCCGCAGCGGCAGATGTTGCCGCTCATGGCCTCCCGGACGCTGGCATCATCGGCACCGATGTTCGGGTCTTTGATGATTGCCGCCGCTGTCATCATCTGGCCGGAAGTGCAATAACCGCATTGAAAGGCGTCGTGGGCCCAAAAGGCCTCCTGGATGGGGTGCAATTGCCCATTGTGCTCGAGACCTTCGATGGTGGTGATCTCATCACCCTGGTGCATGGCGGCCAGCGAAAGGCAGCTGTTCACGGGGATACCGTTGATGTGCAATGTGCACGCGCCGCATTGGCCGTGGTCGCAGCCCTTCTTGGTGCCCGTCAGCTTCAGCCGGTCCCTCACTACGTCCAACAACACTGCATTACCCGGAACATTGAGCGTGTGCGGCTGCCCGTTCACTTTCAAGGTAATGCGCTGCTCACCCTTGGCCAGGGGCTTTTCGCTGTCATCGATGGGCGCTTCCAACTGGGCGGCCTGGGCCCATACTGGAGCGGTAGCGGCAGCCATTCCAGAAATACCGATTGTTCGAAGGAAATGACGCCGCGAAGGGGTTGTCAGCTCAGTGAAGAGCTGACCGGGGCTGTTTGCGTCTGGAATGTTTTTTCCGGTCGGTTCGGTCATGGTTGGGTCCTCATTGGCTTCTTATGGTTCAGATCACGGTACTGACACCCACGGCGCAGAACTCACCGGAAGATCAACGCTTGTCACCATTGACTGGCCAGGTGAGTAGGTCACCACTTCATCCCCCACAACCACCTGCTTGCGCCCTTGCAGTGTGAGCCCCATCCCCAAGCCGTAGACGCAATGCAACGGCAGGGTCAGCTTCGGGTGCCGATGCAAGCTCAGGCCAGGAATCGCCGTCGCACAATCACCAGCGCTCCTCGCACATTGACTGACGGCGCTGGCGAGCATGCGGGTGTCATTGCGAGTCAGCGCACCCGAGGTGCTCGGGGCTGGAGAGACTCCACTGGACGCCATCTTGAAGTGAGCCACGGTCTTCTCCATTGCCGACGCGAACGCTATCGAACATGACAATTAAAGCGATTTCGGCGAGGGTTCTACTCCCAAGGCTTAGGCCAGTCGGGGATCGTGAGTAAGCGCTACCGCTGTACCCGTGTGGCAACCACCTCCAGAACTGTAGACGGCAGGCGGCTTCCGGACCAGCACGGCACGGACGCGTCTATCACTTAGAGTATGCGTCTGGGAAACGTGTAAACGATTGCCCATAAAGAGCGCGTTATTGCCTATTTCAACGAAGAATCGTCTAAGCGGGCCGGCCTCCTGCGAAGAGCAAGACTGTGGAACCGGCCATGCCGTATCATGCCAGAGACAACAAGCCTCGGAGTGTTCATGCCCACCCCCAACTCCGGCCTGCGCGCCCATCAAGCGCAGATGACGCGCGCCCGCATCCTCAAGGCCGCCACCCGCGTGTTCAGCCAGGACGGCTTCAGTGGCGGGCGCATCGAAAAGATCTCGCGCCTGGCGAAGTCCAACGACCGCATGATCTATTACTACTTCAAAAACAAGGAGCAGCTGTTCATCAGTGTGCTGGAAGGCATCTACGCCGGTTTCAACGAGGCTGAAAGCCGCCAGCGCTTCGAGCTCGACGACCCGGTGGGCGCGCTGCGGCAGCTGATCGAATTCGTGTGGCACTACTATATCCAGCACCCTGAATTCATCAGCATCCTCAACACCGAAAACCTGCACAAGGCCTCCCACTCGCGCAAGTCGCCTGCATTGAAGGCGCTGAGCGGCGAAGCGCTGGGCAACCTGGCGCCGATCATCCACGCCGGCCAGGCGCAGGGCGTGTTCCGTGCCGACGTGGACATTCACCATACCTACCTGCTGATTTCATCCCTGTGCTACTTCTACCATTCCAACCAGCACCCCCTGGGCGCCTTCCTTGGCATCGACCTGGCCAGCCCCCAGGCTCGCGAGGGCTGGCTGGCGTATGCCTGCGACCAGGTGCTGCGCGGGCTGCGCAACCTGCCAGCCGGGTTGTCCTGAGGCTCAGTGGCTGCCGGGGTTTGCCCGCAGCCACGCCACCTGTCTGCTCAGCTCCGGCCAGGCGGGCTGCTGCGGGGCGAACTCGGCGCGCAAGTAGGCGGCGAGGTCCGCCACTTGGGTGTCGCTGAAGCTGCCCTTGAACGCTGGCATGTAGCCCAGGTCACCCATGGGCGGGCTTTCAATGCCTTGCAGGATCACTTGCACCAGGTTGTTCGGGCGGTCGCTGTGTACGCTGGTGTTGGCGGCCATTTGCGGGCTCACGCCAAACAGCACGGGCCCGCCGCTGGCAGCCGTATGGCAACCGAGGCAGGCGCCTTCGAAAATCCGCTTGCCGGCCGCGAGGTCAGGAATGCGCGTGCTGATGTTCACCGCGGCCGCCTGCCTGGCGCCCGGTGTCGACGCCTGGCCAGGCAACGACAGCAGGTAGTGCGCGATGGCCTGCACATCTGTTTCCGGCAGCATCGCCAACTCCGCCACCACCGGCCCCATGGGCCCCGCCGCCACGCCATGGTTGGCGGAGAACCCGGTGCGCAGGTACTCCACCAATTGCGCTTCACGCCACGGCACCGCGGCGTTGGCCATGCCGGCCAGGGCAGGCGCCTCCCAGCCATCCACCACCGCACCCGCCAGGAAGCCGCGCCCGCCCTGCTCTGCCCCCATCAGGTTGCGAGGCGAGTGGCAGGCCCCGCAGTGGCCCAGGCCGTTGACCAGATAATTGCCGCGGTTCCACTGTTCGCTGCGCCCGGCCACCGGCTGGAACTCACCGCGCTTGAGGAACAGGGTGTTCCAGCCCGCCATCAGTGGCCGCAGGTTGAAGGGGAAACTCATGCTGTTGGCCGGCGGCGTGCTGGTGACCGGCGTTTGCGACATCAAGTACGCATACAGCGCCTGCATATCGGCCTCGGTCGTGTTGCGAAAGGCCGTGTAGGGAAACGCCGGGTACAGGTGCTTGCCATCGCGGCTGATGCCCTGGCGCATGGCACGGTCAAAGGCGTTGAACGACCAGTTGCCGATGCCCGTGGCGGGGTCCGGGGTGATGTTGCTGCTGTACAGCCGGCCAAAGGGCGTGTCCATGGCCAGGCCGCCAGCGTTCACGGTGCCACCGGGCGCCGTGTGGCACACGGCACAATCGCCGGCGGCAGCCAGCAGCCGCCCGCGCTCCAGGGTAGCGGCGCTCCAGGTGCCGGCCGATGGCGGTGCCACGCGGGCGATCTCCTGGCGCCAGGGCATGGCGGTGATCCCCAGGCCCAGGGCGGCGCCCAGCAGCCCGGTCAGGCCGCCGAACAGCCATTTCCGCCGTTTGGGCCGCACTGGCGCGGCGTAGGGTAGCCCCACCGGGTCCACGGGGTCGGCCGGTTCCTTGGCCTTGAGCGCCGCCAGTACGCGCTCGGGGGTGATGGGCAGCTCGCGAAAGCGAATGCCGGTGGCGTCGAAAATTGCGTTGGCGATGGCGGCGGCGCTGGGCACCGACGCCGACTCGCCCGCGCCCAGGGGCGGCTCGTTCTGGCGCGGCATCATCATTACATCGACCTGGGGAACTTCCGGGAAGGTCAGGATCGGGTAGCCGCCCCACTCCTTGCTCGACACCCGCGACTCCTCGAAGGTGACGCGCTCCTTGAGCACGCGGCTGGTGGATTGCATGACATTGCCGTGTATCTGATGCCGCACGCCGGCAGGGTTGATCATCATGCCGGCGTCGTGGCCCACCACCACGCGGGTCACCGCCACCTCACCGGTAGCTTTGTCGATGGCCACGTCGGCCACCCACGCTGCCCATGCCGCGCCGAAGCCTGGGAACTTGCTGTGGATGTAGCGGGCGTAGGCGAAACCGCGGCCCCGCAGCACGCCGTCCTCGGCGGGGGTACTGCCGGGTTGGGTACGTGGCGTCCAGGCGGCGCGCTGGGCGGTGGAACGCACCAGCTCAGCGGCGCGCTCATCCGGCAGGTAGCGCAGGCGGTACTCGACCGGGTCGACTCCGGCGGCGAAGGCCAGCTCGTCGATATAGGATTCGTGAGCAAAGACGTTGGGCAGCGCCGACACCCCGCGCAGCCATGAGGCGCGGACGATGGGGGCCATGTCATTGATGCTGACGCGCAGCTCGGGGTACTGGTAGTGCGGAATGGAGGTGCGGTCGCCCATCTCATAGGTCACCGGCACCGGCTCGATGCGCCCGGTGAGCAGCAGCGCCAGGTTGGGCGCGCCGTTGGAGGGGTAGCTGGTGCGAAAATCATACACCGCCAGGTCGCCGGCGGCATCGATGCCGCCGTCCACTTCCATCAGTTGCGCGGTGCCCTTGGGCTCCCACACGTGTTCCTGGTCGCGGGTCAGTTGCACCCGCACCGGCTTGCCCACTGCGCGCGACAGCAGCAAGGCGTCGGCACAGACGTCATCGGCGCAGTTGCGCCCGTAGCAGCCGGCCGCCTCCATGCGGATGATTTCAATCAGGGTTTCATCGCACTCCAGCAGCCACGCCAGGTCGGCGCGCAGCAGGTGCGGATTTTGCGTGCCGGACCAGATGCGGATGCCCTGGGGCTGGTAGTCAGCCACGGCACACGACGGCCCGATGGACGCATGCAACTGGTAGGGCCACAGGTAGCTACGGGTGAAACGCCGGTCCACCGTCGCTAGCGCCGCATCGACGCCCCCGGTGTCATGCACCACCCGTTCAATGTGCGGGTTGTCCCGAATGGCCTGCTCGACGTCGCTCATGTCGGGCAGGTGGTGCTGCCAGGGCCGCCACTCCACCCGCAGCAGCTCGGCAGCCTTGACCGCCTGTTCTTCGCGCTCGGCCACCACGCCGACAAAGTCGCCGATGACCACCACCTTGACGATGCCCGGCAGGTGGGCAATCGACGACTCGTCCACGCCGATCAGGCTGGTGCCCACGAATGGCCCGGTGTCGTAGCCGTCATAAGGGGGGCGCACCATGCGGCCATGCAGCATGCCAGGCACGCGCATGTCGTGCACGAAGGTCAGCTCGCCCGTGGCCTTGGCCGGGATATCCACCCGGGATGAGCTCTGCCCCACCAGGGTGTAGGCTTCGACGGGCTTGAGCGGCGCCGTGCCCGAGAGGGTCAGCTCGATGTGCTGGCCGCCGATCAACTGCTCGAAAGTCACCGCTGCGCCGTGAGGCGCATGGATACAACCGGCCTCGATGCGCAACTCGCTGGCGGCCACCCCCAGGCGTTCGGCCGCCGCGCCCAACAGCCAGCGGCGCGCCTCGGCGGCGGCGTTGCGCAGCGGCACGGCGGAAATCTGCAAGGTGGCGCTGGCGATGGTCGCGCCCTGGTTGGGCGCCCGTGCGGTATCACCCAGCACCATGCGCAGCTGGTCCATGCGCAGGTCCAGTTCCTCGGCGACGATCTGCGCCAGCGAGGTCTGGATGCCGGTGCCCAGGTCAACGTGGCCGTTGAAAGCATAGAACTGGCCGTCATCGCACAGGGCAATGAACACCCCCAGTTCCTTGGGCTTGAGGACCGGCTGCTGGCCTTTGGGCACAGGGCCGGACGGTGGCTGGATTTCATTGACCACCAGCAACACGCCCTCGCGTGCCAGCAATTGCGCCTGGGTAGGGATGGTCGAGGTCGAGTCAGTCACGGCGTGGGCACTCCCGGCATAGCGTCACGGCGCGGTGCGCCGCGTTGATGATTTCGATGTGCGTGCCGCAGCGGCACAGGTTGGCGGACAGCGCGCGACGAATCTGCTCGTCGGTGGGGTCTGGGTTGCGGTCCAGCAAGGCCTTGGTGGTCATGATCATGCCGTTGAGGCAGTAGCCGCATTGCGCGGCCTGCTCTTCGACGAAGGCTTGCTGCACCGGGTGCAGGTTGCCCCGGGTACCCAGCCCTTCAAGGGTGGTGATGGTGCGCCCCTGCATGCCGGCCCAGGGCAACACGCAGGAGCGCCCTGCCTTGCCGTCGACAATGACAGTGCAGGCGCCGCACTCGCCCAGGCCACAGCCGTACTTGGGGCCGTTGAGGGCCAGGTCATTGCGCAGCACCAGCAGCAATGGCGTGTCCGCCATGGCCGTGCAGGTGACGGCTTGCCCATTGACAGTGCACGAGACGCTGACCGACGCGCCCGGTGAAACGGCCTTGTTCATTGTGTTACCCACCCATTCATGAAGTGCTTACTACATGAAAAGGCAAGAACGGTGCCAAGTGGATGAATACGGGGAATGGCCAGTAGCGCCACGCCGCCGCCCGAAGCAGCGGCCCCAGGGCCGCGTCACGAGCGGCGTGCGCTCCAGCAGCGGCTACGCCTCGTGGGGGTCGTCGATCATCTTGCGCAGCAGGAACATCATGGCCACGCGCTCGCCGGCGTTGAGGTTGCTCAGGGTCAGCTCGCTGATGGCCTCGGCGCAAGGCACGGTCTGCTCTACCGCCAGGCGCCCGGCCGCCGACAGGCTGACGATGACCTTGCGCTTGTCCTGGGCATCATGGCCCAGTTCGATCAGCTCACGGGCCTTCAGCCGTTCGACGATGCCGCGGATGGTGGCCTGGTCCACCGCGGTCATCTTCACCAGTTCGCTCAGGGAGCTGGGCCCGTGGTCGCGCACGGCGCACAGGGTGATGAACTGCACGGCGGTGAGCTGCGACTCGCCGACGTTCTGCTGGAAAATTGCCATGTGCCGCTGGTAGGCCTTGCGCAGCAAATGGCCGACCTGTTCGGTGTAGGTGTAGTGTGAAGCGCTCATGCTGTGCAGCCCGGCAATCCGTGAAGAGGCGCATACGATAACGCAACCGACCGCCGATGCGCACCGGCGGCCGGTTGCTGCAGCGGCTCAGCGCGCGATGGAGGCGGCAGGGGCTACCACATCGCCGGCCAGCACCACGGCGGTGTCGTCCAGGTAGATGTCGCAGTTGCGCAGCGGTATATCCAGGTGGCAAGGGGTCTTGCGCTTGCCGCCGACCTCGGTGTTGGGGCCGGTGGAGAACAGGAAGTTGCCGTAGAACGCGCGCGCATCCATGCACATGCCGTCGTTCTTGTCGTGCAGCCCCATGGCAGTCCATTGCGCGCGCGGCTGCAGGCCCCAGCCAATGTGCGAAATGCCATACACCTCAGGGTCCTTGAAATAGGCCAGGTACTCGCGCAGGTAGTGCGCCTCGAAGCCACCATGGATACCGGTGATGAAGCCCTTTTCGATCTCCAGGGTGATGCGCTCGCGGCAGTAGTTCTTGAACGGCAGCACGATGTCGCCCACGTCCAGCACCAGCACGCCCTCGGCGCTGTCCTCGTCCGGCCAGGTGAACAGGAAGCCGCTGGGCCAGTGGTCCCAGCGGCCTGGCTCATCGGCATAACCGTACTCGGTGACGGCCGGGTACTGCCCCAGCGGCGCGCGGAAATCACTGCCGGCCGCCGAGCGCACGGTCATCGAGCGCGCCGCTTTGAGCAACTGCTCGGCCGCCAGTACCCGGGCCTTGTCCGCCTCGGTGGGCAGCATGCGCGCCAGCACTTCCGGGGGCTCCACGGCCAGCAGGATACGCGTGCCGGTCTTGAGTATCTGCTCCTGCTCCGGCGAGTGCAGCAACATCATCGTGTCTATCACCAGGTCAGCCGCTTCCAGCGCCCGTTGCGCCGCCAGGTTGCCGGTCAACGCGGTATCGCCGCAGTAGGCGGTCATGTCGTTGCCCATGGCCACCGGCGCATTGAACGCCGGCAACTCCACCGCATACACCTTGGCCCCCAGCCGCTGCGCTGCCTCGGTGGCAGCACGCACAGTGCGCGGGTTGGAGTAATGACTCTTGAGCACGGCAACGCTCTGGGTGGGGTCCACCCGCGACAGTGTCAACACATGCTCGAACATCTGGACCAACTCACCATCGCTGACAGCCATTGCCTATCTCCTCGTATCGATTCCTGCACCATCGCAGCGCGGCGAGCGCCAGAGTGGTGCAATTTAATAGCGTATACACTCATTGCTTTTCAATATGGATGGAATCGGGCCATGCTGCAAGCCCCGGACAAAGATGGGAAATAACGTAACATATACGCCGTGAAACCGGTGTTACCGGCGTATCTATCGCTAGCAATCCGCTTGCGTTTATTTTTTCAAAAAGTGGCTTCCCAAGAAAATAAAAGAGTGCATACACTGTAAATGCATGCTGACCGCCGCTTCCTGGCGACCGGCTTTCGAGGAGATGAGCGCTATGCCCGCAACACAACGAATTGCCATCATCGGCGCAGGCCTTGGCGGCGCGGCTGCCGCCACCTCACTGCAACAGGCAGGCTTCGAGGTGAACGTGTACGAACAGGCCCCCGCCTTCTCGCGGCTGGGTGCGGGCATCCACATGGGCCCCAACGTGATGAAGATTTTCCGGCGCATGGGCATCGAGCAGCCGCTTGAAGCCATGGGCTCGCACCCCGAGTTCTGGTTCAGCCGCGACGCCAGTGGCGAGTACCTGTCGCGCATCCCGTTGGGCGACTTCGCCCGCAAAGAGTACGACGCCGCCTATATCACCGTGCACCGCGGCGACCTTCACGCCCTGCAAATGTCGACCCTCAAGCCTGGCAGCGTGCATTTCGCCAAGCACCTGAGCAGCATCGAGGAGACCGGCAACGAGGTGCGCCTGGCGTTTGCCGATGGCAGCCATGCGCTGGCCGACATCGTCATCGGCGCCGACGGCATCAACTCGCGGGTTCGCGAGCACCTGCTGGGCGTCGAGGCACCGACCTACAGCGGCTGGGTAGGCCACCGCGCCCTGATCAAGGCCCGCGACCTGGCCAAATACGATTTCAACTTCGAGGACTGCGTGAAATGGTGGTCGGGCGACCGTCACCTGATGGTCTACTACACCACCGGCAAGCGAGATGAGTACTACTTCGTCAGCGGCGTGCCACAGGCCGAGTGGGAAGGCGGCAACGCCAGCTTCATCCCCAGCACCCAGGCGGAAATGTTCGACACCTTCAAGGGCTACCACCCTTCCGTGCAGGCCCTGATCGAGAACGCCGACGACATCACCAAATGGCCGTTGCTCAACCGCCAGCCATTGCCGGTATGGAGCAAGGGCCGCCTGGTGCTGCTGGGTGATGCCTGCCACCCGATGAAACCGCACATGGCCCAGGGCGCGGCCATGGCCATCGAGGACGGCGCCATGCTGGCGCGCTGCTTGCAGGAAACCGGCGTCAGCGACTACGGCACGGCGTTCCGCCTGTACGAGTCGAACCGCAAGGAGCGCGCGTCGCGCGTGCAGGCCGTGTCCAACGCCAACACCTGGTTGCGCACTCAGGAGGACCCGGCCTGGGTATTCGGCTATGACCTGTACGCCCACCCATTGAAATCGGAATCGGCAGCATGAGTACCTACCTGTATGGCGGCCAGGTGCAGGCCAATGGCATTCGCCAGCACTACCTGCGCTACGGCGGCAAAGGCCAGCCACTGATTCTGGTGCCGGGCATCACCAGCCCGGCCATCACCTGGGGTTTCGTGGCGCAGCGCCTGGGCGAACAGTTCGACACCTACGTGCTGGACGTGCGCGGCCGCGGCCTGTCTGCCAGTGGCCCGGCGCTTGCCTACGACACCGACACCTGCGCCGATGACATCATCGCCTTCGCCAGCGCGCTGGGCCTTGCGGGCTACCACCTGGTGGGGCACTCCATGGGCGCCCGCTTCATCCTGCGCGCGGCCACCCGCCACCCCGCCGCCGCCATCGAGCGCCTGGTGCTGATCGACCCACCGGTATCCGGGCCTGGGCGCCGTGAGTACCCCGGCAAACTGCCGTGGTACGTGGACTCCATCCGCCAGTCCATGACAGGCATGAGCGCCGAGGACATGTTGGCGTTCTGCCCCACCTGGAGTGTGGAGCAGCGCGCCCTGCGCGCCGAATGGCTGCACACCTGCTTCGAGCCCGCCATCGTGCAGGCGCTGGAGGAATTTCACAGCGTCGACATTCATGGCGACTTCCCTGTGCTACGCCAGCCCGCACTGCTGATGGTGGCGGGCAAAGGCGGGGTGATCCTGCCGGAAGACGAAGCCGAGTTGCGCGCGTTGCAGCCAGCCCTGAGCATCAGCCACGCGCCTCACGCCGGGCACATGATCCCGTGGGACGATTTCGATGGCTTCTTCGCCGCCCTGGGCACCTTTCTCGGCCCTTCCTTCTGCTGACCCGGAGACCCTCATGACCCAGCCTTACCGCATCGGCCAGATTGTGCCGAGCTCCAACACCACCATGGAAACCGAGATCCCGGCGATGCTTACCGCGCGCCAGTTGATCCGCCCCGAACGCTTCACCTTCCACTCGGCGCGCATGCGCATGAAACACGTCAAGAAGGAAGAACTGGCCGCCATGGACGCGCAGTCCGACCGCTGCGCCCTGGAGCTCTCGGACGCACGGGTGGACGTGCTGGGCTACGCCTGCCTGGTCGCCATCATGGCCATGGGCCGTGGCTACCACCGCGAGTCCCAGCAGCGCCTGGGCCAGGTGGTGCGCGACAACGACTCGCACGCCAACGTCATCACCAGCGCCGGCGCCCTGGTGGACGGCCTGAACGTGCTGGGCGCCAAGCGCATCGCCCTGGTGGCGCCCTACATGAAGCCGCTGACTGAATTGGTGGTGGACTATATCCAGCATGAGGGCATTGAAGTGAAGGTCTGGCACGCACTGGAAATCCCCGACAACCTGGACGTGGCGCGCCACGATCCTGCGCGCCTGCCCGGCATCGTCGCCGCGCTGGACCTGGACGGCGTCGACGTGATCGTGCTGTCGGCCTGCGTGCAGATGCCCTCGCTGGGCGCCGTCGCCAAGGTCGAGGCGCAAACCGGCAAGCCGGTGCTGACCGCCGCCATCACCACGACCTACGCCCTGCTCAAGGCCCTGGGCCTGGAGCCGATCGTGCCCGGTGCCGGCGCCCTGCTGTCCGGCGCCTACTGAGGAGCACCCCATGGCCAGTGCACAAGACAACTACCAGGGCGTGTGGGGCAACCGCATCGGCTTCGGCCAGCGCCCCGCCCTGTTGATGATCGACTTCATGCAAGGCTACACCACCGAGGGCGCGCCGCTGTTCGCCCCCGGGGTGGTCAGCGCGGTGGCCGAAAGCGTGGCGCTGCTGGCCGCGGCGCGGGCAGCGGGCATCCCGGTCATCCACACCAATATCCGCTACCATCCCGGGCACTTCGCCGACGGTGGCATGTGGGTGAAGAAAGCACCGGTGATGAAGGACATGGTCGAAGGCAACCCCTTGGCCGCGTTCTGCCCGGCCGTGCTGCCTTTGCCCGAGGAAGTGGTGCTCAGCAAGCAGTACGCCAGCGCCTTTTTCGGCACCTCGCTGGCGCCCATGTTGCAGGCGCTGAATGTTGATACGCTGCTTCTGGCCGGCTGTTCCACCAGCGGCTGCATTCGTGCCACGGCCGTGGACGGCGTGCAGCATGGCTTCCGCACGATGGTGGTGCGCCAGTGCGTGGGCGACCGCCACGAAGCGCCTCACGAAGCCAACCTGTTCGACATCGACAACAAATATGGCGACGTGGTCAGCAAGGACGAGACCCTGGTTTACCTGAAGACACGTTGAAGCCGATCGTCAACGAGCAGGGACGCTCCTGAATACCGCAAGGCATACCGCCCGAACACAGTGGCGGATGCACGAACAATAAAAAAAGGCCGTCCAGAAGCCTGTCATTCCTGACTGCCCCCCATGAACCGTCTTGCGCCGCTGTGCTTTTGCGGCAGATCCAGGAGAACCACCATGTCATTGAGCCAAGCTTCCGCGGTGCCGCTTGCCGAGGTCAGCAGTACCACCCTGTACCGCAAGATCATCTGGCGGCTGATACCTTTCCTGTGCTTTTGCTACCTGGCCTCGTACCTGGACCGCATCAACGTAGGCTTCGCCAAACTGCAGATGCTCGACACCCTACACATGAGCGAAACCGCCTACGGCCTGGGCGCCGGGCTGTTTTTCGTCGGCTACATCCTGTTTGAAGTGCCCAGCAACCTGGCCCTGGAAAAGGTTGGCGCGCGGCTGTGGATCGCGCGCATCATGGTCAGTTGGGGGCTGTTGTCGGGCATGACCATGTTCGTGACCACCGAGTGGCAGTTCTATACCCTGCGTTTCCTCCTGGGCGCCGCCGAGGCCGGGTTCCTGCCGGGTGTGCTGTATTACCTCAGCCAATGGTTTCCTTCCTACCGCCGCAGCCGCATCATTGCCCTG
Organism: Pseudomonas eucalypticola; assembly: GCF_013374995.1. NCBI lineage: Bacteria > Pseudomonadati > Pseudomonadota > Gammaproteobacteria > Pseudomonadales > Pseudomonadaceae > Pseudomonas > Pseudomonas eucalypticola. Next base: position 2,853,362 of record NZ_CP056030.1, on the reverse strand, counting down.
TTCATGATTGGCCTGCCGTTGTCCAGCCTGCTGGGCAGCCCCATTTCCGGCTGGATCATGGGCAACTTTGACAAGGTCGGCGGCCTGGCAAGCTGGCAATGGCTGTTCCTGCTGGAAGCGGTACCCACCGTGCTGCTGGGCTTTCTGTGCGTGGTCATTCTGCCCAACGGCATCAGCCAGGCGAGTTGGTTGAGCAACCTCGAGAAGCTCGAACTCAAGCGCCTGCTGGACCAGGACGAAGGTGAAAACAAGGGCGGCCACTCATTCCGCGACGGCTTCTTCGACATCAAGGTGTGGATGCTGGGCGGCATCGACTTCTCCATCCTGCTCAGCGCCTATGCGATGGGCTTCTGGTTGCCGACCTTCATCCGCAACGCCGGCGTCGCCGACCCGAGCCAGATCGGCCTGCTGGTGGCCATCCCCAGCCTGGCGGGGCTGATCGGCATGCTGGCCATCGGCGCCAGCTCGGACCGCCAGCGCGAACGCCGCTGGCACATCGTGGTGCCGTTCATCATCGGCGCCGCCTCGATGTTCCTCAGCACCTTCTTCACCCACAACGTGGCCATCACGGTGCTGCTGTTTTCCCTGGCGTCGTTGACCATCATCGGTGCAGTGCCGGTGTTCTTCAGCCTGCCGGCCACCTTCCTCAAGGGCACCGCCGCCGCCACCGGCTTTGCGCTTGCCTGTTCGGTGGCGAACATCGCCGGGCTGGTGAGCAACTCGCTGATGGGGGCGGTGATGGACCACTTCCACAGCCCGCAGATCGCCATGTGGATTTTCGCCGGCTGCCTGCTGGTGAGCTCCCTGCTGGTGCTGGCACTGCCGGCCAAGACCGTCAACCGCTGAGCCCGCGCACGGCAGGCCTGCCCTGCCGTGCTCGCCGTTGAAGGAGGCGCACATGCAACACCTCGACCTTCAGGTTGTACAGCAGGCCCTGGATTGGCTGCAGCAAGACCAGCCCATCTGGCTCAGCACGGTACTTTCCACTTATGGCTCGGCCCCGCGCGAACCCGGCGCCATGCTGGTGGCACGCGGAGACGGCGCACATTGCGGCTCGCTGTCGGGTGGCTGCGTGGAAGAAGACTTCATCGCCCGCCTGGCAGAAGGCAGGTTTGCCCAGCCGCAGCAGTTGATCCGCTACGGTGCCGGCGGCCACCCGGTGGCCGTGGCGCTGCCCTGCGGCGGCAGCCTGCTGGTGCTGGTGGAGCGCCTGGCGCCGTCACCCCGCACGCTGCAGGACATGGAATTGATGCGCCGCGCACTGCTCGGCGAAGGCGCTGTCGTCCGCCGCCTGGACCTTGCGGCCCAGACCAGCGAAACCTGCGGCCACGCCGGCCCCTCGGCGAAGGTCATCCTTGACGATACCCATACCCGCATACAGCTGCACCTTGGCCCGGCGCACAAGCTGTTGATTGCCGGCTTGTCGCCCGTGGCCGAATTCTGCGCGCAATTTGCCCTGACCCTGGGGCTGGAAGTGGTGATCTGCGACCCTCGCGACGAGGCCTGGGCCGGGTTTGCCCTGCCCGGCGTCACCTGCCGCCGGGAGTTGCCGGCGGTGTACATCGAAAACGGTGGCTGCCACGCCCACACCGCAGTCGTCGCGCTGACCCACGACCCGCGCCTGGATGACCTGACCATGATGGAAGCGGTGCGCACGCCTGCGTTCTATATCGGTGCAATGGGCTCGCAGCGTACCTCCGAGCGGCGCCTGGAGCGGCTGCGGCGCATTGGCCGGTTGTCGGACCAGCAGCTCAGCCGCATCCGCGCGCCCATCGGCCTCAACCTCGGTAGCAAGACCCCTGCGCAGATAGCCCTGGCAGTGCTGGCCGACATCCTGCGGGCCAGCAATGGTATCCGTCGGGCCGACCTTTAGCCCGGCGGTTCCGCTGCCGCGCCACAGATGGGTTACTTCACCTCAGCCGTGAGCGACTCACCAATGGCATAAAACTGCCCACCGGCAATGTAATGCAAGCTTCGGAGCGACGGCTGCGCGCGGTCAAATCGCCAATGCCCGTCCTCGAACACCTGGGGGTTGGCCCACGCCCCCACCACTTCCCCCACGAACAGGTCGTAGGCCTCTTCGATATGCGCTTCGGGAACGCGCTTGCACACCAGCCAGGCCGAACAGCCCTGCACCAGAGGAACATCATGGCCAGGGGCGTCGAACAGCTGCGCGCCGGCGTGGGCCAGCTTCTCGGCGTCCTCGGCCAGGCTGGTGGTGCCCAGGTCGTAGGTCAGTTGCAGTTGGGCCACGTTGGGCACCTGCAGGGCGAAGTAGCCACTGGCGATGACCAGGGCGCGGGTTGCCGCTATCTTGTCCAGCACCACGGTCACCTTCGGCGGGCTGAAATCCAGGCCGCATGCCCAGGCCGCGGCCATCACATTGTCGACGCCGTCGTGCCGGGCTGACACCAGCACCGTCGGCCCGTGGTTGACCAGCCGGTAGGCCTTCTCCAGCGGCACCGGGACGATGTGTCCAGCCGCGAGCGCGTCATCGAACGCCGAACAGTGGGGGGATGGCATGGTCTGGCTCCTGTGTACCTGATCGCCTGCGTGGGCAGGCAGCGAGCAGTGAGGGTATCGGTTATGGGCGCCAGATGAAACACGGGACAGGCTCAGTGTCCGTTCACCACCTTGGCATACACTGGCCAGTCGACATTGCCGCCACTGAGCACCACGGCCACCTGTTTCCCGGCCATGGCCTGGCGCTCGTGCAACAGTGCTGCCAGGGCCGCAGCGCCGGCGCCTTCCGCCACGTTATGGGTGTCGCGGTAATACACCGCCATGGCCTCGGCGATCTGCGCCTCGCTGACCGCGACAATCCGCGCGGCCCCCTGGGCATACACCGCGAACGCCTCGGGGACGGGCCGGCGCACGGCCATGCCGTCGGCCAGGGTATCGGCCGTGGCACTTTCCTGGACACGACCACTGTCGAATGACCACTTGGCCGCGGGAGCCTGCTCGGCCACCACGCCGATCACCTGGGTGCGCACCCCCAGCGCATCACGGGCGGCAATCAACGCGCACACGCCCGACCCGCAGCCCATGGGCACGTAGACGGCATCAAGGTCCGCAACCGCTGCGAACAGTTCCAGTCCGTAGCTGGCCACGCCCTTGACCAGGGCCGGGTGGAAAGGCGGTACCAGGTACAAGCCCTCTCGCTCCGCCAGGCGAGCGGCCTCTTCGCGTGCTTCGTCAAAGTCACGGCCATGCTCCACCAGTTCGACACCGAAGGCGGCCATGGCGGCGTTCTTTTCCACCGAGTTACCCCGCGGTACGACGATCACTGTGCGCACGCCATGGGCCCGCGCCGCCAACGCCAGGCTCTGGCCATGGTTGCCGCGGGTGGCCGAGACGATGCCGCGAAGCTGAGGCTGGGTATGCACGAGCCAATGCAGAAACGTGATGCCGCCGCGCACCTTGAACGCACCGGTGGGGGTATGGTTTTCGTGTTTGACCCATACGCTGCAGCCGGTACGCTGGGCCAGCAATGGCCAGGCGTGCTGGGGGGTGGGTGGCATCACCTGATACACCTGGCGGGCTGCACGTTCAAGGTCGTCGAGGGTAAAGCCATGCATGGTGTCGTCTCCTGGGTTTTCGCCCAGTCTACGCAGCCATCGACGGCCCGGGCTTTCAGAAAACTGACCTGACGTCGAGGCCTGTCATTGCGTACCATGGCAAGCATGGAACGATCAGCCCCCCTGCCCCTTGCCCACGAACCGGTGCGCCGTGCCCAGGCCGGGCCCTGGGCGATCGAGTTGTTGCCCCGCGCCCCTTACCACGCTCGCTACGTGGCCACGCAGGCGGCCATCGGCTTTGCCTTTGATAGCCAGCGTGGTACCCATGCCATCGGCAGTGACCGGGTGCTGCCCTTCCAGGCCACCGCCAACGGCCTGGCGTTCGTGCCGCCGGGTTGCGACGTGTATTCGGTGTCCGAAGCAGGCGGTGAATACCTGCGCTTGACCCGCACCGATGGCTTCGCGCTACCGGGCGAAGAGCCTTATAACAACCGCGTGGACCTGACCGCCGTGGCCCTGGCCCGATGCCTGCGCAGCGCGCTGATGCGGGGTGCGGCGGACGCTGACTGGGAAGGGTGGGCGCTGGCCTTGGCGCAACGGGGTAGCGCCGGGGGACAGGCCGTGGCTGACGGCGGCGCCATGACGCGTCGGCGCCTGGCACGGCTGGACGACTTCATCGACGCCGGCCTTGGCGGCCCGCTCAGCGTGCAGGCCATGGCCGCCCTGCTGGGGCTGTCCGAGGGGCATTTCATGCGGGCATTCAAGCAGGCAACAGGCAGCAGCCCCCACAGCTACCTCATCGACCGCCGCCTGGCGCGCGCCAGGGCCCTGTTGTGCGGGTCACGCCAACGGCTGGCCGACATCGCCCAGGCCTGTGGCTTTGCCTCTCAGGCGCACATGGCCACCCTGTTTCGCCAGCGCCTGGGCATCAGCCCGCGGGCGCTGCGCGAATAGGCCCGTCAACCGCGCCGGGGCAACGCCTGGTAAAGCTGCTGTACCGCCGCCTGGCCATGGCGCCGCTCCAGTTGCCGAACGATGAAATGCCCACGGGCCATGGTCTGGAAATGGTCGATGAACGCCAGGTTGATCAGCGCCCCGCCCACTGCGCCTATGGCCGGGATGGCCTGGGCCGCGACCTTCTCGCTGACCTGCACGCTGAAGCGTTGGGCAATGGCCGCCACCAGCTTGACGAAGGAGCCGTCGGACAGCGACTTGGCCAAGGCCGCGCGCACCGCGTAGTAACCGGTCTCGGAGTCGTCATCGGCGGCCGCCCGTCCGCCCAGGGCAAACACCGCCAGGCAGGCTTGCTTGGCTTCTTCGCTGTCCACCTGTTCGCCGTGGGCCCGCGCGATGTCGGCGATGGAGCGCAACATGATCGACGTCGACAAGGGCAGCTCCACCCCCAGCCCGGTGAACCCGAAGAAGCCGCCCACCCCGCCACTGACGGCGATACCCGCCTTGTGCCAGCGATTCGATGCCGTGACGCCCGGCACGTCCTTGAGGGTGAACACGGCCGCGTCCATTGCCTTGAGCAACGCCGATTGGGTCACCCCCGCGATGCGCGAGGTGAGGCTCTTGGGCAAGCGCGCCAAAGCCCCCTCGATGGGCATGCCAATGACGTGGGTGACCTTGGCCACGAAGCCCGGGTTCTCCAGCAGGTTCTTGGCCAGTTGCAGTTGGTCGCGGTCTTGGTCGGGGATGCTCATTGCCGGGTACTCGTGTGGCCAGTGTTCGCAAGGGTTACACATGCGACCGTCGCCGCGCCCGATTGTCCCCTGCGATGCTGGTCACCGCCGTCAGGCCGGTTCGTAAACAGTGCGCTCAGGCCGCTTGCGGAGCATGGCCGCTACCACCAGCGCCACCAGCACCGCGAGCAACACCATCGAGGATCCGACGGTACCGAAGTCCAGGCCACCTTTGGCGTGAGGTTTGGTCAGCACGTCGCCCAACGTCGCCCCGAATGGCCGCGTCAGGACAAAGGCTACCCAGAACAACAGCACGCCACTGAGGCGGGTGAAGCGGTTGAGCAGTACCACCGCGACGATGGCGCTGCCAATCAACAGCGCGCCACCGGCAAACCCCAGGCCCGAATCGTCGGCCAGGAAGTCGCCCAAGGCGGTACCCAGCGTGTTGGAGAACAGAATGGCGAACCAGTAAAACAGTTCGGCGCGGCGCGTGGTGACCCGGTCAACCGACAACGACTTTTCCGTGAGGTACCAGACGCTGAACAGCGCCAGCAACACAGTGATCAGAATGGCTGAGCCGGCCGCGTACCCCAGGCCCAGCGTGCGGTCCATGAAGTCTGAAAGGGTGGTCCCGGCGGTGCTGGTGGATAGAATCACCAGCCAGTACAGGGCCGGGTGGTAGCGTTTGCTTGCCAGCTGCCCGCCCAGCGTGACGGCAAAGGCACTGATGAGGATCAGCGAACTCAGTGCGTAACCCACGTCCAGGGTCATCGACAACAGGTCACCCGCGGTTTCGCCGAGGGTGGTGGCGCAGATCTTCATGATCCAGAACGCCAGGGTTATCTGAGGAAGTTTATTCATGCGGCAGCACTCTTGAGGTGTCCACCCCGCCACCACGGCGGGAGTTGGCGCGAAGTGTGCTGAGGCATGAGTTAAAAAAACGTTGGTAGTGGGTCAAAGAACCCTCACGGCTTGACCTTCCCCTCGTGGCAAGGTCTACCCTTTCCCTCTTCATCAGCAGGAGCACTTCCATGACCCGACTCTTGAGCTTCATCCTCGCCGCCGGCCTGTGCAGTGCCGCCTACGCCGCCGACACCACCGAGGCCATGAAGGCCGAATACCAGCACGCCGCCCATGGCATGTCGGCGGACATGAACATGGAAAGCACCAGCGACAACCCGGACGTGCTGTTCGTGCAGGGTATGCTGCCGCACCACCAGGGCGCCGTGGACATGGCGAAGACCGAACTCAAGTACGGCAAAGACCCGGAAATCCGCAAGCTGGCCGAAGCCATCATCAAGGCCCAGGATGCCGAGATTGCGCAAATGAAGGCCTGGCTGGCCAAGCAGCCGAAGTAAACCAGTCGGCGGCCGCCCCTCGCCGAGCCCTCGCCTGCTCGGCAACCGGCCCGTCATTGGCGCGCAAGCCTGGCGCGGAAACTCCCAAGTCCTTGATCCCACGCTGTATAATCGCCAACCAGTGGTCGGGGACTTTCTACGCCTGAAACGTTTAAGCTGCTGATAACGTCCACGCATCGAGTGATGCGAAAACGACATCAATGGCCGGGGCGCCTGTGATAGTCTCCCACCATTTTCCTATCGGCCCGCAAGGTACCACCGATTCATGCCACATTGAGGAGCGGTCATGCCCAGAATTTCCCACCAAGGTTTGCGTCGTGCGTTTCGGCAACTGCTCGCCTCCAATGCCTGCTTCCACACAGCCTCCGTCTTCGACCCCATGTCAGCGCGCATCGCCGCCGACCTGGGCTTTGAGGTCGGCATCCTCGGCGGTTCCGTCGCCTCGCTGCAGGTGCTGGGCGCCCCTGACTTCGCCCTGATTACCCTGAGCGAGTTCGTCGAGCAGGCCACCCGCATCGGCCGCGTGGCCCAGCTGCCATTCATCGCCGACGCCGACCACGGCTACGGCAACGCCCTGAACGTGATGCGCACAGTGGCAGAGCTGGAGCGCGCCGGCGTCGCCGCGCTGACCATCGAGGACACCCTGCTGCCAGCCCAGTTCGGCCGCAAGTCCACCGACCTGATCTCGGTGGCCGAAGGCATCGGCAAGATCAAGGCCGCGCTGGAAGCGCGGGTCGACCCGGAACTGACCATCATCGCCCGCACCCATGCCGGCGTGCTGTCTACTGAAGACGTCATTGCCCGTACCAAGGCCTACCAGGAAGCGGGCGCCGACGGCATCTGCATGGTGGGTGTACGTGATTTCGAGCACCTGGAAGAGATCGCCCAGCACCTCAGCGTACCGCTGATGCTGGTCACTTACGGCAACCCCGCGCTGCAGGATGACGAGCGGCTGGCGAAACTGGGCGTGCGCATCAGCGTGGATGGTCACGGCGCGTATTTCGCCGCCATCAAGGCCACCTACGATTCCCTGCGTGAACAACGCAAACTGACCCGCAGCACCCAGAACCTGAGTGCCACCGAACTGACCCACACCTATACCCTGCCCGAAAGCTACATTGTCTGGGCGCGCGAGTTCATGGACGTCAAGGAATAGCCTGCCTCACTCCACCGCGCCATTGGCGATACAACCGCCAGTAGACCGTGCCATTGATCAGCAGCACCACGCTGCCCAGCACCAGCTGGATACCCGCCGTGAGCCCGGCCGGGTAGATCACTGGCAACAGGTAATGCTCCACATAACCACCGGCATACCCCTGCTGCCCGGCCATGAGCCGCAACAGGTTCTCCCAGTATGTCAGCGGACAGGCCAGGTGAAACACCTCCACCGCCACGCCCCACACCGCCGCCGGCACATGCAGCCACGCCACAGCGTGCCACTTGAGCACCCAGAGCCCACCCAGCAGTACAAAAATAATGAACAGGCCATGGAACAGTACCAGTCCATCGGCAGCCACGCGGTAAATCATGGGAAATCCCTGCTGATCCAGTCTCCCATTCTTCGCGCTGGGTGTTGGTAGGGTCAAGCCCCTCGCGGTTCATAATTCTTGACGAAGCTCATTTATCACCCTTAGGCATAAACCGACTAATATCAGGCAGTTACAACGTTTCAGCGGAATGCCCGCGGTTTATTTTGCACGCAAAGCGCTGTAAATGTTTGACATATTTGACGTGTTTGGCACACTGCCGACCCGTTGTACCGGAGATCACCGGGCCGCCAGCCAACCTGCCCAGGTTGCCCCGTCCCGCCTGAGCGCCCCGTACGCGTCCAAAAAAAACAATTGTCTAGCGCAACGCCCCTTGCGCCCAGGGCTCGACCCTGGCCAGGCCAGGCGTGCGAACGGGAAGAACACATGCTGATCTGGTTTGTCGCGGTTTACCTGCTGATCACCGTAGGTGTAGGTTTCTACGCCTCCACTCGTGTCAAAAACTCCAAGGACTTCGCGGCTGCCGGCCGCAGCATGTCATTCCCGGTGGTCACGGCCATGGTCTTTGCGACCTGGTTCGGCTCCGAGGCCGTGCTGGGCATTCCCGCCGCGTTCATGAAGAACGGCTTCTCCGGCATCATCGAAGACCCCTTCGGTTCATTCGGCTGCCTGATGCTGGTGGGCCTGGTGTTCTGCCGGCCGCTGTACCGGCTGAACATGCTCACCATTGGCGACTTCTTTCGCAAACGCTACGGGCCCAAGGTGGAGCTGTTCGTCAGCCTGGTGATCATCGGCTCGTACCTGGGCTGGATCGCCGCGCAGCTGACCGCGCTGGGCGTGGTGTTCAACGTGCTGTCCGATGGTGCCATCAGCACCACCCAAGGCATGCTGCTGGGTACCTTCATCGTGCTGGTGTACACCCTGTTCGGCGGCATGTGGTCGGTGGCCATGAACGACTCCATGCAGATGCTGATCATCGTCTGCGGCCTGGCCTACCTGACCTGGCTGCTGGGCAACATGGCCGGCGGCCCTGCCCATGTGATCGAGCATGCGGCCCAGGCCGGCAAGTTCACCATGGTCCACAGCACCTCGGCCAAGGATATTCTGGCGTTTCTGGGCGCCGCGGTGACCATGATGTTCGGCTCCATTCCCCAGCAGGACGTGTATGCCCGGGTGATGTCGGCCAAGACCGAGAAGATCGCCTCGCGCGCCTCCATCGCCGGGGCGTGCTGCTACCTGACCTTCTGCATGCTGCCGATCTTCCTGACCTACGCAGCGTCGATGATCGACCCGCAGATGGTCAGCGAGCTGCTGGACGGCGATGCGCAGATGATCCTGCCGCGCTTGATCATGGAGCGCACCCCATTGTTCGCCCAGATCATGTTCTTTGGCGCCCTGCTGTCGGCGATCATGTCCACCGCTTCGGGTACCCTGCTGGCGCCTTCGGTGACCTTCACTGAAAACGTGCTCAAGCGCCTGCGCCCGAACATGACCGACCGCCAGTTCCTGCTGGCGATGCGTATCACCATCGCCGTGGGTGCCGGTTTGACGTGCCTGTTCGCGCTGTATTCGGATTCGAGCATTTATGAAATGGTCGGCAACGCCTACAAAGTGACCCTGGTGGCGGCCGTGGTGCCCTTGTTCGCCGGACTGTTCTGGAAACGCGCCACCAACCAGGGCGCTATCACGGCGATCATCTTCGGCTTGACGTCCTGGGGCTTGCTGGAGCTGACCCACCATGACGGCGACCTGTGGCCGCCGCAACTGGCCGGGCTGCTGATCAGTGCCCTGGGCATGGTGATCGGTTCGTTGCTACCACCCTTGAACAAACGTGGCCGCGCCTTCGACGGCGCCCTGGCCAACGGCTGACGATAGTCCCGCCCGGGAGTTCGCTTCCCGAGCGGGCATCAGGTCACACAAGGCCATGGCGGCCTTGGCAGGGACGTCAATAACCGCTGAGGATTTGCACGATCGCACCTGTGGCAATCGCCACCAGTACGTAGTCGCCATTCACGTACAACCAGCGGTGGTCACGAGGCGGTTGGCGCAGGTGGCGGGCGCGCCAGTCGGTGACCCAGTAGCGGTCGCCGCGGTACTGGGGCGGCGCGAAGCCACCGCGGTGCCATTCGCTATGGGGGCGCGGCATGTTCGGCTGAGGGTGGTACGCCTGGCCACCGCCATGTCCACCGGGCCGCTGAGGGCCGCCATGTTGCTGCGGCGGCCGGTTCTGGCCACCCTGCTGCGGGCCACCGTGGCCACCATTGCCCTGCGGTGGGCGACCTTGCTGTTGGCCACCGTGGCCGCGGTCAGGGCCGCCGTTGTCGGGGCCCGGCTGGGCAAAGCTGGCCAGCGGTGTCAGCAGCATCAGGCAGGCACAACTGGCGGCGATGATTTTCTTCATGTAGAGCTCCATGGGGCATTCGGCCCGTGCACCTTCAGTATCGGTTAAAAAACCACCGGTAACGTCTGCAAAACGTAAATTAACGGTCAGTTTCGTGGCAGCGACGTGGTCGCCGCCGGGTCTTCGGCCGAGCGCCCGCGCAGGAACAGTTCCGGGTAGCGGTTCCATAGGTCCAGCAGTGCCTGCACCGAGCGCGAAGCCTGCTTGAGCTGTGCGGCGGTCTGGTTCACCTGGTCCCGTTGGGACGAACCCTCGGCGACACTATCGACCACCCCCTGCAAGGTTTGGTTCGCTTCCAGCAACGTATCGCGCAACTGCGGCACCACTTGCTGGTTCACCTGGTTCACCACCAACGGCAATTGCTCCAGGCTGCGGGTCAGGTTGCGCGACAGGTCGTTGGCCTGCACACGCCCCACCATGGCCATGATGCGCTTGATCTGGTCTTCCATCACCGAGAAGCTGCCGGCGACCGTGGGCACCTCGATAGGCCGCGCGTCATAGTCGAACGGTACCGCCGGTGCGCCCGGCACGAAACCCAGCTGAATATATTTCTGGTCGGTCAGCAGGTTACCCACTCGCGCCTGGGCCCGCAGGCCGTGCTCGATGAAGCGCCCCATCAGCATTGCCGTGGTGGACTCGTCATCGCGGCCCAGATCCTTGTGCAGTTTTTCGTGCACCGCGCCCAGGCGGTTGGGGTAGATCACCGCGCCCACCCGACTGCTGAGCCACTGGCGCTGGGGGTCATAGTCCAGTTGCACGGACACCACCCGGCCAATGTCGATGCCGAAGAACTCTACCGGCGCACCTACCGCCAGGCCACGGGTCGAATCATCGAAGTGCATCACCAGGTAGCGCGCGTAGCCCACGGGCCGGGACAACGCGTCGTCACGCTCGTCGAACAGGGCGAAGCGGCTGTTGGCCTCGGCCACGGGTGAGTCCGGCGGGTAGGCCGGCGCCTGGAACGCCACCCCGCCGTTGAGCACCGACGCCATGGATTCGACATTGACCTGACGGCCGCCCACCCCGACCTTGATGTCAACGCCGCTGGCGTTCCAGAACCGGGTGTTCTGGGTCACGAAGCGGTCGTTGGGGGCGGCGATGAACACGGTCACATCCACGCCCTTGCCTTCGGGGCTCAACCCACTGCCGATCACCCTGCCCACCTGAACCCGGCGGTAATACACCGGCGAGCCGATGTTCAATGAGTTCAGGCTGTCGGCATGCAGCACAAACCGCGTGCCCTTCTCGCCAAAGCGGATGGCAGGCGGGTGCTCCAGGCCGCGAAAACGCTCGGCCGTTTCGCCCGCGTGGCCCGCGTCCGCACCGATGAAGCTGCCCGTGAGCAGGGTCTTGACCCCGGAAATCTCGCTGAGGCCAATGCGCGGCCGCACCACCCAGAAGCGCGTGCCCTTGTCAGCGAACGCGCCGGCATCGGCTTGTAGCTGGAGGTCGACGTCCACGCGGTCACGGCGCTTATCGATGCTGATACCCACCACCTTGCCGATGGGCACGCTTTTATAGAGCACCGGGGTCTGGTCGACTTCCAGCCCCTCGGCGGTCTGGAAACTGACCGTGATACGCGGGCCCAGGCCGCGAAAATGCCCGGACAGCACCAGCACGGCGGCGATGGCGGCGGCCAGGGGCAGCAGCCATACCAGAGAGAAGCGCCGGGGGTGTTTGGCAGATGGGTTCACGCAGGCATCCTGTGTCACGAACGTCACACAGTAATAGGCGAAACCGCGGAAAAAAGCGATGGGCAACGGGCCTGGCGAGCAGGCCCGTCGGCTGATTACACCGCCGAACGGCGATAGAAACGGTAGCGCGGGAACCAGAAGTTGCGTTCGATGGCCTGCAACAGCTGTTCTTCCGGGGTTTCCAGGGCCACGCCATCGGCCTGGGCCTGCTTGGCCACGGCCACCGCGATCTTCTTGCTGACCGCCTGGATATCCTTGAGCGGCGGCAGCACCGCGTCGCCGGTACCAGTGACCACTGGGGAGCATTCGGCCAGGGCGTTGGAGGCGGCCATCAGCATGGCGTCCGTGATGCGCGTGGCCTTGGCGGCCACGACCCCAAGGCCAATGCCCGGGAAGATATAGGCGTTGTTGCACTGGGCGATCGGCAGCGTGCGGCCATTGATTTCCACGGGGGCGAACGGGCTGCCGGTGGCGACCAGGGCGTTGCCGTCGGTCCATGCCAGGACATCGGCCGGGGTGGCCTCGACCCGCGAGGTAGGGTTGGACAGCGGCATGATCAGCGGCGTCGGGCAATGGGCGTATACCTGGCGCACCACCGCTTCGGTGAACAGGCCGCGCTGACCCGAGACACCGATCAGGATGGTCGGCTTCGCCTGCTTGACCACTTCCAGCAGCGCGATGCCATTGTCGTCACGCTGCCAGCCTTGCACAGCGCCGGCCTTGTGCGCCAGGCGCATCTGGAAATCATGCAGGCCACTCATGTCATCGGTCAGCAGGCCGAAACGGTCGACCATGAAGATGCGCTGGCGCGCCTCGCTTTCCGACAACCCTTCCAGTTGCATGGCGGCAACGATGTGTTCGGCAATACCGCACCCGGCCGAACCGGCACCGACGAAGGCCACGACCTGCTCGCCCAGTTTCTGGTTCTTGACCTTGCAGGCCGCCAGCAGCGTACCCACGGCCACCGAAGCGGTGCCCTGGATATCGTCGTTGAAGCAGCACAGTTCGTCGCGGTATTTCTCCAGCAACGGCATGGCGTTGGTCTGGGCGAAGTCCTCGAACTGCAGCAGCACGCCCGGCCAGCGGCGCTTGACCGCCTGAATGAACAGATCGATGAACTCGGCATATTCCTGGCCGGTCACGCGCGGGTGGCGCCAGCCCATGTACATCGGATCGTCCAGCAGTTCCTGGTTGTTGGTGCCCACGTCCAGCACGATCGGCAGCGTGTAGGCCGGGCTGATGCCGCCACAGGCGGTGTACAGCGACAGCTTGCCGATAGGGATGCCCATGCCGCCGATGCCCTGGTCGCCCAAGCCAAGGATGCGCTCGCTGTCGGTGACCACGATGATCTTCACCGAGTCCTTGGTAGCGCTGCGCAGGATGTCGTCGATGCGGTCGCGGTCGGGCCAGGAAATGAACAGGCCGCGGTGCGTGCGGTAGATCTTGGAAAATTCCTGGCAAGCCTGGCCGACGGTGGGGGTGTAGATAATCGGCAGCATCTTGTCCAGGTGCGATTCCAGCAAGCGGAAGAACAGGGTCTCGTTGTTGTCCTGGATCGAACGCAGGTAGATGTGCTTGTCCAGGTCACTGGCGCACTGCTCGTACTGGCGGTACACGCGGTCGACCTGTTCTTCGATGGTCTCGACATTCTGCGGCAGCAGGCCGATCAGGTTGAAGTCGATCCGCTCCTGAGGCGTGAAGGCGCTGCCCTTGTTGAGCAGCGGCATCTCCAGCAGTGAAGGGCCGGCGTAGGCGATGTAGAGTGGGCGGGACTGGTTCGGCACGTTTTTCATCTCTTTATCCGTCATAGGCTAAGGCGCACCACCCACTGTGACGCGCGCAAGCTGCGCGGGCGTGACAGGGTGGGCGACGGCTTCTCTTTTCACGTCAAAAAAGGGATTAGCGCAATTTTGACGGGGGTGCGTCAAGTTGCCACAGGATGAAATTCGGTTCAGGGGGGAGACGTCGCACACGCCTGAGGGTCAGCCGCCGCGATGGCGCAAGGCGTCGATCACCACTTGCAATGCCCGTGACGACTGCCGGCGGCTGGGGTAGTACAGGTGGTAGCCAGGGAACGTCGGGCACCAGTCCTGCAGCACCGATTGCAGGCGCCCGGCCGTCAGGTGCTCACGCACCATGTCGTCGGGCATGTAGCCCAGCCCGAATCCCTGAACGACCGCGCGCAGAATCTGCGAGCCGGTGTTGAACACCCACTGCCCTTCCACCTTGGCCTTGACCTCGTGGCCGTCCTTCTCGAATTCCCATGCCATGAGCCCCCCGTGGGTGGGCAGGCGCAAGGTGACGCAGTCGTGCTCGGCCAGGGCCTGCACCGTTTGCGGCACGCCACGCTGGGCGAGGTAGCCGGGCGTGGCGACCACGGCCATGCGCATATCCGCGGCAATGCGCACCGCGATCATGTCCTTGGCCACCTGGTCGCCCAGGCGCACGCCCAGGTCAAAACGCTGGGCAGCGATATCGGTAAGGCCGTAGTCGGTGCTGATCTCCACCTTGATGTCCGGGTACTGGCGCAGCACAGGCTGCAGCCTGGGCCACAACAGCGTGTCCACCGCATGTTCGGCCGCGGTGATGCGCACGGTGCCCGCGGGGGTGTCACGAAACTCGCTGAGCGCCGCCAGCTCTGCCTCGATTTCCGCGAACCGGGGCGCCAGGGTTTCCAGCAGGCGCTGGCCTGCCTCGGTGGGCGATACGCTGCGGGTGGTGCGCGTCAGCAAGCGTACCCCCAGGCGCGCTTCCAGCGCCCGCAGGGTATGGCTCAAGGCCGACTGGGAGACTCCCATCTGGGCAGCGGCACGGGTAAAACTGCCTTCGCGGGCAATGATGACGAACGCCTGCAGGTCGTTGAAGTTTTCGCGGGGCATGGGGCCGGGGCATCCTGGGAAAGCGAAGGCCGATTATGCCGCAAAACAAGCGCCCCGCCCTCAGCCCCAGGCGCGCAGGGCGAAAAAGAAGGCCATGCTCAGGACCATGCTCACCAAGGTATTGCGGGTCAACAGCACCAGCACCACCGCGATTGCCGAGCTGATCAGGTAGGGGTTGTCCAGGTGCAGGTTCAACTGCCGGTCGGGCATGAACACGATCGGGCCGCAAATGGCCGTGAGCATGCCCGGCACGGCAAAACCCAGGAACTGCCGCACGTTGCTTCCCAGCTGTACCGGCAGGCGTGGTTCGAGGAATACGTAGCGGTTGAGAAAGACCAGCACGCCCATACCGATGATGACGACCCAGATCATGCGCGCGCTCCTTGAAATTTGCTGCAGAAAAACCCCGCCGTCATCCCCGCCAGCCCCGACAGCACCAGGGCCGAGCCCCACTGCCAGTAGCTGAACAGAACGGAGCAGAACAGCGATACCGCCACGCACACCAGCGCCGGCACGTTGCGCACCACCGGGGTGATCAGCGCGATGAACGTGGCGGCGATGGAGAAGTCCAGGCCAAGGTGTTCCAGCCCGGGCAGGCTGCGGCCCAGCACGATGCCCAACAGGGTGAACAGGTTCCAGGCCACATAGAAGGTCAACCCCACGCCCAGGGCGTACCAGCGGCTGAAAGTCTGCTGGTCGTGACGGCTGGTCAGGGCGAACAGTTCATCGGTGAGCAGAAAGCCCAGCCCCGCGCGCCACCGGCCTGGCAACCCGGCAATCATCGGCCGCAGGCTCATGCCATACAACAGGTGCTGGGAGGTCAGCAGCAAGGTGGTCAAGAGAATCGACAGCACCCCCGCCCCGCCCTTGAGCATGCCGATGGCCACCAGTTGCGCGGCACCGGCGAAAACAATGGCCGACAGGCCTTGGCCCTGCAACGGAGTGAGGTTGGCCTCGATGGCCATGGAGCCGGCCAGCAGCCCCCAGGGCGCAGTGGCCAGGGACAGCGGCACGATGGCAGCGGCTCCGCGTAAAAAAGCGTGGCGAGGAAGCATGGTAGTGGGCATGGTGTGCGGCAATGGCTGGGACGGACAGCCAGTGTGGCACCGGGGGCGTAGGCAGGTCTTGAATGATATTGCGCACTTTCCGGTTTTTCAGGGCACCTTGGCGCCAACCGCGAAAGAAGAGAGTATTTTGATCACCTCCTGCCTTTTTCGGAACACCCACATGCCGCTCATCCCCCAGCAGCCCCCCAGCGTCGACACTATCATCGCTGCCCATGCCGCCCTGCGCGCACAAGGCCCGCTGGTGCAGTGCCTGACCAACACCGTGTCGGTGAACTTCATGGCCAATGTGCTGCTGGCCGCCGGGGCTTCGCCGGCCATGGTCGACAACCCCGAGGAAGCCGCCGGCTTCGCAGCCATCGCTGGCGCCGTACTGGTGAATCTGGGCACGCCCACCGACGCCCAGGTGCGCGCCATGCGCCTGGCCGTGCAGGCCGCCCACAGCCTGGGCCGCCCTTGGGTACTGGACCCTATCGGCGCCGGGGTGCTGCCATGGCGTGGCCAGGTGGCGGCCGAGTTGCTGGCGCAGCGGCCCACGGTGATCCGTGGCAACGCTGCGGAAATCATCGGCCTGGCGGGCTTGGGCAATAGCCAGGCCAAGGGTTTCGACAGCTCCAGCGACCCAGCCGATGCCATGCCCGCAGCGATCACCCTGCTCAAATACGCGACCTGCGTATCGGCGTCGGGGGCCATCGACCATGTGGTGGGCAAGGTTCAGAACGAGCACGGCGAGGTCAGCCATCACCTGCTGCGCATCGCCGGCGGCAGCGCACTACTGCCGCGTATCACGGCCTCGGGCTGTTCGTTGGGCGCGCTGGTGGCAGCATACGCCGCGGCGACCGGGGACGGCTTCTGCGCCGCGGCCGCGGCCCATGTGCATGTTGCCCTGGCCGCCGAATACGCCGAGCCCCAGGCCCAAGGCCCGGGTTCATTCCTGCCAGCCTTTCTGGACGGGCTTGACCGGGTGGACGCCAGCCTGATCCGCGCCAAGGCGCAGGTCGAAAGCGTGCGCCTTTAAAGGCCGGAAAACAGGTCGCGGCGCTCCAGGCTCAGCAAGTACTGCTTGGCGGCCAGGCCACCGGCAAACCCGGTGAGGCTACCGGAGCTGCCGATCACCCGGTGGCACGGCGCGATGATGGAGATAGGGTTGCGGCCGTTGGCTGCACCTACGGCCCGTACGGCCTTGGGGTTGCCCAACTGCGTGGCGATATCCAGGTAGCTGCGGGTTTCGCCGAAGGGAATGCGCAACAGCGCCTGCCACACCTGCACCTGGAACGGGGTGCCCACGAAGTCCAGGTCCAGGTCGAAGGTTTCCCGGCGCCCGGCAAAATAATCACTCAACTGCGCGGCGGTGCGTACCAGCATCGGGTGGTCGTGCTGTTCGCGCAACTTGCCCAGCCGCACGCGCTCGGGACGGTCATCCTGCCAGAGGATGGCCGCCAGCTTGGGGCCGCGCGCGACCAGGGTGAGCGTGCCGACCGGGGAGTCGATCCATGTGCAGGTATAGGGCATGGCCCCCTCCGGGCGGTTCATGAGGCACCAGTGTAAAGCATGCGGCTTGGGGAGGTAACAGGCCCGTGCCATCAGACCATTGTCGACAATACCCACTCCACAATTGACCAAAAGGCCCCGTAGCGCTATTTTTCAGCCAACAACCTGACAGTGTGTCGACAATATGCTTGCGGACTCCCCTACCCTCGTTTCCGGCGAAGACACCGAGACCCTCTCGGAAAACGTCTTCCGGCGCATCCAGGCCGCCATCGTCAGCGGTGAAATCGCCCCAGGCAGCAAAATTTCCGAGCCCGAGCTGGCGCGCACCTACGGCATCAGCCGAGGCCCGCTGCGCGAGGCCATTCACCGCCTGGAGGGGCAGCGCCTGTTGGTGCGCGTGCCCCATGTCGGCGCCCGTGTGGTGTCCCTGAGCCACGCCGAACTGATCGAGCTGTACGAGATTCGCGAGTCGCTGGAAGGCATGGCCTGCCGCCTGGCCGCCGAACGCATGAGCGACGCCGAAATCGACGAGCTGCGCCAGGTGCTCCACACCCACGAGCGCGATGCCACCTTCCAGGCCGGCCTGGGGTACTACCAGCAGGAAGGCGACTTCGACTTCCACTACCGCATCATCCAGGGCAGCGGTAACCGCACCCTGGCGCAAATACTGTGCGGGGAGCTGTACCAACTGGTGCGCATGTACCGCATTCAGTTTTCCACCACGCCCAACCGCCCCCGCCAGGCTTTTGCCGAGCACCACCGCATTCTGGACGCCATCGCCGACCGCGATGGCGAACTGGCCGAATTGCTGATGCGCCGCCACATTGGCGCGTCCCGGCGCAATATCGAGCGTCACTACGGTGACACCGCCACCAACCCTTGAGGTGAGTCATGAATAACAAGAACAGCCCAGGCCAACGCTTTCGCGACGCTGTAGCCAGTGAACAGCCCCTGCAAGTGGTGGGCACCATCAACGCCAACCATGCCCTGCTGGCCAAGCGGGCCGGCTTCAAGGCCATCTACCTGTCGGGCGGCGGCGTATCGGCCGGCTCCCTGGGCTTGCCGGACCTGGGCATCAGCAACCTGGATGACGTACTCACCGACGTGCGGCGCATCACCGACGTCTGCGACCTGCCCTTGCTGGTTGACGTGGACACCGGCTTCGGTTCGTCGGCGTTCAACGTGGCGCGTACCGTCAAGTCGATGATCAAGTTCGGCGCTGCCGCCATTCACATCGAAGACCAGGTGGGTGCCAAGCGCTGCGGCCACCGGCCGAACAAGGAGATCGTCAGCCAGCAGGAAATGGTCGACCGTATCAAGGCGGCGGTGGATGCCCGCACCGACGACAGTTTCGTGATCATGGCACGCACCGATGCCCTGGCCGTGGAAGGCTTGCAGGCCGCGCTGGACCGCGCAGAGGCCTGCGTCGAGGCTGGCGCTGACATGATCTTCCCCGAAGCCATCACTGAACTGGCCATGTACAGACAGTTCGCCGACCGGGTGCGCGTGCCGATCCTGGCCAACATCACCGAGTTCGGTGCCACGCCGCTGTACACCACCGAAGAACTGGCCAGCGTCGACGTCGGCCTGGTGCTTTACCCGCTGTCGGCGTTCCGCGCCATGAACAAGGCTGCCGAGAACGTCTATGGCGCCATCCGCCGCGACGGCACGCAGAAAAATGTCATCGACACCATGCAGACTCGCCTGGAGCTGTATGACGCCATTGATTACCACGTGTTTGAACAGAAGCTCGACGCCCTGTTCGCCCAGGCCAGAACACCGCTGTAGCCGCTGCGGCAAGGATTGGACCTGCTCACACCGTTTTACCGTGAATCCAGACAATAAATTCAAGAATGGAGAGAACCATGGCCGAAGCAAAAGTATTGAGTGGTGCCGGCCTGCGTGGCCAGGTAGCCGGGCAGACCGCCCTGTCCACCGTAGGCCAGGCCGGTGCCGGCCTGACCTACCGGGGCTATGACGTGCGCGAACTGGCCGAGCACGCCAGCTTCGAGGAAGTGGCCTACCTGCTCCTGTACGGCGAATTGCCCAACCACGCAGACCTGGACCACTATCTGCACAAGCTGGCCACGCTGCGCGACCTGCCCCAGGCGCTGAAGGAAGTACTGGAACGGATCCCCACCAACGCTCACCCCATGGACGTGATGCGCACCGGCTGCTCGTTCCTGGGCAACCTGGAGCCCGAGAAGAACTTCAAGCAGCAACACGACGCCACCGACCGGCTGCTGGCCGCGTTGCCGGCGATCATGTGCTACTGGTACCGCTTCAGCCACCATGGCGTGCGCATCGACTGCCGTACCGACGAGCCGGACACCGCCGGGCACTTCCTGCACCTGCTGCACGGCAAGGCGCCGAGCGAGCTGCACCGCAAGGTCATGAACGTGTCGCTGATTCTTTACGCCGAGCACGAGTTCAACGCTTCGACCTTCACGGCCCGGGTCTGTGCCTCGACGCTTTCGGACTTGCACTCGTGCATCACCGCCGCCATCGGCACCCTGCGCGGGCCGCTGCACGGTGGCGCCAATGAGGCGGCCATGGCCATGATCGACAAGTTCAAGAGCCCGGAGGAAGCGGTCCGCGGCACCCTGGCCATGCTGGAACGCAAGGACAAGATCATGGGCTTCGGCCATGCCATCTACAAGGACAATGACCCGCGCAACGAGGTGATCAAGGTCTGGGCCAAACAGCTGGCGCAGGCAGTGGGCGATAAAGTGGTCTTTCCCGTCTCCGAAGCCATCGACAAGACCATGTGGGAGCAGAAGAAGCTGTTCCCCAACGCCGATTTCTACCACGCCTCGGCGTACCACTTCATGGGCATCCCCACGGCGCTGTTCACCCCCATTTTCGTGTGTTCGCGCCTGACCGGCTGGGCTGCGCATGTGTTCGAACAGCGGGCGAACAACCGCATCATTCGGCCCAGCGCCGAGTACACCGGCGTGGAACAGCGCGCGTACGTGCCGATAGAGCAACGCTGAGCGCGCTGACGCGGCCTGTGGCAGACGCCAGGCCGCGTCACAGCCCTGAGACTTAACCGTGATCGAGCCCAGCACCATGAACACTCAATACCGCACGAACCTGCCAGGCACGCCCCTGGACTATTTCGACACCCGCGCCGCCGTCGACGCCCTCCAGCCCGGCGCCTACGCCACCCTGCCCTACGTGGCCCGGGTGCTGGCGGAAAACCTGGTGCGCCGCTGCGACCCGGCGACCCTGACCGCCTCCTTGAACCAACTGATCAACCGCCAGCGCGACCTGGACTTTCCCTGGTTCCCGGCCCGCGTGGTGTGCCACGACATCCTCGGCCAGACCGCCCTGGTGGACCTGGCCGGCCTGCGCGACGCCATCGCCCGCCAGGGCGGCGACCCGGCCCAGGTCAACCCGGTGGTGCCGACCCAGCTCATCGTCGACCACTCCCTGGCCGTGGAGCGCGGCGGCTTCGACCCGCAGGCGTTCGAGCAGAACCGCGCGATCGAAGACCGCCGCAACGAAGACCGCTTCCATTTCATCAACTGGACCAAAAAGGCCTTCAGGAACGTCGACGTGATTCCGCCGGGCAACGGCATCATGCACCAGATCAACCTGGAGAAAATGTCACCGGTGATCCAGGTCCAGGACGGCGTGGCGTTCCCCGACACCTGCGTGGGCACCGACAGCCATACCCCCCACGTGGATGCCCTGGGGGTGATCGCCATCGGCGTCGGCGGCCTGGAGGCCGAGAGCGTGATGCTCGGCCGTGCCTCGTGGATGCGCCTGCCGGACATCATCGGCGTCGAACTGAGCGGCCAGTTGCAGCCGGGCATCACCGCCACCGACATGGTGCTGGCCCTGACCCAGTTTCTGCGTCAGCAGAAGGTGGTCGGCGCCTGGCTGGAGTTCTTCGGGGCGGGCGCCTCGAAGCTGACCCTGGGCGACCGCGCGACCATTTCCAACATGGCCCCGGAATACGGCGCCACGGCAGCGATGTTCTACATCGACCAGCAGACCGTCGATTACCTCAAACTGACCGGCCGTGAAGACCAGCAGGTGCACCTGGTCGAGCACTACGCACGGCTCACCGGCCTGTGGGCCGACAGCCTGGAAAGCGCCGAATACGAACGCCGCCTGCACTTCGACCTGAGCACCGTGGTGCGCAACATGGCCGGCCCCAGCAACCCGCACGCACGCCTGGCCACCCGTGACCTGGCCGCCAAGGGAATCGCCGGGCCCTGGGTCGAGACACCCGGGCAGATGCCCGATGGCGCGGTCATCATCGCCGCCATCACCAGTTGCACCAACACCAGCAACCCACGCAACGTGATCGCCGCGGGCCTGCTGGCGCGCAACGCCAACCGCCTGGGCCTGGCTCGCAAGCCGTGGGTCAAGACCTCGCTGGCGCCGGGCTCGAAAACCGTCAAGCTGTACCTGGAAGAAGGCGGCCTGCTGCCGGAACTGGAGCAATTGGGGTTCGGCGTGGTGGCGTTCGCCTGCACCACCTGCAACGGCATGTCCGGCGCCCTGGACCCGGCCATCGAGCAGGAGATCATCGACCGCGACCTGTACGCCACCGCTGTGCTGTCGGGCAACCGCAACTTCGACGGGCGCATTCACCCCTACGCCAAGCAGGCGTTCCTGGCCTCGCCGCCGCTGGTCGTGGCCTACGCGATTGCCGGCACGATCCGTTTCGACATCGAGAAGGACGTGCTGGGCCATGGCCCCGATGGCGCCGAGATCCGCCTGAAGGACCTCTGGCCCAGCGATGAAGAAATAGACGCCCTGGTCAAATCCTCGGTCAAGCCCGAGCAGTTCCGCCAGGTGTACATCCCCATGTTCGCCGTGCAGGAAGACAATGGCCCCAAGGCGCCCCCGCTGTACGACTGGCGCCCGCAAAGCACCTACATCCGCCGCCCCCCCTATTGGGAAGGCGCCCTGGCCGGTGCCCGGCCGCTCACGGGCATGCGCCCACTGGCCGTGCTGCCGGACAACATCACCACCGACCACCTATCACCGTCCAACGCCATACTTCTCGACAGCGCCGCGGGCGAATACCTGGCGAAAATGGGCGTGCCCGAGGAGGACTTCAACAGCTACGCCACCCACCGCGGCGACCACCTGACCGCCCAGCGCGCTACCTTCGCCAACCCGAAACTGTTCAATGAAATGGTGGTGGAGAACGGCAAGGTCAAACAGGGTTCCCTGGCGCGCGTGGAGCCTGACGGCCAGGTCATGCGCATGTGGGAGGCCATCGAGACGTACATGGACCGCAAACAGCCGCTGATCATCATCGCCGGTGCCGACTATGGCCAAGGCTCATCCCGCGACTGGGCGGCCAAGGGCGTGCGCCTGGCTGGCGTGGAAGCCATCGTCGCCGAAGGCTTCGAACGCATTCACCGCACCAACCTGGTGGGCATGGGCGTGCTGCCGCTGGAGTTCCTGCCCGGCACCAGCCGCCACACCCTGGGCATCGACGGCACCGAACTGTATGACGTGGCAGGCGCCCGCACGCCCCGCGCCACCTTGACCCTGGTCATCACCCGCCGCGACGGCCAGCGCCTGGAAGTGCCAGTGACCTGCCGCCTGGACACGGCCGAGGAAGTGTCCATCTACGAGGCCGGCGGCGTGCTGCAGCGCTTTGCCCAGGACTTCCTTGAACAAGCGCCCGCCGCCTGAGGACCCACCCCCATGAGCTACCCTGCACAACTGAAGATACCCGCCACCTACATGCGTGGCGGCACCAGCAAGGGCGTGTTTTTCATACGCGATGACCTGCCCGAGGACGCGCGCCAACCGGGGCCGGCCCGCGACCAACTGCTGCTGCGGGTGATCGGCAGCCCCGATCCCTACGGCAAGCAGATCGACGGCATGGGCGGCGCCACCTCAAGCACCAGCAAGACGGTGATCCTGAGCAAAAGCACGCGCCCGGGCCATGATGTGGATTACCTGTTCGGCCAGGTGGCCATCGATGCCGCCTTCATCGACTGGAGCGGCAACTGCGGCAACCTGTCGGCAGCCGTCGGCTCGTTTGCCCTGAGCAACGGCCTGGTGCCCGCCGAACGCATCCCGCGCAACGGCGTGGCCACGGTGCGCATCTGGCAGGCCAACATCGCCAAGACCATTATCGCCCACGTGCCGATCACCGAGGGCGCGGTCCAGGAAACCGGGGACTTCGAACTGGACGGCGTAACGTTCCCGGCAGCCGAGGTGCAACTGGAATTCATGGACCCTGCAGCCGAGGAACCAGACGGTGGCGGTGCCATGTTCCCCACCGGTAACGTGGTCGATGACCTGCAGGTACCCGGCGTCGGCACCTTCAAGGCCACCTTGATCAACGCCGGTATCCCCACCATTTTCCTCAACGCCGCCGACATCGGCTATACCGGTACCGAGTTGCAGGACGCCATCAATGGCGACCCTCAGGCCCTGGCCCGGTTCGAAACCATTCGCGCCCATGGGGCCTTGCGCATGGGCCTGATCGATGAGCTGAGCGAAGCCGCCACTCGCCAGCATACCCCCAAGGTTGCGTTCGTCGCCGGCCCTGCCGCCTACACGGCCTCCAGCGGCAAGGCAGTGGCCGCCTGTGACGTCGACCTGCTGGTACGGGCGCTGTCCATGGGCAAGCTGCACCACGCCATGATGGGCACCGCGGCGGTGGCCATCGGCACCGCGGCCGCCATCCCGGGTACCTTGGTGAACCTGGCGGCCGGGGGCGGCGAACGCCAGAGCGTGCGCTTCGGCCACCCTTCGGGCACCCTGCGCGTGGGCGCACAAGCCGAGCTCGTCGACGGCCAGTGGGCGGTGGTCAAGGCCATCATGAGCCGCAGCGCCCGGGTATTGATGGAAGGCTGGGTGCGCGTGCCCCGAGGGGAGGCTGTCACGGCGCTGAACCCTGCCTGAAAAACCTGCCCATATCGCGTTTTATCGATATAATCGAACGTTGCCTGCTTAGACCCACACCCTCCCGCGGCTGCGCCCGTGCTTCAGGATTGCGCTCAATGCGACTACCCGTGTTTTCCCTGCTTTGCGTCATTGGCTTGGCCGGCTGTGCGTCGGCGCCCAACGCCCCCTCCAAGACATTCACCAGCAGCAAGTCCCCCGAGGAAGTTGGCAGCTGTATCCTGCCCAAATGGCAGGCCTTGCGCCCGGACACCGAAAACACTGGCAACCAGCGCCACTATCGCCTGACCGTCAGCAGCAAGATGGCCGCCGATGAAATCCTGGATATCTACAAGACCCAGAACGGCAGTGAAGTGTCGTGGTACCAGCGCGAACCCCTGAGCTTCAACCGTGGCGCGCTGAACAAAGCGGTGCGCGAATGCCTGTAAGCGACGTCGCAATCGCGCGCGCACCGTGCCAATTGGGCAAGGGCTTGAGCAGCGGTTGAGGCCCCGGCCCACGTGAGCGGTGGCGTGCCCCACCGCCGCCGGGCCGCAGGGGTGTTCGGCCCGCCGTGAACCACCATGGCGCACCCGCCCCGCTCCTGGCGAGGGTGGCAACCAAGGGCACGCGCGCTCTGCCCCGGGGCCTGCACGGCGCGAGCGGCGCTTGCGCAAAACGCATGGCCTGCACCAATCGGCAATTCCCCTCGCGGCCCGTCCTCCGCGACCCTGACGCTCCCGGTCTTGCCCAAGGAGTCGTCGATGAACAAAGGTTATGCTACCGCCGCGTCACTGGCCGTCTTCGCCCAGGGCCTTGCCCCGGTGCCTGCGGCCCAGGCCGATGGTTTTCCCGGTATCGCCATGATCGCCCCTGGCTTCGGCTACTACGCCATCGATAGTGGTTTTGACAGCAAGCTCAAGGCATACGGCACCCTGGATGCCTTCGCCAGTTACCACGACTCGGGCCACTCCACCGGTATCCAGTTGGGCGGCGGCGGTGCCTGGACCAATAAGCTGGGGGTGTATGCGCGTACGCCGGTGGCCACCGACACCGTGCTGGAAATGGACGTGGAGGAAGGCTTCAACGTCAACGGCAACACCGTGGGGCAGGACTGGAGCAGCATCGGCGCCCTGCGCCTGGCCGTGGCCGCGTTGCGCTCCCGGGAGTACGGCAAACTGGAGGTGGGCAAGACCTACGGCATGGGCACCCCCACCTACGCCGATCCGTTCCTGGCCAGCTACGGCTCGCCCTACACCTACCTGGCATTGCCGGCCGCCGGCAAAGGCGCCTATTACCTGGACCTGCGCCCCAAGCACACCGTGGCGTACACCACGCCTACGTTCCACGGATGGAGCGCCGCCGGCGCCGCCAGCTTCGGCCTGGACGACCACGCCAGCGAGGGGCGCACCTTGCGCGGCGGCGGGGCCAAGGTGCAGTACACGGACAAACGCCTGATTCTGCTGGCCTCGTTCAACCGTTACCTCAGTGACCCGTGGGACGACAACGGCACGCTGAAGCAAACCGCCAACTACTACAAAAGTCTGTCGGCGTTCTACGACTTCGGGCCGTTCTCCAGCAGCCTGACCTGGCAGCGTCAGGACGTCGATTACAGCGCGAGCCCCAGCACCACGGTGGTCACCGCAGGCTTCATCATGCCCTTGGGCAAACGCGACCTGACTCGCCTGGTGCTGGTCAAGCGCAGTGTGGAATTCGGCGGCAAGGACGCCTACGGCGCCATGGTCGGCTACGATCACTTCTTCACCCCGCGCCTGGCCACGTACGTCCACCTGGGCATGATCAGCAACCAGCGCAACTCGGCCGTGACCTATGCGGGAACCCCGGTAGAGCAGACGGGTGACGACCCGCAGAACCTGTCAGTGGGGGTGTATTACCATTTCTGATGCGTGTTTTGCGCCGGGTAGCAGCGGACCTGGCCGCGTCACAACCGCCGCGCAGCATCAGGCATGCCCCACGCACCACCTGCGCGCAAAGCGCCGTGGCGTCGACGCAGGCATGCAGGAAACCGCCAAGTCATTTATCATCCGCACGCTACCGCCAACGTCAGGGAGTAAGACGGATGAGGATCGAGCCCTTCAGTATCGCCATCAGCGACCAGGCGCTACTGGACCTGCACCAGCGCCTGGCCACCACGCGCTGGGCCACGGGCGTGGAAGGCAATGGCTGGAGCGAGGGCACCGACAGCGCCACCCTGCGCCGCCTGGTGGAATACTGGCAGCGGGATTTCGATTGGCGCGCCCAGGAAGCCCGGCTCAACACCCTGCCGCAGTTCATCGCCCACATGCCGGGCCAACGTATCCATTTCCTGCACCAGCGCGGCCGCGGCCCTGCGCCGCTGCCACTGGTGCTGACCCATGGCTGGCCAGGGTCGTTCGTGGAAATGGAAGCCATTTTGCCGCTGCTCACCGACCCCGCTGCCCATGGGGGCGACGCGGCCGACGCGTTCCATGTGGTGGTACCCTCCCTGCCCGGCTACGGCTTCTCGCCAGCACCCACCAGCAAGGGGACCGGCCCCTCCGAAATTGCTGGGCTGTGGGCGCAGTTGATGACTGCGCTGGGCTATGACACCTTCGGCGCCCAGGGCGGCGATTGGGGCGCCAGCGTTTCCACGTGGCTGGCCTATCGCTACCCGGTGCGGGTCAAGGGCCTGCACCTGAACTTCCTGCCCGGCTCCTATCGCCCTCCGCTGGGCCCGGACCAACCGCCGGTGAGCAGTGAAGAGCAGCGCTTTCTCGATCAGGCCAGTGCCTGGAGCCAGATGCACGGTGCCTACGGCCAGATCCAGGGCACCCGCCCGCAGACCCTGGCGGTGGGTTTGAACGACTCGCCCGCAGGGCTGGCGGCGTGGATCGTGGAGAAATTCCAGGCCTGGAGCGACTGCCAGGGCGACGTGGAGCAGGCCTTCGGCCTGGATGCGCTGCTGACCAATATCGCCCTGTACTGGTTCACCGGCAGCATCGGCGCGTCGTTTCGCCTCTATCTGGAAAGCCGCCGCAAGCCCTTGCACTTCAGCCCCGGCCAACGGGTACTGCCACCGCTGGGCGTGGCGCAATTCCCCGCTGAACTGCCCATGCCCCCGCGCAGTTGGGTGCAGCGCTGCTACAACGTGCAGCACTGGAGCCACATGCACCGCGGCGGTCATTTCGCCGCCATGGAATGCCCGCACGCCTTGGCCGAGGACATCCGCGCGTTCTTCCGCCCCCTGCGCTGATGGCTGCCCGGATGCGATGAAACTATCGCGCCGGGCGCCGGGTCCAGAACCTAACGGTCTGTATGAAATGTATTCCAGCGAAGGCCAGGCGAGCCTGTTTTCAACATGGCCGAGTCGGGATGCATTGGGTACAGAACCTGGATCCCTTCAACGGTGAGGTTCACATGGCTCAGACAGTAGGCGACTTCCTGGTTCAACGGCTGCACGAATGGGGCGTGACGCGCATCTATGGTTACCCGGGCGATGGCATCAACGGTGTGTTCGGGGCTTTGCAGCGCTTTGGCAAGATCCAGTTCATCCAGGCTCGCCACGAAGAAATGGCTGCCTTCATGGCGTCGGCCCACGCCAAGTTCACGGGTGAGCTGGGTGTCTGTATTGCCACGTCCGGCCCAGGCGCCACGCACCTTGTCACGGGCCTGTATGACGCACGCCTGGACCACATGCCAGTGCTGGCGATCGTCGGCCAGCAAGCCCGCGGCGCGCTGGGCGGTCACTACCAGCAGGAAGTCGACCTGGCGTCACTGTTCAAGGACGTCGCCGGCACCTTCGTCGAACAGGCCAGCGTGCCCTCCCAGGTGCGCCACCTGCTCGACCGTGCCGTGCGTTCGGCCGTCGGTGAACGCCGGGTCAGCGCGCTGATCCTGCCCAACGACCTGCAGGAACTGCCCTATCAGGAGCCGGCTCGCGCCCATGGCACCGTGCACTCCGGCGTGGGCTACAGCAAGCCGCGCGTGCTGCCTTACCCGCCTGATCTGGAGCGGGCCGCCGATGTACTCAACGAGGGCAAGAAGGTCGCCATCCTGGTGGGCGCCGGCGCCCTGGGTGCCGCCGACGAGGTGACCCAGGTCGCCCAGTTGCTGGGCGCGGGGGTGGCCAAGGCGTTGCTGGGCAAAGCGGTGCTGCCCGACGACCTGCCCTGGGTGACCGGCAGCATTGGCCTGCTGGGCACCGAGCCCAGCTACAAGCTGATGACCGAATGCGACACCCTGTTGATGATCGGTTCCGGCTTTCCCTATGCCGAGTTCCTGCCCAAGGAGGGCCAGGCGCGGGGTGTGCAGATTGACCTGGCGCCGGACATGCTCAGCCTGCGCTACCCCATGGAGGTCAACCTCACGGGTGACGCCACTGAAACCCTGCGTGCCTTGCTGCCGCTGCTGCACGAAAAAAGCGACCGCGCGTGGCGCGACAAGGTCGAAGGCTGGCGTGACGACTGGGAACGGAAACTCACCGCCCGCGCGCTGGCCAGCGCCAAACCGATCAACCCGCAGCGCGTGGTCTACGAACTGTCGCCGCGCCTCCCCGACCAGGCGATCATCACCAGCGATTCCGGCTCTTGCGCCAACTGGTACGCCCGCGACCTGAAAATCCGCAAGGGCATGCAATGCTCCCTGTCCGGCGGCCTCGCCTCCATGGGGGCGGCAGTGCCTTATGCCATCGCCGCCAAATTCGCCCACCCGGACAAGCCGGTCATTGCCCTGGTGGGTGACGGCGCCATGCAGATGAACAACATGGCCGAATTGATCACCGTGGCCAAATACTGGAAAACCTGGGACACGCCCCAGTGGATCTGCGCAGTGTTCAACAACGAAGACCTCAACCAGGTCACCTGGGAGCAGCGCGTCATGGAAGGCAGCCCGAAGTTCGCGGCCTCTCAGGACATTCCCGACGTGCCCTACCACCTGTTCGCCATTTCCATTGGCCTGAAGGGCATTTTCGTCGAGCGCGAAGACCAGGTCGCCGCCGCCTGGGAGCAAGCGCTGGCCTCGGACACACCCGTGCTGATCGAGTTCAAGACCGACCCCAACGTGGCCCCTTTGCCGCCACACATCACCCTGGAGCAGGCCAGGAAATTCGCCACCACGCTGTTCAAGGGCGACCCTGACGAAGCCGGCATCATCACCCAGACCGCCAAACAGGTACTGGGCGCCCTGTTACCCGGCAAAAAGGACTGACCCCGCAGCGGACCCGGCCGCGTCAAGAACGCCACGCGCTACCAGGCGCCCCGCTGTTGCACCTAAAGACCTGGGAAGCCGCCATTGGCTTTCCCACGTCATGGCACCAGCAACGCTTCATGGATCTCCACGCTCGGCACCTGACAATGGTGCCGCTGCGCCTGCAACCAGGCGCGCATCTTGTGCACATCGAATATCTGCCCCTGTTCCATCAGGGTGAGCACCAATTCATGGGACATGCGGTAACGGCCACACTCGGGACAATGACGCTCTTCCCATTCACCTTCGCACTGCAGATCTTCCGCGCTTCCCGCGCATATCAAGCAGCTCATGGGCGGCCTCCTTATTGTTGTTTTTCTTCACTTTAGCGTCGAGCACCTGCAATTTGTGTGACAGCAGCCGGCCGGTCGCGTTTTTTTCTGGCAATGCGCCGAACGACCGGTACCTCACCGAGTCTTTGTCATAATGACTTGGCATTCTTAATGCTTCAGTCAAGGATATGACGAATTTGTGACAGTATCAGTGCCCATCAGCGGGCATTGTGCTGAGGCAAGAAGGAAACCCGCACCATGAAAGAGCGTGCCACCCTCATCTGCCGCCGTGAAGACCAGATCCTTTACGTGCGCAAAGCCAAGTCGCGCTGGAACCTGCCAGGCGGCAAGATCGAAAAGAACGAAAGCCCAGCGGCGGCGGCCGCCCGTGAACTGCAGGAAGAAACCGGCCTGCTGGTGGTGGAGCTGGTGTTCCTGGGAGCCTACGAAAGCGATGACACCTTGCATCATCTGTTCGAAGCACGGCTGGCCGACAATGCCCAGCCCAAGGCGCAGAACGAAATCGCCGAATGCCGCTGGCAGCACCGCCGCCAATTGCATGAACTGCGCCTGACCCCCAACGCCCGCGCAATCATCAAGACCCTTCGCGCAGCCTGATCACCGTGGCGCATGGAACGCTGGCGCCCCTGGCCGGTCATGATGCTATCGCCCATTGCTTGGAGACAGCGCCATGAACATCGATCTGCACGGCAAGACCGCCCTGGTTACCGGCTCCACCCAAGGTATCGGTTTCGCCATTGCCCTGGGGCTGGCCGAGGCCGGCGCCAAGGTGGTGATAAATGGCCGCAAGGCCCCCGCGGTGGACGCCGCCGTCGCCAAGTTGCAGCAGGCGGTCAGCGGTGCCCAGGTGCAAGGGCTGACCGCCGACGTAGGCAGCGCCGAAGGGTGCCGGCAAGCCATCGCTCATTTACCCGAGGTGGATATCCTGGTCAATAACGTGGGGGTCTACGGCCCGCAGGACTTTTTCGACACCCCGGACGATGAGTGGGAACGGTTCTTTCAAGTGAACGTGATGTCCGGTGTTCGCTTGTCGCGCGCCTACCTGCCCGGCATGGCGCAAAAGGGCTGGGGCCGGGTGCTGTTCATCTCCTCGGAGTCTGCGCTGAACATTCCGGCCGACATGATCCACTACGGCTTCACCAAGACCTCCAACCTGTCGGTGTCCCGCGGCTTGGCCAAGCGCATGGCCGGCACCGGGGTGACGGTCAACGCCATCCTGCCGGGGCCTACCTTGTCCGAGGGCCTGCAAGACATGCTCAAGGACGAACAGGCCGCCAGTGGCGAGTCGCTGGAAAAGACCGCGGCGGCGTTCGTCATGAAAAACCGCCCGACCTCGATCATCCAGCGCGCGGCGAGCATGGAAGAAGTGGCGAACATGGTCGTCTACATCGCCTCGCCGCAAGCAAGCGCCACCACCGGCGCGGCGCTGCGCGTGGACGGCGGCGTGGTCGACAGCCTGGCGTAGCGGTCGACAGGCCATCTGATCCGGTTTTTTCTCGCGTTTCTGAATCTGGTGTCCTTCACCCGGCGCAGCGCATAGTGAACTCACCAGCACAGCGATACGGGAGTTCAAGCGATGCAAGAGTTCGGCGTGAAGGAACTGATCAGGTTTTCACTTTACGTGGTGGTGGCCTGCGGCGTGTTCTTCGCCGTCGCCATGTCCTTCTGACACCTGGGGCCGCGGGCGTGCGAGGGCGGTGATCACCGCCCCCAGCGCCATCAGCGCACAGGTGACGATAAACACCACCCGCATGCCCACGTGCCCGCCCAGGTACCCCCCCGCCAATGGCCCCAGTACCTGCCCGGCGTACTGGCTCGAGGTGGAATAGCCCAGCATGCGCCCCGCCACGCCTTCGGGCACCGAATGGCGGATGATGCTGGCGATGCACGGCAACAACCCGCCCAGCGCCACGCCCATCAGCAAGCGCAGTACCATCAATTGCCAGGGCTGGGTCACCAGCGCCTGGGGAATGAGCAACAGGGCGGCCGCCACCAGGCAGGCGATCACCACCTTCCAGTGCCCCACGCGGTCGGCCAGCCTGCCCAGGCGCGAGGCCGAAAGAATGCTGCCCAGGGCGGCCGCCGACATCACCAGCCCAGCTGCCATCGTGACGTTGGCCGCGCCCAGTTGCATCAGGTACACGGTGATGATGGGCTCGATGGACATGTTGGAAAACGTCACCAGGCACGCCACGCCGAACATCGCCAGCACGGGCGCCAGGTTAGCGACCCGGGCCGCGGGAACGGTGCCCTTGCCCCCCGTGACAGGTCTTGGCCGCGGCACTTCCTTGAGCAGAAAGGTGGTGGCCAGGAACGCCAGGAAAATAACCGCGCCGGCCAGGAAAAACGTGGCGCGGATGCCCACTAGCGGTGGCAGCGCCCCGCCGATCAGGGGGCCCGCCAGGCTGCCCGCCATGATGCCGGAGGACAACACCCCCAGCGCCCAGCCTGAACGGGCCTTGGGGGTCTGGGTGGCCACCAGGATCGTTGCCCCTGAGGCATAGCCGCCCAGCAGTCCAGCCAGCAACCGCAGCAACACCAGTTGCCAGATCGTCTCGGCCAGGCCGATCAGCGACATGGCGATGGCCATGCCAAGGCTGGCCCGAATCAGCATCAGCTTGCGCCCGTAGCGGTCACCCAAACGGCCCCACAGCGGCGCGGTCAGCGCGGCGGAAAGAAACGTGGCACCAAACGCTACCCCGGACCACTGCACGATGGCCGCCGGGTCGCTCACCTCCAGGCTCTGGACGTACAGCGGCAGGAACGGAAGGAGCAGGGTCATGGCGACGATGGTGGTGAACGCGCCGAAGACGCACACGGCCAGGTTGCGTTGCCAGTGCTGCTCGTGGTCATTTGAATCCATGCAGGGCTCTCCTCTCAGGTAGCCCTACGCTATCGTGCGCGCCCCCCATAAATAAAATTCATGTTTTTTATGCAGTGGATTCCCCGTAGGAATTCATGCGGCCGATCAGCGCTCGATGCACAGTGCTCAGGTCCTGCTGCAGGCCGTGCTCCCATTGATTGAAACTGAGGAAATAGAGCATCCCGGAATGCACCGCAGCGTGTCGCACCGAGATCCCCAACGTGTAGGCCGGCTCACCATGCTCGATGATGCTGTCGAACACATACGTGAGGTAATCCTGCCACCAGTGTGCACTCGCGGTGCTCACCGCGGCCTGGCGGTTGACCGAGTACACCAGGCTTCGCCCGGTCTGGCGCGACAAGGCGATCAGCCCACTGTCGCTGCCTAGCGGGGTCAACGCCCGGCCCGCGTCCCCATGCACCACGTGGCCCCTGTACAGGCGCTCGCCAGGGTCGAAGCGGCGAAAATGCACCCGCACCTCGTCATCGACCACCGGTCCATGCTGGTCGAACAGGTGCTGTTTGATGCAACCCGCCACTGCCATCAGGTAGGCATCGAACAGGTCGACGCCGTTGACGGCTGTAGGCGCGTCCGCCAGGAACCGAGCGGTCAGTTGCTTGAGCCCCCGATGAAACTGGCACATCCTCGCCACATAGTGTGGCAGCAGTTGCAGGAACACAGGCTTGATCGGCAGGCGATACCCATGGGGCAAGCTCAGGCTAGGTTGGCCACCCACCAGTTCATCCCGCGCGTGCAGCACCTTGCGTGCCTCTTCCATTTCCAGCTGCAAGGCGCGGCCCTGCTCGTCCAGTGCACGTTTGCGCGCATCCAGTAGCTGGCTTTCCTGTTGCAGGGCGCCTACATTCAATTCCCGTTCAAGCAGGCCTTCCAGCTCAACGCGCTTGGCTTCGTGGTAAGCGTCCAGGGCACGGTTGTTGCCGAAGACGACGTCGATCAGGGTAATGCGGTAGCGTGAGTCCTGTTGCAGCAACATGCGCGTCAGCAACACGATGGTGGCGATGAAGCCAACGACGTACGCGCCGCACAGGCTCAGTACCAGCTGGCCGGAATCGTGGCCGTAGCCGATGAAACCCTTGAGCGCCGAATCGGCCTCCAGCGCCGCCGCGCTGAGGCTCGCCGACCCCGCAATGACCTTGCCTGTCTTGCTACCGAACGCGAAGGCGGCCCAGCCACCCATCGCGCCGGTGAACAGGCCAATGAGGGTAAAGGTGAAAAAATCCATGTAGCGCTCCAATAGACGGGGAAGCCGTCATTGAAGGCCGTTGGTGGCCGCCACGTAACTGGTAAAAAGCGCAGCGTGTTCAGCGAACCATTGCCTGCGCCCGAGGCTCCAAGGTTCGTGTCGCTTGCCTTTATTCGGGTTCGTGAGGTTGAACGGGACGCGACGGCTCCAGGCCGGCGTCGCGCCCATCGCGGTCGAACGCCGCCTCGTTGCTCGCTGGCCGGCGGACGTCGCGTACGCCTTGGAACAGGCGCGCCTGGCTCATCAGGCCCAGCAACAATGAGGACTCATTGGAGGTATCTACTGTGCTCATATCGGACGTTCCTTGTAGGACAATTCCTACATTCAACGCGCAAACAGCGTGCTTGGCTACTGGTAGATCTGACAGGTGACACGCACTGAAAAAAAGTGTACGCCCTCCTCTGCAACCTATTCGGCTATGCCTGCGACATGGCCCTTCAAGGATATCCATGGCCCTGCCCAGCCTGCCCCGCACCCACCCACGCCTGTCCAGCGCTGCTGCCATTGGGGTGGTCGCCAGCGTCCTGGTCCCTGCCGACCTGGTGATGCGCATCCTCATTGGCTGGAACGCCGGCGTGTGGTGTTACCTGCTCTTGATGGCGTGGCTGGCCACCCATGCCACGGCGGAAAAAGTGCAGCAAACCGCTCAGCAGGAGGATGAAAACGCGGGATGGGTGCTGGTGACCGTCTGCATCGCCGCCATCGCCAGCCTGGCGGCGATTGGTTTCGAACTGGCCGGTGGCAAGCAGCTGCCGCCCGACGTACGCGGTTTGCACTACGCGTTCACCGGGCTGACAGTGGTGGGTTCCTGGCTACTGACAGGGGTCATATTCGCCCTGCATTACGCACGGCTGTTTTACTTGAACGACGGCCACGACGCCCCCCTGCGGTTTGCCGATGGCGAGACCACGCCCGATTACTGGGACTTCCTGTATTTTTCCTTCACCATCAGCGTGGCGGTCCAGACCTCCGACGTGGGCGTCGCCACCAAAGGGTTGCGGCGCGTGGTGCTGGGGCATTCGCTAATCGGTTTCCTGTTCAACACGGCGATACTGGGGTTTTCCATCAACATCGCCGCAGGGCTGATGAACTGAGACAGGGGAAGCGCCCGTGACGCGATGTTTTGCAAGCGACGCCCGCCTTTTACACCCCTCGCAACCAGCGGCGCAAGCGGTCCAGTAACGTGGATAGCCACCCTTGGGCATGAACCTCGAGGCCAGTGGCAGCCTGGCACCAGCTATCATCATCCTGATAGTTATCCCGGTCACACGGGCATTTGCCCCCGGGGGGATCAAGCTGATACGCGCATAGTTCTCTCTTCGTTTGTTGGTAATCGGCACCTGCCCCTCCCGGTAAAGCGTGTACCACATTTCTGCGGAACCATTTTGGTCCTGGATAGGGGTACTGACACCCTTGAAGCCGATCGGCTCGATCAGGTCCTTGAAGCGCGAGGCCGGCAACGTGAAGGTCACGCCATCGCGGGCAGCACTCGCGTCCAGCGGGCCCACCTCAAAGTCATCCCCCACGTAGAATGACTCATGACCAGAGTTAGTCAGGTTTTCCCTGTAGTACCCCTGCCAATGAAAAACAATGCGCGCCCCGGCCACGAACCGCGGGTCCGCTGGTAAATACACTGTCATTCCTCTCCACGGTTTGACGGCGCAGTTGAACTGCGGAATACGTTCATCCCAGTTGTGCGGCGCCCCTTCAGGCTTGGGGTAAAATACCTTGGGCAACGTCGGCTCGATCACACTGAAACTGATAGTGACGAGCGTGTCCTCGGACTGCTGGCTATTCACCCCGTTGAAGGTGAGGTAGCGCACTGGCATGGCCGCGCTGACACCAGCGTCGACCACACGCTGCCAGGGTACGAAAAACTCCAGGATGTCGCCTCCCGCATCGCTGGCGTTCACCGTGTAGCGGGCAACCGGCTCGGCCAGTTGCCCCCAGTACAGGCGCAGTTCCTCCCCTGGGTTAGGGTCGGGGTAGAGCGCGAGTTCAACCTTCACTTGCGTGCCGACGTCCTCGTCCCCGATCCGATTATCCCCGCCCCTGCCCTTCACCGTGACCCTCGCCAGGCGGGGATTGACAGGGTTGGGGTCAGGGTTGATTGGCCCGGCCACGGTAAGGTCGAGCACCACGCTCAGTTCGGGTGATCGCCAACGACGTGGCCCGCGCAGGATGCTGAAGGCCACTGGGACGGTTTCGCGGGCACTGGTGCCGTTGACGGTCAACACTTCCCAAGGCACCAGATGGAGTAACGGAAATACCGGGCTGTTGCCCACCGAGGTCTCGAATGACGTTTGCGCCCCCCAATGGACGACAAACCTGTCACCCGATCTCCATTCATAGCGGCCGATCTGCACCTGCACACCGTTCAAGCTGTCCGCACGGTTGATCAAACCGTCGTTGAAGGCAGGCACCTGAGGCGCAGCCAACACCGGCGTGACTGTGAAATCCACCGTCACGGGCGTGCCCTGAGAATAGACGCTGGTATTGCCAGCTCGATCCTTGAGCAGGTATTTCACCACGAAGTCGCCCTGGCCTCTGGCCTTGATGACCGCCTCGGGAATGTTCACCGTGATACGGCTCGCCGGGTCGTTTTGTGCCTGCTCAGCCTCGTCCGCCGTGACCGTGTGGGTGAAGAAGATCAAATCGTCGCCGGGTTGTATCGGGACGTGCTGCCAGTAGAATTCGATCTGGTCTTCGGTCTTGGTGCCACTGTAATGGGGAATGTCCACGGTCAACAGGCCGCCATTATCCGCCAGGTATTCTTCAGTGATACCGTTGGCGATGACTTCAGGGGGCAGCAATACGATCCCGGGGATGGCGTTGAACGACGGTGCCCGCCAGTCGATCAGCACAGTGGTGACTTCGGATTCGTCGTCGTAGAGCTCCGAAGCGATGCGGTACTTGATGCGGTGAGGCCCTTCGACCGCCAGCAGGTACTCCGGCACAAGGAAATACAGCTCGGACGTATCGAAAGGGTACTGAAAAGTTTTGGTGGGCAGCGCGTGCGTATCCCAATAGGGATGAACCGTGGCAGGAAATTCGCCAGGGCTGATCGGCGCAGCCCCCCACTGATCGAACTCGACCCGAAGCGCGGCGCTTAGCAAGCTGATCGGCAGCAAGTTGGTTTCGCCCGGCAGGTCGGGTAGCGTGCCCTCTACACGCGGTGGCAGAAAGACATCGGGAAGGCGCTCGGGCAAGCCGGGGCGTTCGGGTGTGTCATTGCTCATGGCGGGCCTCATATCCTCGTTGGCCTGTCGCGGTGGGCGCAGGCTTTACCCGTATTCCACACCCGCGGCACCGATACGCCTACTGTCAAAACTAACAGTGCAGCCCCGTTGCCCCCCAACGGTTATCCAGTGGGAGCCACACGGTTGCGTCAGCGCTCCATGGACTTCATCGGCCGGTATTCAGGACTGTTCAAACGCAGCCTTCTACACGATCTCCTCCTCGATATCGCCCTGTTCACCCCCAGGCCCGACTGAACCACCGGTAATCGTCCAGGCATTGGAAACCAGATCGCCCGCGTACCGTGCCGTCGCGGTGAACGTCGATGAACCAGCACCACGTTCGACTGGCCAGAGCCAGCTGCCATTTTCCTTCACGGTGACAACTTTCAGGGAATCTGAGCCACGAAATACCTCGACTTCGCGGTCAGGCATGGCGGTGCCGTACAGCACCACGTAATCGGACGTCGTGGTGCCCCCGTTCGCTACGGGCCCTTGCTTGTCCAACACTTCACAGATGGTCAGCGGTACGACTAGGATGCTGCGAATCAGCACCTCGCGCTCAAGGGAGCGATAGAGGTAAGGGCCCCTGACGACGGAATACGCCGCCGTCGCGTCCAGTTCCAGCCCAACCTCGAGCACCGCTTCGGGAATGGTAAACGCCAGGGGACGGCCATCCGCCTCCACCGTCAGCGTGAGCTCGAGGTTGGCTGCGATCAGCATTGTCTGCCACCGCAATGTCACTTCGTCTCCCGCTTTCATGCCGTCGTAGTAAACCTGAACCCTGGCGCCACCGGCGGGTAGGTCGGCAGGTACCAGGATGTTTTGCACCAGCCCCGCGATAGAGACCTGACGCAGATCACGCGCCTGGGTCGGGGAGCTGTCATCGTCGGTGTTCAACGCCGACGCCTTGCCGTGCTGATCGTAGCTTGGGGTAGACATGCAATTACCTCTCGGAGGCTGCGCCACGGTTCGGGGCCAAAGGCGGCCCATAGAAGCGTTGGCTGTGAACCTGGGTGGTCGACACGCCCTGGCTGGTGGGGTCATAGGTGAACACCGGCTGGCCAGCAGCGGCCGCCAGGTCCATCTGGATGATGGGCAGAAACCGCCCGGTGACGGTGTAGTAATCCCGCTGGATGAATTGCGCACCGGCCAAGCCTGTGCTGCCGCGTGGGTAAAAAAACGCTTCCAGCGGCAACTGTTCGGGAATGCCTTCGGGCCAGGCGCCAATCATGATTTCGTTCCACAGGTTAGCGTGGGCCGGTAGTGCCTTGCGTACGTCGATGCTCAACTGGAACCCGGCGGCAGTGGAGGGGAATGCGCAACTGCCATGGATGCTGTTCGCGTAGCGGCTCAGCCACGCGTCCACGGTGGTCACGCCCAGGTCTTCGCACTTTTGCTTGAAGGTACAGGCATCGTTCGGCGCAGCAGAGGTTCCTGCGTCGTACGGATAGGTACAGCGCAGCGTAACCGGGTGCGCCGTGGGGGCCTGCAGCTCACGGAAGACGAAACCGTAAGGGCGGTTAAAGACCAAGGTGGTCATGCCGACGTCTTTGCGCAGGTAGGAGAAGGACACGCCGTTGTAGCGGATGGAGGCTGGGCTTGGGTCCCAGGCATGAAAGGCAGTGGTGGCTTCATTGGACCGGATCAGCACGCCGTTGCACTGGAACGCAGGATGGGTGGCGCGGCACGCGGACGACTCATCGTTATAACGGGCATTCAAGTCAGCGGCCACGGTGTAGCCCACATACAGCTGTTCCCGGAGGTCGAAGCCAAATGGCAGGTGCTGCGCATCGGTCAGGTCGAGCCGCAGCACCGGCAGCCAATCGCCGGTGGCGGCGTGGTAGTCGCGCTGGTCACGCTGCGCCGCCAACAGCGCCCCGGGGCGCGCCGCGTCGTAATACAACGCCTGCACCGCAAGGCGCGCCGGTTCATCGGCGGCCCAATTGCCGACCTGAATCTGGGTGAGCCGCTCGGGCGCCTCGGCGGCCTCGACGTGTGCCTGCAGCGCAGCGTTGAACGCCTGCGGGGTACGGGTACTGAAGGAACACTGCCGTGCTGGATCACGGTCTTCGCCGGCATAGTGGGCCAGCCAGTGCTGCGCGTCGTGCACGCCTGCGGCCGAGCAACTGCTGAGGTCAGGTTCATCATCTCGCAGCGCCGGGGCACCGCAGCCTGAAGGAGCTCGCTCCGCCGGCACTGGCCAGGCGATGGGGTAGGCACACAGCACCGTATACGGTTTGCCTTCGCCGATGGCGTTGAGCACGTTGGCCAGGACAAAACCACTGGGGTCGCTCATCTGTTGGGGCCCTAGGTCCTTGCGCACGTAGGCCATGCTTTCGGCGCCCAGCGCTTGCGCCACTGCCTCGTGCTGCCAGAACTCCGCAGCATGGTTCGCCGGCTGCCCCCGCAGAAGCACGCCTGAACAAAAATACGCGGGAAACTCGATGACACAAACGTCTGCCTGACTGTTGTAGCGCGCGTTGAGCAACTGGGCCATCTCCGGGCCGGTGACGGCGTGGGCCATCCCACCCCACGTACAGGTCGCGACCAGCGTGGCGGCAACCCATAAGGCACGTGACAGCGAATTCATTTCTCTCTCCTTGCACGGGGAACGGGGGATTGCAGCAGGGTCCCGCGCACGACTTGATCTGCAGGGGCGTAGCTGAATACTTGCCCCCCTGGCGCTGCCAGGTCCAAGGCAACCAAGGGTAAGTGACGCCCTGTGACCGTGGTGTAATCACGCTGCATGAACCGGGCGTTGTTCAACCCTGCCCCACTGTAGAAGAAGGCTTCCAACGGCAGCTGGGTGGGGATATCCTGGGGCCATGCACCGATAATGATTTCGTTCCAGTCGGTGCTGCTGAAGAAAGCCCGTACCTGGAGGCTCAAGGCGAAGGCGTCGATGGCGGGCCTGAAGGCGCAACTGCTGCCAGGGTTACCGGCGTACCGTGCACGCCAAGCTTCGCCGGTGGTGATGCCGGCGCTGTCGCAAAAGGCCCGGCAACTGTCGGGAATGCCGCTGGTGCCAGCATTGGCCGGGTAGGCGCACCGCAGCGTCACCGGGAAGGCAACCGGTGCCGCGGATTCGCGAAACACGAAGCCGGCCGTCCCCGCCAGCTTGGCGACCCGGCTGTCGGCCCGCAGGTAGGTGAACGACACCCCGTTGCGCGATACCGAATTGGGGCTGGGGTTCCAGGCATGAAAGCTGGTGCTGGCTTCAGCCGCGCGGACCAGGACACCATTGCAATAAAACGCCGGCCGCGCGTCTTGGCACGTCGACTCCAGGGCCTGGTACCGGGCATTGAGCGCGGCCGCGATGCCGTAGCCCCGGTAGAGTTGGTCACCGAGCTCGAAGCCGAACACCCGGCCATTGGGCTCATCACGTTGAAAGCGCAACACCGGTAGCCACTCCCCGGTAGCCTGGAACCAGGCCAGTTGATCCCGTTGCGCACCCGACAGGGCGCCAGTAGCGGTGATGTCATAGAACACGGCAGACACGGCTAGCTGAGCAGGCATGGCCGCATCCCAGTTCCTGATGCGCATTACCGGCGCACTGGTGGCAGGCGGTTGCAGCGCCTGGTTGGCGCCGATACTGGCCATGAAAGGCTGGGCAGCCTGGGCACTGAACGAGCACTGGCGGCTGGGCTGATTATCCTGTTCGTGAAAATGGCGCAGCCAATCGGCTGCATCAAGCACCCCTAGCGCTGCGCAGGAACTGTAGTCCTGAAGGGTTGCGGCCGTTGCCTGGGGAGCGCACCCGTAGTCCGCGCGCCCAATCGCCACGACAGGGTCGATAGGGTACGCGCAAAGCACTTCGTAAGGCTTGCCGGCGGCAATGGCCTCGAACCCATCGCTCAGCACGAAGCCGATGGGACCTGCCAAAGGAACTGTCCTGGGCCCGGCACGCAGGTACGCGAACCCTTCGCTGCCAACACTTGTGGCCACTGCATCGTGCGCCCAGAACGGGGTGTCGTGGTCGAGTGCCAGGGGCTTGACCAGCACCCCTACACAATTGAACGCAGGCAGGGTCACCGCGCATGCCTGGAGGCTGCTGGCGTACCGGCTGTTCAGTACCTGCGCCAGCTCCGGCCCCGTCGCCCCCTGGGCGACTGCGCAGAACAGGATGATCAACGCTGCGCAGACCCGCCAAAAACTGATGGTTGCCCCCCCTCTCATGAAGATATGCCCACGGCGAGGAGCCTGGTCGATACATCAAAACTGCTTGCGTTCTCATTGACATCCGGACCATTAAGGTTATAGGCCTCGGCGGTGCCGGCCCCCACGAGGGTACCTGTCCATATGAAGTAATTCAGCCAGCCCAGCAGCGTGCCTACCCCCTCGGGGGCGTCATCCCGATACCGTTCCCATAACATCTTCATCTGGGCGCTGCTGATGGGATTCAGCTTTGCCGCCTGGCATGCCCCTTTCATCCCATCCCAAGTCGCGCCTGGTGTACGCACGAGCATGGTCACCGTGGCGATGCCCCGCACGGTCAGGTCGAAACCTTTCTGCACGCCCAAGGCATCCACGGCATTGATGCGCACCGTCCC
Source organism: Pseudomonas eucalypticola (assembly GCF_013374995.1). Lineage (NCBI taxonomy): Bacteria > Pseudomonadati > Pseudomonadota > Gammaproteobacteria > Pseudomonadales > Pseudomonadaceae > Pseudomonas > Pseudomonas eucalypticola. The sequence goes on along the minus strand of NZ_CP056030.1, from coordinate 2,811,486 downwards.
GCTGGCCAGCGCGGTGATCACGCCGTTGGCGTCCACGCTCGCCACCCGCGGCGTCTCACTGATCCATACATAAGGTGCCAGACCCCACGTCGCGGGCCGAACCAGCCGGACGAATTCGGGAATCGTTGGCGGTGGGAAGCCTTCCGCCACGACGTATTGCCGCATGCTCAGGTCCAGCTCAACCGGCGCCTCGAACCCCGCTCTGATTGGCAGCGGAAAATCGTCCGCGTTCAGCCTGGTCTGATTGGCAAGGATGACCCAGTAGCGCAGGGTGATGGTCTGGTTCAGCGCGGCCTCGACGCGAGCAAACGGCACCTCGAGCACGACGTTCTTGGTTCCCCACGTGGAGGGAATGAAGAAGCTGTCTGCATACGTGCCCGCCTCATCGATCCACTCCATGAACACTTCGTCGCGATGGGCTATGCCGGGCCAGGCCGGAATGATCACTTCCGCGGGTTGCCCCTCCAGGTCCCCGGGGTCAAGCGGTCCTTCGGGGGCCTGTTTTACATAGGCGTGGGGCAGATTCGCCCTTGGTGCACGCACGTCATTACGCTTTTTCATGATTCAAGATTCCACACGCTTCACGCCTCGGCAGGCTTGCCGCCGAGGCATCGGTCAAGGTAAAGGTTCAGTCGCGCGAGTGCACAAGTGCCGTGGCCGCCACACTCAACGCGGCACCATGGGCGATGTGGCTGACCTTGTTTTGCAGGTCGGGCCCGACCAGGCTGCTGTCACCGCCCCCAGGGGCATACCCCCAGGTCACCACGCGACCATCGCTGCTGAGCGCCACGAACGCGTGAGAGTTGCTGTACACCGCGACGATGTTGACCAAATCCCCCACCACCGGCGCGGTATTGCCGCCCAGAAGAACGTCCCCCCACGCCACGACCGTGCCATTCCTGCGCAGGGCGGCGAACGCTCGGGCAGTCCCGGTGACTTGCACGATGTCGTTCAGTGCGGCAATGTCGTCGGGAACGGTGCCTCCCATGGTGGCCATGCCCCATGCCACCACGTGGCCATTGCCACGCACGGCGGCGAACGCCTGCCAGGTGCTGCTGACTTCAACGATGTCGCTCATCTGCGAGATGGTCGGCGGTACCACACCGCCATAGTTCGACGGCCCCCAGGCCAGTACCCCACCTTGCCGGGTACGAACCGCAAAGGCTTGTGCCGTGCCGCTGCTGAGTTCGACGATATCGCTACGCCCGGCAATGTCGGCCGGCACGGCGCCGCCCTGGGCAGGCGTGCCCCAGGCCACCACGTGGCCATTGCTGCGTAGCGCTGCGAAAGCGGCGTAGTTGGCAATCACATCGGTGATATCACTCAAACCATCGATCGGCGGCGTCACGGTGCCCCCACTGGCTGCCGCGCCCCAGGCGACCACCTGCCCGGTGGCCCGACGCGCCGCAAAAGCACCGCCATTACCATGCAAGCTGATGATGTCACGCAGGGGCGGGATGTTGGGCCCTACCGTTCCGCCATTCGCTGCGTTGCCCCAGGCCACGACCTCACCGCTGCGCTTGATGCCGGCAAACGCCATGCTGGCTGGGCGTATCTGCAGGAAATCACTGTTCGACACCGCGCCCATGGTGCCGCCTTCGGCAGCATTGCCCCAGGGCACCACGAAGTTATTGGCTCGCCGAACCACGAAAGCACTGCGTGTGGCACTGATTTCGACGATGTCGGTAAAGGTCAGCAGCGTCGGATCCGGGTTACCGCCAAAGGCGGCAGCCCCCCAACCGCGCATGTCGCTGGTGTCGCGCAATGCGGTGAAGGCGGCCTGGCCGGAGACCGTGGTGTCATTGCCGTTACCGATGATATTGGCAGGGCTGAGGTTGACCGTATCGCCGGCCGCGCGTACCTGCAACACTTCATCGGGCTTGCGGTCGCGGAAGGTGGTGCCGGTCGTCCAAGTTGTCTCGCTTGGGTATTTCCATTGGGCACTGATCGCGGCCATCGTAGTAGCGTTGAAGGCACTCAGCCGACGGGGTGCGCCCGAGGCGCGATAGGCGCTCTCACTGTAGCGTGCGCCCATGATCTTGAGCACACCCTGGCCCGGTTGCCGGGCCACGTCATAACTGGACACCGCCGACCGTTCCTGCTGCCCGGTGGCCCTGCGAACCACTTCGTATCTGAGGGTGATGGAGCGACCGTCGTTGGCCAATACCACAGCGTGTGGCACCGTGACCGGGTAGACAGCATTGCCCTGGTCCGCCGGGACCCCCTCGGTGATCCTCGTACTTCCCGCACCGGGCGCCCCTTCCAGGATGACGGTGAGCGTGTCGCCGTTCTTGAGGGCGGTCGCGATCGGAATCTCGACCGTTGCCCCACCCTGCACATCGTCCGGGTTGAGCTTGTCGGTGCCCCCTGCCTGGGCAATGGTCGGTTTGGCGAGGTCGATGGCTTCCACGCGCAGCACCAGGGGCTGCGAACGGGACTCCCCTCCCAACGCATGCTCGACGCGGTAGCCAATGGTGATGTTTCTGCCCACGTTGGGGTAGGTGTACCGGGACGGTACGTAAAAATTGATCGGTTGCAAGGCTGCGTTGCCAGACAGAGACTTGCTCTCGGTATACGAGCCGCCCTCACCTTCACCTACCCACTCCAGCGTCACCTGATCACCACTGTGCTGGTCAGGCCGGTAGTCCACGATGACATGGGCATTGGGCGTCACATCCCCGGGGTTCAGAACCCCTGAGTCGCTGTCCACGCCTTCGATCGAAGCGCGAGGCAGCAGCACGCTAGCGGCGGCGCCGATATGCAATGTCAGGCGATCCGAGCCCCGGCTTGGCAAACCGGCCTGATCAATGCGATAAAACAATTCCACGTCCTTGTCGCGGTTGGCCAGCAGGTAAGGCGCATCCACATAGAAGCTGACCAGGCGCCCCGTACCGCTGGCTGGCAATTGAATATGGTCGCTGAAACTGCCGCCCGGCGCGTCGCCTACCCAGTCAAAGTAAATGTCATCGTCTTTGTACATGTTGTTGTAGGGGGCAATTTTCACCTCCACACCGAACGGGTAGTCATCCGGGTTGAGCACTTGTTCCACGTCATCGATATAAGGGGCGGCCAACTCAGCCGTGGCGTCGCCAATCTGCAGGATTCGGCGCTGGGACTTGAGTACCAGCGTCGCGCCATCGTGCAATACTTCGTAATAGGCTTCGGCCGTACCGCCATCCAGCAGAGCGATGTGTTCCGCCCCCACCACAAAGGTCACCGGCCGGCCGACGCTGGCGTCGGACAGGAACCGCTCATCGGTGTAGTAATGGGGTGAACCGTTCCCCAGCGTTCCCAACCAGAAGAACGTGACCTGGTCGCCCGGCGCCATGCCAGCGTAAGGCTGTATCGAGATATTGACGCGAGGCAGCGTCGGGTCCAGTACGCCGGTTTGATCCGGGTCTTGCAAGACGTTCGGCGGAAGCAGCAAAGGTACTTCACCGGTGACAGCAACACCCTCACGTTTGGACTTCAGCTCGGCGGTCCCCGTCCTGATTCGGCTGAAATAGACGTTGGCCCGGCCCTGGACGATCGCACGCACGGTGTCATTGGGCACCTCCAGCGTCTCGGTGAACGGTACGCGAGTTACTCTCTTGTCCACGGTAAAATTAACCGCCTGGCCTTCCGCGGTCCGGCCTTCCCAGAACAGCCGCAGTGTATCGCCCGTGGCGAAGTTGGCGGGTGACAAATAGACCTGGATCAGGGCCGAGTTCTGGCCCAATAGCGCGAGGTCGATGATCCCATCCACGGCATCCACTATCACTGGAGCATCCAGCGTGGCGTCCGCGGCCCATACCCGGGCCGTGGTGGTGAGCGACCATTCGGAAATGTTGTGCACCAGGTCCCAACACCGGTATGCCAGCACCAGACTATCGGAGTCGCCCGCCTGGTCGATGACGTCCTGGGTAATGGTGACCTCAACCGCTTGCGCCAGGTCGGTGATAGTGCCGGTCACGTATACCCCGCCCCAGCTCAGCTGCACGGTGTCCTTCAGTGCGCGCTCGGGGTAGGGCTCGATCCGCACGACAAAAGGCGCCGAGTCAGGACCTACACCATTATCGATGATCGCCTGGGGGAGCACCGCCGGCTTCAGCGACTTGTGGCCGGGGGTGGTGGGGTCAGGGTTGATCCCCCCCGGCGCCTCCACCTTGACCAGCACGCGAATACGCGGCGACGGCTGCACCACATTGTTGCGGGGCCGCACGGTGTACCAGGCTTCGGCCTCACCGAGAGGAATACGCCCGGCGGGGATATAAAGGAACACGTCATCCGTGATGGACTGCACGGTATGCGTGGCGACCGCCACGGTATCATTGCCCCAATACACTTGAATGAAGTCATTAAGTTCCAAGGTGGTGTTTCGGTAGATGGTCACCAGCAGCCCCGACAGGTTTGCCGCCAGCAGTGCAGCGTTTACCCCGTAATCCAGGGGCGCCTCCAGCTCGATGCCGCCATTGATGCTCAAGGCGGGCAAGGCATTGATGCCCGCCTGGCGCCGGGCTCCCGCGGGCCCATCCACGTTCACCAGCACGCGGGTGCTGGATGACACCCGGGGTTTGCGGTTTCTGGAGCGCACGGTGTAATAGACGTCGGCCTCGCCCGCCGGCACCCGGGTGGGGGACACCAATAGATCAATGACGGCCGTCGGCGCGGTGACGGTGTAGGTGGCCACCGGCAGCTTTTCGTCCCCCCAGTACACCTGGATGAAGTCATTGACGTTGAGCGCGTCGGTGTCCGTAATGCTGACCATCAGCGCCGTGAGGTTCACTACCGTGAGTACGCGGGTGTCTTCGCTGTCCACTGGCGGGTCTTGTTGCACGCTGTTTTTAATTGTCAGAGCAGCCAATGAAGGGGACGCTGTTTGACCAGGCGCCGAGTTGCTATTGATGACCATGCAGGAACACTCCGTGAGCAATATCAGTTCTAAACACGCTCATTAACGCGCGTCGCTCCTAGCGCTACAACTGTAACTTCTGACAGGTACCCTGAACCAATAATCAGCCGACGCCCGCTACTGCAAACTGTTTTACACCTTGAACGTCCGCCCGATCGGTCCGGTTATTCAAGGTGTCGGCAAACACCATGCGCTGTCTTCCAGATAGTCTTCTCGCCTGCACGGGCATGGCGCTCCGGCCGGCACCAGGCCGATGGAGCAATAGGCTTCGCGGCGCTTACTCGTGCCTTCGCTGCCGTCTTTTTTATATAACGTGTACCAGGCTTCTCCAGAACCATCCTGTTGCGAGCTCGGCAAGCCAGGGGATTTGAAGCCTAACGGCAATATATGTCGTTCGAAGTCTTCGATGGTGAATTGAATACCCTCTGTCGCGGCACTGGCCGTCAACGTCATGGGGAAGTTTTCCTGTAGTATTAATTGACCACTCAAGGCAGTACCGCTGTACCCGTCCCAGTGCAGGATCAGCTCGTCGCCCCCTTCAAACCGCGCATCAGGGGGAATGACGATGCGGATGCCATTCCAGGGTTGTGCCGAACAGTTGATATACAGCAGGCGGTCCCGGTCCGGAAACTGCGGCAGCGGCAGGTCTTCCACCACCACGACCTTGACGTCCACCAGCGTATCGGGCGACTGCTGCCCATTGACGCCATTGAAGGTGGTATAGCGAACCGGCATCACGGCACTGTTACCCGCCCGGATCACGTCCGCCCAGCGCACCTGGAACGTTACCGTGCTGCCCGGTGAATGACTGGCATCCAATGTCACGCTCGCCACCGGAGCGCTCAGCGTGCCCCAGAACAAGTCCAACCGCTCGCCGGGGCGAGGGTTGTCGTATAACACCAGTTCCACCGGCAGGGTCGGCGGATCAGGCACAGGTTCCGGCCTGACGACATTGTCCCCGCCATTGCCTTTGACCAGCACCTGTTGAAGACGCGGGTTGAGGTTGGAGGGGTCGGGGTTGGCCGGGCCGGCCACGGTGAGGTCGATAGCCACGAGTACCTCGCCGGAGGTCCAGCTACGCGCGCCGCGCCGAATGCTGTAACTCACTGGCACCGTCTGCGGGGTGGAGGTACCCAGCACGGTCAGGACTTCCCATGGCACCGAGTGGTACAACGGAAATACGCTGTTGCCTACGGGTTCTTCGAACGAAGCCTGGGTGCCCCAACGAACCACGAACCGATCTCGCTGGGCCGCCCCGTATTGGCCGATGAGCACTTCCACGCCGCGCAAGCTCTCGGCTCGGGTAATCAAGCCGTCGGCAAACGCAGGGACGGTAGGCGGTGCGAGCACGGGGCGCGGGCCGAAGTCGACGTCAATACTGATGGCCGCAGACAGCGTGCTTGAATTGCCAGCGCGGTCTGCAAGCTGGTAATCGACCACAATCGTCCCCTCGCCCCGGTCGCGTATCGATTGCCCTGCCAGGGCGAGCGAAAGGGTACTCGTCGGATCGTTCTGGGCCTCCTCGGCTTCCTCGGCGGTCACCGTGTGGGTGATCAACGCCACCTCGTCACCTGGGCGTGGCGGGCTGTGTCTCCAGAACAGCATGACCCGGTCTTCGGTTCGGGTGCCACTGTAGTGGGGAATCTTCAGCAGCAATTGGTCGCCGTTTTGCGCCAGGTAGTCTTCACTGATGCCGTCGGCGATTACCTCGGCAGGCACCAGAACGGCACTTGGCGTGGCGTTACGGGATGGCGGTGACCAGTCAATCAGGACCTCGGTGATCTTCGACAGGTCGTCGTAAATGGGTGGATCCGCAGTGATCCGGTACTTCAGCTTATGGGCACCCTCCACCGCCAGCAAATACTCGGGCACCAGGAAAAACAAGGCTTGGGCATCAAACGGGTACTGGAAGCGCTTGGGCGTCAGCGGCACCTCGTCCCAATAGGGTTGAACAACGGCAGGGAAGTCGTTTGGGTTGGTCGGCGCACCCGTCCACTGGTCGAACTCGACCCGCAGATTGGCTGCCAACGCGCTGATCGGCAACAGGTTGGTCTCCCCCGGCCGGTCGGGTAGCGTGCCCGGTACACGCGGCGCCGCGAACACATCGGGAAGGCGCTCTGATTCGCCAGGGGTAAAGGGCTTTTCTACGCTCATTGCAGGCCTCCAAGAGTCACTGGCCTGGCGCGAAGAGCGCAGGCCCTGACCCTATTCGACACGATCGGTACCTGCCCGCCTACTGTCAAAACTAACAGTGCAGCCCCGCTTGCAGAGGCTGCGACTATCGATCACCAGGCAAAGCGCAGGCCCACGTTCGCGCCCCATGGCTGCTCTATGTGAGTACCATTGCTGTACTCCAGGTCGACATGCAATTGCAGCCGCTCACTCATCGCCAGCGAAACCCCTGCCCCCAGCTCGCCCCGCGACCCGGACAGGTCGTTATTGAAGGTCGTGTCGTTGATCTGCACTCGGTTGTTGTTGACGAATTCGTGGGCCAGGGCGGCGCGCAGGTAAGGCTGCAGAGAGGTGCCATTACCCAGCTCGAGGGTGCGGCCCACTGTGCTACCTACCTTGCCCAGCAGCGAGCGGGTAGCATCGCCGTCGGCCTGCATGCCGTTGTTCAGGCGGTAGTCGCGCCCGCCAATGGTCACACCGGCCAACTGAGCATAAGGTTCGACGAAATAGCCATCCTGAAGCTTGATGTGGCGGCCGAACTCAAGCGACGTACCCACGCCATTATTGGTGTAGTTGCCTTTGCTGCGGGTGCCATCGCTCATGCTCACCCGTGATGAATTCTGGAAACGGTTGAATTTGAGCACGCCGTCGAAGTAGTAACCGCTGTCCGGATTCAGCCAGGTGGTATAGGCGCCCACATAATAGCTGTCGACATTACCGGACGTGCCGCCATTGAGCGCCAGCGTTGAATCACTGTACCCCCCCATCAACCCCGCCAGCCAGTGCCCATCGCCCACCGGCAGCCGGCCATCGGCCCCGAAGGTGAGGCCATGCTGATTTTGCTGGTAACCCACGCCACTGCTGGTGCTGACGTTGTATTGGTTGCCGTAGGCACGCATCCAGCCACCGGCCGCGCCGTCGTTGTAGCGCAATTCGCCCATCCGCGAGCGCAGGGTGCTCAGTTCGCCATACCATACGGTAGGCGCGGTATTGAACAGCGCCAGCACCGAGCGGGTTCCGGGGCTGATGGTCTTGGTATCGGAGTCCAGGTACCAGTTGGTCCCGCGCTGGATCAAGTCATAGGAGTAGGTGCCGACGTCCACCGGGCCACCGAGCAAACTGAACTGTGCCGTGGAACCCGCCCCCGTGTGCACCACCTGCAGGCTACTGTCCTTGGAAGGATCTTCGCCGCTGGCGCTGACCAGTAGCGCGTATTGCCCGCTGGCCGTCCCACTCACGTCAAGAAAGCTGCCCAGCTCACGGGCGAAATCCACGTTCATCTTGAACGTGCCGTTGCCCTCCAGCGAGCCCAGTGCCAAGCGGTAGAACTGGCCTGGTGCGCCGAGCGTGACCGTGCTGTCATCCAGCGTCATGGCACCGACACTGCTGTCACCGGTGACACTCCAGCTCGATTCACTGAGCGTTACGCTGGCGACGTTCGTCAAGGCGCCCACCAGCAACGAGTTCCCGGACAGCGCCACCGTCACCTCGCTACCGCTATCGGCGCTGACATCACCGTCCAGCTCACTGCCCGTGAGCAGGGTGTGCAATACGCCACCGCCGACGGCAGCGGCGTCACCCGCCCAGGTACTATCGGTCAATTGCGCCGTGCCCGTACCGCCCGTCACCGTGAAATTGCCCGTCATCAGGCTGGAATTGGCCAGCGAAAGGTCGGTCATGCCGGTGACGTCACCCTTGAGCTGCGCACCGTCGAGCTGCACGCTGGCACTGTCAGCCACATTACCCGTCAACAGGCTACCCTCGCTGAGGGCGACACTGTCGGTAGTGATGACGTTGCCGGTCATGGATGAAGCCACGAGCTGTACGGCGCCACCACCCGTGATATCGCCGTTGAGCGCGCTACTGCCGACCAGTGCGACGCTACCCACCTGGGTCAGGTTACCATTCACCTGGGAGCCCGTGAGCTGAACCGTGTCGCTGCCATTGACATTGCCCGTCAATACGCTCCCACTGCTGAGGACCACGCTGCCGCTTTGGGTGACATTGCCGGTCATCGCGGAGTCATCGAGCTGCACGGCAGCACTACCTGTGTTATCGCCGTTGAGCACACTGCCGCCCGCCAGTGCGACGCTACTGACCTGAGTCAGGTCGCCATTCACCTGGGAGCCCGTGAGCTGAACCGCGCCGCTGCCACTGATATTGCCCGTCAATACACTGCCATTGCTGAGCGCCACGCTGCCGGTATTGGTCACATCGCCGGTCAGCGAGGAGGCGTCGAGCTGAAGGGTGTCACTGCCCGCTATGTCACCATTGAGCACGCTGCCGCCAGTCAGTGAGACGCTGTTGACCTGAGTCAGGTTGCCATTCACCTGGGAGCCCGAAAGCTGAACCGTGCCGCTGCCACTGATAGTGCCCGTCAATACACTGCCATTGCTGAGCGCCACGCTGCCGCTGTTGGTCACATCGCCGGTCAGCGAGGAGGCCTCGAGCTCAAGGGTGTCACTGCCCGCTATGTTGCCATTGAGCACGCTGCCGCCAGTCAGTGAGACGCTGGTGACTTGAGTCAGGTCGCCATCCACCTGGGCCCCCGTGAGTTGAACCGTATCGCTACCGGTGATATTACCCGTCAAGACACTTGCGTTGCGCACGTCCACCGTACCGACGTTGGTCACATTACCGGTGAGTTGCGAGCCCTCCAACTGCAGTGTGGCGACACTCGTGGCGTCCGCCGAGACATTACCGTTAACCACGGCACCGGCCAGGTTGATCGCTACCTGACTGGCATCACTGGCGGTGATATCACCGGTCAGGGAACTCCCTGACAGCCCCAGGAGCAGCGTGCTGCCGCCGGTGGTGCTTACATTGCCCGTGAGTTGGCTATTGACCGCAGTCAGGTCGGTACGGCTTCCGGCGGTCGTGGTCACGTCACCGGTCATCACACTTTGGGCCAGCGTGGCCGTCAACTGGCTTGCCCCGTCGGCCGAGAGCCCGCCTTCGAGCGTGGACCCATCCACGCCCAGTGTGGCGCTTGAACCGAACTCAACTTCCAAGGCAACGCCGTTACTTCCCGACAACACAGAACCGTTGCGTAGCAGGATGTTCGCCGAGCCGGTCAGGCCGGGCAACCCGCCGATCAAAATGCCCGAGCCGGCGGTTGCCGCTATCGTGGAGTTATCCACGACGAGGTCGGATGAACCGCCAAAGCCGATCAAGACACCGCTGTTAGTCCCTGTGATCGTGCTGCCTTGGCTCATGTTCACCGTGCCGCCATCGCTCAGGAACATGCCGCTGTCCAGCACGGGGGTCGAGTTTCCACCGGTTCCGGTGATGGTGCTTTGAATCAGGTTCAGGGTCGCGCCCGTGGAGACCAGGGCCCCGGTCAAGCCAGTCACCTGGGAGCCAGTCAGCGTCATCTGGCTGTCATAACGGACATCCACGCCGTTGCCTACCGTGCTTTGTATGACGCTATTGGTTAATACCGCCTGCGCACCCTGACTGAGGTAAACACCCGCTGTCGTTCGGCCGCTAAGGCCCGAATTGACGATATGCGCGCCCTGGCCAACCAACGTGGCCCCGGTGGTCAGGTAAATACCAGCGCCGAGCACGTCGGAAGCGCCCAGGTTGAAGGTGCTGCCGGTTTCACCGACAATTCCCTGCACCGCGTAATTATTGGTGATGATCGTCGCACCATTGATACCACGATACACGTACGCGCGCCCCACATCAGCGGGAAACCTATATTCAGTACCGTCGAACGTTACCTCTAGCGCATCGGCCTGGATGCTGTGAACAGCAAGCAGGAGACCTACGGTTCCGTAGACTAAACCCAGACGCGAATGGTACAGGCGGGCCCCAGCACAACTTTCGAACAGGCGCGCGCACCCCAGCGAACTTATCACTTTCATCACCAAATCCTTCCGGCAAGCACTGTATGTATAAAAGACCAATATACGCACTAACACCAGAATTTCGTGTAAGAAAGAGTCACTCCACGTGTAGGAATTTTCAACATCCGAAAAATGAAAAAAGTCGCACGGAAACCAGCCCCGTGCGACGTATTAAAACATCACAATATCGTCAGAACACCTCTGTTGAGATTATTAGAAAACCGCATTGCACTCGTTACCGTTACCGTCGCGCCGGTAAATACCCAGATTTACAATGCCACTCGAGCCTCTGCGGCCCGTGGGGTCTTCAATGGAATATTGGATTTCGGCCCGCCCCGTCAAAACTTGTTCAACCTCAGCGCTGAAAGGCATCAGGTACGAGAAGCCGATATCGACATCTGTTGTCGACACTTCATAGTCGGGGAATGTTATACGACTTACTTCAGCATCCGCGCCTGTAAAGCCAGCATATCCAATGAACGTCAGTCGAAACTTGGACCCGCCCACATATTTGCCTCTTCCCGGTGGCACCTGAAATCGTATACCCAGCCACGGGGTGTCCTGACACGTGATGGGGTAGGCGTCAAAGGCCGGTGGCCCAGGAAATTCAATGGTCGTCTTGCCTTCGATGGTGACGGGGCCCAAGTCCTTGATGCCGGCTGTTTGCGCATCAACGGGGGTTCTGCGTGACTCCTGATGTCCATCCAACGGGTCGTCGCTGCGCACCCGGTACCAGACCGGAATGGCCGGGCCGAACATGCCGCTTTCAATGGTCGTCCACGGAATGGGGAAAGAGATGATGTCGCCCTCCTGCGGCGAATTCAACCGCACCGCAATGGCTTCATGCGCCAGGATCGTGGGCCACATCAACTCCAGGGTCTCCCCGTCGGAGAACCCATCGATCAGTTCCACCTCTGCAACGGCGTCCTTGCCTTCATCGTCGGGCAACAATTTATTGTCGTCACCACTGCCTGCCCAGCTGACGCTCTTGATCACCGCCGGTATGAACCGGATGTTGATCGGGTCCGGATCACCCGGCTCTGGGGCTGGACCCGGCACTGCCATTTCCACGTCGACACTGAGCTGGTTGGTCTCGGTACCGATGGCGCTGCCCCCACGTTTCACCTTCGCCCACAGTGGAATATCCGTCGCCGAGAGCCCAGTGCTTGAAATAACAGAATAAGGCAAGTTGACCGACAGCCCCAGGCCATTATTCAGCGGGATATCACTGAGCGCCGGGGTTGTTGCGTCGTTCCAGTAAATATCGAGCCGGTCACCCGGGCGGTAGTACGTGTACTGCGGGATGCGCAGTTCCACACCTCGGTAGATGTCTTCCCGGCGAATGACATCACCGGGTGTGAATTTAAACACCTCGATTTCCTTGCCGACGAAATCCGGCGGTGGGGAAGTCGATACGTACAAGTCGATTTGTACGGTGGTGGAACTGATGGCATTGTTACCAGCGCGGTCATAAACGCGATAAGACAGGCCGAAGGTTCCCTCTCCGGCTTGACGAATAACGGCTTCCGGTACGAAAAGCGTAACCGGCAAAGCGGGGTCGTCGATGGTATGCTCATCCACAACGATGCCCGTCTCGGCAAGGGTCCCTGCGCCAGAGACGCGGGTCCAATAGCCCAGAATTCGATCGCCACGCGCGATGTCCGTCCAACGTGGCACCGCACCGGTGATGCCCCCGTCGCGAACGAGCAACGCGTCCGTCACGCCTGCCTTGACCTCATCAGTGAAATCAACACCCTCCAGAGCGCTGCCATTATTGGGCGGTACCAGGTCGATGGTCAGCGGAAACGCCACACTCGCATCTTGGCCCACACTCCAATTGGCGTTGACGATCAACGAATGCACGCCATTGATCAGCGCATGGTGGGGTACATTGATAATCTTATCTTGATCAGGTGTGCCTACCGGAAATACCCTTGTTTCAACGATGCCGCCAGCGCCATTCCACGTCCCCGTGACAGTCGTCGAAAAAATACCGTTCTCGGCATAAGTCACCAACACGGGCAGATCAACCGCTACGAGCTCCCGAGGCAGCAGGTTCTTTTGATCACCGGGGCGTTCCGGTGTCAGGTCCGGTAACAAACCGTCGATCACCGGTGGCGGTAAAGCCGCCGTCTCGGACGACTGAAGTTGCTGTTTTTTTTCATTCTTCTTCTCGCGCCACACTTTATTCAGCGCGCTCAGATGTTTTTCATAGGTCGAAGACATTTCATGCCCCTTTTGCAATATTCATGCGGCGGGCGTCCAACGAGCCCGCCGGGTAATGCACGCTGGTTTCGCCGTGCAGATGCCTATTGAAAGCTTCGTCGCCAGCGGCGCCTACTGGTACATTTGACAGGTCGCATGAAATGGCCGACAAACGGTACACTTGACGATAACCCGCCCCTGGTGTTGTCTATCCGAGGGTTGAAACCGTTTTCAGCCTAAACCAACGCCGCCTGGCGAAAACAATGCCAAAAGGACCACAGGCCCGTGAGCAGCTCCACCGCCCTGCCCCGCCACCGCGTGACCATGCTGGACGTGGCCCAGCGCGCCGGCGTTTCCAAAGCCAGCGTGTCGCGCTTCATCGGTGATGACCGTGCACTGCTGTCCGACGCCATCGCCTTGCGCATCGAGAAAGCCATCGACGAGTTGGGCTACCGGCCCAACCAGATGGCCCGGGGCCTGAAACGCGGGCGCACGCGCCTGATCGGCATGCTCATGGCCGATATCCGCAACCCCTATTCCATTGCGGTGATGCACGGCGTGGAAACCGCCTGCCGGCGCCACGGCTACAGCCTGGTGGTGTGCAACACTGACCGCGATGGCGAGCAGGAACGCCACCAACTGGCGGCGTTGCGCTCGTACAACATCGAAGGGTTGATCGTGAACACCCTGGGCAAGCACATGGATGAACTGCGCGAACTGCAAGGCGAGCGGCCCATGGTGCTGGTGGACCGCAAGCTGGAGGACTTTCACAGCGATATCGCCGGGCTGGATAACGCTGGCGCCATGCGCATGGGCCTGGTGCACCTCAAGGCGCGCGGCTATCGCGACGTGGCTCTGGTCAGCGAGCCTCAGGATGGCACCAGTTCACGCAACGAGCGCATCAGCGCGTTCGACAGCCTGGTTGCCCAGGACCGTGAGCTGCGCGGCACCCTGCTGCAGACCGGTGACGAATTGCACAGCCGTCTGCGCGAGTACCTCGATGCGCCTGGCCCCGGCCCCAAGGCGCTGTTCTGCGCCAACGGTCTTGCGACCCTGGCGGCCACCCAGGCCTTGCGGGCCCTGAACTGCAACCTGTTCGAAGACGTGGGGTTGATCGCCCTGGACGACCTGGACTGGTACCCCCTGGTGGGCGGTGGCATCACCGCCCTGGCCCAGCCCACCCATGCCATCGGCGTACGCGCCTTCGAATGCCTGTTGGAGCGCCTGCGTGGCGACACCGGCCCGGCGCAGCGCTTCGATTTCGCGGCCGAGCTGATTGTTCGCGGCTCCACGCTCGGGAAGCATCGGTAGCGGGGACCGAGCGGTTCTCTGTGGCCTGCATGGAGGTGCGCGGTGCCTGGGACGCGGCCGGGTCCGCTGCTACGGGCCGTGGAGCTTGACGGCGCTCGGCCAAAGGTGTTTCCTATGTCTGAAACCGATTTCAGCCCTGCATCCCAGCCGCCTGGCAACAACAAATCCAACAAGGAAAACAGGCCATGAACGCTACTGGTATTCGCCCGTTCGCCAGACAATCTGACCGTTGCCCGCGTGATAGCGCGGCCCTCAGCATGCATCGCCGTACCCTTCCGAAAAAGTGAACCCAGCCCCGCCTTCAGGGGTCTTTGGCTTATACAAAAATGAAACCGGTTACAGAGGACCAATAACAATGAATCTCTCCCCCGTGTCCATCAGCCTGTCCAGCTACGGCGCGACCCTGATCCGCGAAAAGGGCCAGGTGCCCTTTGCTGGCCTGCTCCAGCAAGCGGGCGCCGACGTCATTGAATGGCGCGAAGAACTCTTCACCGCGTTCGAACCGGCGCTGCTGCGTGAAGCCGCCCAGGCTCACGGCCTTCGCAGCGTGTACTCCGCGCCCATGGAACTATGGGAGCAAGGCCGCGCCGAGCCCAACCCGGTTCTGGTCGATGCCCTGGCCAACGCTGCCGCCTGCGGTTCGAGCTGGTTGAAAGTGTCGCTGGGCTTTTTCGCTCCCCATAATGACGTCGCCGCCCTCAAGCGCATCCTGGCCGACCAGCCGGTGCGCCTGCTGGTGGAAAACGACCAGACCACCCAGGGGGGACGCATCGACCCGCTGGTGCGTTTCTTTGCCCGCGCCAGCGAACAACAGGTACCTGTGGCCATGACCTTCGACATCGGCAACTGGCAGTGGCAGGAGCAGTCGGTGTTCAGCGCCGCCGTGCAACTGGGCCAGTACGTGGAATACGTGCACTGCAAAGCCGTGGAGCGCACCCCAGCGGGCAAGCTGGTGGCCGTCCCGCCGGGTGCCAAGGACTTGCAAGCCTGGGATGAGCTGATGCTGCGCATGGCGCCCGGTGTGATGCGGGCTGCGGAATTCCCGCTGCAAGGCGAGGATCTACTGCAGGTAACCCGTGGCCACGTGGCCACCCTCGCCCGCTTGGGCCAACCGCATTCGGAGGCTGCCCGTCATGGCTGATGTCCTGTGCTTCGGTGAAACCATGGCGATGCTGGTCGCCGAACAGACCGGCGACCTGGCCGCCGTCACCCATTATCACAAGCGTATTGCCGGTGCCGACAGTAATGTCGCCATCGGCCTGTCGCGCCTGGGCTTCGATGTCACCTGGCTGAGCCGGGTGGGCGACGACTCCCTGGGCCGCTTCGTGGTCAACACGCTGCAGCGTGAAGGGCTGGATTGTCGGCATGTAGCGGTGGACTCCGCCCACCCCACTGGCTTTCAGTTCAAGTCCCGCGAGGACGACGGGCAGGACCCGGTGGTGGAGTATTTCCGCCGTGGTTCGGCGGCCAGCCACCTGAGCGTCGCCGACCTCAACGATGACCTGCTGAGCGCGCGCCACCTGCACGCCACCGGCATTCCGCCGGCGCTGTCGGCCAGCGCCCAGGAACTGTCCAGCCACTTGATGCAGACGATGCGCGGCGCAGGCCGCAGCGTGTCCTTCGACCCTAACCTGCGGCCGTCGCTGTGGTCCAGCCAGACGCGCATGATCAGTGAGGTCAACGCCCTGGCCAGCCATGCCGACTGGGTGTTGCCAGGGCTGTCCGAAGGCCGCCTGCTCACCGGTTATGAAGAACCGGGCGACATCGCCGCCTTCTACCTGGACCATGGCGCCGAAGCCGTGGCCATCAAGCTTGGCGCCGAAGGGGCCTACTACCGCACGGCGTTGGGCGAAGGCTTCGTGGCCGCGCATTCGGTGGCCAAGGTGGTCGACACCGTGGGCGCCGGCGACGGTTTTGCCGTGGGCGTGATCAGCGCGTTGCTCGAAGGCCTGACCATCGAACAGGCTGTGGACCGTGGCAACTGGATCGGCAGCCGCGCGGTGCAGAGCCAGGGTGACATGGAAGGCCTGCCCAGCCGTGACCAATTGCTCGATGCCGTGGCCCTGCGCCGCGCCTGAGCCTTTTTTCAACTGGCCTGTTGCAACAACAACAAAATGCTCAGGAGCACGCCATGGACAACCTGAAATTGGCGACCCGCCGTTGGTGGGTGATCATGCCCATCGTTTTCATCACCTACAGCCTGGCCTACCTGGACCGGGCCAACTATGGCTTCGCAGCTGCCTCTGGCATGGCCAAGGACCTGGCCATGACGCCAGGCCTGTCGTCGCTGCTGGGGGCGCTGTTCTTCCTCGGCTATTTCTTCTTCCAGGTGCCGGGCGCCATCTACGCCGAAAAGCGCAGCGTGAAGAAACTGATCTTCGCCAGCCTGATCGCCTGGGGCGCCCTGGCCAGCCTCACTGGCATGGTGGAGAACGCCTATTGGCTGATCGCTATCCGCTTCATGCTCGGCGTGGTGGAAGCCGTGGTGATGCCGGCCATGCTGGTGTACCTGTGCTACTGGTTCACCCGCGCCGAACGGTCGCGGGCCAACACCTTCCTGATCCTGGGCAACCCGGTGACCATGCTGTGGATGTCGGTGGTCTCGGGCTACCTGGTGCAGCATTTCAGCTGGCGCTGGATGTTCATCATCGAGGGGCTGCCGGCCATTATCTGGGCGTTCATCTGGTGGCGCCTGGCCGATGAAAAACCGGCCGACGCCACGTGGCTCAGCGGCCAGCAGAAACAAGACCTGGCGGCCACCCTGGCGGCCGAACAGGAAGGCATCAAGCCGGTGAAGAACTACGCCGAGGCGTTTCGCTCGGGCAAGGTCATCATCCTCTCGGTGCAGTTTTTCTGCTGGAGCATCGGCGTGTATGGTTTCGTGTTGTGGCTGCCGTCGATTCTCAAGCAGGGCCAGGAAATGGACATGGTCGAGGCCGGTTGGCTGTCGGCGCTGCCCTACCTCGCCGCAGCCATCGCCATGCTCGCGGTGTCCTGGGGCTCGGACCGCATTCAGCGGCGCAAGCGCTTCGTGTGGCCGCCGCTGCTGCTGGCGGCCCTGGCCTTCTACGGCTCCTACGCCCTGGGCAGCGACCATTTCTGGTGGTCGTACGGCTTGCTGGTCGTGGCCGGTGCGTGCATGTACGCGCCCTACGGACCGTTCTTCGCCATTGTCCCCGAAGTGCTGCCCGCCAACGTCGCTGGCGGCGCCATGGCCCTGATCAACAGCATGGGCGCCCTGGGTTCATTCGCCGGCTCCTACCTGGTGGGCTACCTCAACAGCACCACTGGCAACCCTGGCGCCTCCTACCTGCTGATGAGCGGCGCCCTGGTGCTCTCGGCGGTGCTGACCCTTCTCCTGGCCCCCGGTGGTTGCGACCGGGTGGCGGCCAAGGCCGGTGCCCGGCCGCTTACCGCCCATCATTCCTGAACACGAGCATTCCTGATGAAAAAGCATGTGCTGCTGTACAAGAAACTCTCCCCCGCCCTGCTGGCCCGCCTGGAAAACGAAGTAGAGGTCACCTACATCGACGACCCGGCCAGCGACAGCCTGGCCCGCCTGCGCGAGGCACTGCCCCAGGCCCACGGGCTACTGGGCGCCAGCCTGAAGCTGGACGCGGCGCTGCTGGACCTGGCCCCGCAGCTGGAAGCGGTGGCGAGCGTCTCGGTGGGCGTGGACAACTACGACATCGCCGACCTCAGCCGCCGCGGGGTGAAGCTCACCAACACCCCGGACGTGCTCACCGAAACCACCGCAGACACGGGGTTTGCCCTGGTGCTGGCTACGGCGCGGCGAGTGGTGGAACTGGCGACATGGGTGCGCGCGGGGCAATGGACCGCCAGCGTGGGGCCCAAGCACTTTGGTACCGATGTCCACGGCAAGACCCTGGGCATCATCGGCATGGGCCGTATCGGCGAAGCGCTGGCCCAGCGCGGGCATTTCGGTTTCAACATGCCGGTGATCTACCACAGCCACTCGGCCAAACCGGCCGTGGACCAGCGCTTTGGCGCCCGTCACTGCGCGCTGGACGAACTGCTGCGCGAGGCTGACTTCATCTGCCTGACCTTGCCCTTGACCAAGGAAACCACCGGCCTGATCGGGGCGCGGGAGTTCGAATTGATGGGTGAGGACAGCATCTTCATCAATATTTCCCGTGGCAAAGTGGTCGATGAACAGGCCTTGATCCGCGCCCTGCAGACCGGCCAGATTCGCGCGGCGGGCCTTGATGTGTTCGAACGTGAACCGGTGCAGACGGACTCGCCGTTGCTCGCCCTCGACAATGTTGTGGCCACCCCCCACATCGGCTCCGCCACCCATGAAACCCGCGAGGCCATGGCCCGCTGCGCGGTCGACAACCTGCTGGCGGCGCTACGGGGCGAGCGGCCGCAGAACCTGGTGAATCCTTGATGAAGTCCAGCTTTCACTGATCTGCAGCGGGCAAGGTGATCCTGCAAACATAACTGGCCCCGAAACAGATGTGGGACCGGGCTTGCCCGGGAAGCGCCGCGCGGGCGGCGCACGGTCTCAAGGGCGATGGATATCTCCAGCCATGCACCTGGCGGCCTTGACCCAATCTCAAGCCAGACAAACAAGGCGGTCGAGGTAATCCCACAGACATAACTGGCCCGAAACAGATGTGGGACCGGGCTTGCCCGGGAAGCGCCGCGCGGGCGGCGCACGGTCTCAAGGGCGCAGGAGAAACCCAAGCCATGCACCTAGAGGCCATGATGCGGTTTCATGACGGGCTTTTTAGGGCCCCGCTGGAGATCTCATCATGGCCACCAAGCGCTAGTCGATGGTGTTGTAGCGCTCTTGAGACCGTGCGCCGCCCGCGCGGCGCTTCCCGGGCAAGCCCGGTCCCACATCTGCTTCGGGCCAGTTATGTCTGTGCCATTGCCTGGACCGCCTTGATTGTCCGCCTGGAGATTGGGTCAGGGCCTCCAGGTGCATGTCTTGGTTTTTCCGGCGCCCTTGAGATCGTGCGCCGCCCGCGCGGCGCTTCCCGGCCAAGGCCGGTCCCACATCTGTTTCGGGCCAGTTATGCCTGTGCCATTGCCTGGACCGCCTTGTTGGTTTGGCTGGGGATTGGGTCAGGGCGTCCATGTGCATGCCTCGGTTTTTTCGGCGCCCTTGAGACCGTGCGCCGCCCGCGCGGCGCTTCCCGGCCAAGGCCGGTCCCACATCTGTTTCGGGCCAGTTATGCCTGTGCCATTGCCTGGACCGCCTTGTTGGTTTGGCTGGGGATTGGGTCAGGGCCTCCATGTGCATGCCTTGGTTTCTCCGGCGCCCTTGAGACCGTGCGCCGCGCGGGCGGCGCGCGGTCTCAAAGGCGCCCCAAAACCATCGACTACCGCTTGGTGGCCATGATGAGATCTGACCGCAAGCTTGTTCACACCAGCAAGGCCAGGCATCGCGCTTAGCCCAACTGATTCGCGAAGCGCCCCACGGCGTCCACCACCTTGCGTGCACCTTCCTGGATCTCGACGATCACCTCACCCGCCTGACTGGCCAGTTGCACGCCCTGCTCGGCCTGGTGCTTGCTGTTGGCCATTTCGCGCACGGTGCCTTCCACCAGGGTCTGGTTCTGTTGCACCACGGCGGCGATTTCCTCGGTGGCGGTGCTGGTGCGCCCGGCCAGTTGCCGCACTTCGTCGGCGACCACTGCGAAGCCACGCCCCTGCTCGCCGGCGCGGGCGGCCTCGATGGCGGCGTTGAGGGCCAACAGGTTGGTCTGCTGGGCGATGCTGCTGATGGTCTGGATGATCGAGTTGATCAACAACGATTGCTTGCCCAAGGCTTCCACGCCGCTGGCCGCCGATTGCATATCGTCAGCCAGCTTGCGCATGGTCTGCACCGTGTCGTTGACCACCACCGCGCCACGCTGGGCGCTGACGTCGGTTTGCTGGGAAATGCCATACGCGGTATGGGCCGCCGCGTTGACCTCTTCCTCGCGGGCCACCTGGTCGCTGACCACGGTGGCGAATTTGACCACCTTGCTGAGGTTGCCCTCGGGGTCGTAGACCGGGTTGTAGGTCGCCTCCAACCACACCAGCTGGCCATGGGCATCGACCCGCTTGAAGCGCCCTGCCACGAACTCGCCACGATTGAGGGTGGCCCAGAATTCCTGGTACTTGGCTGAAGCGGTCTCCTCCGGCGTACAGAAAATTCGGTGGTGCTGGCCCTTCACCTGGCTGAGGCTGTAACCCATGGCGCGCAGGAACTGGTCGTTGGCCGATAGCACAACCCCTTTCAAGTCGAACTCGATCACCGCCGTGGACCTCAACAGCGCTTCCATGAACGAGGTGCTTTCCGCGTTTTTCTCCACGTTGACGGTGATGTTGTTGGCGAAGCAGCACACGTGCTGCAGCACACCCTGGGTGTCCTTGACCGGCTGCCAATGGGCGCGGATCCACACCAGCACGCCGTCGGCGCGCAGAAAGCGGTAGTCATCGGTGATGGACGTGCCCCCGGCAATCGCCGCCATCAATTGGTGGTAGCACGGCAGCTTCGACACATAGCTGGGCACGATCTCGGCCATGGGCCGCCCGGTCAACTGCGCGGGGCTGTAGCCCAGTGCCTTGGCGAAGCGTTCGTTACACCCCAGGATGCGCAGGTTGGGGTCGACGTCCAGGGTCAGCATTTCCTGTTGCAAGCCACCGACCAATTGGCGTAGCTCGGTCAGTTCAGCGTATTGCTCAGCCAGTTGCTTTTTCAGTTGGGTGTTGAACATAACCGACGACCTCCATGTGGTAGGGAGAGTATCGGCGAGCTTTTGCCCAAGGTGAGACCGTCTGGCGGCTTTTCCCCTACGTTTGCCGGGTTATCGGCTTGTGTTGCTGCTTTCTATGATCGTTAGCACATCGGTCAATGTGGCGTCGAGCATCTGGGCGGCCTTGTACGCGGCCAGCGTTTGCTCATCACCCTGGATGACTGCCTGCGGGCGCTCAATGAATAAACCGATCGGTTCAAACCCAGCATCCAGCACCACCACCAGCGGAATGGACACTTTGGGCAGGCCCAACCGGTCGCGCAACTGCTGCTCGGCGCGGGCCTTGCTGATGACCGCCAGGCGCACTCGGGGCTGAGCCGCGCATAGGGCTTCGAGCGCCACCAGGTTCACCTGGCAGTCCGGACACCACATTTCGCCCGCCGCCAGCAAGTAATAGTCGCGTGCGACGGCGGCCATGCGCTGGCGCGTCGCCTCGCTGAAGCCAGTGGCAGCCATGCGCTGCTCAGCGCGCGACACCCCTTCCTGCTCGGCATCCAGCCCCGTGGCGACGAACGCCGCGAACCCCATGCCCTTCTCAAACAACTCGCGATAGCCGCTCATGAACCGTTCCTGAACAGATGTGAAAAATAAGTCAACAAAGTCTTTGGATGATATTGATTACCATTTGTGACCGCTGGCATGATTGAGACACAATATCACTTAGAAAAACCGTAGGAGCAATCGTCGTCCATGCGTAAACCCTCTCCCCTGGCCGTATCGGCTTTATCGCTGATCGCCCTGGGTATCCTTAACCACGCGTATGCTCAGGACAGCACGCTGAACCTTCCTTCCACCACCATCAGCACCACCGCCGACGCTCAGGACGACGCGCCGACACCGGGCTACCAGGGTAAACCCAACAGCACCACCACGCGCTTGAACCTCACCGCGCAGCAGACCCCGCAGGGGGTGACCGAGGTCAAGCGTGAGCAGCTACGACTTCAAGCTCAACAGCATCCGTGATGTGCTGAGCAATACCCCGGGCGTCAATGTGCAGAAAGTCGAAACTGACCGCACCTATTTCACCGCCCGCGGTTTCGATATCACCAACTTCCAGTATGACGGCATGGGCATGCCCCTGACCAATGGCCTGCTGGTGGGCGACTATGACATGGCGCCTTACGAGCAGGTAGACATCCTGCACGGCGCCAACGGCTTGATGACCGGCAACGGCAACCCATCGGCCACGGTCAACTTCGTGCGCAAGCGCCCGACCTATGACCCGCAGGCGTCGGTTACCCTGAGCGGTGGTTCCTGGGACGACCGGCGAGTGGACATCGACGTGTCAGGCCCGCTGACCGAGACCGGCAACGTGCGCGGTCGCCTGGTCTACGCCTATGAAAAAGGCAACGCCTACCTGGACCGCTACGCCCGGGAGAAGAACGTGTTCGCCGGCACGCTGGCGTTCGACCTGACCGATAGCGACACCCTCACCGTCGGCTACGAAGACCAGAAAACCAACGCCAACGGCTCCAGCTGGGGCGCGCTGCCGCTGGTGGACGCCAATGGCAACGCCATTCACTACAGCAGCCGGTCCAGCAACATCTCGCAGCCGTGGGTGTACTGGAACGTGCACACCACCCGTGCCTTCGCCGAGTGGCAGCACCAGTTCGCCAATGACTGGAAGTCCACGGTCACCCTGACCGGCATGGAACACCGTGAAGACACGGAGATGTTCTACATCTACAGCGATGCCACTTCGACCACTGGCTACACGGGCCTCCCCTCCAAGTACAAGGACGACAACCGCGAGTTGGACGGCGACGTATCGTTCAGCGGCCCGCTCACCCTGTTCGGCCGCGAGCATCAGTTCACCTTCGGCGCCAACGTGGCGCGCTCGCACAACCAGGAAACCTCCCTGTACGGCGAATCGTCGTATTACACCCCGGTGTCGTTGCAAGATGCCCTGAACGGCAGCATTCCGCGCACCACCGACTGGGACATCGCCAGCGCCGCCGCAACGTCCAACTACGTCGACCGGCAGAAGAGCCTGTACGCCGGGGCACGCTGGAGCCTGGCCGATGACCTGCACCTGATCACCGGTGCGCGGATGCTCAGCGCCGACAGCGATGGCGATAGCTACGACAGCCCGCGCGATGTGCGCATCCATGGCAAGGTGACCCCATACGCGGGCCTGGTCTATGACCTGACCCCGCAGTATGCGCTCTACGCCAGCTATACCGAGATCTTCAACCCGCAGTATTCCCTGAACCCCCAGGGCAAGGTGCTGGACCCCTTGCAGGGCAAGAGCTACGAAGCGGGCATCAAGGGCCAATTGCTGGATAACAAGCTGGACGTTTCGGCCGCCGTGTTCCACACCAAGCAGGACAACGTGGCCACCTATGCCGGCTATGACGCCAGCCTGGGCGGTTATCTTTACAACGGCATGTCCTACAAGAGCGACGGCCTGGAGCTGCAAGCCACTGGCGAACTGGCACCCGGCCTGCAGGTCAGCGGTGGCTACACCTACGTGTACATCACCGATGCCGACGACAGCCGCGCCCGCCGCTTCATTCCTCGCCACCAGATGAATGGCTCAGTGACGTACCAGCTGCCGATGGCTCCGCAGTTCAAGGTCGGTGCCAACCTGACCTGGCAGAGCAAGATCGCCAACGACGACACCCCCCTCGCCGACCAGGGCGCCTATGCGCTGGTGGGCCTGATGGGCAAGTACGACATCGACAGCCACTGGAGCACCCAGGTCAACGTCAACAACCTGACCGACCGCAAGTACCTGCAAACGGTGCGCTACGCCCAGAGCAACTACGGCGACCCACGCAACGTGATGGCCTCGGTGACCTGGAAATACTGACCCTGCGATAACCCTGCCTCCTCGGGAGCTGGCCTGTCGGCACGCCAGCTCCTGCCCGTGCGCTGCGCCCCTCGGGGCGCTATCATCCCTGCTCGCTCTGCACGGGATACATCATGTTCGACTGGGAAGACCTCCGCTATTTCTGCCTGTTCGCCCAGGCCGGTTCGCTGTCGGCGGCGGCCAAGGTGCTGCGGGTCGACCACGCCACCGTGGCGCGTCGCATCGCGGCGCTGGAAGCGGCACTGGGCCTCAAGCTGGTGGACCGGCGCCAACGCGCCTACGTGTTGACCGAAGAGGGCAAGCGGGTGACGACGTTCGGCGAACAGATGAACCTGGCCTCGTTTGCCCTGGAACGCTTCGCCGGTGGCGAGCAGGACCAGGTGCAGGGCGAGGTGGTGGTGTCGTCGCCACCTGCGCTGGCGGGCACCCTGCTGGCCCCCCACCTGGGTACGCTGATGCAGCGCCATCCGCTGTTGAAGGTGCGCCTGGTGGGGACCAAGTCCCGCGCCTCGCTCACGCGCCGCGAAGCCGATATCACCGTCAGCCTGGCACGGCCCAGTGAGCCGACGCTGGTGGCCCGGCGCCTGGGGCACCTGGAGTTTCGCCTGTACGCCAGCCCCGACTACCTCGCGCGCACTACCGACTACAGCTTCATCGGCTACGACGAGAGCATGGAAGGCTCGGTGCAGCAGGACTGGCTGTTGCAGCAAGCCGCCGGCCGCCCCCTTGCGCTCACCAGCAACGACCTGCGCATCCAGGCGATCGCCGCCGCCGGGGGTGCCGGCGTGGTATCGCTGCCAGCCTTCATGGCCGCGCAGCACCCCTTGCAGTTGCTGGACCCGGCCGGCCCCTGCCTGGTGCGCCAAGTCTGGTTGGCGGTGCACGAAGACGTGCGCAACGCGGCCCCCATTCGGACCGTGATGGACTTTATCGCCGACTGCGTCACCTCGGCCTGACCCCGTTTCCTGGCGCAAACGCCCGCTCTTGAAGCGAGGTGTGAATTTTTGCACAAGCGGCCTGCGCCCGTGGGGAATTCAAACCCGCGCCTGCCCGCACTAGCATCACGCCCCTCGATTGATTGCAATGGCACCCCGCCCATGACCTCTTCCCCTTCGGCCCTCACGGCCACCCCATCTTCCTCCCTGCCGGTGCTGCGCGCCGCCTGGGTCGTGACGGCGGTGTTCATCCTCTCTAATGCCGCCACGCCCCTGTACGGCCACTGGCAACAACAGATGGGCTTCAGCGCCGCCACCCTGGCGACTGTCTTCACCTGCTACATCCTGGGCCTGCTCGGCACGCTGCTGGTGGCCGGCCAACTGGCCGACCACTTTGGTCGCAAGGCCTTGCTGGTGCCGGCCCTGGGCCTGGCGATGAGCGCCGCCGTGCTGTTTCAGGTCGCCAACAACGTCCCGGTGCTGATGCTCGCGCGGCTGCTCACCGGCATTGCGGTGGGCATCATCGTGTCCGCCGGCATGGCCAACGTGGTCGACCAGGCCGCCGACACCCGCAAGCGCCAGGCCTCCTTGCTGGCCTCGGTGGCCATGGTCCTGGGCGCTGGCACCGGCCCGTTGCTGGCGGGGCTCATCGCGCTGTTCAGCGAGCATCCGGTGGCCATCGTCTTCAACCTGGAACTGGCGCTGCTGGCCCTGGCACTGGGCGTGGTGCTGGCACAGCCTGCACAACCGCGGGCGTCGGGCGCCTTGAGGCTGCGGCTGCCCTCGGTACCGCGCGACAGTGTTGGCCATGTACTGCGCGGCATCGCCTTCTTCGGGCCGGGTATCACCTCGACGTCGTTCGTGCTCAGCCTGGGCCCCAGCCTGTTCGCCAGCTTTGTGCACGTCAGCAGTCCGCTGATCGCCGGCGCCACCGCGTTTGCGATGTTCATGGTAGGGGTGGCCGTGCAGCTGCTGGTGCAGCGCTTGGCGGTCACGCGTATTTTCGTGCTCAGCGGTCTTGCCACCGTACTGTCCATGGCCACCCTGTGGTTGGCGTTGCAGGACCAGTCGGTAGCGTGGCTGGTGGTTTCGGCGCTGCTGGCCGGCGCCGGCCAGGGCACGGGGCAACTGGGCGGGCTGAGCCTGATCGCCCTGCATGTGCCAGCGGCCCGGCGCGCCGAAGCCAACGGCGTATTCAACATGGGCGGCTATGTGCCCGCCGGCGCGCTGCCGGTAGTGGCCGGCTACTTGATCGATGTGCACGGCATCAGCGCTGGCGTTACCGTACTGGCCGCGCTGATCGCCACCTTGGCGCTGCTGGCCCTGGCCAGCCTCAGGCTACAGCGGTAACGCCTGGCGTGGTGGCGTCGGCGCTGGCCACCGATACTTGCTGGCCGCAGACGATGCGGGCCAGCCCGGCGAAACCAGGCTCGCGTACCCATGGCGGAAAATCGCCCGCCAGCGCATACACCGCATCCAGGCGCGGGTCGACCTTGAGCAGCTCGACCAAGTGCGCGCGAAGGCGCGCCTGGTGTCCCTCCATGTTCATTTCATTCCTCGCTGGATGGCCTCCAAAAGCGCGGCTCAGCGCCCCAGGTGCACCTTGACGAATGCCTGGGCGTCTTTCGTCAACTGGTCCAGGTGGCGGTCACGCTGCCGTTCGGCATTGACCATGGCCTGCTCGCCGTGCTGCTTGAGCAAGTAGGCGTGAATCTGCCGGACCTCTACCGAGCGGTAGATGGGCGCCGTATCCAGCACCGGGGTCAGGCCGGCACTGGCGTGGTCGCGGGTATTCATCAACACCTGTGAACCGCGGGTGCCCAGCACCTGGAAGCCCAGGGCTTGGGCGCACGCCACCTGGCTAACCGTGCACCCCATTTCCGCATGAGGGTAGCGCTCCAGTACCTTGGCCAGCATCGCCCGGGCGATACCCTGTCGGCGATGGCCTTCCTGCACCGCCAGGTAAAGCAGCGTGCACGCCTGGGGGTCGTTGGTCAGTGGCAGGTAAAGCACGAACCCCAGCACCTGCGAGGGGTCATCGTCATCCAGCGCCGCCACCACTTCCACCGGGAAACCACGCGAACCGTCCATGGCCTGCAGGTACAGATGCACCTCATAGCCCACGCCGTATTGGTACAAGGGGTACAGCCGGTTGGACGCCGGTAGCGCCACCTGGCTGATGGTGGTGAGGTTGTCGATCACCAATTGCTGGATCTGGCTCTGGAACGACTCGGGCGGTGGGCTCTGGAACAGGGTGATACTGGGCATCGCGATGGGCTGGCTCCGGTTCATGAGCCGCCATCATACACCGGTGTGATGCCGGGCGGCCCGCCGACGTCTAGGCAACAGCCACCCTTACCACAGGCCCGCCCATGCAAGCTCTGCTGAACCAGATCCTCGACGAAGTACGCCCGCTGATTGGCCAAGGCAAGGTTGCCGACTACATTCCGGCATTGGCTGACGTGCCACCCCGGCAATTGGGTATCGCGGTGTACGGCAATGACGGCAGCCTGTACAGCGCCGGCGACGCTCGCACGCCGTTTTCGGTGCAGAGCATTTCCAAGGTATTCAGCCTGGTGCAGGCCATCGGTCATTCAGGCGAGGCCATCTGGGAGCGCCTGGGCCACGAGCCTTCGGGGCAGCCGTTCAATTCGCTGGTGCAACTGGAGTTCGAGCGTGGCCGGCCGCGCAACCCGTTCATCAACGCCGGCGCCTTGGTGATCTGCGACATCAATCAGTCGCGCTTCGCCGCGCCAGCGCTGTCGATGCGCGACTTCGTGCGCAGGCTGTCCGGCAACCCCCATGTGCTGGTGGACGGCAAGGTAGCCGAGTCCGAGTACCAGCACCGCTCCCGTAACGCCGCCATGGCGTACTTGATGCAGTCCTTCGGCAACTTCCACAACGACGTGGAAGCGGTGCTGCGCAGCTACTTCAGCCACTGTGCCCTGCGCATGAACTGCATCGACCTGGCCAAGGCCTTCTGCTTTCTGGCCAATGATGGGTTCTGCATGCACAGTGGCGAGCAGATCCTGACGCCGCGGCAGAGCAAGCAGGTGAACTCCATCATGGCCACCAGCGGCCTGTACGACGAAGCCGGCAACTTCGCCTACCGCGTCGGCTTGCCCGGCAAGAGCGGCGTGGGGGGCGGCATCATCGCCGTGGTGCCAGGGCAGTTCACCGTGTGCGTGTGGTCGCCGGAGCTCAACCCGGCGGGCAACTCGCTGGTGGGCATGAAAGCGCTCGAGCTGTTGAGCGAACGGATCAACTGGTCGGTGTTCTGACGCGCCGCCGGTGGTGTTCCATTCCCGAGCTTCGCCCGGTCCCACAGGGTTGGGGCCGGCGCGTTACTGCCCCAGATCAGCCAGCAGATCGGCCTGAACGATCTCGACCCAGTAATCATCCGGGTCACTGATGAACGCGACGTGCTTCATGCCCTTGTCCAACCGCTTGACGAAGGGAATCTGCAGCCGCTCGAACCGCGCGCAGGCGGCTTCGATGTCCGGCACGCTGAAGCAGATATGGCCGAACCCGCGCGGGTCCTGGTTGCCGTTATGGTACTGGGAGTCGTCGCTCTCGGTGCCCCAGTTGTGGGTCAGCTCCAGCACCGACTGGCGACCGAAGGTGTACACCTGGCGGGCGCCGCGCTCTTCAGGCACGGTTTCGCCGGCCGTCATCGCCAGAAACAGCAGGGAAAACTTCGCCTCGGGAAAATCCACCTGGCGCAGCAGGCGCATGCCCAGCACCCGGGTGTAGAAATCCAGGGACCGCTGCGGGTCCTTGACGCGGATCATGCTGTGGTTGAACACGTAGGCCTGGGTTTCGGCGTCGGGGGCCAGGCACACGCCGGGCTGGTTTTCGCTGATGAAGGACATGGCAGGGGTCTCTGGGAGGCAGTGCGCCCATTCTAGGAAGCGCGCGCCAGACGGGGGTAATAGGCACCTACTACGGGTCTAAGCTTATTCCGACGTAGTAGGCGCCTATTACCTGCCCCCAGCTGGCGTTACTACTATGGGTTGCGTGACAACAACAATAAAAAGGACATCGCCATGAGTAACCTGACACTCGACCGTCGCCGGTTCCTTCAGGGCAGCGGCGGCCTGCTGCTCGGTACGCTGCTGTTCACCAGCGGTCCCATCGCGCTGATGGCCCCCAGCCTGAGCTGGGCCCTGCCCATGACCACCCTGGACAGCGACAGCGGCGACAAGCTGCTGCTGATGGTGCGGCGCATCTACCCCCACGACACCATGGAAGACGCGGTGTACGCCTTCCCGGTCAAGGCTCTGGACCAGAAAGCCAGCACCGACCCCGGCGTCGCCGACAGCCTCCGGCAAGGCATCGCCCTGCTCGACCAGAAGGCCGGGGGCGACTGGCGCAAGATCGACGCCGACAAGCAGTTCGCCATCCTACAGGACATCCAGGACACACCATTCTTCGCCCTGGTGCGCGGCAACGCGGTCAACACCCTGTACAGCAACGAACTGGCCTACCTGCACTTTGGCTATGAAGGCGCCTCCTTTCCCAAGGGCGGCTACCTGCTGCGCGGGTTCAACGACCTGTCCTGGTTGCCGAACCCGCCCGCCTCCGCGAGCCCCAACCCCTTTTCCTGAGGATGCACGCATGGCTGACTTCAAACATGACGACGACTCGGTGGTGGTGATCATCGGGTCCGGCGCAGGTGGCGGCACCCTGGCCAATGAACTGTGCCAGAAAGGCATCAAGGTGGTGCTCCTGGAAGCTGGCGCGCGCCAGAACCAGGGCACCTTCATCAACGACGAGTGGCCCTCCTTCGCCCAGCTGGCGTGGGGCGATACCCGCACCACCTCGGGCACCTGGCGGGTGGCCAAGGACTTTCCCAACCTGCCCGCCTGGATCTGCAAGACCGTGGGCGGCACCACCACCCATTGGGCCGGCGCCAGCCTGCGCCTTCAGGAGCACGAGTTTCACGCGTTGAGCACCTACGGCGCAGTGAAAGACGCCAACCTGCTGGACTGGCCCGTGACCCTGGCGGACCTGGAGCCCTACTACGCCCGCGCCGAAGACAAGATGGGCGTGACCCGCACCCAGGATATCCCCGGCCTGCCGGGCAACAACAACTTCAAGGTGCTGTACAACGGCGCGCAGAAACTGGGTTATACCGAATGCTCCACCGGCCACATGGCGATCAACAGCCGCCCCCGCGCCAACCGAGCGTCGTGCCAGCAACTGGGCTTCTGCTTCCAGGGCTGCAAGATGGGCGCGAAGTGGTCGACCCTGTACACCGAGATTCCTGCAGCCGAAGCCACGGGCAACCTGGACCTGCGCCCCTCCTCCCAGGTGCTGCACATCGAGCACAATGACAAGGGCCTGGTCAGCGCCGTGGTCTACGCTGACGCCACGGGTCAGCAGATGCGCCAGGCCGCCCGCCTGGTGGCCGTGGCCGGCAACGCCATCGAAACCCCGCGCCTGCTGCTCAACTCCTCCAGCAGCCGCTTCCCCCAAGGCCTGGGCAACGGCGCCGGCATGGTCGGCAAACACTACATGCGGCACACCACCGGCTCCGTGTTTGCCGAGTTCAGCGAACCGGTGCACTTCTACCGCGGCACCATCATGGCCGGCATCATCAGTGACGAGGTCAAGTTCAAGCCCGAGCGCGGCTTCGTCGGCGGCTATGAGATGGAGACGATCTCCCTGGGCCCATCGTTCCTGGGCGCCTTCTTCAACCCTGGTGCATGGGGCCCGGACTTCACCCGCGTGATGGAGCAGTACACCCACCTGGCGGGCCTGTGGATCGTGGGCGAAGACATGCCGCGCGAGACCAACCGCGTGACCGTCAACAGCGCGGTCAAGGATCAGTACGGCATGCCGGTGGCCAACGTCCATTACGACGACCACCCCAACGACTTGGCCATGCGCGAGCACGCTTTCACCCAGGGCCAGGCGCTGTATTCAGCGGTCGGTGCCCTCAAGACCCACCGCGTCCCGCCCTACCCCTCCACCCACAACCTGGGCACCTGCCGCATGAGCACCAAGGCCGAGGACGGCGTCTGCAACGGACATGGGCAGAGCCATGAGGTAGCGAACCTGTTCATCAGCGATGGCAGCCAGTTCACCACCAGCGCAGCCGAGAACCCGACGTTGACGATCGTGACGCTGGCGATACGGCAGGCGGATTACATTGCCCAGGAGATGAAGGAGGGACGGGTGTGACAGCGCCGGTGGCACCGTAAGGCCAGGCAATGGCACAGACATCACTGGCCCAAAGCAGGGTGGGTTTCGCCATCGCGGTGGTTCCCTGTGGGACCGGGCGCCAGCTCGGGAAGCAGGCGGCGCGGTACATCAGGCACACCGCAGGGCGGCGCTTCCCGAGCTTCGCCCGGCCCCACATTTGTTTCGGGCCAGTCATGCCTGTGAGATCACCTGGCCCGCTCCGTTTTTTCGGCTTCGGATCTGTACCGCGCTCGCTTTTTACAGCCCCTTCAAAGCCCGATTGATCAACGGCCCCACCTGCGCCATCGAGGCCGGCGAGATGATGTCCACGTGCGCGCACGGCAACCGGTGGACGTTCAGGCTGCCCACGAACGGCCCCCAGGTCTGGCGGACGTCCATGCCTTCGGGCAAGGTGTTTTCCGCCACGAACAGCGTCGCCTCGCCCTTGAACGCTGAGCTGCGCGCGGTGGCCAGCAGGCGTACGGAGTCGGCGTAGTTGGCTTCGATGTCGTCGAACATGTCTCCCCCACCTGCTGCCATCGCCGCGTCCTGCAAGCCCTGCTGGGCCGCCAGGAACAGTTCGCGCTCGCGGTTCACTTCATCCAGCACCTCTTGCTTGAGCACGTTGCGGCCTTGGCGTTCGTCCCAGCTCTGGGTTTCCGGCGGGTAGGTGTCGAGCAAGCCCAGAAAGGCCACTTCCTCACCCGCAGCCTGCAACCGCGCCGCCACACCCTGGGCCAGGGTGCCGCCCAGGGAGTAGCCGGCGAAGTGGTACGGGCCGTGGGGCTGCAGTTCGCGCACGGTGCGCAAGTGCGCGTCGCAGGCGGCGTCGAGGTGTTCGCACGCCTGCAAGGGTCCGCCCAGGCGCGGGGATTGAATGCCTACCAGCGACCAGTGCGGGTCCAGGTAGCGTTGCAGTACGCTGAACTGCCAGGCAAACCCCGAGGCCGGGTGGAAGCAGAACAACGTCGGGCCATTGCCTTGACGCAGGGGCAACACGGTTTCGAAACCGGCGCGGCGGCTGGCGTCTTCGCTCTGCTCGCTGGCCAGCAGCGCGGCCAGGCGTTCCACGGTGGACGCGATCATCACCTGGCCCACCGACACCGGCCGTTGCAGCTCACGGCGCAAGGTCGCCGCCAGGCTCATGGCCAGCAGCGAGTGGCCGCCCAGGGCGAAGAAATCGTCCTCGGCAGTCACGCCTTCACGCTCCAGCACGACGCCGAAGGCCTCGGCGATGTGGCTTTCGAGGCCGGGTTGCGGCGCACGCCCCTGGCTCCGGGTACTGACCTGGGGCAGCGGCAACGCCTTGCGGTCGAGCTTGCCGGTCGCGCCCAGGGGGAAGCTGTCCAGTTGCACCAGGGCCACCGGCACCATGTGCGCCGGCAGGCGGTCGGCCAGGGCCAGGCGCAGGGCGGCCAGGTCCAGTTCACGGCCTTGCTGGGCGATGACGTAGCCCACCAGTTGGCGCGCATCCCCGCCGCCCACCTGGGCCTCGCCCAGTACGCGAGCGTGGGTGACCGCCTGCTCGACACCGGGCAGGGCCAGCAACGCATGGTCGATTTCACTCAGCTCGATGCGCTGGCCACGGATCTTCAGTTGGTCGTCGCTGCGGCCCAGGTACTCCACCGCGCCGTTGTCCAGCCAGCGCGCCACGTCGCCGGTGCGGTACATGCGCCCGCCATTGCCATAGGGGTCGGCGATGAAGCGGCTGGCGGTCAGGTCCGGGCGGCCCAGGTAGGCATGGGCCAGTTGCACGCCGGTCAGGTACAGGTCACCGGCCACACCGGGCGGGGTCATGCGCAGGCGGCGGTCGAGGATGCGCAGGCCGGTGTTCCACACGGGGAAACCGATCGGCACGCTGGCCCCCTCGACACCCGCCAACGCCTCGCCATGGGCCGGGTACCAGCTGACGTCCACCGCCGCTTCCGTCGGGCCATAGAGGTTGTGCAGGGGCACGCCGGTACGACGCTGCCACAGTTGTGAGAGATCGGTGGGCAAGGCTTCGCCGCTGCAGAACACCTGGCGCAGGCTATGGCAGTGGGCAATGGCCGCGTCATCGTTCAGGGCGCTGACGAAGGCAGCCAGCATCGACGGTACGAAGTGGGTGGTGGTCACGCCCTGCTCGCTGAACAAACGCTGCAGCGCCTCCGGGTCGCGGTGCGCTTCGGGCGGCGCCATGTGCAGGCGGGCGCCGGTGATCAGCGGCCAGAAGAACTCCCACACCGACACGTCGAAACTGCAGGGGGTCTTCTGCAGGACCACATCATCGGCGCCCAGCGGGTACTGGTGCTGCATCCACAGCAGGCGGTTGACGATGGCTTCATGGCCCACCACCACGCCCTTGGGCCGGCCTGTGGAGCCGGAGGTGTAGATGATGTAGGCCGCGTGCTCGGGGCTCGGCCCGGCGAACTGCAACGGGCCCGTAGGGTCCAGGGCCAGCGGCGCTTCCAGCAGTAACGTCGGGCAACTGGCTGGGAACCGCGCGGCCTGGCTGCGCTCGGTGATGATCAGCCGTGGCTGGGCATCCTCCAGCATCAGTTGCAGCCGGTCGTCGGGGTAGCCGCTGTCCAGTGGCAAATAGGCCGCGCCGACTTCCAGGATCGCCATCAGCGCCAGCGACAGGAACACCGAACGCGGCAGCGCCACGGCGACGATATCCCCCGGCACCACGCCCTGGGCCACCAGGTGCTGGGCCAAGGCCTGGACCTGCTCGCGCACCTGCTGGTAATCGAAACGGTAGTGGGCGTCGGACAGCGCCGGCGCATGCGGGGTGCGCAGCGCCTGGGCGGCCATCAGGCTGACCAGGGTGTCGTCGGTCAGCGGGTGGGCAGTGGCGTTGACGCGCTCCAGCAACGCCAGGTCATCGCTGTCCAGCAGGCTGGCGGCTTCGCAGCTCAGGTGCGGGTTGGCGGCGAACTGCTGCAGCAGCAAGGTCAGACGGCACAGGTGGCGGGCCAGGGTCGCGTCGTCATAGCGTTCACTGTTGGCCAGCAACTCCAGGCTGACTTCGCCACGGTCATTGAGGAACAACGCCACTTCAAGGTCACGTACCGGCCCCGAGGCCAGGGTGTGGGTGACGCCGGCGATGCCGTCAAGGTCCAGGGCGAACTCGAACAGCTTGAGGTTCAATACCGTGCCGTACAGCGGCTCGGCATCGCCCAGGCGGCCGAGGTCGCGCTGGATCTGTTCGGCATCGTAGCGCTGGTGCTTGCGCAGGCGCTTGAGCTCCACGGCGATGCCCTGGGCCAGCTCGTCCAACGTGGCCTCCGGCGCCACCTGCACGTGCATGGGCAAGACGTTGATCACCGCGCCGCTGGTGCTGGCGGCGGCCGAGCCCATGCGCCGCATGAAGATGAAGCCGGCGGTGAAGGCGCTCTGGCCGCTGAGGCGCGACAGCCACAGGTTGACCAGCGCCAATGCCATGTCGGCGCGGCTGACCGTACCCGTCTGCGCCGCCATCAGGCGATCGAAACCCTGGGCTTCCAGCTTCAGGGTATGGCGCAACACGCGGCTGCTGGCAGCCTGGCCACCCAACGGCGCGCTGGACAGGGTCACGGGTGGCGGTAACTGGCGGGCCTTGTCCTGCCAGAACTGGGCGTCGCGGGCACACACGGCGCCCTGCTGGTAGGCCTGGTATTCCTCCACCACACGGCTGAACGGGGTGAACGGCGATGGCCCCACCTCTTCACCGCGGCGCAGCGCCGTGTAGCGTTCGGCGATGCGCCGGGTGATGGCGGCGAAGCTGTAGCCGTCCACGGCCAGGTGGTGATAGCGCTGGTACCAGAACCAGCGGCCCTCGCCCACGTGCATCAGGTGGTTCATGCAGGCCAGGCCGCCGCTGGCCACCCGCAGGTCGCCCTGCAGGTCGGCGCGCATCCAGGCCATGGCGGTGGCCACGGGGTCGGTTTCACTGCGCAGGTCGGCGCAGGTCGGGGCCGCCAAGGGCTGGCTCAGGTCGAACCACTGCACCGCCTGGCCGTCTCGCTCCGCCACCTGCATGTGCAAGGTATCGACCTCGGCGAGGCCCGCGACGATGGCTTGCATCAGCAAGGCGCTGTCGAGTGGCCCCTGCAGTTCCACGTAGTGGGCCACGGCAAAGGCGTTGTGGTGGGGTGACAGCTGGTCGGCCATCCAGATGCCGGACTGGGCCGCCACCAGCGGCATTTCACGCAGGGACGTGGGCATGGGGGT
This sequence comes from Pseudomonas eucalypticola, assembly GCF_013374995.1. NCBI lineage: Bacteria > Pseudomonadati > Pseudomonadota > Gammaproteobacteria > Pseudomonadales > Pseudomonadaceae > Pseudomonas > Pseudomonas eucalypticola. The sequence continues at coordinate 2,776,165 of NZ_CP056030.1, read as the reverse complement.
CACCGGGTTCGGGTTTGACAGGTTCATGCGTGGCTCCAATTCAAGTGGCGTCGGCCGCCAGCAGGCGGCGCAGCGAGGCGGGACGCAGGTCGCGCCAGTGGGCTTCCAGCCACTGGCCGCACGCTTCGCGGCTGGCGGGGCCATAGACGATGCTCCAACCGGGCGGCACGTCGCAGAAGTCCGGCCACAGGCTGTGCTGGCCCTGGGCATTGATCAGCACATGGCAAACCTGCTGCGGGTCGTCGAAGGGGTTGAGGTGCTCCACGCGGTGTTCCTTGTTTTGAAGAATGACCCAGCGGCCTAGGCCGCTGGCAAAAGATCGGCCCACAAGGCGCACAGGCCATCGAGCAGGCCCTGGCGCCAGCACAGAGCATCGTGGCCACCGTTGACCACGCGGTAGCGTGGGTGGTGCCCCGCAGCGCGCAGCGCCTGCACCATGTGGTCGTTGGCGGCATGGATGACCGGCTCGCGCAGCCCGGCTTCCATGAACAGGTTCAGCGCCTGGCCCTGGCCGAGGCCTGCCGCCACACGCTGGGGAAGTTGCTGCTCGGGTTCGCCGCGCGGCCACCAGAACGAACCGGACTGGGCCAATACGCAGCCAAAGCACTGGGGCCATTGCAGGCCGGCGTACAACGAGGCCAGGCCACCGAAGCTCTGCCCGGCCACCACGGTGGTCGCGGCGGCGCGAGCATGGGCCTGCCACGTCTGCACCTGGGGCAACAGTTCTTCCTGCAGGGCCAACCAGAACGCCGGGTTGCAGGCCAGTTCGCGGCTGCGATGGGCGGTGTCGATGCTGTCGACGAACAGGTACACGGCGTGCGGCAACTGGCCGGCGTCGGTCAGGGCTTGCAGCGGAGCCGCCAGGGGCAAGGCGCCGGTCCAGAAGGCGCCGTCCAGCAGCACGGCCAGGGGCCGGCCAGGGTCCTGTTCGCGGCCCGTACTGAACAGCCAGACGCGGCGGCTGTTGCCCAACCGTGCGCTGTTCCAGGTATGGCACTGCAAGGTCGCGGGTGCGGCCAGGCCGCTGTCCACCGCTTCCCAGGCCGGGTGTGCCGGTGCCTGGGGCATGTGCAAGCCGGACACGCCCAGCCCCCGCCCGCCGGTCCAGGGCCGGGTGCGGTTCAGGGGGTCGTGTTCAGCCAGGGGAAACGTCGCGCGCCACCAGGGGCGCAGGGCGTTGAGATCGAGGTTGCCCTGGGCGTCGAAACCGTCATAGTCGCGGTCATCGTCGCTGGGCATGAAGCTGTAGCTGCCGCGCCAGTTCGCGTCGATATGCGTCTGCCACAGCCAGAGGTCGGTGCCATCGACCCGCGCAAGGCTCTGCGGCGGACACTGGCGGTGGTGGTCGGTCAGGCCGGTGATGTTGATCCAGACGCGGCGGGTGGGCGATGTGGCGGCGCTGCCACGGGGGTCACGCCAGACGAACGTCACGGCGTGCTGCCCAGCCTGCGCCGGGCCGACCAGGGGGGTACCCTGCTCGGCCAGCGCCTGCCACCACGTTTCGCTGCCCAGGTCCTTGCGTGCCAGGAGCTCGTGCATGGGGTCCTCTTAGAACTCGTACCGGGCGCCGATGCTGAATGCACGCGACTGGCCCAGGAAGTTGAACGTCGCCGCCGAGCCTACACGCGAATAATAATCGCGGTTGAGCAAGTTGGTGCCGTCCAGGGTGGCGGTGAGTTTCTTGGTGATCGGGTAGGATAGTTTGGCGTCGACGGTGGCGTAGCCTGGGGCCGCGACACGATAGGTGCTGGTGTCCATGTAGAAATCGCTCATGGCGGTGACGCCACTGCCGATGGCCAGGCCTTCCAGCGGGCCGGCTGCGATCGTGTATTTGTTCCACAGCGATGCCTGGTGCTTGGGCATGGTCTGGAAGGTCGTGACGTCGTCGCCGCTGAGGACCTTGGTGTCCATGTAGGTGTAGCCGGCGATCACGTCCCAGTTCGGGGTGATCTTGCCGCTGACTTCGAACTCGGCGCCGCGAATGCGGGTCTTGCCGCCGGCCACGTCATACGTGGTGATGGCCGCGCCGTTTTCGTCGTACGGGGTGGTCGCACGGTTCTTGTCGGTCAGTTGGAACACCGAGACGCGGGTGTTCAGGTCACCACCGAAGTAGCTCCCCTTGATACCGGCTTCATATTGCTCGCCGGTGCGCGGCTTGAGCACATTGCCCGCCTGGTTGCTTTCGGTCTGCGGCTTGAACACCTGCGAGTAGCTGAAATACAGCGAGTTGTTCGCGTCCAGGTCGTAGACCGCGCCGCCATACGGGGTCACGTGGGCGCTGATGGTCTGGTCGTAGTCGGTCTGCGCGCCGCTGGCCAGCGTCGTGGTGTAGCCGCTGCCCTTGTAGTAGCTCAGGCGCGCGCCACCGATCAGGGCCAGGTCGGCGATCGGGCGGAAGGTCAGCTTGGAGTACAGGCCATATTCTTCGGACTGGGTACCGACCTTGGTGGCGGTGCTGGTGCCATAAATGTTGCTTGGCTCGGCGAACTGCGTCGGGTCGTAGGTGTTGACGTTGATGGTGCCCAGCACCCCGGCGGCGTTCTTGTAGTAGTTGTGGTAGTTCTTGTAGTCGGTGCCCACCACGAACTCGCTGACGTTGCCCATGGCCTCGAACGGCTGGCTGTAGCTGGCGTCCATCGACACGGTGTTCTCGGTGAACTCGCGGCCGGTGTAGCCTTCCGTTGCGGTGCCGGTGCTGGAGACGCCGGCGCGGGTGAAGGCGTACAGGTAATCGGCGTCGCGATCCGAGGTGCGCAGGGCAATGCGGCCGTTGCCGCCGTTATCGAAGTGGTGGGTCAGTTCGGCGGTGAAGTCGGTGGCCTTGCCGTCGAAGTAGTTCCAGTCGGCGCCCAGGAACTTGGAGTGGCTGAAGTTCAGCAGGTTGCCGCTGGTGTCGGTCGGGTAGCCGTTGTTCGGGGTGATGTTCTTCACCTCGTGGTTCAGGCCGAACGACAACTGGGTGGCGTCGTCCAGGTCGATGTCCAGGGCGCCGTAGTAGGTTTCGCTGTCGGCCGCGTTGTAGTCCACCATGCCGTTGGTGTCGTCACGCGATGCGATGAAACGGCCACGCACGCGGCCTTGGGAGTCCAGTGGGCCGGACACGTCGACCTGCTCGTGGTTGGTATCGAAGGTGCCATAGCTGGCCTCGACGCTGCCCTGGAAGTCGGCGGTGGGGCGCTTGCGCACCATGTTGACGATCCCGCCCAGCTCGCTGGTGCTGCTGAACAGCCCGGCGGGGCCGCGCATTACTTCCACGCGGTCGTAGGCCGCCAGGGACGGCACGGTGCCGAAGATACTGGTCATGGGCGCCGGTAGGCCGTCGATCTGGTACTCGTCATACTCGTAGCCACGCGAATAGATGGACGAACGACCGCTGTCGTTGGTCAGCACGCGCAGCCCGGCGGTGTACTTGGCCAGGTCATCGAGGTGCACGAACTTGCGGTCCTTGATGTACTCGTTGGTGTAGGTGGAAATGGATTGCGGAATGTCCTTGAGCGGTGCCGGGGTCTTGGTGCCCACGGTGGCGCCTTGCACGGTATAGCCGCCGGTCTGCTCCGAGGGCGGCATGTCGTAGAGCTTGTTGCCTTCGATGGTCAGGCTCTCCAGCTCCACCGGCGCGGCGGTCTGGGCCACCGTCTCGGCCAGGGCGCTGAGCGGGAATGGCGCCAGCAGGCCGGCCAGAATCAAGCCATGGGTGCGTCGCAGGGCACCGCTACGTTTACTTCCGTTCATACCACTTCCTTTGCATGATCTGTTGATGACAGATGTCTTTTGTCCTGCGCCTGGGGCGCAGCCTTTGAATGACTCACACCGCGCCTTGCAGATCGTCTTTGCGGGCACCCTTCCCCGTGCGCGTCACCAGTGGCCCCCACCACTTTTCATGGGCGAACGTCGGCCGGCCGGGCTTTCGCAGAGCTGGGCAAAACGATCGGGCGAGGCGTAAAGGGCTGGTACCTGCGCTATGCAGCGCTGTTCAACGAGGTGCAACCTGTCGCGGCGAGTTGATGGTAATAACTCTCAATAACAATCGCAAATGCAATTGCTTGTTTTTCAGAAATGATACGTTGCGGTAGGTGGCGTGGCGGTGGTAAGGCGCAGAGGATTCCGATAGCGAAGGTGAGCGCCTGCAGGACCGGCGGGCCCGCCCTGCGGTGTGCCTGATATAACGCAGCGCCTGCTTCCCGAGCTGGCGCCCGGTCCCACAGGGAACCACCGCGATGGTGAAACTTACCCTGTGGGACCGGGCGAAGCTCGGGAAGGCCGCCCTGCGGTGTGCCTGATGTACCACAGAGCCGGGGTCCAACAGGCAGGGAATCGAAGGGGGGGAACAGCAGGTGCCGAAGATACTCAGCCCTGCTGCGCGACCTGCTCGGAAGCGGCTAGGTAGTCGGCTTGGAAGGCGGGGGATTCGATCCACGCCAGGGCCTGGGCTTCGTCGGCGCCCGCCGACCATTGCCGGTACTCCAGCAAGGCAGCGAGGATGAAGTCCATGGCTCCCTCCTCGCCTTCCTGCTCGAACACCAGGGTCAGCAGCGGGTGCGCCAGGAACGCCACGCACAGGGCTTGCTGGCTTTGCTGTTCGGCATCGCGCATCAATTTGAACAGTTCGGTCAAATCCACCGATTCGAAATCGATGCGTTGGTCGTTAGGGTCCAGTTCTACTTCGGGCGTGGCGCGCTTGACGCGGTTCTGCTTGGCCTTGGTCTTGGCGCGGGCGGCGCGTTTGTCTTGCTTGTGGGTGGCGGCCATGGGCGCGGTTCCGTGATGCAGGAAAAACGCCCATGGTACCGCAACCCGCGCCCTCAGGTCAGAACAGCGACAAGGGGTAGCTGACGATCAGGCGGTTTTCGTCGAACTCGTTGGTGCTGTAGTCGCGGCGAATGCTGGAGTTGCGCAGCCGCACGTTGAGGTCCTTGAAGGTGCCGCTTTGCAGGGTGTAGGCGATTTCACTCTCGCGGCCCCACTCCTTGCCATCGGTGATGGTGCCACTGTGCACATTGCTGCCGCTGATGTAGCGGTTCATCAGGGTCAGCCCGGGAATGCCCAGCGCCGCGAAGTTATAGTCATAGCGCAGCTGCCAGGAATGCTCCTGGGCGCTGTCGAAGCTGGAGTTGTAGCTGTCGTTGGCCAAGGTGCCGCCACTGGTGCCGTTCACGCGCATCCAGGCGTTCTTGCCGGTCAGCTTCTGCAGGCCCACCCACAGGGTACCGCCGCCGTAACGGGCGGAGAACATCCCGGACAGGGTGCGGTTGTCCAGGTCGCCATCCAGGGCGCTGCCATCCTCCTTGCCCCAGAAATAGCCCAGGTTGGCACCCAGGGTCCACGCCCCTACGGTCTGGCTGTGCAGCAACTGCACGTATTGCTGCTGGTAGACATCCTTGAGCTGGGCGTTCCAGGCGCCAATCATCGTATGCTTGTCGTTAAAGGTGTATTCGGCACCGGCGAAGTTGAAACGGTCAGACGTACCCGTGGTGTTCCCCTGCATGAACATGTCGGTCATGCTCGAGTCATTGCGCGGGCTGTTCTGCCGGAACTGGCCGCCATAGAGCGTCAGGCCGCTGATTTCCTTCGACGTCACCTGGCCGCCCTGGAAGGTCTGGGGCAGCGAACGGCCGTCGTCGGAACGCAGAATGGGCAGCACCGGCATCCATTCGCCGACTTTCAATTCGGTCTGGCTGATTTTCATCTTGCCGGCCACGCCAAGGCGCCCGAAGGTGGACGCCGGGTCACCGTCGTGGTCCACCGGCAGCAACTGCGAGCCGCCGCTGCCGCCGCCACCGTTGAGCTTGATCGAATACAGCCCCAGCACATCGACACCGAAGCCCACCACCCCCTGGGTGAAGCCGGAGCGGGCGTCGAGAATGAAGCTCTGGGTCCACTCCTCCGCCTGATTCTGGCCATAGCCGGGATTGGTGAAGTTACGGTTCAGGTAGAAGTTGCGCAGGTTGAGGTTGACGCTGGCGTCGTCGACGAACCCTTCGGCCATGCCATCCAGCGGCAACGCCGCGACCAATGCCAAGGTACCGACCAGACGAGGCTTGAATGTCATTTTCATTGTTATTGTTTTCCATTTTATGAGGGCAAGCGGGCTCCTGCGCCCTGGCTGCAGGGCGCCGGAGGTAAAGCGACAAAGGGGGGGGATTGGCCGGGCGCAAACCCGGCCAGGGCTCAGACCGCCAAGGCCTGGCTGGCGCGACGCCGGGCCACGCCGTTGGCCAGGATCGCCACGGCAGCGAAGAACGCCGGTACGCCGAGCATGGCGAACAGGGCTGGCAGGCTCAGGCCCATGCTGAGCACGGCGCCGCCGATCAGCGAGCCGAAGATGGCGCCGAAGCGACCGATGCCCAGCATCCAGCTGACGCCCGTGGCACGGAAGTCCGTGGGGTAGTAGTTGGGGGCGAATGCGTTGAGGCCGGTTTGCGCACCGCTCATGAAGAAACCAGCGGCGATCACGCCTACGGCCAGCAAGCTCGACTCCAGGCTGAAGGCGCCCAGCAACAGGATGCAGGCACCGCCCAGGGCATACGAGGTGGCGATGACGCGGTTGGGGTTGCGACGGTCCATGATCCAGCCCACCACGATGGCGCCCACGGTGCCGCCGATCTGGAACAGCCCGGTGATGGTCGCCGCACGCTCGATAGGCAGGCCGCCGTCACGCAACAAGGTCGGCAGCCAGCCCATGGTCAGGTAGATCACCATCAGGCCCATGAAGTAGGTGGCCCATAGCGCAAGGGTACCGGTGCGGTAAGTGGTAGTGAACAACTGGCTGACCGGGGCCTTGTTCTGCGCCGGAGGCTCGCTGAGGGTGAACACGGTATTGGCATCGAAGCGTCCGCCCAGCTTGTTCAGTACCTTGGCGATGCTGGCCGCCGAGGCATTGCGGGTCGCCAGGAAACGGGGGGACTCCGGCAGCAACAGCCACAGGAACGGCAGCAGTGCCAACGGCAGCACCCCCCCTACCAGCAGCACCGACTGCCAGCCGTGGGCCGGAATCAACCAGGCTGCCACCAGGCCGCCGCCACCGGAGCCCAGGTTGAAGCCAGTGAACATCACGGTGATGAACAGCGAGCGGTTGCGCTGTGGCAGGAACTCCGACAGCAGCGTGGTGGTGTTAGGCATGGCCGCGCCAAGGGCCACGCCAGACAACAGACGCAGTCCGGCCAGTTCCCAGGGATTGCGAGCGAAGGCGCAAGCCAGGCTCAATACTGCGAAACCGGTGACCGCAATCAACAGGATTTTCTTGCGGCCCAGACGGTCCGCGTAAGGGCCTGCGGTCAGGGCGCCGATGGCCAGGCCGATCATGCCGGCGCTCATCACCGGGCCGAACGCGGCCTTGGTCAGGCCCCATTCCTGGGTCAGCGACGGTGCGATGAAGCCCATCACGGCCACGTCCAGGCCATCGAACACGACGACCAGGAAACACAGCACCATGATCAGCCACTGGTAAGCGCCTACGGGGCGGTTGTCGATCCACGCCTTGATGTCGACGGAGGTGTTGCGCATGTTTTATCACCTTGTTGTTTTTGTAAGGTTGCCGTGGCCTCTGCGGGCCATCGAGGTACTACGGTGAGCGTGACTTTACGGGCGAATACCCGAAGCGCGCCTCCGGGTATTCCTTAAGCAGGTATGTGATTTGTTTATCGGGTTGGAACCGCAGTGCCAGTTGGCCGGACTCAGTCGTCGGCGAACTGGAAGTGGCGCGCGTTGCCGGTGAGCCGACGGGCGATTTTCCTCAACGGTTCAGGGCATGGCAGGTCGGTGATGCGCGCGATCAACCGCACATTGGCGCCCAGGGCGCTGGGCGCGGGTGCCAGCAGGGTTTTCATCTGGTGGGCCACTTTGAAGATGTCCTCGGCACAACGGCTATTGAAGTCGCCATGCAGTTCCAGAAACTGGCCGCTCTTATCGTGGTGGATCTGCAGGTGGTAGCGCCGCGAACCGTCACGCCCGCCACTGCCCAGCAGTACCGGGGTGAAGCCGCGGCCCAGGTAGGCGCGCAGTTGGTCCTGCAATGCATCCTGGATGGCCACCGGCACTTCCTCGGCCAGGAGTTTGGCCGGGCGGGCGCGAAGGGCCTTGCGCTTGAGTTTCATCGCGCGCCCTCCACGGCCTGCCACGGCAGTTGCACCGCCACCGGGTGGGCGAATGCGAACGTGTAGGCGGCCACCTGGCCTTGCACCACATTGAAGTCACAGGCACTGACGAATACCGGGGTTGCCGGATCGGCGCACCAGGGGCTGCGTACCACTTTATGGTCCAGCAGAAAGGTCAAGCCAACAGAACGTATCAGGTCTTTCATCATCGCCTCGATCACTGAGTATCCAGCGTATCCAGCTCTCCATGCGCAACTGGCGCCGTGGGAAAAGCTTACGCGGGGGGCAGGTTCAAGGCGGTCAAGGCGATGTAATATTGGGTAAAGATCAACCGCGGGCAGCGCGCCGCCGTGGGACCGGGTGGGGTCCGGCTCAGGCCTTGCGGGGCAAGGCGATATCGACGATCAGCCCACCCTCGGCGCCATTGCTGGCGACGATCTGCCCGCCATGCATTTCCACCGCGCGCTGGGCGATGGCCAAGCCCAGGCCGAAGCCTGCCTGGGCCTGTTCGGCACCACGCTCGAAGGGCGTGAAGATGCTGCGCAGGCGGTGGGGCTCCACCCCCGGGCCCCGGTCGGTGATTCGTACATGCAACCAGTCCCAAGGCTCACCGGTGGTGGCCGTGACGCACACTTGGGTGGCGGGCGCGGTATAGCGTACTGCGTTACGTACCACGTTCTCGAAGCAGCGATACAACAGTTCGCCATTCACCTGACTGACGAAGGTCGTGGGCGCCGCCAGTATCACCTGGCAGCCCTTGATGCCCGCTTCGAACTGCGCATCCTCGACAATATCAGCCAGCAACTCGATCACATCCAGCCGCTCGCTGCCCAGGCTCTCCGGGCGTCCCTGCACCCGGGCCAGGGTCAGCAGCTCCTCGATCAGTGTGTCGATACGTTCTGACTCACGCTCGATGCGCCCCAGCATCTCCAGACGGTCGGGGTCCTGCAGCAGCAGGCCGATGGCCGCGCGCATCCGCGTCAGCGGCGACCGCAACTCGTGGGAAATGTCATGCAGCAGATCCTGCTGGGCATCCACCAGCAGCTTCAGTTGGGTGGCCATGCGGTCGCAGTCTTCGGCCAGGTCGACAATTTCATCCCGGCGCCGCCCCATGATCGGCTTGACCCGGGTATCGAACCGCCCTTCGGCGACATTGCGCATGGCCCGGCGCAGGTGCACCAAGGGCCATACCAGGTAATAGGCCAGGTACCCACTGAACAGCGCGCTCATCACCGTGCCCACCAGCAGCGGAATGGCGTGACTGGGGCCTTTGCCTTCCGGCGACCCGGGGTCTTCAGGGGCACGAAGGGTCACCACCTGACCATCGGCTGCCGTCACGGCAAGGCTGTAGCCACCAGCCGGCACCGGGTTGCCGGCCAGCAGCCGGCCTTGCTGGTCATACAGGCCCACCTGTTTGCCGTGCAGGTCGTCGGCCCACACCGTCAACAGCGGCTTGCCGGCGTCTACACCAAACCGCTCGATCACGTGCTGCGTATTGAAGAACACGGTGCCGATCTGTGGGTCGCCCGGAAAGAAGCGGCCCAGCAACAAGATCGCCAGGCCCACCAGGAACGTCAGGCTGGTGGCCAGCCAGAACGCCAGGAACAGCTTCCAGAACAGCCGGCTGGGCCTGATCATTCGGCGATCAACAGGTAGCCCAGGCCGCGCACACTCTGAATCCAGGCCTTGGCATCGGAACGCGGACCCAGTTTCTGGCGGATGCTGCTGATGTGCACGTCGATGCGCCGGTCATAGCGGGTCAGCGGCCTGCCCAAGGCGTTGATGGACAGGTTCTGTTTGCTCACCACCTGGCCGGCGTGGCGCGCCAACTCCTCCAGCAGGCTGAACTCAGTGCTGGTCAGGTCCAGCTCGCTGCCTTGCCAGGTGGCCTGGCGCTTGGCCGGCCACAAGGCCAGCAAACCGGTGCGAATGGCATCGGTGGCCGGCGCGTCCTGGGGCTGCACCCGGCGCATGATCGCCCGCAGGCGCGCCACCAGTTCGCCTGGCGAGCTGGGCTTGGGCACATAGTCGTCCGCCCCCAGTTCCAGGCCGGTGATCTTGTCGATATTGTCGCCGCGGGCGGTCAGCAGCAATACCGGCACCTGGCTGCTGGCGCGGATACGGCGCAGCACTTCGATGCCCGACAGGCGCGGCAGCATCACGTCCAGCACCACGATGCTGTAGCGCCCGGACAGCGCCTGTACCTCGCCCTCCTCGCCGGTGTGCACGGCGGTGGCGTGGAAGCCCTCGCGCTGCAGATACTCGCTGAGCATCTCGGTCAGTTCCTCGTCATCGTCGACAAGCAGTACGGAAATCATGGCGGACTCGTGAAGGGGCATCGGGCCATTATTACCCTAGTCCCGCCGTGCGTCACCGCAAGCGCACAACCTTTACCTAACTTGACATTGGGTTAACCGCACCGAACTTCCCGGCCTTTTATGCTTCACCCCCCAAGCCAAGCGACCGCCTGGCGCCTTGCCTTACCGCGAGCCCGTGCGGTGCGCCTGGGCTGTCTGTCGAAGCGTCCTGGAACCGATCCTGATGAATTTGTCGCGCCTGCTCTGCTCGGTTGTGCTGGTGGCCAATGCCACGCTCGCACAGGCTGAAGCGTTCAAGATTTCCGATATTCGTATCAACGGCCTGCAACGGGTATCCGCCGGCAGTGTGTTTGGTGCCCTGCCCTTGAACGTGGGCGACCAGGCTGACGACGGCCGCCTGGTGGAGTCGACCCGGGCCCTGTTCAAGACCGGCTTTTTCCAGGACATCAACCTGGCCCGCGACGGCAACGTGCTGATCATCAACGTGGTGGAGCGCCCGTCCATTTCCTCCATCGAGATCGAGGGCAACAAGGCCATCAGCACCGAAGACCTGATGAAAGGCCTCAAGCAGTCAGGCCTGGCCGAGGGCGAGATTTTCCAGCGCGCCACCCTCGAAGGCGTGCGCAATGAACTGCAACGCCAGTACGTGGCCCAGGGCAGATATTCGGCCACCGTGGACGCCGACGTGGTGCCCCAGCCGCGCAACCGCGTCAGCCTCAAGATCAAGATCGACGAAGGCAGCGTGGCCGCCATCAAGCACATCAACGTGGTGGGCAACACGGTGTTCAGCGAAGAAGAGCTGACTGACCAGTTCCAGCTCAAGACCAGCAATTGGTTGTCGTTCTTCAAGAACGACGACAAGTACGCCCGGGAAAAACTCTCCGGCGACCTGGAGAAGCTGCGCTCGTATTACCTGGACCGTGGCTACATCAACATGGACATCACCTCTACCCAGGTGTCCATCAGCCCGGACAAGAAAAGCGTGTTCATCACCGTGAACATCAACGAGGGCCAGCGCTACACTGTGCGTGACGTCAAACTGTCGGGCGAGCTCAAGGCCCCTGAAGACCAGGTCAAGGCGCTGCTGCTGGTGCAGAAGGGCCAGGTATTTTCGCGCAAACTGATGACCACCACCTCGGAGCTGATCACCCGCCGGCTGGGCAACGAGGGCTATACCTTCGCCAACGTCAACGGCGTGCCCCAGACCCATGATGACGACCACACTGTAGACATCACCTTCATGGTGGTGCCGGGCAAGCGCGCCTACGTGGACCGCATCAACTTCGTCGGCAACACCAAGACCGATGACAAGGTGCTGCGCCGCGAGATGCGCCAGATGGAAGGCGGCTGGGCCTCCACCTACCTGATCGACCAGTCCAAGACGCGCCTCGAACGCCTGGGCTTCTTCAAGACGGTGAACGTTGAAACCCCGGCCGTGCCCGGCAAGGACGACCAGGTCGACGTGAACTACTCCGTCGAAGAGCAAGCCTCCGGCTCGATCACCGCCAGCGTCGGCTTTGCCCAGAGCGCGGGCCTGATCCTGGGCGGCTCGATCACCCAGAGCAACTTCCTGGGCACCGGCAACTACGCCAGCATCGGCCTGACCAAGTCCGAATACCAGACCAAGTACAACTTCGCCTACACCAACCCCTACTTCACCCCCGACGGTGTGAGCCTGGGCTACAACCTGTTCCTCAACAAGACCGACTACAACGACTACTACGACGACGGCGTGTCGTACTACTCGATCAACAGCTACGGCATGGGCACCACGTTCGGCTACCCGATCAGTGAAACCACGCGCATGACCTACGGTCTGACCCTGCAGCACGACGAGATCAGCCCGGGCACCTACAGCGCCGACGAAATCTACGACTTCATCGAGCGCAACGGCGAGAGCTTCACCAACCTCAAGGCCAGCGTGGCCTGGTCGGAATCGACCCTCAACCGAGGCGTGCTGGCCAACCGCGGTCACTCCCAGAGCCTGAGCTTCATGGCCACGGTGCCGGGCAGCGACCTGACCTTCTACAAGCTCGATTACAACGGCCAGACCTTCCTGCCCATGAGCAGCAACACCTCGATCCGCCTGCACACCAAGCTGGGCTACGGCAACGGGTATGGTTCCACCGACGGCCTGCCGTTCTACGAGAACTACACGGCCGGCGGCGAAGGCAGCGTGCGCGGCTTCAAGAGCGGCACCCTGGGCCCGCGCAGCACCCCGGCCACCGGCACATACTCGTCCATGGGCCAGGAATACTATTCGGACCGCAGCACCGATTCGCTGGGGGGCAACATCCTGATCACCGGCGGCGCCGAGTACCTGTTCCCGATGCCGTTCATCAAAGACCAGAAGTCGCTGCAGACGTCGATCTTCTGGGACTTCGGCACCGTGTACTCGGACAAGTGCTACCTGAGCACCACCCAGAACTGCGGCACCGTCAGCCTCAGCGAAATGGCCGCGTCCCTGGGTGTCGGCGCGACCTGGTACTCGCCACTGGGCCCGCTGACCTTCAGCCTGGCGCTGCCGCTGCGCAGCCCTAGCGGCTCCGAAGCCCAGGTATTCCAATTCTCCCTGGGCCAGACCTTCTGACCCCAGGGCTGCTACCCTACGCCTACCCTGCAGGAGCAGGCTTGCCGAGCGAGCTTTTGACACCGCAAAAGCTCGCGGGCAAGCCCGTTCCTGTAGTCGTTTCGACACAGGAGCCAACACTGTTATGAAGACATTCCTGGCCGGCGCCCTCCTGGCGCTGCTGCTCGGCACCGCCCACGCCGAAGACATCGCCGCCCTGCCCGTGGTGCAGCCTACCCAGACCTGCGCCGCCCTGAAAACCCAGGACCTCACCGCACTGGGCGGCGCCGGCAGCCACATTGACAGTGCCAGCGAAGCCACTGCCAATGGCGCCGCCAGTTGCGTGGTCGAGGGTACTCTGGCCCCCAGCATTCGCTTTCGCGTTGCTCTGCCTGTGCACACCTGGACCCAGCGCTACCTGCAGATCGGCTGCGGCGGCCTGTGCGGCACCATCAGCAACCAGGTGGGGGCGGCCCAGGGCTGCGCGCCGCTCAACGCCGGCGGCTTCGTCATCGCTGCCACCGACATGGGCCACGAAGGCAACAGCAGCGAGTTCGGCAAAGACCGGCAAAAACGCGTGGACTTCGCCTACCGCAGCCAGCACCTCACCGCCCAGGTGGCCAAGCAGTTGATCCAGGCCTACTACGGGCAACCCCAGGCCTACGCCTATTTCAGTGGTTGCTCGGACGGCGGGCGCGAAGCGCTGATGGAAGCGCAGCGCTACCCGGATGACTTCAATGGCATCATCGCCGGCGCCGCGGCGCTGAACTTTCAGGTGCAGAACGCCCTGTACCACGCCTGGCAGGCCAAGGCCAACGAAGGGCCGGACGGCAAGGCCATTCTGCTGGCCTCACGGCTGCCGCTGCTGCACGATGCCGTGCTCAAGCAATGCGATGCCCTGGACGGCCAGGTCGACCGCCTGGTCAGTGACCCGCGCGCCTGCCATTTCGACCCGGCGGTGTTGCAATGCAAGGCCGGCGAGGACCCCGCCCAGTGCCTCACGGCGGCCGAAGTCGGCGCGGTGCGCAAACTGTATGACGGCCCCCACGACCCAGCCAGCGGCCAACGCCTGACCATCGGCGGCCCACAGCCTGGCTCGGAGCTGGCCTGGGCCGGCGTGTTCGTGCCCATGAGCGGCGACCAGCCGATCTTCAGCCAGAAGATCGCCCTGGACGCGCTGCAGAATGTCAGCTTCGAACCCAACCCGACCACCGAATTGACGCTGGCCGACGCCCGTTTCGACAGCGCCACGTTCGCCCGCCTGCGTACCCTGCATCCTTTCTACGACGCCACCAACCCGGACCTGTCGGCTTTCGCCAGCAAGGGCGGCAAGCTGATCATCTGGCACGGCTGGGCCGACCCGCATATCTCGCCACTCAACTCCCTGGCCTACCACCAGGCGCTGATCAAGCAGATGGGCCAGGCCCGCACCGAGGCCTTTGAGCGCCTGTACCTGCTGCCCGGCGTGCACCACTGCAGCGGTGGCGAAGGCCCCAGCGAGCTGGACCTGCTGACGCCGATGATGAGCTGGGTGGAACGCCAGCAGGCCCCTGATGCAATCATTGCCACCCAGGCCGACAGCCACTCAAGCTTTGGCGCGCCGATGGCACCGCCGGCTGGCGACCTGAAGGGCAAGCGCCCGCCCATGGGCATGATGGGCCTGCCACCCTCCGCCGCCGACCAGGCCAATGCCGGACGCACACGGCCGGTGTACCCGTGGCCCTACACGGCAGCCTACAACGGCAAGGGTGACCCGCGGCTGGCGGCCAGCTACCGGCGCGGCGCTCCCCAGGACACATCGCCGACTCCGGCGTGGCTGGGCGCGGACTTCTTCACACCCTACCCGCCACAGCCCTGATACGGTTAAAGGGCGGGATATAATTGCAATTGCAACAACAACCTTCCATCCCTTATGGTGGTGTCAGACTGAAAAGGACACCACCCTCATGGACACGACCCACTTCCCCCACACTCCCGACACCGGCCGCGCCGCCCAGGCGCTGATGGACAAGATCCGCGGCCCCCTGGCGGCGCCGGGCCCGGGCGCCAGTTCGCCGCTCTATACCCTGCTGGACATCGCCAACCGCCTGGAAGGCGACCCGCACACCGCCCAACAGATCTGGGTGGTGCGCGATACCCTGCGCCCAGGCCATGACGGCGGCCAGATCAGCACCTGGCCGCTGTGGTTCAGCGAAAAAGCGCGGGCCAGCGAGAAACCCTTGCTGTACCTCACCCAGTCCCCTACCTCGGCGGAGCTGTGTGCACTGGCGAACCAGGCCGCCGACCGCGGCATCGTCTGCAACGATATCGAGTCCTCGCCCTCGCGCTGGCCCAAGGGTGCCCACCCCTGGCTACCGCTGTGGCTGGCGGCCAACCACCAGTGCCTGCCGTACGACCCCGCGTGCAGCGAAGAAGCCCGGGCGATCCTGCTGGGTGCCCTGCAGGCCTTGTATGTCGAAGGGCAACCCGGCTTCTGCTACCTGACCCTGCACGACGAACCCGCCATGGAGCCCACCCAGGTAGCGGACCCCAGCGCGGCCTTCAAGGGCATGTACCCGGTGCAGGGTTTCGACGTCGATGATTCGCGGCCCAGGGTACGCCTGCTGGGCGCCGGGCTGAGCCTGCGCGAGGTCCGCGCCGCGGCACGCCTGCTGGATGAGCGCTGGGGCGTGCAGAGCGAAGTCTGGAGCTGCCCCAGCTACACCCGCCTGGCCCGTGAAGCCACCAGCGCTGAACGCTGGAACCGCCTCAACCCCGGCCGCCCGCGCAAGACAGCGCACCTGCACCACAGCCTGGCCGGCAGCCAGGTGCCCATCGTCGCCGTCACCGGTTATGGCCAGTACATCGCCGAACAACTGGCCAGCCACGTGCGCGCGCCTTACTGTGCCCTGGGCGCGGACTCACTGGGCGACGGCCAACCCGTCAGCCGCCACTGGATCGTTGTCAGCGCCCTGACCGAGCTGGCGCGCCAGGGCAGCGTCGACAGCGCGCGGGTCGACCGCGCCCTGGCCGATGCCCGCCGGGCTCACTGAGCCCCACCGCTGGCGTTGGCAGCCAGGCGCGCCTGCTCCAGCGCCAGCGCCATCGTCTGGCGCAGCGCAGGGTCGAACTGGCTGAGGAACAGTTCGTTCACGGCACCTTCGTACACCGCCCACATGCGCTTGCGCAATGCCCTGCCCTTGTCGGTGATGCACGCCACGGCGCCGCGCCCATCAGCCGGGGAGCGCCGGCGTTCAACCAGGCCGTCGGCTTCCAGGCGGTCCACCAGACGCGTGAGGTTGTAGCGCTCGATCACCATCACATCGGCCAGTTCGTGCATGCGCCGCGTGCCCTGCGGGCCGCTTTCGATTCCCCACAGGGCGTCGTACCAGGCGTACGCAGGCAACTGTTCGGCGGCCAGGCGGCGCTCGATCTCGCGGATCAGCGAGCGGTGCGCGCGCACAAAATTGAACCAGAGGTCTGCTTGGCCCTGAGGCATGGGTTCTCCTGAAGCGACGGGTAATTTAGTTGCAATTGTACGCCAGCGCGGGATAAATTCAGCGGATAGTTGCAGTTGCAATGAAATATTTCGGGGGCCGGCCACAAGCCGAACAGACCCCCTTGGGCACCGAACACTGCGGTGCCTGCTCACGCTGCCGGAGGAGACAAGCTATGAAAGAGCAATCGATGTTTCTTGACAGGGACCCACAGGAGACTCGTGAATGGATCGACTCGATGGAGTCGGTCATCGATGTGGAAGGCCGTTCCCGCGCCCACTACCTCATCGATCAGTTGCTCGACTTCGACGTCGCGCGCCATGGGGATTTCCACGGGCGCGTCACCACCCCCTATGTCAACACCATCGCCCCCGAGCGTGAGCAGCCCTACCCTGGCGACCTGGGTATCGAAAAGCGCATCAACGCCTTCATCCGCTGGAACGCCCTGACCATGGTGCTGCGCGCCGGCAAACACTCAGGGGTGGGTGGCCACATCGCCAGCTACGCCTCGGCCGCCGTGCTCTATGACGTCGGCTTCGACCATTTCTTCCGCGGCCGCACCGAGACCTTTGCCGGCGACATGGTCTACATCCAGGGCCACTCCTCGCCAGGCATCTATGGCCGCGCCTTCCTGGAAGGCCGCCTGAGTGAGGAGCAACTGGACAATTTCCGCCGCGAAACTGACCGCGACGGCATTTCCTCCTACCCGCACCCGCGCCTGATGGGCGACTTCTGGCAGTTCCCCACCGTGTCCATGGGCCTGGGGCCGATCACCGCCGCCTACCAGGCGCGCTTCATGCGCTACCTGGAAAACCGTGGCCTCAAGGAACACCAGGGCCGCAAGGTGTGGGCCTTCCTGGGTGACGGCGAAATGGACCAGCCCGAGTCCCTGGCCGCCATTTCCCTGGCCGGCCGGGAGAAGCTCGACAACCTGATTTTCGTCGTCAACTGCAACCTGCAGCGCCTGGACGGGCCGGTGCGCGGCAACGCCAAAGTCATCCAGGAATTCGAAAGCCTGTACCGCGCCGCTGGCTGGAATGTGATCAAGGTCATCTGGGGCAGCGGCTGGGACCGCCTGCTGAACAAGGACCGTACCGGCCTGCTGCGCCAGCGCATGATGGAGTGCGTGGACGGCGACTACCAGAACTACAAGTCCCAGAACGGCGCCTACGTGCGCGAACATTTCTTCGGCAAGTACCCTGAACTGCTGGAGCTGGTCAGCGACATGACCGACGACGAGATCTGGAAGCTGTCGCGCGGCGGCCACGACCCGCTGAAGGTCTTCAACGCCTACGCTGCCGCCATGCGCCACACGGGCGGCCCGACGGTGATCCTGGCCAAGACGGTGAAAGGCTTCGGCATGGGCGAGGCTGGCGAAGGCCAGAACATCAACCACCAGCAGAAGAAGATGGGCACCGACGCCATCAAGGCTTTCCTTGACCGTTTCAACCTGGACCTCAGCGACGAGCAACTGGCCGAGCTGCCCTACCTCAAGCCCGATGCCGACAGCGCCGAATCGCGCTACCTGCAGGCCGCGCGCAGCAAGCTGGGCGGCTACGTGCCGGCCCGCCACGCCAACGTCGAGCCGCTGGCCATACCGCCCCTGACCGCGCTGCAAGCGCAGCTCAAAGGCACCGGCGAGCGCGAGATTTCCACCACCATGGCCTTCGTGCGGATCCTCAGCACCCTGCTCAAGGACAAGGAAATCGGCAAACTGGTCGTGCCGATCGTGCCGGACGAGTCGCGCACCTTCGGCATGGAAAGCCTGTTCCGCCAGATCGGTATCCACTCCCATGTAGGCCAGCTGTACACCCCGCAGGACGCCGGGCAGCTGAGCTACTACAAGGAGAGCAAGGATGGCCAGATCATGCAGGAAGGCCTCAACGAATCCGGGGCCATGTCGTCCTGGATCGCGGCCAGCACGTCGTACGCCAACCATGGCGTGATGACCATCCCGTTCTATATCTACTACTCGATGTTCGGCTTCCAGCGCGTGGGCGACCTGGCCTGGGCGGCCGGTGACGCCCGGGCACGCGGCTTCCTGCTGGGGGCTACCTCGGGGCGCACCACGCTGATGGGCGAAGGCCTGCAGCATGACGACGGCCACAGCCACGTGCTGTCCTCGACCATTCCGTGCTGTGTGTCCTATGACCCGACCTTCTCGTATGAGCTGGCGGTGATCATCCAGGAAGGCATGCGCCGCATGTACGTCAACAACGAGGATGTGTACTACTACATCACCCTGCTCAACGAAAACTACAGCCACCCCGACATGCCCGAAGGCGTTGCCGACGGCATTCTCAAGGGGCTGTACCCGTTGTCGACCACGGCGCCCGCCAAGGGCACCCCCCATGTGCAACTGATGGGCTGTGGCTCGATCCTGCGCGAAGTGATCGCCGCCGGGGAAATCCTGGCCCGCGACTACGGCGTAAGCAGCGACGTGTGGAGTGCCACCAGCCTGACCGAACTGCGTCGTGACGGTCAGGCGGTGGAACGCTGGAACCTGCTCAACCCAGTGGCCGAGCCACGCACCAGCCACGTGGAAAACTGCCTGGCCGGCCGCCAGGGCCCGGTCGTGGTTGCCACTGACTACATGAAGATCCTCGCCGACCAGATCCGCCCCTTCGTTCATGGCCGCCGCTTCGTGGCCTTGGGCACTGACGGCTTCGGCCAGTCCGACACCCGCGAAGCCCTGCGCCGCCACTTCGAAGTGGACCGCCAGTTCGTGGTGCTGGCAGCGCTGAAGGCCCTGGCCGACGACGGCGTGATTGAACGCAGTGTGGTGGCCAAGGCGCTGGTGGATCTTGAGATCGATACCGGCAAGACGGACCCGGCGAGTGTCTGATAGCGTTGGGTGGTAAACAAGGAAGGGGCGCATTGCGCCCCTTCCTTATTCCCGAGCTTCGCCCACTCCCGCAGGTTTTGCCGCAGCCGCGTAGCAGCGGACCTGGCCGCGTCGGCGGTGCACGCGGTATGCCTGATGCCACGCGGTCCGTTGTGGGACCGGGCGCAAGCTCGGGAAGCGGACAACGCAATCCACCTGGCGGGCCCCTTCCCGAGCTTCGCCCGGTCCCACAGGATTGCCACGGCCCGTAGCAGCGGACCTGGCCGCGTCGGCGGTGCATGCGGTATGCCTGATGCCACGCGGTCCGTTGTGGGACCGGGCGCAAGCTCGGGAAGCGGACAACGCAATCCACCTGGCG
Source organism: Pseudomonas eucalypticola (assembly GCF_013374995.1). Lineage (NCBI taxonomy): Bacteria > Pseudomonadati > Pseudomonadota > Gammaproteobacteria > Pseudomonadales > Pseudomonadaceae > Pseudomonas > Pseudomonas eucalypticola. The sequence goes on along the minus strand of NZ_CP056030.1, from coordinate 2,756,506 downwards.
GGCCCCTTCCCGAGCTTCGCCCGGTCCCACAGGGTTGCCACGGCCCGTAGCAGCGGACCTGGCCGCGTCGGCGGCGCACGCGGTATGCCTGATGCCACGCGGTCCGTTGTGGGACCGGGCGCAAGCTCGCGAAGCGGACAACGCGGTCCACCTGGCGGGCCCCTTCCCGAGCTTCGCCCGGTCCCACAGGGTTGCCAGGGCTCGTAGCAGCGGACCTGGCCGCGTCGGCGATGCACGCGGTATGCCTCGTGCCACACGGTCCGTTGTGGGACCGGGCGCAAGCTCGGGAAGCGGACAACGCGGTCCACCTGGCGGGCCTCTTCCCGAGCTTCGCCCGGTCCCACAGGGTTGCCACGGCTCGTAGCAGCGGACCTGGCCGCGTCGGCGATGCACGCGGTATGCCTCATGCCACACGGTCCGTTGTGGGACCGGGCGCAAGCTCGGAAAGCGGACAACGCGGTCCACTTGGCGGGCCCCTTCCCGAGCTTCGCCCGGTCCCACAGGGTTGCCACGGCTCGTAGCAGCGGACCTGGCCGCGTCGGCGGTGCAGGCGGTGTGCCTGATGCTGCGCGGTGTTTTTGACGCGGCCGGGTCCGCTGCTACGGGGTGACGTTGTGGGGCTCACACGGTTTGCTAGGACCACCGTCTGCCTACCTCAACCGCTTCACCTTCAGGCTGCCACACTCAGGCCCCCCCAACTGCTTGCCGGTCTCCAGGCAGAACACCGAAAAATGCAGCGGGCAGGTGATGGTGCGACGGCCTTCGTTGACCATCCCGTGCTCCAGCCAACCCTCGCGATGCGGGCACTGGTGGGGTACCTGGTACTCGCGGTCGGCGACCACCAGGTTGAAGGTCTCGGCACGGGTCAGTTCCTCAAGATCGCTCGACATGGCGCTGGCGCTCCCGGGTCATTTCCTGGGCCTTCAGCACGGCGGCGTCGAAGGCGGCGTTGATGATCTCGCGGCCCATGCAGATGCCCCGCCAGGCCTTGCCCACGTCCAGGTGGCCGCCGCTGTCCATCGCCTTGAGCAACCGCTGGCCTTCCAGGGCATGAAACACATCGATGTGCACATGCTCGGAATAGTAGGCATGGGCCTGGATACCCAGGCGCGTGCACAGGTCGGTGTAGCACTCGAAGAAAAACGGCACCACGGTTTCGAAATAGGTCACGAAACCGGCGAAATAGGACGGGTCATCCGCCCTCATGGTCAGCCAGCAGAACAGGTTGGGGAACGAACACCCCGCCTCGCCGTTGACCTGGATGTGGTGCTCCAGGTCGACCGGCATCTCCAGTTCGCGCAGCAGCTCCTGGTACAGCGTGGTGTGCGAACGCTTGATGTTCCCCGAGCCGAACTCGTCGATCATCATGCGCAACATGGGCATCTGCGCTTCCAGCGAAAGCCGCGGCATCAGGTGGTAGAACACCTGCGCTTCGGTGAGGCCGTCGAGGGCAAACTCCTGCACCAGAATCTTGAACTCTGCGCGGTCCATGTCATTGGCCACGTAGACGACGCTGTCGGGAGCCTGATCCTTCTCGAAGGCGATCAGCTCGGCCAACGCCTTGCGCAATTGCGCCAGGTCAGTGGGTTGCTCCGGCGTGAGGGTGGCGGCGAAGTTAGCCTCAACCCATTGCTGTTCGAACTCCAGCAGGGCCGGGTCGATAGGTGTCAGCCGTTCGATCAGCGCGCGGTTGGCCCGAAACAGGGCCTTGTGCGAGGGGGTCATGGCCGTTCGTCCTCCTTTACCAGGTAATCGCTGGCCAGCACGCCGCGAGCCTTGAGTTCACGTTTGACCCAGGCATACCAGTCATCGGCGCCCAGGTTGAAGCGCTCGTCCAGGCGCGCCACCCACTGGGCCACGCGGGGCTGGTCGGCGACGGTGGCAAGGCGGCATACCCCAGGCTCCAGGTTGGCCAGCGACACCACGTTGCCGTCACTGCCCAACGCACCCGCCAACTGCGCTTCCCAGCCGATCAGGTAGGCCAGGCCGGCGCTGCGCAGGGCCTGGATGTCTGCCGCCGTACGCGGCACCGAAGGCGAGTCCTTGATCGCCGTCACCCGCCCCAGGGCGGCGATGGCCAACAGGGTGGGCAGGGTCTTTTCATTGCCCGACAACGCCGACTCGTTGTAGATCATCAGCGGCAACGAGGTGGCAGCATGCACGGCCCGGTAGTGCTTGATGATCTGCGGTTGGGTGAGTCCCGGGGCGAATGGCGAGGTAAACATCACCGCATGGGCGCCCATGCGCTCGGCGAGCCAGGCACGAGCCACCACCTGTTCGGTGGTGGCCGCCTCGATGCCGGCGATCACGGTCTTTCCCCCCGCCAGGTCCAGGGTGGCACCCAGCATGGCCTGCCACTGGGCGTCGCTCAGGCGCCAGCCCTCCCCGGACGTCAGGCAGGGAATGTAGCCATCCACGAAGGGCGCGCAGCTGTGCAACAGGCGCCGGACGCTCGCCACGCAAATGCCCTGGGCGTCATCCAGCGGCGTGACCAGCGGCACGAAGAGTTTGCCTTCAGACATGGGCCAGGTCCTCCGCCGCCACCACCAGCGCAGTGGAATGCTGGTACAGCGCCTGCAACGCAGCAGGAAAAACCTGAGGGTCGTCCAGGGCCGGGAACGGCTGCAGGTAAGGCTGCAACGCCGCCAGGCCGGTCAACCGCGGGTCATGGGTGAAGAATGGCAAACGGTACTCCAGCACCTGGGCAGCCAGCAGTTTGCGCTCGGCATCCAGGCCCTGCAGTTCATCGGCCTGCGCGGCGCGCTCCAACACACGCTGGCAGTAGCCTTGGCGCTCGATGTTCATGTCGGTGTGCAGCACGTCCATGAACGGGTAATAGACGTCCTGGAGCGCTCGGGCTTTTTTCCAGATAACCGCATCGCACAAGCCAATCTGGGCGAAGTTCATCTTCACCGTCTTGTCGAAATGGTTGCCGAAGAATGCCAACGACTGCTGCTTCACCGCAGGGTCGGCATGGTGCATGCCCATGAACACGGTGGCGTCGATCAACGGAGCGCTGGCATTAACCATTGAACACCTCCAGAGCACGGGCGATGGTCTGCACGGCGGCAGCGAAATCTTCAGGTTTGCGGGCCAACGCCAGGCGGATGTATTTCTGACCGCGCTCGGGTTGGCTCCAGTAGAAATACTTGCCCGGCAACACATAGATCTCATGGGTCAGCAGGTAGGCTTGCAACGCATCGGCCGTGACACCGTCGCGGCGAATCTCGAACCAGGCCACGCTGGTCTCGACCTTGGGCTCCAGGTAATTGAGGAAATCCCCGTGCAGGCACTCTCGGGCGATGGCGCGGTTGCGGTCCAGCAGGTCACGTACCGAGGCGAACTGGTCTTGGGCACTGTCGCGCACGTACTGGGTGACCACGTTGAGCACGAACGGCGAAACGTTCAGCAGCACGCTGGTGACCAGGCTGTAGATGTCCGGGTTGATGCGTGTGCTGCTCATCAGGGTCGCGCATTTGGTGTCCTGCAACGGCCAGGTCTTGCCGGTGTCTTCCATGACGATGTAATCGGTGCCCATCTCGTCGAGGATCTGGTAGGCGTCCACGCGCTTGCGGCCGCTGGCCAGCAGGAAGGAGGCAAAGCAGAAGTCCAGGATCAGCAGCTTGCCGTGGTCGCGGCAATAGCGTGCGACTTCCACGAACGGCTCGGGGCCGTCGGCGAACAGACTGGTGCCGGTGGGGTTGTTGGGGTCGACCAGGAAGATCGCGTCCAGGCCCTCGGCATGCTGGCTCAGCTGGCTGTAGACCATCGCCGGGTCAGCGAAAATCGACTCGGGCAGCGGCGTCATGGGCACTTCCATGTGCTTGAGCAGGTCGTGCAGGTTGTCGAAGCAAGGTTCGATCAGGCCCACGCTCATGTTGCGCTTGCGCAGGTACGTGGCCGTGATGTGCATGGCGATGGAGGCGGCATACACCAGGTAAATCTCATCGCGGCGCTTGAGCGCATGGCGCTGGCCGTGAAAGGTGAAGAAGGTCTCGATGAACGCCTGTTCGCTCTGGTACTGGGTTTGCGATTCGGCCTGATACCACAGCGCTGGCAGGTTCTGGATGATCTGCTGCTGACTCGGGCTTTGCGCCTGGTGCGTATGAGCATCGGCCAGGTTGAATCGCGTCTTGAGGGCCGATATTTCGTGCTGGGTAATATCGTCCTTGATCGGCTGGGCAGTGGTCAGGGCATCAAGGGCCAGTGAACTATTCATTATTTTTATCCTGGGGCGGTGAAAACGACGTTGGCCGCCGAACCCATTCGGCGGCCACTTCATAGTTGCCCGCCCCCTTCATGCCCAACAACTGTACGCAGGTACAGGAGGGCGTGTTGCCTGCCCACCTGTTCTTTGGTCCAGTTGTGACGGCGCTGCCCGACCCGCAGACTCCGTGTAGGAAGTTTCTGACAATAAAAAGTACTGCTCACATGCCCGAACACACTATTGCTTTTCATGCCTCTGCTCACCCCGATACCTGCCCTTCGGTGCTCTCGCAGTTATACGGGTTGCGCAAGAAAGTATTCGCTGACCGCCTGAACTGGAAGGTTCAGGTGCGCAACGGCCATGAGTTCGACCACTACGACAATGCCGATGCCACTTACATTGTCGGCTGCTGGAATGGCCAGCCATTGGCCGGGGTGCGGCTGATCAATACCCAGCAGCCCTACATGGTCGAAGGCCCTTTTCGAGCGTTTTTCGACGTTGAGCCGCCCAAGCACCCACGGTTGTGCGAGTCCAGCCGCTTTTTCGTCGACACCGAGCGCGCCAGCGCCCTGGGCCTGGCGACCCAACCCTTCACAGAGCTGCTGCTGTTGGCCATGCACAACCATGCCCAGGCAACCGGGATGAAAGCCGTGGTGACCGTGGTGAGTGCGGCGATGTCACGTATCGTGCGCCGCGCCGGCTGGCACTACGAGGTGCTCAGCCAGGGTCAGGCGTCACCGGGCGAACGGGTGTTGCTGCTGAGCATGCCAGTGGACGAGGCCAACCGGCAGCGGCTGCTGGCGCGCATCGGCACGCCAGCAGGGCTGGACCTGACCGTGGCGCGTTTTCCCGCCAGCGCGCCGCAGCGGTTCATACAAGACCTAGCGTCGTAGCCTTGAACACGGCCTCCTTGGCCGTGTTGACGCCCAGCTTGCGCACGATATTGCTCATGTGGAATTTCACGGTTCGCTCGACAATGCCTGCCAGCCCGGCGATCTCGCTGTAGGCCTTGCCCCTGACCACCCACGTCAGGATGGTCATTTCCCGCTCCGACAACCCGCCCGCCGAATGCGCACCGTGCGCGGCGGGCAACTCCAGCGCTTGCTGATGCACATCGATCAATACCATCTGCAACTGCGCGGCATGGTCGCCAATACGGGTGTCGAATTCAGGGCACTGGTCGGCATTGCTCAAGCTCAGGGCCGCGAACTGGCCACAGGCGTCATGCAGAATAAAGGTATAGCCGCCGCTCAATTGAAAGTGCCGCGACTGGCTGAACAGCGTGTCGCCATGATTGGCCGTCACGCCACGGGCCTTGCGCCAGGGAAACGGGGCTACCTGGTTGATGCCATATTGAATAACGGGGTCGATCTGGTGGTAATTGAACCGACGGTAGACACCCAGCCATGCGGCAGGGTAATTCGAGACCAGGCGGCTGACGCACTGGCTCTGTTTATTGAGGGCAATATAGGCTAACGGCAGGTTATTCAACAACGGCATTGACGACTGCAATGCCCTGAGCAACTTCTTATTATTCGATGTATCGAGCGTCATGCTGGTTTCAATCCTTAAAACCGGGCAGGACACTGTAGCCCCTGGCCACTACGCATGATAAATATCGATATGTTATGAAAACAGCGATTGACAACGAATGTAGTGAATCATTCGCAGGACTACCCATCCTTGCCCCCCCGAATTCCCTCAGGGCCTGTGGTAAGACCCGGCGCAGCGGGCTATTCGACGGCAGGCCTCCAACAAACGCTCGGTGTCCTGCACCAACCCCAGGCGCACATGCCCTGCTGCGCTGGGACCGAACGCCTCGCCTGCCAGTACCGACACCCCCTGCTCATCCAGCAGGCGGTCAGCGAACGCCTGGGCGCTGAGCCCGGTGGCGCGGATGTCGACCATCACGAACATGCCGCCATCAGGCTTCAGCGGCCGTACACCCGGGCAGTCCTGCAAGGCCGCGCACACTGCGTCACAGCGCTCTCGATAGGTGTCGCGCATACGGGCCAGAGCCGGCAACGGCGCTTCGATGGCCACCTGCGCGGCATCCTGGATGAAGTCCGGCAGCCCGTAGAGCATGCACAGCGCCAGGTGACTGAGGTGGCGGGCCAACTCCACCGGCGCCACCACCCACCCTACCCGCCAGCCGGTCATGGCATGGGACTTGGACAGGCTGTTGATGGTCGCGGTGCGTGCCGCCATCCCCGGCAGGCTCGCCGGGCTCAGGTGCTCACCGCCGTACAGCAACTCGCTGTACACCTCATCGCTGATGAGCCACAGATCATGCGCAGTACACAGGCCGGCCAGCGCCTGCCAGGTAGCCAGCGGCGAGGCCGCACCCGATGGGTTGTGCGGGCTGTTGATCATGAGGGCGCGGGTACGCGGGGTGATCCGGGCGGCGACATCGACGGCCTGCACACGAAAACCGTGCTCGGGGCGTGTCGGCACCGGCACCACCGTGGCGCCGCAGGCACCGAACACCGCTTCGTAGGTCACGTACATGGGCTCGGGGACGAGCACCTCGTCACCGGGGTCGAGCAGGCACTGGGCTACGCTGAACACCGCACACTGGGCACCCGGCAACACCACCACCTCATCGGCGTGCACCACCCGGCCACTGCACTGGCCATGGTGGCGGGCGATCGCCTGGCGCAACCCCAGGTTGCCGCGCACCTCCGAATAATGGGTGTGGCCGGCACGCAGGCTGGCGACGGCCGCCTCGACGATCGGCGCCGGGGTGTCGAAGTCCGGGTCACCCACCGACAGCAGGATAACGTCCCGGCCCTGGTCAAGCATCTCCAGGGCACGGTAGTGAATGTTCCAGGCGGCGGCGCCGTCACCGGCGATACGTTGGGTCAGGGCGGAATAACGCATGCAGATATCCTTGTCGCAGCATGGCGGCCCTTGACCCTACCATCACCGTGCGTGCCGTCAAATCACAAATCGCGCCACCATGCCACTCAGGTCCACCGCCAAGCGTGACAGTTCATGGCTGGCGGCGCTGGTCTGGTGCGCGCCGGCCGCGGACTGGTTGGCCAGATCGCGGATGTTGACCAGGTTGCGGTCCACTTCCCGGGCCACCTGGGCCTGCTCCTCGGACGCACTGGCGATCACCAGGTTGCGCTCGTTGATCAGCGAGATCGACTCGGTGATCTGCTGCAACGCGCCCCCCGCCTCGCGTGCCATGTCCAGGGTGGACTGGCTGCGTTGCGTGCTCTGCTGCATGGACTGCACGGCCTCGCCGGTGCCGGTCTGGATACCACTGACCATCTGCTCGATCTCCCGGGTGGACTGCTGGGTACGATGGGCCAGCGCCCTGACCTCGTCGGCCACCACCGCGAAACCGCGCCCGGCCTCACCGGCACGGGCCGCTTCGATGGCCGCGTTCAGCGCCAGCAGGTTGGTCTGTTCAGCGATGGCGCGTATCACGTCCAGCACCTGGCCGATGTCGCGGCCCTGGGCCGCCAGGCCCTCGACCAGCACCGAGGTCCGCTGCACTTCCTGGGTCATGTGCTGAATCGCGCCCACGGTATCGGTGACCCGGTCGCGGCCCTGCAGTGCTACCTGGTTGGAGTCCTGGGACGCCTGGGAAGTGGACACCGCGTTGCGCGCCACCTCTTCCACCGCCGCGGTCATTTCGTTGACCGCGGTAGCCGCCTGCTCGATTTCCTGATTCTGCGCCAACAGGCCCTTGGAGGCTTCTTCCGTCACGGCGCTCAGTTCTTCGGCGGCCGAAGCCAATTGCGTGGCCGAACCTGCGATCTGCTCGATGGTCTGGCGCAGGTTGCCCTGCATCTGGGCCAGGGCCTGAAGCAGTTGCGCGGGTTCGTCGCGGCCTTGCACCTGGATAGGCTGGGTAAGGTTGCCGGCGGCAATGGTCTGCGCGGCCTTCACGGCCACGCTGAGCGGGGTGACGATGCTGCGGGTCAACAGCCAGGCCAGCACAATGGTCATCAGGCAGGCGATCACCGAAACGATGATCACGCACAGGTTCGCCAGGCTGTACTGCGCGGCGGCTTCATCGTTGGCAGCCTTGGCCCCTGCCTGGTTGATGGCCACCAGCCGCCCGAGCTGTTCGCCCATCTTGTCGGAACCCTCCTTGATGCCGGTATTGAGCAGGGTGCGCATGTCTTCCAACTTGTTCTGATGCGACAAGTCTTGCAGGCGGCTCTGCAATTGCAGGTAGTTGTTGAGCGTGCCCTGGAACTCGCGGTAAAGCGCCGCCTCTTCAGGCCCTGCTGGCAACACTTCATAGTTGTGCGCGGCCTGTTTGACTTTATCCACCAATACCGCGATGCGCGCGTCGGTATCGGCGACCATTTCCGGTTCACGGTTGACCAGCAGGCGGAACGAAGTGACGCGCAACCTCACCACGCCCTCGGTGACATTGCCCAGGAAACTGATACTGGGCAACTGGTTGGTCTGCATGTCCACGGAGGCCTGGCGGATGAGCGCCATGCGGTTGGACGCGAACACGCCCAGCGCCACGACCAGCAGGGCGATGAAGGCGAAGCCGAGGAACGCGCGAGGGGCAATGCTTATATTTCGAAGGGACATGGAATAGCGCTCGCAATGGAAAGGGCAGGCGTCCATGCAAAGGAGCGGGGCCGGCGTGACATCACTGCCCCAGTAAGAGAGCTATCGGCTGTTTGGCAAAAACCTGAGGGCGCTGAATAAACTTTAATGTACTGAACGGTTAATTACTTACCCATTTAAACGTTTGCGCCTTAATTGCCTGGCGCGTAGACAACGCCATTGGTCGGGGGTTTTATGACCTGCATCAAATAACTGGACTTGAGAACACTTTTTACTTAAAAAACACTCATCCCAAGTGCCCTGCGGTGCTACTTTTAGGTTTCCGACAGGTCCGGGTATCCCCGCCGTATTCACACACGACGGCACGCCGGGCCAGGCTGCACGATGCAGAGGTGGCACAATGAACAAAATGACCTTTCCCAACGCCTGCCAGGTCATGCGTTGGCACTTTCACCCCATGGGTTTCGAGGGCAGCATGGATGCCCCGAGCAGCATGGTGGCGCGCCTGTTCGACCGCGCCAGTGGCGAGACCTTGATCGCCATCGCCGGTATTCCCTGTGCCACGGTGATGAACGCGGCCGACGTGGAACGCATCATCGAAGCAGTCGAAGCAGAGCTGGAGGCGTTCATTCCGCCGCATTCGTTGTCGGCCTACGGCTGACCCGTACCCTGCCCGCAATAAAAAAACCGATGCCGGTTGCCGGCGTCGGTTTTTTTTTGCGGGCGTGAAACGCCGTCAGACCGTCGAAGCCCGCAGGTCGTCGAAGAACGGCTTGTCCCCCGCCACATGGTCGGACGCCCGGGGTTGCGCCGGGGTGTCCTTGACCGGCGGTTCCACGTACCAGTAGCAATGGCTCACCGCCCGGGTCACGGCCACATAGGCCAGGCGCAGGGTTTCGTCCTGCTGGGCCTTGTCGTAGGCCTCTGCCTCGCCAGCCTTGCCCAGGCCAGCCAGGCGGTAGACCTGGTTCTTGTAGGGTGACCGGGTGACGTGCTGGCAGTCGCCCAGCAGGAATACCGCATCGGCTTGCAGGCCCTTGGCGCTGTGGTAGGTCAGTTGCTTGATCTGCCGCTCGGCCGCTGGCCGCGCCTGGTCGCGCTGTAGCAGCCCTTGCAAGTGCTCGACCGCGGCCGCGCGGTCGCTGCCCTTGCGGAACAGCAACAGTATCGAGTCGCCCTGCTGATAATGCTCGGCCACGGTCAAGGCCATGGTCTCGTCGTCCCGGTCCAGCACCCGTACCGGCGTCAGCACCTCGGGCTGGGGGCCTGCCGCCCTCGCCTTCTTGCCAGTGATAGCCGGGGCGCTGCGCACCAGGTGCTCGGCGGCGTCGATGATGTGCTGGTGGCTGCGGAAGTTGTCGGCCAGCATCACTCGGGTGGTGGCCGGTGACGGGAATTGCCTGGCGAACTCCATGAAGTATTTCGGCGAGCTGCCGCGCCAACCGTAAATGGACTGCCAATCGTCCCCCACACACAGCAACGAGGAGTACTGCGCCACGCGCCCCACTGACAACTGCGGGCCACGGCTGCGGATCTCCCGCAAGGTGGCGCGCAGCCAGGAGACGATCTGCGGCGACACGTCCTGGAATTCGTCGATCATCAAGTGCGACAGCGGCCGCAATACCTCATCGCTCAGTTGTCGCAGGTTTTCCGGGTTGTTCTCGCCGAACAGGGCGAACATGCGGTTATAGGTCATGACCGGCGGCGCCTGGTTCAGCAGGTGCGCTTCGAACGCTTTCCAGTACAGGCTCAAGGCCTCGAAGAACAAGCGGTCGCTATCTTCACTGGCAAAGCTCATCCGGCCCACCGCCGCGTGCACGTCCAGGCCCAGGTTCTCGATGAAACCGGCGGCGCCGACGAAGCAGTCCAGCAGCGGCGCGCTCACCAGCTCGCCCTTGACCTTGTAGTCGAAGCCCGGCCCCGCTACCGCGTCCGCCGCCAGGGAAGCCAGCAGGCGGCGGGCCTGGGCGTAGTTCTCCAACCAGATCACCGGCTTGGGGCAAAAGGCCTGGAACAGCGTGCGCTTGATCACCCACTCGGCCCACACTGGCAGCTTGGCGCCAGGGCGTTTCATCTGCGGGTCCTGGGAGGGGTCGAAGCCCAGCACCACCCAGGCGTCCATCTCGGGAATATAGCCATGGAAGTGAAAACGGCTGCCGTTGATGTCCACGGTTTCGCGGCTTGGCTCGATGCCCTTGATCGGCCAGGCCCCGGCGTTGAACCACAGGTCTTCGATCAGGTCGCACAGCTCCTCGTCACGGCGCGCCGACAGTTCGGTCACCGCCACGCGCTTCTGCACATCGGGGTGGTCGCGGTCCAGTTCCTTGAGTTGCAGGGCCTGGCGGCGCAGTAGGCCGATCAACTCGGCGAAGCGCTCGCTGCTCTGCATCAGGTCTCGGTAGCAGAGGTTCATCTGCTGGCGCTGGGCGTCATTGAGGCGCAGGTCGAAAGGGTTGCTGTCGGCGTCCTCTTCGGCGCCCGGCAGCGGTGCCTGGTTGCTCAGGTTCTCGAAGGCGCGCAGCTGTGCGAAGCCCGGCAGGCTGCGCACCAGCGGCAGGATGCGCGAGTGGAAGGTGCGCACCACTTCGCGTACCTGGCGGGCGCTGAGGCTGTAGCCCCACAGGCCGAACACCTGCAGCACCTTGTTGATGAAGTCCTTGCGCGACTCGCGGGTGAAGGTCACTACCGTGAGCGCGTCCAGTTCCATGCCCAGGTAGTGGTGCAGCACCAGCAGGCGAAGTACCAGGGAGGTGGATTTGCCCGCACCGGCGCCGGCGATCACGCAGGTGGACGGGGTGTCGCTGAAAATCAGCTTCCATTGCGCGGCGCTGGGCTGCGCGGCCGCCGGCAGGCGCGCGGCGACGTCGGCCTTGATGCGCTTCTTCAGTTCGGCGGTCAGGCCGGGCTTCCAGTTGTCGAACAGGTAGTCATCGACGCCGGGTACGCCGTGCTCGTCCGGCCGCGTGTCGCGGATCACCACTACCTGCCGCCCCTCTTCGAGGCCCTGCTCATGCCCTTGCTCGAACCCCTCGCGCAGCCCCTCGCCATGGCCACTGCGCTGCCCGGCCACGTGGCCGTGAAACCAGGAGTCGCGGTGCTGGGCGCTGAGCCGGCTGAGGCCACGGCCCAGCAGGCGAGCCACCAGGCGCTTGAGCCAGGGTAACTGGGCGGGGGGTACAAGTTCGGCGGGTAATTCTGACACGCGTGCTCCGGCATCGGTTCGACAGGCATCGACACTGCCATCCAAACCATTGTGAATCAAGTAGTTAAGACGCCACCCGCCCTGTGGGACCGGGCGGAGCTCGGGAACCAGCCGCCGCGTTGCGTCAGGTAGACCGCAGCGGACCCTTCCCGAGCTTCGCCCGGTCCCACAGAGGAGCAGCCATATATCGATATTGTAGATTGGTTTGGCGAGTATTTTACGCTTTTTTTCGATCTATGGACGCGAGACACTAGCCCCGTGATTCAGATTAACCACTTGAGGAGAGCACCATGATCCAGTTAAGACCTTTCGCGTCCTTGGGTGGCGCCAACCACGGATGGCTCGACGCCCATCACCATTTTTCCTTCGCCGAATACCATGACCCCAAACGCATGAACTGGGGCAACCTGCGGGTATGGAACGATGACGTGATCGCCCCCGGCACCGGTTTTCCGCAGCACCCGCACCGCGACATGGAAATCATCACTTATGTGCGTGAAGGCGCCATCACCCACCAGGACAGCCTGGGCAACAAGGGCCGTACCGAAGCCGGTGACGTGCAGGTGATGAGTGCCGGCAGCGGCATCGTCCACAGCGAATACAACCTGGAGCCCGGCCACACCCGGATCTTCCAGATCTGGATCATCCCGGACAAGCGTGGCGAAGCACCGTCCTGGGGCGCGCGGCCGTTTCCCAAGGGCGAACGTGGCGAAGGCTTCGTGACCCTGGCCAGCGGCCGAGCCGACGACGATGTCAGCCTGCGCATCCGCGCCGACGGCCGCCTGGTAGCCGCTACCCTGAGCGCTGGGGAAACCGCGGAATATCCCGTGGACCCAGGTCGCAAGGCGTACCTGGTACCGGCCAAGGGCGTGATCGAGGTGAACGGCGTGCGGGCCAATGCCCGTGACGGTATCGCGGTGGAGGACGAGCGCGTGCTGCGGGTCACGGCCATCGAAGACGCCGAGATCGTGCTGGTGGATGTGGCGTAAAACGAAAAAGGGCCTGCAGCGATGCAGGCCCTTTTTTGGTTCTTCACGGAATCCCGGGAAATGGTGCCGCCACAGATCTGCAGTGAGCAAACAGAGCTCACAGATGTGGGACCGGGCTTGCCCGGGAAGCGCCGTGCGGATGGCGCTCGATCTCAACAGCGACACTACAACATCGCCTGGCGCCTGGTAACCTTGGTGCAATCCCCAGCCAGGAGCTCCGATGAACATCCTATCGCCCCGGCTTGCAATCGCATCAAGGCCACCGGATGCATGTCTTGGGTTTTCCTGCGCCCATGAAATCGAGCGCCGTCCGCACGGCGCTTCCCGGGCAAGCCCGGTCCCACATCTGTTTCGGGCCAGTTATGCCTGTAAGATCACCTGGTCCGCCTTGTTTGTTCACTACAGATCTTTGAAGGCACCACCAACTTCCCCAGGATTCCGTGAGGAACCCTTTTTTCGTGCAGCTCTTAGCGTGGTGTCAGCTGATCGCCGCGTCCACCAACACCTGAGCCTCCGCCACCAGACGCTGCAAATGCGCCTCGTCGACAAAGCTTTCGGCGTAGATCTTGTAGATGTCCTCGGTACCCGAAGGCCGCGCGGCGAACCAGCCGTTGGCGGTCATCACTTTCAAGCCACCAATGGCCTGGTTGTTGCCCGGGGCGTGGCTGAGGATCTGTTCGATGGGTTCACCGGCCAACGCCGTGGACTTGACCTGCTCGGGTGACAGCTTGCCCAGCAGCGCTTTCTGCTGCGGGTTGGCCTTGGCTTCGACGCGCGTGGCGAAGGGCTCGCCCAGGTCGCGGGTCAGCTCCTGGTAGGCCAGGCCTGGGTTGCGGCCGGTGCGGGCGGTGATTTCCGCGGCCAGCAGCGACGGAATCAGGCCGTCCTTGTCAGTGGCCCAGACACTGCCATCGCGGCGCAGGAACGAGGCGCCAGCACTTTCCTCCCCCCCGAAGCCCAGGGAACCGTCGAACAGGCCATCGGCGAAATACTTGAAGCCTACTGGCACTTCGTACAGGCGGCGACCCAGGCGCGCGGTCACGCGGTCGATCAGGCCGCTGCTGACCACGGTCTTGCCCACGGCGGCATCGGCGCGCCAGTTCGGGCGGTTCTGGAACAGGTAGTCGATGGCCACGGCCAGGTAGTTGTTCGGTGCCAGCAGGCCACCGTTGGGGGTGACGATGCCGTGGCGGTCATGGTCGGGGTCGCAGGCGAAGGCGACGTCGAAACGGTCCTTGAGGCCAATCAGGCCCTGCATGGCATAGGGCGAGGACGGGTCCATGCGGATCTGGCCGTCCCAGTCCACGCACATGAAACGAAACGTCGGGTCGACATGGGTGTTGACCACGTCCAGGTTCAGCGCGTAATGCTCGGCGATGGCCGACCAGTAGTTGACCCCAGCGCCGCCCAGCGGGTCCACGCCCAGGCGCAGGCCGGCGTTGCGGATGGCGTCCAGGTCGATGACATTGCCCAGGTCGGCCACGTAGGTGTTGAGGTAATCGTGGCGGTGGGTGGTGCCGGCCTTCAGCGCCTGGTCATGGCTGATGCGCTTGACGCCCTTGAGGTGGTCGGCCAGCAGCTCGTTGGCTTTGGCCTCGATCCACTTGGTCACGTGGCTGTCGGCGGGACCGCCATTGGGTGGGTTGTACTTGAAGCCACCGCTTTGAGGCGGGTTGTGGGACGGCGTGATGACGATACCGTCCGCCAAGCCCTGGGTACGGCCGCGGTTGTAGCACAGGATGGCGTGGGACACGGCTGGCGTGGGGGTGTATTCATCGTTGTGCGAGATCATCACCTGCACGCCGTTGGCGGCCAGTACCTCCAGGGCACTGGCGGCGGCGGGGGTCGACAGCGCATGGGTGTCGGCCCCCAGGTACAGCGGGCCATCGATGCCCTGGGCCTGGCGGTACAGGCAGATCGCCTGGCTGATGGCCAGGACGTGCCATTCGTTGAAGCTTGCATCGAACGAACTGCCCCGGTGCCCGGACGTACCGAAGGCCACGCGTTGGGTGGCTTCGCTGGCGTCGGGCTGGACGGTGTAGTAGGCGGTCACCAGTCGCGGAATATCGACCAGCACGTTCGCTGGAGCCGGCTTACCCGCCAATGGACTGAGCTTCATGCATAACCTCTGAAAAGGAAAATCGTGGACACTAAAGGGTCAGTTTACTGGCAGTTTGACCACAGCGCGACGGCTTCGATCCCGATAGCAGGAAAATTGACGCGCAGGCCCGATGCGCAAGGTCTCAGACCGCCCACCACCGCGGCAACAGGGCCTTCACGCGGCCCTCACTGAACCGATCATCGATCAGCACCACCACGCCTCGGTCCTGCTGCCCGCGGATCACCCGGCCCGCGGCCTGCACCACCTTGTGCAGGCCTGGGTACAGGTAGGTGTAGTCGTAGCCGGCACCAAACACCTCGGCCATCCGCACCTTGAGCTGTTCGTTGACCGGGTTGAACTGGGCCAGGCCCAGGGTGGCGATGAACGCGCCGATCAGGCGTCTGCCCGGCAGGTCGATACCTTCCCCAAACGCGCCTCCCAGCACGGCGAAGCCCACCCCCCGACTGTGGTCGCTGAACTGCCCGAGGAAATCCCGGCGCTGAGCTTCGTCCATCTTGCGCCCTTGCAGCCACAACGGCACGTCGGGGTACTGGGCGGCCATGACCTCGGCCACCTGTTGCAGGTAATCGAAACTGCTGAAAAACGCCAGGTAATTGCCCGGCTGACGGGCGAACTGCTCGGCGATCAACGCGGCGATGGGCGCCAGGGACGCGCGCCGATGGGTGAAGCGGGTGGAAATGCTGTCGACGATGCGCACGTCCAACTGCGCGGCACTGAAGGGCGACTGCACGTCGATCCACGCGCAGTCCGCCGGCAGGCCCAGCAGGTCGGCGAAGTAGTGCTGGGGGCTGAGGGTCGCCGAGAACAGCACGGCGCTGCGGGCCGCTTTCAGGCGGGGGCCACTGAGGGGTGCCGGTACCACATTGCGCAGGTTCAGCCGGGCCTGGCGTTTGCGCCCTGCCCCTTCGCGCTGCTGGATATCGAACACGTAGTGCTCGCCGTACAGTTCGGCCACGCGGCTGAATTGCAGGGCGTCGAAATAGAAATCGAGCCAGGCGCGGTCCAGCCCGGTGGGTTGTTCATTGAACAGCTCACCCAACGCACTGACGCAACGCAGCAAGGCCTGGACGAAGCGGTCCGGCAGGTGCGCATACGCTTGGTAGGGGCCCACCTGGTCCTTGTACAGCGCGTTCCATTCCCGGTTGAGCTTCTGCAATGGGCTTTTCAGCAAGGCCGGGGGATCGCGGCGCAACACGCCCAGGTGGTACTGGTCGAGGCTGGCGCTGTACATGCCGCGGGTGCGCTCCACCAGGTTGTGCGCCTCATCGGCCAGCAATGCCAGGCGCCACTGATTGGCCTGGGCCAGGCCGAACAGCAAGGCGTTCAGGTCGAAGTAATAGTTGTAGTCGCCGATGACCACGTCCGCCCAGCGGGCCAGCTCCTGGCTCAGGTAGTACGGGCACACCTGGTGGGCCAGGGCCACCTCGCGGACCGCCTGCTGGTCTTGCAGGCGCAGTTGCACGGCCGCGGCCCGGGCGGCCGGCAAACGGTCGTAAAAACCCTTGGCCAAGGGGCACGAGTCGCCGTGACAGGCCTTGTCCGGGTATTCGCACGCCTTGTCCCGGGCCACCAGTTCCAGGCTGCGCAAGGGCAGGTCCGGGGCACTGGCGCAGACCTGTCGCAAGGCTTCCAGCGCCAACTGTCGGCCGGGGGTCTTGGCAGTGAGGAACAGCACTTTGTCCAACTGCTGGGGCACCATCGCCTTGAGCATCGGAAACAGCGTGCCCAGGGTTTTACCGATGCCGGTGGTGGCCTGGGCCATCAGGCAGCGCCCGGTGCTGACGGCCTTGTAGACCGTTTCCGCCAGGTCGCGCTGGCCCAGGCGGAATTCGCCGTGGGGAAACTTCAGCGCCACCAGACCCTGGTCGCGCACGGCGGCGCGCTGCATTTGCGCCTCGGCCCAGGTCAGGAACAGCGCACATTGCTGATGGAAGAAAGCTTCCAGGTCGCTGGCCTGCCACGGCTCCTCGATCACGGTCTGGCGGTCGCTGTCGACGTCCAGGTACACCAGCGCCAGGTTGAGTTGGTCCAGGCCATCGCGCTGGCACAGCAACCAGCCATAGACCCGCGCTTGAGCCCAGTGCAGTTGGCGATGGTTGGCGGGTTGGCGTTCCAGGTCACCGCGGTGGGTCTTGATTTCCTCCAGGCGGTTGCGCACCGGGTCGTAGCCATCGGCGCGGCCGCGCACCAGCAGGGTTTTGTAGCACCCCTCAAGGGCCACTTCGCTCTGGTAACCGGCGCCGCGCCCGGCCGTGACTCGGCGGTGCCCGGCCATGCCTTCCTGGGCGGTGGGCGACGGGGTGAAGCGCAGGTCCAGGTCACCGACCTTGGCGGTGAACTCGCACAACGCGCGCACCGCCACGCGGTAACTCACGAGGGCGCCCACTGCACGTAGCAGACCTGCACCGGCATCGAGTGGCGCGCGCAGAACTCTAGCCAGCGCAGCTGGTTGTCCTGCAGGCGATCGCCGGGCCCTTTGACCTCGATCATCTGGTAGCGCCGCTCCCGGGGCCAGAACTGGATCAGGTCGGGCATGCCCGCGCGGTTCGCGGCGATGTCCTGCAGCAAGCGTTCGAAACAATGGTGCAGGTGCTCGGCGGGCAAGCAATGCAAAGCCAACTCCAGCAAGGGTTCACTGAGGGCCTGCCAGTGCACGAAGGGCGACTGCAGGCCCCATTTTTCCCGGTAACAGGCACGGATGCTGTCTTGATAGCGGCCGTCGTGCAATTGCGCGAGGCATGCCTGGAACTGCTCGGCACGGCGCTGGCGAAAGTCGGCCTGGTGAAGGTCGGCCGGCCCGCTCTGAAAAGGGTGGAAAAACGCGCCGGGCACTGCGGCGAAAACAGCCGGCCAGCACAGCAGGCCAAACAGCGAGTTCATCAGGCTGTTTTCCACGTAATGCACCGGCGCCTCTGCCTGGTCCAGGTGCAAGGCCACGCGCAGCTCGACGCTCACGCCAGGCTCCGGGGCCAGCGCAAGTTGCCATTCGTTGACCACTGGTTTCTTCGCCCTGGGTTGCGCCGGCAACCCCAGTTTGCGCCGCAGCCGGGGCAGCATGCGCGGCAGTTGCTGGGCTTCGGCGGCGCTTTCCGGCGCCTGCGCCGCGGTCTCGGCCAAGGCCAGGGCCGCCGGGTACTGTTCGCTGCGCTCCAGCACGCGAATGCGCCGGGCGCGTGCGCCCGGGTACCTGCATTGGCCATATATGCCCAAGGCTTCCTGCCACAGGCCCTGGCGTTCACATTGTTGGCCTATGGCAAACAGCAGCCGCTCGCGGCGCCCCACCAGCCAGGGGTTGGTGCTTGCCAGTCCCCCCAGTTGCTGGAGCAGCGGCGCCAGTTCGCTGCCCTCCTCCAGCGCCTGCCGGCAGGCCTGCAGGGCTACGCAGAAATCGATGTCGGCCCGGCTTTGCAGGCCGCGGGAGGCTGGGTGCAATTCCACCTGTTCGTAGCGGTAGACCCCAAGGTCGGCCAGCACGAACTCCGACCAGTCCTGGCGCAGGTTGCCGAAGAACAGCAAGCGCAAGCGATCACACAACGGGCGTACCGGCAGGGAATAGACCCCGTCGTCCAGATCAGGGCACCAGTGCGCGAACGGCTGCGGTTCAGGCGCGCTTTCCTGCCACAAGGCGAGCAATTGGTCCTTGCGCAGTGCCGCGCGCCCCTTGAACAGGGCAAGCAATTCGGCTTTCTGCAGCACGTCGAACAACTGCGCCAGGCTCAAGGGCATCTGGCTGTCCACCCAGCCATGGGCGAGCAGCGGCACCACGGCCTGGGCGGCCGGGCCGATCTCGGCATAGTTGAGCTTGCTGGCCCGGTACAGCGGGCCCTTGCGCATCACCATGCGCACCAGCAGGGCCTGGGACTCGCGCGGCACCGCCGCGAAGCCATTGATGAACCGGACTTCGTCGGCGTCCAGCACATCGGCATAGCGCTGCGTCAGCCAGTCCAGCACACGCTGGAAGTTGATCAGGTAATAAAACGGGTCGTCCAGGTTGCTGGGGGTCACGGTGTTCTACGCACAGGCCTTGGTGAAAAGGCACTGGTTATACATACAGACCCGGGCACTTGGCAAAGACTTTTGGACCGGTGGCGGCTCAGGCGGCGTCAAGCCTCGACGCAGGGTACCTGAGACACGACCCGAGGTTCGCTACGGGGCTCGGTGTACCTGCTCGGGACGGTCGGTCGCCACTGCCAGCTTCTGGTGCTCTTCGGCCAGCGCGTTGGCCAGGGCAGTGAGCAAGGTGCCATGGTTGACCTCGGCCAGGCCCTGCACGCCGATGCGCAAGTACCGCTCATGGGAGCCCTGCGTGCTGAACAGCGGGCCAGGCTCGATCAGCAGCCCCTGCGCCAACAGCCGCTCGAACACCTTGCGCATGTCCAGTGGATAACGGCTGCGCAGCCACAGGCCGGTGCCGCCCACCGGGTGGTAAGCCAGCAGGTAACGCCCCAGGCGGCTACGCACTTGGCGGTCCAGGCGCCACAATTGATGCTGCAGGCGCATGCGCAGCGCCGGCAGTTGCTCATCCAGCACGCCGTGTTCAAGCAGGCGTGCCACGGCTTTCTGCCGCAGTGGCGGCAAGCGCATGGCGCGCCGCTGGAAGGCTTCGGCCAATGCCTTGGCTGCGCCCGCGGCCACCAGGTAGGCAAACGAGGCCTCGGTTCCCAGCCACGGCTCCAGGGAGCCAAGGATCAGCACCCGCTGGCTCGACAGCCGTTCACGCAAGGGCCGCGCCGCACTGAAGCACAGTTCGCCCTGCACATCATTCTCCAGCAAGTGCACATCATGGCGGTTCAACAGGTTGGCCAGCGCCTGCAGGTCCTCCTCGGGCATGCACTGGCCCTGCACCGCGCCGAATACCGCGTCCAGCACCAGCAGGCGCACGCCCCCGGCGTTCAACCGTTCCCGCAGGGCTGGCAGGTCGAGCCGCCCGGTATCACCCAGCGGCACCTCGATCAGGTTGGCGCCCGCCAGTTGCAACGCCTGCAAGATCAGCGGGCAGCCCGGCGTCGCCACCAGCACGGTCTGCCCGGAGAGCTTCAAGGCCTCGAAGGTGATGTCCAGCACCGCCCGCAGGTCACTGCCCAGGTACACGTGGTCAGCGTACCAGTGGTGGGCGCCATCGTGGGTATAACGGGCGGCCAAGGCCCGCCGCAGCTCGGGGTCACCGCAGGGATTCCAGGCGGGCGCGGGCAAGGAAGTGTACTGGCGTTGCACCTGGCGTTCGAACCGCAACAAGGGGCCGTCGAGCGCCAGCAAGGGCGCCAGGCTGCCGGACTGCCGACGTTGCCCGGCCTGCAGGCGCTGCAGCAGGTTGCTGCCATCGGGCGCCAGCCCCTGGCGCGCCGGGGGGCGGGCGTAATAGCCGGACTTGGCCAAGGCATACACGCGCCCTTCGCGCTCCAGCAGGGTGTAGCTGTACTGAATGGTCGACACCGATACACCCAGGCGGCTGGCCAGGGCGCGCAACGACGGCAGCTTGAAAGGTACTTCCGGCTCCCCCTCCTCGATCAGCGCTGACAGGTAGCGGTAGACCGCCTGGTAGGCAAACCCGGTTTTAGACTTGATGGTCATGCTCAACGCCCACACACCCGTTCTGTTCTGGAGTGCCCCGTGGCCGGGTCCAGCACCTGGATGCTGGCGCTATCCGGGTCACTGGCGACCACCCGCGCGATAAGGCTCTGCGGCCCAGGCCCCAGGCTCGGACGCTGCCCGTAGAGGCGCCGCAGCGCCTGGATCGGCAGGCCGCTGACGGCTGTCAGCCAGCGAACCTGCTCCACCTGCCCTCGCCCCGGTGCAGATCCCCCAGCCAACACACCCGTTCCGGATGGCGGCTGCGCAGGAAAGTGGCCAGGCCCTTGCCGGCATCGACGAAGGGGCTGAACAACAGGCACACCAGCTGGGGCTCATCGACCTGGTAGTTGGCCAGCGCATGGGCCTGGGCCAAGGCGCGGCGCTCCTGGGACTTGTACGGGTCGTCGTAGGCCGACAGC
The DNA here is from genome assembly GCF_013374995.1 of Pseudomonas eucalypticola. Classification (NCBI taxonomy): domain Bacteria; kingdom Pseudomonadati; phylum Pseudomonadota; class Gammaproteobacteria; order Pseudomonadales; family Pseudomonadaceae; genus Pseudomonas; species Pseudomonas eucalypticola. The sequence continues at coordinate 2,735,454 of NZ_CP056030.1, read as the reverse complement.
ATCAGGTCCACCAGGTGCGCGGGCATGCCCTTGCGCATCATCAACTGCCGGGCCGCGCGCAAGTACTCCTCGACGCCCTCGGCATAGCTGCGCTGCTGCAACTGCTCGGCGCGCAACCCGCGCAGGTGCGCCATCAGCAGCGGGTTGGCGCACGCCGTCTCGCTGAACCCCAGGGCCAGGGCAGAGAAACGAAAACCCAGGAAATCCACCAGCAGCCGCCAATGCTGTTCCGGCGCCACCGCCAGCAGGTCATGCATGGGCAGTACCTGCACCGGGGGTTTGCTGCGGGGCAAACGCCGCATCGCGAGCTTGTCACCGTAGAGGTGCCGGTAGTAGGCGTCGCTCAATTCGCCGATGACCTCAAGGGCCGCCTCGCCGCCTTCACCGCCAGGCCGCCGCACCAGCCCGGCCGTGCGCGCTACCCGCAGTCCCCAGGCCAGGTATCGACGCTGGCGGGCCGGCGATTCGACGCAGGCCATGGCATGCACCCCACCCTCCCAGGCCAGCGCGCGCCGGTAGAAATCCGCGCGCCCCAGGTAACAGCCATGACACAGACTGGCACGGCCGTCACCGCCGCTGAGGTGACCATTGACCAACAGGTCGGTGCGGTTGCGCGCCCGCGTGGCGGGGGACAGAGGCGCCAGGGGGTCATAGGCCATGACCTGCTGGTCATCGACCACCAGCAGTTCCACCCGCGGGTCATCGTGCAACGACAACGCCGCGTACCCGCGTTCGATGTTGTCCATCACCGCCTGGTCCATGCCCGAATGCCGATAGGTCGCCACCCGCAGCTCGAAGGTCCCGGGGTTGCGCACGGCCAGGCTCAGCTGGGCTGCCCTTAACAAGGCCAGGCACTGACCACTGTTGCTACCCCCCCCATGGGCCAGCAGCACCTTGAAACGCGCCAGGCGATCGAAACCGCCCGCGGCGACGCCGATACGCTGCACCAGCAACAATAACGCCGCGCGTTGGGCATGGGTGAAATGCGCCAGCAACTTGTCCAGTACTTGCTGGTAGATGCCTTGCATGGCCTGAAGATGAATAAGGCTGACGGTTTGACTGGCCACTGCTGAATACCCTGAGGGTGATGTTTTATAATCCTAAGAACATTCCTACAACTTCCTACGCACAATTAACCCGCGCAGGCCATGACCCAGCCCTGCGGCGCGCGCGGGCTCAAGCCCGGGCTTCGCGGGCAGGCACACTGGAAATTGAAAGGCATGTCTCAGTCCCTGAGCTGATTCGAGCGCAAATGGTAGTCAGGGGGCAAAGAGAAATAACAGCAACAGATAGTTGGCGAAAACCAGTACAGTTGAAACATACCCTTATTCAGGCGAACGAAAACCCCCGCGCTAGAGGGCGCGCGCGGCAAGACTGCCTTAATATGTGGGAAAATTCGCGGGAAGTTTGGGAATTTTCGGCCTTAGAATTACGACGAATTTAGACCCCGAGCAGTTAGAAAACGGTAACGCCGTAGCCCGGGGGACCGAGCTTCGCCCGGTCCCGCAGCGCCGGTCTAGCCGACCTGCAACGCGATCCGCCCGCCGCAAGGGCACTCATCCATCAACCGATGCGCTTCCACGAATTGCTCGAACGGAAACACCCGGGTGATCTGCGGCACCAGTACCCGGTCGGCGGTGAACTGGTTGATCTCGCGCAACGCCCGCTGCAACGCCGCCTGGTCCTGGCTGATGCCCAGCTCCGGCTTGCCAGTGAAGTTACCCAGGCAGTGCACATAGAACTGGATGTTCTTCTGAAACGCCGCGCAGGCCGGGAACGGCGTCTGGTTGCCGCCCTGCAGGCCATACAGGATCAGGCTGCCACGCGGCGCCAGCACGTCCCCCAGAATCGACATCTGCGGACCGCCCAGGCCGTCGAGCACCATGTCCACGCCGCGGCCGTCGGTGTACTTGTTGATGGCCATGAGCAGGTCCTGCTCCTCGGTGACGATCACCTTGGCAGCCCCCAGCGACAACAGGTATTCGCGCTCCTGTGGCGACTTGGTGGCCGCCACCACGTTCAACCCCAGCGCCTTGCCCAGTTGCACGAAGGAAGGCCCGGCGCAGTGGCTGGCGTCGGTGACCAGGGCCACCTGCCCCGGTTTGGCCCGGGCCAGCTCCGTGTAGGCGAACGAGGCGATCAGGTACGGCGTGTAGTGCACCGCCGCCTCGACCGGCGTCAGCACATCGGGGTAGCGGGTCAGCGCCAGTGCCGGCAGCACGATGCTCTCCCCGTACACCGGGTATTCATTGGGGCTTTCGGCCGGGAAGCTGGCGACCCTGTCACCGACGGCAAAGGCGTCGACGCCGTCACCGACGGCCGTGACGACGCCGGCCATTTCATGGCCGAGCCCGGCGGGCAGGCGGGCATGGGACGGCGCCAGGTTCTGACGCCAGAGCACGTCATACCAGCTGATGCCGATCGCCTCGACACGCACCTGCACATCGCCCGGGCCGGGCAAGGCGGCCGCATGCTCTTCGCACTTGAGCACTTCGGCCGGGCCAAACTTGTGAAAACGGATGGTGCGGGACATCGCAAACCTCGCCTTTTGAACCTCTAATGCCATGAACTTTATCCGGGCTTTGGCCGTTAGACCACCCGTGGCCATTAATAGTCGACATGCCTGTGATTGATTGCGCGATGAGTGGCGCCCAAGGCAAAACTGAATTTACCGGTGCAGATTAACAGCCTTTGCCCGTAAGATTCACCCATGAACCATTTGTCACCTTTGCCGTGAAGCGAACCCGATGAATCGAAACGACCTGCGCCGCGTCGACCTCAACCTGCTGATCGTCTTCGAAACGCTGATGCACGAACGCAGCGTGACCCGCGCCGCAGAGAAGCTGTTCCTCGGCCAGCCCGCCATCAGCGCAGCCCTGTCGCGCCTGCGCAGCCTGTTCGACGACCCGCTGTTCGTGCGCACAGGGCGCAGCATGGAGCCCTCGGCCCGTGCCGTGGAGATCTTCGCGCTGCTGTCCCCTGCCCTGGACTCCATCTCCACGGCCGTCAGCCGCGCCTCGGAATTCGACCCCGCCACCAGCACCGCGGTGTTTCGCATCGGCCTTTCGGACGATGTCGAGTTCGCCCTGCTGCCGCAACTGCTCAAGCGCCTGCGCGCCGAAGCTCCAGGCATCGTGCTGGTCATCCGGCGGGTCAACTACATCCTTGCCCCACCCCTGCTGGCGTCTGGGGAAATCTCCATCGCGGTCAGCTACACGAACGACCTGCCCGCCAACGCCAAGCGCAAGATACTGCGCCGCAGCCGGCCGAAGCTGCTGCGCGCCGACACCATGCCCGGGCCCATCAGCCTCGACGACTTCTGCGCCCGCCCCCATGCCCTGGTGTCATTCGCGGGCGACCTGAGCGGGTTCATCGACACCGAACTGGAAAAGCTCGAACGCAAGCGCCATGTGGTACTGGCGGTGCCGCAGTTCAATGGCTTGAGCACGTTGCTGGCGGGCACCGACATCGTCGCCACGGTGCCGGACTACACGGCCGAGGCCCTGACGGCGGCAGGTGGTGTGCGGGCGGAGGATTTGCCGTTGGAGATGCCCGGGTTCGAGCTGCACATGGCGTGGCGTGGCGCGCAGGACAATGACCCGGGGGAGCGGTGGTTGCGGTCGCGGATACAGATGTTTTTTGGCGACCCCGACAGCCTGTGACCAAGCTCCACTGACTTCCATTCCGCGCATGCGTGATTACGAACTGGTGAGGTGCAAGACCGGTACCGCCAACCTGGGCTTCCACTATGGCAAGAAGTGGCTCAAGGGCGCGATCACCGACCACGATGTCACGCTGCTCACCTGTGGTGAGTCATTGCGGTGGTACTGGATGAACGACATCGAGGTCAGCCATATCTACGTCCCCCAGGCCATGATGGCCAGGGTCGCGGGCGATGTGTTCGAGCAAGACCTCGACAACCGGCAGATCGATCATTGCCCTATCGTCACCGCTCGGCCCCTGTCGGCGCTGATGGCAGCCGCTTGCAGGAATACGTCGACGCCCACTTGGCCTGCCCACTGTCGATCAAGAGCCTGGCCATGCTGGTCGACCTCAGCCCTTAGCACTTTGTCCGGGTGTTTGGCAAAACCTTCGGCCTTCCCCCTCATTAGTACGTCCAGGCACGGCGCATCAAACGCGCCGAATGGCTACTGACGAATGTGCGCGACGTACCGCTGAAAGTGGTGGCCAGCGAATGTGGCTTTTCGGACCAGAGCCACATGAGCCGGCTGTTCAAGGAAAAGCTGGAGATGACGCCGCTGCAATTCAGGCAGGCCAGGTCGTGCCCCGGCGACCCTTGCTTCGGCACCGCCTGAGCCTTGCACGCTTACGCCGAGCGTCTAGCCGCCACCTTCGCAGCCCGAGGTTCGCGGGCCAAGGCGTGGATATCGCGGCCACTGGGGCTCTGGAAGATGGTCAGGTCAAAGTAGCTGGCTACCGCGAACACGTATTCGAAGATCGAAGCCTGCACTTCCTCGTAGTCCACCCAGTCCGTGCTTTGGCTGAAGCAATAGATCTCGATCGGCAAACCGTTGGCCGTGGGTGCCAGTTGCCTCACCACCAGGTACATGTTCTGGTTGATGTCGGTCCTGGCTTTCAAATGCGCAACCAGATGCCGCCGGAACAACCCCAGGTTGGTCACGCCATCGAACATGAGCTGTTTGAGACTTTGCGCGGCCAGCATGGCTTCGATCTCGTGATGCAGGCTGTCCTTGACGTAAATCACCGACTCGATGGACTCCAGCAACGGCCGATCGAAAAACGCGATGCTGGACTGATCGACGTAGAAACTGCGCATGATGCGACGGCCCTCGGAACTGAACATGGGCTGCCAATTAGTGTAACTGTCCGTGATAAAGGTCTTGGTCGGCACCCGTGAAACAATGAAGTACGACAGCATGCTCAGCAGCACAGCAACGCCGAACAGGCCGGTGACGTAGCCCAGGTAATTGTCACGGGAAAGCTCAACAAGCCACATAACGCCCCTTTCGGTGGGTGGTGATGGAAACCCGCCTATTTGAGCATCAATGACGCGAATGATTGTTGCACACGGCGCAATGCGACCTTACCTGAATTGTTTTGGCAGCTCTGTGTCGCACACCATGTGACCTATTTCTTTGATGACACAGGAGTATTGACATGGCTCGCTCAGCCGACAGTGACGAAAACATCCGTTCGACGGTCGCGATTGAATACCCCGATTTCTCGACGTTGCCGGACGAGGTAAGGGAACAATTCGAATCCTTGCCCACCAAGGTCAACGGGCGCTGCAGGTCACGGACAACGCCGAGCGGGTGCACAACTTCGGCTTGCCCAGCACCGTACCGGTGACCATAGAGCAGATGATTGCGCACGGTGCAGCGGTAGTTCGAGGCGCACAGCGAAGCCTGGTCATCATCGACCTCCCCTTCGGCAGCTATGAGGCCAGCCCGGAGCAGGCGTTTCACGCTTCGGCACGCCTCCTCAAAGAGACTGGGGCCGCAGCGGTCAAGCTCGAAGCCGGTGCCGAGTTGGCGGAGACGGTGTCGTTCCTGACCAAACGTGGCATCCCGGTGATGGCTCACGTCGGCCTGACTCCGCAATCGGTAAACACCTTGGGAAGCTACGGCGCCCGCGGCAGAACACCAGAGGAGCACCACCAGATCGTTGCCGATGCCCAGGCGCTGGCCGATGCGCAAGCTGTGGCCATTGCCGTGACCCAGGCGGTGCAATGCCCGGTGGTAGGCATTGGCGCCTCGGCCAAGTGTGACGGTCAGGTGCTCGTGGTCGATGACATGCTGGGCATGTTTGAACGCACCGCCAGGTTCGTGAAGCAGTTTGATTTATTGGGGCAGCGCATTGATGGCGTGGTGGCCGCCTATGCCGATGGAGTACGTTCGAGGGCGTTCCCGGGTCCGGAAAATATCTATGCACCCGTGGACAAGCGCTGTGAGTGATTGAATGCAATACCCTTCAAGGGTATCGCACCAATGTCGCGCCTAGTCACGACCTGGAACGACAGAGGGTCCTCTACCAGGAATTCATTCCGAGTCGAAGTGCCAGTGCATGATAAGCACCTGTCAGATTGAGGCCATGGAGAAATGTCGCGGCATTATAAGGGCAAAAGCGGCCGGTCATAAAAGGCTGCTTTCGGCCAATAACGGCCGTTCTGGAATGGCAGGAAACGACCGATAACTGCCTTCGATACGCGACTTTCGCCCGCCAGCGGCTCGATTGTAAGAATATGGCGGAGAGCTGCAAAACCGCCTACGCTTATAGAATGATTCCTCGAACGCCTTGCCCATCTGGTGGTATAGAGCCGAGAGATCTGACTTCCTTTGACCGTCCGCTTAACACCCACCCGGACCAACCCGCGCCTATCGCCAGCAACTGCCCCCTGAGTCCGGCCCACACGACCAGAAGTACGGCGCAACGGGTAAAAGCCAGACCCAGTCCCCCCACCTGCCGTTCAAAAGCGACCGTTGCCGCAGCACCTCTGGAAACGGGGGCGCTGTTCACGTTCTGCCATGAGGTCAATCCGTATGTATCGGCCGAGCACGATTCCTTACCAGCAGCATCGAGGGTTCAGCCGAACCTTCACTCAGGGGCATTTGAGCCTTGGATTATTCTTTCCCATGGAGGCGTTCGACGGGGACACTCCGAGCATGCTCAACCAGGTCACACTGGCTAAACAAGCCGAGGCGCTGGGCTTCTGCGCGCTCTGGTTTCGCGACGTGCCGCTTCGCGACCCTGGCTTCGGCGATGTCGGCCAAGTCTTCGACCCCTGGGTTTACCTGGGTTATATGGCCGCCCATACCTCGGAGATTGCACTTGGCACCGCCTCCGTCGCCATCCCGCTGCACCATCCCCTGCACACGGCCAAGGCGTCAGCCAGCGTAGATCAGTTGAGCACTGGTCGCTTGATTCTGGGGGTTGCTTCGGGAGATCGGCCAGTGGAGTTTTCGGCGTTTGGCGTCGATCCCGAAAGGCGGGGAGAGATCTTTCGAGAACACTACGAAGTGATTCGCCGCGCCCACAGCACCAGTTTTGAGCCCATCCACTGGAGCACTGGTGAAATGCAAGGCGCAGACCTGATTCCGAAACCGACCACCCAATTCATTCCAATGCTCGTGACCGGCAACAGTCGCCAGTCACTGGATTGGATCGCGCGTGAGAGCAACGGATGGATCAACTATCCACGCATTCCGAACATGCAGCGGCTGGTCGTGGAAGATTGGCGACTGGAGGTCACGAAACAATGTGGTTCTGTGTATAAGCCCTTTACTCAGTCGCTGTACATCGATCTCGATGGGAATCCGTCAACCCCACCCACACGTATCCATTTGGGGTTCAGACTTGGACGTTACCATCTACGTTTTTTGCTGGAGTCGCTTGAGGAAATCGGCGTGGACCACGTCATTCTCAATCTCAAATACGGCAAGCGCCCTGCGGTGGAAGTTATTGAGGAATTGGGTACGCACATCGTTGCGCAGTTCGGAGTGCAGCCGCGTCAGGCAGCTCATTGAACATCGGTCACTGCTACGCCGACGAATGCTCACTTGACGAAACCATAAGATGTCACGGCGCGGATGACCTCCGGTTCTATATCCATGATGGAGATCTTCGCGCCATGAGCGACCGGTGCCCGGCAAACAATCTACCCTACCCAGCCTAAACCCGTGTTGAGCACGTTGCCTTGCAGATTCTGTGCGGCTTCCACGCCGTCCCTGGACACGATTTGCGCGCGTATCCTTTCACTTATACCGAGCGCGCAAGCATGGCATGAATCCTGGACACGGCACTTTAGCCATGACATTTATCTTCAATACAAGGGTTTGATTGAGCACCGCCCGGAACAGCAGCAGGCCCAGGCTATCCTGATTTTCACAAAATACATCGTGGGCCTCCCAGTACTGACTGGAGCTTCCTATTGGGTTTGCTTAGCCGGGTAGCTTGGCCGCAAGGACGTCAACCTTCTCGATTGATGGCGGTTCGGCAAATAGCTCGGCAGCGTTTGCCATAAGCGCCGCCGCGACCTTGCCCGAAAGATGAGCCTGCCGGCCCGCTTCATCCGGGAATGCGTCAAAGATGCCAAAGGTGGACGGCCCCAAGCGGATTCCAAACCAGGCTGTAGTGGCTGGCTCCTCCTCCACTAACGGAAGGCCACCCAAAAGAAAGCTCTCTACATCCTTTTCTTTCCCGGGTTTTGCTTCTAGGCGAACGAACAACGCTACTTTGACCATGATGTGGCTCCTGTTGTTACGATGCGGCTGGCGCTATCAGATCGCGATAGCTAAGAGGGGCATCCGAGACTCTTAACTATGGTCGACGATACCAGGATTACAAACCCAAATAGACCAAGGGTAGCGGCGAGTAGCGCACGAGCAGTGAGAACGACGTAGTGGGCAGCATGTAACCGCAAGTCAGCCACTTGCTCACTTGGTCCCACCCTCTGGTCTGATAATGATGATTCAACGATATCTGAAATTTAGAAAAACATAAGAGATCATGGTTGCTGTCAGGCCGACCAATATGTACTCGACGCGGGGTAAAAACACGACTAACCCGCCCAAAGAAAACACTATCAACGTGTTTTGTAGGATGTATTTCCTTATTCTACTCACGGCTATGAAATAGCCATATTGCTTACCTAGGAAAAACAAGGCCATGCCGGTGATCGACATCATCTGGAAATCGCGTATCGCAATATCGTTCAGGATCGCATGCCTAATCAAATTTGCCAGAAGTGCCAGCCCCATAAAAAGAAAAAGGTGCGAGTAGATTAAGGCGTGCCCACTCATACTGCTTTGATGTTTGTTCAGCAAGTAAAAACTATCAAAATAGATCCACCAGATACTGCAAATCATGATAAATCCGGTGATGGCCGCCATCACATTATAATAACCCCATTGAATGTTAGATAAGCCTCCGGAAAGGCTAATAATTGACTCCCCCAATAAGATTAGGGTGAGTAGACCTATGCGCTCAACCAAGTGCTCTGTGTGTGCTGGCAACGGTTTTAGTTTAGTCCAGAAAAATACAGGAAACAGAATATCAAGAACAATCCCAATATAAGCAACAAGGTAACGCAAGGGCGGGTCAAAAATAACGGATGAAAGGCTAATAACCGCGCTAACTAATAGGGCGAAGCCAAGCCTTGAGGAAAGTTCGCCGCGAGAATCGAGTTTACTAATGGATGAAATATACATAACACTGATGATTGCACGTATACCAAAATAGCAGGCAATAATGAGCGGGTAGTTCACTTCCAAGTCTTCCCCGATCCGTGCCGATAGCACAATGAGCAGGAGCATTATGAATAATGTTGCCAAACGGTGAAGATTGCTGTCTGTATCGAACCTGTTGGAGTAAATCGTGTGACTGGACCAGATCCACCACAACGGCACAAAAAGCAGTAAGAATGTCCATAATTGCTTATATTCAAAGTGCCCATCATGAACATGTCCGAGAGTGTGCGTAACCTGGCCTATCGTAACAACGAAAGTCAGGTCAAAAAACAACTCCAACCATGTGGCGTGTCGATTTTCTTCATAGTACTTCAACGATTTCATTAGTTGCCGGCTCCGTGCCCACCTCTTTAATGTAAAAGGAAGCTAACGTTGGTTTTTCCTCGGCTCCGATGTGGGTGATGCCAAGCCGATTTGGCTCTCTAGCGATTTCGTCCACGCACTAACAAAAGCTCAATCATCTGACTCATCCCGATGAACTCTGGAACTCCGTCATAGCGAAGCCCGTCAATGTAAAACGCTGGGGTGCCATTCACGCCGCTGCGTACACCGCCATTGAAATCGGCTTGTATTTTGGGAATGTAAGTATCCTCTTGCATTGCAAGATCGAATTCCTCCCTGGAAAGGCCGTGTTTGAGAACGATGGCGCGATACAGCGGCAGGCCCAATCGATCCTGATTTTCGTACAATTCGTCGTGGGCCTCCCAGAAGAATCCTCGACTTCCGGCATACTCAGCGGTGACCGCTGCACCCAATGCATGGGGGTGAGCGGTGGTCAGAGGGAAGTTACGGAACACAAACAGCAAGTCATCGCGAAAATGCTGTTGCAGATTCTTGACCATCCAATAAGCTTCACCGCAATAGGGACATTCATAGTCGCCAAATTCGACCAAGGTGACCTTGGCATGCGCACTTCCCTGGCGATGGTCGTTGGCACTTACCGGGACTTTGAGCGTGGCCATCTAATCACCTGTTAATTTTTGGTTGGCGTGCTTTGTGGCGAATTCGCCAAAGCATCCAGCGCATCCAGAATACCGTCCGCACCAGGGTTGATTGCCATCGGGGAGACGTAGCTCCAGGCAACCACCCCGTCCTTGTCAATCACGAACAGCGCACGCTTACAAACCCCGAGCTGGGACTCGTACGCTCCATACTGTCGTGCCACAGCCCCTTTGGGCTCGAAATCGGCCAACAGGCTGAAGTGAAAATTCCGATCTTTGGCAAAGGCCTGATGACACCAGGCGCTGTCAACCGAGATACCCAGTAGCGCCGCACCGTATTCTCTGAATGTGGGTAGCAACTGGTTGTACAAAGTCAGTTGGTCACCACACACCGAAGTCCAGTCAGCGGGATAAAACGCCAATATCACGGGATTTCCCTTTAGCTCACGCAGCGAAAACTGTTGATCAGGGGTTGCGTGAAGAGTGAAGTCGGGCGCGACAGTGCCGGCCGGCAGCGGCCCCTGAACCAGATCGCCATTGGTTTTTTGTGCATCATCGAACTCTAAAGTATTCATTGCTTGAACCTCGATAGATGGGTGGTTGGGACGTGCTCAGTGGGATGCGACGTGCCCGGCGGGATAGCTCCATCCACCATCAAGGGGTTCAAAAAAAAACAACGCTGCCTCGATCTCAGCCTGAGCCTGAGTGATTTCGGCAGCGAAACGTTCACGTTCCGCATCAAGGAACACAAGAAGATCCGCCGTGTAATCGCGGGATTGGATTAGGCCAGGTTGGCAGGGGAATGGTCAGATTCGCTCTGGCTCACCAATGACTATAGTCGTTGATGGACGCTTACCGTAGTAGCTGAACGATTTTTCGCTACCCTCCAGTGCCAACAACGATCGTGTCCCAGGAAGTGGTGTAACTAAACCAATCGAAGGCGCCCTGCGGGCGAAAGAGGTTGGTCATCGTGGTTTTTGGCTAACGTTGAGTTTGCGGACTTAACCTTCACCAGAGAAACCACGATGACCAAGCCCACTATCGCATTGACCGAGTTGGTTGAGAAAGGGGCAGATGCTGATCTGCTCAAGCAAATGATCCAGTTCGTTGCCCAGCGCATGATGGAGTTCGACGTCGAAGGCCTGTGCGGCGCCGGCTTCGATGTCAAAAGCCCAGACCGGACGAACAGCCGCAACGGCTACCGTGATCGCCTCTGGCAAACCCGCGCTGGCGATGTCGACCTAAAGATCCCGAAACTGCGTCAGGGTAGCTATTTCCCCGGCTTTCTAGAGCCACGCCGTACTGCCGAGAAGGCTATGGCGGCGGTGATCCAGGAGGCCTATATCCAGGGTGTTTCAACGCGTTCAGTGGACGAGCTGGTCAAAGCCATGGGCATGACCGGCATCTCCAAGAGCCAGGTGTCACGGCTGGCTGGCGAGATTGATGAGCGGGTCCACGCCTTCCTTGATCGCCCACTTGAAGGCGACTGGCCCTATCTCTGGATCGATGCTACTTACGTCAAGGTGCGGGAGGCCGGGCGCATCGTCTCGGTCGCCGTCATAATCGCCGTGGCCGTGAACACCGATGGTGGCCGCGAAGTCCTGGGCATGCGGGTTGGCCCTTCGGAAGCCGAGCCGTTCTGGACAGACTTCCTGCGAAGCCTTATGCGGCGTGGCCTGCGTGGCGTAAAGCTGGTCATCTCTGACGCCCACGAAGGGCTCAAGGCCGCTGTTTCCAAGGTCTTCAACGCGACTTGGCAGCGTTGCCGCGTGCACTTCATGCGCAACGCCATGGCCCATGTCGGCAAGGGGCAACGCACCATGGTGGCGGCGCTCCTGCGTACGGTTTTCGCCCAAGACAGCCGTACCGAATGCCATCAGCAGTGGCGCCTGGTCGCCGATCAACTGCGCGAAAAGTACCCCAAGATCGCAACGCTCATGGACGGCTGCGAGGATGAAGTGCTGGCGCACATGGCGTTTCCCAAGGCGCACCGGCAGCAGTTGCACAGCACCAATCCACTGGAGCGGCTCAATGCCGAGATCAAGCGCCGCACCGATGTCGTGGGTATCTTTCCCAACGATCCGGCGATCACACGGCTGGTAGGCGCGATGCTGTTGGAGCAGAACGACGAGTGGTGCCTGCAACGGCGTTATATGCAGTTGGAGGCCTTTGAGGCAGTCAGCGATAATCCACAGGCCAAGCTGTCGGCCGTGATCAACTAAACGGCAAGCTCTGTGGCCAGAACCGCGATGAGTTACACCACTTCCTGGGACACGATCGCCAACAACACTCACGCGCTGATCTTGCTGCCATTTCAGGCGGCGTTTTAACACGATGATTTTGGCAGCTATTTCGCCACTTCAGACAAATTTACATCTGCTTTCTGGACGACAACTGCTGCCCCTTACGACAAGCAGAAATCGACCAGAGGCAGACACTGAAACCGCCTTCAGGTCTACAGAATGAAGGTTGATATGGGAAATGCTCTGGACAAACGAGTCGTTGTCATTAGTGCCGGCATCGTGGGCGCTTCGCTGGCGTAACACCTGGCTGATAAAGGCGCGAATATCACCTTGGTTGAGGCTGAAGGTATCGCGCCGGGAGTGTTTGGAGATTCACTCGCATGGAGCAACATCCTATACGGATAACGTGACCCCATTGCAGCACTGTGCGGAGCAGCAGTCAAAGATGCGGCTCGCGCAGCGATGGTGCTGTACCTAACGAATAGTCGAGATCGGTCTTCGGGAAGCTGAGCGGTAGACTTTGCGAATATTGTCACTGACCGCTTTTGGCCGTTAGCTGCCCTCTGCCAATGACAGCTTTGGGTCGAAAGCAGCCGGTCGTGCACTGCGGGACAGCGGAGATGTAGCGGCGAAACAGGCTTAATGCTTATCCTCAGGGGTGAACTCCGACCACGCTTGCACTTTGTTCTGTTCAGCCCGCGGGTTCCACTGCACGCCCGATTTGGCAATCACCCCGGGCTTGAGCCGTTGCGAATCGTCATAATCTTCCCAGGGGTGGAAATATAGGGGCTGCAGGCTGTCGAGGCAGTTGAGTTGCTCGGCATACCCGGTCAGATAGTCCTGGCGCTCATGCTCGGTGACGCTGGCCGGCATCCAGGCCGTAAACGGCGGCAGTACGGCGAAGCCTGTGTAAGCCAATATTCCGTTGTGGATCGGCCAGAGAATGTGGTGCAGGTCGCCGTCGATGCCATTTGGTTCATACAGCGATGATGCCGTGCCGGTGGTGATACACAGCATCGCCTTTTTCCCTTTGAAATGTCCCGAGGCGTACTTGCGGCCGGTAGAGTAGGCGAACCCCCGCGCAAAAACTCGGTCCACCCAACCTTTGAGGATCCCCGGCATCGAGAACCACCAGACCGGGAAGTGAAGCAGGACTAGGTCCGCTCGGCTGACCTTGTCCTGCTCGGCCTTGATCTGTGCCGCGAAGGTATTGTGGGCAAACGCATGTTCTTGCTCGCGAGGAAGATTCAAGTAATGCTTGTCGGCACGCTCGCCGACGAAATCATCACCACCCAGTGCAGCCTGCCAACCCATGGCATACAAGTCACTGATGGTCACTTCGTGCCCACCTGTCTGCAGGGTCTCGACGGCGGTACTTTTCAGTGCCGCGTTGAAGGATTGAGGCTCAGGGTGAGCCAGGACGATAAGCACGTTCATCTCGATACCTGTGTAGTTCATGTCAGGGTCATCTACAAAGCGCTTTTATCAAACGCCCATGTCTCTGAGCCCCTGCTGCAGATCAGTAAACCCAAGTACGTTGCCATGGGCTCCGTGGCGTTAATCTCATTTTCTTCACCCTTCACACTTCGCGCCAGGACCGTTCCGATGTAATTTTTGGCGAATGGATATACTCGTTAAATGACGTAGCCCCTCGCATACCAACACACCGACCGCGAGCCATATCGGCAAAAACGTCATCCACTCCTCCGTTTGGATTTGCTCACCTAGCATAAGCGCCACGCCTACCATCAACACCGGTTCCACGTACCCCAAAAGCCCAAACAGGCTGAACGGTAAGAGCTTACTAGCCACGGTGTAACAAATGAATCCGGCGGCGCTGATGATCGCCAGGAGAGGCATCAGCAGATACAGACGGGGTTCTTCAACGACGGCACTGATGCCTGCGCCGTGCTCAAAGGCGAAATAGGCGGCAACAGGAAAAGTCAGGAGAATATCGAACCAGAGCCCTCCGGTATGAGCGGACCGCAGACGCCGTCGCAGAAGGAAATAGAGAGGAAATCCGATCGCGACCACTAGCGTGGGCCATGAGATACCACCGACTTGATAGATCTCATTCGCTACGCCGACCGCGGCGCAGAGAGCCGCAAATTTCTGCAGGCTGGTGAGATGCTCGCCATAGGCAATACGCCCAACGAACAACATCACAAGCGGCAGCAGAAAATAACCTAATGATACATCCAGGCCATGGCCATTGAGAGGTGCCCACATAAACAGCCACTGCTGGGTTCCCAATAGCGCACTGCTTATGCACAGCAGGGGAAATAATGCCGGGTCGGTTCGAATGCGCTTGCATAGTTCAACTACGTTGCCCCAGTCCTTGGAGAGGATCAAAAATAACGTGATGGCAGGAAGCATTAACAGCATCCGCCATCCAAATATTGCCTGGCCATCGAGTGGGTGGAGCAACGTCGCGTAGAAATACAGACCTGCAAAAATTGCAGATGCCGCAACAGATAAACTAACGCCTTTTAACAAGGTGCCTCCTCTTGAATTTGGCTGAAGCGTGATTACCGAGGGGTCATTACCCAGGGCGGCGCGCTTGAGAATTTGGATTCAATCCAGCCTTTGAACGCGAGCACCGTGGCGGAAGGAAATTTCGACGACGGCCTCACCAGGTAAACCCCACCCACAGGATCGAGCCGCCATTCGGGCAGCACGCGAACAAGATCCCCAGAGGCAATTTGACGGCTCATCAGCCACTCGCCAGCGCCTAGAATTCCATGCCCTGCTAAAGCGGCCGCCAAGAGAGTCTCACTGTCGTTCGAGGTCAACGACCCCCGGGTCATCACAGTTTCCTGACGGTCTGCTTGGTGCAATCTCCATTCAGGAAAGGAGGCAAGGCCGCTGAAGCGAAGGCAGTTATGACTGGCGAGGTCTCGCGGTGCGTGAGGTAAACCGAACGTGTCGAGATAGACAGGGGAAGCGCACAAGATACGATGGTGATCACAAAGCTTAGTCGCGATCAGTCTGCTGTCCTCAAGCTCGCCTATCCGTACGGCGATGTCGTAACCTTGCTCAATGATATCGACCACGTGCTCACTGTAATCCGCGACGATTGAGACGCCGGGATGTGAGCGTAGGAAATCTGGCAGCATTGGACCCAGCCACAACCTGCCCATAGCGGCCGGTAACGTCAATCGCAATAACCCACGGACTTCCGTCGCACCAGAAGTGGCTTCCTGCTCAGCGTCAGCAATCAGTCCAAGCGCAGACCTCAACCGCTGCTCAAGCTTTGCACCCACTTCTGTAATGCGGACTTGGCGAGTAGAACGTTCCATGAGGCGAACACCCAGCCGCTTTTCCATCGCGGCCAGGCGCTTGGAGATTACCGTCGGATGACGTTGTAGCAATTTCCCAGCGGCCACGAAAGAGCCTTGGCCAGCCACCGCAAGAAAGGCTGCTATCTCATCGCTATGCTGACTATCAAGGACGTCAAAGCTCATGGCGTTAGCACAATCGCCCCTGCTGATTTTCCCGTTTCAAGCGCCTCGTGTGCCGCGACAGCGTCGGCAAGTGAATAGGTGTTCCAGATGCGGGGTGTGATGATACCTGCCTCGACCGCTGCAAATACATCAGCGGCGCGCTCTTGGTATTCAGCTGTGGAAGCGGTGTGCGCAACAATAGAGGGACGCGTTAGAAACAGAGACCCTTTGGTGTTGAGGGTCGAAAGTTCCACTGCAGATGGCGCACCCGATGATGCCCCAAACGACACCATCAACCCGCGAGGCCTGAGACTGTCCAGAGAAGCCTCGAAAGAGATTCTGCCAATAGGATCGTAAACGACGTCGACCTTGCGTCCTTGGGTAATTTTTGCGACATCTGACGCAAGCGTCTGCGGATCGAACACCAGCACCTCATCACATCCCACAGATCGTGCACGCTCAATGCTTTCTGGCTTGGAGACGACACCAATGACGAAAGCCCCTAGATGCTTGGCCCATTGCCCCATGATCTGGCCAAGGCCTCCAGCTACTCCATACAGCAGCACTGTCGTGCTTGGGCCCACAGGATATGTTGATTTGAGCAGGTACTGAGCCGTAATCCCCTTGAACAACACAGCGGCGGCCTCCGCAAATGTTACCCTGTCGGGAACCTTGACCAGTCGTTCAGCTGGATAAAGCCGTTCCGTTGCATAGCCGCCTAGCGGGCCAGTCGCATAGGCCACCCGGTCACCTGGCCGAACATTCGTAACACCCGAACCTACCGACACAACAGTGCCTGCTCCTTCAAGGCCTAAGCCAGAAGGAAGCGGCACCTTCACAGCACCGCTGCGTTGAGTCACATCGAGGTAATTGACTCCAACGGCCTCATGTTTAATGAGAGCCTCATTGGCTCCCGGAGCCAGCACGGTCACTGGTCCAAGGGAGAGAACGGACGGTTCCCCAGGGTGATCAAAACGAATTGCTTGAGCCACGGCTTTGCTCCAGTTGGTCAGGAATCACGATCAGTATGGAAACTCATTCCTAGGCATACAAGATAGACTAATTGCATCGTATAACTGCACCAAATGCAGCAATGACCTGCAGGACCATTGAATACTTGTTGCACTGCTTAGCATTGATCCATCGAGATGTAGCTTCAGTTGCTCGATCTCGCCGGCTCGCGACGTGGGTAGCCGCGAGTGGTGTCCATATAGGCCCCACTCCGATTCATCGCCCGAGGCTTGATGGGGGGATGAAAGAGACGGATTCCATCGCGCCCAGCGCACGAGCGTCATGGTGGGCGCCGATCAGCAAGCGGCGTTCCTGACTTCAGGTTGTAACCAAGAACCCGCTCAGAGTCTGCTTTGGGTCAGAAGAGATCGACGGCGAGGTCGCGATCTGGTGGTGCGGAATGGAATGCGCTGATTGCTGCGACGCGTTGCGACTGGGACAAGCCCAAAGCGTAAGCGGCACGCTTTGGCGAGTGATAACACGTTCAACGCCGCCCCCGAGTGCGTCCACTATCGGCCACTCGTAACTGCTCCGATCACACGGCATCCTCCGTTATTCCCCTCATCGTTGCGCCAGCGCGCGCGTGGCACAGGCACCTCCAGGCGAGCGGCACTGCGCTCAGACACGCCGTCGCACACAGCCACAGGGCAGCTGCCAGGGTGTTGCCGGTCTGGCGGTAGACCAGGGTGATCAACGTGGGCGTGGAACTGCCGAACAGCGTCACCGCCAGGGCGTAGGCCAGGGACACCCCCAGCGCCCGGACATGAACCGGAAACAGCTCTGCCAGCGCTGCCGCCGCAGGCCCGGTATACAGCACCATCAGCACCGCCAGGCCGCATTGCACGCTGACCAGGGCGTGAACGCTGGGTCCGCGGTTCAGCCAGATGAACGCCGGGCAGGCGCACAAGGCAATGCCCAGGGCGCCGGCCAACATCACCGCATGGCGGCCAACCCGGTCCGACAACCCGGCCGCCAAGGGGCACAGCAAGGTAATCAACCCCACCAGCACCAGCCCCAGGTAAGCCTCGTCCCGGGGCAGGCCGAGCACCATCGAGGCATACGTAGGCATGAAGTTGATCAACTGCGTGGCCACGGTCCACAGGGCAACCATCAACACACCGGCGATCAGTGCGGGGAGATGCTGGCGCAGACGGATACGGCCGCCCGCGGTTGCCTGGACCTCAAGGTAACGGCGCAGGGGCTCGCTTTCCTCCAGGCCGCGACGAATCTTCAGCCCCGCCACCACCACCAGCAGGCCGAACAAGTAGGGTAGCCGCCAGCCCCAATCATCCAGTTGGGCGGGGCTCAGAACACGCGACAACAGGCTGGCACTCAGCCCGCACAACAGGAATGAGGCGGCTTGCGCCACCTGCTGGCTGGAGGCGAACACTCCACGCCGGTGCGCGGGCGCCGTCTCCACCAGGTACGCCAACGCCCCGCCGATTTCGCCACCCGCGGCGATGCCTTGCAGTACCCGGGCGACAATGACGCTCAAGGGGGCCAACCAACCGATCACTGAGTAGGTGGGGCACACGGCGATGATCAGGGTGCCGGCCCCCATCAGCATGATCGATAGCGTCAGCGCGGCCTTGCGCCCGTGACGGTCGGCATAGCGGCCCATCAGCAAGGCCCCCAGCGGCCGCGCGATGAAGCCCACGCCCAGGGTCAGGTAAGAGGCCACCAACGACATCAACGGGTCGCTGGCGGGAAAGAAGGCGGCCGCGATCTGCAGGGCAAAGATGGCGAATAAAGTGAAGTCGAACCACTCCAAGGCAGCACCAACGCTGACGGCCACCAACAGCTTGGCCCGTTCGCGGCGCGCCGGGGCACTCATTGGTCACCCCGGCATGCCGAGGGCGGCGTCTCGTAGCCCACCAGGCGGCGCAGGAACTGGGTGCACGCCTGCAGTTGCGCCACGTCCACGTATTCGTCGGCCTGATGCGCCTGCCGGATGCTACCCGGGCCGCACACCACCGTGGGAATCCCGGCAGCCTGAAACAACCCGGCCTCGGTGCTGTAGGCGACCCGCTGCGCCCCCGCGTTCACGGCACACGCCTGTCGCAGCCACTGGGCGAAAGACTGGTTGGCCTGCTCGTCCAGTCCTGGCGTGTGCAACGTGTGAGAAAACTCGATCGCGGCGCCCGCCGCATGCTCCGGCGCTCCTCCCCCCAACGCCTGGCCGGCATACGCCTTGACCTGTGCCAGCAATTGCTCGGCATCGCAGCCTGGCAGGTAGCGGATCTCGAAGTCAAAGCTGCACTCGCCGGGAATGACGTTGCCCGCCACCCCGCCCTTCACCTTACACACCTGAACCGTTGTGTAGGGAACGTCGAAGCCTCGATCCAGAGGCCCCTGGGCTAACCGCCGGGCCATGTGCTGAAGTTGCACCTGAACCCGCGCGGCAACGTCAATGGCGTTGACGCCTTCACTGGGCACCGACGAATGAGCCGCCTTGCCACGCACGCAGCAGTTGATCTCGTGACGCCCCTTGTGGCCGATCACCAACCCCATCGAGGTGGGCTCACCGACAATGCACCCGGCCGGCGCCAGCCCTGCCTGGGTGATGAACGGGACCAAGGCCTGCGCACCGTGGGCGCCCACCTCCTCATCATAGGACAGAGCCAGGTGGAAACTCTGCCGGGGTGAGGCCATCAGCTCCGGAACCATGGCCAGAACCACCGCGATGAAGCCTTTCATGTCGCAGCTACCACGACCATACAGCCGCGCGCCGTCCAGCCGGGCCGTGAAAGGGTCCTGGGCCCAGGCCTGGCCCTCCACAGGGACGACGTCGGTGTGCCCAGAAAGAATGATGCCGCCAGGGCGTACCGCCCCAAGGCTGGCAAACAGGTTGGCCTTGTGGCCACACGCGGCAGGCAGCACCTGGGCAGTCACACCCCACCCCTCCAGGTAATGCCGAACCCACTCGATCAAGTCCAGGTTGCTGCGGTCGCTCACGGACGGAAAACCGATCAGGACACGGGCAATATCCAGGGCGCGCATCAGCACGCTGCTGTCAGTCGGGCAGGCAGTCACCGCCCCTCGGGCCAAGGCCAAAGAAGATGTCATGGGATGCTCCGGCAATCAGTGGGCTATTTGGAAAGGGCCACCGGCAAGGCGCCGGGTGAAACCAGACGCGCGCTGCGCGAAAACCACAGGTTGGACAGCAACACCGCCAGGCACACCACCGTGACGAGCAACGGCACCCACGGGCTGTGCCAGGTGGCCAGGAGGAATTCAGCCGCCAGGGCGATGACAGGCACACAGGGGGTAAGAATCGACACACGGCCGCCCCCTAATTGCTGGATCGCAAACTGCAGGCTGAATACCGGCACCAGCACGCTGACAAAGGCAAGTTCTACCAGCTGGAGCAGCATCGTTGTGTCGAGCGTAAACAGTTGCTGCAGGTTGTCCCTGCCCACCCAGCCGGTGACGATTAACAGCAGGAAGAACCGTACACTCAGGATGTCCATGGCGCTGTAGCGCCCGGCACGGTTCAACTGGCCGGAACAGAACACATAGATACCGCCCGTGATCCCGGCGACAGTGGCCAGCGCGATGCCTTCGTAAAGATGCGCCTGGCTGACCTGGGCCGTGGCCCCCAGGGCCAGGCGCATCACCACCAGAGCCAGCAACGACACCAGAATCATCAGGGCACCCAGCCAACGATAGCGGCTGACCGAGGTGCGCCTCGCCAACCGTTCGCACACCACCACCACCAGCGGCATCCAGCCTTGGTAAATGGCAGACTCCACCGACGCCTCGATGCGTTGCAAGGCCATGAACATCAGCCACCAGCTGAACAGCGTCAGGACATTCAGTACCATCACCCCACGCCACTGCTCCCTGAGCAAGCGCAACGGGTCGCGGCTTCGCACGGCATGCACCAGGAAAAAAACGCCCCACGCCATCAGGAAGGTAATGAAGGTCAACGCTGCGCCACTGATGCGGGTGAACGACACCATCACCCAGACCGCCGACAGCGCAGTCGAGATGCAATAAACCGCCATGCTGATGCTGCCGATGATGCCTGTCTTCATGACTGCTCCTTGGAACACATCGCCCCTGCCCGCCCCCATGGCGGCCAGGCCTCAAGCGCTGAGCGGTTCGAGGGTCTCCACTTGGGTGGGCACGTAGTGCTGCAAGGCGTCGAAGTCGGCACGCAGCACGGTCGGGTCATCGTTGCAGAAGGTCAGGATACCGGCCGTGTCAGCCAGTGACCGCGAGTCCACCACCATGCCCGGGGCCACCTTCCAGTCGATGCTGTAGGCGCTGGCGATGGGGGGCTCGTTGAGCTGGCTGATACGGCCTTTGCGCAAGGGCAGCAGTGCCGATACCACATTGTTCTTCTCACGGGGCCTGATCTGTTCGAGTGCCGCGGCCCCTGCCACCAGGTAGAGGTTGGCATCGATCAGGTTGATGTCGCTGTTTTTCTCATGGTAAGGCACGCCAATGCCTCCCGGCACCCGTGCGGCTATTTCCAGAAACACCGGGTAGCCTCGCCGGCGGTCCACGAACACTTCGTGGTGAGTGGAGCCGTTGCGAAAGTTCAGCGCGGCGATCACGTCGCGGTTGAATGCTTCCAATGTGGCCTTGAGCACGGGGTCGGCCACCGGAATGACGCTCAACGGTTTGCCCTGGACAAAATCGAAGTTGGTGCAGCCCAGCTCCAGTACTCCGCAGTAGCGGATTTCACCGTCCACCACGAATGAGTCGCACTGGAACATGGCGCCGTCGATGAACTCGTCCACCTCGTAATCGAAATGGAAAGGTGACGCCATCACCTGTTCACGTGCCCTGGTGAATTCGGCCTCGTTGCCAATGATCGAGACTTCGAAGCTGCCTGCGGCGTTGACCGGCTTGAGCACCAGGGGCAGCCCCAGGCGCTCGGCCAGCTCGCGGTAATACGCTTGCGGTTCCTTGGCCAGCCGTGACTGGTCGAGCGGGACGAAGCCCGGCACACGTATGCCGTGCCGGCTGACCGCATGCTTCATCAGGACCTTGTCACGGAAGTTGGCGACGATGGCCTGGGTGTCGCCCTCCAGCCCGAACACTCCGCGCAACTGAGCCGCCAATTGAACGTGGCACTCTTCCTGACAGAAGATGCGCACCGCCGACGTGTCCCCTCCGACCGCGCGCAATTCGTCGCTGACGATGGCGTGGCACTGGGCTTCGTCCAGCAACGGACGAATGTTGCGGTGCGGGTCGGCGTCCACTCGCGCGACCTTGGCGACATTGCGCTCCAGTACCGCAGGCAGCACATCGGCGTGGTAGGCGATCAATACGGTTCGATAGTCACGGCCCAGGGTTTGCAACGCTATCTCGGATGCGAAGTTCAGGTAGTGGGGGGTCAGGAACACAATTGTCTTGATCATGGTAGAACCTCAGGTGAAGTCAACGTTCATGCGGTACAGGAGGCGCGCATTGGCGCCCCCGTCGCTCTTTGCAATCGAAGGGCCCTTGTGCAGCGTGGACAGGTTGTCCCAGATCACGATGTCGCCCGGGCAGTAAGCATGCTGATAGCGGGGGGCGTGCTGGACCACGAAGTCCAGCACGCAGTCGAGGATGCAATGCGACAGCGTCGGTGACAGCCCTTCGATCTGCATGGCGGTGGCGGCCGGGGCGTAAAGTGAGGTCGAGCGTGCCAGCGGATGCTGGAGCACCAGAGGGTGGAGCACGGCCTGTTCCAGGGTGCCCGCTTCCTTGCCATCCAGGGTTTGCACCGCGGCATGGGCGTTGCGCAGCACGTCACGGTTGCCGAAACGGTGCCGAACCCGCAGATGATCCAGCTCAAGCCCTTGAAGGCAGGCGGGGCAGCTGGGGCTCAGCTGCCACTGGCGCACCTGGTTCAAAGCCGCGACGCAATCGATGAACTCGGTCTCGCCGTGCGCCTGGGGGACCTGCACAGCCAATAACGAGGTGAAGACGGTGTTGGCGGTTTTATAGGACATGTCCGTGTGCCAGTACCCTCCCCCCTCATGCACCCCCAACGCTTGGCCGCCCTGATGAAGGTTGGTCACCGTCAGTACTTCGCGGTAATCGGCCAGGCAATACTTGGCCAGCACATGGTGGACTGGGGTGCCCAGCGAGCGCATCAATTGTACGTAGGGCGCCACGCCAAGATTCTGGTTGCTGATGACCAGCACCTTGGCCTGGGAAATGGCCTGCTTGAGCGCCACCACGGGCTGCGCAAGCGCCTCAGCCAGGGTCAACCGCAACGGTTGCAAGCTGTTTACGCCCATGACAGTTGTCCTTGCGGCTCTGGCGCCGCGGCGCTGACCCCGGCCGCCGCCGGCACCATGGTATTGATGGACGCGTAGCCCGAGGCCGCGCCGGCAAAGTACAAGCCGGCAATGGGGCTGCGGCCCTGGTGGTGGCGGGTAAAACCGGTCTGCTGGTTGACCAGCCCGGACCACTGGGTGGCCGGGAGCTGGGCGGTGACGCCAATGGCCGACACCAGGCACTGGTGCGGCGCGGACGCATCCAGGTGCAGTTCGTAGTCGTCGCCCGTTGAACTGGTGACCAGCCGGCCCGCTTCCAGCGCATTGCGGCACGACGCGCGCAGCAACGGGTGGCTGTTGAGCGACGCGGGCAGTTGCAGAACGACCTGGTCGCCGCTCTGCCGGATCGCCGAATAGGCATGCAGCCAAATGTTGGCCCGCCCCAGGCCAGCCGAGTTGAGCGGCCCTCGAACGGCCGTCGACGAGGTCTTGGCAATCATTTCCAGGGTGCGTTGGCTCAATGACCGCAGGGCAAAGCGATCATCGGTTTCCTGGGGGTACAATCCCAGATAGGCTTTGACCAAAATGCAGATGTTGCGGGCAAAGGGCGCCAGTAACAGGGCGAGCTGAAACGCGCTGTTGCCGCTGCCGAAAATAACCACGTCCTGGTCGTGAAACTGCCTTGCCTGGCCCTGGGCTACCAATTGGTAGAGCTCGAAGCAGTTCAACCAGCGGGCTGCGGGGGCGTCGAAAGGCGGCGCCTTGGGGCGAATGCCGGTGGCCAGGATGAGCTGTTTACCGCGCAACGGCATGCAGGCGCTGTCAGCCTCCACGCTGACCTCGAACACCCCCTGGGCCTGGGTGACGGTGATCACCCGCTGCTGAACGCGGGTCAGCGGCAAGGCGGCGAAGTTGTCCCGGATATATGAGGCGTATTCGGCCCCCGTTGGGCTGATGCACGGCTTTTCCATGAACTGTCGCAAGGCAATGGGCGCGCCTTCTATTTCAAGTTCATTGCAATACGACTGCAGCGGGTGGTCGCCCATCATGCCCATGCAACCACCGAACACATCACTGACAACCGCCACGTTCAGGCCGCTGTCCAGCAGCCTGATACACTCACTGAGCCCAGCGGGCCCACCGCCTACCACGATAACGTCGAATATAGGCTGCTCCATTTCACAGTTCCTCCAGGCGAGCACAGGCTTGATCCACGATGGGTTTGGCGACCGAGAACGAAAACCTTACAGAGCGTGGGCAGTGATCCAGGTAAAAAGGCGTGGCGGGCAATGGCATGACGCCGCAGCACCTGGCCAGATGCTGGCTGAAGGCAACTGGCGACCGTGACGGATCCAGGCGCGAGTAGTCCGCCATGAGGTAATGGCCGCCCGCCGGCACCGTGAACTCGAAGCCGGCGTTGGCCAAGGCACTCGCCAGGCAGTCACGCTTGTTTTTATAGTGGGCCCTCACCCCGTCCAACTGCCCGCCCGCCAGCTCATCAAGCAGTACGGCGACAGCCGCCTGCAGGGGCTTGGGCTGGCAATAACTGAGGTACAGGTGATGCGCGTGGGCGCGCTCGATCAAGGAGGCCGGGGCACACAACCACCCGATCCGCACCCCGGTCATGGACAAGAGCTTCGAGGCACTGCCCGCCACCATGATGGGCAATTGCCCGCGCGGGTAGCGGGCCGGGCCATGGGTGGCGTATTCGAACTGCCCATAAGCCTCGTCGACGATCACCACGAACGCATGGGTGGTGGCCAACGCTACCAGGCGCTGCCAATCTTCACCCGTCATGCACCAGCCCGTGGGGTTGTGTGGTGTATTGATCAACAGTATCCGTACACCGGCGCGCACCTGTTGCTCCAGTGCATCCCAGTCCGGGCCCTGGAGGCCAGGTGAAAACGGCACGGGGATTGGCTCGATGCCCAGCAAGGCGGCCAGGCCAGGGTAATAAGGGTAGAAGGGTTCGAAAAAAGCGACCTTGTTGCCGAATTCAGTGGCCGCCGCGTACAGCGCCAGGTAAAGCGACTCGGTACAACCGCTGGTCACCAGCACTTCACTGTCGGCGGCAATTCCGGGGCCGGAATGGGCGGCGATGCTTTCACGCAGAATCATCTCGCCGCGCGGGTCGGCGTACTGCCAGCCCGCAGTCACCTGCCGAGCCAACGCCGTGTTCATGACCTCGTCAAACAGGGGCTCGGGAAGCCCTTGCGCCAGGTTCAACGCACCCACCGATGCCGCGAACGCGCTGGCATCCCTGAAGGGTGCCACCCGCGCACTCAATGTCAGATCATCCATGACTTCCCGACCTCCTGTGACACTAGCGTGTCAGGCGTGCGTAGCCACCCGGTTCAAGCCGTCCCAGAAGCGGGTCAGCAGGTTCAGGACATCCGCGGCGCCCTCCAGGATGTCGTTGCCGTTGCGCGCTTCGCGGGCGGCCTCCATCACGGCGTCACTGATCCATTCCACGTGATCGGTTTCCACCAGCATGTGCAAATAGAAGTAAGTGAAGTCTTCGTGTTGCCAGCCATCATAAAGACGAAAGCCTTCATACAAGTTGGCAATCATGGGAAAGCCGAACTCTTCAATAATGTAATGGGCGCCAATGGCCTGTTCCGTAGTGCCTTCCAGAAAGATCCGCCGCAACCCCGCCACTAACGCGCTGGCCTCGGGGATATATTCGACTTTCTTCCAGTCGTCCAATTGAATACCGACACCGGCCAGCACGCGCTCGAACATGATGAAGTGCGCCTCCCCCACGCCATCGCCCAGCTCCGAGACCACCGTGCGCGCCAGTTTCATGCGAATGACTTCGCTTTCGGTACGGTGGGAAGTGCCGGCCAGAATCTGCGGGAAGGTTCGGATATAATAAAAGTACTGCTGAAATACTTTCTTCAATGTTGCGGCTGGTAAAGGCGCCTGGCGAAACGTTTTATAAAAGGCATTGGTATTGATGCCCGATGCCGCGATCATTCCTTTCATCGAGCGGATGATGTCTTCACCCGTCAAACAGTCTTGCTCCATTCGTTGAGCCAGCATAGAGACCCCCGGATACGGTAAAGTAATTTGAACAGACGGATGAACTTCCGCGCTCGTTTCAGATAGTAAACGCGGAAGACTGACACACCAATTGATTGTTTCAATCAGAAAAACGACTTGCGATAGATTTATCTTGAAACATTATCCTAGACAGATAGCCAACCGCTTTAAAATCATGGGCTTGTATATTTTATTAATTAATAAGGCACTAAAAAAGAGCAAAAAATAATGGCTTGCCCCGGCTTGACGCATTTCTTGTTATTAAGCTACATGTAAACTCTCTCTTCCTGGGAATTCCCTATAGTGAACAACGCACCCATCGACATCGCCTTGACCATCAAGACCGAGCGGGCCGCGCGCAGCTGGTCCATCGGCGAGCTCGCGCAACTGTCCGGCGTCTCCAAGGCTATGATCAGCAAGATCGAGAATGCCCAGGTCAGCCCCACCTCGACCATTCTGGGGCGCTTGTCGGGCGCCTTCGGCCTGCCCCTATCGACCTTGCTGCACCGTGCCGAAGGCCGCTCGGGGCTGGTGTCCAGAGCAGCGGAGCAACCTCGTTGGGTGGACCCCGAGACCGGGTATGCACGCCAGCAGGTTTCCCCGCGTGAGGGCTGGCCACTGGAACTGGTGAACGTGCAATTGCCGCCAGGGGTACGCATCCAATACCCGGCGACCGCCTATGCCTTTCTTCACCAGCAGGTATGGGTAACACGAGGCACACTGGTGTTCACCAAGGGCACCACTGTCTACACCCTGGAGCAAGGCGACTGCCTGCAACTGGGGCTGCCGGAGCAAGCGTGTACCTTTGAGAACTCCACACGCGACACCTGTGAATACGTGGTCGCGCTGATTCGCAAGTAAGGGTCACACGCGCAGGCGGAGGTGGCTGGCCCTCGGCCATTGATAGCACGTTCGATAGCGCCCTTCAGTGCGTCCACTATCGCCCGTTCGTAACCACTGCAAACAGGACCACGGGCCGAAGCATTCGGGCAGACTTCGCCACGCACGTGAGCCCTCACGTAAACCGCTCGAATCGATAAGGCGTCGGGTCAATGATTGGTAACTGCCCGCTGACCAGGTCCGCCGCCAGGTGCCCGGCCGCCGGCGACGCGGCCAGCGTGTTGGGGTGTTCAAAGTTCACCAGGGCCATCACTCCGGACATGATCGTTTCGGCGGTCCCGGCGAACACATACACGATCAGGTAGGCCGACAAGGTGCCGGTGATCGCGAAAAAGCGTCCCTGCCCGCAATTGATGTAGTCATACACCGAACCGGTGGTGGGCAAGATGCTGGCCGCTTCCGCAAAGGTGGTAGCCTGGGCCAGCATCAGCACCACGGCGATCAGCATGGCCACGGCAAAGGCGCTGCCGCCAATACCGAAACCCATGGTGGCGGTGAGAATCACGGGGCTGGCCAGCGCGGTGGGGAACCCCACCGTGCCACGGTTCAGGTGCTCGGTGAGTCTGTTATTTATCGACATCGATCAATGCCCCAGCTTCAGGTTGAACAAAAAGGTGACGGGCGAGGCGCCTTGGATCCTCCCTGATGCCCCTATCACCGTGTTGCCCCACTTTGCCCCCTGTCAGCGGCCAATCTTGCCCATGGCTGCCGCCGCACTTGTAGCAGCCTGCCAGTGAGCCGTCCCGGCCCATAGACACACCTACGCGGGCAGGCGCCTCAACGGCCTTGCCTGACAGCCCCCCTGCTGTCCCCGAACTATCGCCGTGTGACCCCTCGAGGAAAAAAACCTTCCCAACGCAGCTCACTCGCTATCTGCGCATCCTGCCCCTGCGTACCAACGGTTTCTGCCGCGATGCTTGGCGACGTACAGGCAAGCGTCCGCCGCCTTGATCATGCCCAACGGGCTGGTCAGCTCCCTGGCAGGCATGCTCGACGACACGCCCGCGCTCGCTGTCACCCGGTGCTCGGGATGGTCGGCATGCTCGATATCGAGCGCGCGTATCGCCCGCAGTATGTCGTCGGCAACCTTCCCGGCGCCTTCCAGATGAGTATCCGGCAATAGCACCGCGAACTCCTCGCCACCATAGCGTGCGGCGCAATCGGTCGAACGTCTGAGCGCGCCTTGGATGGCTTGCGCGACCTGCTGCAGGCAGTCGTCGCCCGCGGGGTGCCCGTAACGGTCGTTGAAGCGCTTGAAATAGTCGACGTCCAGCATGATCAACGCCAGGGGGGCGTCCTGCCGCCGCGCGCGCTCGATCTCCCGCGCCAGTGCCAGGTCCAGTTTGCCCCGGTTGCCCAGCCCGGTCAGGCTGTCGGTCAATGCCATGTCCCGCAGCGCCTGGTGGGCGATGCCGATCTCTTTCTCCAGCAGCATGCGCGCGCGTAATTGGCCCAGCACCAGCACCCCGAACCCGCTCAAGCCCACCACCAACAGCAACAACACCATGCCGGTCTTGAACAGGTCATGGCGCCACGGACCGACAAACGACTCACGCGACAATCCAGCCTCGACCACCAATGGGTAGGAGGTCAACGCACGGTAGCCATACAAGCGCTGGGTGTTGTCGATGACGGCCTTGACCTCTGCCACCCCTTCGCTGGACACCGGAAGGTAGCGTTTGAAAATTTCGCTGTCGGCGAGGCTCTGCCCCGCACCGGGCGCAACGAACGGGCGCCTGACCAACACCTCGCCGCTGCGCATTGCCAGCACCAATGCGCCCTTGTCATCGATCTGGAAGTCACCGTAGTAGTCCAGGAAATAACTGACTTTCAATGTGCCCAACAACACGCCACCGAATGAGCCATCCGGGTTGTCCAGCCGCCGCGAAATCGGAATGACCAGCTCCCGCGAAGAGCGGCTTTTGACCACATTGCCGATGCGGATACCCCTGCCTGCATGGGTGCGGTGGTAGATGAAGTAATCGCGGTCGGCGTTATTGGCCGTTTCGGGCGTCACATACTGGTTGGTGACCACCCAATCGCCGTTGGGCGCATAGATGAACAGGCCCTGCAACTGCGGCATGAGCTGGGTCTGTTCTGCCAGCACCGCGTGGATGCGCGCGGTGTCGATGTGCTGCAATCCATCGCCTTCCACCCGCTCGCGCAGGCCTGCCGTTACCACGTCGACTTGGCGCACCGCGTCCTCGGCATGCTGCGCGGTAGCCTGCGCCAGGTTGCGAACCGAATCCTGCGCCATCGCGTAGGCCTGCCGATAGTCCCGCCAAGCCCGCCAGCCTTCCACCCCCATAAAGGTCAGGACCACCACCAGCATGAACCCCAGCGTCAGCCGAAACACGGTCGAATTGCTTCGGCCGCGCCGGGGCAGGCCATCGGCGTGCACGGCGTGCGGTGAAGGGGGTGCTGGTTTACTCGCAGACATAGCCATCCACGACATCAAAAAGCATGACATTAGCGCAACCCTGTCGCGCTGTTCTTCGAGACTGCGCGGTTCGCAGCAGCAGGGTCAACCTTCCCCAGGGTGACCATTGACGCCGCCAATCAAGCCTGGCAAGCGTGTCGCATGAGCCCACCCTGGCCACGGTAGAGCAGGCCCGGCGCGCAAAGTTCGGTCGAGGCACGAATGTCGAAGGGGTGACTGCCGCCTTGCCATGGGACCTCGGTGAAAGGCATCATCGCGTCTTCAAAGCCCGGTGGGCTCTGGCCAACGGGAGAAACCGCGTGGAGCTTGCGCAGCGCAACAACGTTACGGTCATCGGCGATGGCCCCGCGACGCTGGTGTTTTCCCACGGTTTTGGGTGCGACCAGACCATGTGGCACTACCTGTACCGGCACTTCACCGACCGCTTCCGGGTGGTGCTGTACGACCTGGTCGGCGCCGGCCGGTCGGACCTCAGTGCCTATTGCCGGGAAAAGTACAGCGCGCTCAGTGGTTACGCCCATGACCTGGCCGAGATCATCACCCAGTATGGTGTGGGGCCCGTGATCGTGGTCGGCCATTCGGTCAGCGCCATGATCGGCGCGCTGGCCGATCGCCTGGTTCCCGGCCAGATCGCGGCGCATGTCATGGTCGGCCCCTCGCCCTGCTATATCGACAACGGCGACTACGTGGGCGGGTTCACGCTCGAAGACATACATTCCCTGCTCGACACCCTGGACAGCAACTACCTGGGCTGGTCCAGCACCATGGCCCCGGTGATCATGGGGGCGCCTGGGCAGCCGGCCCTTGGCGAAGCACTCACCAACAGTTTCTGCCGCACGGAACCGGACATTGCCAAGCAGTTTGCCCGGGTGACCTTTCTCTCCGACAACCGCCAGGATCTGGTCGGCCTGACCACGCCCACGTTGATCCTGCAATCGACCGATGACCTGATCGCTCCCGTCGCCGTTGGCGAGTACCTGCACGCGCTGTTGCCAGCCAGCACCCTGTGCCTGGTGCCGAACGTCGGCCACTGTCCGCACATGAGCGCCCCCAGCGCCTGTTCCGAGGCCATGGACCGTTTCCTATTGCCCTGGGCAGGCGAACATGTCGACTGACCACCCGCCTCTGCCCGACGCCGACGCCCTGTTCGAAGGCGCGCCGTGCGGGCTGATCGTGACCACGCAGGACGGCACCATCCTGCGCGCCAATCAGATCTTCTGCACCTGGATCGGGCGCAGCCAGCACGCGTTGTTGGGCGTGCGCTTCCAGACCCTGCTGACCATGGGCGGGCGTATCTTCCATCAGACCCACTGGGCGCCCCTGATGCAGATGCAGGGCTCCGTGGCCGAGGTGAAGCTGGACCTGGTGCACCGCGATGGGCACACCGTGACGATGCTCCTCAACGGCATGCGGCGCGAACACGCCAGCGGTGCGTTCTACGAAATGGCCTTGTTCGGCACCACCGACCGCGACCGCTACGAACGCGAGTTGCTCACTGCTCGCAAGCGCGCCGAAGAACTGCTGTCGGAGAAAACGCTTGCCGAATCCGCGTTGCAGCAGATCAAGGGCGAACTCAGCATCGCCTACGAGAAATCCCAACGCCGTGCCCTGTTTGCCGAACAGATGGTGGCCATCGCCAGCCACGACCTGAAAAACCCGCTCACGGCCATCAGGATGGCGGCCGACTTTCTCGCCCAGGCCGAGCGCAGCCCGCGGGAAACCCAGTTGCTGGCCCACATCAGCCAGTCTTCGGACCGTGCCCAGCGGATCATCGCCGACCTGCTGGACCTGGCCCTGGCCAGGGTTGGCCACGGCATTGCGATTCATCCACAACCGCAGCCGTTGCATGACGTGGTCAGCCGCAGCCTCAGCGAGCTGCGGGTCGCCTTTCCCCAGGCCACCATCACCCATCTAGCCCACGGCACTGGCACGGCGCCGCTGGACGCCGACCGTATTCAGCAGGTCATCGGCAACCTGGTGGCCAACAGCGTGGCCTATGGAGACCTGCGGGAGCCCATCAGCGTCAGCTCGCGGATCGACGCCGCGGCGGCCACCATCGCCGTGCACAATGCCGGGCTCGGTATTCCTCCATCGGTGCTCGCCAGCCTGTTCGAACCCATGACCCGTGGCAGCCTCAAGGGCGACGATGTGCGCAGCGTCGGCCTGGGGCTGTTCATCGTGCGCGAAATCGCCATCGCCCACGGCGGCGAGGTAGCCGTGAGCTCCAGCGACGCTGATGGCACCACTTTTACCGTGACGGTGCCGTGCGCGGCGTCCTAGAGCGCCGACTTTTTGTTGTATCGAAGCAGGCTTTCTTTGACCAGAGCTGGAAACCCAGTGACCTGGTCAGGCAGTGACGACGCGGTAAGCGGCCGCCACTGCGTTCTTCAGCGCTGCGGGTGCACGACGGGCATATCGCCGCCGTCCTGCACCCTGCGTGGCTGCTCCTCGGTCATGTCGGCGCCAGTGGCATTGGGCAGGCACAGGGCGGCGATGAAGGCGATCAGATAAGAGGTAATGGCGAACGCCCCCATGGCGGTCGGCAGGCCGAGTTCGGTGGAGGCGAACCCCACCGCCGCCGGCATGATCGAACCGAACCCGCGGCCGAAGCTGGTGCAAAAGCCTGCGCCATTAGCGCGGATACGCGTGGGGTACAACTCGGCGAACGCCACTGGCAGCCCGGACGCCAGCCCGCCCTGGAAGGCGCCCAGCAACAAGCCCAGCCCCAGGGTCACGGCCATGTTGATGGGCGCGAACGTATACACCGCCACCACACAGGCCTGGCACACCAGGAACAACATGAACGCTTTGCCGCGGCTGATGCCGTCGCTGATGCGGCCATAGATGAACGGGCCCAGCAGCGAGCCGATGATGTTCACCGCCAGGTAACCGGAGGTAGAAGCCACGGGAAGGTTGAGCACCATGCGCATGTACGTGGGTAGCCAGGTGATCATGATGTAGGCGCCGCCAAAAATGCCGCTGGCCAACACCGTGCTGATGAGGGTGACCCGGCGATGTTCACCGCCGAAAATCTCGCGCAGGTCGACGCGCTGGCGTGTACCGGCGGCGCGGGTGAAGGCTTCCGACTCTGGCACCAGGCGGCGGATGAACCAGATGAGCGCCGCCGGTAGCAGGCCGATGGCGAAGAACGCCCGCCAGGCGATGGCCTCGGGTAACCAGGCGAATACCACCGGCATCATGGTCAGCGAGATGGCGTACCCCACTGCGTACCCGCTCTGCACCGAGGCAGCCACCCGGCCACGCAGGGCCGGGGCAATGGCCTCGCTGATCAACACCGCACCGACCACCGCCTCGCCGCCGTAGCCGATGCCCTGCAGGAAACGCACCGGCAGAAACTCCCAGAAGCTGCTGCACAGGCCCGCCAGGCAGGTGAACAGCGCCACCCAGAGCACCGTTCCCTGCATCACCCGGACGCGGCCGTAGCGGTCGGCCAGCAGCCCCGCGCCCCAGCCGCCAATGGCACTGCCGATCAACGATACTGAACCGAGCATGCCGGCATCCGATTTGCTCAGGGCCAGCACGGTCATCAGCACGGGCATCATCAGCGCGTAGATGGTGGAGTCCATGGAGTCGAGGGTGAAGCCGCCGAAGCAGGCCCAGTAGGTGCGCTTTTCCTTCGGAGTAAGCGCTGAATACCAACCTAGTCGCATGGGGAGATCCTGTGTTTTTTTGTAGTTGCCCCGATGCTACTGCGACGCCGGCCCCCGCGCAGGTGCCAATCGCTGATGCAGCGCGCGGTTCTTTTTATGTCAGGCGTGCGGCCTGCGCGTGTCGATCAGCACGGGCAACCCGGCCGGGGCCGGCGGTCGCAACGTGGCGAACGGTAGCAGCGGAGCAAGGCGCGCCCAAGCGCGCCCTTGGCCAGTGAACAGCCCACTGGGCAAATAAATGAAACCGCTGCGGCCCGCGCCCGGTCAATGTGCCTGTGGTCGCCGCGTCAGGCGGCCACTGCCCGCGCCGTGTCCAGGCGCTCATTCCCCGCTCTGTCAGCAGGTTTGCCCACGCATGAACGTCCTGACCCTGGTACACGGCCGCCGCCCCCACCTGGCCAACCTGATTCAAGGCCTTGAGGCCTCCAGCGTTCTGCCCCGGGGGCTGTGGATCGTGCACATGAACGAGGCGCCCGGTGCGTTCAGCAGCCCGCACTTTCCGATCACGACCCTGCGCCTGGATGAACCGGCAGGCTTGCCCTTGGCCAGGGCCCGCAACTGCGTGGCCTCGATCGATCCCGAGGCGCCGTGGGTGTTTCTCGACGTCGACTGCATTCCCGCCCATGACCTGCTGGCGCAGTACCGCGATAGCCTGCTGGCGCAGCCCGATGCCCTGCACATGGGCCAGGTGCGATACCTGCCCGAAGGCGCTAACCGTTCCGGCTGGACCGAGGCCGAGCTATCTGCACGGGGCGCCGAGCATCCCGTGGCGCGGTTTCGTACCGGGCCTGGCAACGCCCTGCCCTATCACCTGTTCTGGTCGCTGAACTTCGCCTGCACCGGCCAGGTGTTCGCGCGCATCGGTGGCTTCGATGAGGAATACCGCGGCTATGGCGGTGAAGACACCGATTTCGCGTTTCGCGCGCGGCGGGCGGGCGTGCCCCTGCTGGATCATGCGGCGGTGGCCTTCCATCAGTACCACCCCAGTTACGAACCACCGCTGAACCATTTCGCCGACATCGTCACCAATGCCCGCCACTTTTACCGGCGCTGGGGCGTCTGGCCCATGGAGGGCTGGCTGCGCGCGTTCAGCGAACTGGGCCTGGTGCGCTGGACGGACGAACACCTTGAGATCATCCAGGCACCCTCACCCGAAGACGTGGCCCGGGCACTTTCTTCAGGCAGTTGACCGGACGTGCCGGCGGCGTTACGGGGTGCTGAATGCGGCCAGGGTGCTTTCGATGAGCCGCGCCGCGCGGGAGGCTGCGTTGGCGTCCGCCCAGCCCTGCCAGCGGCTGGGGTCGAGTGTCCGCGCCGCCTCGAACAACGCCGGCCACTGGGGCGCTGCGGGCCACCCCTGCTCCAGTCCTATGGCGACGCCCAGTTCATTCAGACGCCGTGCCTGCAGCCGCTGTTCGTCGAAGGGCCGGTCTTCGGCCACCGCAATGAAGCGGCAACCCAGTGAAGCCGCCTCGCCCACCAGGCTGTCACTGGCGCTGCCGACCACGACTTCAGCCTGGTGCATTTCCACGCGCGGGTCTTTAAGGTGTCCCAGCCACTGCAGGTTCGGACCGGGGTCACCAGCCGGCAGGCTGCCGGCCACACGAAACTGCCACCCGGGGCACCGGCGGGCCATGGCTTCGATCAGGCCCACGGACAGGCCGGTGCCGCCCTGCCCGGTGATGATCAGCACCTGGGCCTTGCGCGGCGCGGTGCGAGGCGTGCCAGCGAACCGCGAGAGCCAACCGCTGTAGCCGGTCTTGTCGCGCAGCCACTGCGGCGTGTCGCCGGCTTCCATGACCTGCGGGTAAGGCGCCAGCAGGGCACTGGCACTTTCATAGGCCAGGCGGTGGGCAGGATCATCACGCAGGCCGTGCTGGCGCACGTACACCACGGGCACCCCGCACAGCCGCGCGAACAAGGCCACTTCCACCGAGACATCCACCACCAGCACGCACGGCCAGTGGGTGACAAACCACCGCGCCAGCAGCGCCATGCGCTCGCGCAAGCCATCCACGGCCAACGGCGCGTAGTGCAGCGCGTCAAGGCGCTCGACCCGCATGCCCGGCGCGGTGTCGCCTGGCAACGGCATGCTGCGTACGCCTACCGGCAAGTCGTCGGGCAACCGCGAGCCAATCAGGGTGACGGGCACGCGCAACGCCTGGGCGATATGCGCGGCCCGTACCCCATGGCCTGCGCCGTGATGATGGACGTAGTACCCCACCTGTGGCTCAGGCATGTCGCGCAGCCACGTCGGCCAACAAGGTTTCGTAGCGGTCCAGCATCAGGTCGTGGTCCCACAGGGTTTCGGCCCGCGCCCGGCAGGCCTGGCGCGATTTTCCGCGGGCCACGATCATGGCCCGCGCCAGCGCCGCCACGTCATTGGGGGGCACCAGGCAGCCCACCTCCTCGCTGATCAGGTCTGCCATGGCGCCGCGGTCGAACGCGGCCACCGGGGTGCCGCAGGCCAGCGCCTCGGCCACCACCAGGCCGAAGGGCTCATCCCAGCAAGGCGTCACCAGGGCCACGGCGGCGCTGGCCAGTTCGGCGGCCAGCTCAGGGCGCTGCAAATGGCCCAGGTAATGGACACCGGGCCCCAGCCGTGGCTGGATCTGCGCCTTGAAATAAGCGTCATCCACTGCCTGCCCGGCGAGGCGCAGGGGGATGCCCGCCTGGCGGGCGGCGTCGATGGCCAGGTGCGCGCCCTTGTCCGACACCAGCCGGCCAAACCACAGCGCATGTTCGCCCACGGCCCCCGTGGGCTGCCAGCCGCGCAGGTCGATGCCGTTGGGAATCACGGTGCAGTGCGGTACCACCTCGCGCCACTGCCGGGCGTTGGCAGCCGACGGCGTGCTGAAACGGCCGGTCTGGCGGTCGCCGCGCAGAGCATTGGTCATCTCGAAGAACGGCGGCGTATGCAGCACGGTGAGCATCGGCGTGCGAATCAGCGACGCCATGGTCACCGGCACGTAATGCAGACTGTTGTTGAAAATCACGTCGAAGCCGTAATCATCGATCTGCTGCATGAGCTTCAGGTAGGCGTGGTGCTCAGCGACGTACGCACTGCTGAGGCTCGGATGCCGACAGGCGTCCTCGTCCGGCACGGCCACGGCCTGCAACTCGACCGCGCTGCCGCCCTTGGCAAACAGGGTGACGGCATGGCCCCGGGCCCGCAGCCCCAGCGTCACGTCGTGGGTGAACGCCTCCAGCCCGCCGGCGAACGGTTGGCACACGGGAAAGCGAATATGGGTGAGCACCCCGATGCGCAGCGGCGCATGGCCCTGGGCGATCGGTGTGCTGGAATCGTCTGGCTGGTAGCCGCGCCACATGCCTTGCCTCCTTCTGGTTATTCATTCAGGCGCCAGCCAAGGGCATTGGTTCCGTGCAGATGTCCGCTCAGGGCAGCCGCTGGGGCGGCAGCATCCGCTCCAGCATCCCGTTACGGCGTACCGCCACGTGCCAGACCGTAGCGGCCACGTGCAGCACGATCAGCCCATAGACCGCGAACTGACACGCTACATGCACCGTATCGGCAGCCTTGCCGAGCGCTTCGTCATGGGCAAACCCCGGCAGGTCGACCAACCGGAAGAACGGCACGTCCTGGCCGTTGCCGGCCATCAGGTAGCCGGTGACGGGCATCACCAGCAACACCAGGTACAGCAAGCCGTGGGTCAGCCCTGCCAGCACCACGGTGACCCGATGGGTGCCCACCGGGTAGGCGGGCGCGGGGTGGCCCCAGCGCCAGGTGAGGCGCATCAGCACCATGAGGAACACGCTGATGCCCATGGACTCATGGGCCATGTACCAGAAGACCCTGATCGGGCCTGGCGGAAAATTCTCCGCCACCCAGACAAAAGGCAATAGCAGGCACAAGGCCGCGACCGTCAGCCAGTGCAACGCTTGAGCAATGCCGGTGTACCGCGCCATGAGATCGTGAACCACCTGTCGTCGCCTGCCACGCCTGAAGATTAGCTCATGGGGCCTGAGACATCGCGACGCGCCGGACGGCACTAGCCAAACACCAAAAAACGCATAGAATTGCGCGCCCCGCTGCACCGGCGGCCGCGTACCAGAGCCTTTCCCGAGCGCCGCAAGCACCCGCGGCCCGTCATGCCCCGACGCGTCAACGCAACCACTTGAGGTTCCAATGTCTCCACAACTCCTGGCCATGGCGCTGGCGCCTTTGCTCGGGCTTTTTATCGTCAGCCTCGGCAATGGCCTGCTGTCGTCCATCACCACCTTGCGCCTGGATGCCGCTGGCGCCTCCGCCCTGCAGATCGGGTGGGTGTCATCGGCCTACTTCATTGGCCTGGCGCTGGGGTCGTTCTTCAACGACCGGCTGATCCTGCGCGTGGGGCACATCCGCGCCTACAGTTGCTTTGCCTCGATGATCGCCGCCACTGTGCTGCTGCAAGGCCTGGGCAGCGACATCAGTGCCTGGTTCGTGCTGCGCCTGATCAATGGCTGGGCGTGCGTGGGCGTGTACCTGGTGATCGAGAGCTGGTTGCTGCTGGCCTCGGACCCCAAGTCCCGGGGCCGGGTGCTGGCCGTTTACATGATCGCCCTGTATGGCTCGGGCATGTTCGGCCAGGCGGCCATCGGCCTGGTGTCGGGGCTCGGCGACAGTGCGCCGTTCCTGATCATCGGCACACTGGCATCGCTGTCGGTGATGCCCGTGGTGATGATCCCACGCGTCACTCCCCTGGTAGAAAGGGTGGATGCCTTGTCCCCGCGCCAGCTGTTGCGCGTCACACCCACCGGGGTGATGGGCTGCTTCGGATCCGGCGTCGCCATCGCCGCGGTCTACACCTTGCTGCCGCTGTACCTCAAGCACCTGGGCATGGGCCTGGGCCAGGTAGGGCAGATGATGGCGTGGGTGATCCTGGGCGCGATGGTGCTGCAATACCCCGTGGGGCGGTGGTCTGACCGTCAGGACCGGCAATCGGTGTTGATCGTGCTGTGCACCGCCTGCCTGGTCTTGTCACTGGTGATCATGGCGCTGCCGCCGTCAAGCCTGGGGCTGGGCGCTGCGCTGTTTCTGCTGGGCGGCGCCATCTTCGCCATTTACCCGGTGGCCGTCAGCCATTCCGCCGACCGGGCGCCGGCCGGCGCGGTGGTGCCGATGATTCAGGGCCTGCTGCTGATCAACTCCCTGGGCTCGGCGCTCAGCCCCCTGGCCGTCGGCCAACTGATGGCCAAGGTCGGTGAAAACGGACTGTTCTGGGCGTTTGCGCTGCTCAACCTGGTGATGCTCGCCTACTTCGGCTGGTGCCGCACCCAACGCAGCGCGCCGCACGCCGCCGCGCCCTTCGCAGCAGCGGCGCAAATGTCCCCCACCGGTGTGGAATTGCGGGTGACCCAAGACCTGCAAGCCGCCATGGACGAAGCCGCAGGCGACGTGGAGGCAGCTTCCAAGGCGGCCTGACGGAGGCACCCGAGCGCCGTTCATCGCCCTGGGTGCATCTTTTTAAAATTCCCTCTGCCCGGGAAGGGTCACAGCTCAAGAGGCACTGAAGCAAACGGCAGTGATCAACCACGACGAGGCTTTCAACATGAACAAGAAACTGAGCTATGCGTTGGTAATAGCAGGACTGAGTTGCGCCCTTTCCATGCCCCTGATGGCAGCGACCGGCGCCAGTGGCGCGGGCGGTGGGGCCAGTGGCAGCGCCGGGGGCAGTTCCACCGGGGGTGGCGGCATGGGCGACTCCACAGGGGCCCCCGGCACCTCATCGTCGCCGACGGGTTCCAATGGCGCCAACACCAATGGCACCGCCCTGCCCGGTTCGGGCGGCGAGGCGGGCAGCGGTGGCAACTCCAGCCCAGGCAACAAAACCCCTTCCGGCGCCGGATCCAGTGACAGCACCAGCCATCCCGCCGAGCCGAACTCCAGCGGTAAATCTGGCAGTGGTTCCTGAGCTGGCGCCCAAGCCGACGCCAGCGAGCGCAGTCCGAAAGCTCGCTGGCATCGGCCCCTGTGCCGGCGGGCCTTGACGACCCTGCTATTGTTCCCGTTCGACGTAAAGCCCGGCCAGCGGCCTGACGATAGGCCGAGCATTCTCCACAGTACCGATCCATCCCACGCGCCCCTTGCCCGACCTGCCCAGTGCCCATGGTATGGTTGCGCCTGGCCAGGTACCGCGCGTACCTGCCCGCCAGCACCACGCACCCTGTCGGACTATACCTGGATGAATGCCAAGCCTTCCCCTGCTCCAACCGCCCCCCTCGATAAAGTGACCCGCGGCAGCGCCGCATTCCGTGCCATCGCCATCTGCATGACGTTGGCGGGCGTGTCGACCTTCGCCCTGATGAATTGCGTGCAACCGCTGATGCCGCTGTTCACCCAGGCGTTTTCCATCACACCTGCCCAGGCCAGCCTGTCCCTGTCGGTGAACATCGGCATCCTGGGGCTCTTGATGCCGCTGGCCAGCCTGGTCTCCGAACGCCTGGGCCGCAAGAAGGTGCTGGTAGCCTCCTTGCTGACCTCCGGGGTGGTCTGCGTGCTGTCGGCCACTGCCGATAGCTGGACGACCTTTCTGCTTTACCGCGCGCTGCAAGGCGCGGCCTTCAGCGGGGTGCCGGCCATCGCGATGGCTTATATCGCCGAAGAGATCGCCCTGTCCGACTCCGGCTATGCGGCCGGCGTTTATGTCAGCGGCGCCGCCATCGGTGGCATGTTCGGCCGGGTACTGGCCGGTTTCGTGGCCGACGCCTGGGGCTGGCGCACCAGCCTGGTCGCCACGGGCGCGGTGGGTGTGGCCTCGGCCCTGTTGTTCACCTACCTGTTACCGCGCTCACGGCATTTCGTCGCGCAGCGCACGGGCTTGAAACCCTTACTGGCCACGTATCGACTGCACCTGGGAAACCGCGCGCTGCAGCGCGCCTACGTCACCGGTTTCTTCATGATGGGCAGCCTGGTGATGGTCTACAACTTCCTGGGCTTTCGCCTGACGCAGGCCCCCTTCAACCTGAGCCCTTCGCTGGCCGGCTCGCTGTTCCTGACTTACCTGGCCGGCATCTACGCCTCGACACTGGCCGGAAAACTGGCCGACCGGCACGGTTCGAAACCGGTGACCATAGGGTCGCTGGGGTTGTGCGCGGCGGGGGCGATGCTGATGCTGGCGCCTTACTTGCTGCTGGTTCTGGTGGGCCTGGTGCTGTTCACGGTCGGCTACTTCGCCACCCACTCGGTGGCCAACGGCGCGGTATCGCGCCATGCGCGCACGGGTAAATCCCAGGCATCGACCTTGTATTTCATGGCGTTCTACGCCGGCGGCGCCGTGCTGGGCTGGGTCGGCGGAATCGCCTGGGCGCAGTCGGCCTGGCCGGGTGTCACGGCACTGCTGGCCGCCGCGATCGGCCTGACCCTGCTATTGGGCCTGGCCACCCAGAAAAGCACCCCAATCCCGCCGTAGCAGCGGACCCGGCCGCGTCACCCACGCCGCGCAATATCAGGCACACCGCGCCCGCTACAAAGACGGGTGACCAATCGGAGGAAAGACCAGACTGAACACTGTCGCTTGCTCGTCACTGCTGACCTCAACAGTTCCCCCATGCAGGTCCATGATCGAACGCACGATCGCCAGGCCCAGGCCACCGGAGTCGCCCGGCGCCGCGCGTGAGGGGTCCACGCGATAGAACCGGTCGAACAATTTGTCGACATGAGCAGCACCAATGCGCTCGCCCTGGTTGCTGACGAACAGCCGGCCCTGCGCCCCACCCAGTATGACGGTGCTGCCCGGCGTGGCGTGGCGCACGGCATTGGCCAGCAGGTTGGCCAAAGCCCGTTGCAGCAGTTGCAGGTCGGCCTGCAAGGTACCCTGCAGGCGGTTGTCCAGTCGCAGCCCCCGGTCCTCGGCCAGCGCTTCGAAATAAGCACACAAGTCCTCACCCAAAGGGTGCAGTTCGATGGGCTGGCCGTTCAGCAGGCGTTCGCCATGGTCGGCGCGGGCGAGGAACAACAGGTTTTCGACCATGCGGTTCAGCCGCTCGAATTCTTCGAGGTTGGAAGCCAGTACTTCCTGGTAGTCGGCGCTGCTGCGCGGCTGGCTCAAGGCCAGGCCGTTGCTGCCCAACAGGTTGTGCAAGGGGGTGCGAATTTCGTGGGCCAGGTCGGCGGAAAACTGCGACAACCGCTGGAAGCTGTCGTCCAGACGCGCCAGCATGCCATTGAGGGCCTGCACCGGTTCGTGCAGTTCGCGCGGGATGCCCCGCAGGTTCAGACGACGGTCG
The DNA here is from genome assembly GCF_013374995.1 of Pseudomonas eucalypticola. Lineage (NCBI taxonomy): Bacteria > Pseudomonadati > Pseudomonadota > Gammaproteobacteria > Pseudomonadales > Pseudomonadaceae > Pseudomonas > Pseudomonas eucalypticola. Next base: position 2,694,089 of record NZ_CP056030.1, on the reverse strand, counting down.
AGGCTACGCAATTCGATGCCCGCGACCGTTGCCGCCAGGTGTCCCAGAGGCCGCAATGCCCGTCGCAACAGCACCAGGCCCAGGGCAAAGGCCAGCAGCCCGCCAAACCCCACGGCCAGGTAGACCCGCAACCGGTAGCTGGCCAACATGGCCTCGCGTTCAGCCAGGCGCTTGCCCACCACCACCGTCAGCGACTCACCCCGCGGGCCTTGGGTGCTGCCCGCCAGGAGCACCAGGCCGGGCCAGCGCTGAATGTCGCTGGCCAGGGGGCTGCGCGGGTCAACGATGGGCGTCAGGGGTGGCAAGGCCTGCTGCCAGGGGTTGATGGTGATCACAGGCGTGCCGTCGGCGCGGTTGACCAGCAGCAGGCTTTCCTGGTTGGCCAGCATGTTCTGGTAAAGCCGTGGCCGCTGCTGCAAGGCGTCGAGGCTGTCGCTGTCCTGGATCAGGGCCCGCACCTGCTCCAGGCGTCCCAGCAGCGCCTGGTCATCGCGGTAGACCAGTTCCGCTTCGAGGCTGCGGTACAGGAACACGCCTGCCACCCCAAGCACCAGCGCACAGACCAGGGCGAACGCAGTTGCCAGCCGCCACGCCAGCGACGGCCCACGGGCCGGCTCATTCATCGGGCGCATCCAACTGATAGCCCACGCCCCGCACGGTATGGATGAGCTTGGGCAGGTAGGGGTCATCGACCTTCGCGCGCAAGCGGCGCACGGCGACTTCGACCATGTTGGTGTCGCTGTCGAAATTCAGGTTCCACACCTGCGAGGCGATCAGGGTCCGCGACAACACTTCACCACGGCGGCTGGCCAACAGGTGCAGCAGGGCGAACTCCTTGTTGGTCAGGGCAATGCGCTGGCCGCCGCGGCTGACCCGACGGCGCAGCACATCCAGCTCCAGGTCGGCGATGCGGTACACCTCAATCTCCCGCGCGGGCCCGCGGCGCAGCAGGGTACGCACCCGGGCCAGCAACTCCACGAACGCGAACGGCTTGACCAGATAATCATCGGCGCCCAGGTCCAGGCCACGCACCCGGTCTTCCAGGGCGTCCTTGGCGGTGAGGAACAACACCGGCGTGTCCCCTCGCTGGCGAATCAACTTGAGCAACTGCCAGCCATTGAGGCCGGGCAACATCACGTCGAGGATAATCAGGTCGTAGGCCTGCTCCTCGATGTAATGCCGCCCATCCAGGCCATTGAGCGCCACGTCCACGCTGAACCCCGATTCAACCAGGCCCTTGGCCAGGAATTGCGCCGTCTTGGCTTCGTCTTCCACTACCAGCAAATGCATCACGTACCTCGTTTGGGCTGCGCATAGGCTAGGCCTGTACGAGGCGCTTGCCCATTACAAAATTGTAATGGGCCTGACGGTTTTCTGTGGGCGCCCGCTGGTTAAGGTGACGGCTCTTGCCCACAGGAGCCGTCAGATGTCGCTCAAACCCTTACTGGTGTGCGCCGCGCTGCTCGCCGCCACGCAGGCCCACGCCGCCTTGCCGCAGCACCCCGAACTGGACCTGGCCAGCGCTCGCCGCCTGGTGGACGCCGCACCCTGCCAGGCCGCCGTCAGCGTGCTGGACCGCGGTGGCAACCCCATCCTCGCCCAGCGCGCCGACGGCGTGGGTCCCCACAACGCCGACGCCGCGCGGCGCAAGGCCTACACGGCGCTGTCCACCCGCACGCCGACCCGGCTGTTCGCCGAGCGGGCGCGCACCAACCCCGAGGCCAGCAACCTCAACACCCTGGCCGAACTGTTGTTGCTGGGCGGCGGCGTGCCGCTGTTCGAAGGTACACAGCTGGTCGGCGCCGTGGGCGTGGCGGGTGCCGGCGGCGCCCAGCAGGACGAGCAATGCGCAACCGCCGCGGCCACCGCCCTGGGCCTGACCATTCACCCTTGAAGGAGTAAATCCATGCACATGAAGCAACTGATTCTGGCCGTGGGCCTTGGCGCCCTGTCGGGCATGGCCATGGCGGCCAACCCCTTGAGCGTTCACGTGCTGAACCTGGAAACCGGCGTGCCCTCCTCCGGCGTGGAGGTGACCCTGGAGCAGCATGTGGGCCCGAACTGGCAGATGCTGGCCCACGGCACCACCAATGAGCAGGGCCGCATCGGCGAACTGTTCCCGGCCGGGCGTACGTTCGAGCAAGGTGAGTACCGCGTGGTGTTCAAGACCGGCGACTACTACCAGCGCGTCGGGCATGAGACCTTTTTTCCCGAGATACCGGTGATCTTCAAGGTGCGCAATACCGACCAGCACTACCATATCCCGCTGCTGCTCAGCCCTTACGGCTTCAGCACCTACCGGGGTTCGTGAGCCCTGCGCGCCGCCCGGGCCGCAGCCTTGCGCTAAGGCCTCAAGCGATGCTGCGCATGGCATCGAGCAGCTCATCACGGCAGGTGCGCAACGCAGCCTTGATCGCCTCGGTGACCGGCTCCATGCGCCACACCGGCCCCACTACATCAATGGCGTAGTGGCCCTGGGGTGTCTGCAGGCCGATGGCGATGGCACCCACGCCCAGGGTGTGTTCATCGAAATCGGCGGCAAACTCACCTTGGCGAATTTCTTCAAGTTGCGTGAGCAACTGCGCCAGGGTCGGGGTCTTTGGCGTCAGCGGCGACAATTCGGTGCCCAGCAAGCGGGTCACCACACTGTCGTGCATCGCCGCCAGCAGCACCTTGCCGCCGGCGGTGGCGTGGATATTCAGGAAGTTGCCGGCCACCGGCGCCACGCGCAGGGCATGCGGCGACACCACCGAATGCAGAATCATCAGTTCCGAGCCGCTGGCTCCCATCAATACCGCCGTCTCCCCGGTCACCCGTGACAACTCCTCCAGGTAGGGCCTGGCTTTCTGGGTGATGTCCACATGGCTGTGGGACGCCAGGCGCATGAGCGCCGGCCCCAGGCACACGCCACCGCGCCCATGCACTTCCAGCAACTGCTCATGCGCCAGCGCGTCCACCAGGCGTTGCACGGTGGAGCGCGGCAGCCCGCTTTTCTTGGCGATGGCCCCCAGGCTCAGGCCCGAAGGTTCGTTCTCCAGGCTGCGTAGAATCGCCGCCGCCCGCGCGATCACCTGCACGCCACCACGATCACATTCAGAGTGGGTCATTGACTTGCCTTATGTATCATCAGTCAGTACAGTGTATCACTTATTAGGTTGCAACGCCTCATGCCATAGCAGGAACACCCTTGTCAGCCCCTACTCCCCCTCCAGCGCCAGCCCCGTTCGGCTGGCGACTTGCCTTGGGCTTGGTCGGCGTTTTGCTCGCCGCCCTGACGTCAGGCATCAACGACCGCGTCACCGACACCGTGCTGGTCGATATTCTCGGTATCTATGGCCTGGGCCATGACGAAGGTACCTGGATCAGCTCAGCCTATGCCGCGGCGGAAGTCAGCGCCATGCTGCTGTCGCCCTGGCTGGCCATGACCTTTTCCATTCGCCGCTACGCCGTGGTGGTCACCTGCGCGTTCACGGCGTTCGGGATCATGATCCCCTTCGCCCCCAACTTCGAAAGCCTGGTGACGCTACGGGTGCTGCAGGGCCTGGCCGGGGGAGCGTTGCCGCCCTTGCTGATGACCGCCGCGCTGCGTTTTCTGCCCTGGCACATCAAGCTATACGGGTTGTCTGCCTACGCCCTGACCGCAACCTTCGGCCCCAACCTCGCCACCCCACTGGCCGCCCTGTGGACCGAGGGCGGTGACTGGCGGATGGTGTTCTGGCAGATCGTGCCCAGTTGCCTGATCGGCGCCGGCCTGATCGCCTACGGTTTACCCCAGGACCCGCTGCGCCTGGAGCGTTTCAAGCAGGCGGACTGGCGCGGTGCGCTGCTGGGTGTTTGTGGCTTCTCCATGCTGGTGGTGGCCCTGACCCAGGGCGAACGGCTCGATTGGCTCGATTCACCGTTGATTTCCCTGGTGTTGCTGGGCGCGGCCGTATGCCTGCCGCTGTTCCTGCTCAACGAATGGTTCCACCCGCTGCCGCTGTTCAAGCTGCAATTGCTGGAGCGACGCAACTTCGCCTTCGGCATCACCACCCTGTGCCTGTTTCTGTTGCTGTCCCTGGCCGGCGGCGCCATTCCGTCGCTGTACCTGACCGAGATCAAGGGCTACCGGTACCTGCAGACCATGCCCACGGCGCTGCTGATTGCCCTTCCGCAACTGCTGCTGGCGCCGCTGGTGGCGCTGGTGATCAACCGCAACTGGGTGGACTCGCGCTACGTGATGGGCAGCGGCCTGCTGTTGATGGCCGCCGCCTGCGTCGGTGGCTCGATGCTGACCACCGAATGGGTTCGTGATGACTTCTATCTGCTGCAGATCATGCACGCGTTCGCCCAGCCGATGATCGTGGTCCCGCTGCTGATGAACGCCACCGGCGTCATCGCACCCATGGAAGGGCCGTTCGCGTCGTCCATGGTCAATACCCTGCGCGGCCTGTTCTCGGTGGTGGGCGCGTCGGCCCTGGAAAACTTCGTCACCCAGCGCGAACACCTGCATTCCAACACCTTGCTCGACGGCCTGGGTAGCCGCTACCAGGCGCTGACCCCACTGTTTCCCGATCACGCCCTGGCCTCGGTGGCCCAGCGGGTACGCGAACAAGCGTATGTGCTGAGTTTCAGCGATGCCTTCCTGGCACTGCTGGCCGTCGTCGCCATTCTGCTTGTCGTGCTGCTGACCCTGCCCAAGCGCGCCTATCCACCGCAACCCCCGGTATCGCCATGAAACAACACAGAACCGCCCTCAGCCTGATCTGCACCGCCGTCGCCCTGTGCGTCGTCTACACCGGCTACCGGGTGCTCAGTAGCAGTGACATACAGAACACCGACGACGCCTACGTCAGGGCAGACTCGGTATTGATCGCGCCCCGCGTCGCGGGCCAGGTCACCCAAGTCACGGTGCAGGACAACCAGCCGGTCAAGGCCGGCGACCTGCTGGCCCAGCTCGACGACCGTGATTTCCTGGTGGCCCAGGCGCAGGCCGCGGCCAATGTGCAGGCGGCCAAGGCCCAACTGCAGAACCTGCAGGCCGGCATTGAACGCCAGGCCGCGGTGATCGAGCAGGCGGCGGCCACCACACGCGCCACCGCCGCCTCGTTGAAGTTCGCCCAGGCCAATGCCCAGCGCTACCTGAACCTGTCCAATGCGGGCGCCGGCACCCAGCAGGAGCGCCAGAAGGCCGACGCCGACCTGCAGGGCTGGCAGGCATCGCGTGACCGTGACGAAGCCTCGCGCGTGGCCGCCAGCAAGACCCTGGAGGTACTCAAGGCCCAGCTGGAAGTGGCCAAGGCGGACCTGGCCAAGGACCAGGCCGCGCTGCAACAGGCTGACCTGAACCTGTCCTACACGCGCATCACCGCCCCCCAGGACGGCATGGTCGGGCAGCGCTCCGTGCGGGTGGGCGCCTACGTTGCCCAAGGGCAACCACTGATGGCCGTGGTACCGCTGAATGAAGCCTTCGTGGTGGCCAATTTTCGCGAAACCCAGCTGGCGCGCATGAGCGCGCACCAGGCGGTCGAGTTGCACGTCGACAGTGTCCCCGACCACAGCTTCAAGGGCCACATCGACAGCGTCGCCCCGGCGACCGGCGTGTCGTTCTCGCAGATCGCCCCGGACAACGCTACCGGCAACTTCACCAAGGTGGTGCAGCGCATTCCGGTGAAAATCGTCTTCGAACAGAACCAGCCTGACCTGGACCGCCTGCGCATTGGCATGTCGGTGGTGGCCAGCGTCGATACGGCGAAGGGGCGTTGATGATGAAGCGCACCCTCGTCTTCCTCGCCCTGGCCAGCCTGGGCGCCTGCTCGGTGGGGCCGGACTTCAAGGCCCCGCACGCGGCATTGCCGGCCACCTGGCAGGACAGCGTGCAAGGCGGCTCGACCCTGGACGGCCCTGCCGACCGCCAGTGGTGGCAGCAACTGGGCGACCCGCAATTGACGGCACTGGTGGAGCAAGCCACCCGCGATAACCTCGACGTGCGCACGGCCAGCAACCGGCTGGAACAAAGTCGCCTGTTGCGGCAGGTGACCGGTAGCCAGCAATTGCCTGGGGTCAGCGCCACGGGCGCCTACAAGCGCGCCCGCAACAGCTCGGTCGGGGTACTGGACGAATCCAACCAGAACGGCGAGGCGCCCTTCGAGTTGTGGAGCAGCGCCATCGACGCCAGTTGGGAAGTCGACCTGTGGGGCCATGTGCGTCGCAGCGTCGAGGCCGCCGATGCCGAGGTGCAACTGACCGAGGCCCAGCGCAATGGCGTGCTCCTGAGCATCGCCGCCGAAACCGCCAGCGATTACATCCAGTTGCGCGGCGTGCAGGCGAAATTGGCGGTGGCCCGGCAGAACCTGGAAATAGCCCGGCAGAGTAACCGCCTGACCCAGACACGCTTCGAAAACGGCGTGACCACCAACCTCGACACCGCCAACTCCGCGGCCCAGGTATCGACCATTGAAGCCGTGTTGCCCGTGCTCAGCGCTCAGCAGGACCGGTTGATCAACGCCTTGAGTTTCTTGCTGGGCCAGGCGCCACGCGCCTTGCGCGCGCAGTTGATCGAGGCGAAAGCGATTCCGGACCCCGCCCCCGATGTCCCGGTGGGCCTGCCCTCCGAACTGGCGCAGCGGCGCCCCGACATTCAGGCCAGCGAAGCGGCGTTGCACCGTGCCACCGCGGCTATCGGGGTGGCCAAGGCCGATTTCTACCCGCGCATCAGCCTGGGCGCCAGCCTGGGCTCACAGGCGCTGGACGGCGCCAACTTCGGCGACTGGAATTCACGCACCTGGTCCTACGGCCCGAGCCTGTACCTGCCGATTTTCCAGGGTGGCCGTTTGACCGGCACGCTGGCCCTGCGCGAGCGTCAGGAACAACAGGCGGCCATCGACTACCAGCGCGTGGTGCTGGGGGCCTGGCATGAAGTCGACGATGCGATGACCGACTACTCGGCGGAAAAACAGCACTACACCGCGCTGGCCGAAGCCGTTCACCAGAACACCATCGCCCTGAGCACCGCGCGGGACCGTTACACCCAGGGTGCCGTGGACTTCATCAACGTGCTGGGCGTGCAGCGCGCGCTGCTCAAGACCCAGAGCGACCTGGTGGACAGCGCCACCCAGGCCGCCCTCGACCGGGTGCGCCTGTACCGCGCCCTGGGCGGCGGCTGGCCAAAAGCCTGAGCCGCCCCTCGGCCACGCAGCCGTGTTTCGACGCCGAGCCGCTGCCACGTAGCAGCGGACCTGGCCGCGTCGGCAGCACAGGCGATATACCTGATCCCGCGCGGCGTCCATGACGCGGCCGGGTCCGCTGCTACGGAGTGCTTCACGGGCGCTGCGCGTAGCAGCGGACCTGGCCGCGTCGGCAGCACAGGCGATATACCTGATACCGCGCGGCGTTCATGACGCGGCCGGGTCCGCTGCTACGGAGTGCTTCACGGGCGCTGCGCGTAGCAGCGGACCTGGCCGCGTCGGCAGCACAGGCGATATACCTGATACCGCGCGGCGTTCATGACGCGGCCGGGTCCGCTGCTACGGAGTGCTTCACGGGCGCTGCGCGTAGCAGCGGACCTGGCCGCGTCGGCAGCACAGGCGACACACCTGATACCGCGCGGCGTTTGTGACGCGGCCGGGTCCGCTGCTACGGGGTGCTTCACGGGCGCTGCGCGTAGCAGCGGACCTGGCCGCGTCGGCAGCACAGGCGACATACCTGATACCGCACCGAAGGCGGACACCACCTGTTGGAATGAGCGTTCCATCCAATCGCAAGCCGCCAGTGCCACACTTTTCTCACGCGCCGCAATTGAACTTGGTATGAATCAGAATTTGCGTCGGCCCCGGGGGCGCCACGGCGCCGTCGATGGCCCCTTTCACCCAGCGCACCGCAGCCGCCAGTTCGCCGACGAAATCATGGGCAATCACGTAGCTCATCAGCCCCGCCTCCAGCAGCGCCCGCGTATGCACGGTCAGCTCGTGCCCCACGAACAACGGCCGCTGAGGCACGGTGAGGCTGTCCAAGGCCTGAGCCACGCCGCGGTTGGCACCCGCCACGTTGTAGATGGCGGCCGGGGTGCCATGCTTATCGAGGTAGCGGGACAACTGCGCGGCGGTGGTGTGTGGCTGATCATCGGAAATCACCCGCTCGTCGATCTTGAGGTGCGCGAACTCTCCGCGCAGCACCCGCCGGAACCCCATCTCGCGCTCTTGCTGGCAGCGAAACGGCACGCTGGTGACCAGCAGTATCTTGGCCGCCACCTTGGGCAAGGCATTGCCGATCAGCAGGCCAGCAACGCTACCGGCGGCGTATTGGTCATTGCCCACGTAGGCGCTGCGCCCCGAGTTGGGCAGGTCGGTGGTCAGGCAGACCACGGGAATGCCCAGGCTGCAGAGTTTGCGCACGGCGCGGTTGATGGCGGGGTGTTCGCGCGAGACCACGATCACCCCATCGGCCAGCGCCCCCTGCGCCTGCACCTGGTCGGCGAACGCGCCAGGGTCTACCTGGTTGGTCGCCACGTAGTGGCCCTGCACCACGACCCCAGGGGTGGTGCTGTTCACCTGGGCCTCGGCAGCCGCCAGGGTCGCGTTGAAGGTTTCCCCCGAATCGCAGAACAAGCGGATGCGCACCGCCGCTTTGCCATCGGCCAGCTCACGCCGCAGTTTCTCCAGCGCCGCCAACACCTTCAGGCGCGTCCCGTCGCGCACGCCCGGCCGGTTGTTGAGCACGCGGTCGACGGTGGCAGGCCCTACCCTCGCCAGGCTGGCGATCTCGTTGACGGTGGGACCTTTCCACACGTGCCCCAAGGGTTGTTCGGCCATATGCGTTCCATTTGATGGGCTTCCCATCAACAGGACCTTATGGGCAAATGACATGGCCTGCAAGCAGGTTTGCCATTTGATTTGAATCACATCAGAAACGGTCCTTGGTGGTCGTTGAAGGTTGCCATCGGGCTGCTGATAATCAGCCCTACAACAACCACAACACTTCGTCAGGCCCCTCCATGATGAACGCTTCCCCGAGCCTCGTCGCGGTCGCAGGCACCCCGCCGCGCCCGCCTGCCCTACTCCCTTGCTCCCTCACAGACGCGTGCAACGGCGCGTTGCCACGCCCCTATCGACACACAGGTAGCCAGCCATGAGCATACGCATCGCCGTCATCGGCGCCGGCATCATGGGTGCCGACCACGCCCGCATCGTGGCCGAGCAATTGCCCGGTGCGGTGCTGCAAGTCGTCTGCGACGCCGCTCCGGCCCGGGCGCGGGAGATTGCCGAGCGCTACGGCGCGCGCGACGTGGCCAGCGACCCGATCGCTACCCTGTCACGGGCCGATGTGGACGCGGTCATCATCGCCAGCCCCGACGACACCCACGCCACGCTCAGCCTGGCCGCCATCGACGCAGGCAAGCCGGCGTTGTGTGAAAAGCCATTGTCCCAGCGGCCAGACGAGTGCCTGGCCGTCATCGACAAGGAACTCGCCCAAGGCCGCCCCTTCGTGCAGTTGGGCTTCATGCGCCGGTTCGACCCGGCGTACCGGGAAATGAAAAGTGCGCTGAAAGAGGGCGTCATTGGCCGCGCGGTGATGATGCACAACTTCCACCGCAACGTCGAAGCGCCGGCTAACTTCACCGGCCAGATGGCCATCAGTAATTCCGCCCCCCACGAGTTCGATGTGGTGCGCCATGTGCTGGACACCGAATACAGCGCTATCTCGGTGTTCCAGCCGGGGCGCCTGTCCACCGCCGGCGTGGGTGCACCGGTGTTCATGGTGCTGGAAACCCACGACGGCCAACTGGTCAATATCGAGGTCAACAACAACGCTCACTACGGCTACGACGTGCGCGGGGAACTGGTGGGCGAACTCGGCTCGGTGCAACTGGCCAGCCCCGTGCATACCCGGCTCAACGTCGGGCGGCAGGCCGCTACCCGCTACGCCGCCGACTGGCGCCCGCGTTTTGCCGACGCCTACCGCTTGCAAGACCAGGCATTCGTGGCGTTCGTCGATACCGGCGTATTCCCCGCCGACGCCGCCACTGCCTGGGATGGCTACCGTGCCGCCCTGGTTGCCGAGGCCGGTATCCTGGCGCTCCACGAACGCCGACGGGTCACGCTCGACCGCCTGGACACGCCACGCCTTTATCTGCCACGCCAAGGAGCCTTGTGATGAAACTGGGATTTGTCACCGATAGCCTGGGCGCACTGCCCTTTCATGAAGTGTTGCAGCACGCGCAGCGCCTGGGCGTGTCCGGTATCGAAGTGAACACCGGCGGCTGGTCGACCGCGCCCCATTTCAACCTGGGCCAGATGCTCGAGAGTGCCGCGAGCCGGCGTGAGTTCAAGCGGGCTTTTGAAGCCCACGGCCTGGAAATCATCGCTTTGAACGCCAACGGCAACCCGCTGCACCCGACGCAGCCGGCCCAGGGGCAGTGCTTGAAAGACACCATTCGCATCGCCGGGGAGCTGGGCGTCAAGACGGTGTGCGCCATGTCCGGGCTGCCGGAAGGCCAGGCCGGTGACCGCATGCCCAACTGGGTGGTGGCGTCCTGGCCGCCGGAAACCCAGGCCATCCTGCGCTACCAGTGGCAAGAGCGCCTGCTGCCGTTCTGGGCCGAGATCGCCGACCTGGCCCGCGAACACGGGGTGGAACGTATCGCGCTGGAACTGCACGGCAGCCAGTGCGTGTACAACGTGCGCTCGCTGCTCAAGCTGCGCGAGGCCATTGGCCCGGTGATCGGGGCCAACCTCGACCCGTCACACCTGTTCTGGATGGGCGCCGACCCACTGGTGGCCGCCGAGGCGCTGGGCGAGGCCATCTACCATGTACACGCCAAGGACACCCTGCTGAATGCCCCCGTGCAAGCGGTGGATTCATTGCTGGAAAATGGCTCGCTGATGGACGTTGCCGCCCGCAGCTGGTCCTACATCACTTTGGGCTTCGGCCACGGCGAAGCCTGGTGGCGGCAGTTCTGCTACCGCTTGAAGATGGCAGGCTACGATGGCTGGCTGTCGGTCGAGCACGAGGATGTGGTCCTCAACAGCCTGGAAGGCCTGGAGAAATCCATTGCCCTGCTCAAGGGCGTGATGCCGGTGGCTGCAAGCGACTACGCGCCGCAAGCCATCTGAGCCGCATGGGGTCACCGTCCCCGTACACCATCGGCAGGGTCGGGGGGTCAGACGCCCCCGGCCTTGTACACCCTGATCAGCCCCCTTGGCGTAGGCTGGCGCCCGATGCCGTTAGATGACGGACGGCTACCGCCTGGGCGTTCGTGAACCCGCTACTTCACGAATCGCGTTTCCCTGGACGGCCGGTAGCCGAAGTAGGCGCTGTAACACCGGCTGAAATGGCTGGGCGAGACGAACCCGCACGCCACCAGTACTTCGACCATCGACAACTCGGTGTGCTGCAGCAGGCGTCGCGCCTCGATGATGCGCAGTTCCATGTAGTAACGTTGCGCCGTAGTGCCCAATTGTTCCTTGAACAGGCGCTCGATGTGCCGACGCGAGCGTTTGGCGTAGGCCGCCAGCTGGGCGAACGCCAATGGCTCTTCCAGGTTGGCGCTCATCAGGTCGATGACTTCGCGCAGCGCCGGGCTCACCGAGATGTTTTTCGACGGGTTCAGGCGACGATAGCGCGACTCCCCAAAGGCCAGGATGTCTTCAATACCTTCGATCAGCGCCTTGTCGTGCAGCGCCTTGATCCACTCCAGCATCATCTGGAACGCCCCGCCGGGGCTGGACGCGGTCAAACGCTCGCGGTCCAGCACGAAAGCCTCACTGGTAACAAGCGTGCCCTTGGCGATTTCCGCCAGGGCCGGCCGGTGCTCCGGGTGAATCACGCACCGATAGCCATTCAACACCCCCGCACGCCCCAGGAACCAGGCGCCGTTCCATAGACCCGCCAGGGTGATCTCGCGGTGGGCAGCCGCAGTGATGACATCGACCAGGGCCGCGTTCGCCTTCAGTTCGGTCCGATGGCCGCCGCAGATCACCAGCAGGCTGAGCCCGTCCAGCGCGGCCGTATCCAGTAGTGCGTCCGGACGAATGACCAGGCCCAGGTCGCTGACCACCTCACCGGGCGCAAGGCCCAGCGTGGTGGTCAGGAACAGCCCTGGGCGCAGCAGGTTGGCGGTCACCAGGGTGTCCAGCGCCTGGGTAAAGGCCGGCAGGGAAAAATGCGCCAGCAGCACAAAGCCGACACGAGCAGGGGGTGCACTCAAGGGATGCCTCGTGGTGGGAAAAACAGGGGCTTCAGAGCAGCAGGAAGCCATGGGCCAGAGGGTCGCTGTCATCGACAAAAAGGGTGTTGTGACCAATGATCCTGGCCCAGCCGCCAATGCTGGGGCGGATGCCATCGAAGTCCCCCACCTTGAGCAACCCCTCCACCCGGCCTTCGAAACAAGTACCGATCAGGCTTTCATGGCGATAAAGATCACCGCACTTCAAGCGCCCCTTGCCCACCAGCTGTGCCATGCGTGCCGAGGTGCCGGTCCCACCAGGGGAACGGTCGATGGCCTTGTCGCCGTAGAACACTGCGCTGCGCCCATCGGCGCCGTCGTGCAGGGATCGGTCGCACCAGATCACATGGTGCACCCCGGCAATGCGGCTATCCTCGGGGTGCTCGGGTCTGCACACCTCGGCCAGGGCGCTGCGTAGCCGACGGCTGAGGCCGACGATGTCCGCGACGACCATGCCATCGAGCCCGGTCCAGTGGGCCTGGGGCTCCACCACCGCATAGAAGTTACCGCCATAAGCAATGTCCACCACCACAGGTCCCAGGCCAGGCACCTGAACAGTGACGTCTGCGGCGTGCAGGTAGCTGGGCACGTTGAGCAAGCGCACGCCGGTTACGCTATGCCCTTGCAGCACGTATTCCACCTCCACCCGCCCGGCCGGGGTCTCGATGGCCAGCAGCCCCGGCGTGCGTGGGGTCACAAGGCCCTCCTCCACTACCACGGTGGCCAGGCCGATGGTGCCTGCACCGCACATGGGCAGGCAACCACTGACCTCGATGAACAGCGCGGCGAAATCACAGTCCTCCCGGGCGCTGGGATAGAGGATGGCGCCGGACATCACCTCATGCCCCCGTGGCTCGAACATCAGCGCCGTACGCACCCAATCGTGGTCCCGAACGAATAGCTCGCGGCGCTCGGCCATGGGTAACAGCGGCAGCATTGGGCCACCGCCTGCCACCACCCGCACCGGGTTACCGCAAGTGTGGGCATCGATGCAGAAAAAACTGTGCCGCATAGGGCCTCCTCAGGCGAGCTGTCGGGGTGAATGACGTTGCAGGGCGCCGCGCGACAACCGGTCCAACAGCAGCGCTACCGCGACAATCGCCAAACCCGCGCGCAGGCCCAGGCCCATTTCCATGCGGGTCAAGCCCCGGGTGACCTCGGCCCCAAGGCCGCCCGCCCCGACCAGGCCGGCGAGCACGACCATGGCCAGCGATAGCAGGATGCACTGGTTCAGGCCTACCAGCAGTGTCGGCGCAGCAGTGGGCAATTCGATCTTGAACAGAATGTCACGCGGCGAGGCGCCCGACGCCTGGCCCAGCTCCAACAGGTCCTTGGGTAGCTGCTTGAACGCCAGGGTGGTCAGGCGCAGCATCGGCGGAATGCCGTACACGACGGTGGCGATGATCGCCGGCACCCGGCCAAGGCTGAACAGCATCACCGCCGGGATCAGATACACCCAGGGCGGCACCGTCTGCATGACATTGAGCAGAGGACTCACCCATGCGTCGACGCGCTTTACGCGCGCCGCCAATACTCCCAAAGGAAAGGCCACGGCCACCGATATCAGCACCGCCACCGAGACCAGCGCGATGGTCTGCATCGAGGCCAGCCATAACCCCGAGAACAGGCAGAACAACAGCATCACAGCCGCGAAGATCGCTATCCGCCAGTGGGCCAGGACATACGCCAGGGCCACCACTATGGCGATCAGCATCAAGGGTGGCGGCGCCAGCAGAACTGCCTGCACCGCGCCCAGTACGGCTTCGATCATCTGGCTGATGGCCACGAACACCGGGTGCAGATGCTGGTTCAGCCAATCGACCACGGGCGCCAGGTATCGGCCCGGAGAAAAATGCAGGTCCAGGGTATTCATCGGGTTTCTCCCGCATGATGGCGCACGGCACTCTGCGCCAGACGGTCAAGGATCAAGGTGAGAATGACGATGGCAATGGCTGCGTTGATCGACGTGGCGATATCCAGGGTGCGGACCGCACCGTAGATGGCTTCGCCCAACCCCCCGGAACCGACGATGCCCGCGATCACGACCATGCCGAAAGCCATCATCAGGCTCTGGTTGATGCCGGCCATGATGCTGGGCATGGCGAACGGCAAGCGGATCTTGAAGAACATCTGCGCGGGCGTCACGCCGCTGGCATCGCCCAGTTCGAGGAATTCGCGCGGCGTCATGCGGATGCCCAGCGACGTCAGGCGCAACACCGGCGGCACCGCGACGATGAAGGTGGCCAGCAGTGCGGTGGCTGGCCCGTAGCCCAGCAGCGCAATGGCCGGGAGCAAGTAGATGTAGGGCGGCATGGTCTGCACCAGGTCCAGGCACGGGTCCACCACGCGGTCCAAACGCGGCGCCAGCCCGGCCGCCACGCCTAGAGGGATTCCCACCAGCAGGGCCAGCACCGTCGCCGTCAACACCAGCGCCAGCGTACTGACGGTAGCCGGCCACAGGCCGATCAGCTCACAGCACACCAGCGCGACGAAGGTGAGCACGGCGAAGCGCCGGCCTACCGCGTGCCACCCCAACAAGGCAACCAGCAAGGCCACCGCATAGAACGGCGGCAAGGCGATGACCCCCACCACCGCGTCGTACAGCCCCTTGAGCGCAGCGTTGGCGAAGTCGAAAAGGCCCTGCCCGTGATCCGACAACCATTGCAGGCCCGCGTCAACGGTGTCATCGAATGGGCGGGCGAAATCTGGCAGGTTCATGTCAGCGTCTCCACGGCGATGGCCGCCTCGGTGAATTCGCTGGGCATACCCTGCACGCCGCGCAGCAGATCACGCGGGGTGATGATGCCCACTACCTGCCCGTCCGCGACTACCGCCAAAGCATCGCGGTCCGAGGCCATGGTCAGCTGAATCAGCTGGTCGATATCGGCATGCGGGGTGGTGCGGGTCAAGCGGCCGATGTCGACGTTGGGGTGCGCAGCCTGGTAGGCCGCCAGCGGCGTCATCACCGAGTGTGCTTTCACCAGGTGAAGCCGGGAAATGCCTGCGACGAATTCGGCCACATAGTCATCCGCCGGGCTGAGAACGATATCCTCGGCGGTGCCCACCTGGATGATCACGCCGTCCTTCATGATCGCAATGCGGTCACCGATACGGATCGCCTCGTCCAGGTCGTGGGTGATGAAGACAGCGGACTTGCCCAGCTCTTTGGTCAGTTGCCGGAACTCGTCCTGCAATTGGCGGCGAATCAGCGGGTCGAGGGCGCTGAAGGGTTCATCCATCAGGATGATCTCAGGGTCGGCGGTGATCGCCCGGGCCAGCCCGACGCGCTGCTGCATGCCGCCCGACAATTGCGAGGGGTAGCGATGGGCCCAGTCGCTGAGCCCGACCTTGGCCAGCGCGCGCTCGGCCACCTGGTAGCGCTCGGCCTTGCCCACGCCCTGCACTTCCAGGCCAAATGCGGTGTTCTCCAGCACTGTACGGTTGGGCAGCAGTGCCACGCTCTGGAACACCATGCCGATGTGCCGGGCGCGCACCTGGCGTAACTGGGTGGGGTTGAGAGTGGACAGGTCCTGGCCCTTGACCGTCACCGTGCCTGCACTGGGGATAATCAGTTTGTTCAATAAGCGGATGAGCGTCGATTTACCACTGCCGGACAGGCCCATGATGCAGAAGATCTCGCCGCGGCGAACCTGCAGGCTGACGTCGGACACGCCGACCACGCAGCTGTAGTCTTGCAGGATCCGGGTTTTGCTCAGGCCCTGCTCCACCACCGCTTTCATCGCCGCGGGGGCATCGTGGCCAAAGATCTTCCACACCGATTGGCAATCAATCAGCACGTCGTTTGCACTTGCGTTGGACATTGTCATTTTCGGAACCCGTCGAACCAGTTTTCGCTGGCTTCTCTATTAATCCAAGTTCGGCAGTGGCAGAGCAAATCCTGTCGTTATTGTTCTTTTACGCTTTCCCAGCGTTTGAGCAGCTCAGCATGGCTGGCGACCCAGCCCTGCACAGCCTGGTCCATGGTCTTGCCCTCGTTGACTTCGCTGTTGATGGCGGTGATGTCGGCCACCGGGATGAACACGCTGGCCATGACTTCACGGGCGTGAGGGTATTGAGCGGCAAAGCCCTTGTGACCAATCCAGTAGTAGCCTTGCGGCGGAGGGAATACGCCCTTGGGGTCTTTGAGAAACTTGAGGTCGAATTTCTGCGCCATCCAAGACGGTTCCCAGACCGTGACGGCGACGGGCTCCTTGCGGTCGACCGCCGACTTCAGTGCCGCCGTCATGGCCGCCGTACTGCCTTCCACCAGTTGCAACTTCAAGCCATAGGTGTTCACCGCCTTGGTAGCGTCGCTCATCAGGCCCGAGCCGGGTTCGATACCAATGATCTTGCCGCCCAGTTTGTCGACGTTGTCATTGAGTTGGTCGATAGAGTCGATGGGTACGTATTTTGGAACGGCAATGCCCTGATACAGGCCGTGGGATACCGGTGAGAGTTTGTCCAGGCGCGTCTTGTTCTTGTTCCAGTAATCGTTGGCGGCATAGTCGGTCTGCGAAGCCAACACTTGAATGTCGCCCTTGCCCAGGGCCGCGTAGGCAATCCCCCATTCGGAGAATTCCACGACCTTGACGGTGTAGCCGGAGTCCTCCAGTACCTTGCGGGTGATGCCCGTGATAGGTAGCAGGTCTTCCCAGGCCATCGTACCGATGGTAATGGTTTTCTCCTCGGCGTGTACCGGTGCCATGACCATTGTCGCCAGTGCAGCCGCGCACAGCGTCTTCCATATCTTTCTCATGTTTGACCTCGTCATCCGCAATAAAAAACAGGGTTTACGTTTCTTTTGCATGTTGCGGCCCGGCACACAACCTGAAGCCGCACGAGTTCGCGCCGGAAACTTATTCCAACGGTCGGCTCATTCACACTGTCTGTTGTTGCCTGCCGGCATGCCGAACATTAACAACGTTGTTCGACACGCCTGTTCACTGCCCGCCTGTACCCGCCTGGGCCATACCGATCAACGGCATGCCCAGCCGCCACGTTACTTCATCAAGACCACTTGCCAGGCTGTGCCCCTCTGGAGATATCGCCAAGTCCATCGACTTCGAGCCCTTGCGGCGCGATGAATATTTCCATGTTTTCCCGGGATAACTCCCAGTGTTCAAATACCAGATCAACCACTGCGCTTTCGTCATGTTTGCCAATGGCTTCGATAAACGCGTCGTGGTGCTCTACCGATGTATCCAGGCGCCGCTCCATATCGGGGTCGCGAGGCCGGTAGAACGTATGGCCAATACGTGCATGGTCAATCAAGAGGCGGCCCAGACTGGGTTCCAGGTAAGGATTGCCGGCCATCTCGCCCATGATTTCGTGAAAGCGATTGTTCTCCAGCACCATGCCCAGCGGATCTTTGGCCAAGGTGGCCTGGCGGAACCGATACTGGGTCTGCTTCAAGTCGTCCAGCTGCCGCGGCCGGAAATTGTGCACCGCCAAGCGGCCGATGGCCGCGTAGATCATCGGCGCCACCAGAAAGAAATTGCGTAACGTCTGGTAATTCATGGCGATTACGCGAGCGCCGCGGTTTTCCTGGATGTCCAGATAACCTTCGCCAGCCAGTCGGCGAAACACCTCCCTGACAGGCGTGCGGGAAAGGCCATAGCGCTCGCTCAGGCCGACTTCGTCCAGCACCTCATCGGGGCTCAATTCCATTGTCAGAATCTGGCGTTTCAAGTCGTCATACAGACTGTTCTTGCCGCTTTTCACAAACGACCTCCAAGGGTGTTTACCGTCGACAGCGGCCGGCTTATGAGCGCCAGACTCGCACGGGGACGGGGATCGGTCAACGGGTTGTATTCTCGATGTATACACCGTGAATACCTGAAAAATTCATTTTATTTTTTTGAAAACGCTTGGTTATCAGCAAGTTACCAAAAAAGCGCTTTTCGGCGCAGGTCGCTGGTGGATACGTAGGACGTCGCAATGGGAACGGTGGAGTGCTGAGCCTGCGCGACCTGCCACACGCTGGCGTGCATTCCCAGCGGCGTAGTCCAAATGCTGCAAAGGCCCGTAGCATAAGGCTTTCGAGGTATTTGCAGCCACCCGAACGATGCTTGATGCGGCCATTCGAAGCCCGCTAGCGAGCCGAATGTCCACCCCTAGACACCCCGAATAAAGCTGCCCTATAGTGTGTCGACACGATGTATACATTGAGTATTCATAGCCGTTTCTCGTGACCGCGCGATGAATGACCCACCCCGAATCGACACATCACCTTCAGGTCGCTGACATGGCAAAGGTCACCCATACCCCGGCAGATGATTCCACCTGTGGCTGGTTCCACCTGGCACCACCCCGACAGGCGCGACCTGCCCACCGTGGCACCCGCACGGCCCGCTGGGTGGTGGTCGGAGCAGGGTTCACCGGGCTGGCGACGGCACGCCAACTGGCGCTGCACTTCCCCGATGACGAAATCGTGCTGGTCGACGCCCAGGAAGTGGGCTTTGGCAGCTCGGGGCGCAATGCCGGCTTCGCTATCGACTTGCCCCACGACATCGGCGCCGACGACTACATTGGCGACATCGCCGTGGCCACGATGAGCCTCAAGCTCAACCTGACCGGTCAAACCCTCCTCAAGCAATTGATCAAGCAGCACAACATTGATTGCCAACTGCGCGAATGCGGCAAATACCAGGCCGCCGTCGAGGACCGTGGCATCGCCGTGCTGGACGCCTATCGGCGTGGCCTGGACAAGCTGGAGCAACCCTACGAACTCATCAGCCAGGAAGCACTGCCCGGTCATATCGGGACCCCGTTCTACCGCCAGGCGCTGTTCACGCCGGGTACAGCGCTGATCCAACCCGCCGCCCTGGTACGCGGGCTCGCCGATAGCCTGCCAAGCAACGTCACCCTGTATGAAAACACCGTCATTACCCAAGTGGAGTACGGCGACACCGCCCGCCTGGTGCATGCCGGGGGGACGATCACGGCTGAGAAACTGGTGCTCACCAACAATGCCTTCGCCATGAGTTTCGGCTTCCTCAAAGGGCGCATGCTGCCGGTGTTCACCTACGCCAGCCTGACCCGTCCACTGACCGAAGAGGAACAGGCGCGCCTGGGCGGCAAGCCATATTGGGGCGTGATTCCTGCCGACCCGTTCGGCAGCACGCTGCGCCGCACCGTGGACAACCGCCTGCTGATGCGTAACAGCTTCAGTTTCAACCCTGACGGCGCCAGCCAGCAGAAGTACCTGCAGCGCTTCGTCAAACGCCACCACGCCTCGTTCCAGAAGCGCTTCCCCATGCTGCCGGACGTAGGCTTCGACTACACCTGGGGCGGTTCGCTGGCCATGTCGCGCAACCACATGGCGCATTTCGGCGAACTGGCGCGCAATGTCTATGGCGCATTGTGCTGCAACGGCCTGGGCGTGACCCGCGGCACGGTCACCGGCACGCTGCTGGCCGACTGGCTGGCTGGGCAGCGCAGCGACCTGATCGACTTCCTGCTGGCGGCACCTGGCCCCAACAGCAACCCGCCCCAGCCGCTGTTGTCCGCAGGGGTCAACTTGAACCTGGCCTGGGGCCAATACCGCGCGGGCCAGGAAAGTTAACCGCTATTTTCACCTGACTTTGTAACTCTAGCACTCACAAAAATAACAACGCCCCGTGTGGGAGCTGGCTCGCCAGCGAGACTTTCGACGACTGCCAATACTCGCTGGCACGCCAGCTCCTGCAAAAAGCGCGCGCGACTTGAATGAATCGTCATTGCGGCCGCCCGCGACAAGGAGATAACAATGAAAGGTTCCACCCGTTGCATTGAAGATGTCCCGCTCAATGGATTTCACCGCAAACTTACCCTGTGCTCCGGCGGCGGCTCTTTTGTCGACGGTTATGTACTGAGCATTATCGGCATTGCCATGCTGCAAATGTCCGCGGCGTTGCAATTGAGCGAATTCTGGCAAGGCATGATTGCCGCCTCTGCATTGATCGGTGTGTTCTTCGGCGGTTTCCTGGGTGGCGTTCTCACTGACTCGTTAGGTCGCAAGTGCGTTTATTTCATTGGTCCCGTGCTATTTATTGTCTGTTCATTGGCACAACTGTGGGTGGCTTCCGCGCCGGCGTTGTTTGTGTGCCGGTTTATCCTCGGCCTGGCGGTGGGTATCGAGTACCCCGTGGCCACGGCACTGCTGGTGGAGTTTCTACCGCGCAGATACCGCGGCCCACGCCTGGCGGCGCTGACCATCATGTGGTTTGCCGGCGCGGCGTTCGCCTACATCGTCGGCAACCTGCTCATGAGCCAGGGCGGCGAACAGGCGTGGCGCTACGTGCTCGCCAGCGCTGCAGCCATCGGCCTGGTGTTGTTGCTGGTGCGCCTGGGTACCCCTGAATCGCCACGCTGGCTATTGAGCAAAGGGCGCACCGCCGAAGCCGACGAAGTGATCAAAGGCGTATACGGCCCAGGTTTCTCGCTGGCCAACCTGCCTGAACAGCCCGATACCCGCAGCGGCTCGCTCTGGGGGTTGCTGCTCAACGGGTATGGCAAGCGCCTGGTATTCGTGACGCTGTTCTGGTCCTGTTCGATCATTCCCGTGTTCGCGGTGTATGCCTTCGCCCCCAAGGTGCTGCAGGCGCTCAACCTCAAGGGCGACTGGGCCGCGTTCGGCTCCATCGCCATCACCCTGCTATTCGTTATCGGCTGCATCTTCGCCAGCAAACTGATCAACGTCATGGGCCGGCGCAGCATGCTCATTCACAGCTTCCTGTGGTCGGGGCTGGCCCTGCTGTTGCTGGGGCTGTTCCCTGACGGCAACGAGATGCTGGTACTGGCGCTGTTCGGTGCCTATGCGTTGTTCATTGGCGGTGCCCAGGTGTTGCAACTGGTGTACCCCAACGAGTTGTTCCCCACCGAGATCCGCGCCGTCGCCGTGGGTATCGGCACGTCGCTGTCGCGCATCGGCGCCGCGGTAGGCACCTACCTGGTGCCTTTTTCCCTACAGAGCGTCGGCATCGGCCACACCATGTACGTCGCCGCCGCCGTGACCCTGGTTGGCCTTGCCGCCGCCTGGGCCATGGCGCCCGAAACCAGATCCCTGAGCCTGCGCGACGCCGCCGCGCTCAGCCATTGACCTGCTGCCCCCCCTTACGGAGAGAACCCATGAACTTCGACGGCATCTTTACCCCGGCCATTACCCCGCTGAACGCCACAGGCGAGATCGACCACGCCGCCTTCACCGATACCCTTGAATACCTGATCGAATCCAAGGTGCACGGCATCATTATCGGCGGCTCCACGGGTGAATACTACGCCCAGACGGCACAGGAGCGCTTTGAACTGGGTAGCCGTGCCAAGGCCGTGATCGGCAACCGCCTGCCCCTGGTGATCGGCACGGGAGCCATCCGCACCGAAGACTCGGTAGCGTTTGCCCAGGCGGCCCGTGAGATCAAGGCGGACGCCATTCTGGTGGGCTCGCCGCCCTATGCCCTGCCCACGGCACTGGAAAATGCCGCGCACCTGCATGCCGTGGACCGCGCCGCCAACCTGCCGATCATGCTCTACAACTACCCCGCACGCATGGGCGTGAGCATGGACGCCGCCTACTTCGCCGCGATTGCCGCGAGCAAGAACGTCGTGGCCATCAAGGAAAGCTCCGGGGACATGGCGCAACTGCACTTCCTGGCGCGCAACTACCCCGACATTGCCCTGTCGTGCGGCTGGGATGACCAGGCACTGGAATTCTTCGCCTGGGGCGCGCGCAGCTGGGTGTGCGCCGGTTCCAACTTCATTCCCCGCGAGCATGTGGCGCTATACGAGGCCTGCGTGCTGGAGAAAGACTTCGACAAAGGCCGCAAGATCATGTCGGCGTTCATGCCGCTGATGGACTTCCTGGAAAGCGGCAAGTTCGTGCAGTCGATCAAGTACGGCTGTGAGCTCAATGGGCACACGACCGGTGGCGTGCGCGCGCCGTTGCAGAGCATGACTGGCGAAGAGAAACAAACCCTGAAAAACGTGATCACCGACCTCAAGCGTGAAGTCGCCCAAGTGACCGGAGGTGTGAAATGACTGATTTGTTGAGCAAAAGCGACTACCAGGCCCTGGCCGCCACCCTCGTGCTTCCGACCCAGGCCTTTGTCGATGGCGCGCCCTATGCCTCCCGCTCGGGCAAAACCTTCGCCACCGTGAACCCAGCCACCGACCAGTTGCTGACCCACGTGGTAGCGTGCGACGCCCGAGATGTAGACTACACCGTGGCAGTGGCCAAGGCCGCGTTCGAGGACGGCCGCTGGAGCAAGCTGGCGCCCGCCGCGCGCAAGAAGATACTGCAGCGTTTCGCCGACCTGCTGGAGAAAAATGCCCGGGAACTGGCGGTGATGGAAAGCCTGGACAGCGGCAAGCCGGTGCGCGAGTGCGAGTTGATCGACGTACCCGAAACCATTCACATGATCCGCTGGCACGCTGAACTGATCGACAAGATTTACGACAGCACTGCCCCAGTGGGCCATGATGCGTTGACCGTGGTAGTACGTGAAGCCATTGGCGTGGTGGGGCTGGTGCTGCCATGGAACTTCCCGCTATTGATGCTGGCGTGGAAAATCGGGCCCTCGCTGGCGGCCGGTTGCTCCATCGTGGTCAAGCCAGCCATGGAGACCACCTTGACCGCCCTGCGCGTGGCCGAGCTGGCGCACCAGGCGGGTGTGCCAGCCGGGGTGTTCAACGTGCTATCCGGTGGCGGCCAGGAAGTGGGCGAGCCCCTGGGTCGGCACATGGACGTGGCCATGGTCAGCTTCACCGGCTCTACCGCCACCGGGCGCAGGTTCCTGCACTATGCCGCCGAATCCAACCTTAAGCGCATCGTGCTCGAATGCGGTGGCAAGAACCCGGCCGTGGTGTTGAGCGACGTGGAAGACCTCGACCTGGTGGCCAGCCACGTGGTCAACGGCGCGTTCTGGAACATGGGTGAAAACTGCTCGGCGTCTTCACGACTGATCGTCGCCGCCGACATCAAGGACGCCCTGCTGGAACGCATCGGCGTGCACCTGCGTGAATGGAAAATGGGCGACCCGTTGGATCCCGAGGTGCGCATTGGCTCGATGATCAGCAAGGCCCACTTCGCCAAGGTGAATGCCTATCTGGAGCGGGCCAACGCCGAGCGGTTGAACGTTCGATTCGGAGGCGACACCCAGCAAGGCATTTTCGTCGAGCCCACCGTCGTCGATGGCGTGGGCGCTGACAGTGCGCTGTTCCAGGAAGAGATCTTCGGGCCGGTGCTGTCGGTCACCACTTTCAATACCGTGGAGCAAGCCATTGCCCTGGCCAATGACACGGTATATGGCCTGGCGGCATCGGTGTACACCGACAACCTGCGCAACGCCATCAGGCTTTCTCGTGACATTCGCGCCGGCATCGTCACGGTGAATTGCTTCGGCGAAGGCGATGCCTCGACCCCTTTTGGTGGCTACAAGGAGTCGGGCTTCGGCGGTCGGGACAAGTCCGTGTGGGCCCACGACCAGTACACAGAGATCAAGACCATCTGGATAGACGTTTCGTAACGCTGACCACCGCGCACGGCTGGTGACGGCATTGCGGGCGCTACCGCTGCGCAATGCCCACCGCCGTCGCCAGACGGGTGCGCCGACGGCTTCGGTGCGCGAAACAGTTGCATGTCAGCTCGATTCAGATCAATATAGTTACGTTATAACGTTCTGGAGACGATCATGAAACCCGATATCCACCCTCACTACCGCCCCGTGCTGTTTCACGATGTGGGCGCCGACAGCTTCTGGCTGATCGGCTCCACCGCCGACACCGACAAAACCTTCACCCACACCGATGGCGTCACTTACCCCTATGTGACCCTGGATATTTCCAGCGCCTCGCATCCGGTGTACACCGGCAAGGAACGCCAGGCGAAAACCGAAGGCCGTATCGCCGGGTTCAACAAGCGCTTCGCACACTCGACCTTGGCCAAGTAAGCCCCGCAGCGCCTGCTTCCCGAGCCGGCGCCCGCTCCCCCGGTGCGGCCAACCATACTGCCACTGGTGGCACAGGTCATTTTCAGCTAGCGTTGCGGGGCATCGGCACATCGCCCCACGGACTCTGCATGGCTTACCTGTCGCCCAAGCTTACCGGCACATCACCCGAGGTCTTTTACCTGGAGACCAGCGACACCCAGGGCTATGCCATGGACTGGCATGCCCACGACGGTGCGATGCTGCTGTTGCCGCGCGAAGGGAGTCTGTTCCTGTCCACTGAAAGCACTCAGGTCACTCACGTTTCCAACCACGCCTTCAGTTTCGTACCCGCCGAATTCGCGCATGCGACCCAGGCAGCACCCGGCCGGGAACGCCATTTGACGCTGTACATAGACCCCGCCTACGTCAGCCATCACACCAAGGCCTGTGGCACCTGCGCGATCGGCAAGCAACTGGCCCGCTCCGGCACCTGGCAAGCCAGCGAAGGCCTTGGCAGCATCCTGCGCTTGCACGACGAACTGCAGCGCAGCACCGAACCCCAGGCCTTCCAACGCCAGCTGCCGCACCTCAATCACCTGCTGCTCAACGAGTGCGCGCGGCTGATGGCCGCCGCTGATCCCACCCAACCGCCACCGAACCCGCGCCACGCGCCAGCCGCGCTGGTACGTGACATCCAGCGTTATGTGCGGGAAAACCTCGACACCGACCTGAGCCTGGATGCGGTCGGCCACCAGTTTCACTTGTCTCGGCGCCACCTGTCGCGGCTGTTCAAGGCCCATACCGGCCAGCCCTTGCTGGACTTCATCAATCGCACCCGGGTCGACACTGCCGCGCGGCTGCTTGCCGGCACCTCGCTGTCCGTCCTGGAGGTCAGCCTGGCGGTGGGGCTGGAGTCGCCCTCCTACCTGGCCCGCTTGTTCCAGCGCCACTTGGGCGTAAGCCCCAGTCAACTCCGCCTGCGGCGATGAGGACAAGGCCCGATCGGGCGCTTCGATGGCCCAATCAAGCGATGGACCTCGGCCATTCCCGGCGACAATGGCCCTCGCACAGCAACTGACGGAAAGCCGGCCATGATTCGTATAGGGAGTGCCACTGTCTCGCTCGCACGCCGCGAGGTGGTCGTCCATGGCACAGCCGTGCCCTTGGGGGCGCGGGCCTTCGACGTGCTGGAGGCGCTGCTGGTCAGCGCCAACCGTGTGGTGAGCAAACAGGCGCTGCTGGACGCCGCGTGGCCCGACGTCATCGTCGAGGAAAACAACCTCGCGGTGCAGGTGCACACCCTGCGCAAATACCTGGGGCTCGATCGCAAGGTACTGGAGACCGTGCCCAACAAGGGCTACCGGCTCAACCTCGAGACGCTCGATACACCCCCCGGCGTGCTCGAACTGACCTATGTCGAATCACTCGGGCTGGTGAGCCGCGTTCAAGGCAAGCACGCGATGAAATGCTTCATCGACGCGCTGTTGAGCAAGGTGGCGGAGTTCGAGTCCCATAACGTCCGGTTCCAGATCGACCTGCCCGAGCACCTGGTGGTGCCGTGATCGACCGGCGCTGGCGTGGTGCCAGCCTGGCGGTCAGCGCCTGTCCAGCACCCGCGCCAACATGAACGTCGCCGCGACGGCGAGCCCTACCGCCGCGGCGATGGACAGCCCGGCGCCCCACCGGGCCAGGGTGAACGCCAGCGCCAGGTAGAAGCCCAGCACGCCCACGCCCCCCAACGCGTTGCCCCTGACGATCTTGGCCATTTCCTGGGGCCCACCCTGCACATGGGCAAAGACCGTCAGCGGCCAGGCGATGACCGGGATCGGCGCAAGCATACCGCTGGCCACCGGCCCCAACCATCGGGCGCTGGCGGTGATGGCCAGCAGCAACAGGGTGGCGCTGAGCATGCGCATCGGGATGACCCAGCGCGGCACCCTCACCAGGCGCGCAGCGGGCGCCTGAGGTTGTCGGGAGGTCAAGACGATGACTGCAGTGATCAGCGACAAGGCGACCAGCACGCAGACGGCCAGGTGCCCTTCCTGGCTCATCAGCCACGCCATGAGCCCATACACCAGCAGTGCGGCGCTGCAACCGGCCGGCACGCCGGCACGTCGCGCCGTGATGAAGTAGAACAAGTACGCCGCCTGAACCGCGGCGACCCCCGCCAGCGCGCCCGGTACGGCGCCCAACGCGAAGTCGGTGCCTTGCTCGAGGCTGAGAAACAGCATCACCAGCGCGGAAGTCACCGGCAGTCCGGAGAGCAGCCCGGCAAGGCGCGCGCCCCAGCGCTGGCCGGCCAGGGAGATGGCGAGCATGAGTGCGGGGGTGAAGAATAATTTAAGGTAGAAGACAGTCATCAAGAGGTTCGTGCGGGTCCGTTATTCTGGCGGCCTTCATGCTAATGGAAGCGAGCCCGGCGCAGGCGTTTTTTATCAGCGCGATGGCCAGGCGGACACTCACGGCACATTCACCGCAACTTTATCGGCTACCGCTCGCTCGAACCTACATACCTTCATTCAAGACCGCTCAGGAGACCATCATGCCATCCGCCCCACTGATTACCCTCAACGACGGCGTACAGATCCCGCAACTGGGCCTGGGCGTCTGGCAACTCGATGACGCACAAGCGTATGCATCGTCCAAGGCCGCGCTGGCGGCCGGTTACCGGCACATCGATACGGCGATGATCTACGGCAACGAGGCCGGCGTCGGCCGCGCGGTCGCCGAAAGCGACCTGGCTCGCGAGCAGATTTTCATTACCACGAAATTGTGGAACGCCGACCAGGGCTTCGACAACACCTTGCGCGCCTTCGATGCCAGCCTGGAGCGCCTGGGCCTGGAGACCCTGGACCTGTACCTGATTCACTGGGCCATCCCGAAAAAGGGTGCGTACCGCGACACCTGGAAAGCCTTTGTGCGGTTGCAGCAGGAAGGCCGGGTGCGCTCCATCGGTGTGTCCAACTTCAATGTCGAACACCTGGAGCACATCATCGATGACACCGGGGTGGTGCCCTCGGTCAACCAGATCGAAATCCACCCCGACTTCAATCAGCATGCGCTCAGCCAATGGTGCCGTGAAAAGGGCATCGTCACCGAGGCCTGGAGCCCGCTGGGCCAGGGCGGTGAGCTGTTGAAACTGCCGCTGTTCGCGGACATTGCCCAGCGCCACGGGAAAACCCCTGCCCATGTGATCCTGCGCTGGCACCTGCACAATGGTCATGTGGTGATTCCACGCTCGTCCAATGCCCAGCGCATTGCCGCGAACATCGATGTGTTCGATTTCGAGCTCACCCCTCAGGAGCTGGAGGCAATCGCCCAGCTCAAGCAGACCGGGCGGCTGGGACCCGACCCGGAAACCATCGAAATGGGGATCTGAAACCACTACCCTGGACACGCCTATGCTCTCGCCCGAATCGCGCCTGCTGCAAAGTTGGCACCACAACGCCCATGCCTGGATAGACGCCCTGCGCAGCGGCAGTATTGAAAGCCGCCGGCAGGTGACCGACCAAGCCGTGATCCTGGCCGTGCTGGGCCGCCAACCCGCCCGCGTGCTTGACCTGGGCTGCGGCGAGGGCTGGTTGCTGCGGGCACTGGCGCAGCGCGGCATCGAGGCGGTAGGCGTGGACGGCGACGTCACGCTGGTGCAAGCCGCTCGCGCGGCAGGCTCCCCTGCGGTGCAGGTGGCTAGCTATGAGGCGCTGGTGCAGGGGCACGTCGACATCGGCAACGGGTATGACCTGGTGTGCGCCAACTTCGCGCTGTTGCACCAGGACATCATTCCCCTGCTGGCAGCCATGCACGCTCGGCTTATCCCCGGCGGTGCCCTGGTGATTCAGACGCTGCACCCGTGGGCGGTATCGGCGGGTGATTATCAGGACGGCTGGCGCGAGGAAACCTTTGCCGGGTTCCCAGGCCAGTGGCAACCCATGCCCTGGTACTTCCGTACCTTGTCCAGCTGGGTCCGTGCGTTGGAGATGGCCGGCTTTGCGCTGGCGGAGGTGCAGGAACCTCAGCATCCGCAGAGCGCCGTGCCGCAGGCGCTATTGTTGGTTGGGGCGAAGCGGGATTGAGGCACAGCGTGGCGAACACGGTTACACGGCGTGCCGCGCACCTGAGCGCGCCATGAACGCTACGCAGCAGCCGGTACACCGCAGGTACCGCCTACCCGGCCGCCCAGCCTCTGTGCCACCCAATCGGCAATCCAGGCACCCGCATTGGCGGTGTTGTCCAGGCTACTGTGGTGAATGCCACCCTCGCGCGGGGTGAAAATCTTCAACTCACGGTCCGGGCTGGCGCTCAGCTGATCGAAGGACTGATGCGCATACGCCAGTGGAATCTGCCGGTCGGCCTCGCCGTGGGTCACCAGGAACGGCACCTTGATGCGCTCCATCACGCCATCGAGGTGCACCTGTTCGGCAATGGCCATGAATGCGTCCATGTCGGCCGCGCCCCACACCCAGCGCACATGCTCCCAGTAATGCGGCACGGGGCGCTCGCCTTCGCGGGCCAGGCGGCGTTTTTGCATTTCGCCCCAGTTGTGGTTGGCGCCCCATACCACACCCAAGGCGAAGCGCGGTTCGAAGGCCACCGCGCGCGGGCAGTAATAGCCGCCCAGGGATACGCCCAGCAGGCCGATACGCTGGGGGTCGATATCGGCGCGCGTTTGCAGATAGTCCACGACCTTGCTCGCCCACACCTCGGTGTTGGCGACGGCGGTCATGCCGTGCAGGCGCAGCGCCTCGCCTGTGCCCGGCTGGTCGAGAAACACACTGGCGATGCCGCGCTTGGCCAGCAGTTGCGGGAACAGCCCTGCGCGGTAGACCATCTCCTTGGTGCTGTCCAGGCCATTGATGATCACCAGGCACGGCGCCGGCCCCTGCACGCCTTCAGCCGGGGTATAGATACCGGCCAGGTGCGTACCGTGGTAAGGGATTTCCACCCGCTGCAACGGCTCGCCCGCCAGCCGCGCCCCCTCGGCGAAGGTTTGCAGGAACTTGGCGTACAACGCCTTGCGCGGCGCATAACCGTGGGCCTGCATGCGCTCGGCGGTGATGAAGTACACGGCGGCGCGGTTGAGCTTGTCGCCCGCGCTGAACAGCCGGCCGGCGGCCTTGTCTTCCTCGGCCAGGGCCACGAGGTTGTCGCCACCCGCCTCCCAGGCCTTGAGGAACGCCTGGGTGCCAGCGTCGTCGCCTTGGCGCGCCACCTCCACCAGCGGCCGGCACATGGCCTCGATTTCGCCGATCTTGCCGCCCATCTCGATGGCCGCCGCCACCGCCAGGCTCCACACGTAGTTGGTCTCGAAATACTGGAACATCATGGTTTTCCTTATGGTGATCAGCGGCGCATGGCCGGTTCGCTGCCCTGGTAGAAGCTCACGTCCCACGGGATGTCGTCCTGCATGAACGCGGGCGGGTTGCCCATCCACTGCGCTGTGCCGAAGCGGAATTCCCACTCGCGGGGCACCCAGTTGTCGTCCAGGTAGTCGGTGTCGGCGCCGTACTCGGCCTCGCCGCCGGTGGGCGAGTTGAAGTAGCAGAAAATCGCCGAGGCGATGCGGTGCCGGCCGGTGCCGAGGAAGCCATGCTGCCAGCCACGCCGGGTCATGTAGTTGGAGCCCACCATCACCTCGTCGAAGTCTTCCACGCCGAAGCAGGTGTGATGAAAACGCGGCACGCCACCGGCGCCTGGCGCCTTGTTGTTGAGCAGAAAGGTATTGTGGTGTTCGTTAGCGCCGTCGGCGCGCAGGTAGGTGCCCACGCCTTTCTGGTGGTCGGACAGGCGGAAATTCAGGCGGTCGCGGAAGAAGGCGAAGCTGGCCCAGTAGTCGTCCACGGCGAACACCACGTGGTTGATGGTCTTGGGCCGCGCGCGGGTGCGCCACTTGCGGTGCTGGTTGAGGCGGTTGACGTTGCCGGCGGCGTTGATCGGGTCCGGGGCATACGTCACCTTCTTGCGTATGAACACCCGCAGGCCCAGGGCCTGGCCGCAGTCGCTGAGGAAGTGCCAGGCGCCGTCGTCGCCCAGGCGCACTTCGCGGTCGCGGGCCAGGTCGTCCACCAGGCGGCGCAGGCTCTCGGCGTTATCCACGCCCCAGATGGTTTCCTTGACGCCGAAGCCCTCGTAGCGCGAGGCAGGGATGGACGAGTGCTCCAAAGCGCGGACGATGACGGTCGAGCCTTCGTCAAGCCGGTAGACGGTTTCGTCGTCGCTGGCGCTCAGGCGCACCAGGCCGAAATCGTCGAAAAACTGCGAGGCCCGGGCCAGGTCCTCGACGCCGTACAACAGGGTGTCGATGCCGATGATCGCCATGTCAGGCCTCCTGGAATCGTGAGTTGCGGTGCATTGTTATTGTCCTTGTAGAATGCGCTTGCCCGGCCAGCGTACGAAGCCCGGCGTGCGGAAACCAATCGTTTGTAGGCATGGGATGCATCCATGGCGTGGATGCATTAACCCTGATACCCCTGCAGACTGAATATCTGTGGGAGCTGGCTTGCCAGCGAGCTGTTGAGGCCCTAAAAGCTCGCTGGAAAGCCAGCTCCCACAGGTGTCAATTCATAGGACGAAGCCGCCGTCGAGGTTGAAGACCTGGCCGGTCATGTAGCTGGACTCATCCGAGGCGATGAACGCCAGCACCCCGCACAAATCCTCCGGCACGCCGTTGCGCTTGATCATCTGGCTGGCGCGTACTTGCTCGAACAGCTGCGCCGGCAACGCCGCGGCGCTGCCGGGGTGGCGGATCAGGCCCGGGGAGATGGCGTTGACGGTGACACCGTGCTCGCCCAGTTCCACCGCCAGCGCGCGGGTCAGGCCGATGACACCCATCTTCGCCGCGATGTAGGCCAGAAAGCCCTTCTGCGGCCGGCCGGTGTTGCTCGACGCCAAGTTGACGATGCGCCCCCAGCCGCGCTCGCGCATGCCCGGGGCGAACAGCTGGCTGAGCAGGAACGGCGCGTCCAGGGTTACCGCCTGGCAGTCGCTCCAGTCCAGCAGGCTGGTCTCGTCCAGGGACTTGAGCGGGATCCACGCGGCGTTGTTGACCAGCACGTCGCAGCGGCCGAAATGCTCCAGCACCTGGCGGCCCAGGTAGGCGATCTGCTCGGGTTGGCGCAGGTCGCAGTGAAAGCCCTGGGCGGTGCCGCCCTGGGCCTGGATGGTGCGCACCGTGGGGCCGGTGTCGACGCAATCGACCACGGCAATGTGCAGGCCGGCGGCGGCCAGGCGCAGGGCAAAGGCGTGGCCCAGGCCGCCGGCGGCGCCGGTGATCAGCGCCACGCGTGATTGCAGGTGTTCAGTCATGGCAAAGCTCCTGGTCAGTGATGGGCGTTGAGGCCCAGCAGTTCGTCGAATTGGATGTGGAACAGCAGCCCGGCGGCGTAGCCGTCACGCGGGCTGACGGTGCTGTAGGGGTTGAGCCACGTGCTGGCACCCCAGGTGCGCAGCACGAATGGGCTGACCACGATGCTGTCGGTGAGCACGAAGTTGGCGTCCAGCGACACCCCGTATTCGTTGCGGCCGGGGCTGTAACTGCCGGCGCCGACGGCTTCGTGGGCTTCCTCGAGGAAGCGCTGTTCGCGGGTGGTCAATTGCGCCCAGTTGACGTTCACCGAGTAGCTGTCGAACGGCCGGCTGCGGAACGGTGCCGACAGGATCAGCCCGGCGTTGCCCTGGGTGCCGACGCCGTTGGCGGTGTCCTGGCCGACGGTGTGGGTCAAGCTGGCGAAGGCGGTCAGCGCGGTCGGATTGACGTCGTTACCCTTGCCGCCGTCCTGGCGCCAGAAGGTCTTCTTCGCACCCAGGTAGAAGCCGCTGACGCCCTTGCTGGTGCGCGCCGCCGCGGTGCTGTCCTGCACCTTGGAGGTGCCGTTGACGGTGTAGTACGGGTCGGTCTGCTCGCCGTTGTTGTGGAAGCCGAGGATCTCGTAGGTCTGCGGGTAGGCTTCCATGTGGTAGTCGGTGCGGTAGGCCAGGTTGGCCAGGTACACCGTGCTCAGGGTGCCGCCGCTGTCGCCGCTGCTGCGCTCCCAGCCGTTGGTGAACGGGTAGGCGTTGTTGCTGCGCCAGGCGCCCACCTGCGCGCGCAGGGCCGGGGTCAGGTCGTAGCCGATGCGTGCGCCCCAGTTGGCGTAGGGCGGCGGGTTGATGCCGGCGGTGTCCTGCAGGATGGCGTTGACGCAGCCCAGCGGCACGTTGCACAGCGGCAGGGCGAAGTAGTTGCCAGCATTGCTCTTGCCCACCTCGATGGCCAGCTTGTCATCGAGCAGCTTTTGCTCGTAGGTGAATAGGGTTAAATGGCTGACCCGCGGAATGTACGGCCCCGGCTTGCCGGCTATGACGTCGCCGACCTGGGTGCCGTAGGCCAGGTTGCTGGTCCACGGCACATACAGCTGCTCGAAGTGAAGCGTGCCGCCAGGAATGCCCACCAGCTTGTCGAGGTTGAAGTCGCTGCCGATGGCGAAGAGGGTCAGCGCCTCGTGATTGCCGGTGCTCAGCCCCGCGCTGGGGTTGCGCAGGTAGATTTCGGTCATCGACAGGTGCGGGCTGATGCCGTGGTCGTTCAGCCACTTGCCCTGCTCCTCCAGCAGCTTGCCGCTGGACGCCGGCACGTTGTTCTCGACGTTGAGCACCCGCGGGCCGATCTTCTGGTTGGGGTATTCAGTGGCCATGGTATCGGCCACCGGGCCTTGTACAGGTGCAGGCTCATCGGCCATTACCGGGCCTGCCAGGGTGATGATCAGGGCACAGCCAAACGCCACTCGATTGCTCATGTTCGGTCTCTTTTTGTTGTTTTCAGGATGAGGCTGCCCGCCCCGGCGCGCATGCGCGCCAGGGGTTTATCAAGGGTTCAGCGGGTCAGGCGTCTTCGAGGTTGACCGCGGCCAGTTGCAGATCGCGTTGCGCCCGGCGCTTCACCAGGCTGGCGCCCAGCGCCGCCAGCACCACCAGCACGCACAGGCCACCGGCCCAGCTGACGGTGGTGGCCAGGCTGCCGCTGCTCTTGCTGACTGCCACCACCAGCAAGGGGCTGAAGAACATGCCCAGGCAGTAGCTGCCGTACCACATGCCGGTGCCCAGGCCGCGGCGCTGCCAGGGCAGTTCGCGCATGTTCCAGATGGCCAGGGTGGGCAGCATCAGGCCGCAGCCCAGGCCGTTGACCAGGGCCACGGCCATGATGCCTTGCCAGGTGTGCATGGCCGGGATGGCGATGAAGCTGGCGGCAATCAGGCCAAACGCCAGCGCCAGGCAGTGCGGGATGCGCAGCCCCAGCCGGGCGAGCATGTGCACGCTGAGGGTGCCAAGCACGATCATCACGCTGCAGGCCGAGGCCACAAGGCCCGCGGTCTGCGGCGAGTGCTCGCCGATGTCGCCCAGCAGGTAGGCCATCTGGATCTGCAGAATCATGAACATCACCGCGCCAATGAAGGTGACCACGCAGATGCCCAGCAGCACCAGTGGCCGGAAGCTCACCAGCGGCCCGCGCTCTTCGGCGTCGGCCATGGCCGCGGCCTTGGGTTCCCACAGCAGCGCCTTGCTCACCAGCGCCAGCAGCAGCGGCACGGCGTACACCACATAGGGTGCGCGCCAGCCGATCTCGCCCAGGGCGCCGCCGACCATGAAGAACAGGATGGCCGAGGACGAGGCGAAGGTGGTCTGCAGGGCCAGGTACTTCTGCCGCTGCGCGCCGCTGTAGTAGTCGCCGATGAGCATGGTGCTGACCGTCACCACCACCGATTCGACGCATCCCAGGGCCACGCGGCTGACGATGATGGCGTACAGCGAGTCGAGGAACATCGGCAGCAAGCCGAAGATGCCATAGCCGACGATGGACGCCACCAGCAGGCGCTTGCGCCCGTAGCGGTCGGCGAGGATGCCGACCACCGGGCTGAGCAGCGCCACCAGCAGCCCCGGGATGGTCAGCGCCACCGGAATGAGGAATTCGACGTTGGGCACCCCGGCGAAATGCGCCTGCATCTGCGGCAGGCTGGGCGCCACGACGATGGCTGCCATGGGCGACAGGCAGTTGATCAGCAACAGCAGGTACGTGGCGAACGTCGCCTTGGACTGGGTGACACGGCTGGGAGCGTTCATGGCCTCTCCGGATTGTTATTATTGGTGGTGAAACGTCAAACGGCCGCTGCTACACGGTATTTGCGATCAATTGTTCCAACGTGCCGTCATGGCGCAGCCCCAACGCCTCGGCCGCTTCGGCGTGCAACGGCGGGTAGCGGCCGAAGTTCGCTTCCAGGGCTTCGTTGGGTTCATAACTGACCAACGCCCGGCGGTCCTCGCCGAAACGCTGGCACAACCCATCAATCAACTGCAACAGGCTCAAATGCAGCACCGGCAAGGCAAACACCCGCCGCGCCTGCAACGCCTGGGCGGGCACGCGGGCCGCGTGCAGCAGGTTGTCGACGCAGCGCGCCGCCGACATCCACCAGGCCTGCGCACCCGGCGACACCGGGCACACGAACGGCTGGCCAGCCTTGAGTTTCCAGAACACCTCGCTCATGAACGCCGACAGCAGCCCCGAGGGCGCTGGCGGCCGCGCGACGATGCCGGGCAGGCGCAGGCTGATACCGTCGATCCAGCCACGGCGGCTGAAATCGTCGATCAGCAGTTCACCCATCAGTTTCTGGGTGGCGTAGCTCAGCTGCGGGCGCAGCGGCGTGTGGTCGTCCACCGTCTCAAGCAACGGCGAGCCGTAGACGGCGATGGTGCTGGCGAACACCACCCGCGCAGGCGTGGCTTGGGCTTTCAACCCTTCCAGCATGGCCAGGGTGGCATCCAGGTTCACGCGGCGGCCTAGCGCGTAATCACGCTCGGCCAGGCCACCGGGCACGCTGGCCAGGTGAAACGCCACGTCCACCGGGGTTTCCAAGGCGTCGGCCAACAGGCGGCTGTCGTCAATGCTGCCCGCCAGCGAGCGCACGCGCGGGTCGTGGACGGGTTTATCGAACGTCAGGTCCAGCAGGGTCAGTTGGGT
Organism: Pseudomonas eucalypticola; assembly: GCF_013374995.1. Classification (NCBI taxonomy): domain Bacteria; kingdom Pseudomonadati; phylum Pseudomonadota; class Gammaproteobacteria; order Pseudomonadales; family Pseudomonadaceae; genus Pseudomonas; species Pseudomonas eucalypticola. The sequence goes on along the minus strand of NZ_CP056030.1, from coordinate 2,658,997 downwards.
CCAGCCCGGCAACGCCGCCGGATCGCTGAGCAGCCGTTGCACCAGGGTGGCGCCAACGAAGCCGTTGGCGCCGGTGATGAGTATGTGCATGGTTACACCTGCGCCGGTACGAAGCGGTGGTCAATGGCGCCGAACACGCTGGCGCCGTCCAGGCCGAAGATCTCGAAGCGCAGGCGGTCGCCGAACTTCAGGAACGGCGTCTTCGCCTCGCCCTGTTCGATGGTCTCCACCGCCCGGCGCTCGGCCAGGCACGCGGAGCCGGTGACGTTGTAGTCGCGGTTGGAGAAAGTGCCCGAGCCCAGCACCGTGCCGGCGCCCAGCTTGCGGGTGCGGGCCAGGTGCATCACCAGCTCGGGGAAGCTGAAGTCCATCTCGGCGCCGTTGGGCTCGCCAAAGCGCGCGCCGTTGCACTGCACGTGCATGGGCAGCTTCACCCGCCCTTCACTCCACGCCGGGCCGAGTTCATCGGGGGTGACCGCCACCGGCGCAAACACAGTGCTGGGCTTGGCCCGCAGCGGGCCGAAGCCGATGCTCACTTCCTTGAACAGGTGCGCGCGCAGGCTCACGTCGTTGAGCAGCATCAACAGCTTGATATGCCCAGCCGCCTGGGCAGGCTGGATGCCCATGGGCACGTCATCGAGTACCACGGCGACCTCCCCTTCGAAATCGATCTGATGCTCTTCACCGGGTACCGGGTAGTCGTCGCAGGCGCCGAGGAAATCATCGCCGGCGCCCTGGTAGATAATAGGCACGCCGGGGTCTTTCTTGATGTCCAGATTGTACGCACGCTCCATCAGCATGCCGTGGTTGAGGAACGACGAGGCGTCGGCCCATTGGTAGGCCCGTGGCAGCGGCGCCATGGCCTCGCGCGGCTCGAAATCGAACGCCTGGGTGGCGCGGCCGCCGTTCAGCGCCGCCGATAGTTGCTGCAGCAGTGGCTCGCAGCGCGCCCAGTCTTCGATGGCGGCCTGCAGCGTGGCGGCAATGCCCGACGCCAGCACGGCGCGGCGCAGGTCACGGGATACCACGACCAGGCGGCCGTCGCGGCTGCCGTCCTTGAGGGTGGCCAGTTTCATAGGGGTGCTCCTTGGTCGGCCCACAGGGCCGGGTATTGGATGAGTTCCAGCAGGTTGCCGCTGTTGTCACGCAGGAAGCCCATGGGCGTGCCGTCGATGACGTTCTCGAAGACGATGTCGGCGCCCTTGGCGCGCAGCGCGGCGAAGGCGGCCGGGGCGTCCTGCACGGCGAAGCACAGGTGCTTGTGGCCGTGGGTCTGCAGGTCCAGGTGCGGCTCGCGGCGTTCGGCCGGCAAGGGCTTGGCCTGCGCCAGCTGGAACAGCTCCAGGCGGTAGTCGCCGCTGCGGATGAACGCGATGTGCGCCGGAATCTGCTCGATGAAGGCGAGGCTTTCCAGCTCGAAGCCGAGCATGTGCCGGTACCAGTCAATCGACTCATCCAGGCTGGGCACGCTGATGCCGCCGTGATGGGGTTTGATCACGAACATGGGCGCCCTCCTCAGTTCAGCGGCCGCCCGCCATCCACAGGGATGACGGCGCCAGTGGTGAAGGTCAGTTGCGTGGCCAGGGCCAGCACCGCGCGCGCCACTTCGGCCGGCAGCGCCAGGCGCCCCAGGGGCGTGCGCGCGGCTTGCTCGTCACGCCAGTCCTGCGCCAGGCCCTGGACGAACTCGGTGTCGGCCAGCCCCGGCGCCACCGACACCACCCGCACCTGGGGCGCTAGGGCGCGGGCCAGGGACTGGGTAAGGTTGTCGATCGCCGCCTTCGACGCACAGTAGGCGATGTTGCTGCCCATGGCCGTGCGCGCGGCGATGGAGCTGATGTTCACCACCAGGCCATCACCGCTGGCCTTGAGCAGCGGCGCCAGGGCGCGTACGCAGGCAATGGGGCCGCGCACGTTGGTGGCCAGGATGCTGTCGATCAGCGCGTCATCCAGGCCGTCGAGGTCGGCATGGGCGACGAAGCGCGTGGTGCCGGCGCAGTTGACCAGCAGGTCGCAGCGGCCGTAGTGCGCTTGCACCGTGGCTGCCAGGGCGTGTAACGCAGGGCTGTCGGTGACCGGCGCGGCCACCGCCAGGTGATCGTCGCCGGGCAGCGCCGCGACCAGCGCCTGCGCCGCCTCGGCGCTGCGGTTGTAGCCGGCCACCACCCGCGCGCCGGCCTGGGCCAGGGCGGCGCAGATCGCCCCGCCCAACCCGCCGGTGGCGCCGGTGACCACCGCCACCTTGCCTTCCAGGGCCTGCATCACAGGGCCTGCTTCAGGCGACGCACACGAATGTCGGCCTGTTCCTTGTGCCCGGAGAAATGCTCCAGGGCGCACAGCCGCGAGCACACCTCGCCGATGGCCACGCTGGCCTCATCGGTGAGCACGCGCTGGTAGGTGTGGGTCTTGATGAACTTGCCCACCCACAGCCCGCCGGTGTAGCGGCCGGCGCCCATGGTCGGCAGGGTGTGGTTGGTGCCGATCACCTTGTCGCCGTAGGAGACGTTGGTACGGTGGCCCAGGAACAGCCCGCCGTAGTTGGTCATGCGCGCCAGGAACCAGTCCGGGTCGCGGGTCATCACCTGCACGTGCTCGGAGCAGATGCGCTCGGATTCGGCGAGCATTTCCTCGTCGGTGTCACAGAGGATGATTTCGCCATAGTCGCGCCAGGCCACGCTGGCAATTGGCGCGGTGTCGAGGCGCGCCAGCACGTTCTGGATGGCGGCCGGCAGTTCCTCGGCGATGCGCGTGCTCGTGGTGACGCAGAACGCCGGCGACGTCGGCCCGTGCTCGGCCTGGCCCAGCAGGTCGACGGCCACCAGTTCGGCGTCCACCGTGTCATCGCAGATCACCATGGTTTCGGTGGGGCCGGCGAACAGGTCGATGCCCACGCGGCCGTACAGCTGGCGCTTGGCTTCGGCCACGTAGGCGTTGCCGGGGCCGACGATCATGTCCACCGGGGCAATGTGTTCAGTGCCCAGGGCCATGGCGGCCACGCCCTGTACCCCGCCCATCACGTAGATCTCATCGGCGCCGGCCAGGGCCATGGCGGCGATGATCTCCGGCGACGGCTTGCCATCGAACGGCGGCGCGCAGGCAATCACGCGCTTCACCCCGGCCACCTTGGCGGTCAGCACGCTCATGTGCGCCGAGGCCAGCAGCGGGTATTTGCCACCGGGAATGTAGCAACCCACCGAGTTCACCGGGATGTTCTTGTGGCCCAGCACCACGCCAGGCAGGGTCTCCACTTCGACGTCGCGCATCGACAGCAGCTGGATCTGCGCGAAGCGGCGGATCTGCGCCTGGGCAAACTTGATGTCTTCGATGGCCTGGGGCGACAGGCTGTCGATACAGCCTTGGATTTCCTCGGTGCTCAAACGCAGGCTGGCGGGGTTCCAGTGGTCGAACTTCTCGGAATACTCACGCACCGCCGCTTCGCCGCGCTGCTCGATGGCGTGGATGATCTGCTCCACGGTGTCGCGCACCTGGGCGTTGAATTCGGCCTTCTGCTGGGCCGGCTTGCCTTGCTTGAGATAACGAATCATGGTCGGTTCCTTGTTGTTCTAATCGAATTCAGCACCAGTGGATCAACGCCTGGCCGGCCACCGGGGCTTGGAAAAACGGGATGCGCGTGCCCTGCAGGCTGCCTAGGTACACGGTCTTCAGATCCGGCCCGCCGAAGGTCAGGCTAGCCAGCCACGGCGCCAGGGTGCCGTGGGCCGCCTGCATGATCTGCGGGGTCAGGGTCTTGGCGTGGTAGTGGCGGTTGAGCTCGGCGGTGGCGGCCGGGTTGCTGTCGTCCAGCAGGATCAGCACCTCGCCGTCGGGGGTCAGGGCGATGAGCTTGTCGGTCATCACCAGGGTCACCCACAGGTTGCCGTAGCTGTCGAAGGCAAAGCCGTCGGGGAAGCCTTCCAGCTCGGCCGGGCCGAACACCTCGCGGTCGCTGAGCGAGCCATCGGCGTTCAGGCGCAGCCGCGAGATGCGCCGCACGTTGCTTTCCACCACGTACAGCCACTCTTCGTTGTCGTCGAAGCGGATCTCGTTGGTGCCGCCAAAACCCTCGGCGACGATGCGGATGCCGTTGTCGTCGATCACGCCGATGTAGCCGTCCAGCACGCCGGAATTGATCGAGTCGGTCCAGGGCTGCATCGTGGTGGTCACGGTGAACCAGATACGGCCCTTGCTATCGCGCAGCGGGAAGTTGGTCTTGCCCAGGGGCTTGCCGTCCATCTGGTCGAACAACACCTTGATGTTGCCCTGGCGGTCGAGCTGCTCGATGCGGTCCAGGCCCCAGTTGCAGATGATGAAGTCGCCCTGGGCGGTCAGCGCCAGGCCGTTGGGCAGCGAGGCACCCTGGGACTGCACGTAGCGCGACTCGAACGAGGCCTGCTGCGGCGCGGGCTGCTTGGGCGCCAGCAGGGTCTGCTGGCCGTTGACGGCGATGTGCATCACCCCGCCACGGGCGTCGGCGGCCCACAGGCTGCCGTCGGGCTGGGCGATGATGCATTCGGGGCGTTGCAGGTCGTGGCCGATGAAGCCGATGGCGTCGCGGTCGACCTGCCAGCCTTTGAGCGGGTTGGGTTTCATGCTGGGCAATCCTTGGTCAGATAGGTTGGGCGACGACGTTGATCATTTGCGCCATCAGGCCGGTGAAGTCGGCGTCGGCGCTAGGCCGTTGCTCCCATTCGCCGATCTGCACCGAGCCTTCGTTGATGAACTTGCAGCGTTCGAAGCGGCGTTCCATGAAGCTGTCCAACACCTGCTCAAGACTCAGATCGGCCGTGCCGCACAGCTCGCCCAGCACCACCGCGTCTTCCACGGCCTGGGCGGCGCCCTGGCCCATGTGCGGGGTGGTGGCGTGGGCCGCGTCGCCGATCAGCAGCACCCGGCCGCGGTACCAGGGCGCGGGCATCAGCAGCGCCTCCAGCGGGCGGTACACCACCTGGCTGTTATCGGTGATCTGCTCGCGCAGCTCGGGCACCAGGCCGCCGTAGCCTTCCAAGCGCTTGCGGAACTCGGCGGCCAGGGTGTCAGGGGCGAAGAACGGGTTGCCCGGTTCCTCGAACACCGACAGCACGTACAGGCTGTCTTCGGTCAGCGGCGTGTAGCCGGCCTTGCCGCCCGGCTTGCCTTCGAACATGTGCGACCACAACAAGTCCTTGGGCCGTGGCAGGTTGTAGCGCCACACGCCCTGGCCGGTGAAGCGCGGTTTGTACTGCTCGCCGAACACCGTGGTGCGCACTTTCGAATACACGCCGTCGGCGCCCACCAGCAGGTCGTACTCGCCGCTGGTGCCGTCGGTGAAGCGCACGGCCACCTTGTTGGCGCTTTGCTCGATGTCGCTGAAGGTCAGGCCCAGGCGCAGGTTCGCGCCGCTTTCTGCCACCGCGTCCAGCAGCACCTGGTGCAACGCCGGGCGGGTCAGGCCGAGGTTGGCCGGGTACTGCTTGCCGGCCAATTGCGCGCCGCTAAGCTCGGCTTTTACCTGGCCCTGCTGGTTGCAGATGCGCAGGCCCTTGTAGGGGAAACCGGCGGCCACGGCGGCGTCGGCGATGCCCAACTGGGCCATGGCGCGAATACAGTTGGCCTGCACCACGATGCCCACGTGGTAGACCTTGGCCTGGGGGCTGATCTCGACGATATCGACCTCCACCCCGGCGTTGCGCAGGGCAATGGCGGCGCTCAGCCCACCAATGCCTGCGCCTACGATCAGCACTTTTGCGATGTCGCTCATCAAGCGTTCCTCTTTGCCACGATTCTTCTGGGCGGCCACGCACGGGGAGGCCCGGCGCATGCCTGTGCAGTCAGCGAAATGGGGTTCAGGTATGGGGGGTGTACGGGGGGAGCGGCATGGGGAATCTCCGGCTTGTTCTTATTGTGTATAGCGTTGGATTACCTTAAACAGCGGCCGGGTATGCCGGAAATTGTTTGTTTGGATGTGAGGCATTTGTCACATGGATGCCTGCTGCCGCCGCCGGCAGCATCCCGCCCCCGCAGGCTTCGCGGCTACTGTGACGCGGGCTTCAGCACGCGGTTGCGCCGGCGTCTATGCGCAGATCCGTCGCCGTCACCCAGGCGGTCTCATCGCTGGCCAGATACACCGCGGCCCAGCCTACGTCTTCCGGCCGGCCGATACGCTGCGCCAGCAACTGATGATCGAGCGCCGCCTGGCGAAAGCCGGGGTCCGCCGCCAAATGCGCGCGCGTCGCGCTGGTTTCGATCAACCCCGGCGAAATGCTGTTGGCGCGAATCCCATGGGGCCCACCCTCCATCGCCAGTTGCCGGGTCATGGCCAGCACCCCGCCCTTCCCCGCGCAATGAGCCAGGGCGGGCGAGCCCTTGAGGCTCATCCAGGCGTTGGCCGAGGCGAAGTTGATGATCGAACCGCCGCCGCGGGCCTTCAGCACCGGCCAGGCGGCCTGGCACAGCAGGAACACCAGGTCCAGCTCGCCGGTGAGGGTCTTGCGCCAGTGCTGCTGGTAGTCCATGTCTTCGATCCAGGCGAAGGCGCCGAAGGCCGCAGCGTTCACCACAATGTCGAAGCCTGCGTGCAGCCCGCAGGCGAACTCCACCAAGGCGGCGGCCTGGGCCGGGTCGGTGAGGTCGCAGGGGGCGAGGCTGTCGATGTGCAGCCCCTCGGCTGCGGCCAGGGCCACGGTGTGGCGGGCGGCGGCCGGGTCCAGTTCGGCGCCCACGACGCGCGCGCCCTGGCGGGCGAACATCAGCGCGCAGCACTGGCCAATGCCGCTACCGATTCCGGTGACAATGGCGGTTTTTCCCAAGAGGCGCATGCGGCTTCCTTATGATTGCCAGTGAGGCCAATCACTATAAGAAGCCCTTCGCGCCTGCGGAAATTCGGCTTGGGCATGCCTGCCATGGCCTCGACGAATAACCCCGGCGAAGGTATAACGGCAACAAATGCCTGTGCCCACAATCATAAGAAAAACGGAGCAACGACCATGCGTTTCCATGGTTTGGACTTGAACCTGCTGGTGGTGCTGGACGTGCTGCTTGCCGAGCAGAACATCACCCGTGCCGGCGAGCGCCTGCACCTCAGCCAGCCTGCCACCAGCGCCGCCCTGGCCCGCCTGCGCAGCTATTTCGACGACGACCTGCTGGTGCAGATAGGCCGCAAGATGGTGCGCACGCCCATGGGCGAAACCCTGGCGCAGCCGGTGCGCGACCTGCTGATCCAGATGCGCTCCACCCTGGAAAACCGCAGCCAGTTCCAGCCCCACCTCGCCAGCCGCACGTTCACCCTGATGGCCTCCGACTACGTGGGCATGGTGCTGATGCCCGAGGTCAGCCGGCGCCTGAATGCCATTGCGCCGCAGTGCGCCATCGAACTTTTTTCACCCACCGATGACGCCTCGCTTGAGATTGAACGTGGACATGTGGATTTCCTGCTGCTGCCAGACACTCACATCCTCGACCAACACCCATCGACGGCGCTGTTCAGCGACGAGTTCGTGTGCGTGGTATGCCGCGACCATGGCCCGCGGGCGCTGACCTTCGACGACTACAAGCACAACGGCCACGTGCTGGTGCGCTTCGGCACCGAACACCGCGCGCCCACGGTGGACGACTGGTTCCTGCGCAGCTTCGGTTTCGAGCGCAAGGTGGAGGTCACCACCAACACCTTCAACAGCGTGCCACCGTACCTGATCGGTACCCCACGCATCGCCACCATGCACAAGCGCCTGGCCCAGCGCTGGGCGCAGTACCTGCCGCTGCGCATTTTGCCCACGCCGTGGGCGGCGCCGCAGATGACCATCAGTTTGCAGTGGAACAAATACCAGCAGCATGACCCGGGCTTGGCATGGTTGCGCAATCTGGTTATCGAGACGGCGGCGAGCCTGGCGTAGCACCCCTTGCAAACGCGGCGATCGCCCGCATTACAATAGCCCAACACCTGAACAGGGAAAGGACCGCACCATGACCACCCAAACCGAAACCGCGATTCTCGCCGGCGGCTGCTTCTGGGGCATGCAGGACCTGCTGCGCCGCTACCCTGGCGTGCTCGCCACCCGCGTCGGCTACACCGGCGGCGACGTGCCCAATGCCACGTACCGCAACCACGGCGACCACGCCGAAGCCATCGAGATCGTCTTCGACCCGGCGCGCATCAGCTACCGGCAGATTCTCGAATTCTTCTTCCAGATCCACGACCCCACCACCCCCAACCGTCAGGGCAATGACCGCGGGCGCAGCTACCGTTCGGCGATCTATTACCTCGATGAGCAGCAGCGTGACATTGCCGAGGACACCGAGGCCGATGTGAACGCTTCAGGGTTGTGGCCGGGGCGCGTGGTGACCGAGATCGAGCCGGCGGGGCCGTTCTGGGAGGCGGAACCGGAGCACCAGGATTACCTGGAGCGGATTCCGAATGGGTATACCTGCCACTTCATTCGGCCTAGCTGGAAGTTGCCCAGGCGCGGGTAATGGCCAGGGCCCGCGTCGCCTGTACCGCGGCCAAGGGCGGGGCCTACCCCAACCGCGGTAAGAGCCGGCCTTGGCCGCAATGGGGCCACCTTGGCGATGCTCGCCTTGCGGCGAGAAAGGCCTCAGAAGCCTCTCGCCACTGTGTGACAGGCTGATCGCGTCCAGCCAGAAAATCATCCGTTGCGCCATCTTCCTCGAACCAACTGCCCCTTGGATCGCTGGGCGCGGTGTTGGTCTGGGCATCCGTCGTGTTGCTATTACAGTCATCTCGTTGATCCCTGCATGTGCGCTCCATACCTACCGCGCGTCAGGCCTGATCGTACGCCGCACGTGCCGCGTCGATAGTCGGCGCCTGTTGCTCCAACCACCCCACCAACCCCTCAAGCCGTGCCACCAGCTCCATCCCCAACGGTGTCAACCGGTATTCCACCTGCGGCGGAATGGTCGGAATCACGGTGCGCTGCAGCATGCCGTCGCGCTCCAGCGCGCGCAGTTTCAGGGTGAGGATGCGCTGGGACAGTTCGCTGTCGGCCATGGCATTCACCTCGCGCTGCAATTCGGTAAACCGCAGCATACCATGGCGCAGTACCAGCAACAGCAGCGGGCTCCAACGGTCGCCCAGGCGCGCCAGGGTCTCGCGGATGGGGCCCTGGGGGTCGTTGCCGTTGTGCTGCACGCGGGCGCGCAATTGGTCCAGGGCCTGGCGTTGGGCGTCGTCGTTCACGGGGTATTCCTTGTCATTGGCCGGGGGGTACGTACATTCGGGTAACCGACCCACATAAAAGTGCGATCTTCCGCGCGCTGCACGCCTGCCCCATCATCGCCCCACAGCCAATGAGCTGACTGACAAGAACAACAATGACGCGGAAGGTCCACATGAATCACTACGATGTCGTCGCCATCGGCGGCGGGCACAACGGGCTGGTGGCCGCGGCCTACCTGGCCAAGGCCGGCAAGAAGGTCCTGGTGCTGGAGCGCAAGGACTACGTGGGCGGTGGCGTGTCGACGCGCCAGCTTAACACGCCCGGTTTCTGGCATGACGAGCACTCGAGCGTGCACATCATGATCCAGGGCAACCCCATGATCACCCAGGACGAGCTGGGCCTGTTCAAGCACTTCGGCCTGAAATACAACTACTCCGACATTCCCCACGCCACAGTCTTCGAAGACGGCAGCGCGCTGATCACCTACCGCGACCTGGACAAGGCCTGCGAGTCGATTGCCAGCGTGTCGCCGCGCGACGCCGAGACCTACCGGCGCCTGGCGCTGAAAGCCATGGGCCTGCTGCCCATGTTCCTCTCGGGCTTCTACTCGCCGCCGCTGCCGATGGGTGCCATGGTGGCCATGCTCGACCAGAGCCTGGAAGGCCGCGAGCTGTTCGACGCCATGCAGCGCAGCACCCTGGACATCATCGACCACCTGTTCGAGCACGATAAGGTCAAGATCCACCTGCTGCGGGTGATCGCCGAGAACCTGCAGATGCCCGACGAGCTGGGCACCGGCATGGGCGTATACGCCTTCGTTGGCATCATGCACAGCCACGGCGTGTCGCAGCCGGTGGGCGGCAGCGGCAAGCTGTCGGAGGCGCTGGCGCGCTGCATCGAGCACTACGGCGGCGAAATTCGGGTCAACAGCGAGGTGCGCAAGGTGATCGTCAGCGACGGCCGCGCCGCCGGCGTGGAACTGAGCGATGGCGAGCGCATCCTGGCCCGCGACGCGGTGATTGGCGCCCTGCACCCCCACGTCATCAGCCGCTTCGTCGAGGGCCTGGACGCCGGCGTGGTGCAACGCGCCGAACGCGCCAGCCTGGCGCCGTTCAGCCTGTTTGTCAGCCACTACGACCTGCACCACAAGGCCGAATTCCACGCCGGCCCGGACGTCGGCCGCGCGACCATGCTGACCATGATGAGCAGCGACCGCCTGGCTGACATGCTTGATGACTTCGACGAGCTGCGCCGTGGCCGGGTTTCCAGACGCAGGCTCGTGGCCGGCGGTGACGAAAGCATCAACGACCCCACCCGCGTGCCCGCTGGCAAGGGCATGTTCCATGGCATGACCTTCGCCCCCTACAACCTGGCCGAAGGCGGCGCGGCGCGCTGGGACGAGTACAAGGAAGCGTTCGGCGACCTGAGCCTTGCGGCCTACCGCAAGTTCGTGAAGAACCTGACCCCCGACAACATCATTGCCCGTACCCTTTGCTCGCCGCTGGACCTGGAGCGCAGCTCGCCCAATTCCATGGTCAAGGGCGACGTGCACGGCGTGGCGCCCTACTTCTACCAGAACTTCGCCCACCGCCCCACGCCCGACCTGGGCCGCCTGAGCGTACCGGGGCTGGACAACCTGTACCTGGTGGGGCCGTTCATGCACCCCGGCGGCGGTGTGTTCGGCGCAGGGCGTGGCACGGCCATCAAGATGTTCGATGACCTGGGCATGGATTTCGAGCGAGTGACGAGGAGCTGACGATGAAGATTTTTGGTAGCGATAACAGTGAGCTGATGGCGGTGAGCACCATCGAGCGCAACGGCAACGAACTGGTGTTGAAGGGCAAGATTTTCGGCGCCATGCCGATGATCGCCAAGGTGCGCCCCGAGGAAGCGCGGGCAGCGTTGAAATTGCTGGATTTCAGGACGGTGATGTTTTTGTTGAGCCTGTTGTTCAGGCCGACAGTGAAAAAGCCCCGAGGCGGCGCCCCGCAGCGGCCGTGAGGCCACGTCGGGTCGCACGCGGTGACCGTAGAGGCTGCGGGCGATGCCGCTGATTACGCCGAAGCGGATTTTTTCTCCACATTCACCATCCATGGCACACCGAAGCGGTCGGTGAGCATACCGAACCCCTGCGCCCAGAAGGTTTCGCCCCAGGGCATGCGCACCGTGCCGCCCTCGCTCAGGCCATCGAACCAGGCCTTGCCCTTGGCAAGGTCGTCGGTGGCGATCGACAAGGCGTAGCCGGCATGGGGTTTCTGATCAGCGCTGGGGTCGTCGCTCATCATCAATTGCGTGCCGCCAATCAGCAGGTTCGCGTGCATGATGGCGTCTGGCGGCGCGGCCGGGCATTCGCTGCCGGACGAGGGCTCGGGCGCTTCGGCGTAGGTCATCTTGAACTGCACCGTGGCGCCCAGCACGGCGCAGTAGAAATCCATGGCTTGCTGGCACGTACCGGCCAGGAAGAGGTAGGGTTGGACGTTCATCACGTGGCTCCCAGGCAATGGCGGCGCGAGATGCGCCAGCCCGCCTTACAGTCTAGGCCTTACGGGACAATCATGTCTTTCAGCCCCTGTGCCCCGTGGGCGATGACAGCCGCATCGATGGTGTTGATGATGACTATCGAACGCGCCGCCTGTCGGGTTGCCCGGCCTGCCCCCTATAATCGCCGCTGATTTCCCCCGCTCCTTCGCCTGCAGGCGACTTTGCCCTTCCTGGAACCCCGCACCATGCCAACCGCCACTCCGCCCGCTCAGGGCCTCCCCGAACACAGTCAACAGAGCGTCAAACAGCAATGGCTGGCGATTCTGTCCGTCGCCGTGGGCGCCTTCGCCCTGGTCACCAGCGAATTCCTCCCGGTGGGAGTGCTCAACGATGTGGCCAGCGACCTGGGCATCAGCGCCGGCCACGCTGGCCTGATGGTGACCCTGCCCGGCATCATGGCCGCGCTGGCCGCACCCCTGCTGTCGGTGGGTATTGGCGCCATGGACCGCCGCTACCTGCTGATCGGCCTGACGCTGATCATGATCATCGCCAACGCAGTGGTCGCCTACGCCAGCGGCTTCAACCTGCTGTTGTTCGGCCGCGTGCTGCTGGGCATCAGCATCGGTGGTTTCTGGGCCACGGCCATTGCCCTCAGCGGCCGCCTGGCGCCCAAGGGGGTCGGCGTGGCCCAGGCCACGTCGATCATCATGGTGGGCGTGACCCTGGCGACCGTGCTGGGCGTGCCAGTTGGCACCTGGCTCAGCGGCCTGATGGGCTGGCGCATGACCTTCCTGGTCACCGCGCTGGTGGGCGTGCCGGTGCTGCTGGCGCAACTCTTCCTGCTGCCGCGCCTGAACCCGGACAAAGCCATCCGCGTCAGTGACCTGCCGGCCCTGTTCATCAACCCGCAAGCCCGGGTTGGCTTGATCGCGGTACTGCTCATCGGCCTGGCGCACTTTGCCGCGTACACCTATGTCGCCCCGTTCTTCAAACAACGCGCCGGCTTCGACGGGCCAGCCATTGGCTCGCTGCTGTTGCTCTACGGCATGGCCGGGGTATTGGGCAACATTTTCGCCGGCTTCGCCGCCAACCGCAGCGTGCGCCACACCTTGCTGCTGGTGGCGGTGATGATCGGGACCAGCACTGCCCTGTTCCCCTATTTCGCCACCGGCATGACCGGCGCCGCGCTGCTGATCGCCCTCTGGGGCTTCGCCTTCGGGGCGTTCCCGGCCTGCGCCAGCATCTGGATGTTCGTCGTGGCGCCCAAGGATGTGGAACGCGGCATGCCGCTGTTCGTGGCCTTGTTCCAGGTGATCATTGCGTTGGGCTCGTTCTTCGGCGGGCAGATCGTCGACCAGCTGGGCAGCTCGGTACTGCTGAGCCTGGCGACCGCCCTGGTGGGCTGTGGCTTTGCCACGGTCCTGGTACTGGGGCGCAGCGTCAGCAATAGCCTGGCCCCGCAACCCTGCTGATTCGCGTCGCGCCAGGCGCCCGAGCAACGATCGGCCGGTATCCAACCGAACTTCCGTGGCTGGCTTTCCCTCGAAAGAGTGAAGCCAGCCAGGAACCACCACCATGTCCGCGATCACTCATACCGTCTTGCTCGACGCCGCCCCCGTGTCGGTCTGGCACCTGTTGCGTCAATTCGGCCTGGCCGACACCTGGCACCCGCAGATCACCTCCTGCGTCATCGAAGACGGCGACGCGTCGGACGATGGCGGCTCCATCCGCACCCTGCGCCTGGCGAGCGGCGATCTGATTCACGAACGCCTGCTCTCGATCGACAATGACCAGATGACCATGACCTATGGTTTGACGGGAACTGAAATCCCCCTCGACGATTACGCCGCCAGCCTCTCTGTCAAACCCGCCGCCAATGGCGAGCAGACCACGTTGCAGTGGGGGGCCTCCTTCCATGCTGCCGACGAGGATGTCGCCAGGCACTATGAAGCGCTGATCGGTGAATTCATCCTGGATGGCTTGAGCGGCATGGCTGAAAGCCTGGGGGCAGCCATGAAGGCGCGCGACGAGCGCCAGTGACGCCCGCTGCTGGCCGTTATCAACCCTGGTTCAGATCGACCAACGGCGTCGGCCGCACCTCGGTTTCGCGCCCACCCTGGATGTCGACCACGCGCTGCAGGGCCTTGTCCACCGCCAGCTTGTCTGCCAGCAAGCTATAGCTGATGTGGAACTGCCTGTGCTCCTTGGGCCCGATGGTCGGCACCAGGTTCAGAGGCCGCTGGTAGCGCCGGTTGTAGGAAAAACTGGTTCCGGGCTCCAGCCCGGTGACATAGCCCTGGCCCTGGGTGTCCGTATTTTTCCACAAGGAAAACACGGGCAGCGTCCGCGTATTGAAACCGACCGACACCCCCAGCGTGCCCGCCTTGTTGTGCAACACGGCCAGGGTGTCGCCTTGAGGGTCGGCATAGGGCACCAGGTTATAGACCGTTTCGTCGTAATCTTGGGTGGGCGCGCGGTAGGTCTGCCAGTCGGGCAAGTCGCCCTTGGCCTTGTCGTTGAACGGCGACACCTGTTTTACCGGCGCGGCGAAACGTGCACCCTGCTCCAGGAACGGGGTACTGAAGTTACTGTGATACAGCGCCTGGTATTCCTTCGGGTAGTCGCCATTGTTGGTCAGGGTGTCGGTGAGGGCGAACGCGACGCTGCCAGGCTCGGTGACTAGTTGGGTGGCGACGGAGAAGTCGACCTTCTTGAATGCCTGCTCTTTCAGTTCGCCACGCAAGGTGATGGCGTAGGGTGGTTTTTCGTCGATGTGCAGGGTGACCCTGCTCGCAGGAATGTTCGCGGCCCGCCCGTGCAGCGTCAGCAGTTCGCCGTTGTCCATGCCGGGGTGGCCGACCCACTCGTAGCCGCAGCGGGCGACCAGCTCATTGAAGCCTTCCAGCCAGCCCAAGCCGCCACGGCCATTGAGCTCGATGAACGATGGGTTGACCACCTCCTTCACCGGCGACTCCCAGCCCATGCGCACATTCCCGACCGATGCCTGCAAAACGTTCATACCGCGCGTCGGCACTACCGTGAGCTTCATCGTGCCGTTATCGATGTCGACGATGCTGACACCCTCCTGCCGCCCCCCGTGCAGGGTGCGCAGGGTAACGCTGAACGGTTTGTCGGTGTTCACGCCCAGTTGCTGACTGGTGATTTGCCAGTTTTGAGCGGCTTTGTCGCTGTCGAGCAATACGTAATCCCACGCCATGGCCTGGGAGGCAACGGACAGGGCGCCAAGGGTGACGGCAAATTTGAGCGGGGTCATGACAGCATCCTTTCTTGGAGTTATGCCCATCTTATAGCCTAGAAGAAACGTTTCAGCCAACATTGCAAGCGAGTACTGGCCGCCAATATCACCAGTCCGGGGTCCATTAAGCTGCGCCCCGCTCCCGTCCGAGTGAGCCGAATACTATCCAGTCCACACACCCTGGGCTAAGGTCAGTCAGGGCCAACCGGGGGTAACTTCACCATGGCAACGCACACACTCACCGTCACCGGCCTGCGGTTGAACGTTTCGATTCGCGGCCAAGGCTCACCACTGTTATTGCTCAACGGCCTGGGGGGCCTGATTCGCACCTTCGACCCCTTGCGCGATGAACTGGCGGGCTACACGACCATAACTCTGGACGTTCCCGGGGTCGGTGCATCGCAAGCGCCCCGCTGGCCCATGCGCCTGCCGGGCCATGCCGACCTGCTGGCCGAGATGCTCACGCAGTTGGGAATGGACCAGGTGGATGTGTTTGGCGTGAGTTGGGGTGGCGCGTTGGCGCAGGAGTTCGCCCTGCGCCACCCGGCCAGGGTGCGCCGGATGATTCTGGCGGCCACTTCCGCGGGCCCGGCGTTGCTGGTCAAGCCCGCTGATGTCCTGGCTTTTCTCGGGAGGGGCAAGGGCGCCACACGGGACAAGCACCAGCGTTCGCCTCATTCGTTGCAGACGTTGATGCACTTCGGGGTCGGGAACGGCATGCTCACCGCTAACCCGCGCAGTTATTACCGCCAGGTCGCTGCCCTGGTGGGCTGGACCAGCCTGCCGCGGCTGCGGCGGCTGCGCCAGCGCACGCTGATCCTCGCCGGGGACCGAGACACCTTGGTGCGTTTGTATAACGCGGACATCTTGCGCCACGCCCTGCGACACGCCCAATTGCGCATCCTGCGCGGGGAAGGGCATTTTTTCGTGGTGACGAGCGCCCCGCAAACCGCGTATGCGATACGCGAGTTTCTTGAACGGAAATGAAGGGCCCGTCCACACCGGGCCCTGGAACTGAACGCTACTCCGAATCGATCAAACTATCAGTCTTCGCACTACCCGGCTCCCTGTCCGTCTGGGCATCCTGATCCGACCCCGGATTGCCGGGTGGCGGATTCCAGTCCACGGGCCGCTCCTGGGTGCCTTGCTTGGGCTCGGAACTGGTTTGCTCAGGTTTCACGTCATGGCCTTCGCCCGTGTCCGCGGAATTTTCGGAGGGGCCTGGGTAGGGCGCTTCCGGGCCGTTGTTGTCTTCTACCATCACGATTCTCCCGTCTGAGGCGCAGGATTTGCGCGCCTGTACATGGGAGGGCTCGCTTGAGCCGCAAGTGCCACGGGGCCGACGGGTGGCGCCCTGTCGGCTGCCGCTACCCCATGCCATGCCTGAAGCCCTTAAGCATTTCCCCCGGTAGGCCTTAGGCCATCATCCAACCCGGCCTCTTGCTCGACCGAGTCCGGGGAGCCCTGAGCTGATCCAACGCCGCGGTCCTTGGCACCGGGCACCTTGGGCTCGTTGCTAGTGGGCAACGGATCGGAGTCGCCATCGGCCCGGTGATCCAGATCACCGTCGGTGTCGGGGTACAAGCCATCTTCGGTGTCGGGCGCTCTCGACGCCGGGCCCATGCCTGAATCGTCCGGGCGCTGGTTACTGATTGCCATGATGCTCTCCTTTTGTCATGCAGTTGATCTGCGCGCTACTTGAGAAACCATGAGTTGCCCTTCGGTGCCGCCCGGCAGACAGGCGGCGCACCTTGAGCGAACCAGCATTGCCACCGCGCATTGAAGCCGATGGCGCTTCATGGCCACTGCCATTGAGGTTCTGACAGGTGCTTGGCAAAAAACTCGGACAGCGCCTTGATCTTCACAGGCCGCGCGCGCGCCGACGGGGTGACGAAATACAAGCCGCCCTGCATCATGTGCCAGGCAGGCAGCACGTGGACCAGACGGCCGTCCGCCAGGTACTCGCTGGCCATGAACTCGGGCAGCTCGGCAATGGCCAGCCCCTCCAGCAAGGCCGGCAACAATGCGTCGGCGTTGGTCACGCGCAGCGGGCCATTGGGCACGACGTCCTCTTCGGTGCCGTCGCCATGGGTAAAGCGCCATACCTGGCTGCGTGAGCGGTACGCATAACTCAGGCACTTGCGGGCCGCCAGGTCACGAGGGTGGCTGGGATTGCCGTGCTCGCGCAGGTAGCCAGGCGATGCCACCAGGTATTGGGTGACCGCGCAGAGCCTGCGCGCGACCAGCGACGAATCAGGCAGAACCGCGATCCGCAAGGCGGCGTCGAAACCTTCCGCCACCAGGTCGACCGAGGCATCGGACAGGTGCAGGTCTATCGACAACTCCGGGTACTGGCGCAGCAATTGCGGCATGAGCGGTGCCACCCAACGCAGCCCAAAAGACATCGGTACCGCCAGACGCACCTGGCCGCGCGGCTGTACCGATAACGCCTGGGCCTCGCTCTCTACTTCTTCTGCCTGGCGATACACCTCGCCTGCCCTGGTGGCCATGCTCGCGCCGAACTCGGTCAGCGCCAGTTGCCGGGAGGTGCGGTTGAACAGCCGCCCGCCCAGGCGCTCCTCCAACCGTGCCACTGCCCGTGACACCGTGGGCACAGACACCCCCATCACCCGCGCGGCGGCCGCGAACGAGCCCTCCTCCGCCACCTTGGCGAACATCGCCAGCCCTTCGAAATCCGGAAGTCTGCTCATTTCATTTCTGCAACGATGGATTGCAGACAATTCTATTTTGAAAAGACCGCCCCGTCGATATGCTTCTCCCACACCGCAACTCAACCTGAACGCAGCACCTCAACCACTACTGGGAGCATCATCATGGCTAACAAACTCGAAGGTAAAATCGCCCTGGTCACCGGCGGCACCACTGGCATCGGCCTGGCCACCGCCAAGCGCTTCGCCGAAGAAGGCGCCCACGTCTACATCACCGGCCGCCGCCAGGCGGAGCTCGACGCAGCCGTGGCCGCCGTGGGCAATGCCACCGGCGTGCGGGTCGACTCCACCCGCCTCGACCAGCTGGACGCGCTATACGAGCAAATCGGCGCGGCCCACGGCCACATCGACGTGCTGTTCGCCAACGCAGGCGGCGGCTCGATGGTGCCCTTCGGCGAAATCACCGAGCAGCACTTCGACGACACCTTCGACCGCAATGTCAAGGGTGTGCTGTTCACCGTACAGAAGGCATTGCCGCTGTTGGCCCGCAAGGCCTCGGTCATTCTCACCGGGTCTACCGCCGGCAGCGCGGGTACTGCCGCGTTCAGCGTGTACGCCGCATCCAAAGCCGCCGTGCGCTCGTTTGCCCGCAACTGGATCCTGGACCTGAAGGACCGCCAGGTCCGCATCAACACCATCAGCCCCGGCGCCACCCGCACCCCTGGCCTGGTCGACCTGGCCGGCCCGGATGCCGCGCAACAGCAGGGGTTGCTGGATTACTTGGCCTCGCTCATCCCCATGGGCCGCGTCGGCGAAGCCGAGGAAATCGCCAGCGCCGCGCTGTTCCTGGCATCGGACGACGCCAGCTTCGTCAATGGCATCGAACTGTTCGTCGACGGCGGTCAACAGCAGATTTGAAGCCGACTGCCGCGCCGACTGCTGCAGGGGCTGGCGTGCCAGCTCCTAGCTTCAGATCTCCGCCGACCGCGTGCCGTAGCCCTGAGTGCACGATCAAGCGCGTATCGAACCCGACACCCAATCGAATATTTGATAACGAATCGCAATAACTACTGGTAGTATCGGCAATCGCGAATCAGTCGCAATTGCCACGGACCGGCATTTTGGAAATCAATACCGTCCAGGAACCCCCCATGCCGCGCCCATTCCCGTCTCGCCCTACCCTGCTGGCCCTGTGCTGTTGCACCAGTGTAATGGCCAGTGCCGCCGAACCCATCGAGCTTGATGCCACTGCCATCGACTCCGATACCATCAAGAGCCGTCCCGACACCCGCCCCGATGCGTATGCCGGCGGCCAGGTGGCGCGTGGCGGGCAGATGGGGGTGTTGGGCAACCAGGACTTCATGGATGTGCCATTCACCCTGACCAGCTACACCGCCCAATTGATCGAGGACCAGCAGGCCGAGGACATTGGCGATGTGTTGGCCAACGACCCGTCGGTGCGCCAGTCCTACGGCAGCGGTAACCAGGCACAGGTGTTCGTGATCCGCGGTTTGCCGCTCAACAGTGACGATATCTCCTACAACGGCCTGTACGGGGTGCTGCCGCGGCAAATCATCGGCACCGAAGCGCTGGACCGGGTGGAAGTGTTCAAGGGCCCCAACGCGTTCATCAACGGCGTCAGCCCCACCGGTTCCGGCCTGGGCGGCAGCGTCAACCTGCAGCCCAAGCGCGCCACCGATACACCCATTCGCCGGTACACCCAGGACATCAGCAGCGATGGCCGGATCGGCGAACACCTGGACCTTGGCCAGCGGTTTGGTGAGGACAATCGCTTCGGCGCGCGCCTGAACCTGATGCAGCGCGAAGGCGAAACGGCCATCGACGATCAGGACCAGCGCAGCAAGCTGGTCACCCTGGGCCTGGATTACCGCGGCGATGACTTCCGCCTGTCCGCGGACGTGGGCTACCAGAAGCAGCACCTGACCCACCTGCGCAACAGCGTCAAGCTGGGCACCGGGTTGGCCGGTATTCCGTCGGCCCCCGACGCCAGCAAGAACTACGGGCAGGACTGGTCGTGGGAAGACACTGAAGACACCTTCGGCATGGTGCGCGGTGACTGGGATCTGAACGACAGCTGGACCGCGTACCTGGCCGCCGGTGCCAAGCACACGCGCGAGAATGGCTTCTACGCCACCCCGACCCTGACCGACGCCAGCACCGGTGCGGCGACCATCAGCGGCTCGCAGATCCCCCACGACGAAGACAACACCACGCTCATGGCGGGGTTGAACGGGCACTTCGCCACCGGCCCCGTCAGCCATCAGGTGAGCGTAGGGGCCACCGAGCTGTGGGCGCAGCAACGCAGCGCGTTCGACTTCTACCGTTACGGCACGGCCAGCGGTGCGACCAACCTCTACAACCCCGGGGACCTGGCCAAGCCAACCACCAGCTACTTCGTCGGCGGCGACCTCAGCGATCCGGGCGTCACCGGCAAGACCCGCACCCGCAGCGTTGCCTTGTCCGACACGCTCGGGTTCTTTGACGACAGCCTGCTGGTGACCGCCGGCCTGCGCCGCCAGGAAATGCTTGTGCAGGGCTACGCCTACAAGGGCGGCACCAGCGCGGCCTACGATGGCAGCCGCAACGCGCGTTACGACGAGGCCATCACCACACCGGTCTACGGCATCGTCTACAAGCCCACCAGCTTCGTATCGCTGTACGCCAACCACATTGAAGGCCTGGCCCAGGGCCCGACCGCCTCTGGCACTGGCATCCTCAATGCGGGTGAGATGTTCCCACCGGGGCGCACCAAGCAGAGCGAAGCCGGCGTGAAGCTGGACGTTGGCAGGGTGGGGGCGAGCCTGGCGGTATTCCGGATCGAGAAGCCAACGGACGGCTATGTCCAAGGCAATTACTATGTGCGTGAAGGTGACCAGGTCAACAAAGGGGTCGAACTGAGCGTGTTCGGTGAACCGATCGACGGCTTGCGCCTGATGGCCGGGGGTACGCGCATGAGTTCGCACGTCAGCGGCACCCTCAACGGCGCCAACGACGGTAACCATGCCATCGGCGTACCGACCTTCACCCTCAATGCCAGCGCGGATTGGGATGTTCCAGGGGTGCCAGGCCTGGCGCTGAACGCGCGCATGCTGCGCACCGGCGGCCAGTATGCCGACGCCGCCAACACCCTGAGCCTGCCGACCTGGAACCGTTTCGATGCCGGCGCCCGCTACCAGCTGAAGGTGGCGCAGAAAGACGTGACCCTGCGCCTCAACGTCGAGAACCTCACCGACAAGAACTACTGGGCGTCGGCCAATGGCGGCTACCTGACCCAGGGGGATCCGCGGCTGGTGAAATTCTCGACCAGCGTCGATTTCTGATCCGGGCGCCACGTATGAATGGATGCACCGCATCATGCCCCGATGCGTCCAGGGCCAGTGCTAGAGATCCAGCACCAGGCCCCGCCCTCCCTCCTCGCCCTGCCCCGGCACCGCGCAGCAAATCAGCACATTGCCCGCCGGCGGCAGCTGCGCCGGCGGGGTCGGGTAATGCACGCTCCCGCTGATCAGGCGCGTGCTGCACGTCCCGCACGAGCCACCCCGGCAACTGAACTCAGGGCTCAGGCCACGGCGTTCGGCCAGTTCCAGCAAGCTGCCATCGCCGGGGGTCCAGCGCGCCTCGGTGGCCGAGGCATTGAAGTAAACCGCGGTTGGCACGCTGGCCGCGGGTGGTTGCGCTACCGCAGGCGGCTCAACGCTTTGCGTACGTCGCAAGGCTGAGGGGCCGAAGGCTTCGGCATGGATACGCGCGTCGGGCACGTTGATACCTCGCAGGCCATCGTAGAGGTCCTGGAGAAACCCCGCCGGGCCACACAGGTAAAAGTCGTAATCATCCAGCGGCAACCGCGCCTTGACCTCGGTAAAGGTCAACCGCCCGGCGATCTGGTAGTCACGCACCATCACGGCGTCCGTCCCGGGGCTGCTCAGGGCACGGTAGATGTGCAACTGCGCCCCGAGTGTTTGCTGCAACTGGGCGAGTTCCGCCTGGAAGGGCAATTCCGCCAGGGTGCGCGCGCTTTGGAACAGGTGAACGGCACGCTCAGTGCCTTGCCCCCGGCTCTGGGCCACCAGGTGGCGAACCATGGACATCATCGGCGTGATACCCACCCCAGCGCCCAGTAAGACAACGGGACGTTGCGTACCCTCCAGCAGCGTGAAGCCCCCTACCGGCAGGCGCACATCGAGCAGATCGCCCGCCTGCACCCGATCGTGCAGATAGTGTGACGCCGGCCCTTGGCGCTTGACGCTGATACGCAGCTGACCATCGGCCGGGGCACTGGAGAGGCTGTAGGTTCTGACCCAGGCTGGCGCGCCCGCAGCGCCAAGGCGCATGGGCAGGTGCTGGCCCGGGACGAACGCTACCGCGGCGGCGTCCGGCGCTTGCAGATAGAACGAGCGTATGTCGCTGGTTTCCTGCTGCACCCGGGTAACCCGCCATTGCTGCCACTGCCGGCGCTGTTCGACCTGGCGCAGGCGCTCGCTGGCTTCGGCCCAAGTGCCGGTGGCCAGGCTGGTGGGCGCGTAATCCTGAAACCGCCAGCGCAGTTTCAACGCCCCTGGCCGCAGCACCCCCTGCAGCACCTCGAACGTCCAGAGCCGCTCGGCGCCTTCGAATGTCTTGATCAGGGGGCTGTCGAGCAGCAACTCGGTGCGCCCGGTCAGTTGCAACAAATCGCCACGGGTGAAGTCGATGAACAGCAACCCGGCCACCGGGTTAGCGTGCAGGTTGCCCAACGTGTTGAAGAACAGGTTGCCGGCGTAGTCAGGGATAGTCAGGCGGTTGCCCTGCACGTCGATAAACCCCGCACGGCCGCCGCGATGGGACACATCCACCGAGCGATGCTGGGCGTCATCATCCACGTAGCTGGCGATGAAAAAGGTGTCGGCGGCAGCGATCACGGCCCGCGCGTGGTCATCCAGTGCAGTAAAGTCCTGCCGTGGGGGATTGTCGTGGTCCGGTGCTGGCAGGCGCGTGTATGCGCGTTCCTGAATGTATTTGGGGCAGTTGCCGTAGGACTGCTCGACCGCTACCTCCAGACCCGCCGCAGTGGCTTGGCCGATGACACCATTGATGCGATTGCGCCGCCGGGTGTGCAGCTCGATACCGAGCAGGCCTATGGCCGCTCCTGGGTGCAATCCGCCTGTAGCCGGGTCTTGTGGATCGGGGACAACGGCCAGGCGCAGGTGCTGAGCGTCAGGTGACGTGACGAAGCCCTCCGGCCCTTCCAGCACCGTGGCCCAGGGACGATCATTGGCGTCCACCGCCCCCACCAGCATGAACGGCAATTGGTGGTAGAACTCGCGGTGCTGGTCAGGCATGTAGTCACGGATCACCCGCGGCCCGATTTCGTCCATGCGCTCTGAGGCGAGGAACCGTTGCTGAAGCATTTTCTCCCCGGCATGCCAGGGCGATTTTGACAGGTGGTCCATGGCGCAGGCTCCTCGATCAATGTGCCGCGGCGCTTAGTGGGCTTGCAGGCCCACGGCGGTGCGGACCATGGGCACGAAGCCGGGCAGCGCCTCGATACGCTGCAGCCAGGCGCGAACGTGGGGGTAGTCATGCAGCGACACATTCCCTTCCGGCGCGTGGGCGATATAACTGTAGTTGGCCACATCCGCGATGGTCGGTTCGGGCCCGGCCAGGTACGCGCTGCCCGCCAGTTCACGGTCCATCACCTTGAGCAATGCATGGGCCCGGGTAATCACCTCATCGGCATTGAACGCCGCACCGAACACCGTGACCAGACGTGCCGCGGCCGGCCCGTAGGCCAGTTGGCCGGCAGCCACTGACAACCAGCGCTGTACCCGCGCTTCGGCCAGCGGGTCCTGGGGTTTCCAGCTGGCCGTGCCGTAGGTCTTGGCCAAGTACACCAGCATGGCGTTGGAGTCGCTGAGCACGGTGCCCTGGTCATCGAGTACCGGCACCTGGCCGAAGGCGTTGAGGGCCAGGAACGCAGGTGTCTTGTGCTCGCCTTTGGCCAGGTCGATCTTGATCAGCTCCGTGGGCAACCCGAGCAATGACAGCAGCAACTGGACGCGGTGGGAGTGGCCGGACAGGGGATGATGGTACAGCTTGATGGCATGTGGCATGGGTTGGCTCCGCAAGGGCGAGTGATAACGCAGTGCAGCCATGTTGCGCTCACGGACTGCCCAGCAGAATCACCACCCTGGGCAATCCATAATTCCGTTTTCCGGAACAAACCGACCGAGGGTCTGTATGAAATGTATTCCAGCGAAGGCGAGCCTGTTTTCAACGCAGCATGGCCGAGTTGGGATGCATTTCATACAGCGCCTAGTGAAAGGCAGGATGACGACGTAACAAGGGCGTGACGAAGTCGATGAAGGAGCGCACTCGCGCTTCGGCGCGACGGCCATGGCGGTAGATCAAATGCACCGGCACGTCCTCCCCGGCCCAGCCAGGCAGTATCGGTTCAAGCGCGCCACTGGCCAGTTCCCCATGTACCTCGTGGCTCATGCAGCGAATCAGCCCCAGCCCGAGCATCGCCGCTTGGATGGCGCCGCGCTGGGTGGTGCACGTCAGCACCCTGGCCGGTTTCAGCAGACGGTTGGCGCTGTTGCGCCAGGGTGGGTCCTGGCTGGGCGACGAGACGACTACCGCCCGATGGGCGTTGAGTTCGTCCAGGGTGACAGGCCGTCCCCACTTCGCCAGATAGGCCGGCGCAGCGCACAGGACCGGCCGGGCCTTGCCCAACGCCAAGGCAAACTCGGACGAATCGGGTAACGCACCGACCACGAGAGCCACATCGATGCCTTCCTTGAGCAACCTGGGCACGCCTTCGCAGGCCTTGATCGACAAGCGCACCCGGGGAAACGCATCGAGGTAGGCAACCGCGATGGGGGTGAACACCTGAGCATCGATCAGCAGCGGCAAGGCGATCGTCAATGGCCCTTCGGGGCTGGCGTGCAGGCCGGCAGCGGCACACTCGGCCACATGGGTCTGCGCCAAGATGTGCTCGCAGCGTTGCGCGAAGCTCTCGCCTGCCTCGCTCAAGCGCGCGCCGCGCGGCCCGCGTATCAGCAGCCTGCTGCGCAGGCGCGCTTCCAGCGCAGCGATCGTGCGCATGACCGTGGCCGGCGACTGCTGCAACTGACGGGCCGCTGCCGCCAGGCTGCCGGCCTGGGCCACGGTGACGAAAGTGTGCATCTCGCGATAACGCCCCATTCGTCAGCCCTGCGCCGCGGCGTGCAGCGCGCTGTCGGCAAGCAGGCGGCTGGCGCAATGGTCAACGAAGGTTCGCACCTTGGCCAGCACCTGCCGGTCGGCCTGGTACAGGATGTTCACGGGAAGCGCCGGGGTCTGGAATGCCTGGAGCACCACCTCAAGCTCGCCCTTCTGCACCCACTGCGCTGCCTGGTAGGACAGTACCCGCGTCAACCCCCAGCCCAGCCGCGCCGCATTGATGGCCGCCTGGTTGGAGCTCACCAGCAGGCGCGGCTGCGGGTGCAGGACCACGGCCTGCCCCTGCCGCTGGAAATGCCACGCGGTGAGCAAGTCGCTGGCCGAGGACATCACCACCGGCAGCGCCAGCACCTCCTCCGGCTGCGTCAGCCGGCCGACGCGGGCCAGAAAGCCCGGGGCGGCGCACACCACCGGGCGGATACTGCCCACTTGCACCGCCTGCAGACTGCTGTCGGGCAACGTGCCGATGCGTACGGCCACATCCACGCCCTCCTCCACCAGGTTGACCAGGCGATCCACCAGCACCGCGTTCACCGTGACCTGCGGGTGGCGGTCCAGGTACTCGGTGATCAGCGGCATCAGAAACGACTCCCCGAACATCACCGGCGCCGTGACCGTCAGGTTGCCGCGGGCCCGCAAGGTACCACCGGCGGCCAGTTCCTCGGCCTCTTCCAGCTCCAGCAAGATGCGCCGGCAGTCCTGCGCATAGCGCCGTCCCGCCTCGGTCAGCCGCAGGCTGCGGGTACTGCGTGCCAGCAACAGCGTGCCCAACCGCGCCTCCAGCCCCGCGATCACGCGGGTCACACTGGGCGGCGACATCCCCACCACCCGGGCACCCGCGGCAAAGCTCTCGGCGTCCACGACCGCCAACAGCACTTTCATCTCCAGAAACCTGTCCACGGCCGCCAACCTCAAACGACGTCAATGGGCACCACTGTAGCTGCTGCGGGCGGGGCGCGCTGATCGGTGAGCGCACTCCTGCTGCTCCAAAAGCATCCGAGGGCTGCTATTGGGCGGCTAGTTTATCGCGCACGAATTCGATGAACCGCTGGGTCTTGGCAGGAAGCAATCGTGTTTCAGTAAGGGCATACACCGAGACAGGTGAGCCCTGCCAGTCAGGCAGAATTCGTCGCAGTTTTCCCTGCGCCACATCCTGAGCGGCGATTCCCTCCGGGAGCAAAGTAATCCCCAGGTCCAACGACGCCAAACGTCTCAACATCCCAACACTGTTGAGTTCGAAACGCCCACCGATATCGACCTGCTCTGTTTCACCCTTGCCCGACAGCGTCCAGCGATCGGAACCTGGGCCGCGCAACCGTAAGCAGTCGTGGTGAGCCAAATCCACAGGTGATCGTGGCTCTCCTGACACCTCCAGGTACCGCGGTGAGGCGTACAGGAAGCGTTGCAGGCTGGCCAGCTTTCGCGCAATCAGATTAGAGCTTGGAGGCTCGCCCATGCGGATCACCACGTCGACGGGTTCGCTGATCAGATCCACCTGCCGGGGCGTGAGGTCGAAATCAAAGCTGATACCCGGGTACTGCCGAGCGAACTCGGCAATCAGCGGGGCCAGGTAGACATTGGCAAAATCCACTGGAAGCGAAGCGCGCAAAAGCCCGCTCGGACGCGCGAGCATCTCTCCCAATTGCTCATGAGCAAGTCTCGCCTCGTCGACGATCCGCTTGCAGCGCTCGTAATACAACTGCCCCGCCTCGGTCAGTTCAATTTTGCGGGTTGTGCGATGCAGCAGTCGTAGGCCAATGGCCTTTTCCAGGCCGCTGATTCGCCTCGATAGTGTTGAATTCGGCATATCCAGCCCCTCGGCAGCCTTTCGAAAACTGCGGACCTTCACAACTTCGACGAACAACGCCATGTCATTCAGATACTCCACTCCATTGCTCCATCAGTGGATCAGTGATTTCAATTTTACCGGATTTATCCCGGAAACGGATTGATTAATCATGGACCCCATCACCCCTGAGGACCACCGCAATGAATTCTCTTTTTTCCGAAGTCAAAGTAGGTCGTTACACCCTCTCCAACCGTATGGTCATGGCGCCGATGACTCGCTCGCGCTCTGACGACGCGGGCGTACCATCCGATCTCGTCACCACTTACTACTCCCAGCGTGCTTCCGCAGGCCTGATCATCAGCGAAGGTGTGTTCCCGGTTGCCATGGGCAAAGGCTACGTACGCACCCCTGGTATCGAAACCGCTGACCAAGTGGCCGCCTGGAAGAAAGTCACGAGCGCCGTTCATGCGCGCGGCGGTCGCATCTTCATGCAATTGATGCACTGCGGACGTGTGTCCCATCCATCGCTCCTGCCGAACGGCGCACAGCCCCAAGCTCCTTCGGCGATCAGGGCAGCGGGGCAGACCTATACTGCAACTGGCCTGCAAGATTTCGTCACCCCGCACGCACTGACCGTTTCGGAAATTGCCGATGTTGTCGCTGGATACCGCAACGCGGCCCACCTGGCAATTGAAGCCGGTTTCGACGGTGTCGAGCTGCATGCAGCTTCCGGTTACCTGCCGGAGCAATTCCTGTCCACTGGGAGCAACCAGCGCGATGACCAATACGGTGGCTCGGTCGAAAACCGCACACGCTTCGTCCTGGAGGTACTCGCTGCCATGGTCAGTGAAGTCGGTGGCAACCGCGTAGGTATCAAGATCTCACCGGAGATGAACTTCAACGACATCGTCGATGCCAACCCGCAGGAAACCTACACCTATCTGGTCACGCAACTGCGTGGTCTGAACCTCGCCTACCTGCACGTGGCGCTGTTTGGTGCCCAGTTCGACTACCACGCAGCCCTGCGTCCCCTGTTCGACGGCAGCTACCTGATCGGCAGTGGCCAGACCAAAGAAAGCGCCCAGTCCCTGATCGAAGAAGGCAAGGCTGACGCGGCTGTGTTCGGTGGCGCATTCCTGGCCAACCCTGATTTGCCGCGACGCTTCCTGGCCGGTGCTGAGTTGAACGTACCGAACAAAGACCTTTTCTACGCTCCTGGCGCTGAAGGCTACATCGACTATCCAGCCATGCCCGAACGGGCATAAGGAGACCGTCATGTCATCCAGTGCACGTTTGCAGCGCATGAACCACGGTAGCCAATTCAGGGCGTTCAGCCTGCGTGGTGACCATTACGCGAGACCCATCGATCCATTTTTGGGTGTTGATCACGCCTGGATCAGCGGGCCGACGTTCCCACCCCATCCCCATGCGGGTTTTTCAGCGGTCTCGTACCTTTTTCTGGACTCGGAAACAGGAATCGATAACCGGGACTCTTTGGGTAACCGCACTCTTATCCAACCGGGTGGGCTGCACTGGACGGCAGCAGGCCAAGGCATCGTGCATGAGGAGGTTCCAGCAGAATCCGGTAAGACTGTTCACATGCTTCAGATATTCATCAATTTACCGGAGCGAAAGCAGGACGCGGCCCCCTTTGCGTTGAGTCTTGAAGCTCAGGATGTGCCTTCCATTCACAAACCAGGAGCAAAGATCCGCGTGCCCTTCGGAAGTTTCGAGGGTGCTGTATCGCCACTGGTGATGCCGACGGAAGTACGCCTTCTGGACATCTCACTGGAGGATGGCGGTGAAGTCGCGATCCCTGTTCCCGATGGCCATGTCGCCTTTGTGATGCCCATTGATGGCGAGGTTTTGGTCGATGGCCAACCCTTCGGTCTGGCCACGCCAGAAGCGGCTGTAGCCCTGCCCCAAACTGCGAATCGAATCGTGACCCTGACGGCAAACCAAGGCCACGCCAAAGCCGTCATGTTTTCAGGCGTTCCTTTGCACCAACCCGTGTTTTGGCAGGGGTCACTGGCGCTCGCTTCCGCAGAGGCATTGACCAAGGCAGTCAGCGGTTATCAGCGCGGTGCATTTGGAAATCTGCAAGCTGCCCCTTGAAGCAACCCCAACCGGGGTGATCTACCCCATACAATCGCTAGGAGAAAGACCATGACGTACGAAAAATTTTCTGCCGACAATGCTGCACTCCTGCTGATCGACCACCAGGTCGGCACCATGGGTTGGGCGAAGTCCATGCCGTTCGAAGAACTCAAGCGCAACGCGCTGATGCTCGCCAAAGCGGCACGCATTCTCAAGCTGCCGGTCGTGCTGACGTCTAGCATGGAGGAGTATGCACAGGGACCTCTGCTGAGCGAGCTGGAAGAGATCCTGCCGACCGAATTCGCCGGTCGTATCAAGCGTCTGGGCATCGTCAATGCGATGGACGACGAAAACTTTGCCGCCGCCGTGGAAGCCACAGGTCGCAAAAAACTCATCATCGCTGGCGTGACCAACGACGTCTGTACGGTATACCCGGCGCTGTCGCTGGTACGCGATGGTTTCGAGGTTCAGGTCGTAGCTGATGGTGGTGCTTCGCCTACGGCAATGGCTGATGACATCGCCCTGCGCCGTATGGATAAAGCCGGTGTGACGCTGACCACCACCAACCAGTTGATCGCCGAGTTGGCCGGCAGTTGGGCGACCCCAGAAGGCGGTCAATTGGTTCAGGTGCTGATGGAAGCGTTTGGCGACTGATTCCCTGCTCACGACCCGAGGCGCAGAGATACCGCGCCTCCGGTCCCTTAGCAATAGAGGCGCCGAATGAGTCGCCATTTTGCCGTGAAACGATGGCTTGAGACGAACAGGTCACCGTCATCGACTGCTCACTCGCCGGACTAACCCTTGAGCCTGGAATGCACATACAGGTAGAACCCCATCGCCAAACCCGCCAGGCAGATCAGAGCCCCCTGCCACAGGCCGCGCCAAGGCAAGCGCGCCATCTGACCCTTGGTAGCCCGTGCAGCCCGGTTCCAGATCGAGGGCTTGCCGCCGCTCAGCGCCACGTGGGTGAAATACAACGTGCCCAGGTACACCAGCAGCGGGCTGAGCCAGCGCAAACCCGGCACACTGCGCGACCATACGGCGGCATAAATGGCAGGCACAATGGCCGGCACGATTTGCCGCAGCAGCAGGAGTCCAGCACCTCGCCGATACCAACGGGGCGGGACCAGCAGCTGGCTCAGCCGGATATCCAACGACACGGCCGACACCGCCACCATCGACCAGAAGCGGTAGACGGTATTGCCCAGATACATTGCACCCGGAATGAAAATCAGGACGGCCAGCGCGGCAGCCAGCCCATCGACTCGTTGCGGGTGGTCCAGCAGCGAATACCCGACCAGCAGCGCCAACGCGAACCACAGGAACCCGTACAGGCCCTTGAAACTGCTGGCCGGCAACCAGTCCCGCCAGTTGTCCAGCGGCTGCAGCCCAAGGCGCTTGGGCAAATCGCGGTTCTGGTGTTCGATGGATTCAGCCAATTCGGAAAAACGCTGCCAATCATGGCCTGAAAAACCGTCGGCGATTTCACGACGGCGGCGGTCAGTGAGCGGCTTGAACAGCAATGCCGCGACCTGCCCTAGCCGTTTGTCATCGTCGTAGCCGGCCAGGTCGGCACTCACACGCTCCTGAAGCGCCTGCCGCTCGCAGCGTTGGATCAAGCCCTCCCAGCGCCGGTATT
Organism: Pseudomonas eucalypticola; assembly: GCF_013374995.1. Classification (NCBI taxonomy): domain Bacteria; kingdom Pseudomonadati; phylum Pseudomonadota; class Gammaproteobacteria; order Pseudomonadales; family Pseudomonadaceae; genus Pseudomonas; species Pseudomonas eucalypticola. The sequence continues at coordinate 2,628,696 of NZ_CP056030.1, read as the reverse complement.
CGCAAGGCAAATCATCCTGGGCTTCGCTCCAGCCCATGACTTGGCAGGCGCGCTCGAAAAAAGCCAGTGACCATTGCGGCGCCGATTCCAACCACTGCAGCACGTGCTGCTCGAACTCCTGGCGCCGCTCGAAGCGCAGCAGCCAGTCGCTGGCGAGCCATTGGCGCAGAGCGTCGAGCACCTCGGCCTCCTTGCCCTGGGCCAACCATTGCTGCATCACCGCCAACGAGGGTTCCGGGGGGCTGGCAGCGAGTGGAATTTCCTCCCAGGCGGCGGGTGTCAGCGCCGCGTGCTCCTCCCGCGCCATTGGCGCGACCTGTGTGGCGGTCTCGATAGCGGGCTGGTCTTCGACCACCGCGAGTGCGACTTCTTCTTCATCATCCTGCGCTCGCCATCGGGCATCGGCTAGCGAGGCCTCATAGGCCTCTCGCAAGCGCTGGAAGGCTGCCGGGTCTTCGTCCGGGCGGTGAACTTTCAACAAGCGTGCATAGGCACGCTTGATGCTGCGCTCATCAGCGCCCGGGGTCAGTTCGAGCAGTTGCCAGTGGCTCATGATCCCTCAACCCTCGATATCGAAGTGCGCAAGACGCTGGCTGATCTCACTGCGGGTCTTGCGGATCAGAGGTTCGTCCTGGGTATCGAGTATCTGCTGGAAATGGTTCGCCATCCCTGCGATGAGCGTACGGCTTTCGCCGAGGCTTTCCTGGTACAGCCGGTCCAGCCGGGCTATCAGCAGCGTGTTGACCTGCTGATCGCGGGGGTGGACTTTCAAGGCTTGCAGTGCTGCCAGGCGTTGGGCAATTTCTTCAGGTGCCAGTACGCCCGGGTTGTTCTCGATCAGCAGTTGATGGGTTTCGCCGGTGATCGGCACGTGCACCTGAGCTTCGAGCAAACCATTGTTGTCGTACGTGAAGCGCACCTCGAGGCTGACCTCACCCGCCTTGCGCGGCGGTACCGTGATCTCCAGATCGCCGAGGAAAATGTTGTTACGCACCAGCCGGCTTTCGCCCTGGAAGATATTCAGGTTGAGCACTTTCTGGCCGTCATGCAATGTATAAACAGTTTGCACTCGGCTCACCGGAACCACCGTGTTGCGCTCGATGATCGGCAGGTAGCAGCCGTTCTGAAAAGTGGCGCCCCGCTTTACCGAGATCTCCATGCCCAAGGTGTAAGGGCAGACGTCGGTCAGTACCACTTCCTTGAGTGAAGCATGGCGGGCCTGCAACGCCGCCTGGATGGCAGCCCCCTGGGCCACCACCTGGTCCGGATCGAGCTGCATCGATGGAATGCGGCCGAACAGCGAGGCCACCAGCTTGCGCACCAGCGGCATACGTGTGGTGCCGCCCACCAGAAGGATTTCGTCCAGGTCGCCGACCTTGATCCGGGCATCGCGCATGGCTCGCTCGATCGGAGCACGCAGGCGCTCCAGCAAAGGCTTCACGATCTCCGCCATTTCACCCTGGCTCAGTTCCAGGCCCCACTCGCGATCCTGCTCCCTCAGGCTGAAGCGGGCGACCGGTGCCTGCCCCAGAACATGGCGCACGCGCTGCGCTTCACGCCGCAAGCGCTGGACGATGGCGGGCTGGGTCGTGTCCGGCAGGTCGGCGTTGCCAATCCGGGAAATGAAATACGCCACCAGCAAGTCATCGAAGTCTTCACCGCCCAGGAAGTTGTCCCCGGCGCTGGCGCGTATTTCCATGACGCCTTCGAACAGCTCCAGGATGGACACGTCGAAGGTCCCACCGCCCAGGTCGAACACCAGGAAGTTCGCTTCGCTACGCTGTTGCAGGCCGTAGGCCAGGGCGGCTGCGGTAGGTTCGTTGACCAGCTTTTCGACCTTCAGCCCCGCCAGTTCGCCGGCGGTGCGCGTGGCCTTGCGCTGGGCATCGCTGAAGTAGGCCGGTACGCTGATCACCGCTTCGTGGACCGGCTCGCCCAGGGCGCGCTCGGCGTCCTCCTTGAGGCTGCGCAGCAGCATCGCCGAGAGCTCTTCCGCCCGGTACCCTCGTGTACCCAGCTGGGTTTCCCGAGCACTGCCCATGTAGCGCTTGAACAGCGATGCGGTGAGGTGCGGGTGGGTGTGCAGCCGCTCGCGAGCGATAGTGCCGACGACCAACTGGCCTTGGTCATCGAGGCCGACGACGCTGGGAGTGAGAAAAGAAAGCGCTCGTAGCCGCGGGCCGACTATCACGCTGCAGGGCGGAGTGCGATATCGCCCCTCCCCGCCAATTTAGGTCATGATGCACGGCAGCGCTGAGCCCCCCTTGCGAGCAGAGAACGGTTGACCCTACCCATGACATTGCAGCAATTGACCTACTTTCTGGCGGCCATCGAGCACGGGACCTTTTCCAAGGCCGCCGAAAGCCTGCACATCGCCCAACCCTCACTGTCCGAGCAGATCCTGCGCCTGGAGGAACACCTGGGCACGCACGTGTTCATCCGCACCAATCGGCGCCTGGTGCTCACCGAGGCAGGGCGGCGCCTGCAGCCATTCGCGCAGGGCATGGTAACCGCCGCCCGCCAAGGCTACGAGGCCGTGCAAGCAGTGCGCGAGCTTAGTGGCGGGGTGGCCAGTTTCGGTACGTTCGGCACCGCCCACCACTACTTCCTGACCGACCTGATCGAGCAATTCCGCACTCAGCACCCCGACATGCGCATCAAGATCGTGGGCTACAACTCGTCCGAGATCGCCGAGCTGGTCAGCAACGGCGAAATCGAGGCAGGCTTGGTAATGCTGCCTATCAAGCAGCAGAACCTGGCGGTGAGCGAACCGGTCTGGTCGGCGCAAGTAGGCTATATCAGCGCCAACCCCGATCATCTGCTAGGCCCGAAAACCATCAGCGACCTGGCCACCGCGCCCCTGATCCTGACCGAAGCACGCTGGAAAACCGCCGACCCTATCCGCCGCCTGCTCGCGCAGATGGCCGCCAAGGGCGGCGCGGTGCTGGACCCCGTCATAGAGGTGGAGCACCAGGTCACCGGCTTCGAACTCGCGGCACGGGGGCTAGGGGATGTCATCGCGACCCGGCCGATCCTGCATCAGCTGGGCTTCAATGACCGCCTGGGCTGGGTGCCGATCAACCCGCCCATCTTTGAGGTGTTCGGTTTCATTCACCGTCATGACACGCCCATCTCACCACCCACGCGGGTGCTGATGAATCTGATGCGCAGCCACCTTAGCCGCATCCAGGCGCTGTATGCGCACCTTGAGTCCCACTAGGTATAGGCTAGGCCTATACGAAGCACATTGGTTTGCCCGTTCATTCATATGCAGCGCAGTTGGATACTGACCCCAAGGACGCCGCCAACCGGCGCTTGCAACGTTCGATGAATGGGGAGTCAACCATGTCCACTCAATTGCAGTACTGCATCATTGGCGCGGGGGCCGCAGGCTTGGCAGCGCTGAAGACCATGACCGACGCCGGCTTCCAGGTGGACTGTTACGAGAAATCGGCGAACATCGGCGGTCACTGGAATACCGACTACGACGCACTGCACCTGATCACTCCGAAAAGCAGCTCGTGCTTCGACGGTTTTCCGATGCCCGCAGACTACCCGGTTTACCCCAGCCGCGATCAGGTCAAGGCGTACATGAACGCCTACACCGACACCTTCGGCCTGCGCGAAAGGATCACTTTCAACACCGAAGTGCGCACCATGGTGCCCTTGGGCGATAACGGCGAAGCCGGCTGGCAGGTGACCCTGGCCGACGGCACCAGCAAGCGCTACGCCGGGGTGCTGGTTGCCAACGGCCACCTGTGGGACTGCAAGATCCCCGAGGTGGGCAAAGGCTTCACCGGCGTGTCCATTCACTCGGGTGAATACCGCAACGTCAAACAGGTTGAAGGCAAGGTCCTGGTGGTGGGCTTCGGCAACTCCGGTTGCGACCTGGCCGTGGATGCCGCCCAAGCGCGGCTGGACACTACCATCGTGATCCGCCGCGGCCAGCTGTTCCAGCCCAAGACCATCTTCGGCGTGCCCCGTGGCGAGCTGCCGTTCCTTGGCCAACTGCCGCCCGAACAGCAGAACATGGTCATGAACATGCTGATCATGGCCACCGTTGGCTCGCACACCCACTACCCTGGCCTGCCCGCCCCAGAAAGCTATGACCTGGATAAACAGCCGCCGGTGGTCAACACCCTGCTGCTGTACTGGATTCAGCACGGCCGCATCAAGGTGGCCCCGGGCATCGAGCATATCGAAGGCAAGACCGTCACCTTCAGCGACGGCACCCAGGAAGACTACGACACCATCGTCTGGGCGACCGGTTTCAATACGCGCCTGCCGTTCATGGACGAGAACTTGCTGCAATGGCGCGACGGCGCCCCACTGCGCACCGCCGCCATGACCCTGCCGACCAACGTTGAAGGGCTGTTCTATATCGGCCTGGGCGCCCCCCGTGGCCCGCAATGGCCGGTGTACTGCGACCAGACCAAGCTGGTGATGCGCTTCCTGAAACTGCGCGCCGCCGGCATGAAAGGCCTGGCCGCCAAGTTCGCTAAGTTGCAACCGGCGGACGCGCGTATCGACATCATCAAGCGCGAGTGGCTGGCGAACTACAAAGACACCCAGAATCAACTGGATGTCATGGAACTGTCCCTGCAACCCGCTGCCCCTATCGCCCAACTGGCCTGACCGGATTACTCATCATGACTATCGCTCCTACCGCCAGCGTCATCATCACCGGCACGTCCTCCGGCATGGGCCGGGCTGTCGCTCAACGTTTCCAGGCCGAAGGCTGGCACGTGGTGGCCGTCGATGTCGCCCCCAGCACCCAGGCACCCAGCGCTCAGTTCTCACCGGTCGTGGGTGACATCACCCGCGAAGCAGAGCTCACCAGCGCCATCGACGCCGCCCTGGACGGCAGGGCGCCATTGAAAGCCGTCATCAATGCGGCCGGGATTTTTCCAACCTCGTCGCTGGAAAGCTACAGCGACGCCCTGTACCGCAAGATCTTCGACATCAATGTACTGGGCTCGCTGAACATCGCCCGGATCGGCACGCGCCACCTGAAAGCGGCCGGTGGCGGCGCCATCGTGTTCTTCGCCTCAGTCGATGCCTTCACGGTGTCGAAGAACCAACTGTTGTACAGCGCCTCGAAAGCCGCCGTGGTATCCATGACCCGCTCGCTGGCAATTGAACTGGCCGACCACAACATCGTGGTCAATGCCCTGGCGCCGGGCTGGGTCGACACCGAAGGCACCCGTGCCGGTGGCCGTATCGAAGCGGCCATTGCGTCGATTCCACTCAAGCGCGCCGCCCGCGTTGACGAAGTCGCCGACTGGGTCTGGCAGCTCAGCGCCAAGCCGTCTTATGTCACCGGCGAGTCGCTGTGCATCGCTGGCGGAGTATTCATGCGTTAAACCCAATCGCAGGCCCCACGCACCAAGACGTGGGCCTGCCCTTCCTCCTGACTGCTGCCTCATTACAATTATTCCAGAGGGCAAGATCATGGGCGAACTCTACGTTTCCTCAACCTCGCACGACATGTCCACCCCGCGCGCTCAGGAATCGACCTCGCGCAAAGCGATGACCAGAGCTGTGGTCGGCGTGACCCTGGGCAACATGGTCGAATGGTTCGACTTCGCGCTGTACTCGTCACTGGCCGGCATCATCGGCAAGACCTTTTTCCACAACGGCAACCCCACCACGCAACTGCTGGCGATCTATGCAACCTTCGCCGCCGGTTTCCTGATTCGCCCCCTGGGCAGTCTTGTGTTCGGCCCCATCGGCGACAAGTACGGGCGACGCATGGCGCTGTCACTGAGCATCTCGTTGATGGCGGTGGCCACCTTCGCCATTGCGCTGATACCCAGTTACGCCAGCATCGGCGTGTGCGCCCCGATAGTGCTGATCCTGATGCGCTTGCTGCAAGGCCTGTCGACGGGCGGCGAGTACGGTGGGTCCTGTACGTTCATCGCCGAGCACGCTCCGGACAAACGCCGCAGTTTCTTAACCAGTTGGCTGGAGTTCGGCAACATCTCCGGGTTCCTGCTCGGTGGCGCGGTGGTCACCCTGTTCACCCTGGTATTGGGCGAAGCCACCATGGCTGACTGGGGATGGCGCGTGCCCTTCGCCGTCGGCGGCCTGTTAGGCATGATCGCCCTGTACCTGCGCCTCAGCCTGGAAGAAACGCCGGTTTTCCAGCAAATGCAGGAAAACGAAGCCGCGCAGAAAGCCAGCCCCGGTGCCAAGACCGGCCTGTTCGCCCTGCTGTTGAACGAGTGGCCGCAACTGCTCAAGTGCATGGGCCTGGTCACGGTGTTCAACGTGACTTACTACATCATTCTGGGGTACATCCCCGGCTACCTGGAAAACGTACTGGGCTACAGCAACAGCTTCAGCCTCAGCCTGGGCATGACCGCCACGCTGTTCATGCTGGTGCTGATTCCGGTATCCGGTCTGCTGGCAGACCGCATCGGCCGCAAGGTCATGATTATCACCGGCTGCGCCCTGCTGATCGTGCTGACCATCCCCTGCTTCATGCTGCTCCATAGCCAGTCGCTGCCTTTGCTGCTGGCCGCCGTGCTGACCTTGACCCTGGCGCAACTGTTTTTCGAAGGCGCCATGCCGGCCACACTGACGTCGCTATTCGGCTCCCGGGTGCGCTTCAGCGCCCTGGCCATCAGCTACAACATCGCCGTTTCGCTGTTTGGCGGCACCGCGCCACTGATCAACACCTGGCTGATCAACGCAACGGGCAATCAGATGATACCTGCCTGGTACCTGATCGTTGGCGCTGTGGTCGGTCTGATTTCCATCCTGTTCGTGCAGGACTCCACCGGCAAACCTCTCCCACAATGAGACTCACGATGACTAATCCAATCTCGCGTCAAACCATCTCCTCGGGCGGCCAGTACGAATCGGTGTTCGGCTACTCGCGCGCCGTGCGCGTCGGCAACCACCTGCACATTTCCGGTACCTGTGCCTCGCCCGACCATGAACACAGCAATGCCGGCGAACAGGCCCAGGCTATCCTGGCCACCGTGCGCAACGTGCTGGCCGAGGCCGGCATGAGCGTGGAAGACGTGGTGCGCACCGTAGTCTACCTGCGTGACATCAACGATGCCGCCCAGGTGGCCAAGGCCCACAGCGAAGTATTTGACGGGATCCGCCCAGCCAGCAGCCTGATCCAGGTCGATTCCATGCTGCGCCCATGGCAGAAAGTCGAAATCGAGACGTACGCCATCGTCGCCGACTGACCACGGCATTGCACCACAGAGGCCGCGACCCCTGTCGCGGCTTTTCATGGCGGCCACCTATGGGGGGGATACGAAGCATAAGTAAAAACCCACGATGTGAAAATTACCGTCACCTCCTGACCCTCCCTGGCAGCCCTGCCCCTTTGCGGCCACTAACCAGAAAATCCCCCGCCCTGCAGAAACGCATTTTCTTCATCCGTCGTTACCCTGCCGAGCAACGCATTGCGATGGGGAAAACGGCCAAACCTTGCGATGATTTGCGCATGTTCCTGAGCCCATTTGAACTCCTTGGGGTCAAGTTCACGATTGAGCTGCACCGACAGCGCCTGGTCCTGCGGGTTCTCGGAATGCTCAAACGGCAAATAGCAAAACATCCGTAGCGGTGTATCGATCTGCTTGTCCATCGCGCACTCGACCATCCGCCGTGCATAGAAGCAGGCCAGCGGGTCCGTCGCAAACATGTGCGCGGTCCCGCGAAACGCATTCCGTGGAAATTGATCGAGCAAAATCAGCAATGCCAGCGCGCCTTCGGCTGTCTCCATCCAGTGTTCCAGTTCACGTGCGGCGGCGTTGAAGTGCAATTCGAAAAAAGCCTGTCGAAACGCCTGGTCGAAGGCACTGTCCTTCTTGAACCACTTGCGAGGGCCTGCCTGTTTCCAGAAAGCAATCACGCCCTGCGGGGTCTGAGGCTGATGGGTGTCATAAGTAGTCAACGTCTTTAACCTCCGGAGGATGATGTCGGGTAGTTGCCTTCGGGACGCGGTGGCTCGATCGCTCAGTGCTACCCGCCCTCAAGTCTATCGCGGACAAGCTCGATGGGGCGCTGTATTCGAATCAGACCGCCACGCCCACTGTTTCGATCATATCCGTCTGCCAATCCGAAGGATTGCCACAGCGCGAGCCAATGCCATAGCCTGTTCCTCTTCGCCCCCCATCGACGAGACAGTGATGAACGAACCACAAGGACGTATCGAACTTTCCGGGCTGCAATGCCGACCGCTTGGACCCGATGACGCGGCTATGATCGGCTTGCACCGTCAAACGATGTTTCTTGAAGCGGGCGGCGATCCTGACACGCTGGGCGTCATGACGGAACACTTCCGCCCGTGGCTGAAGGCGCGACTGGACGACGGTCGGTACTACGGATTTGCACTCTGCGATGGGGATCAGCCAGTTGCCGCCATTGGCCTCATGAGCATCGACTGGCCGCCGCATCCATCGCACCCCACCATGGATCAGCGGGGTTACGTGCTCAATGTTTTTGTGGAACCGGCATACCGCCGCCGAGGCTTGGCTTCGGCCTTGATGCACATCGCTGAGGCCGAGTTTGCCAGACGGGGAATCAGCTTCGCCGTGCTACATGCCACCGAGGCCGGGAGGCCTGTCTATGAGCAGACAGGCTGGGTGGCGACGTCGGAAATGGCCAAGGCCATCATTGGGTAATCAGCGCTTGGGGATGAGGCTGTGTGAACACGTTCGCACGAGCCGGGCGCGGCTCCGGCCCCGCTATCTAGACACTACGCCTTAACTGTAGACCTGGCGGGGAAAAAGCGCCGCGTAAAATCCAGGTCTCTACAAGTCGAACATGAGGGGAACAGCCGGGATGATGAACTTGATGCACTGGCGCCTACTGGTCGCCGTGGCTGACGCCGGAAATGTCTCCCGCGCTGCCGAGCGCTATGGCATCACCCAGTCGGGGGCTAGCCAGGCGCTTACGCAGATGGAGGAGGCCCTGGGTGTAAAAGTGTTCGTGCGTGACCGCCGCCAGACCACCGTAACGGCCATCGGCCAGCAGATTATCGAGCGCGCACGCCGCATGCTGGGCGAATTGGAATCAATCCAAAACCTGGTGGATGTGTCTCGGGGTTGCCATCTGGGCGAATCAAACTCGCCAGCTTTCCTTCGGTGTTCGCCAACCTACTGCCGCCGCTATTGCAAGGTTTCAGCCGGTTGCACCCGGGTATAGAAATTGTCTCGCTTGAGGGAACCGATGAAGAAGTCGAGCGGTGGTTGGCCAACAGCAGTGTCGACCTGGGGGTAGTGATGAATCCCGCTGCGTCCCGCGGCGCACTACTACTTGGACGGGACTGCTGGGTAGTCGCCGTGCCGGCGCAGCATGAGCTGGCCCGAAAGTCCTCGTCCAGCACCATCGCCCTCAAGGATCTGGTGGAGGAACCGTTCATCCTGGCTACAGGGGGCTGCCACCTCCATGGCCAGTCGCTGGTTGAACGTGAAGGACTCAGGCTCACCGACGTCAGGATTACAGTGCGCGACTGGGCCACGGCATTCGCGTTGATCCGTGAAGGCATGGGAATTTCAATCGTGCCCGCCTCGGCACTACCCGCTGACCGCCGAGGCATGTGGGTCTTCGAACTGAGCACACCGATTTACCGCGAGTTCGGCCTGGTGTGCTCCCCCGCCGGGGAACGCACACCCGCTGCGCAGGCCTTTCTGAATGATATTCGCAAGTCAGTGATGCACAGCGACATTCCGATGACGGTTCGCCGTACTTCGGCAACGGTCGAATGAACACCATAAGCTCACCTAATGATGCACGGCAGAAATTGTAACTTTACCAGTCGGTGACAACGCAGCACCCTATCGAGAACACATTTCACAGCCGTCTCAGACAGGAAACGGCAACAGCTTCGAGTGATCGTTGCCCGCTATCAGGAGCCACCATGAAACTTTATTTCGCCCCCATGACGTGCTCGCTCTCGCCGCATATCGTATTGCGCGAACTCGGCCTGCCGTTCGAACTTATCCGAGTCAACAACAAGACCAAGGCGACGGCCGACGGACAGGACTTGCGCGACATAAACCCCAAGGGCTACGTTGCCGCTTTGGTGCTGGACAACGGTCAGGTGCTCACCGAAGGACCGGCAATTGTCCAGTATCTGGCCGATCAGGTTCCGGGAAACTCCCTGGCACCGGCTAATGGGACCTGGGAGCGCACCCGTCTGCAGGAACTCCTGAACTTCATCTCGGCGGAAATCCATAGTGGCAGTGCCCCGTTGTTCAATACCGATCTGTCTGAGCCAACCCAGGAAATTTTCCGGCAGAAATTGTTCAAGCGCCTGGACTATCTGAACAAAGGGTTGGTGAACAAAGAATACCTGCTGGGTGACTTCGGCCTGGCCGACGCCTACCTGTTCGCCGTACTCAAGTGGCTCCCTTTCTTCGGTATCGATATCAAGGGCTGGCCACAATTGGCATCGTTCATGGGGCGGGTCGATGCTCGCCCCAGCGTGCGGGCGGCCATTGCCGCAGAAGAAGCAACACAGCCTATCTGATAAGGCTCATGAGCCATTGATCTGTTCTGCTCTGACTCCGCACGGTCCGATAGAGCCATTAAGAATCTTCCATAAAAAAGGCCGACCAGATAAAAATAAAACAGAAAGCAATGATATTAAATACACAAAACCACCTTAGAGCTTGAGCTTCATGATTGTATCGCTCAGTTTTGCATCGAGCATCGTCTCCACACTTTGCAAAGCAAAACTGGATCTGTCCTTCCCAACAATTTGCGATGTACTCACCATAATATTCCACGACCACATCCTTATTTTTGTGAGCATCAACCCCTCCCACGAGCTCACTGCGATACTGGGAAAATTTAAGCTCTTTGTAGCCACCTCTCGACTGAAGCAATAGCCTGAAATCCCCACCACGAGCAAAAATAAAACTGACAGCGCGTCCCTCTGCTCTCTCCAAGGGAGCATCGCCCGCTTCAACGCCTGCAAATGAAGCCACTAACGCCGCGAGAAACAAGAATCCCCATACGCTTAGAATTTGAGGCGATAAAACCCTCAACAATCTGGAATAACAAAAATACACCCAGCCTTCCCCTACGCTTCGAATGAGTCACAAGCATCATGCTTAATACGCGCATCAACAGGCGCCTGCAAGGGGCTTAAAAAATTTCAACGACAGTAAGCGTCTGGTGAAGTCGTCTGGACAAAGCAAATGGTCTAAATACGATCAGATCACGAAAGAGCGACTCGCCAGTTGATCGTGTCCCAGGAAGTGGTGTAACTAAACCAATCGAAGGCGCCCTGCGGGCGAAAGAGGTTGGTCATCGTGGTTTTTGGCTAACGTTGAGTTTGCGAAGACCTAACACTCACCAGGGAAACCACGATGACCAAACCTACTATCGCATTGACCGAGTTGGTTGAGAAAGGGGCAGATGCTGATCTGCTCAAGCAAATGATCCAGTTCGTTGCCCAGCGCATGATGGAATTCGACGTCGAGAGCCTGTGCGGTGCCGGGTTCGATGTCAAAAGTCCTGACAGGCTAAACAGCCGCAACGGCTACCGTGATCGCCTCTGGCAAACCCGCGCCGGCGATGTTGATCTGAAGATCCCCAAGCTGCGCCAAGGCAGCTACTTTCCAGGCTTTCTGGAACCACGGCGTACTGCCGAAAAAGCCATGGCAGCGGTGATCCAGGAGGCGTACATCCAGGGCGTCTCGACGCGCTCAGTGGACGAGCTGGTCAAGGCGATGGGGATGTCCGGCATCTCAAAAAGCCAAGTGTCACGGCTGGCCGGCGAGATCGATGAGCGCGTACACGCCTTCCTTGATCGCCCGCTTGAGGGCGACTGGCCTTACCTATGGATCGACGCCACCTACGTCAAGGTCAGGGAGGCCGGCCGTATCGTGTCGGTCGCCGTCATAATCGCCGTGGCTGTGAACACCAACGGCGGCCGTGAAGTACTGGGCATGAGGGTTGGGCCTTCGGAAGCCGAGCCGTTCTGGACAGACTTCCTGCGAAGCCTGATGCGGCGTGGGCTCCGAGGCGTGAAGCTGGTCATCTCTGATGCTCACGAAGGGCTCAAGGCCGCAGTTTCCAAGGTATTCCATGCGACTTGGCAGCGCTGCCGCGTGCATTTCATGCGCAATGCCATGGCCCACGTCGGCAAGGGTCAGCGGACGATGGTGGCGGCGCTACTTCGCACGGTGTTTGCCCAGGACAGCCGTCAGGAATGCCACCAGCAATGGCGCCTGGTAGCTGACCAGTTACGTGAGAAATACCCAAAGATCGCGACGCTTATGGATGGCTGCGAGGATGAAGTGCTGGCGCACATGGCCTTCCCCAAGGCGCACCGGCAGCAGCTGCACAGTACTAATCCGTTGGAACGGTTAAATGCTGAAATCAAGCGCCGCACCGAGGTCGTGGGTATCTTCCCGAACGATCCAGCCATCACTCGCCTAGTCGGGGCGATGCTGCTGGAACAGAACGACGAGTGGTGCCTGCAAAGGCGCTACATGCAGTTGGAGGCCTTCGAGGCGGTCAGCGATAATCCACAGGCCAAGCTGTCGGCCGTGATCAACTAAACGGCAAACTCAGTGGCTCAAGCCTTGATGAGTTACACCACTTCCTGGGACACGATCCGCCAGTTTGCATTTTCGGTTATTGACACAGCGCTCAAATCTCCAGATTATCAATCAATGACCCCTACAAATCTCGTTAGCATGATGCGCCCCTTGATGACTGCCTTTGGCGGGCCATAGGGCGATGCGCGCTTAGAACAGAAGCATTGACCAGAAGCCCCGCCAGAAATGGATGGGGCAGGCTGCCAAACTCAGGCTGAGTAAGTCAGTCCGGCATCCATTGATGCGGCAGCAGATGCTCAATCTCACTGGCTTTCTGCGTCGGCAACCGCGTCAGCACATCTTTGAGATAAGCATACGGATCATGCCCATTCATGCGTGCCGACTGGATCAAACTCATGATCGCGGCCGCTCGTTTGCCGCTGCGCAGGGACCCGGCGAACAACCAATTGGAGCGCCCAAGCGCCCAAGGCCTGATCGTGTTCTCGACAGGGTTGTTGTCGATGGGCACGGCACCATCACCCAGGTAGCGCGTCAGCGCTACCCAGCGTTTCAGGCTGTAGTCCAAGGCCTTGGCCATCGCCGAGCCTTCTGGCACAAGCTCGCGTTGAGCCAGCATCCATTCATGCAACTTTGCTGCGACGGGAACCGCTATTTCCTGACGTAATCGCCGGCGGTCTTCATCGTTCATTTCTTTGGCTTGCCGCTCGATCTCGTACAGGCCGCCGATTGAGTGCAGTGCCTGTTCGGCCAACTGGCTTTTGTTTGCCACATGCAGGTCAAAGAACTTGCGGCGAGCGTGGGCCATGCAGCCGATTTCGGTGATGCCCAGCTCGAAGCTGGCCTTGTAGCCCGCGAAGTCATCGCAGACCAGCTTGCCGTTCCACGTGCCAAGGAAGTTACGTGCATGTTCGCCAGCGCGGCTGGGGCTGAAGTCGTAGACCACCGCCTTCAGTACCGAGAACGGCGTGGTGCAATAAGCCCAGACATATGCTCGGTGCGTTTTCTTCTCGCCGGGGGCCAGCATCTGCACCGGCGTTTCATCGGCATGCAAGACTCGCTGGTCGAGTACGACTTCCCGCAGTGCATCCACCAGTGGCTGGAGTTGCACGCCAGTTTGGCCCACCCACTGAGCCAGTGTTGAGCGCGGGATCGCCAGGCCTGCACGGCCAAAGATCTTTTCCTGCCGGTACAGCGGTAAATGGTCGGAGAACTTGGCCACCATCACATGGGCCAGCAGACCGGCAGTAGGGATGCCCTTGTCGATGACTTGGGCGGGCACCGGCGCCTGGATCAGCGTTTCGCACTGGCGGCAGGCCCACTTGCCACGTACATGCTGCTCAACGGTGAACACGCCCGGTGTGTAATCCAGCTTTTCGCTGACGTCTTCGCCGATGCGCTGAAGCTGGCAGCCGCAAGCGCACTGGGTGTTCTCTGGCTCGTGACGAATGACGGTACGTGGGAACTGCGGCGGCAGCGGCGCGCGCTTGGGCTTTGGGCGGGTTTCGTCTGGCGTCGGGGCAGGACGAAGCGCGTCCAGTTCTGCCTCGATGGCCCCAAGATCGGTGTTGAGCAGGTCATCCAGCAAACTGCCTTGAGCTGGGCTGATCTGCTCGCTGCGTTTGGCGAACTTGTGGCGTTTGAGGATGGCAATTTCGTGAGAGAGCTGTTCGATGATCGTCTCGTCACGATGGATCTTTCGACCCATAGTGTCGACCTTCGACAGCAACTGCGCAGCGAATGCGCGCAGTTGGTCGGGTGTCATTTGGTCGAGATTGGGCAAGGAAGTCATGCCGTGGATTTTACCAACGCAACTCATCCGACACAGCTCAAAGGCAGGACTAAACCACCGTAATCACGCCGTTCACACCTACACGCTGCCATGCCAAACCGAGCACCAGCGCGTGCAGTTGTTCAGCGTCGAGTTCGACTTCCAGGCCGCGATGAGTGCCAGGCCAGTGAAACTTGCCTTGGTTCAACCGGCGTGCGGCAAGCCAGATGCCCACGCCATCATGCACCAGCACCTTCATCCGGTTGGCGCGGCGGTTGGCAAACAGATAAGCGCTGTGCGGCTTTGCCGCACCGAACACCGCCACCACGCGGGCCAGCGCAGTCTCGGTACCAGCGCGCATGTCCATGGGCGCGGTCGCGAGCCAGATGGCGTCGATGCGTATCATTGCGAGAGGCTGCGAATGAAGCGTGCGCAGCCGTCCGGGTCGGAGATGGGCCATTTGACCGTGATGGATTTTTCGCCCAGCGGCAATGCGATAACTACCGCTTCATCAGCGTGCCGTTTAGGCATCGGTTGCAGCGGCACAAACGCGGGAAGTGCCGCGACGGGTTTATCGCCGTAAATCGGCAACCACTTGCGGATTACGTTGGCATTGATGCCGTGGCTGATGGCGACGCTGGAAACTGAGGCGCCGGGTTGCAGACATTCCTGAACGACCTGGGCTTTAAAGGGTTTGGGGTAAGAGCTTCGTTGGCGCATGGAAATCCTAGCGATAAGGGTGATCGCGTCCGCTTAAAATAGGCGGACACCATTGCCCTTAATTCTGGCTTTTTGAAGGTGTGTTTGCTGGCCGCTTACCAACGACACGCCGTTCATGCGACTTGGCGTTCGGCGCTATAGCACCCCAGAATGCTGGGATCATCCGATTAACTCGCCGTATAGCGCTGACAAGTCATCGGACGCTACCTCAGACCAACGACTGTTCTCGGCCAAAAACCTTCTCCTAACCAGTAGGGCTGATAGCAGCGTACAAGCGCGTCTGGGATCAACACGCGCTCGCGACCACGCGTATTCCGCCCAGGAATACCCCCATGAAAATCATCCATTTCACTCTCGCTCTCCAATCCCATAGCGTACTGTCTTCTGCCTCAGGAGATCAGTTCATGGACCGCATGCATTTATACGTAGATTCGCAATTCACCAGCCCCTACGCCATGTCGGCCTTTGTTGCACTGAAGGAGAAAGGTATCGACTTCATGATGACCACCGTCGACCTACAGGCGCTCGAAAATCAGGCAGACGCCTACACACTGCTCTCGCAAACCCAAAGGGTCCCGGCCTTGGTGCACGGCGACTTTGCCTTGTCCGAATCGTCAGCGATCACGGAGTATCTCGAGAGCGCTTATCCTCAGGCACCCCTCTATCCAACAGATCTCCGGCTGCTGGCAAAAGCGCGGCAGGTCCAAGCATGGATTCGCAGCGACCTGTTACCCATTCGCCAGGAGCGCTCCACGCTCGGGGTGTTCTACGGCGTGCAATCCAGCCCCTTGTCGTCGTCCGCCCGTGCGTGCGCCGATAAATTGTTCAGGGCCGCACGGGCATTACTAGAGGGCAACGCGGAATATCTGTTTGGCCGGTGGTCGATAGCCGATGTTGATCTGGCGCTGATGCTCAACCGGTTGATATTCAATGGCGATGCTGTGCCCGCGGGCCTGGTGGAATACGCGCGACGGCAGTGGCAGCGTCCCAGCGTGCAGGCGTGGGTCACACTTTCCCGTCCGCCGCTTTGAATCCAGGCACTGGCCCCACTCAACCCCGGCGTTGACCGCATCAAGTAGGCGCCCTGAATAACCGGCCGGCGAGCTGACGGCCGCGCGCCTGGCCCTCCGCCGTCAACCAGATCGACTTCTGCTTGCCCACCGGGTTCTGGATGAAACCTTGCTCGTGCAATCGGTTCATGACCCCAAAGTCGAACCCCTTCCAGGCGTTTCCCTCGTCCGTGCTGAAAGCCGCCAAGAGGGCAAGGACCGCTTCTTCAATCAACGTATCGTCGTACTTCATAAAGGTTGTTCCTCTTTGTGCGCAACCGGCCTGCCGACCTGACACATTGCCACGGCGCTCGTATATACCCTAGCCCGTTTTCTTCGACGCCAACCCTTGGCGAAACAGTGATAATTGGCCGAAACCATCACTTGATACCCTGGCCACTGGTTTGAGAAAGTACCGATCATACCTGCCCACACCCGGCACAGGGATTTCATGCCATGGATTGCCCCCCGACACTGCACACCGACCGCCTGCTGCTCACCCCCCTTCAGCTGACGGATGCAGCGGCCATACAGCAGCTATTTCCCCAGTGGGAGGTGGTCCGATACCTGGACCGCCGGGTGCCGTGGCCCTATCCGCAGGAAGGTGCGCTGGTTTACGTTCGCGACGTAGCACTCCCCGCCATGGCCGCAGGGCGGGAATGGCATTGGATGATTCGTACACGCGCCCACCCTGAACGCTGCATCGGCAGCATCAGCCTGTATGACCAGCCGGGCAACAACAGAGGTTTCTGGCTCGCCCCGCAGTTTCAGGGGAATGGCTACATGCGCGAAGCCTGCAAGGTGATCAATGCCTATTGGTTCGACACCCTGGCGCGCCCCGTGATGCAGGTTCCCAAGGCAGTCGCCAACCATGCTTCGCGCAAGGTCTCCCAGCATGAAGGCATGCGCATGATCGGAGTACGGGACGGGCATTTCGTCTCGAGGCCCATGCAGGTCGAGGTATGGGAGATGACGCGAAGCGAGTGGCTTGCCGCACAAGTTGACGCTTGAGCTGATCTCCACGCATCACCGCCATAAAGCCCACCACCTCCCCCTGCCCGGCGCCTGCTCCCGCGGCATGTCCCGCAGCCTGATCCACGGCTCATCGCGCCAGTCCACCCGTTGCTCGCGGTGCTGGTCAGCATCCAGTCGGCGCACCAGGCGCTCGGGATAGGGAATGGCCAACAGGCGTGCCAGGTCATGAAGGCAAAACCAGCACTGGCCTCGATCATCAAGGCACGCAGCGGACGGTTGTGGCGGAAGAACAGCGTAGCGGTGTAGGCGTCCATCGCAAGGGCTCCTGTTCGGAAGCGCTGCCACGGAGCGAAAGATGGTGGGTGGTAGCTGCGCGTGGGTTAGCGAACCGGTCACGACCGGCAGGCCCGAAGGCCTCCCACACGCAGCTGCCATAACCTGGCTGCACAAGGCCGATAGGGTTAAAGTCAACTTCAAGGTCAACAGCTTTTCAGGGTGACATATGCGTATAGGTGAACTGGCGAAAATAAGCGGGTTGGCGCCTTCGCGTATCCGCTTTTACGAAGCAAGCGGGCTGATCACATCGGTCGAGCGCAAAGCCAATGGCTACAGGGACTACGCCCCCAATACCGAGTGGGTTCTGCAACTCATCGTCGGCGCTCAGGCGGCCGGTTTCTCATTGGAGGAAATCCGGCAATTGATGCCCATGAGGGCCGGCGGATGGCAGCACGAAGAGCTGCTCAACGGACTCAAGCAAAAGGTCGAGGAGATCGACGTTCTCCAGCGGCGGCTGGCGCAGAACAAAGCGCAGCTTCTGCTGGTCATCGACGGCATCGAGGGCAAGCCTGACGGCATGGCATGTGAGGACAACGCACAACGAGTGATCAACCGTCTGCGCGAAGACAGTGTTATTCATCTATCAGCTAGACCGCCGGCAGCGCCTGCAAAGAAGAGCGCCCGTCCCCGAGCCTGACCGACGAGACAGGTTTCAGCGCGGGCCGACCAGACCGGCGGAAGGCATCTGCCGCGCAAAAGGTGTTGACCTTAAAGCTGACTTCAATCTTAAGGTAGCCTCATCTCCAGTTGAGGACTGCTCCATGTCTGTGTTCGCCCCTTTGATGCTGCCCAACGGTTCGACCATCAAGAACCGCATCGCCAAAGCCGCCATGGAAGAGAACATGGCGGATGCCGACCAGGCGCCCTCCGAAGCACTGATGCGTCTCTACCAAGCGTGGGCCGACGGTGGTGCCGGCCTGATCATCACCGGCAACGTGATGGTCGACGGCCGTGCCATGACCGGGCCTGGTGGGGTGGTGCTGCAGGACGATCAGCAATTGGCCAAGTTCAAGCGCTGGGCACGTATTGGTCGCTCCGGCGGAGCGCAGTTCTGGTTGCAGATCAACCACCCGGGTCGGCAGATGCAGGCCAACCTTGGGCAAAAAACCTGGGCACCGTCGGCCGTACCGCTGGATCTGGGAACCTTGTCCAAGCGTTTCGCCACACCCCACGCGATGCCCCCTGCCGTCATTGAAGAGGTCATCCAACGCTTTGCCAACACGGCACGCCTCGGCGAAGCCGCCGGGTTCACCGGTGTCGAGATTCATGCCGCACACGGTTATCTGTTGAGTCAGTTCCTTTCGCCGCTGACCAACCAGAGAACGGATGAGTGGGGCGGTTCCCTGGCGAACCGTGCCCGGTTGCTGCTCGAGATCGTCAAGGCCGTCAGGGCGGTGGTTTCTCCAGGCTTTGCCGTCGCCGTGAAACTCAACTCCGCCGATTTTCAGCGCGGAGGCTTCACCGCCGACGATGCGAAAAAAGTAGTCGCGCTATTGGACGGCCTCGGCGTTGATCTGGTCGAACTATCGGGCGGCAGTTACGAAGCACCCGCCATGCAGGGTGAGGCACGCGATGGCCGCACGCTGGCGCGCGAAGCCTATTTCGTCGAGTTCGCGCGTGACATCCAGACCGTCGCCACCCTGCCGGTGATGGTCACCGGCGGCGTACGTCGCCGCCGCGTAGCCGAAAGCGTCGTGCAAAGTGGCGTGGACATGGTGGGCATTGGAACGGCATTGGCCATCGACCCGTACTTGCCCCGTGACTGGCTGCAAGGCCAGGACAATGCCCCGCAGGTGCCGCCTATTACCTGGAAAAACAAAGCCCTCGCCTCTTTGGCAAACATGGCAGTGGTCAAGGCTCAACTGCGCAAACTCAGTCGGGCCAGAAAGCCCGACCCGAACGTTTCACCGTTGCGCGCGCTGATCCTGCAACAGCTGTCCATGGCCTTGCGCACCCGCCAGTATCGGCGATGGGCAGCAGAGTATCCGCATCACCACGGTTTGAAAAAGACGCCGCTCATGACCGTGCTGAGCTGAGATGTCAAAAGCGAACTATTGATAACTGAC
Organism: Pseudomonas eucalypticola; assembly: GCF_013374995.1. Taxonomy (NCBI): domain Bacteria; kingdom Pseudomonadati; phylum Pseudomonadota; class Gammaproteobacteria; order Pseudomonadales; family Pseudomonadaceae; genus Pseudomonas; species Pseudomonas eucalypticola. Next base: position 2,609,246 of record NZ_CP056030.1, on the reverse strand, counting down.
CGTGACCGTCGCAGTGCCCTTGACCAGGCCAGGGGCTACGCAATTGGCGCCACCCTCACTCTGGTAATAGCGAACGTGGTAAGGAAGGTTGAACGTGGTAGCGTTATTCAGCACTGACCCTACTTGGCTTTTCGCACCCAGGACAACCGGGTTGCCGGTGTCGCCGTCAATGATCTGCAGCGCGATACAGGAGGCGTTATTCGCGCCACTTTGCGGTTTGACCAGCCCCAGACTACCGTCCGACATCACCTTATCGCCATTGATCGTCATGACAACCGCGCCATTGGCACCTGAGCAGGTAAAGACGATCGGGAACGCCGTGTCGCCGCTGGAACTGCCGACACCGTGAAACTGACCGAGCGACGCCGGAGCCATGGTCACGGTCAGATCGCTGACCGAACAGGTCCCGGTTTCCGGGACAATCTCGCTGCCGCCACCGGCAATGCGTGTCGACAGAAATACACCGGTATTGAAGGGGTAAGTACTTTGCGCCACGTTTTGTGTGTAGGTGCCACCCGCCAGCGTGCCCGACCCGACCTTGTCCTGGCTGGTGAGCTTGACCAGTTCCACTACCACGGTACCCCCCACATTGACCGCCAGTGAATTTGAATTGCCGCTGACGTTAGGCATGCCGAGTCTCCAGACGGTGCTGTCCCCGGCATATAACGGTGCAGCGGATGCGCCGGGTACCCAACTGGTCCTCATGCCAATGCCCGCGATATTGGTGGTGTAGACATTTGCAAGGGTGGTGGCAGCCCCCATGGTGACTCGCCACTGGGTAGCGTCACCCGGCGCACAGGCCACGATGGCGAAAAAGTTGCCAGTGATGGGGAATTCCTTTTTGTAGAATGCCTGCCCGATCGTGGCGTTGGCGGGTACGGTTATACGGCCCATGTCGATATTGATGGTCGCGCCCTCGCTGTAGTTGGGCATCATCCCGCATACCGCGGACGCGGAAGTTGAAAACAGGAGCAGGAGCACGAGGCAGGTGAGCGTGCGCAGGCTCCCCAGCCACTGCTCCCAGGCAGCGCGGATGGCGACAACCTGAGCTGCCCGGTGAACAGCCGGTATGGAACGTTTTATCATGGTGGTCCACGCGTTCATTGGACGAGAGCGTCAACTTGTTTCAGGGCACCGTAGTCGTTGATGTACTCAAAGCGCACCTGACCTTCCTTGAGGCCGGCAATCGAATGCGCCGCGGGGGTCAGCTTGAATATGATTTCACCCCCAGGTTCAACCATCTGGGTGCCATCCCCGTTGACCAGGGTCTGGCCCGCCTTCAAGGTGCTCAATTGCGCGAACGAAACATAAAACGGCGATGTATTGGTGCACCGCAGCTGCCATTGGGCACCGTCCTTGACCCACGCCCACTTGAGCGATTCGGCGGCTTCATGCAATGAGCCGCTCACAGAAGCAGGCCGATAGAACACTTTTATCCTGCTCTGAATGGCAAGTAACAGATTGTTCTTTTCCCTGGCTTCAGCAGACACGGGGGGAATTTCCAATACATTGAGCCAGAACAGCGACTCGCGCGTCGTCGGCAATGGGGTGCCGTTGAACAAAATGCGCAATGTCTGCGAGGCCTGCGCTTCGATTCGCGTGATAGGGGGCATTATCAGAAAGGGTGCCGAACTGTTTTCCGGCGTTGAATGCGCAGCCCCGTCATCCATCCAGGACTGCACCAGCGCCGGTGCCGATCCTTTATTGGAGAGAGCGATGGTGACCTCCCGCTCCCCTTGCGGATAGATGATGCGGGTTCCTCCCAGGACAATGTTTGCCCGCGCGTCCACGCCGAGCAAACAACCCGCCAGGCAACCGAAAAGCAAAATACACGTTCGAATAGTCATAGTCGTTTGCACCCTCCACGCGACAGGGCGCATGGGCAGGTCTCAGTCATCGCCAAGTTGATCATTGACCGGGCTGTTCACCCAGCCGCTTTAACCGCGCCGTGCGCAGCGCCAATACGAACTGGCCTGTGCGTTGCAGATACGCTCCAACGGCGTGGGTTATCCGGACGATTGTGCCGGGGCGTGGCGATGACTGTCTTTGAGATAAATCTGAAAAATGGACGGCGGTACGCGAAGCACGTTGCCCGTCTTCACCAGGCCGAGAGACGATCTGTAGCAGCGGACCTGGCCGCGTCACGAACACCGCGCGGTATCAGGCAAACCGCATTCACCCCGACGCGGCCTGGTCCGCTGCTACAGGCCATGCGCAATTGCGCGCTGCCCGCGCCCACAGCCGACCTGCAATCCGGAAGAACGTGAGCGCCCCCTCACGCCGTTCCGACAACCGCCCTCTCGCCCCACGGCCTGAACACCCAGAAACTCGCCACCGCCGCCACGCAGACACTGGCCACGCCATACATCAGGACCCAACTGAACCCAAGGTCGAGCGCCGCATGGAAGGCGCCCACCGGCACTACCTGCTTGCCGGCCGCCACTGCCTGTGCCGCAGCCTGCAACGCGACACCCTCGCGCAGCCCGGACAGTGCGGCGCTGATCCCCTGCACCAGTATCCACCCCATGACCGCAATGTTGATGGCCAGCGAGGTCATTCGCGCGCTCATGTCCATGCCCGACGCCATGCCCGCCCGGGCCGGGGGTACGGAACCGGTACTGGTATTGGTCACCGGTGTATTGGTAAGGCCCAGCCCGGTGCCCGCCAGCATGCAGCCAGCCACCATGCCCGGCAGCAACATCCCGGGGTAGCCGATGGCAACACACATCACTAGCAGGCCTGTTCCTATCACCAGCAACCCGGCGGGAATCATCACCCCTGGGTGCAGTTTCAGCGCCAGGCGCTCGGCCAGCGGCGGCACGAACAGTGTCGGCAGGGTATACGCCAGCAACAACGCCCCCGCCTTGCCTTTGTCCAACCCCATCCCCGCCTGCACATAGAGAGGCAGGTAGATCATCAACGGCCAAAAGCTGAAATTCATGCCGGCCGACCCCAGCAGTGCGCCCGTGAAACCTCGTATACGGAACACCGAAAAATCCATCATCGGCTGATGGCTGCGCTTCTGCGATACCACGAAGGCCACGAACGCGACCAGGCTCAACGCCAGGATGCCGCCTGCTTGCAGGCTCGACATGTCGGGTTGCGGGCCTTGGATGATCACGTAGCTAAAACCGAACACCGCCGAGGCCAGCAGCAGGATTCCCAGGCTGCCCAGCTTGCCAGCCTGCACCTCGCTCGAAGCGTGCACCCCGCCCGCGGCCAGGGCGCAGGCCAGCGCGGCGATAGGCACATGGATCAGGAAAACCCATGGCCAACCGGCCAGCGCGAGGAGGCCCGTGCCCATGATCGGCCCCAGGCCCAGGCCGGCACCAAACACAACGCCCCACAATGCGAACGCTCTGCCGCGCTCACGTGCCTGGGTGAACTGCCGGGACAGGATGGAGATCTGGCAGACCAGCATGGCCCCGCCGCTGGCACCCTGCACCGCACGCGCGAAGATCAGCCACGCGCTGCTGTTCGCCATGCCACACCCCAATGACGCCAGGCCGAACACCGCGACGCTGAAGATGAACAGCATCTTGCGCCCATAGCGGTCCACCAGCGTACCCACGGCCATCAACACGCTGGTGCACGCCAGCGTGTAGGCGTTCATGACCCATTGCAGGTCACTGAACACGCTGTGCAGGTCCGTTTCAAGGGTGGGCAATATCACCGGGATACTGGAGATTTCCAGGCCGAACATCATCGCTGCCAGGCACACCGCCGCCAGCGCCTTGGTGGAATCTTTCATGTGGCACCTTTCCATGGTTCAATAAGTGCGGCGATGATCAGGCGTGCACGGATCTGTGGAAATCGGCACACAGGCCAGGTATCGTCAATTTCATGCCAAAAGACCTTGCTGCCCCCCTGCCCTTCAATCGAAACCTCGTGGTGCTGGCCTACGACCAGCTGTGCACCTTCGAATTCGGCACCACCATCGAAGCCTTCGGTCGCGATGACCCATTGCTGAAAAAACCGCTACCTGCGCGTGGCGGCAGCCGAGCCGGGCCCACTGCGGGCGTTTGGCGGGGTGCAGATCGGCGTGCAGGGCGGCCTTGAGTTGCTGGAGCAAGCCGGCACCATCGTCATTCCTGGCTGGCGCGACCTGGCCGGCGATGTGTCCACCGCCCTGCTCGACGCCCTGAGCGCGGCGAACCAGCGGGGCTGTCGCATTTTCACCCTGTGCGCCGGCACTTTCGTGCTGGCGGCAACCGGCCTGCTGGCGGGCAAGCGCGCGACCACCCACTGGCACCATCACGAGGCGCTGGCGAAGGCATACCCGGGCGTGCGGGTCGAAGCGTCGGTGCTGTACGTGGACGAAGGCGATATCCTGACGTCGGCCGGGTGTGCTTCCGGCCTTGATGCCTGCCTGCACCTGATCCGTCGAGACTTCGGCCCTGAGGCCGCCAACCGCGCCGCGCGCCGGATGGTGACGCCGCCCCACCGCCTGGGGTGTCAGGCGCAATACCTGGAACAGCCCGTCACCGCCCGGCCTGGCAACAGCCTGGCGCCGCTGCTGGATAGGCTGCGGGCGAGCCCGACCCATGGCCTCGATATCAACCAGATGGCACGCGCCACCCACATGAGCCGTCGTACCTTCCTGCGCCGCTTCCACGATGCCACTGGCACCACGCCAGCCCATTGGCTGCTGGGGGTCAGGCTGGAGCGCGCCAAGGCACTGCTGGAGACCAGCGCGCTATCCGTGTCGCTGATCGCCGAACAATGCGGTTTCGGTACCGCCGCTACGTTGCGCCATCACTTCCGCAACAACCTGGACAGCAGCCCCAGCGATTACCGCAAGCAATTCGGACGCCGGGAAGCGCTGACGGGCGCCGCCTAGGCGAGCAGGTCTTCATAGAATGCACCGTAGGGCAGCGTCGGGTGGGCGATCTGGATTTCCAGGATCCACAGCCCTTCGTTCGGGCAATGCTCGAAATCTCCCAGGTCGCCGCCACGGTGAATCGCATGGGGAAAATCGCTGACGCGGTGGCCCTTGATGTCCAGGTTCAATGTCCAGCCCATGGCTTGCGCGTGTTCCTGGGCATACCGGTACAAATCAGGCCCGGCCATGCGCTGGCTGCGCCATTGCGCCTCTACGCGCTGGAACAGCGTCTTGGCGGCCTGGGCACACGCAGCCATGGCCGGGTCGTCGCCGGTGACGAAGGTTTCCCCGGCGTCGCCCTCATGGCCTTGCCACACGGCGCCCATGTCGATGAAGAAGATGTCGTTTTCACCCAACACCGGGTCACCATCGGAGCGCTGCTTGAAGGTCTTCAGGGTGTTGGCGCCGAAGCGCACCAATAGCGGGTGCCAGATCCGCTGCATCTCCAGGTCCTTGAGTACCTGCTTGCCCAATGCGCAAGTATGGGACTCCAGCATGCCCGGCTCAATGCGCTGGGACAGCTGTTCGATGGCCCGCCAGGTCATGGCCTGGGCGTGGCGCATGGCGTCGATGCTATAGTCGGGCCCCACGGCCTCCTTCGGTTGTGCGCTCACGGTACTCTCTCCTGTCTCCCTCAGCGAAATCGCTATAAGCCAAACTATATAGCGTAAAGAGGCGAAGCCGCTATCGGCAGCGTGAAAGGCCTGGCCGCGTCACCTACGCCGCTCGCACTGCCGCAGCGGGAACATTGCTCTTTCCACGGAACAAGGACGTCCATGCTAATCGTCTTCAGCGGCCTGCCCGGCACCGGAAAAACCACCCTTGCCACATCCTTCGCCGCCGCCACGGGCGCGGTATACCTGCGCATAGACACCATCGAGCAGGCGATTCGCAGCGCCGGTGTGCTCGCACAGGGCGTGGGGCGCAGCGGCTACCAGGTCGCCAACGCGCTGGCGCTGAGCAATCTGCAGCTAGGCAGACAGGTTGTGGTGGATGGGGTGAATCCTGTCCTGGAAAGCCGAGAGGCCTGGCGCCAGGTCGCCGCGCAGGCCGGCGTGGACTTGCTGAATATTCAGGTGGTGTGCTCCAACCGGCGTGAACATCAGCGCCGGGTGGAAACGAGGGTGGGGGATATTCCCGGCCTTACGCCGCCCACCTGGCAGTCGGTGCTGGCCCATGAGTATGAAGCCTGGGACGAAGCGACGTTTTGCCTGGACACCGCGCAGTTGACCCCCGAGCAGGCCGTGACGATGATCACCCGGCAACTCCGCGGCGCGGATTGACCCAACCCCGGGGTGTCGCCGCCATCGCCCTGACGCCGGGGCGGCTATTTCAGTACCAGCAGGTGGTACACCCCATCCACATTCTCGATGCCATGGGTGTCGTGGGTGAAGCCTGGGAAGGAGCGGTCAAAGGCTTCGAGGGCCCGAAGATACGCCAACAACGGCCCCTCGATCGCCCCGGCCTTTTCACCCGGCATCAGCAAGGGAATGCCTGGCGGGTACGGCACGATCCCGGTGGCCGCGATGCGCCCGGCGGCCTGTTCCAGGGTGATCAGCTCCACTTCGTTCTTCACCAGTTTTTCATAGGCCTGCACCGGGCTGAACACCGCCTCGGGCAGGGTGCCGAAAGCCTGCGCCATGGCCGCCGTGGTCTTGTGCTGTTTCATGGCGGCGAAGATCTCGTCCGCCAGGTCTTTGAGGCCCATGCCGGCATAGCGCTGCTGGTTGGCGGCCAGCAGGTCGGGCAGGCACAGCTCCAATTCCAGGTTGCTGTCGTAGTCGCGCTTGAAGTCCAGCAAGGCGTTGACCAGCGTGCCCCACTTGCCCTTGGTGATGCCGATGGAAAACAGGAAGAGGATGGTGAAGTCGGTGGTCTTCTCCACCACGATGCCTTGGCGCCCCAGATACGCCGACAGCACGCACGCGGGGATGCCGTGCTCCAGCAGGTTGCCATCGTCGCCCATGCCCGGGCTCAGCACCGAGACCTTGATGGGGTCCAGCATGCAGTAGCCGTCTTCAATGTCGCCGAAACCGTGCCACACGGCATTGGGGTGCAGTACCCAGCAGCTTGGCTCGGTCTTGAGCAGGCCGGGGTCCACCTCGTGGAACGGCACGTCCAGCGCGCCGACCTTGACCGACGGGGGCTGCCAGCACGAGAAGAACCAATCGTCACTGGCAAGCATCTCGCTGTGCATGCGCGAGATGACCTGGCGGAACGCAATGGCTTCTTCGATGGACTCCGTGGTGAGGATCTGCCCGGTGGGCTGCTCCATCATCGCCGAACTGACGTCGCACGAGGCCATGATGGCGTAGTTGGGCGAGGTCGACGCGTGCATCATGAACGACTCGTTGAAACGCCCATGGGGAATGGGGTTGCGGCCATCACGCACATGGATCATCGAGGCCTGGGACAGCGCTGCCAGCAGTTTGTGGGTGGACTGGGTGGCGAACACCGTCGGCCGCGAGGCGTCATGGTCGGCCGGGCTGCCGTGCATGGCGAAACGGTCGCGGTACAACGGGTTGAACCGGGCATAGCCGTACCAGGCTTCGTCGAAGTGCAGGCGGTCGACGCTTTGGCCCAGCAGGTCTTCGACCCGGGTGACGTTGTAGGTCAGGCCATCGTAGGTAGAGTTGGTGACGATGGCGTGTACCGGCGTGGGGTCGATGCCGCTGTGCACCAACGGGTTTTCGGCAATGGCCCGCTTGACCCCGTCGGCACTCAAGGTCTGCGGCAAGATCGGACCGATGATGCCGTAGCGGTTGCGGGTCGGCACCAGGTAGGTGGGAATGGCGCCGGACAGGGTCATGGCGTGTTCGGCGGACTTGTGGCAGTTGCGGTCGCACAGGGCGATCTGGTCACGGGTGACGCTGGCCATCAGGATGACCCGGTTGGACATCGACGAGCCGTTGGTAACGTAGTAGGTACGATGGGCGCCGAACACCTTGGCGGCATACCGTTCGCCCTGCCCGATGGGGCCACTGTGGTCGAGCAGCGACCCCAGCTCGCCCACCGAGATGGACAGGTCCGAGCGCAGCAGGTTTTCCCCGAAGAATTCGTAGAACGCCCGGCCCGCGGTGCTTTTCAGGAATGCCGTGCCACCGGCGTGGCCTGGCGTGTGCCAGGAATACTCGTAGCTGCGCGCAAACTTGAGCAAGGCGCCGAACATGGGCGGCAGCACCGCCTGGCGATAACGCTCGATGGCCGCCAGGATGCGCCCGCTGAGAAAGCGGCTGGTGTCCTCGGGCAGCCAGATGAAGTCGTCGGCATGCTGCATGACGATCAGCGGCACACTGGATGCCGTGCTGCGGTCGCTGATCAGGAACACCGGCACCCGCGTATTGCGCTCGCGCAGCGCGGTGAGCAGGTCGATACAGGCCTGGTGGCCTTCGCTGGTGTCCATTTCCCAGCTCAGCAGCACGCACTGGATGGCCGGGTCGGTGCTGAGAATGGACGTAGCGTCGCTGAGCGTCTCGGACACCAGCACGCTGATGGAGCGCTCTTCCACGTCGCTGATCAGTTGGTTCAGGGCACGGCCAAAAACACTGCGCTTGTCCGGTGGCGGGCTGACCAGCAAAGCCAGCATGCCCAGCAGGTGTCGGTATTCGGTCATGGGGTCACCTCCAGTGTGCGGTTGTGCGTGGCGCCAGCGCTCAGGTCATTGACCGGTATGAGCTGGCCGACGATGTGCTGGGCCGCCACGGTCTGGGTCGGCACGCTGTTGTTCAGCGCCTCCAGGCGGATCAGCCGGGTGTTGACGAAGCCGAACAGGGTGTAGCCGACAATGGTCGCCACCCCGCCGAGCATCAGCGCCTGGGCCCCGGAGCTGTAGAGCGCCAGGTAGCTGTAGGCCGTGGCGATGCCCGCGACGATATTGGTGATCATGGCCTTGCCCGGTGGCACGTTGGAGATGCTCTGCAGCGTCATCAGCGTGGCCATGGAGAGGATGTACGGCACCAGATTGGTCACCACCGCCAGGTTCACCAATGTGTCGAACTGCTTGGACAGGTCCGGGCTGATGGTCAACAGGCCCAGGGCCGTCTGGATCGCCAGCAGGATCAGCATGCTGATGATCGGCACGCCATGCTTGTTGGCCTTGGCGAAGATCGGCAGGAAATAGCCGGTGTCCGCCGAACTCTTGAACACCTGGGCCACCGTGAACTGCCAGCCCAGCAGCGAGCCGATGCAGGCCAGCACCATCAGGCCCATCACCAGGTTGCCAATGGCCGGGTTGAACATCTTGGCGAAGACCAGGCCGAACGGCGCGGTGGACGACACCAACGCAGCGTTGTCGACGATGCCGGCGATGACGTTGGTGGACACGATGTAGATCACCGCGGCGCCCAGGGTGCCGCCCAATACCGCGATGGGCACGTTCTTCTCGGGGTTTTCCACCGCGTCGCCGTTGGCGCAAGCCGATTCCAGGCCCAGGAATGCCCACAAGGTAATGGCTACCGAAGCGCCAGCCGCGTCGAACCAACTGCGGTCGTGGGGGTTCCAGCCAGCGGCGTAGGTGCTGCTGTCGAACCAGAACCAACCGATGGTTGATACCAGCACCACCGGGGCAATCACGCCCCAGACCGTGACCGCGCCTATCTTGCCGGTAATGCTTGCGCCCCCGAAGTTAGCGAACGTGGTAATCCACAGCAACGCGATAGTTGCCAGGCCTACTTGCAGGGAATCCAACTTGATATCAAACAGGGTTTGGATATAACCCACCGCTGTAATGCTAATGGCCACATTGGCGATAAGTAGCGAAAGGCCATACGTGTAGTTGGTGATGTAGTTGCCCGCCTTGCCGAATGTATATTCGGCGTAACCGCCCATGCCGCCGGTCTTTCGGCTGAGCATGCCGCAGCGCGCGAAGGCGTAGGCCAGGGCCAGCGACCCCGTGGCAGTAACCAACCAGGACAAAATCGAGATGCCACCCACTTCCGCTAACTTCGTGGGTAATAAAACGATGCCTGAACCGAGCATATTCACGGCGGTCAGCATGGTCAGCTGCACGACGCTCATTTTCTTTATGGCTGGCATTCCGTTGACCTCATGGAAACATCGACTAAAAAGTCTTAGCAGACGGCGGCAATACAGCAAGAAAAAATGAGAATTATTAGCCCCCCTCATTTGACAACATTATGGGCGCTCGCACCGCGGCGTCCTTGACCCCAATCAACGTTCATGCCCGCCGCCGCCAGCAGGATCACGGCCGCCCCTACCAATTGCGGCAAGCTCAACGGGTGCGAGAACGCCAGCCAGTCCACCAGGATGGCGACCACCGGGTAAATAAACGACAGCGCCCCCGCCATCGCAGTCGGAATCCGCTGGAGAGCGCTGTACAAGAGCGTGGACATCAGCCCGGTATGCACCATACCGATGATCACCAGGCAGGCCCACGGCCCTGGGGCCCGCGCGGTGGCGGAGAAATCCGTGAACGGCGCCAGGATCACCATCCCTACCACCATCTGGGCCAGCACGATGAGGTGGGCAGGTAGGGGCCTCAGTTGCTTGGCGATCAGCGCCGCCAGGGCGTAGAAAAACGCTGACCCCAGTGCCAGCGCGACGCCGTACCGGTAGTCGGGGGCTGCCGCCGCGCCGCTCGCCTGCCCCACCACGATCAACACCAGGCCTGCGAACGCGAGTAGCAACCACAGGCTCTTGCCGACAGAGAAGCGCTCCCCTAACAGCACCACGCTCAAGGCCATCAGCATGAACGGTTGGGTGTGGTACACCACGGTGGCAACCGCCAGGGTAGCGTGGTGGTAGGCGCTGAACAGCAGCACCCAATTGAGCACCAGGGCCACCCCTCCCAGGCCCATCAACACCCACTGCCGGCCGGTAGCCCGTCCCCGCTTGAACACGCCTGACAGCCAGCCTGCCACCAGCATGGCCAGGGCGCCGAACACGCAGCGCCAGAACACCACGGCCGTGGCTGACTGCCCCGACATCAACACAAACCAGCCCACTGTGCCGGATATCACCATGGCGGTGGCCATCTCAAGCACCCCGCGACCGTGTGGGTTGAGCATGCGCACTTTCTTATGCCTACGACAGGCCGATATAATGAACAATCGGCCGTTATGCTGAATCACTCAGCGCACTGGCGTCAATCCTTTTAGACTTATTTGGCGAACAAATGACTGATATAACGAACAGTGCCACTCCTTCACGCCCCATTGACCTGCTCGCCAGGGCCATCAAGCGCGAGCGGCTGCTGGCCAACCTCTCGGTCACCGAACTGGCCAGGCGCGCGAGCATTGCCAAGTCGACCTTGTCGCAACTGGAGACCGGGCTGGGCAACCCGAGCATCGAAACCCTGTGGGCACTGGCCGTCGCCATGGGGCTGCCAGTAACGCGTTTCTTCGAGCAGCCCCAGCAGCAAGTGCGCGTGATCCGCGCGAACGAAGGGCAGACGGCGTGCGCCGAAAACGGCCATTATGCCGCCACGCTGCTGGCCGACTGCCCGCCAGGCGTGCGCCGCGACCTGTATCGCCTGAAGGTGCAACCCGGCCAGGCTAAACTGTCGCCGCCGCATCCGGCGGGCACCCTCGAACATGTGCTGCTGTGCAGCGGCCGGGCCAGGGTCGGCCCGGCGCAGGCACCGGTAGTGCTGAATGCGGGGGATTACATGAGCTACTCAGCCCAGGAGGCGCACGTGTTCGAGGCACTGGAGCCCGACACCATGGCGGTGATGATGATCGAGCAACCTTGATGTACGCCGGTTGCAGCTTGACTACACGAGCAACTCACCACCCCCCACCGCGGTCTTGACCAACCCGGCAATCACCCGCTCGCCGGTTTCCTCGGCCAGTTCCTGATACCAGTTTTCGGTCTGGCGCGGGTCATGCCCATGGGTGACCCCTGCTCGGGCGCGGGCACGCTGCATGATCTGCGCCGTACGCTCGACCCGTGCCGCGTCGTAACGTGCCAGGGCGGCAGCCAGGTCGGGGGCGTCGCGCTCCAGGCAGCGCGCCAGTGCCCAGGCATCTTCCAGGGCCTGGCACCCACCCTGCCCCAGGTCCGGCGCCATGGGGTGCGCGGCGTCGCCCAGCAACACCACGCGGCCGTTGACGAAGCTGGAAATGGGGGCCATGTCGTGGATTTCCACGCGGCTGACGATCCGGGTGTCGAGCCGCTCGATCAACCGCTGCACGGCCGGCGCCCACCCGCGGAAATGGGCCCGTAGTTCATCACGGTAGCTATCCCGCACGTTCGCTGTGCCGGCCGGCAGCGGCACGTCGAAGAAGAAATACAACTGCCCGTTGCCCATGGGCATCAACGACACGCGCTTGTGCTCGCCCACGAACTGCGTCCACTCCTCGACCGCCGCCAGGTCTTCGGCAGCGTTGATTCGGCCATTCCAATTGACATACCCGCAGTACTCCCGCGCCACCGGCGCACCCGCCACCTGGTTGCGCAACTGCGAATGGGTGCCGTCAGCCGCCACCACCAGGTCGGCCTCGATACGCTGGCCATCCGAGAACAGCAACTGCACCCCATCGGCCAAGGCTTCGACGGCTTCGCAGGTTACGCCCAAGGTGACATTTTCAGGGCCACAAGCCTGCAGCAGAATCGCCTGCAGGGCGGTGCGGGCAATGGGGCAGGCACGCTGGTCGACCGCGTCGTACAGCGGCTGCAGACTGAAACGGGTCAAGAGTTCGCCCGCGGCGGTGCTGTAGCTCATGGACGTCATCTGGCCGCTGGCGGCCTTGATCGCCGCCCCCAGGCCGAGTTTCTCAAGAACGTTGACGCCGTTGGGCCAGATCGAAATGGCAGCACCTGCGGGGGTCAATTCCGCTACCCGGTCAAACAAGCGTACGCGATGGCCGCCTTGCTGCAAGGCGATGCCGGCGGACAAACCACCAATGCCGGCACCGATGATGACAATATCCAGGGAACGGGAAAACGAAGTAGGCAATGACATGGCGAGGCACTCTAAAAACTGATCAACTGGTCAGCTATTGCAGAATGCTTGCCAGCCCTGCCCTTTGCTTCATGAAACCCGTGCCAGGGCCCGGCAGGTGCGGTTTACCGAGAGCCGGGCGAGGAGAAAACGAACCATTGCCCAGCGCAAGAATGCAACATTGCGGCGCAGCGACACCCCGCCCGCCCCAATGCGGGTCGTCACGCCTTGGCCGGGGCGAGCCTGTCGAGGAACTGGTGGGCCAGCGCGTGGTACAGCGACACAGGCGCAATCCAGCCGGAAATCGCCGCCGCCATCAAACTGGCCGCGAGCATGGGGATGGCAAGGTCTGGGCTATGTGACAGTTCCAGCACGATCACCGAAGCGGTCAGGGGTGAACGGGTCACGCCCGCCAGATAGGCCCCCATCCCCAACAGCGCACAGGTCTGCAGGTTGAAGCCCGGCAACCAGGCGAGCAGCGGTGCGAACGCGGCGCCGATGCTCAGCGAGGGCGAAAACAGCCCCCCGGGAATACCCGCCAGGTAAGACACCACATTGGCCAGAAACTTCCACAACAGGAAGGCGCCGTCGGTTACCGGTTGGCCCTCCAGCAACGCATGAGTCTCCTGGTAACCGGTACCGAACACATGGTTGCCGGACGGCAGTCCCAGCAGCGCCAGCACCAGCCCGCAGGCACCGGCGAAGCGCACGGGAGTGCGGTCACGCAGGGCGCACAGGCGGCCGATCCAGCCACGCCGTGAAGGCAGTACCAGCTTCACGTACACGCCCCCCAGCACACCGCCCAGCAGCGCACACGCCGGTACCTCCCCCCACCCCCACCCCACCGGCAAGTGCCCACCCACCTCACCGAAGTAGGAATAGTGGCCCATCAGCCCCAGGGTTACCGCACCGCCAATCAGCACGGCCGTGAGTACCAGGCCACTGAAGCGCTGCTCGAACGTGCGGCTCAATTCCTCGATGGCGAACACCACGCCGGCTAGCGGCGTGTTGAACGCCGCGGCGATGCCCGCCGCGCCCCCCGCCAGAATCAGCCCCGCCACCGCGCGACGGCCATGCAGGCCAAGGCGCGTACCGAAGGCATGCAACACGGCCGCCCCCACGTGCACCGTGGGCCCTTCACGCCCTACCGAGCCGCCCACCAGCAAGGCGCCCAAGGTGAGACACAGGCGCGCCGCCGCCAATGGCAGCGCCAGCACCTGCGCGCGCAACCCCCTTGATGGCGTTTCCAGCGCCGCGATCACCTGGGGAATACCGCTGCCCTTGGCGCCCGCGAACCAGCGCTGTGTCGCCCAGGCCAGCGTGGCGAACCCCAGGGGCGTTATCAGCAGCGGCAGCCAGGCGGCGCTGCCGAGCAGCTGTTGAAACAGCGCGAACGACTGGTCAGCCAGCCAGGCGAAGGCCAGCGCCACCAGCCCTACCAACAGCGCTCCGACCCAGAACGCCAACTGCTGGCGCCCGCCTCGCCAGCGTGAACGCAATAGCCTGCGGCCGCGGCGCATGGGTGACAACGAAGACGGGACGGGTTCGGGCAAGCTGGACATCGATGCGCCTGGCTGAAAGGAAAGCGCCTAGTATGGCTGATACAGCACCGTTGCCTACCCGTAATATCAAGGTTGCCTGCACCGCGCATTCCAGAGGGCAACCGCCGAGCCATGGCCGACGTGGCGCGCTACCACCCGCGTCACTTCGACCGCGTCGCCTGCTTGCCGAGCTTGCGCGCGGTCCTGCCTGGCCCGCTACCTGCGCGCCACTTTGCCAGGGCCACTACCCGGTGTCGTCAGCCCCAGGGTGTCGCGCAGGGTCCTGCCCGGGTAGGACTGGCGGAATACCCCGGCCTGTTGCAGCAACGGCACCACCTGGCCGAGGAACAGGTCATCCCCCTCTTCCAGGTACGCCGGCAGCACCACGAAACCATCGCAGGCTTCGGCCTGGTACCAGTCGATCAGTTGCTCGGCGACTTCCTGGGGGCTGCCTACGGGAGAGAAGAATGACAGGCTTTCGGCGTACCACTTGCCCACTTCGGCCACGGTCATGCCCCGGGCCACGGCTTCCTGAATGACGTACTGGAAACGACCCTTGCTGCCAGTGATGCGCTCAGTGATATCCGGCAGTGGCGCGTTGAGCGGGTACTGGGACAAGTCGTGGTTCATGCTCGCGGACATGAAACTCAGGCCAGCCTCGGGACGGATCAGCGACTTGAGCAACGCGTCCTTTTCACGTGCTTCCCGGCCATCCACGCCGACGATCGGCACGATGCCTGGCAGCACCTTGATCGAGGCCGGGTCACGGCCGAACGCCTTGGCGCGCTCTTTGATCAGGCGGTAGAAATCCCGCGCGCGGGGCAGCGTGGCCTGCACCACGAACACCACCTCGGCGTGTCGCGCCGCCAGGTCGATGAAGGTCTCCGACACCCCGGCCTGGATCAGCACCGGGTGGCCCTGGGGCGGGCGCGCGATATTCAGCGGCCCGCGCACGTCGAAGTGGGCGCCCCGATGGTCGACGTACTGCAACCGCGACGGGTCGCCATGCACGCCACTGGCCACATCTCGCACCAGCGCATCATCACCGTGGCTATCCCATAGTTTGCGCACCACATCGATGAACTCTTCGGCACGCTGGTAACGCTCGCCGTGGGCATAATGGGTGGCCCGCCCGTGGTTGCGCGCCTCGCCGTCGCTCACCGAGGTGACCACGTTCCACGCCGCCCGGCCGCCGCTGAGGTGGTCGATGTTGGCCAGCATCCGCGCCGCCGTGAACGGCGCCGAATAGGAGGAAGACACCGTGCCGCCCAGGCCGATGCGATCGGTAACCGCCGCCAGCGCGGCCAGCAGGGTCAACGGTTCGGGACGCGCCACCGCGCGGTATTTCACGGTGTCGGCGAAGTGGCCGCCGTAGTTGTCGTCGATCGACAACTTGTCGGCCACGAACAGCATGTCCAGGCAGGCCGCTTCGGCGCGCTTGGCGATCTTCTTGTACAAGGGCCAATCGACACCGCCGCTGGTAGCCGAGTCAGGGTGCCGCCAGCCTCCCTGGTGGATGCCTGCTTCAAGGTAGAGCGCCAGGTGCATCATGGGTATCTGCTTCCTTTGCCGGGTGACGGGCGTATTCCCGCACACCGCGAATTATCACAATGCTGATATTAAACAGGAAGTAACATAAAGGTATTTGATTATGCGTTTCACCCTTCGGGGGTCCGCAAATGAAAACCGACTCAGCTTTCTAAAGCCTCGCCAGCGAGCTTCGTCATGCTCTAGGCCGGCGCCCCCCCGTGGCGCCGCCCGTTCATTTCTGGAGATAGACCATGCTTCGCACTGCCGCAGCCTTGGCTGCACTAACGCTTTCCGGTTTCGCCTTCGCCGACACCCAGTGCTCGGTGACCATCCATGGCACCGATCAGATGACCTACGACCTCAAGACCATCGCCGTGCCCGCCAGCTGCAAGCAGTTCCAGGTCACCCTGGAACACCCGGGCACACTCCCCAAGAACGTCATGGGGCATAACTGGGTGCTGAGCAAGAAGGATGACCTCAAGGGCGTGACCGATGACGGCTCCAAGGCGGGCGAAAGCAATGACTATGTCCAGCCGGGTGATGCTCGGGTACTGGCGCACACCAAGCTGATTGGCGGTGGCGAGAAAGCGACGGTGACCCTGGACACCAAAAAGCTGAAGAAGGGTGATGACTACGTGTTCTTCTGTTCCTACCCCTTCCACGCCACCATGATGAAGGGCACGCTGACGTTCAGCGGCTGAACCGCGCGGCGGGACGGTTACCCTGCGGGGTAACCGCCGGCCGGGCTGGCAGGCTTAACGCAATTGCAGCACCTCATGTTCACCGTCGGCGGCGATCTGCGCCGGGGTGAACGGCAACGGCTGCCACTGCTGGGCGGAGAACAGCAGGGTCTGGTCCTTGAAGTGCGGCGATGCCGGGTTGCTGGACTGGGAAAACGCCAGCAACCCTCGTGCCACCGGGCCATCGGGGCCGAAGCCGACCAACTGGATATAGCTGCTCCCGCCATCGACCTCGAACTGCAGGCCATGGCGCCGGGTCGTCATGGCGTCATAGACCCCCAACTTGCCGTCACCGCCCGGGATGGCGATACGCTGGCTCCCGCGCTGCACGCCCTGCAACTGCCCCCAGCGAGTCTCGGCAGCCACGCCTGCCTTGGCCACCTGGGCGCTGGCCGTGGCCAGAGCCTGTTTGAGGCGAGCCGCCACGTCCGGGTTCTGCCAGGCGATGCCGGCAGGGGTATGGACGGGGTCAGTGGGCGAGAACGGCACGCGCCAGTCCTGCCCGGTCTGCAACCCGGCCAAGGTCAACTGGAAGTACAGCATGCCCACGCCACTGTCCAGTTGCGCCCGGCGGTCCCAGGCTATCAAGCCGGCGCAGGCCGAGGCGGTGGTGGCATCGCCACGGGCCTTGCAGAAAGCCAGCACGTCATCAAGTACCAGGTCGGCCAGGTAGACCCGGTTGCCCGTGACCAGGCCCTGCAAGAACGCTGGGGTGACTGGCCGGTCGCCCAGCCGCTGCAGTTGGTCGAGGGCAAAGCGCGCGCGCAGGCCCAATGGCCGGTCGCTACGGCTGATCAACGGCGAGAAGCCCACCAGGGGCGCCGAGGGTTGGGTCATCCAGGCGCTGTCGTTGGAATTCTGCAACACGTCGTTGCGCAGCAGTTGGGGCAGGTGGCGCGCGGCGACGATGCCCGGCTGCTGGGCGCCCCCGTCGTTCTGCCAGTCACACGCACTGCGGCTGCCATCGAGGCCTGGGAGGCCCGCCTTGACCAGGGCCGGGTCGGCGCACTGGGCCAACTGCGCCAAGGGAATGTTGGGCACTACCGAGGCGTTCATGTACAGCGACTGGCCGGTGTCGTCCACCGCCAGGGTGTTGACCCAGGGAATGCCCTGATGGTCAGCGACGGCCTGCTGCAACTGCCTGACGCTGCTGGCGCGGTTGATGGCGTCCCACTGGGCCAGGATACGGTCGTTGCCCAGGTTGGCGTCCTGCAGGGCATAAGCATGGCTGGCGTCCCAGGGCATCAGCCCGGGCAACGTCACCAGGGGGCCGAAGCGCGAACGGTAGACATCATGGTTCACGGTCACCAGGCGTCCATCGGCTTCACGCACGCGCACGCTCAAGGTCTGCTTGCGCAACGCCTGGGGCTGGCCGTCCACCAGGTAGGCCTTGCCAGCGTCGGTCAGCGTCAGCCGGTGCAGGGTGAAGTGGCTGGACTGGTCCACGGTATGGGTCCAGGCCAGGTGCTGGTTGAAGCCGATATTCACCAGCGGCAAGCCCGGCAGTGCCGCGCCCATCACGTCCAGTTGCCCGGGGATGGTCAGGTGCATCTGGTAAAAGCGCAAGCCACCGGTCCACGGGAAGTGCGGGTTGCCCAACAGCAACCCTTTGCCGTTGTCACTGCGCGCGCCACCCACCGCGATGGCATTGCTGCCGCGGGTATTGGCAAACGTCTGCAACTGCGCCAGGGCTTGAGCGGCGGCCTGGGGATTGGCGGCCTGAGGCCCGGCGGCACCCGGTGGCGCGGCGGCCACCAGGGCCTTGGCAAAACGCCCGACGCCGCCTTCCACCAGCATGCGCCGCACCAGGCGTATCACGTCATCGTTGGCCAACGGCCGTAGCCAGCCTGCGTTGCGGCACTGTTCAGGCTGCTGCGCGGTAGGCGTCTGGGCCAGGTAACGGTTGACCCCCGCCACATAGCCGGCGATGCGCTGCTGCATGGCCGGCGGCTGCGCACGCCAGAACGCCTGCACCGCCTCAGGGCCATTGAGCCATTGGAAGAAGATGTCCGAGGTGAGGTTGTCCAGGCCGCTGGAGGACGTGCCTGCCCGGCCCTGATACCGGGCACGCTCGCCGCTGGCCGTGAGCACTTCGTCTTCCAGCAGGCAGAGATTGTCGCGGGCATAGGCATAACCGATGCCCTCGCCCAGCCCGTGGTCGTCGCTGGCCTGAATATGCGGTACACCCAGCGACGTCCAGCTCAGTTGCGCCACGGGCGCGGGGTCGGCCGCATAGGCGGTGCCCGCCAGCAGACAGCAGGCGGCCCAGGCCGCGCTTTGTATCGAAAACGAATGCACAGGGGCTCCTTGAACAGACAGCCCTCAACGGGCCGGAATGACACTGCTCAAGAGACGATCAGCTTCCGACCCAATTTACTCGGGGCGCAAACCGCAGGGCCCCAGGCACGCCTGGAAACCGTGCCTGGCGTAAAAAAGGTGGCAAATAAGCACCACTGCGGCGCACAAAAAAGATTACAGATAGAACCAATTCTCATTTGACAACGATAACCAACAACTCTAATGTCCACGCCGTTACGTATGGATACAACCTTCTGTCCCTCAGACTTCGCAGGTAGCAGCATGCAGGAATCAGGCACCCACGACCTCCCACTCAATGGATTTCCCTCTCTTCTCCAGACCCTGATTACCAACCGCAGTGGCCTGCTCAAGACCGCCGCGCGCATCACCGGTTGCCACAGCCGCGCCGAGGATGTGGTGCAGGACGCGTTCCTGCGGGTCTCCAGCATGAAGGCCGACACCTTGCCCTTCAACGCCCGCCTCAACTACATCTTCCGTATCGTGCGCAACCTGGCCATCGACCATTACCGCAAGCAATCGATGGAGCAGCGTTACTTCGTCAACGACGAGCACAACCTCAACGCCGCCCCACAGTTCGCCAACCCGGAGTCGATCAATGTGGACCGTCAGACATTGGGCAAGGTCGACAGCGCCCTGGCGCAGTTGCCTGAACGCACCCGCTACGCGTTCGTGATGTACCGCGTGCACGGCAAGCCACAAAAAGACATCGCCGCCGAGCTCGGCGTTTCGCCTACCCTGGTCAATTTCATGATCCGCGACGCCCTGACGCACTGCACCAACTACATCGAGGCCTGCCAGGGCCACTGATGCTTTTTCATGGCGCCCGTTCAGCGGGCGCCACCCGCGTATTGACCAACGCCACCTTGTTGTTCACCTGCCTGGCGCGCTATGGTGCACCCGCGCATCATTCCGCCTCGTGGCCTCCGGCCACTACGCCGGGTGATATTTCCCTGTATAATTGTTCGCCATCTCAATAGAACGGGGCGCTGCTTCGTACGAGACTCGATCAGCCAGCCGGTAGCCCGCCATGCTCACCCCTCCCGCCTCCGACCCATCCCAAGGCAGCCTCAGCGATGAGGCGGCGCACTGGTGCATGCGTATCCACGAAGCGGATTTCAGTGACCAGGAGCGCGAAGCGTTCGAAGCATGGCTGGCCGCGGACCCGGCGCACCGACGCCGCTTCGAGACCATGCTGGATGTGTGGTCGGTCAGCGAGCACCTGCCGGTCGAACAGCCGCCCTTGGTTCCTGCGCCGCGCAGCCGCCGGGCCAGGCGCCCGCTGCTGGCGGCGGCCCTGGGGCTGCTGGCCATCCCGCTGATTGGCCTGGCAGGCTGGCACCTGAACCTGGTGCCCGACAGCTACCAGCGCTTCAGCAGTGAAGACGCGGTGCGCGACATTACCCTGGCCGATGGTTCGCGGGTGCAGTTGAACCTCGGCAGTCAGCTGTCCTTCGCCAATTACAAGGACCGGCGTAGCGTCAGCCTGAGCAAGGGCGAAGCCTATTTCGAGGTGCAGCACGACGCCAGCCATCCGTTCGTGGTCAAGGCGGGCCAGGGCCAGGTGCGGGTCACTGGCACCCACTTCAATGTCTGGACCTACCAGGACCAGGTGGTGGTGACACTGACTCAGGGCTCGGTGCAGGTCATGGGTGATCGACGCCACCCGAACGAACTCGTCTACCTGAGCCCCGGCATGCAAGCCCGCTACGATGCCGGCCAGACCATCGCCCAGGTCGAGCCCGCACGGGCGGAGGAAGCCCTGGCCTGGCGCGACGGCAAGCTGATACTGGACCGCGCGCGCCTCAGCGATGCCCTGCCACGAATCAACCGCTACCTGGACACCCCCGTGCACCTGGGTGACAACGCCACCGGGCAGCTGCAGATCGGCGGCATCTACAACACCCGCAACATCGCCGCGCTGGTGCAGGACTTGCCCAAGGTGCTGCCTGTCTACCTCAGCCACAATGAAAATGGCGACACCGTCATCCGTGCCAAGCCGCGCTACGCGCCTTGACACATCGCGCCCAGCAGCCTGCAGGGCCGTCTATCGCAGCCAACCTGTGGAGCCGGGCGAAGCTCGAAAAGCAACCCTCTGGCACTCATGCCTGGTTACATTCGTTCACGTGTAGCGCCTAAATTCCCCCCCTCCACCCTCGTTTAACCGGCAGTTTGCCCGCCACGCTTTCGCGGCGGCATTTCCTCACTGGGCCGGACCACTGCATGACCTACCTTCGCCTCACCCGCCGTGCTGCAACCCTTGTGCTGTGCCTGATTCCCGTTGCCGCCGTGGCGGCGTGGCAATGGTTGCCCAATGAGGCCGAGCAGCGTCCGTTCGTTCGCGTGGCACGCGGCAACATCGAGTCCAGCGTCACGGCCCTGGGCACCTTGCAACCGCGCCAGTACGTGGACGTCGGCGCCCAGGCCTCCGGGCAGATTCGCACCCTGCACGTGGAAGTCGGCGACACCGTCAAGCAAGGTCAGTTGCTGGTGGAAATCGACCCTGCCACCCAGCAAGCGCAGCTGGATGCCGAACGCTATGCCATCGAGACGCTCAAGGCCCAGGTCAAAGAGCAGCAGGCCGAACACCTGCTGGCCCGACAGCAACTGCGCCGCCAGCAACGCATGGCCGCCGATGGCGCCACTCGTGACGAAGACGTGCAGACCGCCCAGGCCAAGGTGCTGACCACCCAGGCACGCATCGACATGTACCAGGCGCAGATCCTCCAGGCCCAGGCCACCCTGCGCAGTGCCCAGGCCGAGCTGGGCTATACGCGCATCTACGCGCCCATGAGCGGCACCGTGGTGGCCGTCGATGCACGCCAAGGCCAGACCCTCAACGCCCAGCAACGCACGCCGTTGATCCTGCGTATCGCGCGGTTATCGCCGATGACCGTGTGGGCCGAGGTGTCGGAGGCCGATATCGGTCAGGTCAAGCAAGGCATGCAGGCCTATTTCACCACCCTCAGCGGTGGTGGCCGGCGGTGGGCGAGTACCGTGCGGCAGATACTGCCCATCCCGCCTAAACCCCTTGATCAACTCAGCCAGGGGGGTGGCAGCCCCGCCGCCGGCAGTGGTGGCGCAAGTGCCGGCGCCAGCAGTGGCTCCGGCCGCGTGGTGCTGTACACGGTGCTGCTCGATGTAGACAACGCTGACAACACGCTGATGGCGGACATGACCGCCCAGGTATTTTTCGTCGCCGGCAGCGCCCACGACGTGCTCACCGCCCCGATTGCCGCGCTGCAGGGCAAAAGCGATGAACACGGCATGCGCACCGCCCAGGTGCTGGCCGACAACGGCCAGGTACAGCAGCGCAGCGTGCGTATCGGCCTCAGCGACCGCCTGCGGGTGCAGATTCTCGATGGCCTGCAGGAAGGTGACCGCTTGCTGGTCGGCCCCACCGGCACCGGGAGCTGAACATGAGCACACCGCTGATTCAGCTGTGCGGCATCCGCAAGTCCTATGGTGGTGGCGACAGCCCCGCCGTCGATGTGCTGCGCGGTATCGACCTGACCATCCATGCCGGCGAGTTCATCGCTATCGTCGGGACCTCCGGCTCCGGCAAGTCGACCATGATGAACATCCTCGGCTGCCTGGACCGCCCCACCGCCGGGCACTACCGCTTCGCCGGCGAAGACGTCGCCACGCTCAATGACGACGAGCTGGCCTGGCTGCGGCGCGAGGCGTTCGGCTTCGTGTTCCAGGGCTACCACCTGATCCCTTCCGCCTCGGCCCGGGAAAACGTGGAGATGCCCGCCATTTATGCCGGCACCCCGGCCGCCGACCGCGCCCACCGCGCCCAGGCCCTGCTGCAGCGCCTGGGGCTGGGCGAACGCACCGGTAACCGGCCGCGGCAACTGTCGGGTGGCCAGCAACAACGGGTGTCCATCGCCCGTGCGCTGATGAACGGCGGCCACATCATCCTTGCCGACGAGCCCACGGGTGCCCTGGACAGCCACAGCGGCGCCGAGGTGATGACCTTGCTCGACGAACTGGCGCAGCAGGGCCATGTGGTCATCCTCATCACCCACGACCGTGACGTGGCCGCGCGTGCCCGACGCATCATCGAGGTACGCGATGGCGAGGTCATCAGCGACACCGGCAACGGCCTGCCGCCGCCACCACGCCCGGGCGCCTTGCAGGCCGAGGCGCTGCGCGAGCGTCTGAGCCGCGCCAGCGCGCAACGCAGTCCATGGCTGGCGGAAACCCGTGACGCGCTGGTGGCGGCCTGGCGCGTGATGTGGACCAACCGCACCCGCACCGCCCTGACGCTACTGGGCATCATCATCGGCGTGGCGTCGGTGGTCGTGATGCTCGCCGTGGGTGAAGGCAGCAAGCGCCAGGTGATGGCCCAGATGGGCGCGTTTGGCTCCAACATCATGTTCATGAACGGGGCGCCGGCCACGCCACGGGCGCCGCCGGGGCATATTCGCCTCAGTGACGTACAGGCCTTGGCGGAACTGCCTCAGGTCAAATCGATCATGGCCGCCACCACCGTGCAGGCCCAGGTGCGGTACGGCGGCCGCGACATGATATCGACCATCGGTGGCTACAGCCCTGTGTTCCCGTCGATCTTCAACTGGCCGGTTGCCGAAGGCAGCTTTTTCAATGAGGCCGATATGTCGGCGGGCGCTGCCGTGGCGGTGATCGGTTCAGAGGTCAAGAAAAAACTCTTCGTCGACGGGCAAGACCCCATCGGCCAGTACATCCTGGTGGAAAACGTGCCTTTCCAGGTCATCGGCGTGCTGGCCAGCAAAGGGTCCAGCGGCGCCAACCAACGCAACGACCTGCGCATTGCCATTCCCTATTCGGCCGCGCGCATTCGTCTCTCCGGTACCGAATACCCGGAATACGTGGTTATCGCCGCCTCGGACAGCACCCTGGTGCATGAAGCCGAACAGGCCATACGCGGGTTGATGCTGACCCTGCATGATGGCGTGCAGGACTTCGAGGTCGACAACAGCGCCGCGCTGATCCAGGCCGAGGCGCACACCCGCAATGGCTTGTCGCTGATGCTGGGTTCCATTGCCGCCATTTCCCTGTTGGTGGGGGGCATTGGGGTGATGAACGTGATGCTGATGACCGTGCGCGAGCGCACCCGCGAGATCGGCATTCGCGTGGCCACCGGTGCCCGCCAGCGCGACATCCTGCGCCAGTTCCTGACCGAAGCGGTGGTGCTGTCGCTGGTGGGCGGCCTGATCGGCGTGGCGCTGGCGTTGCTGATCGGGGTGGCCCTGAATGCAGCGAAGGTGGCCGTCGCCTTTTCCTTTCTGGCCATGCTTGGCGCTTTCGCCTGCTCGGTCGCCACCGGTGTGATCTTCGGCTTCATGCCTGCCCGCAAGGCCGCCGGGCTCGACCCGGTTGCCGCTTTGACCAGTGAATGAACATGACCAAAGTCCCGTTTGCCCTGATTCCCCTACTGGCTCTGCTGGCCGCTTGCAGCCAGGCGCCTGCGCCGCGCAGTGACATCGTCCCGCCTGCGCGTTGGGAGAGCCCTATAGCGCCACAACCTACGTATTTCGGCCCCTGGTGGACCAGCTTCAACAGCCCGCAGCTGAGCCAACTGGTAGAGCAGGCCAGGCGCGGCAGCTATGACCTGAAGGCTGCCACCGCACGTGTACGGCAAGCCGGCGCGGATGTCCGCATCGCGGGCGGTGCCCTGCTGCCGCAGGTGAACGCCAGTGCCGATGCCTACCGCCAGCGTCTGCTCAGGGGCCAGGGCTACAGTGAGCTGGACACCTCCAGCAATGCGCGCACCTACCACTACTTCGACACCGCCCTGACCGCGAGTTACGAGCTGGATTTCTGGGGGCGCAACGCGGCCGCCCGTGAGCGTGCCGGGTTCAGCCTGCAGGCCAGCGAACTGGACCGCGACACCCTGGAACTGAGCCTCTCCGGCCAGGTCGCCGACGCGTACCTGGACGCCCTGGCGGCCCGCGAGCAGACGCGCATTGCCGCGCTGAACCTTGCCAATGCGCAGAAGATCCTCGACGTGGTGCGCCATCGCTACCAGGCGGGTTCCGCCACGGCCCTGGAATTGGCCCAACAGCAGAGCCTGGTAGCTAACCAGCAACGCCAGTTACCGCGCTACCGGCAGCAGGCCCGCGACGCTCAGATCACCCTGGCGACGTTGTTGGGCGAGCCTGTGCAGAACCTTCAATTGGCCGATGTGCCCTTCGAGCAATTGCAAGGTCCGACCATTGATGCCGGCATTCCCAGCCAACTGCTGGCCCGCCGCCCCGACATTGCCGGCGCCGAAGCGCGCCTGGCGGCGGCCCAGGCGGACGTGCGGGTCGCACGCGCCGCGCTGTTCCCCAGCCTGAGCCTGACCGCCAGCCTGGCCACCGGTGACCGGCAGGCCGTGGACCTGCTGCGCAACCCGGTACTGAACCTGGGCGCGGGCCTGACCGCGCCAATTTTCAACAACGGCCAACTGCGTGCGGAACGGGACAAGGCCTTGGCCCGTCAGGAAGAACTGCTGGAAAGCTACCGAGGCGTGCTGGTGACCAGTTTCGGGGAAGTGGAGAAAGCCCTGAACAGCGTCGACGGCCTGGACCGTCAGACCCACTGGCAACAGGAAGAACTGAAACAGGCCCAGCGCGCTTTCGACCTGGCCGAAAGCCGCTACCGTGCTGGCGCCGAAGATCTGCTCAGCGTACTGCAGGCCCAGAGCACCTTGTTCAGTGCGCAGGCCGAGCGCGTGCAACTGCGCAAGGAGCGGCTGCAGGCCAGCGTAGCGCTTTACAAAGCCTTGGGTGGCGGGTGGGCGACGGCGCGCCTGTAGCTGCAACGGCCAGTGAGCGACAACTCCACCACACCGCATGCACCGCCGACGCGGCCGGGTCCGCTGCCACGCGGCGTTAGCGCCCCCAAAGGCGTCACGAACACCGCGCAGCAACAAGCACACCGCATAGCGGGCTAGTCACAGACCGTCGCGCCGCGGGCCGGGGGCCAGGTAGCGGGCGAACCAGGGCCGCGTCTGAGGGACGCGTTTCATCAGGCGGTCGGCTTCCTGCTCGGGGCTGAAGATGACTTGCAACGCCAGTTTCATCGTCTCGATGTCCAGCTCGCTGCCACCGCCGTTGCGCTTGCCCCAGGCACCACAGCCTTCGCTGGACGGCCCAAGCCACGGGTCAGCCACGCATACCCAGCGCCCCGGCGCGAACCAGGGGATACCCTTGACCGTCAGTTGCCGCACTTCACCCGGATGTGCCTGTTCATGGGCCAGGAACCAGTCAGTGATACGGTCGTCGATCCAGCCGTGAAACGCCCAGAACACCGGATTCACGTGGGAAGAAAACGGGTCACCCAGGAAGTCGTTCCCAGCGCCGAACCAGCGCTCGGCGAAATCATAGTTGCGCCGTGCGTAGGCCATCGGCCAGCCCGTGTCCGGGTCCCGCCCCATGGCCGCCCAGCGCATGTGCAGCCAGTCATGAATACCCAGTTCGATGCGCGAGCCCAGCTCGCCCAGGCACAGGGTGCTCAAATACTCAGGGTCATGCAGTTGCGACTCCCACAGCTGGAAGTTGGCGTACAACCCCTCACGGCTCTTGATGTGGCACAGCCACTGGTTGAAATGCGGGTCGCCGTCGGCCTGCCAGCACGGCGGCACGCTGTAGCCGCTGGTGTTGTTCATGTAATCCGCGAAGGCCTGCACGTTCTCGCCCACATAAGGCCGCGGCGCTGGCATGCACGGCCACGAACGCAGGTCCTGGACCTGTCTCACGCCGTGCAGCATGTGCCGGTGCATGAACAGAAAATCCTCGCCTGAGCCATTGCGATGGCGGTCATGGCCGCGAGCATTGCGCTCCTTGCCCAGCGGCCCGACCTGCCAGCCCAGGGCCCGCACCGCCTGGCGGCGCGACTCGTCGATACGGTGCCAGCGGTCGCGGCTGGCGTGCCATAACTGGTGAAAGTAGCGCCAGCCCGGCGAGATCAACCGCTCGTGCAGCGCCGGCACATAGGCCAGCCGCTCGCGCGCCTGCACGAACGGCCGACGGCTGGCAACGAAACGCGCCTGGGGCCCGGAATACCCTGCCTGGGTTCCCGCCGCGCGTATCAGGCCACTGAGGGTGGCCCCACCCCCGCCCTGGCTCCACACGGTCCAGATCTCATCGAGGACCGCCTCGCAGTCATACCCCTGGCCAGACGTCGCGATCAGCTTGAAGCGCAGGTGCGGCAAGCGTTCGGCCGCCAAGGGACCGTACACCTGCAAGCCATCGTCATAGGGCGGCGTGCCCAGGTAACCTCGTACCGCCCGCGCGCCCTGCCCCACGTCCAGCAACAGTTCCAGCGGCCGCGCCAGTTCGGGAAATGCTGCCTCGCCGTCGACCAGGTGCCAGTCCCAGATGCCCGCCAGCCGCTCGCCCAGCAACGTGTTGGGCAGGTCCGCGACCGGCACCGCCGGCTCATCGGAGCTCAGCTCGGCCTCCTGGGCCGCGTCCCATTTCTGCCGGGCGTAATAACCCGCGGGCAGCACTACACCAGCGGCCACCAGGCCGGCCAGCATTCCTCGACGTGACACCTTCATCCACTGTACTCATGACGTGACTACTGCAGCGAAAACGAACGGTCGCCGAGGCGATTTAGGCGCTTGGTAAATTCTCCCTGCGTCAGCTCGTTTCACCCAACAGGTTCGAACGGCATGGGGCCGTCGTGCAGGCGGGTCGAAATGGCAATGACGAAACACCCTCTTCTATCGCGCAAGTGGCCATGGCTGGTGGTCCTGATTCTTCTGCTGGCTGGCGCAGGCGCCGGCGCCTGGTATTACTGGGTGTACCTGCCGGCCCATCCTTACAGCAGGGCCATCGAGCAACGCGCCAACGCCCTGCAGGAGCGCATCCTGGCCCTGGACGGCCACTTGGACGTACCCCTCGACTACGGCACCGAAGGCCGTGAGGCCAACCGCGACGGCCCGACCCAGTTCGACCTGGTCAAGGCCGGCAAGGCACGCCTGCGCGGGGCCAACATCGCCATCTGGTCGTGGCCGGAATTCTGGAGCGGGCCCAACTGGCCACATCGCCCTACCCCGGGATTCCAGGCCGCCATGGCCAATGAGCTGGAGGTACGCTACAAGATCATCACCGGCATCGCCCGGGACTTCCCCAACCAGGCCGGTATCGCCTACACCCCTGCAGACTTCCGCCGCCTGGCTGGCGAAGGCAAGTTCGCCATCGTCATCAGCATGCTCAACGCCGCGCCGCTGGGCGACGACATCGACAGGCTCGACCTGTGGGCCGCGCGCGGCGTGCGGGTATTCGGCCCAGGCTACGTGGGCAACAACAGCTGGGTCGACTCGGCCCGCCCGCTACCGTTCCTGGGCGACTCGGTCGACCCGCTGGGGGGCCTGTCGGACATCGGCCGCCGCGCCGTGGCCAAACTCAATGACCTGGGCATCGTCATCGACGTGTCGCAGATGTCCAGCCAGGCCCTGACCCAGGTCACCCACCAGAGCCGAGCCCCGGTGATCGCCTCGCACACCGGTGTGCAGGGCATGATGGACATCCGTCGCAACCTCAGCGACGCGGACCTGGCCAACATCAAGGCCACCGGTGGCCTGGTCAACATCGTCGCCTACTCCAAATACCTCAAGCCATTCTCCCGCGACACCATCAGCAAAATGAACGCCCTGCGCGCCCGCTATGGCCTGCCTGACGTGCAGAACCAGACGCAAATGGGCACCACCACCGACCCGGTGTTCTCCATCTGGTCGGAGAAGAAGTTCGGCGAGTTCCTCACCCCCTTCTACGACATCCTGCGCCAGGAGCCCGAGGCCACCCTGGGCGAGTACGTCGACTCGATCGACTACGCAGTGAAGAAGATCGGCATCGACCACGTTGGCATCAGCTCGGACTTCAACGACGGTGGCGGCGTGATCGGTTACCAGAACGTCGGCGAGAGCCGCAACGTCACCGCCGAACTGATACAGCGCGGCTACTCGGACGAAGACATCGCCAAGCTGTGGGGCGGTAACTTCCTGCGTGTGTGGGACGCCGCCCAGAAGGCCGCCAAGCCGGCCGCTCCCCCTGTCGCCCAACTGCAAGGACACCCATGAAACGCTTGAACCTGTTGTTTGCCTTAGGTTGCCTGTCGCTGTCGACCCATGCCTCGGCTGCCGACCCCGTGGAGCCAGGCAAGGTCTTCACCGACTGCAAGAAGGACTGCCCGGAAATGGTGGTGCTGCCCGCCGGCAGTTTCGTCATGGGCACCCCCGATGACGAAGTCGGCAAGCAGGACGACGAGAACCCGTTGCACACTGTCACTTTCGCCCACCCCTTCGCGGTCAGCCGCTTCAACGTCACTGCCGAACAATGGCAGGCCTACGCCAAGGCCACCGGCACCGTGCTGCCCGACGGCGACCTGCGCCCCGGCCGCCTGTGCCAGAACGGCAAGCCGCACTACGCCCAGGGGCCACGCCAGCCGGCCGTGTGCATGACCTGGTTCGAAGCCCGCGACTACATTGCCTGGCTGGCCAAGACCACCGGCAAGCCCTACCGCATGCTCACCGAATCGGAACGTGAATACGCCGCCCGGGCTGGCTCCAAGGGCTCGTTCCCCTTCCCGTTCGACAAGGAAGGCGAGTATTCCATCAGCAAGCACGCCAACGTCTACGGCCCGGCCGACGGCTTCTCGTTCACCTCCCCGGTGGGCAGCTTCCCACCCAACGCCTTCGGCATGTACGACATGCACGGCAACGTCTACGAGTGGGTAGAGGACTGCTGGCACACCGATTACGTCGGCGCCCCCACCGACGGCAGCGCCTGGACCACCGGTGGCACCTGCGAGCATCGGCAGATCCGCGGCAACGATTACAGCGAACCGGCCATCTTCTCGCGCTCCGGCAACCGCAACGAACGCAAACCCGAAGTGCGCGGTGATTGGCTGGGCTTCCGCGTGGCCCGCAACCTGGACGGTGCCGACCAGGACTGAACCCTCAAAGGAGAACCCAATGCCGGATTTCAGCCGACGTAGCTTCGTCACCACCGCCACCCTGGCCAGCCTCGCCCCCGCCCTGCCCGCCTGGGCAGCGCAGGGGCCATCGCCGACCGCCGTGGACCCGATCTTCGGCGATGACATTGTGCGCCTGGATTACAACGAAAGCCCCTATGGCCCGACCCCGTCGGCGGTCAAGGCAATGGAATTGGGCGCCCGGCAAAGCGGGCGTTACTACTACGAACAACAGGTGCGCCTGATCGAGTTGTTCGCCCGGCAAAACCGGGTGCCCGCTGACCATGTCGCGGTGTTCTGCGGCTCTCGCTCGCCCTTGCAGTACGGATTGGCACGCTACGCTGAACGGCGCAGCGTGGTCACCGGGGCCCCCACCTATGACTCGGTGGCCGCCGGCGCCAACGCAGTCGGCACCACCGTGCACGAAGTGCCCCTGGACACGCAGCACGCGCATGATGTGCGCGCCATGCTGGCCGCCGACCCCCAGGCTGGGGTGTTCTACCTGTGCAACCCGAACAACCCCACCGGCACCCTCACCCCACGCGCCGAGATCGAGTATCTCGTCACGCACAAACCGGCCGGCTGCCTGGCAATCATCGATGAAGCCTACATCCACTTTTCAGAGGCCCAGCCATGCCTGGACCTGGCGGTTCAGCACGATGACGTGATGGTACTGCGCACCTTTTCCAAACTGTATGGCATGGCAGGGGCGCGCCTGGGCCTGGCGATTGCCAAGCCCAAGGTGCTTGGCGAACTGCAACGTCTCAACGGCCACAACTTCATCTCCATTGCCGCGTCGCTGGGCGGCATCGCCAGCCTTGAACAAGCCGACCTCGTCAGCGATCGCAAGCGCACCAACCGCCGCGTGCTGCTGGAGACCACACAACGCCTGCAAACAGCCGGCTACCGCTGCACCGACGCCCAGGCCAACTGTTTCATGGTGGAGCTGCGGCGGCCGGCGCAACCGGTCATCGAGGCCCTGGCCAAGCGCAAGGTTCAGGTGGGGAGGGTGTTCGATGCGTGGCCGGACTGGATGCGCGTGACCGTGGGTACCCCGCAACAGATGCAGACGTTTCTATCGGCGTTCTTCGCCGTCATGCAGCACTGACACCTCCTTCAACACCGAGTCAACACCATGGCCAAAATCAAACTCGCTTACATCTGTTCGCTTAGAAACGCTGCCGCCGACCTGGCAGGACAGTACGTCGACTATAAAGATGAGACACGCTATATGAAGTCGCCTTTGCACTATCTGGTCGAGGCACTGAATGAAACGCCACTGGGCGACCTCTATACGCTGGAGGGGGTGATCTACGACGACGACAAGGATTCGCCGCGGGACGTAGAGAAGGTCAAGGACTATGGCTTCGCCGCGCAGCCAGGCAAACCATGGTTCTACCCTCGGGACCTGACGGTTCAGGGGCGCCCGGTGAGCAGCCTGGTCCATTCGGTACCGTCAACTTACCGCGCATTGCCGTTGGACTCGGCCCAACGCCCCGCCGCCAAGCGCGACTTTGAACAACGCCTGCGCAACCGTCTGGTGGAGCTGGAAGCCGAAGTGGTGGTGCTGGACGGCCTACTGGTGATTCTCGATGAGTTGGTCCGGCCCGGTAGCGATTTTCGCGGCAGGATCGTCAACATCCACCCCGGGGTCACACGCCTGGAGTCGCCCTACGAACGCCGCGGTGCCTACGCCACCCTGGACGCCCTGTACGGCGCCCGGGGCTTGAAGGTGGTTGACTGGACCACCCGGCAGACAACCGCCGTCGCCCCGCTGATGCTGACGGGCGCCTCGTTCCACTATGTGGATAACGGCATCGACTCGGGCGAGGTGATTCATGATGTGCTGAACACCCCCATCGCACCCGATGACACCATCCTGGAACTGCGCTGGAACAACTTCAACAACAGCCTGTTTCCGGCCTTGCATCAAGGCCTGGAGGTGCTTGCTAAATCCAGACTTGCCGCCTTCGTCTAATGCCTAACAGACCATCGACCAGGAGCGGCAGAGATGAATAATCGCACCAGCGCAATCCCTGCTCTTGCCCACGGTAGGCCACAGGTTATCCAGCCTGTGGACAGCACAACGGGGCTGGATGCCTACCTGTCCGCCTGCGAGGTGGCGTTCAACCGCCAGCCAGGCTTGGCACAGGTGACGTTCAGCGGCCAACCCTCAAGCGCCACCACCACGTTGCTGGCAGAGGGCCTGCTGCTACAAACCGGCCCACAGCAGTTTACCTGTACCGCCCAGGCTTTCTGGCAAAATCCCAGACCCTGGCTGCCCAAGGCCTCGCACGTCGCTACACCGGTGCAATACGTGCTTACCGGCGCCGTCCGTCATCCCCTGCGTCCCGCAGAGACCAGCACCCTGCTCTACCGCCGTTTCATACCGTGGCTCGGTCAGACCCTGACGTTCGACATCGCCGACCCGGATTGCGATCTTCCCGCCTTCAATCGTTGGATGAACGCCCCGCGCGTGGCGCACTTCTGGGAAGAACAGGGCACCCTGGAACAACACCATGCCTACCTGCAAAAGCTCTTGGCGGACCCGCATGCACAGCCCGTGATCGGACGCTTCGACGGTATCGCGTTCGGCTATTTCGAAACCTACTGGGCCAAGGAGGACCGCATCGCGCCCTTCTATCCCGCCGATGATTTCGACCGGGGCATGCACTTGCTCGTTGGCGAAGAGGCATTTCGCGGCAAGGCATTCTACACCGCCTGGTTCTCGTCCCTGTGCCACTACCTATTCCTGGACGACCCGCGCACGCGAAACATCGTGTGCGAACCGCGGCATGACAACCAGCGGCAAATCGCCAATTTCGATCGCAGCGGTTTCAGCCGCATCAAGCACTTCGACTTTCCTCACAAGCGTGCCCTGTTGGTGATGCTGTCCCGGGAGCACTTCTTTACCGACCGCCTCTACCAGCCTTTGGGCGACCACCAGACTCAGGAGTCACCAGCATGAGTAACTTGACACTGCACGATGTCATCGGCGTGGGCTTCGGCCCCTCCAACCTGGCCTTGGCCATCGCCTTGCAAGAGCTGTCCCATAGCAGCGGCAAGGCGGTAGATGCCTTGTTCCTGGACAAGCAGCAGCATTACCGCTGGCACGGCGACACGTTGTCGTCGCAAAGCGAACTGCAAATTTCCTTCCTCAAGGATTTGGTGTCGTTGCGCAATCCCACCAGCCCCTACAGTTTCGTCAACTACCTCAAGCAACAAGGCCGACTGGTCGACTTCATCAACCTGGGCACCTTCTACCCCTGCCGCCTGGAATACAACGATTACCTGGGTTGGGTCGCCGAGCAATTCTCCGAGCAGGCGCATTATGGTGAAGAAGTGCTGCGTATCGAGCCAGAGGTCGAAAACGGCGCCATCCACCAACTGAAGCTGATCTCCCGAAATGCCCAGGGCAAGGAACTCACCCGGCGCACGCGTTCGGTTGTCATCAGCACCGGCGGCTCGCCAAAGATCCCCGACATTTTCGCACCCTTCAAGAACGATGGCCGTGTGTTCCACCATTCGCGCTACCTGACCGGCATGAAAAACCTGGGGTGCAGCGAGGCCAAGCCCCTGCGCGTGGCCATCATCGGCTCCGGACAAAGTGCCGCCGAGGCATTCATCGACCTCAATGACAGCTTCCCGTCGGTCAAGGCTGAGATGATCCTGCGAAGCTCCGCCCTCAAGCCTGCCGACGATTCGCCCTTCGTCAACGAAATCTTTGCCCCGGACTACACCGACCTGGTGTTCCAGCAAGTCCCGGCGGACCGTGAGAAGCTGATTAGTGAATACCACAACACCAACTATTCAGTCGTAGACCCTGAGCTGATCGAGCGCATCTACGGCGTGCTTTATCGCCAGAAGATCTCCCGCCAGTTCCGCCATGCCGTGTTGTGTCGCCAGCAAGTGGAAGCGGCCGTGGATGTCGATGGTCATATCGAGCTGACCCTGCGCGACCTGGCCACCGGGCTCAAGCGTACCCACCGTTACGACGCCGTCATTCTGGCCACCGGATACGAGCGCAAAAGCCACCAAACCCTGCTGGCCCCCTGCAACCGTACCTGCATGGCCTGGAAGTGGACCGCAACTACCGCGCCCTCGCTTCTTCGGAGCTCAAGGCACCGGTGTTCCTGCAGGGCTTCTGTGAAGCCACCCATGGCCTGAGCGATACCTTGCTGTCCGTGCTGCCCATGCGCAGTGAAGAGATTGGCGTGGCGCTATACCAGGCGTTGAACATTGCCAGCCATGCACGCAAAACCGCCGCCACGCTCGCCAGCGTCGGCTAACCTCTCAGGAGCCCCCCATGTCCCAGCCCTCCCGCGGCGCCTTGCAGGACCTGTTCATCCTGCTCAAGCCGTTCAAATACACCGTCGCGTTTTCTGTTCTACTGGGCATGGTCGGCGGTCTGAGCATTACCATTCTCCTGGCCACTATCAATCAGGCCCTGCACAACGCAACCGGCCTGACCCAAGGGGTGGTCTGGGGCTTTGCCGGGCTGTGCCTGCTGGCACTGTCCAGCTCGATCCTTTCCGACATCGGTACCAACCGTGTCGGCCAGAACATCATTGCCGCCCTGCGCAAGGAGCTGGGCGAGAAAGTCCTGTCGGCACCCATCGAGCAGATCGAGCGCTACCGCAGCCACCGTCTCATTCCCGTGCTCACCCAAGACGTGGATACCATCAGCGACTTCGCCTTTGCCTTCGCCCCCCTGGCAATCGCGCTGACGGTGACCCTCGGTTGCCTGGGCTATCTGGCGGTGCTGTCATGGCCGATGTTCCTGCTGATGCTGGTGGCAATTACGCTGGGTACCGGTGCCCAGTACATCGCCCGTGCCAAAGGCATGAAAGGCTTCCTGGCCGCCCGCGATGCCGAGGATGAGCTGCAAAAGCATTACAACGCGATCGCCGGCGGCGCCAAGGAGCTGCGTATTCACCGGGCTCGCCGCCAACAGATGTTCAGCCGCAACATCCAAGGCACTGCGGACCGGATCCGCGACACGCAGATACGTTCCATCAACACCTTTGTCGTTGCCAAGACCTTCGGCTCCATGCTGTTTTTCGTGGTCATCGGCCTGGCGTTGGTACTGCAATCCTTCTGGCCCAGCCAGGACGGCGCGGTAATGAGTGGTTTCGTACTGGTGCTGCTGTACATGAAAGGCCCACTGGAATACCTGGTAGGGACCTTGCCCATTGTAAGCCGCGCGCAGATCGCGTTCCGCCGTATCGCCGATCTGTCGGAGCAGTTTTCCTCGCCGGAGCCGCATCTGCTGCTCGAAGACCGGGCCAACACGCTCGGTAGCCTGCGCACGCTGGAGCTGGACAATGTGCGTTATACCTTCGCACCGGTCGAGGGCAGCGCGCCCTTCTCCTTGGGCCCGGTAAACCTGCACATTGAACAAGGGGACATTGTCTTCATCGTTGGCGAGAACGGCTGTGGCAAGACCACCCTGATCAAACTGCTGCTGGGGCTTTACCCTCCGCAACATGGCGAGATCCGGATTGATGGTCGCGCCATCGACGCCCAGAACCGGGATGACTATCGCCAGCTATTCACCACGATTTTCTCCGACTACTACCTGTTCGATGACCCTTTCCTGGGAGCCAAGCAGGTACCGGAGAGTGCCGAGGTCTACCTCAAGCGGCTTGAGATCGCGCACAAGGTCAGCATCCGCGATGGCCGTTTCACCACCACTGATCTGTCCACTGGCCAGCGCAAGCGCCTGGCACTGATCAATGCCTGGCTGGAAGAGCGGCCCGTGCTGGTGTTCGACGAATGGGCGGCTGACCAGGACCCCACCTTCCGCCGCATTTTCTACACCGAGTTGCTACCGGAGCTCAAACGCCTGGGCAAGACCATCATCGTCATCAGCCATGACGACCGTTACTTCGACGTAGCCGACCACCTGGTACGCATGGAAGCCGGCAAAGTCGTCGTCGAAAACTGCCTGACGGCCTGAAAAGAAGGAGGCCATACCTCACCACCGATCACCCTCTGTATAACGCAAACCTAAAAATAAAGTCACCCAGCCTACAGCACTTAACTTTTATCAAAGAGCATTGAAATGCCCACCCACTACCGTTTGAATCACTTGACCAAGGCGATTGGTATCCGCAACGCCTTCAAAGCGCAGTTGCCAACCTTGGCGTTCACGTTGGCACTGCCCGTGGCCGCACAGGCGCAGACCCAGGCGCAGGAATGGACATTGAATATTCCAGCGCAGCCATTGGGGTCGGCCCTGCAGGTATTTGCCGCCCAGACCGGTGTTCAGGTGCTGTATAGCGCAGGGACCGTCGAACACCTGCAATCATCAGCAGTCGTGGGCCGTTATAGCCTGGAAGAATCAGTGCCGATGCTGCTGCGCAACAGTGGACTCAGGTATCAGCTGAGCGGCAATACCCTGACCCTGCAAGCTGCGGGCGATAGCGCCATGCTGCTGGGGGCGACGAGCGTTCAGGCCAGTGGGTTGGGAGCCACGACTGAAGGTACCGGCTCCTACACGACAGGCTCGACCAACACGGCGACAAAGCTCGGGCTGTCGCTTCGCGAGACACCGCAATCCGTCAGCGTGGTCACCCGTCAGCAGATGGATGACCAGAACATGCAGTCCCTGGAAGATGTCGCCATGGCTGCGACGGGCATCAACACCGTCAAGGACTTCGGTACCGAACGCTCGCGGTATTTCTCCCGGGGCTTCCAGGTCAACGACCTGCAGTACGATGGGGTACCCACCAGCATCGCCGAAAGCTACTCCATGGACGTCACCTCGGTGAACAACATGGCCATTTATGACCGGGTCGAATTCGTCCGCGGCCCCAATGGCCTGATGCAAGGGGCCGGCAACCCTTCGGCGGCGATCAACCTGATCCGCAAACGCCCCTCCGACGTGTACAAACTCAAGGCCGAACTGGGCGCCGGTTCGTGGGACAACTACCATAGCCAGATCGACGTGGGCGGGCCACTGAACGATGAAGGCACCCTGCGCGGGCGCACGGTGATGATGTATAACACCGGCAACAGCTATGTCGATCGTGCTGGCAAAGACAACCAGTTGTTCTATGCCATCGGCGAGGCGGACCTCAGTGAATGGACCACCGTCAGCCTGGGCACTGTGCTGCAGAAGGACTACCACAACGGTTATGACTGGGGTGGCCTGCCTACGCAGACCAACGGCAGCTTTTACCCTTTCTCCCGCTCGACCTCTTTCGCACCGAGCTGGGCGCATTTGAACAAGCTCAACCGCACAGTGTTCGGCGATATCAAGCATCAGTTCAACGACGACTGGAGTCTGACCGTCAACGGCAACGTGAGCTGGTCCAATGCCGACTTCCTGGCGCTGTATGGCTACAACATGGGCGCCAACCAGATGCGTCTTTATACCAACGACACCCAGTACGACGACGAACAGGTCAGCATCGATGCGGTCCTGAATGGCTCGTACGAACTGTTTGGCCGCAAGCATGAAATCATTTTTGGGGCCAACGCTCGTCGAGATAAATTCATCAACTATTCACGCTACAACAATAATAGCTCCGTGGTCGACATCCTCGACTTCAGTGCCTCTTCGCTGCCCCGCCCCACCTACAGCTACGACCGCATGGAGTATGACTACACGCGGGAAGACAAAGGGCTGTACATGGCAACCCGCCTGAACCCGGTCGACGACCTGCACGTGATCCTGGGCAGCCGCTTCAGCTGGGTCGGCTACAAGACGGAAAGCCCGACCTCAACCGATGAGTTCAAGGAGAACGGCAAGGTCATACCGTATGCCGGCATTGTGTACGACGTGAATGAAAATACGTCCGTGTATGCCAGCTACACCGATATCTACAAACTGCAAAGCAACTACGACGTCAACAATAAATTGCTCGCCCCGGTCACCGGCAGCAATTATGAAATCGGCCTGAAGAACGAGTTCTACGAAGGGCGACTGAACACCTCCCTGGCCATTTTCCGCACGGACCAGAGCCACATGCCCGAAGCGGTTACCACGGCGCCGAAGATCTGCGGCCCCACCGGGACCGGCAGCTGCTATGAAGAAGGCGGCAAGGTCCGCAACGATGGCTTCGAGGCCGAGCTGAGCGGCGAAATACTCAAGGGCTGGAACGGCGTCGTAGGTTATACCTATAGCCATCCCAAATATATCGCAGGCGCCAAGGACGGCCAGGACTATGCGACCAACACCGCACCGCAGCGGCTGTTCAAGATCGCGACCAACTATCAATTGCCCGGGGCTCTTGAGGACTGGCGTGTGGGCGGCAACCTGTACCACCAAAGCAAAATCTACCTCGGCGATATCCAGCAAGGCGCTTACAACCTGGTTGACTTGAATACCCAATACAAGGTCAACCAGAACCTCAGCGTGCAACTCAACTTCAACAACGTGTTCGACAAGAAATACTATTCCACCATCAACGATGACAACCTGGGCAACTACTACGGTGCGCCCCGCAACTTCGCCATTACGTTGCGCTACGAAAACTAAGGCACCACCAGAACGCCCCCTTCGAGCACGTTGCTCGAAGGGGGCGTTTTTCATGGC
Organism: Pseudomonas eucalypticola; assembly: GCF_013374995.1. Lineage (NCBI taxonomy): Bacteria > Pseudomonadati > Pseudomonadota > Gammaproteobacteria > Pseudomonadales > Pseudomonadaceae > Pseudomonas > Pseudomonas eucalypticola. The sequence continues at coordinate 2,570,848 of NZ_CP056030.1, read as the reverse complement.
AAGCAAGTGCTGGACCTGGAGCTGCCTCGCCGTTGACTACCTGGGTACGCCGGGTAGCCATTGGCCTACGCCGGCGACGAGCTGATCGTAAACCTGCGTTACCTGGGGCACGATAGACACTAGCCGAAGCAGGTCATGAGTAAGCCCCGGCTCCAGCAGGCACTGCACATCGACCCCCGCGCTTCGCAGCCGTTCCGCGTAAGCACGGCCCTCGTCCAACAGAGGGTCCAGCCCGGCGAGCAATACGATGGCAGGTGCCACACCCTCCAGTGATTCGGCAAGCAGAGGCGAAAAACGCCAGTCCTCGCGGTCCGCATCGGTACGGGCATAGTGGCCATAGAACCAGTCAAGCGTTTCATCTTCCAGTAAATAGCCTTCGCCAAAAACCGTGTGGGAAGAGCGCTTGCCACTGGCGTCGGTGACCGGATAACACAACAATTGGCCTTTCAGCCCAAGACCGAAGAATGGCTGCTGCACCGCCCTGATGGCCAAGGCCGCGGCCAGGGTTGCTCCCGCACTGTCGCCTGCAATGATCACCGTCGAGGCGTCGAGGCCCAGGGGGGATCCGTGCTCGCACAGCCACAGCAGCATGTCCTCGCCGTCCTCGAATGCCGTGGGAAAGCGATGTTCCGGTGCCAACCGGTAGCCGACGCCAAGCACGGCACAACCGGTACGCGCAGCCAGCTCGCGACAGACGCCGTCATGGGAATCCAGGCTTCCCACCACATAGCCCCCACCGTGAAAATAAGCAATCACGGGCAGGGTTTGACCTGCCTGCGAGGGTTGCCGGTATTCCCGCACAGTCAATGCCGCGCCATCGCGTGTGGCCAGCCGGTGATCATGAACCGCCAGGTGGGTGGGTACGGACCAGCGCATACGCTGCGAAGCCAGTTCAAACGTTTCCCGCGCCTGGGTAGGAGACAATTGATGGAAAGGCCGGTTGTCCGGGTTCATGGCCGCCAGGTCCAGAAACGCTTCCAGATAAGTATTCAACGTGATGCTCCTCGAAAAAATTCGCGACTCCCGCCCTTAGCGAAGGCGGGAGACGGCCACACAATGGTCGATCAGAACGTGCAATTCGCTCACCAGGAGCGTCATCATCGCGTCGACTGTTTCGGCTCGATAGCGACGTTTGCTGTAGATGCAACGTACCGACAACACACCGTCGTGGACCTGCGCCACAATCTGCAGGTCATTGACCAGGCGCGCTTGTGGATGAACGCTATCCCCCGAGTCTTCGGCGGTTGAGCTGAACAATGCATGGTCCTGCGCCCCAGCGTCGAACAGGCCGAGATAGTTGAACGTCACCTTGGGCTGCGGCGACTCATGCAGGCACTTGCGGACTTCAGGGCTGCCCATGTAGCGCAATACGCCGTAGCCCAGGCCATTGTCCGGTACCGCTGCCAACTGCCGCTGAACAGCGAGAAGCGCAGCGCCCGCCTCCCCTTCGAGGCCGGGTACCAAGCGGACCGGGAAAAGGCTGTTGAACCAGCCCAACGTACGCGAGACATCCACGCCCTCAAACAGGTCTTCACGACCGTGCCCTTCTAGCTGGATCGTTACTGCCGTTTGCGCGCTCAACCGACACAGGGTGCGGGCCAGCGCCGTCAGTAACACCTCGCTGACTTGACTGCGGTTGGCCATCGGCGCGTGCTTGAGCAACAGAGCAGTCTGATCTGGCGAAAGGTGGCGCTGGGCAACGATCTGTTGACTGATCTCGTTGCGCCCGCGTGGGTTGGCGCAGGGCAGTGGCGCGCCTTCGTGGCTCACCTGCTCCATCCACCACTGTGCCTGTTGTTGCTCGATGCGCCCGGCCTCGGTTTGCAGGCGCTGCGCCCATGTCTGGTAACTGCTGGTACGGGCTGGCAACAATGCCTCCCGGGACTGGCGGCAAGCCTGATACGCCGCCTGCAAATCCTCCAGCAGAATGCGCCATGAAACACCATCCATGAGCAAATGGTGCAGCACCAGCAACAACCGCTCCTGCCCGTCCGGCAGTTGAATATGCACGGCCCGCCATAGGGGCGCCTCAGCCAGGTCGAAACTGCGGTGCACCTCATTGGCCAAAACGGTTATTTGCGTTGCATCGCCGACGGCGCGCGACGTCAGGCGATCTTGCTCCTCACCCCTGGTCTCTGCATAAGACTGTACCCAGCCCCCCTCTCGTTGATGAAATTGCAGGCGCAATGCGTCATGATGCTGCTCGACACATCGCAACGCATATTCCACCGCCTTCAGGTCCAACGGCTCCTGCGGCGTGAGCAACAGGGCCTGGTTGAAATGCGCCGGCTCGGGAAGGCTTTGCGCGAACATCCATGCCTGGATGGGAGCCAGGTTGAACGTGCCCTCGACCGCCTGCGTACGGGCCGGCACGCTACCCGGTAGTTGCGCATCAGCGTTGGCGACAATCGCTTCAACCGTCTGGTAACGCAGCAGGTCACGCAGCTTGAGGTCCATCTGCAACTGCGGGTGATTGCGAGCCTGTGAAACGACTTGCAGGCTCAATATCGAGTCGCCGCCGTGCTCGAAGAAGTTGTCGGTAACGCCCAGTTGCTCGGCCTGCAGGACATTCTGCCAGATCTGTAGCAGTATCCCTTCGCGCTCGTTGCGCGGTGCCACGTATTGGCTGTCGGCGAGTTCAGGTTCGGGCAGGCGAATTCGATCGAGCTTGCCATTGGGTGTCAGTGGCAAAGCGGCCATTTCTACCAGATGCGAAGGCACCATGTAGTCGGGCAGCACATCGGCAAGCGCGCGTTTGAGTTCGGCCAGCGACTGCTGCGCCCCAACCACGTACCCGATCAATTGCTTGCCCAAGGGCCCCTCGCGTACCACTACCACCGCATCTCGCACGCCTGACTGTGCCCGCAGGCATGCCTCGACTTCCCCCAGTTCGATACGGAAACCGCGGATCTTCACTTGATGATCCATCCGACCGACATATTCCACGACCCCATCGGGACGGCGTCTTACCAGGTCGCCACTGCGGTACATCCGGGTGCCTTGACCCTGCGGGTCAGGCACAAACCGCTCAGCGGTCAGCGCAGGGCGCCCATGATAACCACGCGCTATACCGTCGCCGCCAATCATCAATTCACCGGAGAATTCCAAGGCCAGGGGGTTGAGTTCATCGTCCACGACCGCCAGGGAACGCAGGCCCACCGCACGACCGATGGGCGCATAGGCCGCCTGGCAATGACTGTGAGCCGGTACTTTCCATAGCAACGGCGTGACCACGGTTTCAGTGGGCCCATAGCCGTTGGTGAAAAACCGAGGTTTGAGTGCAGCCTTGACCTGCTCGAAACTCTGCTCGGGCACAGCATCGCCGCCGAAGCAGTAAATGTGCACAGGCGGCGGCTTGAGCCCGCGGCTGTGCACTGTTTCGGCCAGTTGCTTGAGGTAGGCCGGTGGAAAGCAGGCGATGGTGATTTCGTGCTGCCAGAGAGCCTCCAGGGTTTGCTCGGCGGTCCACAGATCCCTCTCACGCACAACCAACGTGCCGCCACTGGCCAGTACGCTCAAGCACCGCTCCTGCGCACCGTCAAAGGCAAAAGACATGAAGTGTAGCTCGCGGGTTTGCGGTCCCATTTCGTAGAGGTGCGTGATTGCCTGGCAATGTCGACTCAGCGGCCCATGCGTCACCGCGACGCCTTTGGGCTTGCCGGTAGAACCAGAGGTATAAATCAGATAGGCCAGGTTTCGCTCATCCAGGCGCTTGCCCGCCAGGCGTGGCTCGGCCTGGCTCGGTTCGGCATCTGGGGTCAACACACCCAAGTGGTCATGCGCCGGCAAATTTTCGGCAAACCCCGGGCGGGTAACCAGCAGAGACATGCCCGAATCTTCCATCATCCAGGCCAGACGCTCACGTGGGTAGTCCAGATCCAGCGGTACATAGGCCGCTCCTGCTTTCATGACAGCCAGAAGCGTGACCACCAGTTCGACCGAGCGCTGCAAGGCCACCCCAACAATGATTTCCGGGGCAGCCCCGCGTGAGCGAAGGGCATGGGCCAACTTCGTTGAGCGCAGATCCAACTGCGCGTAGCTGATCCGCTCAGTCCCGCAAACGACTGCGGTCGCCGTGGGTCGCAGCACGGCCTGTTCGCCAATCAAGTCGGGTAGCAACTCGTCGCGGTAGCTCGTGTGAGGCTGCGCCCCCCAGTGCAGGGTAGCCTGGCGTTGTGCCGCGGGCAGGTAATCAAGGTTGCCCAATAATGCGTCAGGCTCACGCAGCATGGCTTCCAGCGCGGCCTCCATCGTCTCCCTGATTCCGTCCACCGCAGCTTCACTGAAGCTGTCCCGTAGATAGAGGTACTCGATCATCAGGGTGTCGTTCAAATGCACAGCAAGGTCCATCGGAAAGTTGGTCACCCCCACCTCGTTGGAGTCACCGAACTGGACACCCGCTTCGGGCGCTTCACGTAACCCTTCGTCGATAGGGTAGTTTTCAAAGACGATGATGCTATCGAACAACTTCTGGCCCGGCGCCGCCGACCAGCGCTGAACCTCGTTGAGCGGGGTATGAGACCAGTTGCGCAACTCCAGGTTGTAGGCCTGCAGGTCCCGGAGCCAGTCCTGCAGCCGAGCCTGAGGATCCAGCGTCTGGGAAACGGGTAGCGTGTTGATGAACAGCCCAAGCATCGTATCCGAGTGGGCAAGCCCCTCCGGACGGCCCGCCACGGTGGCCCCGAATGTGACCGTGCGTTTGCCGGTATAACGCTGTAACAACAGCAACCATGCGCCTTGCACGAGGGTATTGGGCGTGATGCGCAACTGGCGGCAGTACTGCTGAAGACGCGCCGTCCAGGTGTTGTCCCGGCGCGTATACAGAGCGTGGTGGCCGCCTTGCACCGAAACGTGACGGGGATGGATCGCCTGGCTCAGCGAGGTAACCTCACTGTTGGCCAGGCTGGCGCGCCAGAAGGATTCTTGACGTGTTTTGTCCTGTGCCTGTAGCCAGGCGATGAAGTCCCGGTAGCTTCCTGTGTCAGCGGTGACAGGATGACCGGAATAATGTTGCATGATTTCGGCGAACAGCCTGGACTTACTCCAGCCATCCATCAACAAGTGGTGGCTGGTCCACACCATTTGGTAGGTCGCAGGATCAAGCTGCACCAATAGCATGCGGTGCAGCGGAGCCTTGGCCATGTCGAAACCCGCCAGCACCTCCTGCCGGGCAAGGTCCTGTACCGCTCCCTGCGCATTCCCTTGTGCCTGCAAGTCAACCTGACGCAGGGGCATCTGCGCCTGTGTGTGTACCACCTGTACTGGCTCATCCAGACCGGCCCAGTGAAAACTTGTGCGCAACATTGCGTGGCGGGCGATGACAGCCGCCCACGCCTGGGTAAACTCCGCTACCTTCAACCCCTTGATCGGCAGGCTGACCTGGTTGATGTACAACCCGTCACCGGCGTCTTCGATCGAGTGAAAAAGCATCCCCTTCTGCGTCGGCGATAATGGGTATATATCTTCGATCTGCGCGGCAGGCACAGGGAGGCTGTCCAGTTGGGCCTGGCTCAACGCACACAGCGGGAAATCGGATGGGGTTACACCTCCCGCCTCTGGCGCCATGCAATGTGCGACCACTTGCTGCAAGGCCCGCAGGGTGTCATCGGCCAGTTGCTGAACGCGCGCCTTGGCAAGGTTCGAGTGGTTGAATACCCAATCGAACCGCAACTGGCCCGCCTGTACCTGTGCGTGAACAGACACCGCTGCGGTGGACAAGGTCACCGCATTGACGGCTTCGAACAAGGCACAATCCAAGGGCGGTTGGTAACTGAAAGAGATTGAGGGTACCGGTAACGCTTCGAGAGCACGCCGCGCCGGCTCGCTACCCAGATAACGCAGCGCGGCCAGGCCTACACCTCTTTCACGCGCCGCACTCACCTGTTCCTTGATGCCCTTGATCGAGGCACCGAGGTCTGAGTGTCCGCTCAACGCAGCCGGGTACTGGCAGGTCAGAGCGCCCACTGTACGATGCAGATCGACACCTTCCAGACGGGCATTACGGTGATCACCCTGCAATAGCACCGCCACCCGTTCGCCGCCTGTCCAGCGGGCAAGGACCGGGGTCAACGCACTCAGCAGCAGGTCCTCGACCTGAGCTCGGTAGGCCAGCGGGGCCTTGTTCAGTAACGCATCGGTGTGCTCCCGCCCCAGCTGCACGAGCACCCGCCCTTCCGGCGTTTGCAGGCTCGAGTCGCCTTCGTCGAGCTCGGGCAGGTCGGTGGTGACCCCCGCCCATTCGGCCGATAGTGATGCCAATATGGCCTGCAGACCTTCGTCCGTCGCGCCTCGTTGCAGACCCTCGGCCAGCGCGGCAACCGAATGAGTCTTTGTCGCCAGTCGGACCGGGTGGCCAGCACATAGCAGCGTATAGACCCTCTCCAGGTCCTGAAGCAGGATAGGCCAGGATGCGGCATCAATGACCAGTGGATGAGCGACCCACAGCAAGCGTTGTGTACCATCGGCCAAGCTTGCCAGCGCGGCACGAGTGACGTGCCCCTGGTGGCAATCGAGGCTTTGCACCAGTTCCTGATGCAATGCGGCCAGCTCAGGCTCCCCCTCCAGTTCGGCACGCCAGAGGAGCGGGGCTTCGTCCCAGGCACTTTGCTGTTCAGCTTGGGTACGAATCCAGGCGCTGCCTGGTTCCCTGAAGGTTGACCGCAACGCATCATGGTGCTGTACCACCACTTCAAGGGCCTGTTGCAAGTGCCCGGCATGCAACGGTTGTCGTGGTGTGAGCAACTGGTAGAGTTCACGGTTATCCGAGCGTTCAAGGCAGGCAAGCTGAGCCGGCAGCAGCTTCACCGGCCCGCTGCATACCCCATGATCGCTGGCCGGCGAGGCATTTGCCCCGTATTCGGCGACCGCGGCCAGCCCTTGCACGGTCTGGTGCTGGAACAGCTGTTTGGGGGTAAAGCGAATTCCCTCGCGTCGCGCCCGACTGACGACCTGAATCGAAATGATCGAGTCGCCACCCAGCTCGAAGAAATTATCGGTAATGCCGACTTGCTGGAGCTTCAACACGGTCGCCCATATGGCCGCGAGGCGCTCTTGCAGCTCGCCCTGCGGCGCGACATAGACGTGCTGACGCTGTGTGACATCGGGCTTGGGCAGGGCTTTTCGGTCCAGTTTGCCGTTGGGTGTCAGCGCAAGTGCCTCGACCTCGATCAAGTAGGTGGGCACCATGAAGTCCGGTAACGACACCTTCAGGTGCGCGCGCAGTTCGTCTTGCACGATTGCATCGGGTTTATCGGCCACGAGGTAAGCTGCCAATTGCTTGCCGTTGACGCCATCGATATCAATCACCACGGTTTCTCGGATACCGGGGTATTCCAGCAACTTGGTTTCGATCTCGCCCAATTCGATTCGCAACCCGCGGATCTTGACCTGGTGATCGAGACGTCCGGCGTAGTCGATCACGCCCCCCGTCCGATACCGTGCCAGATCGCCGGTACGATACAGCCGGCCACCACCCTGCTCACTCTGGTCATAAGGGTCCGGAACGAAACGTTCGGCAGTCAACGCTGGCCGCCGGTGATAGCCCCGCGCCAGGCCAGTACCGCCCAGGTACAACTCGGCCGATACCCCCTGGGGAACCGGCAACAGACAGCGACTGAGAATATGAGCCTTCAGGTTATCGATGGGTACCCCGATCGGCACGCTACCCTTGACATGGGGCTGACAGGTCCAGTGAGTCACATCGATGGCGGCTTCCGTCGGACCATACAGGTTGTACAAACCACTCGCGGGCAGGCGCTTCAGAACTTGTTCGGACAGATCCGCCGGCAACGCTTCACCGCTGCAGATCAGCCGCGTGATGCTGCTGCATCGCTCCACATGCTCAGTGCCCATGAATGCCTGGAGCATGGAAGGCACAAAGTGCAGCGTCGTAACATTGCGAGCGCAAATGATTTCAACCAGGCGTTCGGGGTCACGATGATCGCCTGGCTGGGCCAGCACCAGTCGGGCGCCTGTCAATAGCGGCCAGAAGAACTCCCAGACCGACACATCGAAGCTGAAAGGGGTTTTCTGCAAGACCGTGTCGCTGGCGTCCAGCCCGTAGGCGTTTTGCATCCACCACAGCCGATTGACCAGCGCCTGGTGCGAGTTGCCGGCCCCTTTAGGCTTGCCGGTTGAACCGGAGGTGTAGATCACATACGCCAGGTGCGCCCCAACGTTCAGCTCTTCGGGATCAGCATCGCTATAAGGTTCCAACCCGCGGCCATCTGCCTCTACGACCAGGCTCTCCACCAGGTCGGGAATCGGCAGTTGGTCCACTAAGCCAGCCTGGGTCAACAACAGGCCGATACCACTGTCCTGCATCATGTACGCCAGTCGATCGCGCGGGTATTCCGGGTCGAACGGAACATAAGCCCCACCGGCCTTCAGAATTGCCAACAGCCCGACGACCATTTCCATTGACCGCTCCATGGCGATCCCCACCAGCACATCCGGCCCGACACCCCGAGTTCGCAAGGCGTGCGCGAGTCGATTGGCGCGCTGGTTCAACTGAAGGTAACTCAACCGGTGCTCGCCAAACAGCAAGGCAGTGGCATCCGGTGCTCTACCCACCTGTGCCTGGATCAAGCCGTGGACGCTGTGTGCATTCGGGTACGGAGCAGCGGTACGGTTCCACTGCTCGATCATCAGGCGCTGCTCCGACTCGTTCAGCATCGAGAGCTCTTCGATCCGCTGCTGAGGCTGCTCGGCGATGGCTCGCAACAACTGACACCAGTGCTCGGCCATGCGCTCGATGGAAGCCTTGTCGAACATCGCGGTGGCGTAATTGAACTCGATGCCCAGACCGTCGGTGCGCTCCAATGTGTTGAGGGTCAGGTCGAACTGCGCCGTTTGGCGCTCCCATGTGATGCCTTCCACCGATAACCCGGGCAAGCTGCGGCGCGTGGCTTGAGCCTGCGTCTGGTGGTTGTACATGACCTGAAACAAAGGGCTGTGGCTGAGACTGCGTTCCGGATGCAGAGCCTCCACCAATTGTTCGAACGGCAATTCCTGGTACGCTTGCGCAGCCAGCACCGTGTTCGCGACCTGCGTAAGCAAGCCGCTGAAGGTGGTGTGGGGATCAAATTCGGCTTTCAACACTTGAGTATTGACAAAGAAGCCAATCAAGCGCTCGGTCTCGACGCGGTTGCGGTTGGCGATAGGCACGCCAACGCGAATCTCATCCTGCCCGGAATAGCGGTGCAGCAGCGTCTGGAAACTGGCCAGCAACAGGGTGAATAACGTTACACCTTGCTGGTGGGCGCAGTGTTTCAGGGCCGCGCCCAGGTCCTGGGGAAGGTCAAAACCCAGGCTGGCACCGGTAAAGCTTTGCATGACCGGGCGGGGTCGATCGGTTGGCAACTCCAGCACCGGGTGCTCACTGCCCAGCACCGATTGCCAATAGGCGAGTTGGCGCTCCTGCTCCCCGGCCTCCATCCAGTGCCGCTGCCAGATGGCGTAATCAGCGTATTGAACGTGCAAGTCCGGGAGGTTCAACGAAGCGCCTGCATGGAAATGGGCGTAGAACTGGATAAGCTCATCGACCATGACCTGCATGGACCAGCCATCGGTGACGATGTGGTGCAGTGTCAATAGCAACACATGGTCATCAGGCCCCAGGCTCAGCAGCTTTACCCGAAGCGGCCATTCGTTCTCCAGGTCAAAGGGTTGGTGTACCTCCGCCTCCACCCACTGCTTGAGTTGCGGCCCAATGCTGTCCTCCTCGCGCCACTGGGCGGATTCGACGCGCAGGGCAAATTCACCGACGGGGTGAATGATCTGCACCCACTGCTCTTCGGCCTGCCCGAAGGTAGTGCGCAATGTCTGGTGGCGCTCTATGAGTGCCCGGAAACTGTCCCGCAGCGCATCAACATTCAACGACCCTTTCAGCCTGAGCGCAGTGGGCATGTTGTAGGCGCAGCCTTGCGGCTCCAACTGCCAGAGAAACCATTGGCGCTGCTGGGCATAGGACAGGGGAATGCGCTCATAAAGCGCTTTCACCGCCGGGATCGGCAAATTGGCCGGCGAAATATTCTCGGCGTGCATTTTTTCCAGGTACACCCTGCGCTTGGCAAGCGGCAGGGTCACGAACCGCTTGGCGATATTCAGCGCGACATCGGTACTCATTCAATCACCTCAAAATCCTCAAACAGCATATCCAGGCGCTGCAGTTTTTCGTCAAAGTCGCCAGTGCTACCCATGGTCTCGATGTGGGCGGCGAAATCAGCGAGCACCGGGTACTGGAACAGCGCAGCCGGCTCAACCGTCAGCCCAAGGGCCAATTGCAGGCGTGACAGGACCGACAGGGCTAACAACGAGTGCCCGCCCAGCTCGAAGAAGTTGTCGTTAAGCCCCACCCTGTCGAGGTTCAGGAGTGGCGCCCAGATCCCAGCTATCTGCTGCTCGAGTTCGCTGCGGGGGGCGACATAGCCTTGCTGCGACTGAGCAGCATCCGGTGCAGGCAGGGCCTTGCGGTCGAGCTTGCCATTGGGTGTCATGGGCAGCGCTGGCAGCCATACCCAGTGCGCGGGAATCATGTAGTCAGGCAGGCTTGTTCGTAGCCGCTCACGCAGATCGTTGTTCAGGGCCACGAGTTGATCGGCCCCGGGTACCTGTTCGGCAACCGGCACCAGGTAGGCTGCCAGTTGCTTGCCACCGGCAGCCTCGATATCCACCACTACCGCGTGCCGGATGGCAGCTTCGGCAACGAGTCTGGCTTCAATTTCTCCCAACTCGATACGGAACCCGCGGATCTTCACCTGATGGTCGATCCGGCCGACATACTGGAGCAGCCCATCCGGGCGATAATTGACCAGGTCACCCGTTCGGTAAAGCCGCCCCCCACCCTGTTCACTCCCCTCATGGGGGTCGGGCACGAAGCGCTCCGCGGTCAGTGCTGCACGTCGCTGATAACCTCGAGCCAGACCATCGCCGCCAATCAGCAATTCGCCGGTTACACCCACGGGTGTGGCGCTGAGGTCAGCGCTCATGACGTGCAGCGAGGTATTGGCAATGGCAGTGCCCAACAGAGGCTCACGGTGATGTGGGTCCAGTCGATGGGCCGCCGACCAGACTGTGGTTTCAGTTGGACCATAGAGGTTCCACACACACCCGCCCAGCTGCAGCAACTGCTCGGCCAGGTCACGAGGCAAAGCCTCACCTCCGGTCAACACCTTGCACCCGGCCAACACAGAGCTCGGCACATTTTCCACCAGCATTCGCCAGGTAGACGGTGTGGCTTGGACCGTATTGACACGGTATTGATCGAGCACCGACTGCAGTGCCGCGGGGTCCTTGTTTTGCCCATCGGCCAAGAGCACCACGGACGCCCCGGCCAGTAGCGGGCCATAGAGTTCCAACGCGGCAATATCGAAGGAAAGCGACGTCAGGGCCAACACCCTGTCGGTTGACTCGATACCGGGTTGCGAGCTCATGCTGGCCAGGAAATTGACCAACGCCTGATGGCGCACCTCCACGCCTTTGGGTTGGCCGGTCGAGCCAGAGGTATAGATACAGTAGGCCAAGTGTTCGGGATGTATCGTCACCTCCAGGTTGTCGCAGCCATAACCCTGTAATTGATTCCAGTCGGTGTCCATGCACCAGGCTTGAATACCACTGGCGGGCAACTGGGCACGAAGGTGGCTGAGCGTCAGTAACAGCCTGGCGCCACTGTTTTCCAGCATGTAGGCCAGGCGATCGCGGGGGTATTGCGGGTCCAGGGGAACGTAGGCGCCGCCTGCCTTGAGGATCGCCAGCAGGCCTACCACCATCTCCACCGATCGCTCCACGGATATCCCCACGAGTACATCTGGGCCGACCCCCAGCTCACGCAACTTTGCCGCCAGTTGATTCGCTCGAGCGTTGAGTTGCTGATAGCTCACCGTCTGCTCACCGAAAAGCAACGCTGGCGCATCGGGGGTCGCGTGCACCTGAGCTTCGAACAGATGGTGAACGCAACGATCCTGAGGGTATGGGCTCTGGGTTGGACGGTGGCCGATGGCCCGTTGCGTATCGTCAGCATCGCGCATTGGCAGCCTGCCGACAGGGGTCTGCGCATTCACCGCGAGGGCGGTCAACAGGCAATTGAAGTGCTCGGCAATCCGGCGCACGCCCTCTTCGGTGTAGAACGCTCGATCAAAGAGGTAATTGATCGACAACTCCTGACCCAGGCCAATCATCAGCGTCAGCGGATAGTTCGACTGCTCGCGAACCTGGGTGCCAGCAAAGACAAGACCCGACGTCGCCCCCCGCTGCAGTGCTTCGGATACCGGGTAGTTTTCAAATACCAGCAGGGTGTCGAACATTCCCTCACCGGCCACCCCTGCCCAGCGCTGAATGTCATACAAAGGCGTGTGCTCGAATTCACGCAGGCTGATATTTTGCGCTTGCAGGTGCTCAAGCCATTCCCCTACCCACTGGTCTGGCCGCGGGTTGCCAACCACGGGCAAGGTATTGATGAACAGCCCCAATTGCTGTTCCACGCCACGAAGCTCCGCAGGGCGACCGGCTACCGTGGCACCAAATGCAACCCCTTGCTGACCGGTGTAGCGCTGCAGCAGAAGCAGCCATGCAGCTTGCACCAGCGTATTGACGGTGACGCGTTGCTGGCGAGCAAAACGACTCAGGGCCTCGGTGTGCTGCGCATCGACAACATGCCGATATTCCGCTTGCCCCTCACCCAGCGCCGTGTCGTCCTGCCAGAGTGCCTGGGCCAGTCGCGTTGGCTCGTTCAAGGGCGCCAGTTGCTGGTGCCAGAATGCCTCACGCTGCTGCGCGTCCTGGCGGTGCAGCCACTCGATATAGTCACGGTAGCGGCCGACCTGCCCATTGATCGTCCCGCCCCCGTAACTGTGCAGTACCTCGCCCAGCAATTGAGTGTTGCTCCAGCCGTCCATGAGGATGTGGTGGTTGGTGTAGATGAGGTGATGCTGACCTTCCGCAGTTTTCACCAGGGTCAGGCGCAGCAGCGGTGCGTCCTGCAAGTCAAAACCGTGCACACGGTCGGCAGACGCTTTTTCCTCCAGAGCTTGCTCAAGCGATGGATGGCCGCTCCAGTCCAGCTCCACGAAGGGTAACCGTGCCCCCTTGCGCACTATCTGCACCGGGTGCTCGAACTGGGTCACGAAACCGGCACGTAGTACCTCATGGCGTTCGAGCGCAAGCTCCCAGGCTCGCTTGAAGCGCAGCGGGTCCAGGCCGGTGACATTCACCCGCATCTGGTTGATGTAGTTCCCACGCTCCTGCTCATAGACCGAGTGAAAGAGCATGCCTTGCTGCATGGGCGACAGCGGATAGATATCCTCGATGTCGCCCGCGGCAATTGGCAGGCTGTCCAACTGCTGCTGGTTCAGGCCTGCCATCGGTACGTCCGATGGCGTCAGGCCGCAAACACTCGGCGTGAGGCAGTGATCGATCAGTGCCCGGAGTTCGCGAGCGTACTCATCCGCCAAATGCTGGACGACCTGCGAATCGAACATCTCACTGCTGAAGGTCCACCCCAGGCTTAGCTCACCCTCGAACACTTGGCCATTGATCAACATCCAATTGCTCAAAGGGGCCGATGCCGATTGACTGCGCCCCACGCTTTCAGTGGCAGGCAGGAACAGGTCAGCAGCCATCTGGGCTTGCTGCGCTTGGGGAGCGGCGTCGAATTGGCCGAGGTAATTGAACGTGATTCTTGGCACCGGCAGTTGCTTGAGCGCCTGGTCCGCCTGCTCTGGCCCCATGTACTGCAATACACCAAAACCGATGCCTTTGTCAGGGATGGCGCGCAGCTGTTCCTTGATCTGCTTGATCGAGGTGTCCAGCGACGAGGCGGCGCTGAGCTTGACCGGGAACAGGCTGGTGAACCAGCCCACGGTGCGGGTCAGGTCGACGGTGTCGAACAGCTCTTCGCGGCCATGGCCTTCCAGTTGCACCAGCACGTCATCGCGCTGGGTCCAGCGGGCGATGACCCGGGCCAGCGCCGTCAGCAACAGGTCGTTGACCTGGGTGCGATACGCGGCCGGGGCCTGTTGCAGCAGAGCTCGGGTAGCCTGCTGATCAAGCCGCGTCTGAACCGTGCAAGCGTAAGTCCCTTGCAGCGAACCTTCTGGGTTGTCGCACGGCAGGTCGGCGCTGGCGCCTTCCAGCTGGGCGTGCCAGTAGGCCCGTTGCGCTTGTAGCGTTTCGCTGTGGGCATAGGTTTGCAGGTGTTCGGCCCAGGCCTGGGTCGAGCTGGTCTTGGCCGGCAGCTGAAGGGCCTGGCCAGCGTCCAGCTGCTGGTAGGCCGCTTGCAGGTCTTCCAGCAGGATACGCCAGGACACCCCATCCACCACCAGGTGATGGAGAGCCAGCAGCAGGCGCTGGCTACCGTCGGCCAAGGTGGCCAGCACCGCCCGCAGCAGCGGACCTTCCTGCAGGTTCAGGCTGGCCTGGGCCTCGTTGCACAGGGCCTCCAGTGCGTGCGCGTCCTTGACCTCGCGTTGCCACAGCACCGGCTGCTGGTCCACGGCCCGATAATGGGCCGTCCAGGTGCCCGCGCTTTCGACGAAGCTCAAGCGCAGGGCGTCGTGGTGCACGATCAACGCCTGCAGCGCCTGCGCCAGGGTATCCCCGTTCAACGCCTGCCCCGGCTTGAGCAGCAAGGCCTGGTTCCAGTGGTGGCGTTGGGGAATGTCCGATGCGAAAAAGTGCTGATGAATCGGCAGCAGCAAGGCCTCGCCCGTCACCGGCCCCTGATCGATCTTCAGGCTGTCGGTGTCACCTTGCTTGGCGACCGAAGCCAGGCCCTGCACCGTCTGGTGCTGGAACAGTTCCTTGGGGGTGAAGCGGATGCCAACCTGACGCGCCCGGCTGACCACCTGAATCGAAATGATCGAGTCGCCGCCCAGTTCGAAGAAGTTGTCGGTGAGGCCGACTTTCTCGACCTTGAGCACATCGGCCCAGATGGCCGCGATCTGCCGTTCCAGCTCACTTTGCGGGGCCACGTATTCATGCTGCTGGGCGCTGACATCCGGCGCCGGCAGCGCCTTGCGGTCCAGCTTGCCGTTGGGCGTCAGCGGCAGCGCGTCCAGGGACACCAGATGCGCCGGCACCATGTAGTCCGGCAACGTGGTCTTGAGGTGTTCGCGCAGCCCCTGGACGTCGCCGTCGGCCACCAGGTAGGCCACCAACTGCCGCCCGCCAGGGCCCTCGATGTCGACCACTACCGCCTCGCGCACCGATGGGTGAGCCAACAGCGTGAGCTCGATTTCCCCCAGTTCGATGCGGAAGCCGCGAATCTTCACCTGATGGTCGATGCGCCCGACGTACTCGATCACCCCGTCCGCGCGGTAGCGCGTCAGGTCACCGGTGCGGTACAGGCGGCCACCGCCCTGGGCGCTGGTGTCGAACGGGTTGGGCAGGAATTTCTCGGCAGTCAAGGCCGCACGGCCCAGGTAGCCTCGCGCCAGACCGGCACCGGCCAGGCAGAACTCCCCTGCCCCACCCACCGGCAACGGGTTGCCAGTGCCGTCCAGTACGTAGCCGGCGCTGTTGGCGATGGGGCGGCCGATATTGGCCTGGCCACCGGCCTCGCGGCGGGTGCAGGTGGAATAGGTGGTGTCCTCCGAAGGGCCGTACAGGTCATGGACGTGCTGTACATGGCCCAGGCCGTAGAGGTTGTCCACCAGCGCCTGCTTGAGCGGTTCGCCCGCCAGGTTGATGATGCGCACGCTGGCCGGGATCTGCCCGGCATCATGCAGGGCCTTGATGGCCGACGGCACGGTGTTGATCAGGTGCACGCGGTCCTTGGCTGCCAGCAGTGGCAGCGCCAGGGCGTTTTGCGCGATGACCGCGTAGCCGCCGGCCGACAGGGTCACGAACAGCTCCCACACCGACAGGTCGAAGCAGATCGAGGTACACGCCAGCACGCCCTTCAGGTCGTCCTGGCTGTATACCGTGTGTGCCCAGCCGATCAGCGCAGCGATGTTGCGGTGCTCGATCAGCACGCCCTTGGGCAGCCCGGTGGAGCCGGAGGTGTAGATGCTGACGGCCAGGTTCTGCGGGGCGCTGAGGGGGGTGAGGTTGTCGCTGGCAGAGTCCTGCAGTGCCAGGGTATCGAGCAGCACGAGGTGGGCCGGGGTGTCTTGAGGCAGGTGCTGTAGCAACGACGCTTGTGACAGCAGTACCCGTGCCTGGCTGTCTTGCAGCATGTAGGCCAGACGTTCCTGCGGATAGGCCGGGTCCAGCGGCACGTAGGCGCCACCGGCCTTGAGAATGGCCAGCAGGCTCACCACCAGGTCCAGGCCACGCGCCAGGGCCACGCCGACCAATACATCGGGGCCGACGCCCAGTTCGCGCAGCTGACGGGCCAGTTGGTTGGCACGGCCATTGAGTTGCTGGTAGGTCAGTTCTTGCTCGCCATGCACCAGCGCCACGGCATCCGGGGTGCGGGCCGCCTGGGCTTCGACCAGCTGGTGCACGCACTGCTCGGCCGGGTAAGGCTGCGCGGTACGGTTCCAGTCGACGAGGATCTGCTGTTGCTCATCAACGCTCAGCATCGCAAGTTCGGCAATGCAACGCTCCGAATCTCCCACCAAGGACTGCAGCACCTGCGCGAAATGGCTGGCAATTTGCGCCACACCAGCATCGCTGAAATGGTCACGGTCATAGCTGTAATGGATAGACAGCGTCTCACCCAAACCCATCAGCAGCGTCAGGGGGTAGTTGGTCTGCTCAAGGTGGTGCGTACCTGAAAATTCAAGCCGTGCCGGGGCACCTTGTTGCAGCGCTTCGCTGACCGGGTAATTCTCGAACACCAGTAGCGTGTCGAACAGGCCCTCGCTGGCAGCACCAGCCCAGCGCTGGATCTCAGACAGTGAGCTGTGTTCGTACTCGCGCAAGGCCAGGTTCTGGGCTTGAACCTGCTCGATCCACTCGCTGACCCGCTGCTCGGCACGGGGACTGGCAATGACCGGCAACGTGTTGATGAACAGCCCCAACTGTTGCTCGACGCCTTTAAGGTCTGCAGGGCGTCCGGAGACGGTCGCGCCGAAGGTCACGCAGGCCTGCCCGGTGTAGCGCTGCAGCAGCAGTAACCAGGCGGCCTGCACCAAGGTGTTGACTGTTACGCGATGCTGTCGGGCAAAGCTGTTGAGGCGGGCTGTCTGCGGTGAATCAATCACCTGCAAATGCTCGGCGTGCCGAGTGCCTGAAGCGAGGTCGTACTTGGGCATGGCTTGCGCGAGAAGCGTAGGCCCCTGAAACGAATTGAGCTGCAGTTGCCAGAAGGTCTGCGTGTGGACGGGGTCCTGCGCATGCAACCAGCCGATATAGTCACGATAGCGCCCAGGCTGGACCGCATTTGGCACCGCCCCATAGGCCTGCAGCACTTCACCCAGCAGACGCGAGTTGCTCCAGCCGTCCATGAGAATGTGGTGGCTGGTGTAGACCACATGGTGGGTATCGGTTGCAGTGCGGATGACGGTGATCCGGATCAGCGGATCGCGCTCCAGGTTGAAACCCTGGGCACGCTCCGCCTCGACCCAGGTATCGAGCGCCTGCTCGATGTTCGGCGTACCCTGCCATTCCAGACGCGTGAACGGCAGCTTTACCTGCTTGCGGATCACCTGCAACGGCTGCTCGAAGCCGTTGACGAAGTTGGCGCGCAGCACCTCATGGCGGTCCACGGCGGCTTGCCACGCGGCCTGGAAACGATCCACGTCCAGGCCCTTGACGTCCACCCGCATCTGGTTGATGTAGTGCCCGCTACCCTGCTCGTACAGGGCGTGGAACAGCATGCCCTGCTGCATGGGCGACAGCGGGTACAGGTCTTCGATCTGCGATGCCGGGATGGCCAGGCTGTCCAGCTGCGCCTGACTCAGCTGGGCCAGCGGCACGTCCGATGGGGTCAGGCCGGCGTGCCCGGGCTCGATGCAATGGGCTACCAGCGCCTGGAGTTCCTCGGCGTAGTCGGCGGCAAGCGCTTCGATGGTCGCGTCGTTGAACATCGCGCGGCTGAAGGTCCAGTTCAGGCTCAGTTCGCCGCCATAGACCTTGCCGTTGACCGCCAGCCAGTTGGCCAGCGGCGCTGTTTCGCTCTGGCTGGCGCCGGCCAGTTCCATGGCCGGGGTCAAGAACGCGCTGTCGCCTTCGGCGAAGCTGCCGTCGAATTGGCCCAGGTAGTTGAAGGTGATGCGTGGCACCGGCAGTTGTGCCAGGCCCGGTTCGTCACCCAGGTAACGCAGGGCACCGAAGCCGATGCCTTTGTCAGGGACGGCGCGCAGCTGTTCCTTGATCTGCTTGATCGAGGTATCCAGCGATGAGGCGGCGCTGAGCTTGACCGGGAACAGGCTGGTGAACCAGCCCACGGTGCGGGTCAGGTCGACGGTGTCGAACAGCTCTTCGCGGCCGTGGCCTTCCAGTTGCACCAGTACGTCATCGCGCTGGGTCCAGCGGGCGATGACCCGGGCCAGCGCCGTCAGCAACAGGTCGTTGACCTGGGTGCGGTACGCGGCCGGGGCTTGTTGCAGCAGTTGGCGCGTCAGGGTGGCGTCCAGTCGGGTGTGGGCGTTGCCCGCATGAATGCCCTGCAGCGAACCTTCTGGGTTGTCGCACGGCAGGTCGGCGCTGGCGCCTTCCAGCTGGGCGTGCCAGTAGGCCCGTTGCGCTTGTAGCGTTTCGCTGTGGGCATAGGTTTGCAGGTGTTCGGCCCAGGCCTGGGTCGAGCTGGTCTTGGCCGGCAGCTGAGGGGCCTGGCCAGCGTCCAGCTGCTGGTAGGCCGCTTGCAGGTCTTCCAGCAGGATACGCCAGGACACCCCATCCACCACCAGGTGGTGGAGGGCCAGCAGCAGGCGCTGGCTACCGTCGGCCAAGGTGGCCAGCACCGCCCGCAGCAGCGGACCTTCCTGCAGGTTCAGGCTGGCCTGGGCCTCGTTGCACAGGGCCTCCAGTGCGTGCGCATCCTTGACCTCGCGTTGCCACAGCACCGGCTGCTGGTCCACGGCCCGATAATGGGCCGTCCAGGTGCCCGCGCTTTCGACGAAGCTCAAGCGCAGGGCGTCGTGGTGCACGATCAACGCCTGCAGCGCCTGCGCCAGGGTATCCCCGTTCAACGCCTGCCCCGGCTTGAGCAGCAAGGCCTGGTTCCAGTGGTGGCGCTGGGGAATGTCCGATGCGAAAAAGTGCTGATGAATCGGCAGCAGCAAGGCCTCGCCCGTCACCGGCCCCTGATCGATCTTCAGGCTGTCGGTGTCACCTTGCTTGGCGACCGAAGCCAGGCCCTGCACCGTCTGGTGCTGGAACAGTTCCTTGGGGGTGAAGCGGATGCCGACCTGACGCGCCCGGCTGACCACCTGGATCGAGATGATCGAGTCGCCGCCCAGTTCGAAGAAGTTGTCGGTGAGGCCGACTTTCTCGACCTTGAGCACATCGGCCCAGATGGCCGCGATCTGCTGTTCCAGCTCACTTTGCGGGGCCACGTATTCATGCTGCTGGGCGCTGACATCCGGCGCCGGCAGCGCCTTGCGGTCCAGCTTGCCATTGCTGGTCAGTGGAAACGTTTCCAGGAACATCAAATGCGCAGGCACCATGTAGTCCGGCAACAGTGCCTTGAGATGCTCGCGCAATTGGTCGCGCAGTGTGCCGTGATCTTGCGCAGCCTGCCCCTGCGTCAACAGCAGATAGGCTGCCAGTTGCTTGCCGCCGGGGCCGTCGATGTCCAGAACCAGCGCCTCGCGAATGGCCGCATGCTCCTGCAATTTGGCCTCGATCTCTCCAAGTTCGATGCGGAAACCGCGAATCTTCACCTGATGGTCGATGCGTCCTGCATACTCGACCACGCCGCTCGCGCGGTAGCGTGCCAGGTCACCGGTGCGATAGAGCCGCCCCCCGCCTTGTTCGCTGGTATCAAAGGGATCGGGAATGAACCGCTCGGCCGTCAACGCCGCCCTGCCGTGATAACCGCGAGCCAGGCCTGCCTGCCCCACGTGAAGTTCGCCATTGCAGCCAGGGGCAGTCACGTTCAGGTGGTGATCCAGCAAGTACCAGGACAAGTCCGGTATCACCTCGCCGATCGGGCTGACGCCTTCCTGCACCAGGTCGGCACGGCTCAGCGGACGGTACGTCACATGCACCGTGGTTTCGGTGATGCCATACATGTTGATCAATTGGGGTTGCTGGTCGCCAAAACGCTCGAACCACGGACCCAGGCTGCCTACATCAAGCGCTTCACCGCCAAACACCACGTAGCGCAAGGCTAGCCCATGCTGGCTCTCGCAGGCCAGCGGGATCAGTTGCTTGAACGCCGAGGGGGTCTGATTGAGCACGGTCACGTGTTCCCGCACCAGCAACGCATGGAAATCTTCGGGCGAACGTGCCACATCCTTGGCCACGATCACGGCCTTGGCACCGTGCAGCAGCGCCCCGAACAGCTCCCATACCGAGAAATCGAACGCATAGGAATGGAATACGCTCCATACGTCCCGCTCATTGAACTGGAACCATCCCTGTGTAGCCTGGAACAAACGCATCACGTTGTGATGGGGCAACAACGTGCCCTTTGGCTTACCCGTGGACCCCGATGTATAGATCACGTACGCCAGGTTCTCAGGCCGCGCAAGATTGATCGGGTTGGCATCGCTGTAACCAGGAAACGCCGTCAACAGCAGGCTTTGTACGCCGGAAGGCACGGGAAGTCGCGCCAGCACGTGTTCCTGGGTCAGCAGCAACTGGATGCCGCTGTCGGCCATCATGTAAGCCAAGCGCTCATGCGGATATTCAGGGTCCAGCGGTACATAGGCGCCGCCGGCCTTGAGGATCCCCAGCAGGCCGACCACCATGTCCAGGCTGCGCTCCACGGCGATGCCCACCATGACATCCGGTCCGACGCCCTGCTCACGCAATTTATGCGCCAGCTGGTTGGCGCGCTGGTTAAGTTGCTGGTAGGTCAGGACCTGTTGTTCGAACACAACGGCGACGGCATCGGGCGCCCGGGCAGTCTGTGCCTCGATCAGCTGGTGCAGGCACAGGTCGGCCGGAAAGGTCCGCGGTTCAGGATTCCAGTCATTTATGACCTGCCCACGCTCCTGAGCATCGAGCAACGGCAGCTCTGCGATGAGTTGCCCAGGCTGCTTGACGATCGCCTCGAGCAGGTGACGCCAATGCCTGGCGAGTGCCTCGATGGTCCGTGGTTCAAACAACGCGGTGGCATAGCGCAGCGAAGCACCGAGATCATGCTCATACTCGAAGGTATCAAGGGTGAGATCGAACTGCGCAGTGGTGATGCCCCAGTGAAGCCCCTCTACGGTCAAGCCGGGCAGGCTGCGGCTTTCGCCTTTCACTTGGGTCTGGTGGTTGTACATCACCTGGAACAAAGGGCTCTGGCTCAGACTGCGCTGCGGGTGGAGCGCCTCTACAAGCTGCTCGAACGGCAGATCCTGGTGCGCTTGCGCGGCCAGCGATGTGTGTTGCACCTGTTGCAGCAGTGCCGTGAAAGTGGTCTGCGGATCGAACTCGGCCTTGAGCACCTGGGTGTTGACGAAAAAGCCGATAAGCCTTTCCGTTTCCGCTCGGTTACGGTTGGCGATGGGCACGCCCACACGCACGTCATTCTGGCCGGAGTAACGGTGTAGCAATGCCTGGAAGCTGGCCAGCAGCACCATGAACAGTGTTACACCCTGTTGTTTGGCAAGCTGTTTGAGTTGCCGGACCAGTTCGCGATTCAACTCGATGCTCAGCGTGGCTCCGGCATAACTCTGGTTCGCAGGGCGGGGATGATCGGTGGGTAACTCCAAAACGGGATTGTCGCTGCCCAGTTGCGCCTTCCAGTAGGCCAGTTGTCTGTCCTGCTCTCCCGCCTCCATCCACCGGCGCTGCCAGATGGCATAGTCGGCATACTGGATGGGCAACGCAGGAAACTGCGCCGGCCGACCGGCACAAAGGCCTGCATAACATTGCACGAGTTCATCGACCATGATGGGCATGGACCAACCATCTGAAACGATATGGTGCATCGTCAGCACCAGCACATGCTCATCAGGTGCCAGGCGCAACAGTTTTACGCGCAGCAGAGGCCCCTGCTCCAGATCGAAAGGCCGCCCGATCTCCTCCTCGACCAGTACCTTGAGCAGGGTTTGCGGGTCACGGCCATCTGTCGGCAGGGGGGCCACTTGCAGGTCAAAGGGAGACGTGGGGTGGACGACCTGAACCGCCTGTCCATCCAGCAGGTGAAAGGTAGTGCGCAGCGTCTCGTGACGGTCGATCAGCTGTTCGAAACTGGCGCGCAAGGCGTCCAGGTTCAATGCTCCCGACAACCTCAGGCCAACCGGAATGTTGTAGGCGTTACCCTGCGGGTCCAGCTGCCACAGGAACCACTGACGTTGTTGCGCGTATGACAGTGAAAGCGTCTCCCCAAGGTCCCTTGGGGAGATAGGCGTGACTCCGTATAAGTTGACTCCTTGGCGCTTAAGGAGTTGGGCTAGAGCCTGACGCTCTTTGGTGGACAACGATTTTACGGAGTCGAGCAACGCTTGCACTGAAATATCCCCTATGAAATCAGTTCATCAATTTCCTCCGTTGTTAGACGTTTGAGCGCCTCCAGCGATTTAGCCAGTTCGGCCTCAAACGGATCGATTTGTTTGGCTTTCTGCTCCAGGTGCAGGGCCAGGTCCAATAAACGTGGACGTTCGAACAGGTCCCTGAGCGCCATGTCAATGCCCGCCAGTTCACGCAGCCGAACCATGAGCTGAGTAGCCAGCAAGGAGTGGCCGCCCAATTCGAAGAAATGGTCATGCAACCCAACCTGGTCGATGTTCAAGAGATCTGCCCAGATATTCGCAAGCTGCTTCTCCAGCTCGGTTCCAGGTGCCACATAGATCTGCTGGGCATGGCTGGCATCCGGCGCCGGGAGCGCCTTGCGGTCCAGCTTGCCGTTAGCCGTCACCGGCAGCCCGTCCAGGCACAGCAGATGCGTGGGCACCATGTAGTCCGGCAAACTTTCTTTCAAATGCTGGCGCAACTCATCACGCAACGGCGCGCTATCTTCAGCCACCAGGTACGCCGCCAGTTGCTTGCCGGCAGGCCCATCGATGTCAACCACCACCGCCTCACGTACCGCTTTGTGTTCCAGCAGCCGCGCTTCGATCTCGCCCAGCTCGATGCGCAGGCCACGGATTTTCACTTGATGGTCCAGACGACCCAGGTAGTCGATCATCCCATCGGCACGGTAGCGCGCCAGGTCGCCGGTGCGGTACAGACGACCGCCTCCTCGGGCGCCGGTGTCGAACGGGTCCGGCACGAAGCGTTCGGCGGTCAGCGCCGGCCGCTGGTGGTAACCGCGCGCCAGGCCCACGCCGCCCACGTACAGTTCGCCGCCAGTGCGCGGCGCCACAGCGTGGAGGTCGGCACCCAGAATGTAGGTTTTCAGGTTGTCGATTGGTTGGCCGATCGGCACGCTGCTTTGCAGGCCCTGCGGGCAGGTCCAGTGAGTCACGTCGATGGCGGCCTCCGTCGGGCCGTACAGGTTGTACAGCCCTGCACCCGGCAACCGCGCCAAGGTCTGTTGCGCCAGGTCGGCAGGCAATGCCTCGCCACTGCACACCACCCGGGTGAGGCTGGTGCAGGTGTGCACCTGTTCGCTGGTCATGAACGCTTGCAGCATCGATGGCACGAAGTGCAGCGTGGTGACCGAGTGCTGGCGGATCACCTGAACCAGGCGTTCCGGGTCACGGTGGTCGCCCGGTTGGGCCACCGCCAGGCGCGCACCGCTGAGCAACGGCCAGAAGAACTCCCATACCGAGACGTCGAAGCTGAACGGGGTTTTCTGCAATACCGTGTCGCGACCGTCCAGACCATAGACTTTCTGCATCCAACACAAGCGGTTGACCAGGGCACGATGGCTGTTACCGGCGCCCTTGGGTTTGCCGGTGGAGCCCGAGGTGTAGATCACGTAGGCCAGGTTGGCTGGCTGGGTGTGATGGACCGGATTGGCGTCGCTGTAATCAGCACCAGGGGCCAGGATCAGGTGCTTGACCCCAGTCGGGATCGGCAACTGGGCCAGCAGGTGTTCCTGGGTCACCAGCAGTGAGATGCCGCTATCGGCCATCATGTAGGCCAAGCGGTCAGTGGGGTACTCGGGGTCCAGCGGTACGTAGGCACCGCCGGCCTTGATGATGCCCAGCAGGCCGACGACCATCTCCAGGCTGCGATCGGCGGCGATGCCCACCAGCACGTCGGGGCCAACGCCCAATTCGCGCAACTGGTGCGCCAGCTGGTTGGCGCGCTGGTTGAGCTGTCGGTAGGTCAGGGCATGGTCGCCGAACAGCAAGGCCGTGGCCTCAGGGGTACGGGCTACCTGGGCTTCGATCAGGGCCTGCACGCACTGGTCGGTGGGGAACTCAGCCTGGGTGTCGTTCCAGTCAACGATGACCTGTTGCTGTTCATCAGGGCGCAGCAACGGCAACTCGCCCAGACGCTGCTCAGGCTGTCGGACCATGCCCGACAGCAGACTGGCGAAATGGCCTGCCAACTGCTCGACACTGGCGTCGCTGAAATGCGCACGGTCATAGCTGTAGTGGACTGACAGCGTCTCGCCATGCCCCACCACTACAGTCAAGGGGTAGTTGGTTTGCTCATGATTGCGCACATCGGTGAACGCCAGACCGGCCGGCGCGCCCTGTTGCAGCGCTTCGCTGACCGGGTAGTTCTCGAACACCAGCAAGGTGTCGAACAAGCCTTCGCCCCCGCCCCCAGCCCAGCGCTGGATGTCGTACAGCGGCGTATGCTCGTGCTCGCGCAGTGCAAGGTTCTGTGCCTGGACCTGCTCGATCCATTCACTGATACGCTGTTCGCCACGCGGCTCGGCGATGACCGGCAGGGTGTTGATGAACAGCCCCAGCTGCTGCTCGACCCCCTTGAGGTCGGCGGGACGCCCAGACACCGTTGCGCCCGCCGCCACACAAGCATGTCCGGTGTAGCGCTGAAGCAGCAATAGCCACGCAGCCTGTACCAGGGTATTGACCGTGACCCGGTGCTGACGGGCAAACGATGTCAGTGCCTGCGCCTGCTGTTGGTCCAGTACTTGGTGGTGGTCGCCATGCCCAGCACCCCGGGAGGCGCCTGTCCGTTGCATGGCCTGCGCCAGGCGTGTCGGTTCATCGAGCGACTGCAGTCGCCCCTTCCAGAACATTTCACTGTGCAGCGGGTCCTGCCGGTGCAGCCACTCGATATAGTCACGATAGTTGCCCGTGGTCACGGTATCGGCTACACCTGCATAAGTCTGCAATACCCCACCCAGCAGGCGCGAGTTGCTCCAGCCGTCCATGAGAATGTGGTGGCTGGTGTAGACCACATGGTGGGTATCGGTTGCAGTGCGGATGACGGTGATCCGGATCAGCGGATCGCGCTCCAGGTTGAAACCCTGGGCACGCTCCGCCTCGACCCAGGTATCGAGCGCCTGCTCGATGTTCGGCGTACCCTGCCATTCCAGACGCGTGAACGGCAGCTTTACCTGCTTGCGGATCACCTGCAACGGCTGCTCGAAGCCATTGACGAAGTTGGCGCGCAGCACCTCATGGCGGTCCACGGCGGCTTGCCACGCGGCCTGGAAGCGATCCACGTCCAGGCCCTTGACGTCCACCCGCATCTGGTTGATGTAGTGCCCGCTACCCTGCTCGTACAGGGCGTGGAACAGCATGCCCTGCTGCATGGGCGACAGCGGGTACAGGTCTTCGATCTGCGATGCCGGGATGGCCAGGCTGTCCAGCTGCGCCTGACTCAGCTGGGCCAGCGGCACGTCCGATGGGGTCAGGCCGGCATGCCCGGGCTCGATGCAATGGGCTACCAGCGCCTGGAGTTCCTCGGCGTAGTCGGCGGCAAGCGCTTCGATGGTCGCGTCGTTGAACATCGCGCGGCTGAAGGTCCAGTTCAGGCTCAGTTCGCCGCCATAGACCTTGCCGTTGATCGCCAGCCAGTTGGCCAGCGGCGCTGTTTCGCTCTGGCTGGCGCCGGCCAGTTCCATGGCCGGGGTCAAGAACGCGCTGTCGCCTTCGGCGAAGCTGCCGTCGAATTGGCCCAGGTAGTTGAAGGTGATGCGTGGCACCGGCAGTTGTGCCAGGCCCGGTTCGTCACCCAGGTAACGCAGGGCACCGAAGCCGATGCCCTTGTCAGGGACGGCGCGCAGCTGTTCCTTGATCTGCTTGATCGAGGTGTCCAGCGATGAGGCGGCGCTGAGCTTGACCGGGAACAGGCTGGTGAACCAGCCCACGGTGCGGGTCAGGTCGACGGTGTCGAACAGCTCTTCGCGGCCGTGGCCTTCCAGTTGCACCAGTACGTCATCGCGCTGGGTCCAGCGGGCGATGACCCGGGCCAGCGCCGTCAGCAACAGGTCGTTGACCTGGGTGCGGTACGCGGCCGGGGCTTGTTGCAGCAGTTGGCGCGTCAGGGTGGCGTCCAGTCGGGTCTGGGCGTTGCCCGCATGAATGCCCTGCAGCGAACCTTCTGGGTTGTCGCACGGCAGGTCGGCGCTGGCGCCTTCCAGCTGGGCGTGCCAGTAGGCCCGTTGCGCTTGTAGCGTTTCGCTGCGGGCATAGGTTTGCAGGTGCTCGGCCCAGGCCTGGGTCGAGCTGGTCTTGGCCGGCAGCTGAAGGGCCTGGCCAGCGTCCAGCCGCTGGTAGGCCGCTTGCAGGTCTTCCAGCAGGATACGCCAGGACACCCCATCCACCACCAGGTGATGGAGGGCCAGCAGCAGGCGCTGGCTACCGTCGGCCAAGGTGGCCAGCACGGCCCGCAGCAGCGGACCGTCCTGCAGGTTCAGGCTGGCCTGGGCCTCGTTGCACAGGGCCTCCAGCGCGTGCGCGTCCTTGACCTCGCGTTGCCACAGCACCGGCTGCTGGTCCACGGCCCGATAATGGGCCGTCCAGGTGCCCGCGCTTTCGACGAAGCTCAAGCGCAGGGCGTCGTGGTGCACGATCAACGCCTGCAGCGCCTGCGCCAGGGTATCCCCGTTCAACGCCTGCCCCGGCTTGAGCAGCAAGGCCTGGTTCCAGTGGTGGCGTTGGGGAATGTCCGATGCGAAAAAGTGCTGATGAATCGGCAGCAGCAAGGCCTCGCCCGTCACCGGCCCCTGATCGATCTTCAGGCTGTCGGTGTCACCTTGCTTGGCGACCGAGGCCAGGCCCTGCACCGTCTGGTGCTGGAACAGCTCCTTGGGGGTGAAGCGGATGCCGACCTGACGCGCCCGGCTGACCACCTGGATCGAAATGATCGAGTCGCCGCCCAGTTCGAAGAAGTTGTCGGTGAGGCCGACTTTCTCGACCTTGAGCACATCGGCCCAGATGGCCGCGATCTGCTGTTCCAGCTCGCTTTGCGGCGCCACGTATACCTGCTGCAACTGGCTGGTATCAGGTTTGGGCAGCGCCTTGCGGTCCAGCTTGCCGTTGGGCGTCAGCGGCAGCGCGTCCAGGGACACCAGATGCGCCGGCACCATGTAGTCCGGCAACGTGGTCTTGAGGTGTTCGCGCAGCCCCTGGACGTCGCCGTCGGCCACCAGGTAGGCCACCAACTGCCGCCCGCCAGGGCCCTCGATGTCGACCACTACCGCCTCGCGCACCGATGGATGAGCCAGCAGCGTGAGCTCGATTTCCCCCAGTTCGATGCGGAAGCCGCGAATCTTCACCTGGTGGTCGATGCGCCCGACGTACTCGATCACCCCGTCCGCGCGGTAGCGCGTCAGGTCACCGGTGCGGTACAGGCGGCCACCGCCCTGGGCGCTGGTGTCGAACGGGTTGGGCAGGAATTTCTCGGCAGTCAAGGCCGCACGGCCCAGGTAGCCTCGCGCCAGACCGGCACCGGCCAGGCAGAACTCCCCTGCCCCACCCACCGGCAACGGGTTGCCAGTGCCGTCCAGTACGTAGCCGGCGCTGTTGGCGATCGGTCGACCGATATTGGCCTGGCCACCGGCCTCGCGGCGGGTGCAGGTGGAATAGGTGGTGTCCTCCGAAGGGCCGTACAGGTCATGGACGTGCTGTACATGGCCCAGGCCGTAGAGGTTGTCCACCAGCGCTTGCTTGAGCGGTTCGCCCGCCAGGTTGATGATGCGTACGCTGGCCGGGATCTGCCCGGCATCATGCAGGGCCTTGATGGCCGACGGCACGGTGTTGATCAGGTGCACGCGGTCCTTGGCTGCCAGCAGTGGCAGCGCCAGGGCGTTTTGCGCGATGACCGCGTAGCCGCCGGCCGACAGGGTCACGAACAGCTCCCACACCGACAGGTCGAAGCAGATCGAGGTACACGCCAGCACGCCCTTCAGGTCGTCCTGGCTGTATACCGTGTGTGCCCAGCCGATCAGCGCAGCGATGTTGCGGTGCTCGATCAGCACGCCCTTGGGCAGCCCGGTGGAGCCGGAGGTGTAGATGCTCACCGCCAGGTTCTGCGGGGCGCTTAGGGGGGTGAGGTTGTCGCTGGC
Organism: Pseudomonas eucalypticola; assembly: GCF_013374995.1. Classification (NCBI taxonomy): domain Bacteria; kingdom Pseudomonadati; phylum Pseudomonadota; class Gammaproteobacteria; order Pseudomonadales; family Pseudomonadaceae; genus Pseudomonas; species Pseudomonas eucalypticola. The sequence continues at coordinate 2,542,428 of NZ_CP056030.1, read as the reverse complement.
AGAGTCCTGCAGCTCCAGGGTATCGAGCAGCACGAGGTGGGCCGGGGTGTCTTGAGGCAGGTGCTCTAGCAACGACGCGTGTGACAGCAGTACCCGTGCCTGGCTGTCTTGCAGCATGTAGGCCAGGCGTTCTTGCGGATACGCCGGGTCCAGCGGCACGTAGGCGCCACCGGCCTTGAGAATGGCCAGCAGGCTCACCACCAGGTCCAGGCCACGCGCCAGGGCCACGCCGACCAATACATCGGGACCGATGCCCAGTTTGCGCAGGTGACGGGCCAGTTGGTTGGCACGGCCATTGAGCTGCTGGTAGGTCAGTTCTTGCTCGCCATGCACCAGCGCCACGGCATCCGGGGTGCGGGCAGCCTGGGCTTCGACCAGTTGATGCACGCACTGCTCGGCCGGGTAAGGCTGCGCGGTACGGTTCCAGTCGACGAGGATCTGCTGCTGTTCATCGCCCTTCAGCAACTGCATTTCACCCAGCGCCTGCTGCGCATCCTCGACCAGCCCCAACAACAACTGACCGAAGTGCCCGGCAACTTGCTCCACGGCCTGGCTGTCGAAAAACCGCCGGTCATAGCTGTAGTGAACTGACAACTGTGTACCCAGGCCAATGGCCAGGGTCAGGGGGTAATTGGTCTGTTCGCGATTCTGCGTGCCAGAGAACACCAGGCCCGCGGGCGCACCTTGCTGCAACGCCTCGCTGACGGGGTAGTTCTCGAACACCAGCAGCGTGTCGAACAAGCTCTCACCACCGCCATTGGCCCAGCGTTGAATGTCATACAGTGGGCTGTGTTCGTACTCGCGCAAGGCCAGGTTCTGGGCTTGAACCTGCTCGATCCACTCGCTGACCCGCTGCTCGGCGCGGGGACTGGCAATGACCGGCAAGGTATTGATGAACAACCCCAGTTGCTGTTCCACGCCTTTGAGGTCCGCGGGTCGCCCGGACACGGTGGCGCCAAAGGTCACGCACGCTTGCCCGGTGTAGCGCTGCAGCAAGAGCAGCCAGGTGGCCTGCACCAGGGTGTTGACGGTGACATGGTGCTGCCGCGCAAAGGCGGTCAGCGCCAGTGTTTGTTGCTGATCGAGTACCTGGCGGTAATCGCCATAGCCGGCATCTGGAGTATTGACAGGTTGACGTATCGACAGCGCGAGGCGCGTTGGTGCTTCCAGCGGCTGCAGCTGCTGCTGCCAGAATGCCTGGCTCTGGGCGGGGTCCTGGCGTTGCAGCCAGTCGATGTAATCGCTGTAGCGTCCTGGTTGGGGGGTACCCGACAGCCCGGCATACTCCTGCAGCACCTCGGCCAGCAACTGGGCATTGCTCCAGCCATCCATCAGGATGTGGTGGCTGGTGTAGATCAGGTGGTATCCGTCTTCAGCAGTGCGAATCACCGCCAGGCGCAGCAACGTATCCTGCTGCAAGTCAAAGCCCGTGTGCAAGTCGGCCTCGGCCCAAGTGTCCAGCGCCTGCTCGATGTTCGGCGTGCCCTGCCATTCCAGGCGCGTGAACGGCAGCTTTACCTGCTTGCGGATCACCTGCAATGGCTGCTCGAAGCCGTTGACGAAGTTGGCGCGCAGCACCTCATGGCGGTCCACGGCGGCTTGCCACGCGGCCTGGAAGCGATCCACGTCCAGGCCCTTGACGTCCACCCGCATCTGGTTGATGTAGTGCCCGCTACCCTGCTCGTACAGGGCGTGGAACAGCATGCCCTGCTGCATGGGCGACAGCGGGTACAGGTCTTCGATCTGCGATGCCGGGATGGCCAGGCTGTCCAGCTGCGCCTGACTCAGCTGGGCCAGCGGCACGTCCGATGGGGTCAGGCCGGCATGCCCGGGCTCGATGCAATGGGCTACCAGCGCCTGGAGTTCCTCGGCGTAGTCGGCGGCAAGCGCTTCGATGGTCGCGTCGTTGAACATCGCGCGGCTGAAGGTCCAGTTCAGGCTCAGTTCGCCACCATAGACTTTGCCGTTGATCGCCAGCCAGTTGGCCAGCGGCGCTGTTTCGCTCTGGCTGGCGCCGGCCAGTTCCATGGCCGGGGTCAAGAACGCGCTGTCGCCTTCGGCGAAGCTGCCGTCGAATTGGCCCAGGTAGTTGAAGGTGATGCGTGGCACCGGCAGTTGTGCCAGGCCCGGCGCGTCACCCAGGTAACGCAGGGCACCGAAGCCGATGCCTTTGTCAGGGACGGCGCGCAGCTGTTCCTTGATCTGCTTGATCGAGGTGTCCAGCGATGAGGCGGCGCTGAGCTTGACCGGGAACAGGCTGGTGAACCAGCCCACGGTGCGGGTCAGGTCGACGGTGTCGAACAGCTCTTCGCGGCCATGGCCTTCCAGTTGCACCAGTACGTCATCGCGCTGGGTCCAGCGGGCGATGACCCGGGCCAGCGCCGTCAGCAACAGGTCGTTGACCTGGGTGCGGTACGCGGCCGGGGCTTGTTGCAGCAGTTGGCGCGTCAGGGTGGCGTCCAGTCGGGTCTGGGCGTTGCCCGCATGAATGCCCTGCAGCGAACCTTCTGGGTTGTCGCACGGCAGGTCGGCGCTGACGCCTTCCAGCTGGGCGTGCCAGTAGGCGCGTTGCGCTTGCAGCGTTTCGCTGCGGGCATAGGTTTGCAGGTGTTCGGCCCAGGCCTGAGTCGAGCTGGTCTTGGCCGGCAGCTGAAGGGCCTGGCCAGCGTCCAGCTGCTGGTAAGCCGCTTGCAGGTCTTCCAGCAGGATACGCCAGGACACCCCATCCACCACCAGGTGGTGGAGGGCCAGCAGCAGGCGCTGGCTACCGTCGGCCAAGGTGGCCAGCACGGCCCGCAGCAGCGGACCGTCCTGCAGGTTCAGGCTGGCCTGGGCCTCGTTGCACAGGGCCTCCAGTGCGTGCGCGTCCTTGACCTCGCGTTGCCACAGCACCGGCTGCTGGTCCACGGCCCGATAATGGGCCGTCCAGGTGCCCGCGCTTTCGACGAAGCTCAAGCGCAGGGCGTCGTGGTGCACGATCAACGCCTGCAGCGCCTGCGCCAGGGTATCCCCGTTCAACGCCTGCCCCGGCTTGAGCAGCAAGGCCTGGTTCCAGTGGTGGCGTTGGGGAATGTCCGATGCGAAAAAGTGCTGATGAATCGGCAGCAGCAAGGCCTCGCCCGTCACCGGCCCCTGATCGATCTTCAGGCTGTCGGTGTCGCCTTGCTTGGCGACCGAAGCCAGGCCCTGCACCGTCTGGTGCTGGAACAGTTCCTTGGGGGTGAAGCGGATGCCGACCTGACGCGCCCGGCTGACCACCTGGATCGAAATGATCGAGTCGCCGCCCAGTTCGAAGAAGTTGTCGGTGAGGCCGACTTTCTCGACCTTGAGCACATCGGCCCAGATGGCCGCGATCTGCCGTTCCAGCTCACTTTGCGGGGCCACGTATTCATGCTGCTGGGCGCTGACATCCGGCGCCGGCAGCGCCTTGCGGTCCAGCTTGCCGTTGGGCGTGAGCGGCATTTTCTGCAGAAATAGCAAGTAGGTCGGCACCATGTAGTCTGGCAGGGCCACGCCAAGGTGTTCGCGCAGTTGGCCACGCAGTATGCTTTGCTGTTCCGGGGTGCTTGACTGCTGTTCGTCGGCGACCAGATAAGCAGCCAATTGCTTGCCGCTGGCCCCGGGGATATCGATGACGACTGTCTCCCGGATGGCCGGGTGCTCCTGCAGGCGCGCTTCGATCTCTCCCAATTCGATGCGAAAGCCGCGAACCTTCACCTGATAGTCAATACGCCCCAGGTAATCCACCACGCCATCCGGCCGCGCCCGAGTCAGATCACCGCTGCGGTAGACCCGCTCGCCGGCCTGGCCGAATGGGTCGGGTACGAAGCGCTCCGCTGTCAGCCCCGGCCGGTCCAGGTAACCCCGCGCGACGCCGTCACCGCCCAGGTACAGCTCACCGGCTTGGCCCACGGGTACCAGGTTCAGACTGGCATTGAGTACATAGCCGCGGCGTCGGCCCAGCAGGGTACCGATGGGTGCGTAGGCCGCGCCGCACGGCTCACCTGCGGGCGCTTTCCATAGCAGCGGGGTGACCACCGTTTCAGTCGGCCCGTAGCCGTTGAACAGATAGGTCGGACGCAGGGCTCGCCAGGCCAGCTCGTAGCTGGCCTGGGGTACCGCATCGCCGCCGAAGCAGTAGATGCGTACCGCGGGAGGGTTGCCGACGCGCTCGGCGTGCTCGGCCAACTGCTGCAGGTAGACCGGCGGAAATACACCAACCGTCACCCCATGGCGATGCATCTGCTCATAGGTTTGCTCAGGCAACCACAGGCTATCATCGCGCACCAGCACGCTGGCGCCGTTGATCAACGGGTGCATCCAGCCTTCATGGGCACCGTCGAAGGCAAACGACATGAAGTGCAGTTCGCAATCGGCCGCGCCCATTTCGTAGCGTTCTCCCGTCGCCAGAATGTGCGAGACCAGCGGCCCATGAGGTACGGCAACGCCCTTGGGCATGCCGGTGGAGCCCGAGGTGTAGATGACATAGGCCAGATTGCCGGTGGCCAGTGGCACGTGGGGTGCAGTATCGGGATAGCGGTCCCATTCGTTGTGGGCCCCGATCGCCACGGTTGGCAGGCCTTCGGGCAGCGGCAGGCTGCTCAGCAAATCCTCTTGGGTGAGCACCAATGCCGGCGAGCAGTCCTTCATCATGTAGCGCAGGCGTTCCGGTGGGTAGGCAATGTCCAGCGGCACATAGACGCCACCCGCTTTCAACACAGCCAGGAAGGCCACCATGATTTCGGCGGAACGGCGCATGGCAATCACCACTCGCACTTCCGGCCCTACACCCATCTGCACCAGGCGTTGGGCCAGGCGGTTGGCTTGGCTGTCCAACTGGCCGTAGGTCAGTTGCTGCTCACCGAACACCACGGCGCGAGCCTCAGGGGTTCTGGCCGCCTGATCGGCGAACAATTGGTGGACGAAACGTACATCCGGGTAATCGCCGTGGGTCTGGTCCCATTGGGTCAGGAGGAACTGACGCTCGGCCTGATCCAACAACGGCAGCTCGGCGACTCGCTGCCCTGGCTGCTCGATGATGCCCTGCAGCAGGTTACGCCAGTGCCGTGCCATTTGGGCAATGGTCGACTCATCGAACAAGGCCGTTGCGTAGCTGATCGAAGCGCCAATGCCTTGCGCTTGCTCGAACGTGTCCAGGGTCAGGTCGAAATGGGCAGTACGCCGTTCCCATGCCAGGTTCTCCACCGTCAGTCCGGGCAAGGTATGGCGCTCCCCCTTGATGTGGGTCTGATGGTTATACATCACCTGAAATAAGGGGCTATGGCTGAGGCTACGCTCAGGGTGCAGGGCCTCGACCAGCTGTTCGAAAGGCAGGTCCTGGTGAGCCTGGGCTGCCAGCGTGGTGGCCTGCACTTGCTGCAACAAGTCGCTAAAGGTAGTGGTCAGGTCGAACTCGGCCTTGAGAACCAGGGTATTGACGAAGAAGCCCACCAGCCCTTGGGTTTCCACCCGGTTGCGATTGGCGATAGGCACACCGACGCGAATGTCGTCCTGGCCGCAGTAACGGTGCAACAACGATTGGAAACTGGCCAGCAGTAGCATGAACAGCGTCACGCCCTGTGCCTTGGCCACCTGCTTCAATGCCCGGGCAAGGTCATCGTCCAGCTGGATCTCCAAGCTGGCCCCCTCATGCCCCTGCATGGCTGGGCGGGGGCGGTCGGTGGGCAGTTCCAGCACCGGCTGCTGGTACCCCAGCTGGGTTTTCCAGTAGGCCAGCTGGCGGTCCTGCTCTCCCGCCTCCATCAGCTGGCGCTGCCAGATGGCATAGTCGGCATACTGGATCGGCAAGTGTGGCAACTGCGCCGGAGTGCCGCGGCGCAGCCCTTCATACAGTTGCACCAGCTCCCCGACCATGATGGGCAGCGACCAGCCGTCAGACACGATGTGGTGCATGACCACCGTCAGCACATGATCCTGCTCAGCCACTTGCAGCAACGCAGCCCGCAGCAGCGGGCCGTTTTCCAGGTCGAATGCTCGCTGGGTCTGTGCCTGCACGAAATCAGCCAGGCGGGTATCCATCGGGGCGTCGCCCTTCGCCAACTGGCCGCGCTCAAGCTCAAAGCGACCTTCGGGATGTAGCACTTGAGCGGCTTGCTCGCCGTCCTGAACAAAGTAGGTGCGCAGCGCTTCGTGGCGTTCGATCAATGCCCGGAAACTGCGCTGCAGAGCATCGCTGTCCAATTGGCCTTTAAAGCGCAGCGCCATGGAGATGTTGTTGGCGGCGCTTGCAGGGTTGAATTGCCACATGAACCATTGCCGCTGCTGCGCGTAGGACAACGGTAGCCGATCAAATTCGTGGCGTGTGGCCGGGATCGGCATGCGGGAAAAGCTCATGCCCCTGCCTTGCATCTTCTGGAAGAACTGTTTGCGCTGTTCCAACGGCAGGTGGATAAAGCGGCGGACAATCTCGTCGTTTTGGGTAACAGTCATTTCAAGCACGCTCCAGTTCTGCCAGCCAGTCGTTCAGTTCGGACACATCAGCAGCCAGGGTGGGGGTCTGATCGGCAATCAGGCTCACGTAGTGCTGCAGGTGTTCAGCGGTGAACAGGCAGGACAGTGAAATATCCAGATTAAGTTCGATGTGCACGCGGCTGGTCACTTGCGTAGCCAGCAATGAATGCCCACCCAACTCGAAGAAGTTGTCGGTGAGGCCGACTTTCTCGACCTTGAGCACATCGGCCCAGATGGCCGCGATCTGCTGTTCCAGCTCGCTTTGCGGGGCCACGTATTCATGCTGCTGGGCGCTGACATCCGGTGCCGGCAGCGCCTTGCGGTCCAGCTTGCCGTTGGGCGTCAGCGGCAGCGCGTCCAGGGACACCAGATGCGCCGGCACCATGTAGTCCGGCAACGTGGTCTTGAGGTGTTCGCGCAGCCCCTGGACGTCGCCGTCGGCCACCAGGTAGGCCACCAACTGCCGCCCGCCAGGGCCCTCGATGTCGACCACTACCGCCTCGCGCACCGATGGGTGAGCCAACAGCGTGAGCTCGATTTCCCCCAGTTCGATGCGGAAGCCGCGAATCTTCACCTGATGGTCGATGCGCCCGACGTACTCGATCACCCCGTCCGCGCGGTAGCGCGTCAGGTCACCGGTGCGGTACAGGCGGCCACCGCCCTGGGCGCTGGTGTCGAACGGGTTGGGCAGGAATTTCTCGGCAGTCAAGGCCGCACGGCCCAGGTAGCCTCGCGCCAGACCGGCACCGGCCAGGCAGAACTCCCCTGCCCCACCCACCGGCAACGGGTTGCCGGTGCCGTCCAGCACGTAGCCGGCGCTGTTGGCGATGGGGCGGCCGATATTGGCCTGGCCACCGGCCTCGCGGCGGGTGCAGGTGGAATAGGTGGTGTCCTCCGAAGGGCCGTACAGGTCATGGACGTGCTGTACATGGCCCAGGCCGTAGAGGTTGTCCACCAGCGCCTGCTTGAGCGGTTCGCCCGCCAGGTTGATGATGCGCACGCTGGCCGGGATCTGCCCGGCGTCATGCAGCGCCTTGATGGCCGACGGCACGGTGTTGATCAGGTGCACGCGGTCCTTGGCTGCCAGCAGTGGCAGCGCCAGGGCGTTTTGCGCGATGACCGCGTAGCCGCCGGCCGACAGGGTCACGAACAGCTCCCACACCGACAGGTCGAAGCAGATCGAGGTGCAGGCCAGTACGCCCTTCAGGTCATCCTGGCTGTACACCGTGTGTGCCCAGCCGATCAGCGCAGCGATGTTGCGGTGCTCGATCAGCACGCCCTTGGGTAGCCCGGTGGAGCCGGAGGTATAGATGCTGACGGCCAGGTTCTGCGGGGCGCTGAGGGGGGTGAGGTTGTCGCTGGCAGAGTCCTGCAGCTCCAGGGTATCGAGCAGCACGAGCTGGGCCGGGGTGTCTTGAGGCAGGTGCTCTAGCAACGACGCGTGTGACAGCAGCACTCGTGCCTGGCTGTCCTGCAGCATGTAGGCCAGGCGTTCTTGCGGATACGCCGGGTCCAGCGGCACGTAGGCGCCACCAGCCTTGAGAATGGCCAGCAGGCTCACCACCAGGTCCAGGCCACGCTCCAGCGCCACGCCGACCAACACGTCGGGGCCGACGCCCAGTTCACGCAGCTGACGGGCCAGTTGGTTGGCACGGCCATTGAGTTGCTGGTAGGTCAGTTCTTGCTCGCCATGCACCAGCGCCACGGCATCCGGGGTGCGGGCCGCCTGGGCTTCGACCAGCTGATGCACGCACTGCTCGGCGGGGTAAGGCTGCGCGGTACGGTTCCAGTCGACCACGATCTGCCGGTGCTCGGTGGTGCTGATCAAGGGGAACTCGGCCACCGGCTGTTCGGCGTGGTCGACGATGGCCTGCAACAGGTTCAACCAATGCTCACTCATGCGCTGCATGCGTGGCGCATCGAACAGGTCAGTGGCGTAATTGATCACGGCCATCACGCCGTCGCTGCGCTCCAGGGTGTTGAGGGTGAGGTCGAACTGCGAGGTGTGCTCGGGCAGGTCCACCTCTTCCACGCTCATCCCCTGCAGGCTGTCGTTCGACACCCGCTCGCCCACGGCGCTGAGGTGGTTGTACATCACCTGGAACAGCGGGTTATGCCCCAACCCACGCTCAGGCTTGAGTGCCTCCACCAGCACATCGAACGGAATGTCCTTGTTGGCCTGCGCCTGCAGGGTGATTTCCTTGACGCTGGCCAGCAGTTGCGTGAACGACTGCAGCGGGTCCACGGCCACGCGGGCAACCAGGGTGTTGACGAAGAAACCGATCAGGCCTTCCAGCGCCAGGCGGTTGCGGTTGGTAACAGGCACACCGATGTTCAAGGTGTCACGGCCGCTGTAGCGCGCCAGCAGCAAGGCGAAAGAAGCCAGAAACACGTGGAACAGCGTGGCATTGCCCTGCACAGCCAAGCGGCGCAGGCTGGCCGTCAGCTCGGCGGGCAGATGCACGTCCACGCGCCCGCCCCGGTAGCTCTGCACCGGTGGACGCAGGCGGTCGGCGGGCAGTTCCAATACAGAGAAATCGTCCTCCAGCGTCGCCTGCCAGTAGGCCAATTGGGCCTGCAGCTCGCCGCTGGCCAGGCGCTCGCGCTGCCAGCTGGCGTAGTCGGCGTACTGCACGGCCAGCGCCGGGCGTTGCAGCGGTTGGCCGCCAGCGGCGGCGTTATAGGCGCTCACCAGCTCACGCACCATCACGCTCATGGACCAGCCGTCGGAGACGATGTGGTGCAGCAATATCGACAGCACATGTTCGTCGGCGGAAAGGCGAAACATGTGCACGCGAATCAGCGGCCCGTTGGCCAGGTCGAACGGGGCGGATACCTGTGCTTCCAGGTGTTGGGCCAGTGCCTGCGCAGGCTGGGCCTCGAGGCGGTGCTCGACGATGGGCAGGGGCTGAGCGGGTAGCACGCGTTGGTGGGGCACGCCGTCGCGCTCCTCGAACACCGTGCGCAGCGACTCATGGCGCGCCACCAGCTCGTCGAAGGCTGCCGCCAGTGCGCCGCGGTCCAGTTCACCCTTGAGACGCACCGCCAATGGCGTGTTGTAGGCGGTGCTGAGCGGGTTGAGTTTCCAGAACATCCATTGCCGGTACTGCGCATGAGACACCGCCAGCGGCTGCCCGCGATCCACGGGCTGGATATCACCGCCGTCGGTGTGTTCAAGACCTGCCATCACCTGGGTAAAGGCCTCCAGGTCACGGGTATCGAACAGGGCTCGCAGAGGGACGTCCAGTTCCAGCTGCTGGCGGATGCGCGACACCACCTGGGTGGCCAGCAACGAGTGGCCACCCAGGGCAAAGAAGTTATCGTCCAGGCCCACTTGACCGGCCTGTAACACATCGGCCCAAATGGCCGCGACCTGCACCTGCAAGGACGTGTGCGGTGCGCGATACTGGGCTACCGTAGCCACGGGCTCGGGCAGCGCCTTGAGGTCGACCTTGCCATTGGCGGTGACCGGCAGGCGCTCGAGCAGATGCAGGTAGTGCGGAACGAGAGGGTCTGGCAGCGTCAGCTTGAGGCTGGCGCGGATGCTGTCGATCAGGGCCTGTCGGGCCGCTTCATCGGCCGGCCAGGCCTGGGGCACGAGGTAGGCAACCAATTGCGCCTCGCTTTCCTTGCCCACCACCCGCACCACCACGTTATCGATGCCGGGCTGCTGGCGCAGACAGAGGTCGATCTCGGCCAGTTCCACACGGTAGCCACGGATTTTCACCTGGCCATCCATGCGCCCGGCGAACTGCAGTTCGCCTTCGGCGGTATGCCGCACCCAGTCACCGCTGCGGTACATGCGCGCACCGGGCGCACCGCTGGGGTCGGGGACGAAACGTTCGGCGGTCAGCGCGGCACGCCCCAGGTAACCCCGGGCCAGGCCCGCACCGGCAATATAGAGCTCGCCCCGCGCGCCGCTGGGTACTGGATGCAGGCAACCGTCCAGCACATAGGCACGGCTGTTCGCCAATGGGCGTCCCAGCAGCGGCTGATGGCTCAGTGCGTGGGTGAGGATGCCCACGGTGGTTTCCGTGGGGCCGTAATGGTTGATCACGGACAGCGCCGGGGCCAGCGCCGCGATACGACTCAACAGCGCCTGGGTGCAGGCTTCGCCACCCAGGATCAGGCAACGGGCCGGCAAGGCACTGGCGCCGGCCGCCAGCATGGCCTGCACATGCGACGGCACGATCTTCAGCGCGTCGATTTCATGCCGGGTCATGTAGGCAGCAAATGCATCGGCATCGAGTACTTGATCCTTGGCCATCAGGTACAGGGTCTTGCCGCTGCACAGGGCACCGAACAGCACCGTATGACCCAGGTCTGCCGCCGGGGTGGTGACCATGGCCATGCGCTGGAGTTGGTCCATGGGCAGCCGCTGGCTGACACCCTGCACATAGTTCACCAGCGCGCCATGACTGACCGCCACGCCCTTGGGAGTGCCGGTGGTTCCCGAGGTGTAGATGACGTAGGCCAGGTTGCCGGCGCTGACTGGCACCTGGCGCAATGGCAGGGCGCGATGCTCGCCGCCCAGGTCCACGCAGGAGACATCCAGGGGCAGGCCCGCCTGGTCGATGCGCCCCAGTACCCGCTTGACCCCGCTGTCTGCCAGCATGAACGCCAGCCGGGCCGGCGGCTGGTCCGGCTCCAGGGGCAGGTAGGCGGCGCCGGCCTTGAGCACCGCCAGCAGGCCCACCAGCATGTTGATCGAGCGATCTGCCACCACCCCTACCCGTTCGTCCACGCGTACGCCGATGTCCAGCAGTGCCTGGGCCAGCGCATCGGAACGTGAGTGCAGCGCCGCATAGGTGATCGAGTCGTCGCCGCTGACGGCCGCGACACGCTCGGGCCAGGCGTTGGCCGCGGTTTCGATCAGGCTATGGATGCACAGGTGTTGGTCCGGCTCGGCAACCGCTGGCCACTGCGCAAGCTGGCCATCGGCCGCCAGTGCCAGTTCACCGATCACACCGCTGGCGTCCGCCGCCAGGCCCTCCAACAGGGCCAGCCAATGCTGGCTCATCGTTGCCACTCGCTGTGGGGCGAACAGGTCTTGCGCGTAGGTAAACACCGCATGCAGGCGGCCGGCGCTCTCATAGGTATCGAGCGCCAGGTCAAACCGCGCACTGTGCTTTTGCAGGGGCACTTTCTCAAGGCTCAGGCCGTTGGCCAGGCGAATCTGCCCGGCGTCGGCAATGGCCGCCTGGTGGTTGAACAGCACCTGGAACAGCGGGCTGTGAGCGTTGCTGCGGTCCAGGCCCAGCGCTTCCACCAGGCGCTCGAACGGCAAGTCCTGATGGGCCTGGGCGCCCAGCGCGGTGTCCTTGACGCGCCGCAGCAGCTCGGCCACGTCAATGAACGGGTCGATGTCGGTGTGCAGCACCTGGGTGTTGATGAAGCAGCCGATCACGCCCTCCACTTCCGCCCGATGACGGTTGGCAACCGGCACGCCCACGCGAATGGCGCGCTGGCCACTGTAGCGTTGCAGCAGCAATTTGAACGAGGCCAGCAGCACCATGAACAAGGTCGCACCCTGGGCCTTGGCCAGGGCGCCCAGGCGCTCGACCAACGCCTGGGGCAAGTGCAATTCATGGCGGGCGCCGCGATGGCTGGGCATAGAAGGTCGCGCATAGTCGAGGGGCAATTCCAGCGGGCTGTGATCGTCACCCAGCTTGGCCTGCCAGTAGGCCAGCTGGCGCGTCTGTTCACCGGCCTCCAGCCAGCTGCGCTGCCACAGGGCGTAGTCGCGGTACTGAATGGGCAGCGGCGGCAGCGCCGGTTCTGCCTGGTGGCAGGCGGCATCGTAGAGGTGCACAAACTCGTTGATCAGCACGTTGAGCGACCAGCCGTCAGCGACGATATGGTGCAAGGTGAGCAGCAGCACATGCTCATCCGCCGCCAGGTGCACGAGTTGCACCCGCCACAAAGGCCCTTGCAGCAAGTCGAAGGGCGCCTGCGACTCGGCCTCGGCCAGCGATGCGACCCGCGCCTCGCGCTCGTCCGGCGCCGACTCGCTGAGGTCGTGCCGGGTGATCACCACTGCCGCCGGCGCTTGTATCTCCTGGCGCAGTGAGTCACCGTCCGCCTGCAGGCGCGTGCGCAGGCTTTCATGGCGCACCACCAATTGGTCGAAGGCACGCTGCAGCGCCTGACGGTTCAGCGGCCCGTTGAGCCGCACCGCCATTGGCAGGTTATACGCCGCACCCTGGGGGGCCAGTTGCCAAAGGAACGCCATGCGCTGCTGGGCGTAGGACAGCCCGTCACGCTCGCGCGCCGCAACGTTGGCAGGGATCGGAAACAAGGAAAAATCGACGCCCTCTTCCTGTAGGCCCGCCAGGAATAAACGACGCTTAGGCGTGGGCAGTTCGATAAAGCGGCGAGCAAGTTTCAACGAATCTTCGGCATTCATTCGATGCGTCCTTAGGTATCGGAAGCGGGACCACGGGCCCAGTCATCACCAGAAGACGAAACAATCGCTAATTGATTTAGGCGGTGGGCAGGCGCCCTTCTGGGTAAATATCACCCCGCCACTTTCGTACACGTTGATACACCCCTACTCGAAAGGCGGCCCCTCGATGCTTACCACCCTGGCCAACAACCTGCGCACCCTGGCGAAACAAGCGGTGCCCGCCAAACGCGCCAGCTATCGGATTTTCGATGTGCAGCTGAAGCAGCGCGTTGTCGTCACGCCCTCCCTGACGCGCCTGGTGTTCACCGGCCCCCAGGTGGCGCACATGCGCACCCTGGCGCCAGACCAGCGAATCAAATTGCTGTTTCCCGGCGCCGACGGCCAGCCTGCGCAGCTACCCCTTGAAGGCAACTGGCACCAGGCCTTGCGGGCCATCGACCCCGCCGTCCGACCGCCGATGCGGACCTACACCCTCCGCGCCCTGCGCAGCGAAATGAGTGAAGTGGACGTGGAGTTTGTGCTGCATGGTGACGACGGTCCGGCTTCACGCTGGGCCGCCCACGCCCACCCAGGCGACCGCTTGCAGATGGTGGCGCCCGGCGATGCCCCGGGCGACCCCGGCGGCTACGAATGGAAACCGCCTCAGGGACTGCGCAACGTGTTGCTGATTGGCGATGAAACAGCGCTTCCGGCCATCGCCGGCATTCTCGAAGCATTGGCCCAGGCGTCTCCCGCGCCGCAGGTGCAGGCCTTCATCGAAGTGCCCCACGCCACTGATCGGTTGGACCTTTGCGCGCCGCCGGGCGCCCAACTGACCTGGCTACCCCGCGACGCCTTGGGATTGAGCTATGGCGAAGGCCTGCAACGAGCCGCGAAACAACTGGCCACGCTGCCGGCCAGCGCGGGCCCGGGCGGGGGTGAGCAGACACTTGAGGACGTGGACATCGACACCCAGATTCTCTGGGACCTGGCCAAACCTGCGGGCAATCAGTTCTATGCCTGGGTCGCTGGCGAATCGGCCGCGGTGATGGCAATTCGTCGCCACTGGGTGGGCGAGTTGGGGCTGGACAAGCGGGCGTTGACCTTCATGGGGTATTGGCGGTTGGGCCGGGCGCTGGACTAGGCCCTTATGGCAATCCACCGGCCAGGCAGCGGACCTGGCCGCGTCATGCACGCCGCGCAGCATCAGGCACACCGCATGCACCGCCGACGCGGCCGGGTCCGCTGCTGCGCTCAGGCGCTGAGCGGCGCACGGTCGTGACGGACGCTTTCGTCGAGGTTGGCCTTGAGCAGGCGCAGTACCTTGGCTTCGTGCTCGTGAATGAAGAAGTGACCACCCGGCAGCATGTCCAGGGTAAAACTGCCTTGGCCTTCCTGCTGCCAGGCGACCAGTTGCTCCTGGCTGGCCCGGTCGTCCGCGCCGCCCAGCACATGCAACGCGCACGTCAGGGGCGGGCGCGCCCGATACTGATAGCGGCCACACATGAGGAAGTCGGCCCGCAGGATAGGCAAGGTCAACTCCATGAGTTCCTGATTGGCCAAGACCTCAGGCGGCGTGCCCTGCAAATCGCGCAATTGCGCTTTGAGCTCATCGTCGCTCTTGGGGTCGGCGAAACCGCGTTCGTAATCTTCCCGCCGCGTCGGCGCCGCCGTGCCCGAGGCAATCAATGCCAACGGTTGCGGTGCGCCACCTTCACGCAGGGCATGGACCATTTCGAAGGCCAGCAACGCCCCCAGGCTGTGCCCGAACACTGCGTAGGGCCCAGTGATCCTGGGTAGCACTTCCCTGGCCAGTTGCCGGGCCAGGGCGTGCATATCCGTCTGCAAGGCCTCGCCCAGCCGCGCGCCACGCCCAGGCAACTCCACCGGCACCACGCTCAGCCAGGCCGGCACCGCGCGCCGCCAGCGGCTGTAGACCATGGCGCTGGCGCCCGAGTACGGCAGGCAGAACAGTTGCACATTCGCCATGGTCAGGGCCTCAATGAGTGGCTTGGGCGGCTTGCTCTTCCATGTGCTTGCGCAGGCTCAGGGGGCGCATGTCGGTCCACACTTCTTCGATGTAGGCCAGGCACTCTTTCTTGAAACCGCTCTTGCCAACGGTGCGCCAGCCGTTGGGCACGGCCTTGTAGTCAGGCCAGATGGAGTATTGCTCTTCGTGGTTGACCACTACCTGGAACAGGATGTCTTCGCGATCGAATACGGAGGTCATGGTGTTTTTCCTTGAGTGGAGGGTGGGTGTGTTATCAAGACGTTTGTGGGCTGATGGAAATTAGCGGTTGCACCGTTCGACGTGAAGTTCTTCGCGTCGTGGCTCACCCCAACGCCGCTGCCAGAGCCCGAGCAAAAATCCTCGCCACTTCATCGATCTGCTGCGCAGTGATGATCAACGGTGGCAGGAACCGCACCACGCTGCCATGGCGCCCGCCCAGTTCGATGATCACCCCGCGTTTGAGGCATTCACGCTGAATGCGGCTGGCCAGCGCCGGGTCCACGGGCGGGTGCCCCAGCACGTCCGGCTTGCCGTTGGGGTCGACGATCTCGACACCCAGCATCAACCCGCGGCCGCGCACGTCGCCCAGTTGCGGGGTGTGGCGCTGCAGGCCCTGCAGGTGTTCGCGCAGGCGCTGGCCCATGTCGGCAGCATGCTGCACCAGGTTTTCCGACTCGATGTAGCGGATGACGGCGGAGCCGGCGGCCATGGCCATCTGGTTGCCGCGGAAGGTGCCGGCGTGTGCGCCCGGCTGCCAGGTGTCGAGCCAGTCACGGTAGACCATCACCGACAACGGCAGGCTGCCGCCGATGGCTTTGGACAGCACCACCACGTCAGGGACGATGCTGGCGTGTTCGAAGGCAAAGAGTTTGCCGGTACGGCCGAAGCCGGTCTGGATTTCGTCGACGATCATCGCCACGCCGGCGCGGGCGGTGATTTCACGCACGCCTCGCAGCCAGGCGTCAGCGGCTGGAATCACCCCGCCCTCGCCCTGAACCACTTCCACGATCACCGCCGCGGGCGGTTGCACGCCGCTTTCCGGGTCGTTGAGCAGGTTGTCGAGGTAGCGCAGGTTGACGTCCACGCCCTGCTGGCCACCGAGGCCGAACGGGCAGCGGTAGTCATACGGGAACGGCATGAATTGCACGCCCTGGCTGAGCAGCGCGCCCAAGGGCGTCTTGGCCTTGAGGTTGCCCATCAGGCTCAAGGCGCCCTGACTCATGCCGTGGTAGCCGCCCTGGAAGGCGATGACCGTGCTGCGTCCGGTGGCGATGCGCACCAGCTTCAGCGCGGCTTCTACCGCGTCGGTGCCGGTGGGGCCAGTGAACTGGATCTTCGCCTGCTTGGCGAATGCCGGCGGCAGTACCGCGAACAGGTCCTGGACGAAACGGTCCTTGACCGGGGTGCTCAGGTCCAGGGTGTGCAGGGGCAATTCGTCGTCCAGCACCTGGCGGATGGCGTCGATCACCACCGGGTGGTTGTGGCCCAGCGCCAGGGTACCGGCCCCGGCCAGGCAGTCGATGAAGGTACGCCCCTCGACGTCTTCGACGTGAATGCCACGGCCGCGCTTGAGCGCCAGGGGGATACGCCGCGGGTAGCTGCGCGCGTTGGACTCCTGCAGTTTCTGGCGCGCCAGGATGGGGTTGTCCTCGAACTGATAGTCCTTGTCGGCGACGTCGCTGCTGCCTGGTTTTTCGGCCAACACTGTGCTCATTGCTGTGCTCCTGAAAGGGAAGATAAAAAGCCGAGGGAGTGCCCGGGCGCATCGGCGCCCGGTGTGTTGAAACGGTCTGCGGGTGTCACAGCGCCTCCAGCCGCGCCATCAGGTCATCGATACGGCTGACCTTCTGCTCGTCCAGCGCGCTGCCGCCCAGCTCCTCGATGTGCCGTGCCAGTGCCTGCACCGTGCTGCACTCGAACATCGCCCGCAGCGGTACGTTGCGTTGCAGCGCCTGCTGCACGCGCGAGGCAATCTGGGTGGCCAGCAGCGAATGCCCGCCCAGGTCGAAGAAGTTGTCGGTGACGCCCACGCGCTCGGCGCCCAGTACCTCGGCCCAGATACCGGCCAAGGTGCGTTCCAGGTCGCTGGACGGCGCCTGGTACTGCAGCGCCGTGCCGAACGCCAGGGCGGGCAGCGCCTTGCGGTCGAGCTTGCCGTTGGCGTTCAGCGGCAACTGGTCCAGGGCCTGCCAGTGGCGCGGCACCATGTATTCGGGCAGGGTCTGGCCCAGGTGCTGCTTGATGGTTTGCCAGTCATCGCTGCCCACCACGTAGCCCACCAGATAATGGCCGCTGGCGGCCTGCTGGGCGGCTACGGCGGCATCGCGGACTTGCGGCAGTTCGCGCAGGCGCGCTTCGATTTCCCCCAGTTCGATGCGGTAGCCGCGGATCTTCACCTGGTGGTCGACACGGCCGACGTAGGCCAGCACCCCGTCGGCGTTACGGCGGGCCAGGTCGCCACTGCGGTACAGGCGTTCGCCCGGCGCACCGAACGGGTTGGGCAGGAAACTGGCGGCGGTGCGAGCAGGGTCACCCAGATAGCCACGGCCCACGCCCGTGCCAGCAATGAACAGCTCGGCATCGGCCAACAGCGGCACTGGCGCCAGGTCGTCGCCCAACAGGTACAACCGGTTATTGTCGGTCGGCGTGCCGATGGGCAGGTAACTGCCGGCGCTGGCGGCTTCGTCCACCTTGAACAGCGCCACGTCGTCGCTGCATTCGGCCGGGCCGTAGGCATTCACCAGCGGTACCGCCGGGTAGGTCTGCAGCCACTGGCGCGCCAGGGCCGGTGGCATGGCTTCACCGGTGGGCAGCAGCCAGCGCAGGCCGTCCAGGGCGTCGGCCGGCTCGGCCAGCAGGCTCTGGATCAGCGACGGCACGCTTTCCAGCACGGTGATGCCGGTGTCGCGGACATGGCCCAGCAGCGCGGCCGGGTCATGGGCGATGGCGTCCGGGACGATCTGCACCCGCGCGCCGCACAACGCGGCGGTGAGGAACTGCCACACCGAAATGTCGAAGCTCTGGGAGGCGGTCTGGGCGATCACGTCGTGTTCGTCCAGGGCCAGGTACGGCACTTTGCTCAGTTGGTTGTTGAGCATGCCCGCCTGATGCACCGCCACGCCCTTGGGCACGCCGGTGGAACCGGAGGTGTAGATCACGTAGGCCAGGTGCTGGCCGCTGACTTGCACCCCGGGCGCGTTATCGCTGCCCTGCGCGGCTTGTACCTGGTCCCACACCACCAGGCGCGGGCGGGCCACGCCGGCAGGCAGTTCATCGACTACCCGCTGTGCCAACCCCTCGCATCCGGCGGTACACACCAGCACTGGCGCCCGGCTGCGTTCGACGATACCCGCCAGACGTGGCTGCGGGTGGGCGGGGTCCAGTGGCAGGTAACCGGCGCCGGCCTTGAGGCTGCCGACGATCATGCCCAGCAGCGGCAAGCCACGCTCGGCCAGCAGCGCCACCGGCTGGTCCGGTTGCACGCCCGCGGCCAGCAACGCGTGGCCCAGGCGGTTGGCGTAGCGCTCCAGTTCGCCATAGCGCCACTGCTCGCCCAGGCAGGCGGCGGCGATGCGCTCGGGGTGCGCTGCCACCCGGGCCTCGAACAGCGGCACGTAGCCCTGTTGCAACGGATAGTCGCGGGCACTCTGGTTGCAGTCCTGCAGCACCTGTTGGCGCTCGTCGTCGGCCAGCAGCGGCAAAGCGTCCAGGTCCTGGTCGAAACCATCGGCCAGGGCCAGCAACAAGCGCTGGAAGTCGCCCAGCAAGCGCTTGATGGTAGCGGCTTCGAAGAAACGTTGGTCGTAGGACAGGTGCAGGCCCAGGTCGTCGCCCGGGTAGCAGACCACGGTCAGCGGGTAGTTGGTGTGGGTGCGGCCCGAGCCGGACTTGGCGTTCAGGCCTTCGGCACCTTCCAGCACGGTGGCGTCCACCGGGGCGTTTTCGAACACGAACAGGCTGTCGAACAGCGCCTGGCCCTTGGGCAGCTCGCTGCACTCCTGGATGCTCACCAGCGGCAGGTGCTCGTGTTCACGCAACGCCAGGTTGCTTTCAAATAGCTGTTGCAGCCATTGGCGCACGCTCAGTTTTTGCCCAGGAGCCGGCATGCCGACGCGCAATGGGATGCTGTTGATGAACAGCCCCACGCAGTGCTGCATCTGCGGCAGGCTGGCCGGGCGCCCGGCCACGGTGACGCCGAACAGCACGTCGCGCTCGCCGCTGTAGCGGCGCAGCACCAGGGCCCACGCGGCCTGGGCGAAGGTGTTGACGGTCAGTTGGTGGGCCTGGGCCAGCTCACGCAGGCGCGCACCCTGCTCGGGCAACAGACGGCTGTGCAGGTCACCTACGCGCATGCCGCCGTTGTCGTGCAGAATCGGCCGGTCGCTGGGGATGTACGTAGGGCGTGCAAAGCCTGCCAGGGTCTGGCGCCAGTACTGCTGGGAGCTCTCCAGGCCCTGGTGGTGCAGCCAGGCGATGAATTCGCGGTAACGCGGCGGCGTTGCCAGGCGCGCTTCGCTGCCCTGCTCCAGGGCTCTGTAGATGGCCAGGAAGTCGCCCATCATGATCGAGCGGCACCAGGCGTCGATGAGAATGTGGTGGTTGCTCATGATGAACCAGTGCTGCTCGGACGCCAGGCGAATCAGGCGCAGGTGCAGCGGTGGCCGCTCCAGCAGCTCGAAGCCGGCCAGGCGCTCGCGCTCCAGCAAGGCTTGCAGGCGCGCTTCGTGCCCGTCGGCGGGCAGCGCGCTCCAGTCCAGGAATTCGACGCCGTCGCCGTCGCCGCGGTGGATGATCTGCAGCATCTGCTCGCCGGCGCTCCAGCAGAACGACGCACGCAGGGCTTCATGGCGGGCCACCACGGCGCGCCAGGCGCGGTCGAAGCGGTCCACGTCCAGGGCGCTGTCGATGCTGTAGCGGTCCTGCATGAAATAGATCCCGGTGCCGGGTTCCAGCAAGGTGTGCAGCAACAGGCCTTCCTGCATCGGCGTCAGCGGGAACACGTCTTCAATGGTGTCGAGGGCCAGTGGCAGCGCATCGAGTTGGGCCTGGTCGAGCCGTGCCAGGGGGAAGTCCGACGGCGTGATGCCCCCGGCCTCGGGTTGCAGACAGTGCTCGATCAGCGCCTGCAGGGTGCGCTGGTAGGCTTGGGCCAATTGCTCGATGGTCTCGATGCGGAACAACCGCTCGCTGAAGGTCCAGCGCAGGGTCAGCTCGCCGCCGAACACCTGGCCGTCCACGCTCAACCAGTTCGGCAACGTGGCTTCACCGCTGTGCTGGGCGCCAACGGGCTCGGCCAGCGGGCGCAGCAGCGCGCCCTCGGCAAAGTCCTGGTCGAACTGGCCCAGGTAGTTGAAGGTGATACGCGCCTCGGGCAAGGCCGCCATGGCGGCGCGGCTGGCGGGGTCGGCCAGGTAGCGCAGCACGCCATGACCCAAGCCCTTGTGCGGCACGCCGCGCACTTGTTCCTTGACGGCCTTGAGGCTGTCGCCGGCGGTGGCGGCCGGGGTCAGGTGCAGGGGGTAGGCGCTGGTGAACCAGCCGACGCTGCGACTCAGGTCCAGCTCATCGAACAACTCTTCACGACCGTGACCTTCCAATTGCACCAGGGCCGACGGCTGGCCGGTCCAGGTGCACAGCGTCTGGGCCAGGGCGGTGAGCAGCAGGTCTTCCACCCGGGCGCGGTAGGCCTGGGGCGCCTGTTGCAGCAACTGGCGGGTGGCCTCGGCGCCCAGGGTCAGGCTGACGCTGCGGGCGTCGCGCTCCAGGTTGGGGTTGCCGGTGAAGTCACGGGGCAGGTCGACCGGCGCATTGGCCAGATGAGCCTGCCACTTGTTCAGCTCTTCACGCAGCGATTCGCTGCCGGCGTAGGCCCCCAGGCGCTGGGCCCAGTCACGCACGGCACTGGTCTTGGCCGGCAGGCTGACGGCCTGGTCCTGCTCCAGCTGGCGATAGGCCGTTTGCAGGTCTTCGAGCAACACCCGCCAGGACACCCCGTCCACCACCAGGTGATGGATGGCCAGCAACAGCCGTGGCTGTTCGCCCGGCACCAGCACGGCGCGCAGGAGCGGACCCTGATGCAGGTCGAGACTTCGCTGGGCCTGCTCGAACAGCGCCAGGCGCTGCTCGGCGCTGGCGGCCTCACGCTGCCACAGCAACGTGTGGCGGGCATCGATGGCGGCGTAGTGGGCCTGCCACTGGCCATCGCTGTCGGCGCTGAAACGCAGGCGCAGGGCGTCATGGTGGCTGACCAGCGCTTGCAGTGCCTGCTCCAGCAGATCGGCCTGCAAGGGTTGCTCGGCGCCCAGCAGCAGCGACTGGTTCCAGTGCTGCGGCGCGGCCAGGTCCTGATCGAAGAACCAGTGCTGGATCGGTGTCAGGGCGCTGGCACCCGTGACCGGGCCCTGGTCGATGCTGACCTGCTGGCTCTGCCGGGCCACGACGGCCAGGGTGCGCACGGTCTGGTGCTGGAACAGGTCCTTGGCGGTGAAATGAATGCCCGCCTGACGGGCGCGGCTGACCACCTGGATGGAGAGGATCGAGTCGCCGCCCAGGGCGAAGAAGTTGTCGTCGACACCCACCCGGGCGACGCCCAGCACGCCCTGCCAGACCTCGGCCAGGCCGCGTTCCACCGCCGTGCTCGGCGGCTGGTAGCTGTGTCGGCTGGCCTCGACATCGGGGGCTGGCAAGGCGCGGCGGTCGAGCTTGCCGTTGGCGGTCAGCGGGAATTGTTCCAGCACCATCAGGTGCGCGGGCACCATGTGTTCCGGCAGGCCGGCGTGCAGGTGCGCACGCACCTGGTCCAGGTTCAGGTCGGCTTCAGCCAGCAGGTAGCCGGCCAGTTGCTTGCCGGCCGGGCCGTCGACCGCCAGGACCACAGCTTCGCGCACTTGCGGGTGGGTCAGCAGTCGCGCTTCGATTTCGCCCAGCTCGATACGGAAGCCACGCACCTTGACCTGATGGTCGATCCGCCCCAGGTATTCCAGCTGGCCATCGGCCCGCTGGCGCACCAGGTCACCGGTACGGTACAGGCGGCCGCCACCGCTGGCGTCAAAGGGGTCGGCGACGAAACGTTCGGCGCTCAGCCCCGCGCGGCCATGGTAGCCGCGGGCAAGGCCCTGGCCACCCACGTACAGTTCGCCCGTGGCGCCGGCCGGCACCAGGGCCAGGTCGGCATCCAGCACGTACAACTGGCGGGCACCGACCACGCGCCCGATCGGCACGTTGGCCGCGTCATCGGCCAGGGTGGCGTCCACGGCGCAGGCGGTCGGCATGACCACGGTTTCGGTGGGCCCGTAGGCGTTGAACAGGGTGTGCGGTGCGAAGGTTTCGCGCAGGGTGTGGACATGTTCCGGGGTCAGCGCCTCGCCACCGGTGATGCACAGCCGTACCGGCAGGCGTTCATCGCGGCTACGCAGCCATTGGGCCAACTGGCCGCCGTAGCTGGGGGTGAAGCCCAGCACGTTGATGCCTTGGGTGCGGATCAGTGCGCAGATGGCCTCGGCGTCCCATTGGCCCTGCTCGCGCAGCACCACGTGGGCGCCGAACAGCAGCGGCACCAGCAGGCGCTCGCTGGCGGCGTCGAAGTTGATGGAATAGAAATGCAGCTCGCAATCGGCCGGTGTGGTGCCGAACAGCGTGCCTACGGCCAGGCAGTGCATGGCCAGTGGCCCCTGGTCCACGGCCACGCCCTTGGGCAGGCCGGTGGAGCCGGAGGTGTAGATCATGTACGCCAGGTGCCCGGCGTGGCTGCGCTCAAGCGGGTTGCTGTCGGGGTAGCCGGCCAGGGCGGCCTGGTCCTGTTCCAGGCTCCAGGCCTGTACAGCGGTAGGCAGTGCCCCCTGTTGCAGCCATTCGTCATGGCCCAGCAGCACGCTGATGCCGCTGTCCTCGATCATGTAGCGCAGGCGCTCGTTGGGGTATTCGGGGTCCAGCGGCACGTAGGCGCCGCCGGCCTTGAGGATGGCCAGCAGGCCCACCACCAGGTCCACCGAGCGGCGCAGCGCCAGGCCCACGCGCACCTCGGGGCCCACGCCCAGTTCGATCAGGCGATGGGCCAACTGGTTGGCCTGGGCATTGAGCTGGGCATAGGTCAGCGAGCGACCCGCGCAGGTCACTGCCAGGCCGTGCGGGGTGGCCAAGGCCTGGCGCTGGAACAGCGCCTGCACGCTGTCCACCTGCGCCACCGGCGCGTCGCCGCGGCCAGCGGCCACCAACGCCTGGTGCTCGTGGTCGGCCAGCAGCGGCAATTCGCTCAAGGCCTGTTGCGGGTTGGCCAGCATGGCGCGCAGCAGGTGCTGCCAGTGCGCGGCCATGACGGCGATGCGCGCTTCGTCGAACAGGTCCGAGCTGTAGGTCAGGCAGCAGCGCAGTTGCTCGTCGAAGTCAGTGACCTCCAGGTTCAGGTCGAATTTGGTGGCGCGGGCATCGTTGACCAGGTAATCCACCTTGACCCCGCCGGCCAGCTCGCGCTGCTGCTGGAACTCCCAGCGCTGCACGTTGCACATCACCTGGAACAGCGGGTTCCAGGCGGCGCTGCGCTCGGGCTGCAGGGTTTCGACCAAGTGGTCGAAAGGCACGTCCTGGTGGGACTGGCCGTCGATGGCCACTTGGCGCACCTGGGCCAGCAACTCGCTGACGGTCATGTGCCCGTGGGGGCGAATGCGCAGTACCTGGGTGTTGAGGAAGGCGCCGATCAGCCCTTCGCTTTCCGGGCGAATGCGGTTGGCCAGCGGCACGCCGATGCGCAAGTCATCCTGGCCGCTGTAGCGGTACAGCAGCACCGACAGTGCGGCGGTCATGGTCATGAACAGGGTCAGGCCGCGCTCGCTGTTGAAGCGGGTGACTTGCTGCGCCAGGTGTTCATCCAGGTCGAAGCGGTACAGCTCGCCGTGGTGGCTTTGCACGGCCGGGCGCGGGCGGTCGCTGGGCAGGGCCAGCAGCGGTTGCTCACCCCCCAGTTGTGCACGCCAGTAATCAAGCTGGCGCTGCATTTCGCCGCCTTCCAGCCACCCACGGTGCCAGGCGCTGTAATCCAGGTATTGCACCGGCAGTGGCGCCAGGGGCGAGTCACGGTCGTCGACGAAGGCCTCGTACAGGGCGCCCAGTTCACGGGCGAAAATGTCCATGGCCCAGCCTTCGGTGACGATGTGGTGCAGGGTCAGCAGCAGGTGGTGTTCGCGCTCGCCGCTCTTGACCAGGCACACCCGCAGCAATGGCCCGCGCTCCAGGTCGAAGGGCGCGTGGGCCTGCTCGTCGGCCAGGCGGGCGATGCTCGCTTCGCGCTCGACCGAGGCCTGGGCACTGATGTCCAGCCACTGCATGGCCACGTCCGAGCGGCTCGACACCTGCTGCCATGGCTTGCCGTCCTCGGAGGGGAAGGTGGTGCGCAGGCTTTCGTGGCGGTGAATCAACGCCTGCAGGGCGCGCTCGAAGCTGTCCACGTGCAGGGCACCGCGCAAGCGTGCCATGCCACCGACGTTGTAGGCCGGGCTTTGCGGGTCCAACTGCCAGAGGAACCACATGCGCTGCTGGGAATAGGACAGCGCCACGCGCTGCTGGCGGTCGACCAGGGCGATGGCGCCCTGCCCGTCCACCTGGCCGTCGGCCTTGGCGCGGGCCACCCAGGCGGCGAAGTCTTCCAGGCGGCGCGACTCGAACAGACTGCGCAGCGGCAATTCCACCCCGAAGGCCTGACGCGCACGGGAAACGATGCGGGTGGCCAGCAGGGAATGCCCGCCCAGCTCGAAGAAATCATCGTCCAGGCCCACGCGGTCCAGCTCCAGCACCTGAGCCCAGATAGCCGCCAGTTCGCGCTCGACGGCATCGCGGGGGGCGCGGTACTCGCGCAGGCTGACGTCCGGCGCGGGCAAGGCGCGACGGTCAAGCTTGCCGGTCGGCCCCAGCGGCAGGGCCGCCAGGCGCAGGAAATGCGCGGGGATCATGGCGTCGGGCAGGCGTTGCTGCAGGGCGCCACGCAGGCGCGCCGCCAGCACCGCGGGGGGCTCTTCACCTTCCACCACCAGGTAGGCCAGCAGCTGACCGCCCCCGGCCCCCTCGCCCAGCACCACGGCAGCCTGCTGGACCCCTGGCTGCCCCAGCAAGGCGTTGCGGATTTCTTCGATTTCGATGCGCACGCCGCGCAGTTTCACTTGTTCGTCCAGGCGCCCCAGGTACTCCAGCGCACCGTCGTGGCGCCAGCGTGCCAGGTCACCGCTGCGGTACAGGCGGCCACCGCCCTCGGCGGGCAGGAAACGCGCGGCGGTCAGGGCTGGCTGGCCCAGGTAACCACGGGCCAGGGCATTGCCGCCCAGCAACAACTCACCCCGCGCACCGGCGGCGGCGACCTGCCAACTGGTGTCGCGAATCTGCACCTGGGCATTGCTCAAGGGACGGCCGATGGGCACCCGTGCGCCGGTCTCGTTGGCGCACGGCCAGTGGGTGACGTTGATGGCGCTTTCGGTCGGGCCATAGCGGTTGTGCAGGGCCACACCGGGCAAGCGCTCGTGAACGCGGCGGCACAGGTCGGCTGGCAGTGCCTCACCGCCGCTGAACAGGTGGCGCAGGCTGATGCACTGTTCCACCTGGGGTTCTTCGATGAACAGTTGCAGCAACGGCGGCACGAAGTGCAGCACGGTCACCCCCTGCTCGCGTACCAGCGTCACCAGGCGACGCGGGTCGCGGTGGTCACCGGCGCCGGCCAGGGCCAGGCGGCTGCCGGCGATCAGCGGCAGGAAGCACTCCCACAGCGACACGTCGAAGCTCAGGGAGGCTTTTTGCAGCAGGACGTCCTGTTCGTTGATGGCGTACTGGTGCTGCATCCACTCCAGGCGCTCGGCCAGGGCGCCGTGGCTGACGCCCACCGCCTTGGGCTGGCCGGTGGAACCGGAGGTGTAGATCACGTAGGCCAGGTTGTCAGGGTGCAGGGCCAGCGCTGGCGCCTGGGTGCTGCCTTGGCCATGGGCCACGCCGTCCAGGGCCAGGCTGGCGCAGCCCGTGGCCTCGGCGAAGCGGTCGAGCAGGGCCTGCGGACCCAGCAACAAGGCGATGGCGCTGTCCTTGAGCATGAAGGCCAGGCGCTCATGGGGGTAGTCGGGGTCCAGGGGCACGTAGACGCCCCCGGCCTTGGCGATCGCCACCAGGGCGACCATGAGTTCCAGGGAGCGCTCGCCGAGCACGCCCACCCGCACTTCCGGGCCCACGCCCTGCTCGCGCAGGCGCAGCGCCAGGGCATTGGCGGCATGGTCCAGGGCCGCGTAGGTCAGGGTCTCGCTCCCACAGACCAACGCCGTGCGCTCCGGGGTTTTCGCCGCTTGTCGCGCCAGGCGCTCTGACAGCAGCCAGCCCACTTCGGGCTGAGGCGCTGTGCCCCAGGTCTGCTGTTGCGCCAACTGACGCTCGTCCAGCAAGGGAATATCGCCCACGGCCTGCCGAGGGTCGCTGCACAGTTGCGCCAGCAGGGTCATGAAATGCCCGCCCAAGCGCTGGATGGTGCTGGTTTCGAACAGCGCTTCGGCATAGTCAAATGATACGCGCAGGCGGCCCTGGGGGTCTTGTTCGCTGTGCAGCTGCAGGTCGAACTTGGCCTCGCGGCTGTGCCACGGCAGCTCTTCGGCGAACAACCCCGGCAGGCGGCGCAAGGCGCTGGTGTCGCGCTGCAGGTGGTTGAACATCACCTCGAAACCGGCGGCGTCACCCAGGGCTGCGCTGACCTGTTCGTAGTCCGGCGCCTGGTGAGCGTGAGCGTCCAGCACGGTGGTGCGCACGCTGGCCAGCAACGCGTCGAACCCGGCGCGGCCATCGACCGAATTGCGCAGCACCTGGGTGTTGATGAAGAAACCCACCAGCCCTTGGCTGTGGCGGTGCTCCCGGGTGGCGCTGGGCACACCGACGCGAATGTCGGTCTGGCCAGTGTAACGGTGCAGCAGTACCTGATAGGCAGCCAGCATCAGCATGAAGGTGCTGACACCCTGGGCCTTGGCGGTGGCCGCCACCTGTTGGCACAGGGTGGCGGGCAGGTTCAGGCTCAAGCGCCGCGCGGGTGATGCTTTCAGCCCACGGGCGTGGTCCAGGGGCAGCGCCAGCGCCTCACGTTCGCCGCCCAATTGCGCTTGCCAGTAGGCCAGCGCTGGCGAAGGGTCGGTGGCGCGGGCCTGCAGCCAGGCCAGGTAGTCACCGTGGTTGAGGGGCAAGGCTGGCAAGCTCGCCGATGGGTCGGCGTACAGGCGTGCGAACTCGTCGAGCAAGATCGCGAACGACCAGCCATCGGCGACGATGTGGTGCACGGTGACCAGCAGCAGATGGTCCTGGTCATCGATCTGCACCAGGCGCACGCGCAGCAACGCGCCCTCCTCCAGGTCGAAGGGGGTGTTGGTTTCCTGGGCGACGATGGCCTGGGCCAGGTCCTCGCGCATTTCCGGCGCTACATCGCGCAGGTCATCGTGCTGCACGGTGAAGTCTGCGCCATCGGCGACCTGCTGCCACACCACGCCATCCTGTTCGAAGAAGTAGCTGCGCAGGCCATCGTGGCGTTGCACCAGGGCCTGGAATGCACTGTTCAACGCCGCATGGTCCAGCTCGCCGCGCAGGCGCAGCCCGCCCGGCACGTTGTAGGCGATGCTGTTGGGTTGCAACTGCCACAGGAACCACAGGCGGCTTTGGGCGGCGGTCAGTGGCAGGGGCTGGCCCGGCACGCGGGTAACCGGCGCTTCAAGCGGTTCACCGCGGGCCAGGGCCTGGACTTCGGCGATAAAGTCTTCAAGCGCCGGGGCTTCGTAGAGGGTGCGCAAGGCCAGGTCGATGCCCAGCTCGTCGCGCAGTTCGGCGATCATCTGGATGGCCTGGATGGAGTTGCCACCCTGGCTGAAGAAGCTGGCGCCGGGCTCCAGCGCTTCGACCTTGAGGGCTTCACGCCACAGCCGGGCCACCTGTTCGGGCAAGGCCTCGGCCAGCGGTGCACTGGCGGCCTTGGCCGGACCCGCCTGCCACTGGGCCACGCAGGCCAGGCTGCCATCGCGCCATTGCGCGGCGCACGCCGAGCGTTGCAACTTGCCGCTGGAGGTCTTGGGCAGGCTGCCGGGGTCCAGCAACAGCACCACTGCGGGGGTTTCGTGGTGAACGTCGGCGACCTGGGCGCGCACCTGCTCGATCAGCTCATCCAGGGGCTGCTGCTTCTGCGCCCGACGGCCGACTTCGGCCGCGACGCCGAACGCTTCCACGCCCTGATGCTGCAGGGCGAATACCGCCACCCGGCCTTTGCGCACGGCTTCGACCCGGGTTTCGACGGTGCGCTCGATGTCCTGGGGGTAGAGGTTCTGGCCGCGGATGATCAGCATGTCCTTGAGGCGGCCGCTGACGTACAGCTGACCACCATGCATGAAGCCCAGGTCGCCGGTACGCAGCCAGGTCTGGCCGTCACGTTGCACGAAGGCACGGGCGCTGGCCTCGGGGTTGCGCCAGTACCCCTGGGCGACGCTGGGGCCGGTGCTGCAGATTTCGCCGACCTCGCCAGGGGCCAGCAGCTGCTGGCTCACCGGGTCGAGGATCTGCACTTCATGCTCGGGCTGCGGCCAGCCGCAGCTCATCAAGCGGGCGCCCACGCCGGGCACGGCGCGGTTGGCGGCCAGGGCGTCGGCATCCAGGTCCAGGGCGTCGATGCCTTGCCCCGTGCGGCTGCCGGAGACAAACAGCGTGGCCTCGGCGAGGCCATAGCTGGCCAGGTACGCGGTGCGATTGAACCCGCACACGGCGAACCGTTCGGCGAAGTCATCAAGGCTGTCCTGGCGGATCAATTCAGCGCCGGAAAACGCCACGCGCCAGCGGCTCAAGTCCAACCCCGCCAGCTTGCTGTCGGCGATGCGTTCGTGGCACAGGCGGTAGGCGAAGTCCGGGCCACCGCTGATGGTGCCGCCGAAACGGCTGATCGCGTCCAGCCAGCGCAGCGGCCGTTCGAGGAAGTACTGCGGTGACATCAGCACCACCATGACGCCGCTGTAGATGCCCTGCAGCAGGCCACCGATCAGGCCCATGTCGTGGTACAGCGGCAACCAGCTGACGATGACCTCGCCGTCGTCGATGCCGTAGCCCTGGCGAATCAGCCAGGCGTTGGCCTCCAGGTTGCCGTGGCTGACCTGCACGCCTTTGGGGGTGGAGGTGGAACCGGAGGTGTATTGCAGGAAGGCGATGTCTTGGGGCTGGGGCAACTCAGCGGTCCAGTCCTTGGTTGCTTCGATTTCGTCCACCGCTACCAGGCCCGGCATCGCCAGGCCGTTGGCCTGGGCGGTATCGCGCAGCGTGGGCAATAGGTGGGCGGTGGTGAGGATCACCGTGGGCTCGGCGTCGCCGATGATCGACACCAGGCGCTCCAAGTGTTGCGGGCGCATGGACTCTGGCGGATAGGCCGGCACCGCGATCACTCCGGCGTACAGGCAGGCGAAGAACCCGGCCACGTAGTCCGGCCCGCTGGGCAACAGCAACAGCGCGCGCTCGCCGCGACCGGCACGCTGAGCCAGGGCCGAGGCGATGGCGCGCGCCCGGGCGTCCAACTGCCCGTAGCTGAGCAGGACACCTTCGTCGCTGTGCCCGTCGAGAAAGCGCAGGGCAGGCGCCTCGGGCTGCCGGGCGGCGTGCCGCGCCAGTGCGTGAGCCAGGGAAGTCGGGCGCTCGAAGATAGTGGCCATCGCTGTATCGGTCCTCAGATCCATGCTTGGGGAACGGCCGCTCGTGGGAGGAGTGGTCGTTTTCATAGGAACGAAGACGGGTGAGCGCGAAGGGAAATTAGGAGGGGTTACATCTGTTTCGGGCTAGTTATGCCTGAAGGATCACCTTTGCCGCCTTGATAGCACCCACACAAATCTGCAGCGAAAAAACAAGGCGAAACCGGTGATGTCACTGGCATAACTGGCCCGAAACAGATGTGGGACCGGGCGCCAGCTCGGGAAGCGCCGCGCGGGCGGCGCACGATCTTGAGGCCGCCAACAGCATCAAGCCTTGCACCTGGGTGCCCTGCCCCAATCCCTGTCCTGCCCTGCTACCCCAGCAACCCCACCATCGCCCCCCTGTGCCGACGCTGCGCCGCATACGCCACCTCAGGCCGAAACCGCACGTCATCGCCCGGCAGGCACTGCGCCAACCGCGCGACCGCCAGCGGGCTCAAGGCGCCCAGCCGGGGGTACCCACCAATGGTCTGGCGGTCATTGAGCAACACGATGGGCTGACCATCGGGCGGCACTTGCACCGCGCCCAGGGGGATGCCCTCGGACACCAGCCCCGGCCCCCCGTAGTGCAGCGGCGTGCCGGTCAGGCGCAGGCCCATGCGGTCGCTGCGGGTGTCGACGGTCCAGGGCTGGTCGAACGCGTTGAACAGGCTCTGGCCACTGAAGCCGCCTGCCTGGGCACCCAGGATCAGTTCAAGTTCGGCCGGCGCACGCAGGTCCGGGATCAGCGCCATGGGCACGGCGCGGATCACCGTGGCTTCGGCCTGCCACCGCAAGCAATCGCCTGGGGCCAGCGCTTGGCCCTGGCCGTCGAGCCCACCCAGGCCTTCGCGGGCCACCGTGGCGCAACTGCCCGCCAGCAATGGCGCACACAGGCCGCCGGGCGCAGCCAGGTAAGCACGGGCACCGCAACGGGGGCTGGCGAAGCACAAGCGCTGGCCGGCCTGCACCTTGAAAGGGCGCCAGACGTCCACCGGCTGGCCATCCAGGGTGGCCCCCAGGTCGGCACCGGCCAGGGCCAGCCAGCCTTCGCCCTGGCAGTGCAATTGCAAACCGCCCAGGGTAACTTCCACCACCGCAGCCCCCAGCGGGTTACCGAGCATCCAGTTGGCCCACGACTGGGCCAGCCAATCGAGGGCGCCCCCCTGGGTCAGGCCCAAATGACGAACGCCGAAGCGACCGCTGTCCTGCAACGTGGCCAGGGCCCCGCCCTGCTCCACCATCAATGTGCTCATGGCGTGGCCTCCATGGGGGTGTCGTCGCCACCCAGGCGCAGGAATTCTTCGCGCTGGACGGGTACATAGCGCACCCGGTCGCCGGGGCGCAACAGGCTGAAGCCCTCCAGCGACGGGTCGAACAACCGCGCCGGGCTGCGCCCTACCAGGTTCCAGCCACCCGGCGATACGGCGGGGTAAATGGCCGTCTGACGCTCGGCGATACCGACGCTGCCGGCGGCCACTTTCTGCCGTGGCGTGGCCAGGCGTGGGCTGGCCAGGCGCGGGTCGACCAGGCCCATGAAGGCAAACCCCGGGGCGAAACCCAAGGCGAACACCGAGTACGGGCGGCCGCTGTGCAAGGCGATCAGTTCGTCGACGCTGAAGCCGCGCTGGCGAGCCAGGGCTTGCAGGTCAGGCCCTACGCTTGGGTGGTACCACACCGGCAGCGCCAGTTCGCGCCCGCTGCTCGCCTGCGCAGGTGCCAGGTCAACCAGGGCTTGCCGGCACAAGGCACGGGCTTGCGCGTCGTCCAGTTGCATCAGGTCGTACTGCAGCATCAGCGTGGTGTACGACGGCACCAACTCCACCAGGGCGGCACCGAAAGTGCCGCGCAGCCGGTCCGCGGCGGCCAGCAACCACGGTACGTTGGCTTCGTCGATCACCTCGAACAGGCGCACGGTCAGGCAGTCAATGGCCGCGACTTCGATGGCTGGGGTCATGCCACCAGCCCGTCCAGCGCCTCGCGAATCTGCTTGACGGCGGCCACCGAGCCGGGATTGTCGCCATGCACGCACAGGGTGTCGACCTGCAGACGCAGGGTGCTGCCGTCGCGGGCCACCAGCGGCTCGCCACGGGCCAGCCCCAGCGCTTGGGCCACCACTGCCTGTGGGTCGTGATGCACCGCGCCGGGCAGGCGGCGGCTGACCAGTTGGCCATCGGGCTCGTACGCGCGGTCGGCGAAGGCTTCGAACCACAGGGCCAGCCCCACTTCGTCGGCCAGCGCCTGGCTGGCGCGGTTGTCGGCGGTGGCCATGAGCATCAGCGGCAACTGCGGATCGTAGGCGCGCACGGCATTCATCACCGCACGCAGGCGCACCGGGTCGGCCATCATGTCGTTGTACAGCGCGCCGTGGGGTTTGACGTACTGCACGCGGCTGCCTTCGGCACGACACATGGCGTCCAGGGCGCCTACCTGGTACAGCACCAGGTCTTCGATTTCCTGCGCCGAGCAGGCCATGCTACGGCGGCCAAAGCCCATCAGGTCCGGGTAGGCGGGGTGGGCGCCGATGCGCACCTGGTGCCTGACCGCCAGCGCCACGGTGCGGCGCATGGTGCCGGGGTCACCGGCGTGGAAGCCGCAGGCGATGTTGGCGCAGTCGATCAGCGGCATCACTTCATCGTCCAGGCCCAGGGTCCAGGCGCCGAAGCTTTCGCCGATGTCGCAGTTGAGCAGGGGGCGTTTCATCAGGGGGCTCCCGGTTTTTTGGGGGGTACCTGGCATTATGCTGGGTTTTGGGTAGGTGGGGGAAATACCCTGGGTACAGAACGCATTCGGTACACGGCTGCCAGCGCCGTGCAGCCCACAATTGGCAACCTGTCGATTTCTTAATCATCCTCCACGGAACACCTGCCCCTCCCTGCACTCCCACCCTTGATCCCCCCCTTCAAGGAGCCCCGCAATGCCCACAGCCGCCGATTTCATGGTCAACACCCTCAAGCAGGCAGGCGTCCAGCGCGTCTACGGCGTGGTTGGCGATTCGCTCAATGGCTTCACCGATTCCATGCGCCGCCTCGGCGGCCTGGACTGGGTGCACATGCGCAACGAAGAGTCCGGCGCGTTCGCCGCCGGCGCCGAAGCGCACCTGACCGGCGAACTGGCGGTGTGTGCCGGCAGTTGCGGGCCAGGCAACCTGCACTTGATCAACGGCCTGTTCGATTGCCACCGCAGCGGTGTACCCGTGCTGGCGATCGCCGCACACATTCCCAGCAGCGAAATAGGCATCGACTATTTCCAGGCCACCCACCCCGAGTCCCTGTTCAAGGACTGCAGCCACTACGTGGAACTGGTGTCACGCCCCCAACAGTTGCCCCAGGTACTGGAGCGTGCCATGCGCGTAGCGGTCAGCCGCCGGGGCGTGGCCGTGGTGGTGATCCCCGGTGACGTGGCGCTGGAATCGCTGGATGCACCGGTGAGCCAGTGGCTGGCACCGCAACCGCCGGTGGTGGTACCAGAGGCGCTGCAACTGGACGAGCTGGCGCACTTTCTCGAAGCCGGCAAGCGCATCACCCTGCTGTGCGGCGCGGGCTGCGCCGGCGCCCATGAGGAAGTGGTGGCGTTGGCGCGCCGGCTCAAGGCCCCCATCGTCCATGCCTTGCGCGGCAAGGAACACCTGGAATACGACAACCCCTACGACGTGGGCATGACCGGGCTGATCGGCTTCGCCTCGGGCTTCAACGCCATGAAGGCCTGCGACACCTTGCTGATGCTGGGCACCAACTTTCCCTATCGACAGTTCTTCCCCGAGCACGGCCGCGTGGCCCAGATAGACCTGCGCCCCGAGGCGTTGGGCAACCGTTGCCCGCTGAAACTGGGGGTGATCGGCGACGTGCGCCATACGCTGCAGCAACTGCTGCCACGGCTGGCGGAACGCACGGATACGGCACACCTGGACACGGCGTTGGCCGACTACGCCAAAACCCGCAAAGACCTGGACAACCTGGCCGAGAGCGGCCCGAACAGCGCGACTATCCACCCCCAATACGTCAGCCGCCTGGTCAGCGAGATGGCCGACGCCGACGCCATCTTCACCTGCGACGTAGGCACGCCTACGGCCTGGGCCGCGCGCTACCTGAAGATGAACGGCCAGCGCCGCCTGATCGGCTCCTTCAACCACGGCTCCATGGCCAACGCCATGCTCCAGGCCATTGGCGCCCAGGCCGCCTGCCCTGGCCGCCAAGTGGTGTCGCTGTCGGGCGACGGCGGCTTCAGCATGATGATGGGCGATTTCCTGACCCTCAAGCAGGCCAGGCTGCCGGTCAAGGTGATCGTGTTGAACAACGGCACCTTGGGCTTCGTGGAAATGGAAATGAAGGCCAGCGGCTTCGTCGACGTAGGCTGCGACCTGGAAAACCCCAACTTCGCTGCCATGGCCGAAGCCATGGGGGTCAAGGGCATTCGGGTCGAGAAGCCCCAGGACCTGGAAGCCGCCCTGGCCGAAGCTTTCGCCCACGACGGCCCGGTGCTGGTGGACGTGGTCAGCGAGCGACAGGAGTTGATCATGCCGCCGGAAATCACGGCGGCCAACGTCAAGGGTTTTGGCCTGTTCATGATGCGGGCGGTGCTCGATGGCCGCGCGAAGGAACTGGTCAACCTGGCCAAGGGCAATTGGTGGCGGTAAAAGCCATGCAGCTGCGGCCCTGGGCTTGCCCCAGGGTCGCTGCAAAGGGGCTCGCGCTCCGATAGAGGCTGACGCGGCCTCGCGGCCGCCTGCTACAGAAATTGTACAAAAATTTGATTTCGTAGAACTTTCGTTACCGTTGGTCGGTCGGACTCTCCAGACTTTTACTGGACTGACCGATGCCCGCTTCTACCCTGC
Source organism: Pseudomonas eucalypticola (assembly GCF_013374995.1). Taxonomy (NCBI): domain Bacteria; kingdom Pseudomonadati; phylum Pseudomonadota; class Gammaproteobacteria; order Pseudomonadales; family Pseudomonadaceae; genus Pseudomonas; species Pseudomonas eucalypticola. The sequence goes on along the minus strand of NZ_CP056030.1, from coordinate 2,508,037 downwards.
GCCTCGCCATACTTGGCCCCGGCCATGACGCTTTACCCCCCGCCAGCCCCCGCTTCACCGACCCCGCGGCGCTGTTTGCACAGCCGCCTTGCGACGTCGTGGTACTCACCGCAGGCGGCGAGCAGAATGCCCGCTGGGCCGAGCAACTGCGCCGCCACCCGGCCTACGGCCTGACCCTGATCTACTGCACCACCGATCACCCCCTGACCCAGGCCCTGACCGATGGCCCGTTGCCCGGCCAACTGCACGCCGCGTGGCAGCAGTGGCAGGAACGCCTGGCGGTGTTCAACCTGGGTCGCGCCCCCGAAGGCCTTGAAGCCCAGGTGCTGGCCTACCTGTGGTTGCGCGCGCCCGGCACCCTTAAAGCCGTGCGCGCGCCCCTGTCACCGGGGCACTACAGCTACCCGTTGGTGGATGCGCTGGGCGATGACCAGGTCAACGCCCATGCCCTTGTACACAACCTTGCGCAACGGCATCTGCTCGACAGCACCGCGCTGGTGGACCGCATCCGCCTGTGCCGCAGTTGCGGCAGCGGCCACCTGAACTACGTGGACGTGTGCGTGGAATGCACGGCCCTGGACATCGTGCGCCAGCCATCGCTGCACTGCTTCACCTGCGGCCACATCGGTGCCCAGGCCGAGTACCTCAAGGACGGTGTGCTGGTGTGCCCCAATTGCCTGACCCGCCTGCGTCACATCGGCACTGACTACGACCGGCCGCTGGAGAACTACCGCTGCAATGCCTGCCAGGCCTTCTTCGTCGACGCGGATGTCGAGGCGCGCTGCCTGGACTGCGGCCAGCACCACGCCCCCGACCAATTGCAGGTGCGCGAAATCCGCGATTACCAGTTGTCCGAAACCGGCCAGTTGACCGCGCGCCAGGGCCTGGAGCGCAGCAGCGACGCCTATTTCGGCGGGCTGGCCATGGTAGGGGTCAGCACCTTCAAGACCTTGCTCGACTGGCAACTGGAGCTGATCGCCCGCCATGGCACGCCGACCTTCGCGTTGCTGGGCCTGCGCTTCCGCAACCTGGGGGTCACCCTGCGCCGCCTGGGCCCGCAACGGGGCCACGCGCTGCTCGACAGCCTGATCGAGCGTATTCAGGTGGCGATCCGCGAGACTGACCGTTGCACCCGCACCAGCGAAGAACACCTGTGGCTGCTACTGATGTACACGGATGCGCCAGGCCTGCGGACGGTGACCGAGCGCCTCAACCAGATCAGCGAACTGTTCGTGGGCCAGGACCTGCAGGACATCCAGTTGACCACCAGCGGCTGCGTGGCGCCGGGGGACCTGATCGAGAAGGAAGATGCCGAACTGCTGATGGCGCGTCTGGCCGGGGCACTCTGATGGGCGTGTTACTGGACCACCTCAACGCCTGGCTGGCGCAGATCGAGGGGCCCAACGGTCACTGGCAATTATTCCTGATGGTCTTCCCGTACTTTTTGCTTCTGGAAGTGCCGCTCAACCTGCTGGTGCTGCTGGGTACCCTGCGCTGGTTCATTCGCGAGCACAGTGCGGTGCCGTTGCACCGCAACTGGCACCCGCGAGTGTCGGTGATCATCACCTGCTACAGCGAGGGCAAGGACGTCGAGCTGACCCTGCGTAGCCTGGCCGAACAGACGTACCCGGGGATGATCGAGATCATCCCTATCGTCGACGGCGCCAGCGCCAACGCCACGACCACCGAGGTGGTGCGCCGCTTCAAGGCCGAGCAACGCCTGCCGGCCAACCGCGTGCTGCGGCCCATCGCCAAGTGGCAGCGGGGTGGCCGGGTGTCGTCGCTGAACACCGGCCTGGCCTTCAGCAGTGGCGAGATCCTGATCAACGTCGACGGCGATACGTCGTTCGACAACGACATGGTGGTGCGCATGGTGCGCCACTTCGTCGACCCCAAGGTGCCGGCAGTGGCGGGCAGCCTGCGGGTGCGCAACGCCCGCCAGTCGTGGATCGCGCGCATCCAGGCGCTGGAGTATCTGCTGTCGATCCACATGTGCAAGATCGGCCTGGCGGAGTGGAACCTGGTGAACAATGTCTCCGGGGCCTTCGGCGCGTTTCGCCGCGACTTCCTGCGCCAGATCGGCGGCTGGGATACCCATACCGCCGAAGACCTGGACCTGACCCTGCGCATCAAGAGCTACTTCCGCCGCTACCGCTTGCGCATACCCTTCGAACCACGGGCCATCGGCCACACCGACGCACCGTCGACCCTGCGCAGCTTCCTCGACCAGCGCCTGCGCTGGGACGGTGACCTGTTCTTCGTCTACCTGCGCAAGCACCGCCATGCGTTCACGCCACGGCTGCTGGGCTGGCCGAACTTCCTCATGCTGATGCTCAGCGGGCTGTTCTTCCAGCTGGTGCTGCCCTTCATCATCCTGGGCTACAGCCTGGTGGCGGTGTTCATCCTGCCATTCAGTGCCTTCGTGTTCTATTCGCTGCTGATCTACGCCCTCTACCTGGCCATGAGCGGCCTGTTGTACCTGGGCCTGATGCTGATGGTCAGCGAACGGCCGCGCCAGGACCTGGCGCTGATCTGGATATTGCCGTTCTACCCCTTGGCGATGTACGCCCTGCGTTGCTGGAGCGTGGTCGCCATTCTCAATGAAACCCTGCGGCGCGGGCACGAGGAATCGAGCATGGCGCCCTGGTGGGTACTCAAACGGGCCAACCGGTTCTAAGGCTTTTTCATCACCATGATTGTTAAAACAGCACTTCGCCTGCTGCCCCTGGCCTTCTGCGCGCCGCTGTTGGCCACGGCAGCCCCCTTGACCCTTGAACAGGCCCTGCAAGAAGCCGGTGACGGCGCCGGCACGGCGTCGGCCAGTGCCCAGTTGCAGGCCCGCTACGCTGCCCGCGACCAACGTGACAGCGAAAGTGGCTGGGAGATGTTCGGCAATGCCAACGTCGGCCGCTACCATGAACTGGTCACCGAAAACCTTCGCGACGACTACTACGGCCGCAACGCCGCGATCGGTGTGCGCTACCCGCTGCTGGGCAGCCTGCGCCGGCGCATGGATGCCGTGCGCGCCAGCGAGCATGACGCGCAGCTGGGTGAAATCGAACAGGGTTACCAACGCGCCCGCCAACGCCTGGCAGTGCGCAGCGCCTACGCCGACTGGTGGCGGGCCACCCAGGAACAGCAACTGTGCCAGGGCGTCGAGGCAGCCGCCCAGGACGCCGCGCAACAGGTTCGCAAACGCCTGGAGGGCCAATGGATTCTGCCTTCCGACGCCCGCCTGATGACCAGCGAATGGACTGCCGTGACCCACCGCTGCGCCCTGCAGGCCGACTTGCTGGACGATGTGCGCACCAGCCTGCGCAGCCTGGGCGTGGACGTGACGGCCGCTGACACCCCCCAGGCCACTGCCCTGGCCAGCCACCCACAGCCACTGCGGGCCTGGCAAGACCAACTGCAAAGCAACCCGCGCATGGCCCGGCGCAATGCCGACCTGGCCACCGCCGAGCAGGACCGCAAGCGCCCCTGGTACAGCGCCATCGAGTCGTATTTCAGCGTGACCCAGACGGTGGAACAGCGCAGCGGTGCCGGTGACAACGGCAGCGGCCTGAGCGCTGGGGTGACCTTTTCGGCGCCCGTGGACCTCATGGACTACGGCTCGGCCCGTGGCCGCGAAGGCGAAGCGCGCTACCAGGCCGCCGTGCAGGCCCAGGAGCAGGAACGCGGCAACTTGCTGCGCGAACTGGGCAAGGTGCTGGAGCAGCAACGGCGCAACGTGGATGAATACCTGTGGCGCAGTGAGCGCCGCCAGGCCGTGGACCAGATCATCGGCGAGCGCCGCCAGCGCACCGGCCTGGACGCCGGCGAGGCCAGCCTGCGCTTGCTGCAGGCCGAGGTGGACCACTACAACGCCGGCTTCGCGCAAATCGCCGCCTGGCATGCGGCGTGGCTGCAAGACGCAGCCCTGCGCCTGTTCGGCGACGAGGGCCCGGCGTTCGACGCGTTGCTGGGCGGGCAGTCGCTGCAGTGGCAGGGCAGCGCCACAGCGCCGGTGGAAGCCCATTGGCGCCAAGGCACCTACCTTTGGCACAGCCAGGCGCTGCTCGACCCCAGCCAGCAGGACCGGCAATTGCAGGCGCTGAAACAGGCCGGTATGCAGGTGGTCAATGTAGGCCTGGACGGCGGCCAGGTCGCCGACATGGCCGCAACCCAGGCATTGCTCGCCCAGCTCTTGCGCCGCGCCCACGCCCAAGGCCTGCAGGTCAACCTGCTGCTGGGCGACGCGACCTGGATCAAACCCAGCCAGCGCCCACAATTGCTTGCCCTGATCCAGCGCCTGGGCGCCCTGCCCTTCGATGGCCTGCACCTGGACCTGGAAGTCGAACAGTTGGGCTGGCCGGTCCCGGACCAGCGCCTGCGCCAGTGGCTCGACACCGTACGCGAAGCCAAGGCTGCGAGCCCCTGGCCCCTGAGCCTGTCCAGCCACCCGCGCTGGTTCAGCGACGAGGCCCGGCGCACGCCGTGCGTGCCCTGCGAGTTGCCGCATCTGGGGGTGAGCCAGGTCAGCCTGATGATTTTTACCCGCAACCCCGAGTCCAGCGCCACCAAGGCCCTGGCCATCGCCCGTCAATGGCCGGCACTGCACCTGCGCCTGGCCCAGAGCGTTGAGCCGGACCAACCCGCCGACCTCAGCTGGGCAGACGCCAATGCCCAGCAATTGCAGGCCCAGGCCGCGCGCTGGCAGCAAGCGTTGCAGCCCGCCGGGCTGACTGGCATCGACTGGCAATCCTGGACCGACTACCCGAGAGCCCCATGAAGATTCGATTCAACAGCCCCAAAGAGCAGCACCCCACCCAGGACAACGGCATGCAGGTGCTGTATGCGCCTGGCAAACGCCTGGCGTTCCGCTTGCGCTGGTACCTGATCCTGTTCCTCATCCTGCTGCCGGCCTTGTGGCTGGCAGGCCGCTACGGCCTGGACCTGTTGCGCATCGAGGCCCCGGCCCTGGTGCGCCTGCCCACCCTGGATGTGCGCGCATTGCAACCGGGCGAGGTACGTGCCCTGCGCGTGCAGGCCGGTGACCACGTGGAGGCTGGCACGCCGCTGGTGGACCTGGACAACCCCGAATGGCGCCTGCGCCTGACCTTGCTGCAGGCCGACAGCACGGCCACCGTGGGCACCAGCGCCGACCTGGGGGCCCACAGCCGCGCGGTGCTGCAGAGCCTGGTCAACCGTGCCGCGCAACGGGTAAGCGATACCCGCCGGTTGGTACAGCAAGGCGCCGCCACCCGTGGCGAACTGCTGGACGCCCAGAACGCCCTTGATAGCCGCGAAGCGGAATTGCTGGCCTTCGAGCGCAGCGTGAGCAACGGCGGTAACACCGAGAACCAGCGCTACGAGCAACAGCAGCAACGGGAGCGTCAGTGGTTGGGCCAGCAACTGGCACGCATGAATGTGGAGGCCAGCGAGCGCGGGCGCGTGGCCGAAGTGATTACCGCCCCCGGCGAAAACGTTGGCCCTGGGACCTTGCTGATGCGCCTGGAGCGCAATGGCCCGGCGCAATTGTGGGTGTACCTGGACCCCAAGGATGTGGAACATGCCACCCCGGGTTCAGCCCTGGACGTACGCCTGCCCAATGGTCAATGGGTAGGCGCCCAGGTGATCAATCCGGCTGAAAGCGCGAACCCGCTGCCCAGCGATCTGCGCAAGCCGTTCAGCAGCCCTACCCGAGGCTTGATGGTGCCGGCGCGCTTCACCGAGCCGCTGGCCAACGAGTGGCGAATAGACTCGCTGCCGGTGCGCGTCCGCTTCCCCCACCAGCACTTCAGCCTGTTCGGCCTGACCCTCTGACCCCGGCGGCACCCGGCACCGCATGCTCCGACGACGCGGCCAGGTCCGCTGCTGCACCGACCGCGTAGCAGCGGACCCGGCCGCGTCACTCACACCGCGCAGCACCTGCGGTTTAGGGAACGGCGGGGCGTACCAAAGCTCTACACTGTGAACGGGCGCCGTGCAGGCGCCTTCTCCATGCTGCTGGAAGGAAGATCCCGTGCCCCGACTTGGCCTGCCCCTGCTGTGGAGTTTTTCCCTGTGCTGCGCCGCCACCTGCGCCAGTGCCGCCAGCGAACCGCCGTTGACTCCGTCCCCGAGCAACTGGCGGCCAGCGGTATTCACCACGCGCCACGAACCGACGAGGGCTATGAAAACAACGACGGTGCCCTGCAACGCGGGTCCATCTGGAAGTGGCGCTGGAACGCGTTCATCCATCATTTGCCGCCCCCACCGGCAAACGGTTATGCCTTCCCCATGGCCCACCCGGACATCCCCTGGCTGAAAGCCAACCGTAGCACCAATACCCTCACCTGGATCGGCCATTCCACGGCCCTGGTCCAGGTCAACGGCGTCAATGTGTTGACCGACCCGGTGTTCTCCGAGCGTGCGTCGCCCTTTACCTTCGCCGGTCCCAAACGCCGCACCCCGCCGGGCATGGCCCTGAACGAGTTGCCGCACATCGACGTGGTACTGATTTCCCATAGCCACTACGACCACCTGGACACCGCCAGCGTCCAGGCCCTCAACGCGCAGCCCGGTGGGCCACCGCGCTTTCTGGTACCGCTGGGCATCAAGGCCTGGTTGGCCGGCAAGGGCATCGACAATGCCGAGGAACTGGACTGGAGCGACCACACCCGTGTCGCCGGCCTGGACTTCTGGTTCGTGCCCGCGACCCATTGGTCCGCACGCAGCTACACCGACCGCAACGAAACCCTGTGGGGCGGTTGGGCGGTCAAGACAGTGCCGGGGGCCGCCCGCCCCTACTCGTTCTACTTTGCCGGCGACACGGGATACTCCAGCGACTCACGCCGCATCGGCGCAGCCTTCGGCCATTTCGACCTCGCGTTGATTCCGGTGGGTGCCTACGCGCCCCGCTGGTTCATGGGGCCGCAGCACGTCGACCCTGAACAGGCGGTGAAAATCTTCAAGGACGTGGGGGCGAAACAGGCCGTGGGAATTCACTGGGGCACGTTCGAGCTGACCGATGAACCGCTGGATGAACCCCCGAAGAAACTCCACGAAGCGACCCAGGCGGCGGGTTTGCCGGAGGGCGCCTTCACGGTGTTGCAGCATGGGCAGATGATACGCTTGAAGCCGTAGGGCACCTCTGCCCGACCCGCCGGGCCTTCATCAGCCGTGAACCGCCTCGGGCCGTGCGCAGCGCAGGCAGTCGCGGCCCGCGCGCTTGGCGTCATACAGTGCGCTGTCGGCCGAGGCGATCAAGGCATTGGCGCTGACCCGCGGCGCGATCGCGGCCGCGATGCCCAGGCTGATGGTCACACGCGCCCCTTCGCCCAGCACAGGGTGCGGCACCGCCAGCGCTGCCACCGCGGCGCGGAAGGCTTCGGCCAGCTCCCGGGCCCGGGCGGCATCGGCATCCACCAGCACGATGAGGATTTCCTCACCCCCAAACCGAAACGCCAGGGCCCCATGCTCCTGGGCCGTGCGTTGCACCGCGCGGCTGACCTGCTTGAGGCACGCGTCCCCCTGAAGGTGGCCGTAGTTGTCGTTGTAGGCTTTGAAGTGGTCGATATCCAGGAGAATCACCGCCACGCTAGCCGGCTCCTTGGCGGCGGCCGCCCAGATAGACCCCATGACCTCGCCCTGGTAGCGACGGTTGAACAATTGGGTCAGGGCATCCGTCCTGGCCAGGGCCATCAACTGCACCTGCAGCAAACGCCCGCGCAAGGCGAACAGATAACTCAAGCGGCTGGCGCGCTCCAGGAAATAAGAGGCCATCAGCAACAGCGCCACCGTGGACACGAACAACAGCGCGTTGGCCTGCCAGATCCGGATATCGGCGAAATCCGCCAGGTACGTGGTCACCAGCTGAATCACGAGCATGCACAACATCGCCACGGAGGCGTACCGCATGGGCAACTGCTGGATCATGGTGCAGTACACCATGATCAGCAGCATGCCCAGCTGGTAGTGCAGCCGGTAAGGGCTGTCGCTGTAGATCATCACCACCAGGGGCATCAATGACGACACGACCGTGCCCGTGGCTGCCAGGGTTTCCACGGCCCAGCGCCGCGTCAGGCGCTGGCCGAAGTACAGCAAAGCGACGAACATCGGCGTGATGAGGCACAACCGCCCTGCTGCCACCCAGGCGAATTTATCGCGCAAGGTCAGCCAGTCGCTGAGCAGGAACAGGTTGTAGACCAGTGCCCCCCGATGCCCACGGCGGTGATGAACCTCAGCCGCTGCTGGACGGTGTCGCGCTGGTAACGCTGCTCCAGGTCGCGGCTGAAACGCAGCGTGCGCACACCGGCGGCAATCGTGAGTTCGACCTGCGCCAGAATGTGCGGATCGTCGGGGCTGGAGCTGTCGGGGGCAGGAACAGGCATGCGGCACCGGGTCATTGGGTTCAGGTCGGAGTGAGACAGTACCAGGAGGTGTTCGTGCCCATGTCCGTGGCGGTTCTGGTGTTAAGGCTCTGTACGAAATGCATCCCAACTCGGCCATGCTGCGTTGAAAACAGACTCGGAATGCTCATTTACAACACGTAAACTCCGCTTCCTCGCCTGCCATACAGACCCTAGTGCAGGACATCAGGGTATCGGCCAGCTACTGCTAAAGATGAAGCCGCTTGTCGGCACTACCTGCTCTTTGGGCCAACCTTCAGCCGCGTGATCGCACGCCTCCTGAAACCCAGGTGCTGCGCTCTGCGGTCACGCCTCGAATTGCTCGGCGAACACTTCCACCAAAAACTCCATCACCGCCCGCAACAGTGCTGAATGCCGCAGGTCTTGGTGCACCACCAGCCAGATCTCCGGGCAGAACGCCTCGCCCTCCCACGGCAGCCGCCGCAATTGCGGGTCATTGTCACCCATGAAGACCGGCAGGCCGGCCACGCCCACACCCGCGCGCGCCGCAGCGTGCTGGGTGGTGATATCGCTGAGACCACAGGCGATGGGGCGCCCCGCCGCGACCCTGACCAGCCATTTCTGATGTTCGCGATCGGCCCACTGGCTTTCGTAGGCGATGAACGCCCAGCGCGCTGGAACGTCGGCGTATTCATAGCCGAGGCTGGCGTATAACGCACAGGGCATGTTGCCCACCTTGCGAATGACACTCTCCAGCTCGGTGGGCCGGTACAACCGGACCGCGATATCGGCTTCACGGCGGCCCAGCGACACACTCTGGGTCTGGCCGGCGATGGACAGTTGCACGTGGGGATAGCGTTGGCGGAACGCGCCCACCCTACCCGCCAGAAAATTGCTCGCCAGCACCGGCGGCGCGCTGATGGTCACATGGCCCGCGGTGGGCGATTGCTCGGCGCGCACGGTCCGCTGTACCGCGAAGGCACTGGCTTCCATATCACCGGCCAGCTTGAACACCTGCTCACCCACGGCAGTGAGCAGGCAAGCCCGTGGCAACCGGTCGACCAGGCGTACCTGCAACTGCGCCTCCAGCGCACTGAGCCGCCGGCTGACCGTGGCATGGTCGACCTTCAAGGCCCGGGCCGCGCCAGACAGGGTGCCCGCCTGGGCAACGGCGAGGAAAAAGCGGAGGTTTTCCCAATCGAACATCGGTGCGTTTTCTCCAGTCATCCATGCGCAATTGCGGAATTTTCGCACAATGCGTCGGGCTGTAGCTTAGGGGCCTCAACCAGGAGGTCAATTCATGTTCGCTATCCCCCGCCGCACGGCTCGCTGGGTCCAGGTCGCCACGTGCCTGGGCTTTTTCATGGTGCTGATGGACATCAGCGTGGTCAACGTAGCGTTGCAAGCGTTGCACGAGGAGCTGTCCGCCGATATCACGGCCCTGCAATGGGTGGTCAATGGCTACGCGCTTGTGTTCGCGTCATTGCTGCTGACGGCCGGCACTTTGGGTGATCGGCTGGGTGCCAAGCGCCTGTTCATGCTGGGGTTTGGCCTGTTCTCGGCTGCCTCGCTGGGCTGCGCACTGGCCCCTGGCCTGGCTGCCCTGGTCGGCTGGCGGCTGGTTCAGGGACTGGGTGCCGCATTGCTGGTACCGACCTCGCTGTCCCTGCTGCAACAAGCCTTCGACAATGACCATGAACGCAGTCGCGCCGTGGGCTGGTGGGGGGCTGGCGGCGCCGTTGCGCTGGCGGCAGGCCCCGTGGTCGGCGGCCTGCTGATTACCGCGTTTGGCTGGCGCAGCCTGTTTTTCATCAATGTGCCGGTGGGGATGATTGGCCTGTGGCTGGCCGCTTCCTACGCACCCCGTTCGCCGGTACAACCCTTGCGCAGTCTTGATATCCCCGGGCAGTGTCTCGCGGCGCTGACCATGGCCAGTTTCACCTTCGCCCTCACCCAGGCGAGCCAGTGGGGCTGGTCCAGCCCGATGATCGTACAGGCCTTGATCGGCAGCCTGCTGCTGGCCGCACTGTTCATCTGGCGGCAGTCACGCGCGGCTCGCCCGATGTTGCCGCTGGGTCTGTTTCGCGCCGCGGCACTGCGCAGCGCGGTCGTTATCGGCTTGGTGGCGAACCTGGTGTTCTACGGTGTGGTGTTCACCCTCAGCTTGTATTTTCAAGGCATCGAGCAATTCACCCCCGAACAGGCAGGCCTTGCGTTCCTGCCGATGATGGCCGTACTGATGCTCATCAACATCCTCGCCGGCCGGCTGACACGCCGCGTTGGCCCGCGCTGCCTGGCGACCAGCGGCCTGCTGATATCGGCGGTGGGTTACCTGCTGCTGATACCTGCGCTGGCCATGCCTGGTTTCGGCTGGTTGATCGTACCGATGCTGCTCGCCGGGGGCGGCATTGCCCTGACCATTCCCACCATCACTACGGCCACCCTGGCATCGGTGCCCGGTGAACTGGCAGGCATAGCCTCGGGGTTGCTCAATGCCGCGCGGCAGGTGGGAGGCATCATCGGCGTGGCGTGGTTCGGGTATCTGGTTCGGGACCCGGCGCCCCAGGCATTCAGGCTGGGGCTGCGAGAGGCACTGTTCGTGGCAGTGGCCACCTTGCTGCTGGCGGCAGTGGCGGCGTTCAGGGGCTTGCCTGCCGCCACGGGTGGCGAACGCGCACCGTTGGCCCGCGCGACCACCGGCTCTACGGGGTAGCAGGGCTGCCGGCAAGTTCCAGCAACCGCCCCATGAACAATGCATTCCCCACGGCCGCACCGCGCGCGGTGTTGTCGAAAATGCACCATGTGGGCACGCCATCGGCCAGCGATGCTTCGATCTGCTGCGCCAGGTGTTCGAGCCAGTTGTCTTCGTACGCGCTGTAGTACAGGCGCGGCGTCCCATGCAAGCGCCAGTACCGGACGCCCTGCCAACCGCCTGGCCGGGTGTCGGTGCTCAAGCGCGAAGGGTCGACCACCGCCTGGGCGATGCGGTAGCTGACCAACAAGTCACCGGCCTCGGCCCACGACTCATGGCGCGGCTCGAGGACGACGTCGCCGGAGTACTGGGCCCTGAGCGTGCGGAAAAACGCCTGCGCCGCGCCAGGATCGAACGCCAGTGAAGGGGGCAGTTGCACCAACAGGCAGCCCAGCCGCTCTCCAAGGGCCGAGCACTGGGAAAGAAAGGCTTCCAGCAGGGCTGAACTGCCCTGCAAGCGTTGCTCGTGAGTGATGGCCTTGGGCACCTTCACGGCAAAGCGAAACCCCTGCCCCACGCTCGCCGCCCAGCGGGCATAAGTGGCGGGGCGATGGGGACGGTAGAACGCACTGTTGATCTCCACCGCATTGAGCCGCCCGGCATAACGCTGCAAGTGGCTGCCAACGCTGGCGAACTCGGGCCAGTATTCGCGGCCCAGTGTCCAACCTGCGCACCCCAGGTAAAGGCGCCGGCCGTTCAAAACAGCACGGCCCGGGCATCACGCAGGAGGATCTCGACGGTCTTGGGCCCTATGCCCTCGAGCGCCCGCAGCCGCGCCTCGAACGCTGGACAGTCGCCGCTGGCCAGGTGGATGTCCAGGTCAGCGGCGGTGGTAGGGTCATTCACGGTGTGCACCTGCAACGCCAGCGAGCGGATAGGAGTGTTGACCGCAGGACCGTGAAGTTGGTTGCAGGCAACCAGCCGCCGGGGGCGACGCCGGCCTGCGACCGTCCCCCCTGACCCTCGGGTTGGTGCATAATGGGCGGCACACCTTTGGCTGTTCGCCAGAGCCGGCCGTCGCTCGCGACAGGGGAATTGCAATGACACTTCGCCCACTCACCCGCGGGGTCGCGCTTGCCCTGGCGCTGGTGCTGGTGGCTGGCTGTTCCAGCCAGTCGGCCGCCTCCCGGTGCTACGCCAAGGCCCTGCCGAGCCGCGGCGAAGGTAGCCTGGCCTGGGGCGCGAACCCTGGCGCGGCACGCAAGAAGTCGCTGCACAACTGCGCGCTCTACGCCGAGCGCTCGGGGGGCACGCCGCGTACCTGCAAAGTCGTGCTGGAACAGTGCAAGTAGCCTTACTCCATTGAGCGAAACACCATGAACCGTCGCAAGAAAATCAGTCAGCTGTTGAAAGCCCACGCCAAGAAAGCCAGCGCCAAACTGGCCCCCAAAAGCAAGCCTCAGTACATCAGTAAGGCAGACCGTGCCAGGCTGGCCGCCGAGGAGCAGGCGCATGATCCCGTTGCCGAGTCTGACGGCGTGCAGGGGTGATGGGCACGGCGACCGAATGCGATATCATCGCCTCACAATTATTTGAGATGGCTTTACGGATGAAGATCAAGATCGAAAAAAACAACAATGACAGCACCTGCCTGGTCTGGCTGAACGATGCCCCGGTCACCTTCCGCAACGAGGAAGAAGCTCACGCCTATGTCGAGCAACTCAAGGCACGGCTGGAAGCGGCCCCCGTATTGGTACCCGAAGCTCGTGACTGAGCAGACCGTCTCGTACTTCCCTCATGGACCCGCATATGATCAAGGCAATCAAGCAAGTCAACGATGCCCTCGACCAGCAGATGGAGCTCAATTTCTTCCTCGCCAACCAACTCATTCAGCTGTCGCCTGCCCACGAACGTGACCCGTTGAAGCAACAATTGCATGCCCGCCTCAGCGCCCTGCGCGAACACACCCTCATGGCCGCCAGCACACTGGATGCCCTAAAAGAGCGCCCTGCCCTTGCTAGAAGCGGCGGCCTGACGCGGCTCAAGCGCTGGATCACGCGCTACTGAGCCCATTTGCAAAAACACGTTCGGCTTCGCGTACGGCAGCCGTTCGTGTTTGTCGCGCTGCAAGCGCGCCCTAGCCTCCATCTTCCCCGTTCACGGCTGGATCCAGTGTCCACCCTTCGTCGCCCCCGCCTATTCCCTCGGGACGGCTGTGATATACCGAAAGGGTCATGTTTTCAGTGAGGTGAACACCATGAGCACGCTGCAATGCACCCATCGCGATCACACCATCACGGCGCAAGTGGAAGAGCATCCAGGCATTCCGACGCCGTGGGCGGGCGGTTGCCGCATTACCACGCCGGACGGAAAACAAAGCCGGCGGCTGGCGTTACCGGTAAACGCGGCATTCCTGTCGGAACTGGAGAATGCTCAGCGAGCGTCACTGGCCCATGGCAGGTGGTTGGTGGACCAGCACCTCGACCATCAGCAGGCATTGTTCTGAGATAAGGAGGGTGGCAGTGGCGTGGCATTGCGCGTTGTGCAAGCGGGTATTCATGGCCGGGAAAACCGTTATACTGGTTAACGATTATTCCAACAAAAAGCCCGATGCCCATGGCCATGCCCAGCACCCCCGCCCCTGCTTCTGACCCGCTGGATACCGGCGTGCTAGACGATCTCATTGGTTACGCGCTGCGGCGCGCGCAAATTCAGGTATTCCAGCACCTGGTCGAGCGGTTGAACGCTTACGACCTGCGCCCTGCGCAGTTTTCCGCCCTGGCGATCATCGCCCAGAACCCCGGCCCCACCCAGGCAGAACTGGCCAAGAGCCTGGCCATCGAGCCCCCCCAGGTGGTGCCGATGGTGAACAAGCTGGAAGAGCGCGGCTTGGCCCTGCGCGTGCGTTGCAAGCCGGATAAACGTTCCTACGGGTTGTTCCTGAGCAAGGCGGGCGAAGCGCTGCTCAAGGAATTGAAGGAAGTGGCGGCACGCAGCGACCAGGAGGCCACGGCGAACCTGAGCACGGAAGAGCGTGAGCAACTGCGCGCGCTGCTGCGCAAGGTGTATCAGGGCTGACGACCCGGTAGCATCGGACCTGGCCGCGTTGCGGTACCTGCGGTGGGCCTGATGGTGCGCGGCGTCAGTGACGCGGCCGGGTCCGCGGCTACGGGGCTTTGGGTGCGTCTGCGACGGCAGGCGCCAGGGTCGCCGGCAGGTTCAGTTGTTCCATGGCCATGGGCCGCGCGAAGTGGTAGCCCTGGGCCTGGGCCGCGCCCATTTCACGCAGTAGGCGCAAGGTGGCTTCGTCCTCGACGCCCTCGGCTACCACCGGCAGGCCCAGGGAGTCGGCCATGCGCACGATGGCGCGGACGATGGCGCGGCTGCGCTCGCTGGCGGTCAGTTCGAGGATGAAGGATTTGTCGATCTTCAACCCGCTGAAGGTGTATTGGTGCACATAGCTGAGCGACGAGAAACCCGCACCGAAATCGTCCAGCATCACGCTCAAGCCATGCTCGGCCAGTTGCTGCATGGTCTGTCGGGCTCGTGCGGGCTCGGCTACCAGGCCGCCTTCCGTCAACTCCAGGCACACGCGGTGGGCCTCGATGCCATGGCGCTGCAGCAGGGCCAGCACCTCGCCGGCAAACTCCGGGCGCGTGATGCTGTAGCTGGAACAGTTGACGTGGACGGGCGGCCAGTGGGCGTGCTCGGGCATGGCCAGGGTTTCAGCGATACGGTTGAGCATGTACAGGTCCAGGCGGCCGATCAGGCGAAGACCTTCCAGCGCAGGCAGAAACTCACCGGGCGCGGTGATACGCCCGTCGGCCTGGCGCCAGCGGATCAAGGCTTCGAGCGCTACCACTGCGCCGGTCTCGACGCTGACGATGGGCTGGAAATAGGCCAGCAATTCATCGTCGCGCTTGAGCGCATTGCGCAACGCCCCTTCACGCTCCATCTGGTCGCTGACTTCACGGCGCACCTGCTGGTTGAACACCGCAAAGCTGTCGCGGCCAGCGTTCTTGACCCTGTACATGGCGGTGTCGGCATCGCGCAGCAGGTCCGCGGGCTCGTGGTGGAACTGGGCGTCGGCACTGACAATACCGATGCTGCAGGACGAAAACACCCCATGGCCGTCAATGTTGAACGGCAGGTCGAAGGCCAGCAGGATGCGTTCAGCCATGTCGACCGCGACGTCCAGATCGGCCTCGGGCGCCAGCACCGCGAACTCGTCGCCGCCCAGCCGGGCCAGCACATCATCTGCGCGCAGGCAGTTGCGCAGCCGGGTGGCGGCCTGGGTCAGCAGCAGGTCCCCAAAGTGGTGGCCGAGGCTGTCGTTGACCATCTTGAAGCGGTCCAGGTCGATGAACATCACGACCAGCGGGCGCTGTTCAGCACGGAACGCCGCCCAGGCCTGTTGCAGGCGTTGTTGCAACTGGCTGCGGTTGGGCAGCCCGGTCAGCGCATCATGGGCGTTTTCATGCTGCAATTTGGCATTGGCGTGGTCCAGCTCGCGGGTGCGGCTCTGCACGCGTGCCTCGAGCATCAGGTTAGCCGCCTGCACCGCCTCGGCGGCACTGCGTCGCGACAACGCGGTGTCGATGTGCCTCGACACGAAAGTCAGCAATTCCTGGTCGCGCTGGCTGTAGCGGATCACCGGTGAATAGCTTTGCACCACCAGCACCCCACGCACCTGGGTGCCTTCGAACAGGGGGATGCCCAACCAGGACTGTGAACGCACCGGCCCGGGGTTGTTGGCGATCTCACCGGCGGCCATCAGGGCGCTGGCATCGTCATAGTCGATCAGGCACGGCCGACGCTGGCGGATCACGTACTCGGTGAGCCCGCGCTGGCCACGTCGCGGTGCGGGTGCCGCGGCGCTCTGTTCATCGATGTAGTATGGAAAGGTCACCTCGCCGGTGACCACTTCGAACAGCGCAATGTAGAAGTTGCGGGCGAACAACAGGTCGCCGACGATCATGTGCAGGCTCTGGAACAATTCGGCCATGTCGCCCTGCTGGCTGGACAGTTCGGCGATCTGGAACAGCGCGCTGTGCAGGTGTTCGGCGCGTTCGCGCTCGATGACCTCCAGGCGCAGCGCGTCGTTGAGTTCGGAGAGTTCCTGGGTGCGTCGCGATACGGTTTCCTCCAGGTCCATGCGGTGCAGAATCCGGTCCAGCGCCATCGCCA
This sequence comes from Pseudomonas eucalypticola, assembly GCF_013374995.1. Taxonomy (NCBI): domain Bacteria; kingdom Pseudomonadati; phylum Pseudomonadota; class Gammaproteobacteria; order Pseudomonadales; family Pseudomonadaceae; genus Pseudomonas; species Pseudomonas eucalypticola. The sequence continues at coordinate 2,491,825 of NZ_CP056030.1, read as the reverse complement.
CATGGCGCGCCACCACCAGGAACAGCTCGCGGTCCTCGGCACTGTAGATGCGCGACACTTCGTAGACCTGCATGGCAAGCATGCCGAACACTTCGTCCGACGCATTCTTCAGCGGCGCGCCCATCCAGAACTCGGGGCGGTGGCCCACTGGCGCGAACCGGCCCTCCTGCTCGGCCCGGCGCATGGCGCTGGCGTCAACCATCAGCGGCTGGCCAGTGGTAAGCACATACCCGGTCAGCGACAGGCACTTGGGGTCCAGGTATTCGTGGCTTTGCGCTTCCATGGCGTCGTTGTCGATGATGTCGACGTAGTAGGGGTAAGACACCTTGTGGGCCTGGGCGTCATAAAGGGCCAGGTAGAAGTTTTCCGCATCGATGAGCGTGCCCAACTGCTGATGCACCCCTTGCAGGAAGACGCCGCGGTCATGGGTAGAACTGGCCAGGTAGGTGATTTCATACAGCACCCGCTGGGTCATCTGCGCGCGCGCCAGCGCCTCGCGCTGCACGCGGATGCCCAATTCCCGGGCCAACTGGCGCAACCGTGGTGGGTGAGCGTCGTTGCGCGCCGCCAGCAACCAGCCCAGCGCCTGCTCGCCCTCCCCCGTTGGCCAGCAGTGCAAGCCTTCGGCGCGGCAGAATCCCATCAGGTCACGCCGCGCCAGGCTCGCCGGCCATTGGCAGAAAGCACCACCTTGCGCCGCCCGGTGCAGCGGTTCGCCATCGCGATACCACACCCACGCACCGCTGTGCGGCCAGGCGCGAGCGGCAGCCAGCACCTCATCGATCGAAGCTACTGCGTCGGCACCTGGCAGCAGGCACGACTCATCGGGCAAAAGAGGGGAATTCAAGGAGACGCTCCAGCAAAACGGACGGTCGCATGACTACTGTATCGGCAGCCGCGGGCAAAGATATAGCCCCGGGCCACCATCGCAGCCCCGCACTTTTTGCCTTGCGGCCTGCGACGATGGTTCTAGACGCGCTGGCGCGGCTTTTTACTGCACAAATATTTCCCTGGTGGCATAATAATGACCGGCAATCGCACAGGTTCGCACCCGCCCGAAGGCCGTTGTATTGACACAGATCATGGCGACTGATATCTGTTAACTATCCAGTTAGTTTCGCCTTCAGGGCCAGCCAGCTGCTAGTGTTACCCATAACGATATTGCTCGATAATAAAAACAACGGAGACACCCATGGATCAAGTATCCACCGAGTCCCACGGCTCGAAACAGACCAAGAAAGCGACCGCCAGCGGCTGGATTGGCTCGGCGCTCGAATACTATGACTTCTTCATCTACGCCCAAGCCGCGGCGCTGATTTTCCCGCAGATCTTTTTCCCGTCTACCGACCCGAAGATCGCCATTGTCGCCTCGTTGGCCACCTATGGCGTGGGTTACATTGCTCGCCCCATAGGCGCTGCGTTCCTAGGCCACTGGGGTGATACCCGCGGCCGCAAGAACGTGCTGCTGCTGTGCATGTTCCTGATGGGCTTCGCGACCATGGCCGTGGGCCTGTTGCCGACCTATTCGCAGGTAGGCCTGTGGGCACCGGCCCTGCTGGTAGTGCTGCGCCTGATCCAGGGCTTTGCAGTGGCCGGGGAGATCTCCGGGGCCAGTTCCATGATCATGGAGCACGCGCCCTTCGGCAGAAGGGGCTACTACGCCAGCTACACGCTGCAGGGCGTTCAGGCCGGGCAGATCTTCGCCGCGGCGATCTTCTTGCCCCTGGCCTACTTCATGCCCGACGACGCGTTCAACGCCTGGGGCTGGCGCATTCCGTTCCTGCTCAGCGCCGTCGTGCTGATCGCCGGTTACATCATCCGTAAAGAAGTCCATGAAACCCCGGCCTTCGTGAAGGAAGAAGCCAGCACCGAGCTGCCCAAGGCACCCATCGTCGAAGCCTTCCAGAACAACTGGCGCAACATGTGCCTGGTGACCTGCATGGCCCTGATGAACGTGATCCCGGTAGTGGCCACTATCTTCGGCGCGGCCTACGCCGTGCAACCGGCCTACGGTATCGGCTTCTCCAAGAGCGTGTATCTGTGGATCCCGGTAGTGGGTAACATCGTCGCGGTGCTGGTGATTCCCTTCGTGGGCAACTGGTCCGACAAGGTTGGCCGCCGGCCGATGATCATCGGTGGCGCCCTGGGCTCGGGTCTGCTGGCGTTCGGTTACCTGTATGCCATCAGCATTCACAGCGTGCCGCTGGCCTTCGCCATGTCGCTGCTGATGTGGGGCGTGATCTACCAGGGTTACAACGCGATTTTCCCCAGCTTCTACCCGGAACTGTTCCAGACCCGCTACCGCGTGTCGGCCATGGCCATCTCGCAGAACGTGGGCACCATGATCACCGCATTGCTGCCAGCCCTGTTCGCTGCCGTGGCGCCGCCCGGCTCGGACAACATCCCGATGACCGTGGGTGCGCTGGCGTTCGGCATCACCGTGATCGCCGCCCTCGCCGCCTACGCCGCCAAGGAAACCTACCGTATTCCAATGGCCGACCTGGGCAAGCGCGATGCCAAGGAAGTGGATAAGAAGGATTACCTGCAGATGAGGATGCAGGGCGTCAAGTAACGCTCGGTTGCCACGATAAGCTGCAAGGGAAAGCCCTGGTGTCGAGAGACACCAGGGCTTTTTCGTGAAGGCTGCAGTGAAGCCACCTAGCCGCGTCTGGCAACCCCTACCGGCCGCCTCCCAGATCCAGAAAACTCCCGGTCGTATAACTCGCCTGCTCCGACGCCAACCACAAGATCGCCTCCGCCACTTCATGAGGCTGGCCGCCGCGTCCCATGGGGATGGCTGGCTCCAGCTTGCTGACCCGGTCAGGGTCGCCGCTCAGGGCGTGGAACTCGGTGAAGATGTACCCCGGGCGCACGGCATTGACGCGTACGCTCTCCCCCGCCAGTTCCTTGGCCAGGCCGAGGGTGAAGGTGTCCAGGGCGCCCTTGGAAGCGGCGTAGTCGACGTACTCTCCCGGCGAGCCCAGGCGCGCGGCGACCGAAGACACGTTGACGATACTGCCGCCCTGGCCACCGTGGCGCGTGGACATGCGCAGGATGGCGTGCTTGGCACACAAGATGGGGCCAGCCACGTTGCTCTTGAGCAGCTTGAGCAAGCGGAATTCGGACATTTCATCCACCCGCGAGGTGTGCCCCACGGTGGCGGCGTTGTTGACCAGCACGGTGACCGTGCCCAGTTCCGCATCGACCCGGTTGAACAGGTGCACCACCTCGTCCTCGACGCTGACATCAGCCCGCACGGCAATGGCCTGGGCCCCCAGCTCGCGCACTTCGGCCAACGTGGCCTGGGCGGCCGCTTCGTCCGACAGGTAGTTGATGCACACACGGTAACCCTGGCGGGCGGCCAAGCGCGCAGTGGCGGCACCGATGCCGCGGCTGCCGCCGGTGATGACGATGACTTTATCCATGGACTTCGGTGCGCTCCTCATGGGGTACGGCGTTATCAGGATGTCGCTTGCTTCTCCCGCGGGGACCGGCGAAGCGCGGGAAGCAAGCGCCATGAACTCAAGGCTAGACGCCGACCCGCTGCTGCCGGGTTTCAGCGGCATGAATATCCGCCATGAAGCGCTCCGCTGGCAAGGGGTGGCCCAGCAGGTAGCCTTGCAAGGCATCGCAGCCCAGGCGAGTCAGGAAGTCTTGCTGGTTATCGGTTTCCACACCTTCGGCGACGATGCGCAAGCCCAGGGCCTGGCCCAGGGCGACGATGGCCGAGACGATGGCGGCGTCGTCGCTGTCCTGCTCCAGGTCGCGAACAAAGCCCCGGTCGATTTTCAATTCATTGGCCGGCAGACGCTTGAGGTACATCAGGCTCGAATAACCGGTGCCGAAATCATCGATGGACAGGTCCACCCCCATGTCGGACAGGCGCCGCAGCACGCTCATGCTGGCGTCGGCATCGTTCATGGCGGTGGTCTCGGTGATTTCCAGGGTCAGGTTGGTGGCCGACAGTTCATGGCGCTGCAACGCTGCCGCCACGCTGGCCACCAACCCCCCGTGGCAGAACTGCAAGGCCGACAGGTTCACCGCGATGCGCCAGTGGCCGTAGCCCTGCAGCGTCCATTCGCGCATTTGCCGGCAAGCCTCGTCCAGCACCCAGTCGCCGATGACGATGATCAGGCCGGTCTTTTCCGCCAGCTCGATGAAACGGTCAGGGCCGAGCAGGCCGAGCTCCGGATGTTGCCAGCGCAACAGCGCCTCGGCGCCGACCGGGCGGCCACTGGCAGCGTCAAACTTGGGCTGGTAGTGCAAGCGCAACTCGCCGCGCTCCACCGCCACCCGCAAGTCCTGGATCAATTGCAGCTGCTTGCGTGCATTGGTGTTCATCGAGCCATCGAAGAAACTGTAGCCGTTCTTGCCCGCGCTCTTGGCATGGTACATGGCGGCATCGGCGTTCATCAGCAGTGCGTGCTGGTCGCTGCCGTTGCCCGGGTACAGGGCAATGCCGATACTGGCCGACACTTGCAGGTTCTGCTCGCCCACCCGGAACGGCTGGGCGATGAGGTTGACCTGTCGCGCGGCTACCGTGGGGGCGTCGTTGGGTTCGTTCAGGGCCACCAGCAGCACGAATTCATCGCCGCCGATGCGCGCCAGGGTGTCCTGGCCATGGAGGTTGCCGCGCAGGCGCAGGCCCACCGCGCGCAGCAATTCATCACCCATGTGGTGGCCGAAGGCGTCATTGACCGGTTTGAAACCGTCCAGGTCGATGAACATCAGCGCAAAACAGCCACCGTTCTCGTCGACCATCTGGATGGCCTGGGCGATGCGGTCGGCCAGCAGCATGCGGTTGGGCAGACCGGTGAGGTTATCGTGCAGGGCCAGTTGGGTCAGCTCGCGGTTGGCCAGGCGCAGGGAGTTGGCCAGGTCCGCGGTACGGGCCTCCATGCGCGCGTCCAGCACCGAGGTCAGCAGGGTAATGCCCAGCACCGCCAGGCTGGTGATCAAGACCATGTAGTCCAGGCCTTTGCCGGTCAGCCCGCCACCGGCGGCGCCGCAGACGCTACCCTCGGGGAACATCGCCGCCGCCATGCCGGTGTAGTGCATGCCGACGATGGCGATGCCCATGACCACCGAAGCGCAGCCCCGGGCGAGCAGCACATGGGGCGTGGCCCGGCGCAGGCGAAAGGCAATGTAGAGCGCGGCGGCCGAGGCACCGATGGCGATGACGATGGACCCGGCGAACAGCGCGGTGTCGTACTCGATACCCGGGCTCATGCGCATGGCCGCCATGCCGGTATAGTGCATGGCGGCGATACCGCTGCCCATGATGAGTGCCCCGAACGCCAGCTGCCGGTGGGGCAGCCGCGGTTGGCTGACCAGCCACAGGGCGAACCCCGAGGACAGGATGGCGATCAGCAGCGACAGGCTGGTGAGCTTGAGGTCATACCCCAGGGCGATGGGCAGGCTGAACGCCAGCATGCCGATGAAATGCATGGACCACACGCCAATGCCCATGGACAGCGACCCGCCGGCCATCCAGAGGTGCACCGCCCTGCCCTTGGCAGTGGCGATGCGGCCGACCAGATCCAGCGCCGTGTAGGAAGCCAGCATCGCCACACACAACGAGATCACGACCAGGGTGGGTGAATAACTACCAATCAGCATGCGACTCTCTAGACCTGCAATCCGGTGCGTTCCCTGCTCGTAAATGATCAGGATTGTACGCAATTAAACGCTTGTTTGCTTGCGCGGAGCGCCTGGATGCGGGGCTTTGGCGCGATGTCGCTATGCCACTACCGCGCCCAGCTTCTACAAGGGTTCCGCCCTGTACAGCGTTGTACAGGGTCGGCCGTGACCATAACCTTTCAGACGAACGGCATCAAGGCGTATCCACCAAATCCATCTGCCCACCCCAGCCGCCACCCAGCGCCGCGATCAACTGCACGCTGGCCACCAGTCGGCTCTGCAACACATTCAACACCGTGCGTTCGTTGCTCAGCGCGGTCGCCTGCACGGTGACAACATCCAGGTAGGCGATCAACCCGGCCTTGTACTGGTTGGTGGTCAGGCGCAATGACTCGCGCGCTGACTCCAGCGCCTGCTGGCGAACCTGGGCCTCGTCCTCATACACCTTGAGCTGGACCATGTAGTTTTCCACTTCCTGAAAACCGTTGAGCACGGTCTGCCGGTACTGGGCCACGGTCTGGTCGTAGACGGCCTCGGTACGGTCCACTTCCGCCGAGCGCTGGCCACCGTCGAACAGGGTCCCAGCCAATTGCGGGCCAACCGACCAGAAGCGGTTGGGCAGGGTCAGCCAATTGGCGAAGGTACTGCTGCTGTAGCCACCGGACAGGCTCAGGGTCAGGTCGGGGTAGTAGGCGCTCTTGGCCACGCCGATGTTGGCATTGGCGGCCATGACCGAGCGCTCGGCCGCGGCAATGTCGGGCCGCCGCTCCAGCCACTGGGAGGGCACTTGCACAGGAATCTGCGGCAGAGCCGGGATGCTGTCGGTTTCGGCCAGGCTGAAATCGGCTGGGGTCACCCCCATCAGCACGGCGATGGCGTTCTCGTATTGGGCGCGCTGCCAGGCCAGGTCCACCAGGTCGGCCTGGGTCGTGCGCAATTGCGTCTGCGCCTGGGCCACGGCGTCGGCGCCGGACACCCCCGCCTTGTACTGGTTCTGGGTCATGGTCAGCGAGCGCTGGTAGGCCTCCACCGTGGCCTGGAGCAGGCGCTTCTGCTGGTCGATGACCCGCAACTGCAGGTAGTTCTGCACCAGCTCGGACTGCAGGCTCAGGCGCATGGCGGCCAGGTCCGCGAGGCTGGCCTGGGCACTGCCCTTGTCGGCTTCGAGGCCGCGGCGCAGCTTGCCCCATACGTCCGCTTCCCAACTGACACTGGCCTGGGTGCTGTAGGTGTTGCGGATGCCGCTGCTGGCACTGCTCAGGCTCGAGCTGCTGCTACCGGCGCCCTGGGCCGAGCGGGTCTTGCCGGCGCTGAGGTCGACGGTGGGAAAGAACGCACCGCGAGCACTCTTCACCAGGGCCTGAGCCTGACGGTATTGCGCCTCGTACTGGGCCACGGTCTGGTTGGAACGGTTGAGCCGCTCCACTAGGCCGTTGAGCTGCGCGTCACCGTACAGTTCCCACCAGGCACCGCGGGCCAACGCGTCGCTGGGCTGCGCCTGGCGCCAGCCCTGCGCCGCCTTGAACTGCGCCGGCGGCGCGATTTCAGGGCGCTGGTAGTCAGGGCCCACGGCGCAGCCGCCCAGCAGCAGGCCGCTGAACATCAGCGCGCTGAGGCTCAGGTTCAGCCGCCGCGAGCCACGCACGGTGGCCATCTGGCAAGTCATGGGGCGCAGCACGGTCGGCGTCGGGCGGTCGTTCATAGCGGGGTTTCCAGGGATGCGTCGGTGCGTACCCCACGCCAGCGGTTGACCCGGTGGCGCAGGCGATCGAGGTAGAGGTACACCACCGGGGTGGTGTACAGGGTCAGGAACTGGCTGAACACCAGCCCGCCGATGATGGCAAGGCCCAGGGGCTGGCGCATCTCGGCGCCTTCGGTGCCGCCCATCAGCAGGGGCACGGCACCCAGGATGGCTGCCAGGGTAGTCATCAGGATCGGCCGCAGGCGCTGCAGGCACGCCTGGCGAATGGAGTCGAGCGGGCCCATGCCCTGTTCACGCTCCAGTTGCAGCGCCAGGTCGATCATCAGGATGGCGTTCTTCTTCACCACGCCAATCAGCAGGAACAGGCCCAGCAGCGAGATCAGGCTGAATTCCCCGCCCGTCAGGTAGATGCTCAACAGCGCGCCCACACCGGCGGACGGCAAGGTCGAGAGAATGGTCAACGGGTGCACGTAGCTTTCATACAGGATGCCCAGCACCAGGTACACCAGCACCAGCGAGCCAAGGATCATCCACGGCTGGCCCTTCTGCGCGGCCGCAAAGGCGTCACCGGTACCCGCCACCTTGACGATGATGTCTTCCGGCAAGCCCAGGCCTGCGATGGCCCGTTCGATGGCGGCGGTGGCGCGGTCCAGGGGCACGCCTTCGGCCAGGTCGAAGGAAATGCTTTCCGACGCGAACTGGCCCTCGTGGCTGACGCTGTCGTCGGCCAGGCTGTTCTCGTAATGGGCAATGCTGGACAGCGGCACCCGCGCGCCGGCGGAGTTGATCACCTGCACCTGGTCGAGGGTGACCGGGTCCTGGGCGTACTTGGGGTTGATCTCCATCACCACTTCATACTGGTTGAGGCTGTCGTAGATGGTGGAAATCTGCCGCTGGCTGTAGGCGTTGTTGAGCACGGTGGTCACGGTGCTCATGTCGATGCCCAGGCGCTTGGCCTGGTCGCGGTCCACCACCAGGGTCACCTGGGGCGCGCCGCGGCCTTCGCGGGCATCGATGGCGGTCAGTTCAGGCAGTTTCTTGAACGCCTCGGTGATCTTCGGGTACCAGCTACGCAATGCCGCCAGGTCACCGCTCTGGATGATGTACTGGTACTGGGAGGTGGTCTGGTCGCGGGCCCCGCCGAACTGCAGGTCCTGGTCGGCCATCAGCATCAACCGTGCGCCGGGCACCTTGGGCAGCTCCTTGCGCAGGCGTTCGATGACCTGCTGGGCGTTGACGTCACGCGCCTTGATGGGTTTGAGGCGCACCAGGATGGTGGCGTTGTTGGTGCCGTTGTTGCCGCCAATGAAGCCGGCCACGCTGAGCACCGCCGGGTCGGCGATGATCGCCCGCCGGAAGGCTTCCATCTTCGGCTGCATGACGGTGAACGACAGGCCGTCATCGCCGCGCACGAAGCCCATCAGCTGCCCGGTGTCCTGCTGGGGCATGAAGGTCTTGGGCACCACCACGTACAGGGCGATGTTGACGCCGATAGTCACCAGCAGGCTGATCAGCGTCAGCCGTCGGTGCGCCAGGGCCCAGCCCAGGCTGCGGTCATAGCCGCGCACCAGGCGCTCGTGAACACGGATACTCCAGCGTTGCAGGCGGTTCTCGGTGCCCGGCACGTGGGGCTTGAGCCAACGGGCGCAGAGCATGGGCGTTAGGGTCAGGGACACCAGCAGCGAGACGACGATGGCCGCCGACAAGGTAATGGAGAACTCGCGGAACAGTTTCTCGATGATGCCGCCGGTGAACAGGATCGCCATGAACACCGCCACCAGCGACGCGTTCATGGCCAGCAACGTGAAGCCCACCTCTTGGGCGCCCTTGTAGGCGGCCTTCATCGGCGCCATGCCGGCGTCGATGTGCCGGGAAATGTTCTCCAGCACCACGATAGCATCGTCCACCACCAGTCCGGTGGCAAGAATCAGGGCCATCAGCGACAGGTTGTTCAGCGAGAAGCCCCACAGGTACATGATGGCGAACGTACCGACCAGCGACACCGGCACGGCCAGGGTGGGAATCAACGAGGCGCGCAAGTTGCCCAGGAACAGGTACACCACCAGGATCACCAGGGCCACGGCGATCAGCAGCGTGCTCTCGGCTTCGTGCAGGGTAGCGGTGATCACCGGCGAACGGTCCATGGCGATATTCAGCCGCACACTGGCCGGCAACACGGCTTCCAGGGCGGGGAGTTGCGCCTTGATCTGCGCCACGGTCTTGATGATGTTGGCGCCTGCCTGACGGTTGATCACCAGCAGCACCGCCGACTCATCATTGAAGAAACCGGCGTTGTAGCGGTCTTCAACGCCGTCGCTCAGGCGCGCCACGTCACTGAGGCGCAGGGCCGAGCCGTTCTGGTAGCGGATAATCAGCGGGCCATAGTCCTTGGCCTTTTCCAGCTGGTCGTTGGCCTGCACCTGCCAGTTGCGCTCGCCGTCCTCGACGAAGCCCTTGGGCCGGCGCACATTGGCATTGGCGATGGTGGTGCGCACCTCGTCCAGGGCCACGCCGTACTGGTTGAGCAGGTCCGGCTCCACTTCCACCCGCACGGCGGGCAACGAACTGCCACCGATCTGCACCTCCCCTACCCCATCCACCTGGGACAGGCTCTGGGACAGGATGGTGGAGGCCAGGTCATAGAGCTGGCCCTTCTGTAGCACATCGGAGGTCAGCGACAGCACCATGATGGGCGCCTGGGCCGGGTTGACCTTCTTGTAGGTGGGCATGCTGCGCATGCCGCTGGGCAACAGCGGCCGCGAGGCGTTGATGGCCGCCTGCACTTCACGCGCGGCGCCATTGATGTCGCGGTCCTGGTCGAACTGCAGGATCACCCGGGTCGAGCCCTGGCTCGACCGGCTGTTCATGTTGCTGACCCCGGCGATGCTGCCGAACGCGCGCTCCAGCGGCGTGGCCACGGTGGAGGCCATGACTTCCGGGCTGGCGCCGGCCAGGTTGGCTGACACCACGATCACCGGGAAATCCATCTGCGGCAGCGGCGATACCGGCAGCAAGCCGAAGCTGACGCCGCCCAGCAGCATCACCGCGATGCTGAGCAGCATGGTCGCCACCGAGCGGCGAATGAACGGGCCCGACAGGTTCATGCCGGTGCCTGCTCTGCCGGGGCCTTGCGCCAGCGCCGCGCCAGGCGGTCGAAGTACAGGTAGATCACCGGCGTGGTGAACAGCGTCAGCACCTGGCTCACCAGCAGCCCGCCGACCATCACCAGGCCCAGCGGCTGGCGCAGCTCCGCGCCCGAGCCACCGGCCAGCATCAGCGGCACGGCGCCGAACAACGCCGCCATGGTGGTCATCAGGATAGGCCGGAAACGCAGCAGGGCCGCCTGGTAGATGGCGGTCTGCGGGTCCAGGCCCTGGGTGCGCTCCGCGTCCAGGGCGAAGTCGATCATCATGATCGCGTTCTTCTTGACGATACCAATCAGCAGGATGATGCCGATGATGGCGATCATGCCCAGGTCATTGCCACTGAGCAGCAGCGCCAGCAAGGCGCCCACCGCCGCCGACGGCAGGGTCGACAGGATGGTGATGGGGTGGATGTAGCTCTCGTAGAGAATGCCCAGCACGATGTACATGGTCACCACCGCCGCCAGGATCAGCAGCAAGGTGCTCGACAGCGAGGCCTGGAACGCCTGCGCGGCGCCCTGGAACTGGGTTTGCACACCGATGGGCATGCCGATGTCTTTCTGCGCCTGCTCGATCAACGCTACCGCCTGGCCCAGGGCCACGCCGGGTGCCAGGTTGAAGGAAACCATCACCGCCGGGAACTGGCCAATGTGGGAGATGGCCAGTTGCGCCTGGCGCTGTTCGATGTGCGCCAGGCTCGACAGGCGCACCTGGGTGCTGTTGGTCACCGGCAACGCCGACGCAGTGCCGGTCAGGGTGCTGGACACGGTCTGGGTGATGGCGCTGTCGCTGGGCGTGCTCTTGACGTAGATCTGTTCCAGCGCCTGGGGCCCGACAGTCGAGGCATTGGCCGCTTGCAGCACCACGCGGTACTGGCTGGCCTGGGTGTAGATGGTCGAGATCTGTCGCTGGCCGAAAGCGTCGTACAGGGCATTGGTGATGTCGGCGACGTTGACGCCCAGGCGCTTGGCCTGGTCGCGGTCGATCACCAGGTACACCTGCAGGCCTTTGTCCTGCAGGTCGCTGGCCACGTCGGTGAGTTGCGGATGCTGACGCAGGGCATCCACCAGCCTGGCGCTCCATTGGCCCAGCAGGTCGGCGTCGGGCGACGACAGGCTGAACTGGTACTGGGTGCGGCTGACCCGGTCTTCGATGGTCAGGTCCTGTACCGGTTGCAGGAACAGGCGCATGCCCACCAGCTTGTCGGCTTCTGGCTGGATGCGCTCGATCACCTGGCTGGCCGTCAGGCTGCGCTGGCCCAGGGGCTTGAGGTTGATGAGCATGCGGCCGCTGTTGAGCGTGGCGTTGTCGCCGTCCACACCGATGTAGGACGACAGGCTCTGCACGTCCGGGTTCTGCAGCACCACCCTGGCCATGTCCTGCTGGCGTTGGCTCATGGCGCTGAAGGAAATCGACTGCGGCGCTTCGGTGATGCCCTGGATGACGCCCGTGTCCTGGACCGGGAAGAAGCCCTTAGGCACGACCATGTACAACAGCACCGTGAGGCCCAGGGTGGCGATGGCCACCAGCAGGGTCAGCGGCTGGTGGCGCAGCACCCATTGCAGTTTGCGCCCGTAGGCCTCGATCAGCCAGTCGATCCAGGCGCCGCTGGCGCGGTAGAAGCGTGTCTGCTCTTCGGGCTTGGGTTCGCGCTTGAGCAGGCGCGCGCACATCATCGGCGTCAGCGTCAGGGACACCACCAGGGAAATCAGGATCGCCACCGCCAGGGTGATGGCGAACTCGCGGAACAGGCGCCCTACCACGTCGGCCATGAAGAGCAACGGGATCAACACGGCGATCAGCGAGAAGGTCAGCGACAGCAGGGTGAAACCGATCTGCCGGGCGCCCTTGAGCGCCGCCTGCAGCGGCGTCTCGCCTTCCTCGATGTGGCGGGAAATGTTCTCCAGCATGACGATGGCGTCGTCCACCACGAAGCCGGTGGCGATGGTCATGGCCATCAGGGTCAGGTTGTTGATGGAGAACCCGGCCAGGTACATGATGCCGAACGTGCCCACCAGCGACAGCGGCACGGCCACCGACGGGATGACCGTGGCGCTGAAGCGACGCAGGAACAGGAACGTGACCAATACCACCAGGGCGATAGAGAACAGCAGTTCGTGCTGGACGTCCTTGACCGAGGCGCGGATGGTCTGGGTGCGGTCGGTGAGGATGGTCACGTCCAGGCCCGCGGGCAGGTTGTCGGTGATCGACGGCAACACAGCCTTGATCCGGTCCACTACCTCGATGACGTTGGCCCCCGGCTGGCGCTGGATGTTCAGCAGCACGGCCTGGTTCTGGTTGGCCCAGGCGGCCAGGCGCTCGTTCTCGGCGCCGTCGACGATGGTGGACACATCCTTGAGGCGCAGTGGCGCGCCGTTGCGATAACTGAGGATGAGGTTGGCGTATTCCTCGGGAGACACCATCTGGTCATTGGCGTCGAGCATCGACACCCGGGTCGGGCCGTCGAAGTTGCCCTTGGGCTGGTTGACGTTGGACGCGGCGATCAGGGTGCGCACGTCGGCCAGGTTCAGGCCATTGGCGGCCAGCGCCTCGGGATTGACCTTGATGCGCACGGCCTGGCGCTGGCCCCCGGCGATGGAGACCATGCCCACGCCGGTGATCTGCGCGATCTTCTGCGCCATGCGCGTGTCGACCAGGTCGTTGAGCTTTGGCAACAGCATGGTCTTCGAGCTGACGGCGAGGGTCAGCACCGGGGTGTCGGCCGGGTTGACCTTGTTGTACACCGGCGGCGCTGGCAGGTCGGTGGGCAGCAGGTTGGTGGCGGCGTTGATGGCTGCCTGCACCTGTTGCTCGGCCACGTCCATGTTGACGTCCAGGCTGAAGCGCAATGTCAGCACCGAGGCGCCGCCCGAACTTGTGGAGGCCATCTGGCTGAGGCCGGGCATCTGCCCGAACTGACGCTCCAGCGGCGCGGTCACGGCGCTGGTCATCACTTGCGGGCTGGCGCCGGGGTACAGGGTCATGACCCGGATGGTCGGGTAGTCGACCTGTGGCAGCGCCGACACCGGCAGCATCGAGTAGGCGATCAGGCCGGCCAGGACGATGGCCAGCATGCTCAGCGTGGTGGCTACCGGACGCAGGATGAACAGCCGCGACAGATTCATACGCCTGCCTTGCTCCGGTGGCCGGTACCGGCCTGCTTGTCGGCGGCGTCTTCGCCCTTCAGGTGCTCGCCGGGGGTGGCAGGCACCTGGGCCGGGTCGTTGACCACTTCCACGCTGCTGCCGTCGCGCAGGCGGTCGGTGCCTTCGAGCACCACGCGGTCGCCTTTGGCCAGGCCTTGCTCGATGACCGTCACGTTACCGTCCGACGCGCCGATCTTCAGGGTGCGGATGCGCACCTTGTCGTCACCGTCCATGGCGTACACGAAGGTGCCGTTGGTGCCGAACTGCACGGCCGCCGACGGCGCCAGGGTCACCTGGCGAAGGGTGTCGGACAGCAGGTGGACGTTGACGAACTGGTTGGGAAACAGGGCCAGGTCCTTGTTATCGAAGTAGGCCTTGAATTTCAGTGTGCCGGTGGTGGTGTCGATCTGGTTGTCGATGCTGTGCAACACGCCAGTGGCCTGCTGGTTGCGGTCGCCACGGTCCCAGGCTTCCACGGGCAGGGTGGCGCCGCTGCGCACGCGTGCCAGGACCGGGTCCAGGGTGGTTTCGGGCAGGGTGAAGACCACGCTGATTGGCTGTACCTGGGTAATCACGGCCAGGGCGGTGGTGTCATTGGCAGCCACCAGGTTGCCCACGTCCAGTTGGCGCAGGCCCACACGGCCGCTGATCGGCGCGCGGATCTGGGTGAACTCCAGGTTCAGCTTGGCGTTGTTGACGTTGGCCTGGTCGGTGAGCAACGTGCCCTGGTACTGGCCGACCTGGGCGGCGGCGGTGTCCAGTGTCTGCTTGGCGATACTGTCCTGGGCGAACAGGTCCTTGTAGCGCTGCAGGTCCATCTGTGCGTTCTTCAACTGCGCCTGGTCCTGGGCCAGGGTGCCTTGGGCCTGCTGCAGCGCGATCTCGTAGGGGCGCGGGTCGATGACCGCCAGCAGGTCGCCGGCCTTGACCATCTGCCCTTCCTGGAACGCGACCTTGACCAACTCGCCCGCCACGCGGCTGCGCACGCTGATGGTGTTGGTGGCCGTCACGGTGCCCAGGGCCTTGTTATAGACCGGGAAGTCGCCCACGGTCACTGGCGCTACCCGCACCGGGGTGGGCCCGCTGCTGGGGCCGAAACCCGGGCGCATGGGGTTGCCACCCGGACGGCCGCCGTGGGGGCGGCCCTTCTCGGGGGGACCGGCTTCGTGCTGGGCGCTGGTGGAATGGGAACGCCAATACACGCCGGCGGCGATCAACAGCACGAGGATCAACAGGCCAAACAGCCAACGGGGAAATTTACGGGTACCGGCGGGTTGCATGGGGAAGTTGACCCTTGTTCGAATGGGGTTCAGGTTCAGGACGCAGAACGATAATCATTGTTGCAGCGCGTGCAAAGCAGCTTTACCGGCTATTTACGTAGTGGCAGTCTGAAATGCAAACGGCCTGGAAGACTCCAGGCCGTTTCATTTGTTACGACGTGTGAGCATCCTTGCTCTTTAAGCGGGTCCCACTCTGGGCGACAACGCCCACCACGCCTGTTATTTCAAGACAGCCAGGGCCGCATCGTAGTTGGGCTCTTCGGCGATTTCGCCGACCAGCTCGGTGTGCAGCACGTTGTCGTTTTCGTCCAGCACCACCACGGCGCGGGCGGCCAGGCCAGCCAGTGGGCCGTCAGCCAGCGCGACGCCGTAGTTCTCCAGGAACTCGCGGCCACGCAGGGTGGACAGGTTCTGCACGTTTTCCAGGCCTTCGGCACCGCAGAAGCGGGCCTGGGCGAAAGGCAGGTCGGCAGAAATGCACAGGACCACGGTATTGGCCAGTTCATTGGCTTGAGCGTTGAACTTGCGCACGGAAGTCGCGCAGGTTGGGGTGTCAACGCTTGGGAAGATGTTCAGGACTTTGCGCTTGCCCGCAAAGCTGGACAGGGCCACATCGGCCAGGCCACCGCTGACCAGGGAAAACCCAGGCGCCTTGGTACCGACTTTTGGCAGCTCACCCTTGACCTGAACCGGGTTGCCTTTGAGCGTCACTTGAGCCATGAACGGAATCCTTCTGTTGTTAGGGTAAAGAGACGAAGTTAACCACGAATCCCGTGAACATAAAATGTCGATGTTTGCCGGGAGCGGCGTGCCCGCTCTCAAGCATCCCCTCAACGGTGGAACCCTTGCCAACCGGTTACCACAGCGGCATCACGTAGCTGACGTACAAGCGGTTCTCGTCCTGATGGGTCTGGCCGGTCATCTCCGGGTTAGCCTGGGCATTTTTCCAGGTCACGCCCAGGCCCTTGAGGGTACCCTCGGGTACTACGTAGCTCAGGGCCAGGTCGCGTTCCCATTCGCTATCGCCACCGCTGGCCACCTTGATCTGGTCACCGTGGGCATACAGTGCCGAGAAGCCCAGGCCCTTGAGGCCCAACTGGCCGAAGTCATACCTGTACAGCGCCAGGAAGGTGCGCTCGCCGGCGTGCTGGAATTTGTTCAGTTGCAGGTTGGTAAGCGCCGGGGTATCGGCGCCACTGCCAGGCCCTTGACGCGCGTCGCCACTGTTGAGGCCCGAATCCAGGTACGGGAAGTCGCTGTTGCCGGTGTTTTTCTGCGCGCCCAGGCCGACGGTGTGGCCCATCAGGCTGTAGCTTTCCATCAGGCTGAAGGTCGACTGGTTGATGCGGCCCTTGGTGGTGGTACCGCCGTAGTAGCCCGCGGCGGCGTAATCACTGTCGCCGTCACCGTTGCCGCCCGTGCCCAGGCTGCGGTAGGCACGCAGATCGGTGGCCAGGCTACCCACCGGCAGTGCGTCGGTGTGCTTGAGGCCCAGGTAGAACTGCTGGTAGTAGTCGGCGAGGTTGGAGTACCAACCGCTGAGGGTGGTGTTCTTGATGCCGATGTAGTCAGCGCCGCCGTAACTGAAGCGGTTGCTGCCCTTGGCGCCGCCACCGGTGATCATGTCCTGGTCGCCGGTTTCGTTGCGAATCTTGGTCTGGGTGATGTTACCCAGGGTAAACACGTAGTTGTTCAGGTCCTTGGACACCAGTTGCGCACCGGTATTGGTCTGTTGGTACAGGCGGCCATCGGTGTTGGCCAGCATCGGGTTGCTCTGGGTCAGGGTACCGACGCGCAGTTCATCCTTGAGGAAACGTATCTTGAACGTCGGGCTCAGCACGCCGAACTGGTTGGCACTCTTGCCATCGTCCAGTGGGAACATGCTGCCCTGTTGTTCCTGCGAGTCCAGCTTGACGCCGTAGAAGGCTTGCACGTCCAGGCCGAAGCCCACGGTGCCTTCGGTGAAGCCGGACTTGAAGTTGAGCTCGAAGCCTTGGCCCCAGTCGCGCACGCTGTTGGCTTTCTTGTTGCTGCCAACCACGTCACTGCCCTGCTGGTTCAAGTAGCGGTTGAGCAGCGTCAGGTCGGCATGGCTGTCATCGATGAAATCAGCGTGCGCCGCCAGGGCGGCGCTACCCAGCATGGCACCCAGCAGGGGACGGACTATCTTCTTGATCATCACGGGTCTCGTTACAGGTCAGTAAAAAACTGACGCCATTACGGGACCGGTACATGACAGTTCCGAGACAAGTTCCATGAAACGACATGAAACAAATTTTAGATAATGGCGAAGTGCCCTATCTTCAGCGCCATGACGGGCGCCGGCGCCGCGCAGCGGCGCCGGCGCTGTCCTCAGCCAGCCAGGGCGTGAGGGAAGGTCGTGCGGTTATGCTCAAGGTCTTGGCGCAACTCACTGATCAGCACGGAGATGGCGCGGCTGCTGTTGAGACGATCGGTCGAAATACCGGTCACCATCAATTCCACCTGGCCGGTCACAGGGTCGGTCACCTGCACCGTCAGCGACTGGTCCGGCGCCAGGGTGCAAGTGCAATGAGCCGGCAGGAACGCGCACTCGATGATGTTGCGAAGTTCAAGCGAACAGAGTCCCAGTGTCATCATGTTTGGCGTCCTCGTTCAGGCAGTTTGGGTGCGCCAAATGGCGCGTCAAATCTCTATATATACCCTGTTATTTAGGGTTGCAATGGGGAGGCGACAGGAGCGCGGGGGTGTTTTGGACAGGGTCGTTTCGGGGAGGATCGGGGTAATCGATTCAGCTGATTTCCTGTCAGGCCTTTCCGGCGCATAGGGGGTTTTTCCGCGACATGCCCCCAGGCATTAAAATTTTCACATTCCGTTCACCAGCCTTTAACCCTCCCCCCTCTACAGTCCGCACCATTCTCCCCGTCCCTGGACTCAAGATGCCGGTAACCTCTGTCGCCCTGCCCCAACCACGCCTGGCCCTTCGTCGCCGTGTCGTCGCCCTGGGCCTACTGGTATTCGCCAGCCTGGCATCGGCCACCACCTTGGCACTGCGCCCCGAGGGCCCGGCCAATATCAGTGAGGCCAAGGTGCTGCGCCATGCCGGGCTGATGGAGGGCTGGAAGGCCGGCAAGATCGTGGTGCTGGTGCGCCACGGCGAGCGCTGCGACCGCTCCGACAACGCCTGCCTGGGCGATCCCGATGGCATAACCCTGGCGGGCAGCCAGGTGGCGAGCAAAGTGGGCGATGGCCTGCAAGCGATGGGCATGGCCCAGGCTCAGGTACTGACCAGCCCCGTGACCCGCACCCGGCAGACCGCGATGTTCATGTTCGGCGAAGCCGCTACCTCCCAGGACTGGCTGGCCAACTGCCGCAAGAGCATGCTTCAGGACGTGGTAGCCCATAAGCAGCCCGGCCGCAACCTGGTCCTGGTGACGCACAGCGAATGCATCGACGCCCTGGAAGACCAGGCTGGCCTGAGCGGCGGCGATGGCCCCGGCTACGCCAGCGCGCTGTTCGTGTCGGTGGACCCGGCCAGCGGTACGCCGCGGGTGCTGGGGTACTTGAACGCCTCGCAATGGCCACGCCTGCTTCACCGCATGAAGGGTTAACCGCCCAGGTGCACGGCGAAGCAACAGCCGTGAGGTTCACGGCTGGTCAGGGTCACTGTCCAGCCTTCGTTCACGCAAATGCGCTGCACCAATGACAGGCCCAACCCCAGCCCCTCGCCCCGCTGCTCGTCACCGCGCACGAACGGCTGGAACATCTCCAGGCGCTTTTCCTCGGGAATGCCGATACCGCTGTCCTCCACGGTAAAGCCATCGGGCAACAGGGTCAGGCGGATGAACCCTTCGTCCGTGTAGTGCCAGGCATTGCGCAGCAGGTTGCCCATCACCGCGCCGAGGAACGTCTGGTTGTAAACCCCCGTGCCGGCAGCGTCGGCCTGGTAGATCAGCACCAGCCCCTTGTGTTCGATGGGCGTGCGCCAGGTGTCGACCAGTTCCTGGGCTACCTGCAGCATGCCTGCGCTCTGCCCCTGCCCGCCTTCGGCATTTTCAGCACGGGCCAGCAACAGGAAGGTGTCCACCAGTTGGCGCATGGCGCTGCTGGCGCGCGCAATGCGCGACACCTGGTCGCGAGCCCGGGCATCCAGTGCCGGGTTCTCCAGCAACAATTCGCTGGAACTGGCGAGCACCATCAGGGGCGTGCGCAATTCATGGCTGACATCGCCGGTAAACAACTTCTCGCGCACCAGTGCTGAGCGCAGCCGCCCCAAGGTGTCATCGAATGACTTGGCCAGGGTGCCCACTTCGTCGGCGGCGTAATCCGGGGCCAGCGGCGGCGCCAGGTCCATCAATTGATCGCGGTGGCGCACCTGGCGGGCCAGGCGGATCACCGGCGCCATGACCTTGCGCGACAGCAGCCAGCCCAACAGGATGGAACCCAGCAGGCTGAGCACAAAACCGGTGATCACGACGCCGAACAGCAACCGTTCGCGCTCTTCGAAACCCTGCTGGTCACGCAGCAGCACATACTTGCGGCCGTTGACGACCCGCACCATGGCGTACCAACTGCGCTCCAGGCGCCGCACTTCATGGAACCCCGGCTCCAGCGGCGCCAGATCCGGCGGCATGGCCAGGTCGCCGTCCCCTTCGTCGGCGAAAAACAGCTCGTCCTTTTCCGGGCGGTGACTCCAGTCGTCACGGTTCTCCATCAACAACAGCCGATGCAGGTTGCCGCCCAGGCCGGTCGTGGTGAGTTTTTTCTCCACCACGTGCACGGTCGCGACGATGCCGACGGCGAACACCCCGGCTACCAGTGTGGTCATCACGGCAAAGACGACTATGATTCGTTGAGCCAGGCTCTGGCGCGAGCGCTTGGCTTTCCAGCGGGCGAGAATCGAATTCATGAGGTCATGCGGCTCAACGTCATGCAACAGTCCAGGAGGGCGGGCCAGTGAAGAAGCCTATTCTAACAGCCCCTTTTACACCCACAGGTGTCAAAGACCTGTTCAAGCAGTGTAACGATGGCAACGAGACAGCATTTTCATCAGTGGCTCACTCTTTTTTGACGCTCGCGCGGGCACATTTGCCCCAGCCCAAGAGGGCCAAAGCAAGCAGAGGAAATTTCCCGTGTTATTGATCAGAAGTTTCCTACATACGAATGCGTAGAACTCACTTTCAATGCGCGCTGGATGGCCTTTCGCACCACCTTGGCATGCGCCCGATCAATAAGTCGTTCAGCAAGCGTTCGTTCAGCTTGCGGCGGTAATAATCTCTCTCTATAACGGATGGTCCTACGACTATCGTAGGGCACCTATGACGCACGAAGCGCATAAGCCTGTCAGATTCCGAGGATGTCATGAATCAGAGTTTTCTCCCCTTTTCCCGTCCCAGCATGGGTGACCAGGAGATCGCCGCAGTAGAGCAGGTATTGCGCAGCGGTTGGATTACCACCGGCCCCAAGGCTCAGGAGCTCGAACAGGCATTCGCCCGTCGCACCGGCTGCGCCCATGCCGTGGCGCTGTCCTCCGCCACCGGCGCCATGCACATCGCGCTGCTGGCGCTGGGCATCGGCCCCGGTGACGAAGTGATCACACCTTCGCAAACCTGGGTGTCCACCGCCAACATGATCTGTCTGCTGGGGGCCACGCCAGTGTTCGTCGACGTGGACCGCGACACCCTGATGGCCGACGTCGCCGCCATCGAAGCCGCCATCACCCCGCGCACCAAGGCCATCATTCCGGTGCACTACGCCGGCGCCGCCTTTGACCTCGACCCGCTGTATGCGCTGGCCGACCGCCACGGCATTCGCGTGATCGAAGATGCCGCCCATGCCGTGGGCACCCGCTACCGGGGCCATGAAGTCGGCGCCCAGGGCACCGCGATTTTTTCGTTCCACGCCATCAAGAACATGACCTGCGCCGAAGGCGGCATGTTCGTCAGCGATGACGAAGCGTTCGCCAACCGCGTGCGCATGCTCAAGTTCCACGGCCTGGGCGTGGACGCCTACGACCGCATGACCCACGGCCGCAAGCCTCAGGCCATGGTTCAGGAGCCCGGCTTCAAGTACAACCTGGCCGACATCAATGCCGCCATCGCCCTGGTGCAACTGGAGCGCGTGGAAGCCATCAACGCCAAGCGCGAGCAACTGGCCCAGGCTTACCTCGAACGCCTCAAGCACCTGCCGGTGTTGCCGTTGACCCAGCCTGCCTGGCCGCAGCAACACGCCTGGCACCTGTTCATCCTGCGCATCGACCCCGAGCGCTGTGGCATCGCCCGCGAAACCTTCATGAAAGGCTTGCAGGATCAGGGCGTTGGCACCGGCATCCATTTCATCGCCACGCACCTGCACACCTGGTACCGCCAGCGGTTCCCGGACGTGCAGTTGCCCCACACCGAATGGAACTCGGCACGCCTGTGCTCCATCCCACTGTTCCCCGACATGACCCTCGACGATGTCGAGCGTGTTGCCTGCGCCATTGAAAAGACTCTGGAACACCGCCCGTGAGACCTTACCCGATCAACACCGTGTCCATCGTAATACCGGTGTACAACGAAGAACAGAGCCTGCCGGAACTGCTGCGCCGCACCGAAGCGGCCTGCGCGCAGCTCAGCCAGAAATACGAAATCGTGCTGGTCGACGACGGTAGCCGCGATACCTCGGCCGATATCCTGCAGGACGCCGCCGAGCGCCCGGGCAGCCCCGTGGTGGCGGTGATCCTGAACCGCAACTACGGCCAGCACGCCGCGATCATGGCAGGCTTCGAGCAATGCATCGGCGACCTGGTGATTACCCTGGACGCCGACCTGCAGAACCCCCCGGAAGAGATTCCGCGCCTGGTGGAACAGGCCGCGCTGGGCTACGACGTGGTCGGCACCGTGCGCAACAACCGCCAGGACTCGGCCTTGCGCCGCTGGCCCTCGAAACTGATCAACCTGGCCGTGCAGCGCTCCACCGGCGTGGCCATGAGCGACTACGGCTGCATGCTGCGCGCCTACCGCCGCAGCGTGGTCGACGCCATGCTGGCCTGCCGCGAGCGCAGCACCTTCATTCCGATCCTGGCCAACAGCTTCGCCCGCCACACCACCGAAGTGCTGGTGCAGCATGCCGAGCGCGAGTACGGCGATTCGAAGTACAGCCCCATGCGCCTGATCAGCCTGATGTTCGACCTGGTCACCTGCATGACCACCACGCCGTTGCGCCTGCTGAGCGTGGTCGGCATGGGCATGGCCACACTTGGCGTGCTGTTCGCCCTGGCGCTGATCGTGCTGCGCTTGATCTATGGCGCCGCATGGTCCGGCCACGGCACTTTCGTGCTGTTCGCCGTGCTGTTCGTGTTCACCGGCGGCCAGTTCATTGGCATGGGCCTGCTGGGTGAGTACCTGGGCCGCATGTACAGCGATGTGCGTGCCCGCCCGCGCTTCTTCATCGAGAAAGTGCTGCGCAGCAACGACCCCGTTGGCACCGACAGCGAACCTCATCCTGAAACATCGATTTCCATTTCTTCCAGCAAGGCTGCCTCATGAACCAGAAAGCTGTTGTCTTCGCCTACCACGATATCGGCTGCGCCGGCATCAACGCCCTGCTCGAGGCAGGCTACGACATCGCCGCCGTGTTCACCCACGCCGACGACCCCAAGGAAAACAACTTCTACGGCTCGGTGGCCCAACTCTGTGCCCGCAAGGGCATTGCGGTGCACGCCCCCGAAGATGCCAACCACCCCATCTGGGTCGAGCGTATCGCCAAGCTGGACGCCGACTTCATCTTCTCGTTCTACTACCGCAACCTGCTGAGCGAAGCCGTGCTGGCCAGCGCCAAAAACGGAGCCTACAACCTGCACGGCTCGCTGCTGCCGCGCTACCGCGGCCGCGCACCGGCCAACTGGGTGCTGGTCAACGGTGAAACCGAGACCGGCGTCACCCTGCACCGCATGGTCAAGCGCCCGGACGCCGGCGCCATCGTCGCCCAGCAAAGCGTGGCCATCGAGCGCGCCGATACCGGCCTGAGCCTGCACGCCAAGCTGCGCGATGCCGCGGCGGCCCTGCTGCACGACACCCTGCCGTTGCTGGCCAAGGGCGAAGTCAGCGAAACCGAGCAGGACGAAAGCCAAGCCTCGTACTTCGGCCGCCGTACCCCGGCCGATGGCCTGCTGGACTGGAAACGCCCAGCCGAGGAGCTGTTCAACCTGGTGCGCGCCGTGACCCAGCCGTTCCCGGGTGCCTTCTGCGCCGTGGGTGAGCACAAACTCATCGTCTGGAGCGCCGAAGTGGTCGCGGGCAATCAGGGCTTCGAACCTGGCCACGTGATCAGCGTCGAACCGCTGCGCATTGCCTGTGGCACCGACGCGCTGCAGATCACCGCCGGCCAGCGCAACAACGACGGCCTGTACCTGAGCGGCCCGCAGCTGGCCCGCGAACTGGGCCTGGTGGAAGGTTCGAAACTGGTGGGCAAGGCCGCTGGCCGCCCCGTGCGCCGCACCCGCGTGCTGATCCTGGGCGTCAACGGTTTCATCGGCAACCACCTGTCCGAGCGCCTGCTGCGCGACGACCGCTATGAAATCTACGGCCTGGACATCGGCTCCGACGCCATCGAACACCTGCGCGGCAACCCGCGTTTCCACTTCGTGGAAGGCGACATCAGCATCCACTCCGAGTGGATCGAATACCACATCAAGAAGTGCGACGTGGTCCTGCCGCTGGTGGCCATCGCCACCCCGATCGAATACACCCGCAACCCGCTGCGCGTGTTCGAACTGGACTTCGAGGAAAACCTGAAAATCGTTCGTCACTGCGTGAAATACAACAAGCGCGTGATCTTCCCGTCCACCTCGGAAGTCTATGGCATGTGCCAGGACGCCCAGTTCGACGAGAACACCTCCAACCTGGTGGTCGGCCCGATCAACAAGCAGCGCTGGATCTACTCGGTCTCCAAGCAATTGCTGGACCGCGTCATCTGGGCGTATGGCGACAAAGGCCTGAAGTTCACCCTGTTCCGCCCCTTCAACTGGATGGGCCCGCGCCTGGACCGCCTGGACTCGGCCCGCATCGGCAGCTCCCGTGCCATCACCCAGTTGATCCTGCACCTGGTGGAAGGCACCCCGATTCGCCTGGTGGACGGTGGTGAACAGAAACGTACCTTCACGGACGTCGACGATGGTATCGAGGCCCTGGCACGCATCATCGAAAACCGCGACGGCAAGTGCGATGGCGAAATCATCAACATCGGCAACCCGACCAACGAAGCCAGCATCCGCCAACTGGGCGAAGAACTGCTGCGCCAGTTCGAGGCACACCCGCTGCGCGGCAACTTCCCGCCGTTCGCCGGCTTCCGGGAAATCGAAAGCAAGGCGTTCTATGGCAATGGCTACCAGGACGTGACGCACCGCACGCCGAGCATCGAGAACGCCCGACGCCTGATCGACTGGACCCCGACCATCGAGCTCAGCGAAACCATCGGCAAGACCCTGGACTTCTTCCTGCGCGAAGCCATGGTTGAAATCGAGAGCAAGCGCTGATGCAGGCAGGTCTGCGCATCGACGTCGACACCTACCGAGGCACCCGTGAAGGGGTGCCGCGGTTGCTCGAACTGCTCGACGAAGCCCAGGTCAAGGCGACATTTTTCTTCAGTGTCGGGCCGGACAACATGGGGCGCCACTTGTGGCGCCTCATCCGCCCGCGATTTCTGTGGAAGATGCTGCGTTCCAATGCAGCCGGCCTTTACGGCTGGGACATCCTGCTGGCGGGCACCGCCTGGCCAGGCAAGCCCATCGGCCGTGACCTGGGGCACCTGATGCGCCAAGCCCGCGACGCCGGCCACGAAGTCGGCCTGCACGCCTGGGACCACCATGGCTGGCAGGCCAACGCCGGGCGCTGGAGCGAGGCACGGTTGCATGAGCAGATCCGCCGTGGCGTGGAAACCCTGAACGACATTCTTGGCCAGCGCATCGATTGCTCCGCCGCCGCCGGCTGGCGCGCGGACGAGCGCGTGGTGCAGGCCAAGGAAGACTTCGGCTTCCGTTACAACAGCGACTGCCGGGGTAGCCACCTGTTCCAGCCGCGCCTGGTCGATGGCACCCCGGGTACCGTGCAGGTGCCCGTGGACCTGCCCACCTTCGACGAGGTGGTGGGGCCAACGGTCAGTGCCGCTGGTTTCAATGACTACATCCTGGAACGCTTCAAGCCTGGAGGCTTGAACAACTACACCATACACGCCGAAGTGGAAGGGATTCTGATGGCCGATGATTTCCGCCGCCTGCTGGCCACGGCACGCGAGCGACAGATACAGTTCCAACCCCTGGGGCAACTGCTGCCCACCGACCCCGGCAGCCTGCCGGTGGAACAATTGACCCGTGGCGCCCTGGAAGGGCGCGAAGGCTGGCTCGGGGTACAACGCCCATGAACCTGCGCTGGACCCTGCCCGTCTTGCTGCTGGCATTCGGGCTTTTCTACCTGCTGCCCCTGCCCTTCCACGGGCTGTGGATTCCCGACGAAACCCGCTACGCGCAAATGAGCCAGGAGATGCTGCTGACCGGCAAATGGGCCGCGCCGCACTTCATGGGCCTGCGCTATTTCGAGAAGCCGGCGGCCGGTTACTGGTTGATCGCCATCGGCCAGGCGCTGTTCGGCCAGAACCTGTTCGGTGTACGCGTAGCCTCGGCCCTGAGCCTGGGCCTGAGCGCAGTGCTGGCTTACTGGGTGGCCAACCGCCTGTGGGGCGAGCGGCGCAAGAGCGTGATCTGCACCGTCCTGTACATGAGCTTCGGCCTGGTGGCCGGGCAGGCCGGCTACGCCAACCTGGACCCGCAGTTCACCCTGTGGGTGAACCTGAGCCTGGTGGCGCTGTGGCTGGCCATCGACAGCCGCACGCCCCGTGAGCGCCTGTTGAGCTGGGGCCTGCTGGGCGTCGCCTGTGGTATGGGGTTCATGACCAAGGGTTTCCTGGCCTGGGTATTTCCGGTGCTGATCGCGCTGCCCTGGATGATCTGGCAGAAGCGCTTCGGCGAACTGCTGCGCTTCGGCCTGTTCGGGGTGCTGGTGGCCGTGCTGGTCGCTGCGCCGTGGGCGCTGATGGTCAACCATCAAGAGTCCGACTTCTGGTCGTTCTTCTTCTGGCACGAGCACATCCGCCGCTTTGCTGCCGAAGACGCGCAGCATGCCCAACCCATCTGGTTCTACCTGCCGCTGCTGGTGCTGTCCGCGCTGCCCTGGGCGCTGCTGCTGCCGGCCAGCGCACGCGATGCCTGGCGCCAGCACGGCGAGCCGCGCCGGGTTTTCCTGCTGCTGTGGCTGTTGCTACCCCTGGCATTCCTGAGCCTCTCGCGCGGCAAGCTACCCACTTATATCCTGCCTTGCATGCTGCCACTGGCCCTGCTGCTGGGCGACACGCTGAACACGCTGATCAGCCAAGGCAAGACACGGGCGCTGCGCAGCAATGCCCTGCTCAATGGGGTGATCGGGCTGCTGGGGTTGATCGCCCTGGCCTGGCTGCAATTCAAGAAGCCGGTGTACCAGGATGAACCGTTGCACCTGAGCCTGGTGACCGGCGCCCTGCTGGCCTGGATGCTCTGCAACCTGGCCGCCTGGTGGCGCCCGCTGCGCTGGTGGGCCGCCCCGGCGGTGGGCATGGGGCTGGTCGTTGCGCTGCTGCCCAATGCCTTGCCCGACAAAGTGGTCAACAACAAGACGCCCGATCGCTTCATCGCTGACCATACCGAGCAACTGCGCCAGGCTGGCTCTTTGATGAGCAATGACCTGGGCGCCGCCGCAGCCCTGGCCTGGCACACCGTGCGTCCCGACATCACCCTGTTCGCCACGGCCGGCGAAACCAAGTATGGGCTCAGCTACCCGGACGCCAAAGCGCGCCTGGTGCTGTTCCTGCAGGGCCCGCAGTGGCTGGCCGAGGCGCGTCGACAGGGTACGGTGGCCGTGGTGCTGCGCATCAAGGATCACGAGGACGACAGCGAACTGACCCGGCTGCAGGGGTATAGCCAACGCTTCGAGCAGGGGAACATCACCATCCTGTTCTATAGCCAGACACCGCCATGATCTTTTGCCTGTTGCTGGCCGCCTGCACCCTGACGTGCCTGGGCCAGATCGCGCAGAAAATGGCCGTCGAGTCGTGGCGCGGCGCGCCGGCGGGCATCCTGGCCAAGCTGGCGACTCCCTGGCTGTGGCTGGCGCTGCTGTGCCTGGGCCTTGGCCTGCTGCTGTGGTTGCTGGTGCTGCAACACCTGGAGGTGGGCGTCGCCTACCCCATGCTCAGCCTCAACTTCGTGCTGGTGACCCTGGTAGCGCGTTTCGTCTTCAAGGAGCACGTGGACGCCCGCCATTGGCTGGGGGTGGGCATCGTCATGGCCGGCGTGCTGTTGCTGGGGTGGCAAGCATGAGCCGCGCGCAGGGTTTTGCCCTGGCCGCCAGCAGTGTACTGCTGGTCAGTGGCGCGCAGCTGGGCATGCGCTGGAGCATGACGCGCCTGCCCGTGCCGGCCCAATGGCTGGAGACGCTGGCCAACGGGCCGGTGCCATGGCTGGCGCTGGGGGGGGTGATGGCCGCGATCTTCGCCTACGCGCTATCGATGCTGTGCTGGCTGGGGGCGCTGCAACACCTACCCCTGGGCCGCGCCTATGCACTGTTGAGCATCAGCTACGCCCTGGTCTACCTGCTGGCCGCCAGCCTGCCGGCCTTCAATGAACATTTCTCGCTGTTGAAAAGCCTGGGGGTGACCCTGGTCGTCCTCGGCGTGTTGACCATCAATTCGCGACGTACACACGGCAACAAGTCATAGGATCTGCGCAATGAAAATCAGTGTTATCGGTAGCGGTTACGTAGGTCTGGTGCAAGCCACCGTACTGGCGGAAGTGGGCCACGACGTGATCTGCATGGACATCGATCAGCACAAGGTCGAGCAACTGTCCAAGGGCCACGTGACCATCTTCGAGCCCGGCCTCTCTGCGCTGGTGCGCGAAAACCTGGACAGCGGGCGCCTGCACTTCACCAGCGATGAAAAGCTGGCCATCGAGCACGGCGAGGTCCTGTTCATCGCCGTGGGCACGCCCTCCGGTGACGACGGTTCGGCCGACTTGCGCTTCGTGTTCTCGGTGGGCGATGCCATTGCCCGTCATCGGGTAGCGCCGCTGATCGTCGCGGAAAAGTCCACCGTACCGGTGGGCACGGGTGACGCCTTGCAAAAGCATATCAACGAAGCCCTGGCCAAGGCCGGCCGCACGTTGCAGTTCGACATCGTCTCCAACCCCGAATTTCTCAAGGAAGGATCGGCCGTGCGCGACTGCCGCCGCCCGGATCGCATTGTCATTGGCTGCGAGCGCCAGGAAGTGCGCGACGTGATGCGCGAACTGTACGCGCCGTTCAACCGCAACCACGACCGCATCCTGTTCATGGACCTGCGCAGCGCCGAGCTGACCAAGTACGCGGCCAACTGCATGCTGGCCACCAAGATCAGCTTCATCAATCAGATCGCCGAACTGGCCGAGCACCTGGGTGCCGATATCGAAGCCATCCGCCAAGGCATGGGCGCCGACCCGCGCATCGGCTACGACTTCATCTATGCCGGTTGCGGTTATGGCGGTTCTTGCTTTCCCAAGGACATGCGCGCACTGATCCACACCGCCGAAGCGGCCCACTGCTCCAATGACCTGCTGCAGGCGGTGGAAGCCATCAACCAACGGCAGAAGCACAAGCTGTTCGAACGGGTGAAGGCCTACTTCAAGGGCGACCTCAAGGGCCGCACGTTCGCCCTGTGGGGCCTGGCCTTCAAGCCCAACACCGACGACATGCGTGACGCGCCTAGCCGCGAGCTGATGGAGTCCCTGTGGGCCGCCGGTGCCCATGTGCGCGCCTTCGACCCTGAAGCCATGCAGCAAACCCAACTGTTGTACGGCGAGCAGCCCAACCTGATGCTGATGGGCACCCCCGAGTCGACCCTGAACGGCGCGGATGCCCTGATCATCTGCACCGAATGGCAACAGTTCAAGGCCCCGGACTTCGACCTGATCCAGAAGCGCCTGGCCAACCCGGTGATTTTCGACGGGCGCAACCTGTATGACGTGGAGCGGTTGGCGCAGAAGGGTTTCACCTACTTCCCGATTGGCCGCGGGGCGTCCTGCGACCTGCCAATCCCCAGCGGGAAGTGGACCCAATGATCAACAGCCGATCCGCTCCGACACGCTACGCGCAAACGAACCACACGGCGGCCCGCTAGCCGGACTCACCTGGTTTGTAGACCAGTTGGTAGCCAATGCCGTGGATGGTGTGAATCAACGGCACATCGAAGGGTTTGTCGACCATGCGCCGCAACAAATGCAGGTTGCTGCGCAGGCTATCGCTGTTGGGGGTGTATTCGCCCCAGACGTTTTCCTCCAGCTCGCGCCGGGTCACCACCGCCGGGCTCTTGCGCATCAACAGTTCAAGCATCTTCAGGCTCGTGGGGTTCAAGCGAAGCGATGCGTCGCCACGGGTAATCTGCAGCGTGTCCAGGTCGTAAGACAGGTCATGCACCTTGAGCACCCGTGAGCTCTGGCGCTTGAACCGCCACACCAGAGCCTCGATCCGGGCCATCAGTTCGGACAGCGCGAATGGCTTGATCAGGTAGTCGTCGGCCCCGGCCTTGAAGCCATCCAGGCGGTCGGTCAAGGCGTCGCGCGCGGTGAGCATGATGACCGGCGTATCGGCGCGCGAGCTTTCTCGCAGGCGCTGGCACACCTGGGTACCGGTCATGCCGGGCAGCATGACGTCGAGTATCACCATGTCGAACGAGCGCGTGGCCGCCAGGTGCAGGCCACTCAGGCCGTCCTCCGCCCGGGTGACCTCGCAGCCGCGCAACTGCAGGTACTCGGTCACGTTGTCGAGAATGTCTCGGTTGTCCTCAACCACCAGAATTTGCATAAATCCCCCACCACTTTCTTGTACTTGCTGTGCGTGCGTCGTGACGGTTGGCGTCGGCACGGTGACGCTCCGCTGAATCCAGGAGGCGTAATAGCATTCTGATCGTCAAAATCGTGTTACATGGCGCGTTGCGCACCAGAATGACAAACGCTTTCGACGAAATGAATTTTCGAATTTTTCACAGTGTTTTCACCCCAGTGCCACGATCTGCCCCCTAGTGTCCAAGGCTGCCCGCCCCTCCACGGATGCCTTCCATGACGCCGATACCCCGCCCTCCCCGACGCCTGCTGCGCAAGGTCTGGAAAGGTGCCGCCGTGCTGATCGTGCCGGCGCTGATCGCAGGCTTCGTGGCGTGGCCGCGCTCGCCGCTGGACCTGGGTGAAGCCGGCAACATGGCCAACGCCCGCGTGCGCCAGCATTGGGCCGCCGGTGACGTGATCGTGCTGATACGCCATGCGGAGCGCTGCGACCGCTCGGATGATCAATGCCTGGATGTTACCGATGGCATCACCCATGACGGCAGCCAGGCAGCCGACCGCATCGGCGATGGTTTCCGTGCCCTTGGCATGGCCAACACCGACGTCATCAGCAGCCCGACCACGCGCACGGCGCAAACCGGCCACTACATGTTCGGCGAGGCCAACCAAGCTCAGGAATGGCTGCGCGCGTGCAGCAAGACCCATCTGTTGCAGGATGCCCTGGCGCACAAGCAGGCACACCGCAACCTGATCCTGATCACCCACAGCGACTGCATCAGCAAACTGCAAGCCCAGCTTGGCTACGAGCATGCCGATGCCAGCGACTACGGCACGGCCTTCTTCGTTCGTGTCAACCACCACGACAAGGCCCGGGCGCTGGGGGTATTGGCCGTGGGCGGCTGGGATACTGCGCTCAAGAATGAGGCACGATGAAGCCATTGAGGCGTGAACCTTCAGCCAGGAAGACGTGCGACGGTAGCGTGAAGCCCCATGGGCTCAACAAGGCAAACGGGGCCTGGCCCAGTCAGATTTTTTGCGAGCAGACCCACACGGCCTGAGCGCCGCCGCTACGGAGTGCCGGTGCGCTCAGCCACGACCCGCAGCAGCACGTAGTCGTCCTTGTCGAACCTGCCCTGCACCACAGGCACCGCGCTGCCGAGCGGGGTGCCGTGCAGGGCATCGCGGTCCTTGGCGTCCATCATCACCCAGGTGCCAACCGGCAGCGCCGCCAGCTGCGCCACGCTGTCGGTGAACTGCGGGCGCAGGTCACGATCGACGTTGACCATGAACTTGATCGCCTTGGCGTCCTTGCCCATGCCGTGCAGCACCAACGCCCCCGGCGCTTGTTGCACGGCATGGTCGACCTGGGCACTGAACTGACGCGTGTCGTAGAGGGCGCGCTCAGTCGGCTCGAATACCAGCATGTAGCTGGACCACAGTGCCAGCACGGCACAGTACGCCAACCCGATGGCCCGAATGCCCGGCTTCGCCAGCAACGCCAGGGCCAGCAGTTGCAACACCGCCAGCACCACCACCGGCGCCGTCACCTGAGGCAGCCACTCGGGGAACCGCCGGTGCGCCACCAGCAACCCCACCAGCAACAGGCCGGGCAGCACCAGCCAGAGTACTTGCATACCCCCGCGCAACCAGGCGAACACGCGCCCACCCAGGCGATGGAAGGGATAACCGGCAATGACGGCCGCCATGGGCAACATCGGCAACACATAGCGGGCTTTCTTGGCTTGGGGCACCGACAGGCCCAGCAGCACGATCAGGCCCGCCACCGCACAGCATTTGAGCAGTTGCAGGCCCGGCCCCTGGCGGGCAGGCCCGGCGAACCAGGCGCCCGCCAGCACCAGCAGTGCCAGGGGGTAGGCCAGCGCGTAATTGCCCAACGAGCTGATGAAATAGTACAGCGGGCCGCTGGCCCCCTCGCTGCCATCGATGCGCCCGGTGACCTGCATGTGCACCACATCGGTGACGAACGCGTCGCCGCCGCTGAGGCGGGCCAGCCACAGCAGCAGGCCGATGGCCAGGCCCAACAACACCAGGGCGCTGAAGCCGACCGCGAACAGCCGCCGCCACTGGCCGCTGACCAGGTAATAGGCGCAGAGCATGCCGGTGGGCACCACCAGGCCAATGGGCCCGCGGATGGCGAACCCCAGGATCAACAGCGCGGCGATGGCGCCCAGGCGGCGCGGCGTGTGGAAGTGGTCGCAGGCGTAACCCAGGTAGAACACTGCCAGGGCCACGGCAGTGAGCATCAGGTCCTGGGACACCGCCCGGGTTTCCATCACGAAGGTGCCGCTGAGCGCCAGCAGGGCAATACTGATCAGCGCCCACTGGCGCGAATACGGCGCCACCAACCGGTACAGCAGCGCCACCGTCACCGCGGCGGCGATGGCACTGGGCAGCCAGGCGCTGAAGCTGTTCACCTGGCCAAGGGGCAGCGACAGCAGATACACGAAGAAGGTCGAGGTCGCCGAGTAGTCGGGGTACGGCTCACCGTAGGTGGTGGGGAAGAACGTGGGGCCGTGGCGCAGCATTTCCTGGGCGAAGAGGAAAAACCGTGAATCGAAACCGACCGGGGCCTGGCCCCACACGCCGGCCATGAACACCACCAGCGCGATCAGCCCCGCGCACCAGGCCTGACGGGCGACACCGCGGGAGGCATGGGCAGGCAACTCAAGCATTGGCGATCCCCGACAGGGTCAGGAAGACAATGCCCACGAAAGCAAGGAACGACAGTAACTGGACGAATCGGGTACCCATCGAAGCAATTCCGTTTTTGAAGGGGAGCGCGCACAGTATCAGCGAGCAGTTATCAAATTTATGTCATGGGGCACATTCATGCCGGGCGCTAATCATTACAGAACACGACAAGGACGATGATGAAATGGACACCTTCGACGTACTGATCATCGGTGCGGGCCTGTCGGGTATCGGCGCCGCCTGGCGGCTTCAGCAGCATTGCCCGGACCAGCGCTACGCGGTGCTCGAGGCCCGGGCGGAGCTGGGCGGTACCTGGGACCTGTTCCGCTACCCCGGTATCCGCTCGGACTCCGACATGTTCACCCTCAGCTATCCCTTCCGACCATGGCAGGGCGGCGCCTCGATCGCCGATGGCGCGAGCATCGCCCAGTACCTGCGCGACACGGCGCGAGCCGGCGGTATCGAACGGCACATCCGCTTCAACCAGCGCGTGCTGGCCGCAGCCTGGGATAGCGCCCAGGCCCTGTGGACGCTGCAGGTGGATATCGAGGGAGTGCCGTGCCAATACCAGTGCCGCTTTCTGTACCTGTGCTGTGGCTACTACGACTACGCCCAGGGTTACCGCCCGGCGTTTCCTGACCAAGCGTGCTTCGCAGGACGCTGGGTACACCCGCAGCAGTGGCCCCAGGACCTGGACTGGCGGGATCGACGCGTGGTGGTGATCGGTAGCGGTGCCACCGCCGTCACCCTCGTACCGGCCCTGGCCGAAACAGCGCGGCAGGTCACGCTGCTGCAACGCTCGCCCAGCTACGTGCTGGCCCTGCCCGCCCGCGACCCGTTGGCCAACGCCCTGCGCCGCTGCCTGCCGCCAGAACTGGCCGGTAGCCTGGCGCGCTGGAAGAACGCCCTGGCCGGGCTGGCCTTGTTCCAGGTGTGCCGACGCCTGCCGGGACTGTCGCGCAAACTGTTGCGCCAACGGGTCGCCGCCGCACTGCCTGCCGGCTACGCGGTGGACACGCACTTCAACCCGCGCTATGCCCCTTGGGACCAACGCCTGTGCATCGTGCCCGATGGCGACCTGTTCCGGGCCATTGCCAGCGGCAAGGCCCAGGTGGTGACTGACACGATCGCCAGCATTGAAACCGACGGCCTGCGCCTGACCTCCGGCGGCCACCTGGCCGCCGACATCATTGTCACCGCCACGGGCCTGACGTTACAGGCCTGTGGCGGCATGGCCCTGAGCGTCGACGGCCAGGCCGTGGACCTGGGGCAGCGGGTGGCCTATGAGGGCCTGCTGCTGGAGGGGGTGCCGAACCTGGCCTTCTGCGTGGGCTACACCAACGCCTCCTGGACGCTGCGGGCCGACTTGTCGTCGCGCCAGGTATGCCGCCTGCTCAACCACATGCGCCGGCATGGCCACCGACAATGCCGCCCCCGGCTCGATGGCCCCGCGGGTGCACGCCGACCGTTGCTGGACCTGCACGCCGGCTACGTGCTGCGCGCTCTTGACGGGTTGCCCAAGCAAGGCGCGCGAGCGCCCTGGCTGCTGCGCCAGAACTATGTGCTGGATTACCTGCGCTTTCGCCTGGGGCGAGTGAAGCATCCGGCGCTTGAGTTTTTCTGAGGAGGCAGAAACATAGGCACAAACTCTTGAACAAAATGGAACGGCGCCACGCGCTATATTGCGGGCTTTCCCCCGCGAGTGTTTCCCATGGCACGCCTTCCTCCCTTGCCCGCGCTGCGCGCCTTCGAAGCTGCTGCCCGCCTCGGTAGCGTCGTCGACGGCGCTGCCGCGCTGGGCCTGACCCACGCGACCATCGCCCAGCAGGTGCGCCAGTTGGAAGCCTGGTTCGAGACGCCCTTGCTGAGCCGCCACGGGCGCGGTTTGCGGTTGACGGCGGCCGGCAAGGAACTGTCGACGTCGCTGACGGACACCTTCACCCGCCTGGACCAGGCCTGCCAGCGCCTCATTGCCCGCCCCAGTGCTCGGCCGCTGACGCTGGCCTGCCCGGCCGCGGTGGCGGCGCGCTGGCTGGTACCGCGGCTGGAGGAGTTCACCGCGGCCTACCCGGAGTTGTCGATACGCCTGGCGCTGGACACCGTCGACGGCGATACCCTGCCCGACCATGTCGACCTGGCCATCATCCCGTGCAACGGCCCCTATCC
Organism: Pseudomonas eucalypticola; assembly: GCF_013374995.1. Taxonomy (NCBI): domain Bacteria; kingdom Pseudomonadati; phylum Pseudomonadota; class Gammaproteobacteria; order Pseudomonadales; family Pseudomonadaceae; genus Pseudomonas; species Pseudomonas eucalypticola. The sequence continues at coordinate 2,457,176 of NZ_CP056030.1, read as the reverse complement.
CGGGCACTTGCCGGCCTGCTCGCTGTTCAGCGGCGCCGCGCAACCGGTGTGCAGCCCGGTGCTGCTGCAACGCAATGCACCGTTGGTCACCGCCGAAGACCTGCTGGCCACCCCACTGCTGCACCACCTCGACAGCAGCGGCTGGCAGCAATGGTTCGCCAACGCCGGGCTCGAGAACCTGCCCCCGCAGCCAGGGCTGGTATTCGACGACTTCAATGAGATGAGCACCGCCGCCATCGCCGGGCACGGCGTGGCGCTGTGCCCCTTGGCGCTGGTGGAGCAGGATGTGCGCCTGGGGTTGCTCAAGGTGATCTCCCCGGTGACCGCCGAGGAAGGTCGCGAGTATGTGCTGGTGCACCGGGCCGATGGCGATCCGCGGGTGATGGCGGCACGCGACTGGGTGGTGGGCATTGGCGGTTAGGCAGGCATTCCGGGCGCCCTGCCCCCCCTCAGCGACGCATCATCATCGCCGCCACCGCACACCCCGCCAACGCCAGGCAGGCGACGAAAAACGCATCGCTGTAGGCCATCAGGTAAGCCTGATGCCGCACGCTGGCCATCATCACCGCCAGGGTCTGCTGCTGCTCCGGCAACGACGGGTCGAGCATGCCGCCCAGGCGTTCCTGCACCGGGGCCATGAACTGGCTGAGGGATTCGCCGATACGCTCGCTGTGCATGCGTTCGCGTACTTCCACCGCCTGGGCCAGCGCGGCCGTGACGACCGCGCCGCCCAGGTTGCGCAGCATCGAGAACAGGGCCGAGGCCGACCCGGCCTGCGCCTTGCTCAGGCCCGCCACCGCCAGCACCGACAAGGCCACCATGATCAATGGCTGGCCGATGCCCCGCACGACCACGGAGGGCACGATCACATTGGCGGCGCTGTCTGCGTCCAGAAATGCGCCCAGGTAACACCCCAGCGCCATGATCAGGAACCCCCCGGCCACCATCAGCTTGGGGTTCAGGGCGCGCATCAAGGCGGGCATCAAGGGCGCCAGCAGCAACTGCACCAGCCCGTACAGGATCAGGCTCACGCCCACATCGCTGGCGCTGTAGCCCTGCTGTTGGGACAGGTAGTTGGGCACCAGGAACACCAGGCCGAACGTCATGCCCCCGAAAATGAACATGGCCACGCTGGCGACGCCGAAATTGTAGCCCTTGAGCAACCTGAGGTTGATGAAGGCACGGCTGCCATACAGCTGGGAGGCGATGAAATAAACCAGCGCCACGGCCGACACCACGCTCATCCAGACAATGAACGGCGAACCGAACCAGTCTTCCCGCCCGCCCTCCTCCAGCACGATCTGCACCCCGCCCAGGCCGATGACCATGGCGGTGATGCCGGCCCAGTCGCCGCGCTTGAGCAGTTCCAGCTTCATGGGGCTGGCGTCGATGGCCCAGGCGATTGCCAGCAACAGCAGCACGCCGGGCGCCAGTTGCAAGTAGAAAATCCAGCGCCAGCTATAGACGTCCGTCAACCACCCGCCAATGGACGGGCCCGCGGCCTGGGCGACACTGTTGGCCAGGCTGAACAGCGCCATGCCCATGGGCACCTTGCTGGCCGGCAACTGCGTGATGATCAGCTGGAATGACAACGGAATCAGCACCGCCCCCGCTGCCCCCTGTACCACGCGAATGGCGATCATCACCGACAGGTTCGGCGCCAGCGAGCAGGCCACCGACGCCAGCAGAAACACGAACGCGCCCACCCACATCACCCGGCGCAGCGAGAACACCTCCACCAACCAGGCGGTGAGCGGGATCATGACGATCTCGGCCACCAGGTAAGCGGTGGAGATCCACGACCCCTCCTGAAAGCTAGCCCCCAACGCGCCTTCGATTTCCGGCAAGGCGGCGCTGGTGACGTGCACGTTCATGCCCGCCATGAAGCAGCCGAACAACCCCCCGATGACCGCTACCCAGGCACGCAGGGAAACCGGTTGCTCAGCGCTCATCGCGGGTATCCACCGTGGCCACCACCGACATGCCGGGCAGGATGGGCGCCTGGCCCTGGGGGGCGTCGAGTAGAATGCGGACCGGGAACCGCTGGACGATCTTGGTGAAGTTGCCGGTGGCGTTATCCGACGGCAACAGCGCGAACACTGCCCCCGAGCCCGGCGAGAAACTCGCCACGTGCCCGTGCAGACGCTGGCCGCCGTAGGTGTCCACGCGCAGCTCCACCGGCTGCCCGGCTCGCATGTGCTGCAATTGGGTCTCCTTGAAGTTGGCTACCACATAGGCCTGTTGTACCGGCACCACGGCCAACAGCGGCAGGCCAGGCGACAGGTACTGACGTTCACGTACCTTGCGCTGGCCGACCACCCCGTCGAACGGCGCGCGTATCTGAGTATCTTCCAGTGCATGATCGGCCAAGGCCAATTGCGCCCGCGCCTGGGCCTGACGCGCCACCTGTTGTTGCAGCGCCGCCTGGGCCAGCGTCTCGCGGCCGCGGGCGACGTTCAGCGCCAGCTCCTGCTGATGCTGGCGCGCTACCGCGGCATCGAGGGTCGCGCGGGCCTGGGCGAAACTGGACTCCGCGCTCTCCAGGCGCTGGGCGCTGGCAGCCTGGTCATGTACCAGACCCTGGTAACGCTGGCGGTCGAGGCTGGCCCGCTGGAATTCGGCACGGCTGCCCTGGGCCTGGGCGGCGGCCTGGGCGATGGCGGCCTGCTGCTCAGCAACCCGGTCCTGGGCCACGGCCAGGCTGGCCTGGCCGGCCAACGCGGCAGCATCGGCTTCCGCCACGGCCGCGCGAGCCTGATCGCGGTGGGCCAGGTAGTCGCGGTCGTCCATGCGCACCAGTACCTGCCCGGCTTTCACCGGCTGGTCGTCGTCCACCAGCACCTGCGCGACGTAGCCGTTGATGCGTGCACTGATGGGCACCCAGTCGGCGCGCACATAGGCATCGTCGGTACTCTCCAGGAAACGCCCCTGCAACCACCAGTACCCGCCGGCGGCCACCGCCGCGCATAACCCGGCGACCCCGGCTGCCAGCTGCAACCGGCGCTTGCGGCGCAGACGCAGGGCCTGGGCCTGGTGCTGACCGTGGTCGATGTCGTGGGCGGCAATGTTCATGGGGCGGTTCCGTCAGCAGTGGAAAGGGAAGTGTCGTCGCGCTGCCAGCCGCCCCCGAGGGCGGCGAACAGGTCGATCTGGCGCTGCAGCAGCTGGCCGTCGGCATCGGCCAGGCCGGCTTGCAGGCCGATGAGCTCACGCTCGCTGTCGAGCACATCGAGGAAATCCAGGGCACCAGCGCGATAGTTGCGCTGGGCCAGGTCAAAGGCCCGTCGGCTACTACCCAGCGCCTGCGCCAGGGCGGCGTGACGCTGGCGTTCGCCGTCATAGAGCACCAGGGCCTGGCGGACCTGTTGCAGGGCGCCGAGCACCTGGGCATCGAACCGCGCCAGCTGCCCTTGCTCCAGGGCCCGGGCCTGCTCGACCCGGGCGCGATTGGCGGCACGGTTGGGAAATTGCCAACTGATCAACGGACCGATACCGAACATCACCGCGTGGCTGTCGCCTAGCTGGTTCAGCGGGTGGCTGGACGACGTCAGTGAGGCACCGAAACTGACCTTGGGGTACAGGTCGGCCTGGGTGATGTCCACCTGCAAGCTGGCCGCCTGCAGCTCGCGCTGGGCCTGGCGGATGTCGGGGCGCCGTGCCAGCCATTGCCAGCCGTCCCCTACCGGCAGCGCGGCGCTCAGCTGGGGCACCTGCTGGCAATCGACGGGCGTCGGCGTGGGGTTGCCTGTCAGTGTCGCCAGTTCGAACACCGCTGCCTGGCGGCGTGCCTCCAGCATCGGCAACCCGGCCTGCACCTGCCCTTGCAACGCCTGCATGCGGGACACTTCGAAGTCAGTGACCAGGCCTGCCTGGCGCTGGCGTTGCAGCAACCGCACGCTATCGGCCAGCACCGCCAGCGATTGGCGCTGCACCCTGGCGCGGGCAGCCAAGGCGCAGGTGCCGACGTAGGCCCGGGTGGTCTGCGCCGCCACGGTCACGCGCACCTGGTCCTGGGCTGCAGCCGCCGCCTGGGCGTTGGCCTGGGCACGCTCGATGGCATGTTGCACCTGGCCCCACACATCCATTTGGTAGGCCAGCTCAAGGCCCGGGTTGAATGCCCACTGGGCCGGTGCATGGCTGCCGGTCGCCTTGGCCAGCGTCTGGTCGTCCGCAGTCTTGCCATAGCTGGCGCCCATGTCCACCGTGGTGGACGGCCAACGCTGGGCATCAGCCTCGTGCAGGCCGGCCAGCAGGGCCTGGGCATGAGCCCCGGCCTGGGCCAGGTCGCGGTTGTGGGCCAACGCCTCGCGTACCAGATGGTCCAGCGCCGGGTCGTGGTACAGCTGCCACCACTGGCCGGGCAGCGGCTCGCCGCTGACCTGCGCGGGCAATGTCTGCCACGGGTTGGTGGTGGGCAAAGACGAACGCGCAGGTTCGTGGCTGGCCCATTGGCTGCAACCAGGCAACAGTGCCATCAGCAACCAAGGGAGCAAGGGGCGCAAACAGGCAGGGGGCATTGCAGACCTTATTCTGAAGAGGACAAGGCCTGAAGATTATTGGATCCGGTGTGAGACGTGCCCGCGCGATTTGGACAAGTGTCGTTTTGATTGGGACAAGGTGGAGATTGGAGGGCGCACTCGGACCTCACCCGTTCCCCCTACCCCACCTGATAATGGCTGGGCGCATACCCCAACTCACGCTTGAACATCGCACTGAACGCGCTGGGGCTCTGATACCCATGCTCCAGCGCCACCTCCAGTATCGACACGCCCAAGGCCAAGCGCTGCAGGCTCAGGATCAACCGCGTGCGGGTGCGCCATTCGCCGAAGGTCATGCCCAGTTCGCGCAGGAACAGGCGCGCCAAGGTCCGCGAGCTCATGTTGCTCTGGTCGGCCCAGTCCTGCAGGGTGGACTCCTGCGCGGGGTTGGCGACGAAGGCCTCGCACAACGACTTGAGGCGTGGTTGCAGGGGCAGCGGTACATGGGTGGCCAACGGCGGCGCCCCTTCCAGCTCGGCGAACAGCAAGCCCAGCAGGTGCTGGTCGCGCGCCTCGCGCTGGGGCGCGCCCAGGCCCCCGATGGCGGCCAGTATCAACTCCCGGACCAGGGCCGACACCTTGACCACCTGGCAAGCGCTGACCCTGAAGCCCAGCGCCGAGGGGTGAATGAACAGCGTGCGCATTTGCACGTTGCCGGTCATGCGGATCTCGTGCTCCATGGCCTGCGGCACCCACAGCGCGTGCCCAGGCGGCACCACCCAGCTGCCTTGGCCGGTGGTGACGCGCATGACCCCGGAAATGGCGTGGATGAACTGGACCTGCCCATGACAATGGGGCGCGATGACCTCGCCATTGGCATAGTCATCGGCACAGGCCAGCAAGGGGGAACGGTTGAGCATGCCCGGCTTACTCCCGATGCTGACGGGGGATCAGGGCCTGCAACTGAAGCGCCAGGAAATCCGCCGTCAGTGGGTGCACTTCCGGGTCCTTGACACCGCGCTCCTTGCGCCACAGCCAATCCTCGGCAGGCGGCGTGCAGACGACACTGATGCTGCCATAGCGGTCCGAGGTCAGGCCCATCACCGCCAGGCTGATCTGGCCCTTGGCGCCCATGGCCTCGGGCACGAATTCCACGGTGCGCAACGCCAGGGTGATGACCAGCTTGTGGCTGGCGAAGGGCGATACCGGCGCCGGGAAGCTGGCGCTGGTGGCCAGGTATGGCTCGCGAGCCAATTCAACCAGCCCGGCGTCACGCAGCGGTTGCAGCCACTGCTCGATGCGCTCGAACAGGCCGTTGATGCTCACGCTCCAATGGCTGCACTGAGCTTCAAACTGCTGCTTCTTGTGCTCTTCACTCTGGGCATAGTGCTTGAGCATCTCGCCCAGTTGCTGGACTTGGTCCATGGCCTTCTACTCCTCAAGGTGCCGAGGCCAGGTGTCGGCGCAGATCGCCGACCGCCTGTTCGACCGTCGCACTGTACCCTGCCCAGCTCGCTGCCAACATCAAATTGCGCGGCAGGTTGAAATCTTCCACCGCGAACCCTTGGGCGTCATAGCCCTGGGGGTCATGGGCCACCTGTTGGCGCAGGCTGTGGTCGGGCTCGAAATAGGCCCATACGGGCTTGCCCAGGGCCACCGCCAGGCCGACTTCAAAGGCCGTGCCGGAGTCCGGCTCCTGGCCGCGAAATACATTGAGGTTAGCCAGCACCGCGTCGCAGCGGCGGATCATGGCGATGTTCTGCGCACAAATCAGCCGAGCGGCAGCCAACCCTGCCAGGTCTGCCGGCACCTCGTTGTCGAAAGGGTACAGCCCCTCCAGCCCCTGCTCGGCGCACAGGGACTTGAGGTAGTGGCCGTGGGCTACGGCATCACGGCGAAACACATCGAAACCGGCCAGGTACACACGCGTGTGCGGGGTCATCCATTGTCTCCTGAACATCAGTACACCAACCGGATCGCGCTCATGGCCTGGTACACGCCCGGCGCGCCGTCGCGGCCGGGCTGCATGCGCGCATACAAGGTATAGGTACGGGAAATACTGGCATGGGCGGCCAGGGTGTAGCTGTCGCTGGCAAAGGCCTGGCTGCCCAGCACCGGCTGCTGGCCGGCCGCCGTATAGAGTTGATACTGAGCTGTGCCGCTGCCGTTGCGCAAGTCATGGCTAAGGCCACCGTCATCGTCCAGGTACAGGCTGTAGCTGACCGTGGCGGCACTGGCACCGGCCTCGCAGGTCACGGTGACGGAGGCCGTGCTGCTGTGAACCTGGCCCGCCACACCGGCCACGGTGCCGAACATCAGTGGTGTGGCAGCCAAGGTACAGCTCTGCGCGAGAGCGCCGTGACTCAGGGGCATCAACAGCCAGAACAACAGATAGCGCATGGGAAAACCCTCTAGTGGCAGACAAGCGGGCCGATGTCGGGAATAGCCCCCGGCTCGGCGTGGTAGTCGAAGTGAACGGTACAGGCCGGGCGGCCCTTGGCCTCCACGCGTACCTGGTCATGGGGGCCCAGCTGTTGGAAAAAGGCTTCGCCGTCGTAACCGAGCATGGTCTGCTCGCCGCTGTCCACCAGCGTCGCGGTGGCCCCAACCGGCAGGGCATGGTGGCGGGTGTCGACCAGGTGCAAGGTCGCGCTGTGGCTGCGCTGGATGGCGAAGTGGGCGCGCACGGCACTGCGATCGCCGGGTACCAGGTGCAGTTGGTCGGTGCCCAGTTGCACGTCCAGGGGCACGTCGCCGGGGTCGATGGACAGGTGATTGTCCTGATAGGCGCGCAGTTCATCGACGAACAGCAGCCCGTTGCGGTCGGTGCGGCCCAGGTCGCGGTTCTCCTGGCGCACCCTGACATTGGCCAGGCCATCGGTATCGACCAGGGCAAAGGCGTCATCAATGGTATTGGAGGCAAACAGGTGCCCACCCAATAATGTCACGGCCCCCTGGGCACTGACACGCCAGTCGGTGCCGCTGTCGGTACGCTCGGTTTCGGCCCCTACCAGGCCAGAAGGCGTCTTGTCGTTCAGTGCCAGGTCATCGCGGTTCAAATCGCCCTCCGCGTGGGATACCCGCCAACCCAGGTCGCCGCGCTCCACGGCCGGGCGTTCGGCTTGCACGGTCTGGTAGCTGGCGCCAGCGCTCTGATTGCTGCTGGCACTGAGGGTGGCGCCTTCACCGAAGGGCATCGACAACCCGATGAACAGCCCGTTGCCGGTGGTGCCGGTGTAGTCATGCAACGCGGTGATCGAGCCGTAGGCCCCCCACGCCAGCGGCCGCGACCAGCTCACCGACAGGACGGTGGTCTGCACGCTAGTGGAGGTCAGGGCATAGTCGTCGTAGAGATTCACCCGCTTGCGGGTGAACACCACGCCCAATGAGCCCAGCCCCGGCAGCGACCAGCCGAGGTTGGCCCGCAGGCTGTTGCCCGGGCGATCGTCGCCGTTGGCCGAGGCCAGGTCGTTGAACCCGTGGTCGGCGCGCAGCAGGCTGAAGCCGGCGTTGAACACCCGGCTGGCATGGCTGAAGCCGATGCCGTATTGCCGCCCCGCCTGGCCTTGATACTGACTGGCCGCCAACGACAGGTTCAACACCCCGACCTGGCCCAGCAACCAGTCGGCGCCCGCCCCGCCCATGGCCAAGGTATCACTGGCCTCGGCATGGGTTTCCCAGGTCAGGCGGTCGCTGGCGCCGTGGCGCCAGCTCAACGACACCGCGCCCTGGGCGTAATCGGCCGACTGGCTGGCGTAGTGCTTGCGCACACTGCCGGCTTCCAGCGACAGCGAATCCAGGCCTGGGCTCAGCAACAGGCTACTGGTGTAGAACGGCAGGGTCTGGGTGGTCTGCCGCCCACTGGCATCCTTGACCACCACGGCGATGTCACCACTGCCGCTGGCCACCGGGATCTGGCTGGCTTCGAAGGGGCCGGGCTGCACCTGCCCGGACAATTGGTGCAGGCCGTTGACGTAAATGTCCACCGAGGACGGCACCGCCACGCTGGAGCTGATACCCGGCCGCGGGTAGGTGACGAGGTCCGGGCGCAGGCCGAAGTTGCTGGCCACCTGCACGCCCGCCAATCGCACGGGGCGGGTCCAGCTGAACCCGCCACTGACGAAATCGCCGATTTTCCAGCTGCGCAGGTGCTCAAGGTCGGCGCGGCTCCAGGTGGTGTCCAGGCGCACGGTGCTGTCCAGGGTGCTGCTGCGGGTCTGCAGGCTGCTGGTCTCGAATACCCCGGGGCCGCCCAGCAGGCGCAGGCTGGCCAGGGTACTGGCCGTGCCCTGGCCGTCAGCGCGGGTGTATTGGGTGTCGTAATTGAGCACGCTGGCCCAGTCGCTTTTGAGGCCAGCGCCTTTGGGGCGCGGCGGGTCGTGGCGCAGTGGCTGGGGAATCAGGTCGGCATCGGGCAATTGCAGCGAAATGCGCTGGCGGGCACGGTCGAAACGGCAGTGGCCGCCAGCCAGGCTGGCAAGGTCCACGTCACCGCTGCCGTCGCCGGGCTGGCGAATGCCCAGGGCCGGCAGTTGCTCGGCGGGTACCAGCAGGCGGCCCTGCTGTTCTTCCACTTCCTGGGCAGACGCGCGCAGTTGGCCATTGACGATGACCTCCAGCAGCAGAGGATCGGCGTCTGCCGTGAGGGGGCTGGCCATGACCAGTGTCAACAGCAGGTACCGGTAGACCAACGTGCTCAAGGGCTGGGTTCAAGGGTCAACCAGCTGTCCATCGCGGTGCCGCGGCCAGTGGTGGTCAGGTGCAGGCGGTCGCCCGCGTGCAGCACCTGGGCCGAGGCATGGATCAACCAGCGGCCGTCCTGGCCGACCAGCAGGTAAGGCAGCGCCGGGCGGCTGAGCTTCAGGGCGTGGCCCCCAACGTCCACCAGGGTCAGGTTGGCCAGCGGCGCGTGGGCCTGGCCGGCATTATGGGCCAACACATACCCCTGCCCATGCTCAAGCACCGCCCGCCATTGCACATCGGCGTTGGCCCGCGGGGCGTCGCTGGCGAATACCGGCACCGTCAGGCGGAACGCCAGCGCGACCTTGGTAGGGTCAGCGTCGGGCAACTGGTCGAACACTACCCGGTACGCTTGCTCAGTGCCGCCCGGTACCTGGCGCAGCAGCAGCCGGATGGTCTGCGACTGCCCCGGTGCGATACGGGCGAACGGCGGGCTGACCAGCAGGGCCTGGGTCTTGTCCAGCACGTCGGTGTTATTGGCCTGGGTCCATTGAAAGCTGCGTACCTGCACTTGGGTGTCGTGGTCAGCGCGGTTGGTCAGGGTGAAGCTGGCGCTGCGCTGGCCAGCCTCCAGGGCCTGGGCGATAGGCATGATCTCCAGTGCCTGGGCATGGGCCTGCGGCGCGAGCGCGCACAGGCCGGCCAGTGCACAGGCGCGGTAAAGGCGTGTGGCAAGGTGCATGAAGGAGGCTCTGCGAAAGGTAGGCGTGAACAGCTGTTTCACCCCCCTGTGAAAGCGGGCGCAGCTCACGGGCCCCAGCACCGCGCGATCACGATGCTGGTTTCCCGAACTGCGCCCGGTCCCTCAGGGAGATGGCGGCGGGTCAGTAGTTGACGGTGACGACCACGGTGTCCGAGTAACTGCCGGTGCTGGCCGTCAGCTGGTCGGCCGCCACTTTGCCATACACGGTAACGGTCTGCGCCGCCCCGGTACCGGTGCCGGCCAGGGTGTCGGTGCCGGTGGTATCGCCCCAGGTGGTGGCGTAGCTGCTGTCCTGGTACAGGCCGTAACTCAGGGTGGAAGTACTGTCCGATGCGTTGGTCAGCAGGCGTGCCGACGTGGTGGCATCGGTGCCGCTGCCTGCGCCTAGGGCGATGGTATAGGGCGCGTCGTTGGTGCAGGTCACCGACAGGTCAGCGCTGGAAGTGACGGCGGCGCCCGAGTAGGAGCCAAACGCCATGGAGCCGGCCGACACCGAGCAAGTGGCGACGACGGTGGCGCTGACGCTCATGTTAGCGGTGGCGGTAGATGCATTGGCGTTGCCGGACAAAGCGACGCCCAGGCCGATCAGGGCAAAGGCCCCGGCCTTGAACAGGTTGCGAGTGGACATAGAGGTTCCTGCGAAAGCGCTGGTAAGTGTGGGCCCCCAGGGTCTGAATGCCGCCGGGTGACCTTTTACAGCTTACGTGGGCCGGCATTCGCTAGGGCGGCCATACCGTTGCAGATCCGGCCACAAGCGTTGCATATCCGGCCAGTTCAGCCCTGCCAGCTACAGAACCAGAGCACCCGGCCGATCACGCTCAATTCGCCCAGCCGTTTCACCGGCAGGTGCAGGTCGCGAAACCGTGGGTTGATGGCCAGCAGCGTCAGCGAGCCGTCCACCTGGAATTGCAGGCGCTGCACCCGCAGGGTAGCGCCCAGCTCCACAAGGTACAGGCCATCGCCCGCCAGTCCCGGCGCGGCGCGGTCGATGAGCACCGTGCCGCCCTCCTCCAGCGGCGCGCCTCCCTGGCCACGCGGTACCTGCACGGCTACCAGGCTGTGCTCGGCCAGGCCGCGCTGTTGCAGTTCGACGGGGTTGAGCGGCAGAGGTTCAATGGCGGCCACACTGCCAGGCCATGGCAATTGCATCGGGCAGACCTCAGCGGGGTAACGCTGCACCCAGGTGATGCCGGGCGCCGATGGCTGCGCTGAACCTTCGCCTGATACCAGCCAGTCCAGCGACACCCCACCTGCACGGGCGATCGCCAGGCACACGCCCAGGCTGGGGGCACTGGCGCCCCGAATGTACTTGTACAGCTGGGTTTCGTGCACACCCGAGCGGCGCGCCAGGTTGCGCTTGCCACCTAGCCCATCCGCTACATCGGCGATTCGCTGACCCAAGCCTTCCAGGGCAAAGGTTTCAGCGCCCGTGCCTGTCAAACCGTTGGCACCCTGGGCGCCAGCGGCAGCGGCTGCTTGTTCTGTCTTCATGCTGTTGAACTCTCGACCTGTCTAGCTTTAGGGCTTGACCCTGTACAGCCAAATGACTATATTTTGACGTCTAAGTTTTGACGGTGCGTCAATATCCTGTTTCTCGCTGCAAAGTGCGATGGTGCTGGCACTGGCGCCGAGGGTATTAACGGCACCGCGGACGCAGGCTTGATTCTTTTTTTCGTGGGTGGCGGGGCTTACAGGTGCATGGTGTAGTGTTTTCAGGGCCCTTGGAATCAGGCGCCATTCGCACCGTAGTTCCCCAGGCGCCCGCCCACCCGGCGCGCGACATCGCCATCCTCAGCTACCCGGGATGCTACGTCGGCGATGTGATCAAGCTGCTGGAAACCCTTCACGCACTGGACCAGGCGCCGTGTTGCCAACTGCGCCAGGGCGCCCGGTTGAGCACACGGGTGTATTCGCTCGATGGCAGGCCGTTGCGCTCGCCGGGCATGCCATGGGTCAGCGTGCAGACACACGCCCTGGACCTGGCCCAGCCCTTGGGGGTGGATACCCTGATCATTGCGCATGGGCCGGCCCAGGCCCTCACCGCCGAGCACCCGCCGCTGGTGCATTGGCTACGCCAGGTACAGCCCCGGGCACGGCGGGTCGTGGCACTGGGCGCGGGCGTGTTCTGGCTGGCTGCGGCGCAATTGCTGCGCGGCCGCCAGGTCACGACCCACAGCGCGCTGACCACCCTGTTGGCCGTGCGTTTTCCCGAGACCCATGTGCATGAAAGCGGCCGCCTGCGGATAGACGGGCCGTTCTACACCACCAGTGAACGCATGAGCGCCAGCGACATGGCCCTGCTGTTGCTGCGCGACCATTGTGCCGCCGTGCGCGGCCAGCCCTGCCCGCCCACCGGCCTGTCTCATACCGCCCCACGCCCCAACGGCCCAGCGCTGCGCCTGTGCCGCTGGTGGTTGCAACGCCTGGACCAGACGCTGACCGTGGGCCAGGCCGCCGCGTACCTGCATACCAGCGAGCGCAGCCTGCGCCGGCTGCTGCGCCAGGACTGCGGTTGCTCGCCCCACGGGCTATTGCTGGTGCTGCGGGTGGAAATGGCGCGCCAGGCATTGCTGGCCAGCGACCTGCCGGTGGACAAGATTGGCCGGCGTGGCGGCCTGGGCGACGGCCAGCAACTGGCCCGCACCTTTCGCCGGTACCTGGGCGTGGCCCCCGGCGATTACCGGCGCACGCGGCTGCCAGGGCGGCTGCACGCGGATTATGGAAGGTTGTTCGATGGGCTGCGCCAGCCGGGGTGGTTGGCGCAACTGGCTGCTGCGAGCTAGAAGCCGGCAGCGGCCTTAGAGTGTATAGACCAGCGCCGAAATGGCCACCAGGCCGACGACCACCACGAACACGTTGGACAGTTTGCCCGCGTAGACGCGCATGGCCGGCACCCGGCGCACGGCGTACATCGGCATCAGGAACAGGATGGCGGCGATCACCGGGCCGCCCAGGGTTTCGATCATGCCCAGGATGCTCGGGTTCAGGGTCGCTACCAACCAGCACACCACCAGCATGAACGCGGCGACCAGGCGGTCCATGGTCTTGGCGGCCGGGCGCTTGCCGCTCTTGACGATCAGGCCCTTGAGGCCCTCGCTGGCACCGATGTAGTGGCCCAGGAACGATTTGGCGATGGCCACGAAAGCAATCAGCGGCGCCGCGAAGGCGATGGTCGGGTTGCTGAAGTGGTTGGCCAGGTACGACAGGATCGACAGGTTCTGCGCCTTGGCTTCGGCCAGTTGCTCAGGCGACAGGGTCAACACGCAGCTGAACACGAAGAACAGCACCATCACCACCATCAAACCGTGGGCACGGGCCAGGATCTGCGAGCTGCGTTTCTCGGCATTGGCGCCATAGCGACGCTTCTGGTCCACCGCGAAGGCCGAGATGATCGGCGAGTGGTTGAACGAGAACACCATCACCGGAATCGCCAGCCACAGGGTATGCAGGAACGCCGAAGGCTCAGGCACATTGCTGGCGGTGGTCAGGATGCCACCGGTCCAGTGCGGTACCAGGAACAGTGCCAACAGCAGCAGCGCGACGATGAAGGGGTACACCATCAGGCTCATGGCCTTGACGATCACCCGCTCACCACAGCGCACCACGCCCAGCAGGCCGACGATCAGCACCAGCGCCAGCAGCGCCCGGGGCGGTGGTTGCAGGTGCAGTTGGTGTTCGATGAAGCTGCCCACGGTGTTGGTCAAGGCAACACTGTAGATCAGCAGGATGGGGAAGATGGCGAAGAAGTACAGCAACGTGATCAGCGCCCCGGCCTTGGCGCCGAAGTGCTCCTCCACCACCTCGGTGATGTCCGCGCCTTCGCGGCCCGACAGCACGAAGCGGGTCAGGCCACGGTGCGCGTAGAAGGTCATCGGGAAGGCCAGCAAGGCCAGGATCAGCAGGGGCCAGAAACCGCCCAGGCCGGCGTTGATGGGCAAGAACAACGTGCCGGCGCCGATGGCTGTGCCGAACAGGCCCAGCATCCAGGTAGTGTCGTGACGGTTCCAACCTGTGAGCGTCGCTTGTGGCGCCGCGTCAAAGGTCTGGTCGAGGCTATTGGCCTGTTCATTCATCCGGTCGAATCTCCGCTTGCCGGTTATTCATACGTGGCCGAGACGGGATGAAACATGAAGCAGGCAGCGCCCCGGCCATAAAAGGGGGGGCGATTGTCCGGGATTGTGCTTGAGAAGCAAAGGGTTAGCTGAGCAACGGTGGTGAATGAGAGGTATTTTCGGTGTGGTGATTTGCCGCAGCCGTAGGTTTTCAGGACTTATCGCACCGTTGATGCTGGAACGCCATTTCAAACGGCGTGCGGTGGCTATTCAGAATGAAGTCGTGAGCCTTGCTTCATCGAGCGTGGCCTCATTGCAACGTGTTCGACGCAGCCTTCTGCCGAGCGGCAAAGACATCGCTAACCACCGGCACCGCCGTGAACACATTCGGCCACCCCGCATAAAACGCCAATTGGGTCAGCATCTCCGAGGCCTGCGCCTGGGTCAGGCCGTTGTCCATGGCGCGGTTCAAGTGCGCGCCCAGCTGTGCCACCTGGCCAGTGGCGATCAACGCACTCACCGTAATCAGGCTGCGATCACGCGGCGCCAGGCCTGGTCGCAGCCACAGGTCGTGAAACAGCGCCGCGCTGGTGTAGTGCACCAGCCCTGGGGAAACCGGCCCCACGACCCTGTCGACATAGGCGGTGCGCACCTGCTCCGAGGCCTGGTCGATGGGCAGCAGCGACGGTGACACCGGGGCCAGTTGCTCTGCGCCAATGTGGCGCCTGGCAAAGACGTCCTTGGCGATCAAGATCGTGCCAGTGGCACTGCCCCATCCGCTGTAGAACGCCAGGTGGTTGATGGTCTCTGACAGTTCAGCCGGTGTGACGCCGTTGTCCAGCGCAAGGTTGAAGTGGTAGGCCATTTCGACCGTCTGGTTGCGAGCAATCAGGACCGCCACGGTGACCAGGCTACGGTCCCGGGGTGACAAGCCGGGTCGCTTCCACACCTCCCCCAGCAGCAACGATTCGGTGTTGCGGGCCAGTGCCGGCGACACCGCACGCACGTCCTCGAGGCTGGGCACCGCGGGCGCCTGGCTGGCAGCCTTGTCATGGCCTGCACAGGCGGCCAATAGCACGGAAAACGAAGCGACAGCCGTTTTGAGCACTGTCATCGCGAA
This sequence comes from Pseudomonas eucalypticola, assembly GCF_013374995.1. Taxonomy (NCBI): domain Bacteria; kingdom Pseudomonadati; phylum Pseudomonadota; class Gammaproteobacteria; order Pseudomonadales; family Pseudomonadaceae; genus Pseudomonas; species Pseudomonas eucalypticola. The sequence goes on along the minus strand of NZ_CP056030.1, from coordinate 2,442,083 downwards.
GCCTCGTATTGCACGTCAGTGACCGGCTCCAGCCATTCGACATTCTTGCCGTCACGCGACTCCTGGATAGCGATGTGGGTCATTCCGGTGGTGGCGGTGGCCCCATGCCAATGCTTGACGCCCGGCGGCGTCCAAATGACGTCACCGGGCTTGATCACCTGTTTCTCCCCGCCTTCCTGCTGGATCCAGCCAGTACCAGCGGTGACCACCAGGGTCTGGCCCAGTGGATGGGTGTGCCAGACGGAACGGGCACCCGGCTGGAAGGTGACCGCCCCTGCCGACACCGTGGAAGGTGCGCGCGGTGCGATCAGCGGATCGATACGGGCATTGCCGACAAAGTTGCCAGGCGCGCCCATGATGGACGGCTGCTCGCCATTTCTGACGATGCTCATTGCCTTCTCGCCGGGCACCTGCGCGGCCAGGACCGCGGTGCAGGACATCAGGGTGGTTACCAGTATCGCCAGTGCTCTCATCAATCACTCCTTGGTGGGGACCTTCCAAACAAGCCTGATCGGACGTTAGCCGAGGGAACCCGCAATGAGTACCCACCGTCTGTTCAACGAAGCGATGAACCGAGCTCATCAATACCTGCGATCGGCCAGCGGCTTCTGTTGCCTTCCACTGAATAAAGTCAGCTACGGCTGGCGAACACATCCTTGAAGACCGGCATGGCCGAGAAAACGTTCGGCCAGCCGGCATGGAACGCCAGCTGCGTGAGCATTTCCGCCGCCTGCGGCTGCGTCAGGCCGTTGTCCATCGCCCGGTTCAAGTGGTAGGTCACCTGGGCCACCTGCCCGGCGCACACCAATGCCGTCACCGTCACCAGGCTGCGGTCCCGCGGGGCCAGATCCGGACGCAACCACAGGTCCAGAAACAGGCAATCCGTGGTGTTCTTCACCACGCCGGGGGCCACATGACCAAAGTTGCCCTGTACGGCGGTGGCGCGCTGGCGCTCGCTCTCCTCGTCCAGCGGCAGGCGCTCGCACGCCACGCCCGGCAAATCGGCAGCCGCCACGCTGTGGCGCTCGAACACTGCCTTGGCGGGCAACACGGCGGCCATGGCGTTGCCCCACCCCGAGTAAAACGCCAGGTGGGTGATCAGCTCGGAAATTTCAGCCGGCTTTACGCCATGAGTCAGCGCCTGTTCCAAGGCCGGCTGCAATTGCACCAGGTGGTTGCGGGCAACGGCGGCGGCCAGTGTCACCAGGCTACGGTCACGGTCGTTCAGGTCGGGGTTGGTCCACAACTGGCCCTGCACGACGGTCTGGGTGAAATGCTTGAGGGCGGGTGCGACGGCTTCAATATCGTCCAGCGAAGGCTGGGCAACGAAAGATGGGTTATCCATGGTCGGTACCTTGAGTCAGTGAAATACAGAGGAAAACGTCACAGAGCCTGGGCGAAGAAGCCCGCAAGCTTGGCAACAGCAGGCGTGACGTACTGAGTCTTGTCGTAAAGATCGAAATGCGAGGCCCCTGGAATGACATACAACTCCTTGGGCTGCTGCGCCTTGGCGAAGGCTGCCTGGCTGAACGTGAGAGTCTCGGCGCGCTCGCCGGCAATCAACAACACGGGGCGCGGTGCGATCAGCTCCATGTGTTCCAGCGGGTAGTAGCCCATGTGCAAACCGGGGCTGGTGACCACGAATCGGTTGTGAGCGTTGGGGTGGGCACCCCGTGGCGTCAGGTAGTAGTCGGTCGCTTCGCGCAGAAAGCTGGGTGAAGCTGCTGTCAGCGTGTCACGGGGAGGCAGCAACGGCTGCACAAGGACGGGCGCCCCTGCCGCTTCTTTGTTCAACTGGGCATCGACGGTCTTCAGCAGTGTCTGACGATCAGCAGCAGTCACGGGCATGCCCTGGATGCCAGTGCGCGTCGCATCGCCAATGTCATAGGTCACCACCCCTGCCACTGCCTTGACCCGCAAATCCGTCTGGGCCTCGTTGAGGGTGTAGCCGCCGCCAGCGCAGATGCCGACGGCGCCGATACGATTGGGGTCAACCTGTTTCAAACTGGCCAGGTAGCCCACGGCGCTACGGATGTCGGCTACACGATCAGCCGGGCTCTCAAGGTCCCGCGGCTCACCGCCGCTTTCGCCGTAATGGGACGCGTCGAACGCCAGGGTCACGAAGCCCTTGTGCGCTAACTGCTGGGCGTAAAGGCCTGCGGTCTGCTCTTTGACACCGCCCCAAGGGTGGGCAACCACGATGGCCGGGTAGCGCTTGGCGCTGTCGTAGTCATCAGGCAGGTAAAGGTTACCGGCCATGTTTACGGCTCCGTTGCGGAACACGACTTTTTCAGCGCCGATCACATTGACCCCCTGGGCAACGGTGGTGGGCGCTTGTGCCTGGGCAACGGGGGACAGAGACGCGAGGATTGCAGCGGTGAGCATCGATGATCTGATGAGCGGCATGGAGGGTAATTCGCCTTTGTGCAGAGAATGACTCAACTGTACGTTGACGAACTACCGCTCACTAGCCGGGGAAAACTTGATGAACCTATAAGCAACGCTCATCAATAGACCTGCGCAGCGCTGGCGTCGGGACGATTCGTCCTTACTTCGGTAGCGCAAACGCCAGTACGTAATCACCCTTTTGCGTGGTGGCCGAATTGCCGCCGGCACTGATGACGACGTACTGACGGCCACTGCGCGGTGACACATAGGTCATGGGGGTCGCTTCCGCGCCGACCGGCAAACGCGCTTTCCACAACTGCCGCCCCGTCCTTACATCCAACGCACGAAAGTCGAAATCCTGACTGGCACCTACGAAGATCAGGCCGGAGGACGTGGTAATGGGCCCGCCACGGGTGGGCATGCCGATGGGCATGGGCAGGTGCGTGGCGATGCCCAATGGCCCGGTCTGCTCAGTGGTGCCCAAGGGCATGGACCAGGCGACCTGGCGGGTCGCCAGGTCAATGGCGGTGATGGTGCCGTAGGGCGGTTGCTGGCACGGCACACCCAGTGGCGAGAGGAAGCGCCCCTGCTCTATGCCCCATGGCGTACCGCGCTGAGGCGCATTACCTTCGTGCCCGCCCCCTGCCAATGAAGCCTTGTCATACGCCTCCCTGCTGACCATGCGATTCCAGATCGGTACGCGGGTATCGTTGAAGATCATGTAGCCCAGATTCTCGGCAATGGACACCGAGCCCCAGTTCATGCCACCCAGCCAGCTAGGGTACTGAATCGTCAAACGCTCGCTGGGTGGGGTGAACTCCCCCTCATACCGGGCGCGGCGAAACTCGATGCGGCACATCAGCTGATCCAGCGGGGTCAGCCCCCACATGCGCGCCTCGGTCAAAGGTTCCGTACCAATCGACGGCATGCCCACCGAATAGGGCTGGGTTGGCGACAGGCGCTCGTCGGCAACGCCGCCTTGGGGTACTGGGCGCTCCTCGACCTTGGCGATCGGCGTGCCCGTGCGCCGGTCCAGCATGAAGATCTGGCCGCGCTTGGTGGTCTGGATCAGCGCAGGCAGCGTGCCACCATGGCCGTCGGGCACATCGTAGAGCGCCGGTTGCGACGGCACGTCGTAATCCCACAGGTCGTGGTGAGTGGTCTGGAAATGCCAGCGCTCACGCCCGGTGGCGATGTCCAGCGCGACGATGGAGGATGAGTAGCGATCATCGGCCGCCGAGCGCTCGCCGCCCCAGAAGTCCGGGGTGGCATTGCCGGTGGGCAGGTAGATCAGCCCCAGGGTCTCGTCGAAGGCGGGCGTGGACCACACATTCGGCGTGCCCGGCGTGTAGTGCTGGCCCTCCGGCGGCAGCCGGGTGATGGAGGGGTCGCCCACATCCCACGCCCATACCAACGCCCCCGTGTGCACGTTGAACGCGCGGACCACCCCAGAAGGCTCGCCCACCGTCTGGTTGTCCCACACCAGCCCCCCTACCACGATCAGGTCACGCACCACCGTGGGCGCGGCGGTGGGAAAATACAGGTCCTGATGATCCGACCCCATGCCCATGCGCAGGCTGACGCTGCCGTTGTCACCGAAATCGCTGCAGGCCTTGCCGGTGTCGGCGTCGACTTCGACGATATGGGCATCTACCGTGGTCGCGATGATCCGGCGGGTACAGGCAGCCCGTGGTGCGCCCGACGCCGGCGCAGACACATTGGCCGTATCATCGTGATAGCCCACCCCCCGACAGCGGGGGTAGACGTTATTGGCCTGGGCCTTGGGATTGAAACGCCACAGTTCCTTGCCGGTGTCGGCGTCCAGGGCAAATAGCTGGCTGGACTGGGTGCAGCCATACAGCACACCGTTGACGTGCAGCGGCGTCACCACGTGGCCTTGGCTACCGGAAGGAACTTCGCCGGTGTGGTAGGTCCAGGCGAGCTTCAGGCCAGCGACATTGGCGGGGGTAATCTGGTCCAGTTCGGCATGGCGGGTACCCGATGGTGTACGCCCAAAATAGCGCCAGTCGCCCGCCGGCTGTATACCGCCCACGGCCTTGCCCGCGACCGCAGGGACGGCGTTTTCGGCCGTCTGCAAGGGCTGCGGCTGCAGGGCTGCATAAAGGGTCGCGCCCAGGGCAATCACGCAGAGTCCGGCCAGCGTGAAAGCCGCACTGCGAGGCACTCGCCCTCGGGTGCTGTTCAGGGCAGGCATCGCCAGCAGCACCGGCACGGCCAGTACAGCCAGCGCGAACAGCCGTGAAAACAATGGCCAGAATGCCCGGCCAGCGTCAAACGCAGCCCAGATGGCGGAACAACCGAATACCAACACGTACAACCCAGCCCCGGACAGGCGCCGACACGCTATCAGCCCCCCGGCAATGAGTAGCCCGATGCCGGCCAGGGCGAAGTACCAGGAGCCGCCGAGGGCGATCAGCCATGCACCCCCGGCGAGCATGAACAGCCCGACCAGCACGATGAGCGCACCCAGGACATACAGGGCTGCGCCGACCTTGACAGAATTCGGTTGAGGCATGAGAACTTCCTTGATCGTGACGAGGGGGAATCAACGCATGATGAAGCCGCCATCCACCGAGATGGATTGGCCGGTGACATAGCTGGCCCGACTACTGCTGAGCCACAGCACGGTATCGGCGATTTCTTCAGGGCGGCCGGGACGCGCCATGGGGATAGCCTTGATCATCCCGTCCATGGCCTCGCCCTGGCCGGAAGCGACCATCTGATCGACCATGGGTGTCCAGATCAGGCCTGGGCATACCGCGTTCACACGGATGTTGCGTGCGGCGTATTCCAACGCTGCGCTCTTGGTCAGGCCGATCACGCCATGCTTGGCCGCGTGGTAGTTGGCGCGCTCGGCGCCCCCCACCAGGCCACCCAGGGATGAGCAGTTGACGATGCTGCCACTGCCCTGCTGGCGCATATGCTGCAGCTGGAACTTCATGCACGCCCATACGCCACGCAGGTTGACCGACATGACGCGGTCGTAGTCCTCAACACTGGCGTCGGCCGTCTCGGCCAGCACGTTCTGAATACCGGCGTTGTTGAAGGCCACGTCCAGGCCACCCAGTTCAGCCACGGTACGCTTGACCAGTGCTTCCACCTGGGCGATGTCGGATACGTCACACGGGATACCGATGGCCTTGAACCCGGCGTCATTCAGCGCTTGGGCCACGGCACGCACAGCGTCGCCATCAAGGTCAGCCAAGGCTACGGAAGCCCCGGCCTGGGCGAACGCCTTGGCGGCGGCCAGGCCGATACCCGAAGCAGCGCCGGTGACCAGTGCCACTTGATTGTCGAATGCAAACGTCATGATGAGAACCTCATATCAGGATGAATCAATGTTGTCTGGCTGCCCGCCGTACACAGGCCGCGCTGATCACACAGCCAACGCCGCAGACCGCCAGGACCCAACCCATGGGCCATGGCGTGCCATCGGCGAACGCTGCGACCAAGGCCGAGCCGAGAATGCCGCAGCCGTACTGCAGGGCGCCGGCCAAGGCCGAGGCAGAGCCCGCGAACTGCCCTGAACAGCTCAACGCACCTGCTACCGAGTTGGCGACCACAAAGCCCGTGGACGAGGCGAACAGGAAGCAGCCGACGACCAGCAGTGGCAGGCCGCCGAAGTCAGCCCAGGTATTGAGTGCCAGAATGAGCCCAGCGCCCCCGGCCATCAGGGCACCGACCATCAACAGCGTGTCGCTGTGGTAATGGTTGAGCAGTCGAGCATTCGCCTGGTTGGTGGCCATCACCCCGACGATGCCGGCGGCGAACAGCAGCCCGTACAGCTGTGCCGGCACGTGGTGATAGCTGATGTAGGCAAACGGTGAGCCGGCGATATAGGCGAACGTGCCGGCATAGAAGAACCCGCCAGCCGCGGCGTAGCCCAGGAACCGCGCATTGCGCAGCAGCGCGCCGTAGCAAGAAACAATGGCGCCCAGCGAGGTGGGTGCGCGGCGGGTGGCTGGCAAGGTTTCGGGCAACAGCGTCAGGCTGGCGAGGGTCAGCAGGCCAACCAGCACCAACACCCAGAAAATCGCCTGCCATGAAGCCAGGTGCATGATCTGGCCGCCCAGCGTCGGGCCTGCCAGCGGCGCGATGGCCATGATGGTCATCAAGGTCGACATCTTTTGCGCGGCTGCGCGCCCTGCGTACAGGTCGCGCACCATGGCACGTGCCAGCACCACGTTGGCACAGGCACCGATCGCCTGGACCACGCGCCAGCCGATCATGGCGTGCCCACTGGCCGCCAGCGCACAGCCAGCCGAACCGATGATGAACAGCCCAAGGCCAAGCGCCACAGGCAAGCGGCGGCCAAACCGATCGCTGAACGGCCCCCAGAACAATTGGCCCACACTGAAGCCAATCAGGTAGCCACTGACCGTCAATTCCAACGTGCCGCTGTTCGCGTGCAGCGCCTGGGCCATGACCGGCATCGCCGGCAGGTAAAGGTCGGTGGAAATCGAAGCAAAGGCCAGCAATGTGCTGAGGATCAGCAGGATACGCAGGCCATGAGATTCTCCCGCCGCCGAAGGGCAATCGATTGTGGCGTGTTGCCGTTTGGCAAGAACGTCCAAGGGGCTCATGCGTACTCCGTAGTAGTAGGGGGAAGCGAATGCGGCCCACCCTACGCAACGCACAGCCACTTGAGTACCGGGGGTAAATGAGATGACCTAATGAATAACGCTCAGTAATCGAGACACGGCGACTGCTGCCCCTCCCCTTCAGCCGTCGATATCACCCATCGGTTGCAGTTCGCGAACCAGATCGATCAGTAACCGCAAACCCACCGGCAACTGCCGGCGGCTGGAGTAGTACAGGTGAAATCCCGGTGCAACACTGGCCCAGTCATCCAGCACACGCACCAATGCCCCGCTTTGTACCAGAGGTGCTACAACAGGTTCAGGAACGTACATCAGGCCGGCCCCGTTGCGTGCCAGGGCAACCCCGATGCGCGTCTCGTCGATGGTGATAGCCCCGGGGACGGCAATTTCCAGCTGTTTGCTCCCATTGTCGAACTCCCATTCGTACATCCGATCATTGCCCAGGCGAATGCACAGGCACCGATGCCTGGCCAGATCATTGGGATGCTCGGGTATGCCGAAGCGTTGCAGATACTCAGGAGATGCGACGACCACCCAACGGATGTCGGGGGACAGCCGTTGCGCGATCATGTCCTCCGGTACCGTGCCGCCGTATCGAATGCCCGCGTCATGCCCACCGCCAATGACATCCACCATGCGGTTGGTAACCGTCAGATCGACTTCCACTTCCGGGTAGCGGTCGTTGAACACCGGCAGTACCGGCCCCAACAGCAGCTCGGCGGCATCGCTCAACGTATTCAAGCGGATGCGTCCCCCAGGCTCATCGCGGTGGCGGTTGATGACTTCCATCGCCTGGCCGATTTTATCGAACGGCTTGCCGATCAGGCTGTGCAGCTCCTCCCCAGCCGCCGTTAGCGTCACGCTGCGCGTGGTGCGGTTGAACAAGCGGATGCCCATTCGCGCCTCCAGGCCCTTCATGGCGTGGCTCAGGGCCGAGGCACTGATGCCCACCTCAAGCCCGGCCCGGCTGAAACTCTGATGGCGCGCTATGGCGAGGAAATAAACGAAGTCGGCCAGATTGGCCCGGCTGATTTGCATGAACGTCTCCAGGCTAGGGGCGACTGCAAGCATCGCCTAAAGCATCACCTGCCATTGTACCGAGCATGGCCTTGGACTATTGCTGAGCAGGGCTAATCGAAGCGCTGAGCAGCACTCATCAATGATAGCCCCTGGTCCCCGTTATCATTAATGAGCCACCCTCATAAGCTCATTCACTTTACCTATATTAATCGATGAGTTCGAACACCCTAAGATAGGCCACCAAGCGCCTACGCGTTCATTTTCATCGACCAGGACCTTCCCATGCCCACTCCCAATCAGACCATCGTTCGCAACGGCACTCAGGCTTCCATCAAGGGTCCAGACACCTGGTTTACCGGTGCCGTACGCATCGATAGCCGCTTCCAGGCCGAAGCGCCTGCCCGCGTCGGCGGCGCCATCGTGACCTTCGAGCCAGGGGCGCGCACCTTCTGGCACACCCACCCACTGGGCCAGACTCTGATCGTGCTGAGCGGTGTGGGTTGGACCCAATGTGAAGGTGGGCCGCGTACCGAGATTCGTGCCGGCGACGTCGTGGCCTGCGCCTGTGGCAAACGCCACTGGCACGGTGCGGCGGCCACCACGGCCATGTCCCACGTGGCCGTGACTGAAATGCTCGACGGCCAGAATGTCGAGTGGCTTGAGCCGGTCACTGACGAGCAGTACCACGGTGGCGTGCTGGTCACCGAGTAAAACGCCAAAAGCAGAGGAACCACGCCCATGAAAAATGTCACGGTGGTCATTGGCGCAGGCGCCATCGGCCAGGCCATCGCCCGCCGCGTCAGCGCCGGCAAGCAAGTGCTGCTGGCCGACCTCAAGCAGCAGAACGCTGACGCCGCAGCCCGGGTACTGCTGGACGCAGGGTTCGAGGCCAGCACCGCCGTCGTCGATGTCACGTCGCGTGAGTCGGTGGCGGCGCTGGTCGCTACCGCCCAAGCCCTTGGGCCGATCAGTGGGGTTATCCATGCCGCCGGGGTTTCACCCTCACAAGCACCACCGGCGACCATTCTGCGCGTGGATCTCTACGGCACCGCGCTGGTGCTGGAGCTGTTCGGTGACGTCATCGCGCCTGGCGGCTCGGCCGTGGTCATTGCCTCACAGTCCGGCCACCGCCTGCCGGCCCTGACCGCCGAACAGGACCATTGCCTGGCGCTGACCGCGACGGAACAACTGCTGGCGCTGCCCATGCTACAACCGGACGTGGTGGTCGATCCGCTCAACGCTTATCAGCTCTCCAAGCGCGCCAACGCGCTGCGGGTGATGGCCGAGGCCGTGCGCTGGGGCAAGCGCGGTGCGCGGGTCAATGCCATCAGCCCAGGCATCATTTTCACGCCACTGGCCCGGGAGGAACTGGCCGGCCCCCGGGGGGAAGGCTATCGCCGCATGATCGACAGCTGCGCGGCCAAGCGTGGCGGCACCCCCGATGAAGTGGGTGCGCTGGCCGCCCTGTTGATGGGGCCCGAGGGCACGTTCATCACCGGCAGCGACTTCCTGATGGACGGTGGTGTCACTGCGCAGTACTGGTTTGGCGGCCCATCGGCGTCGACGAGCCTTCATGCATAGCGCTGATACAGTCATGAAATCAACGGGATACAAGGCAAGGCGATGCTCTGTACTCGGATCGACCCGGCCCAAGAGCCCTCCGCATGCCCAGCCTTCGCCTGCCGCGTTTCGCCAACTCCCTGTTTGCTCGCCTGTTCGGCATTTCCGTGATCGCCATCGTGTTTGCCCACGGCCTGGCGTTCATGTGGTTCCAGGCGTACGGCAAGGCTCAGGAAGACGCACGCTTCCACACCGAGCAGGTGCAGTTGCTGGAAACCGGTGAGCCGCCGCCCGCGGCATCGTTGCTGGACTTCCCCATGGTGCCTTTGCTATGCCAGATGGCGGCGCTGGTGGCCGCGGCCTGGTACGGGGCCAAACTCTTGTCCCGGCCCATCCGCCGGTTCAGTGCCGCGGCCGAGCGCCTGAGCGAAGACCTCGACAGCCCGCCGCTGACCGTGCAGGCGAATGGCCTGCTGGAAGCTCGGCAAGCGGCGCATACCTTCAACCGCATGCAATGGCGCATTCGCGAACAGCTCCGCCAGCGCGGTCATGTGCTGGGCGCGGTGTCCCATGACCTGCGCACGCCATTGTCCCGGCTCAAGCTGCGCCTGGAGCTGTGCGACAACCCGCAGGTGTGCAGCGAGATGCGCCGGGATATAGACGAGATGGTCAAGTTGCTGGATGCAACCCTGGCGCTGGTGCATGAGCGGCCGATCGTCAGCAATTCATCCCTTCCCCTGTAGCAAGCGGCCACGCGCCCCCTCATCTCGCCAAACGAACTCACCGCGCCGCGGACGGTCATCTGAACACCGCCCTCTCGGTGAAGATCATGGACACCTACAACCTCCAGCGTTTCGTCGAAGCGCAACGCCCTGTGTTCGAGCAGGCGCTGCATGAACTGAACCAAGGCCAGAAACGCACCCACTGGATGTGGTTCGTTTTTCCCCAGATCGCTGGCCTTGGGCTTAGTGATACGGCGCGCCAGTATGCGATCAGCGGAGCCGGCGAAGCCGTGGCGTACCTGCAACACCCGGTGCTCGGGCCGCGGTTGCTGCAAGCCACGGCGGTGGTAAGTGCGCTCAAGGGACGACCGGTCGGCGAGATCTTTGGCTCACCTGACGACCTCAAACTACGCTCGTGCATGACCCTGTTCGCCAACGCCGCCGACGACCCCGGCCCGTTCAACCAGGTACTGGCCGATTTTTTCGATGGCCAGCCCGACGCCAAGACTCTCGATGTACTGGGCCTGTGAGCCCGGACATCTCGCCAACTCACGTCGCCTAACGACGCAGCCGCGGAGCCATTGCTGATGAACCTGATGCCACGCCATGCCCTCGACACCCTCCCTACCCTCGCCGACGAACGCTTGCAACGCTACCGTCAGGTACGCCGCTACAGTGAACGCCTGGCCAGCCCGCTGAGCCCCGAGGACATGGTGGTGCAGTCGATGCCAGACGCGAGCCCGACCAAGTGGCACCTGGCCCACATCACCTGGTTCTTCGAAACCTTTCTGCTGGTGCCCCACCTCGCCGACTACCGCCCATTCGATCCGAGCTTCACCTACCTGTTCAACTCCTACTACGAGGCCGTGGGGCCCCGCCAACCCAGGCCACAGCGCGGGTTGATGACCCGGCCGGCGTTGGAACAGGTGATGGCCTACCGGCAATACGTGGACCTGCACATGGGTAGCCTGCTGGTCCAGGACCTCGACCCTGCGACCCAGGCACTGATCGAGCTGGGGCTGGCCCATGAACAACAGCACCAGGAATTGCTGTTGATGGACATTCTGCACCTGTTCAGCCTCTCGGCCCTCAAGCCCGCCTATGACCCTGCGTGGCCCGCCGACGCGCCCGGTCGCGAAGGCCGTTTCAAGGCATTGAACGGCGGCCTGGTGGACATCGGCCATGACGGCGATGGCTTTGCCTTCGACAACGAAGGCCCACGGCACAAGGTGTACCTGGCGCCATTCGAGATCAGCGACCGTCTGGTAACCAATGGCCAGTGGCTGCAGTTCATGGCTGCTGGCGGTTACACCACGGCCGGGTTGTGGCTGTCCGATGGCTGGGCGATGGTGCGCGAACAGGGTTGGCAGGCGCCATTGTATTGGCAGCAGGACGGTGAACAATGGCAGGTCATGAGCCTGGCGGGCCTGGTACCGGTGCAGGTTGATGCGCCTGTTACCCACGTCAGCTACTACGAGGCCTGCGCCTTCGCCACCTGGGCACAGGCGCGGCTGCCCACTGAAGCGGAGTGGGAACTGGCCGCCACCAGTGGTCTGCTCGAACAGGTGGACGACGTCGCCTGGCAGTGGACCCAGAGTGCCTACAGCCCCTACCCCGGCTTCCACCCGGCGCCCTCGGCGGTGGGCGAGTACAACGGCAAGTTCATGGTCAACCAGATGGTGCTGCGCGGCGGCGCCAGCATCAGTTCGCCCGACCATTGCCGGCCCAGCTACCGCAACTTCTTTACCCCGGGCCTGCGCTGGATGTTCTCCGGCCTGCGCCTGGCGCGGGACATCTGCCAGCACGGCGCCTACAGCAGCGAGTTCGCCAGGGACGTGGTCGCGGGGCTGTCCGCGCCGCACAAATCGCTGTCGCCCAAGTATTTCTACGACGCCGCCGGCTCGCAGCTGTTCGAAGCCATTTGCACCACACCTGAGTACTACCCGACCCGCGCCGAGACCCGGCTGCTGACGGACGTAGCGGCCGAAATCGGCGCCGTGATTCCCGACGGCGCCGCGCTGGTCGAGTTTGGCAGCGGTGCCAGCGACAAGACGCGCCTGGTGCTGGATGCGGCGCCGCAAATCAGCGTCTACGTGCCCATCGATATCTGCCAGGACGCCCTGGACAGCGCGGCCAGCCGGTTGCACGCGCATTACCCGAGCCTTGAAATAGCGCCCCAGGTGGACGACTTCACCCGCGCCCTGCGCTTGCCCGAAGCGGCCCACGGCAAGCCGCGGGTGGGCTTCTTCCCCGGGTCGACCATCGGCAACTTCACCCGCCCCCAGGCCGTGCAGTTCCTGCGGTCAGCGCACACGCTGCTGGGACGTAACGCCTACTTCATCGTCGGTGTCGACATGGTCAAGGCGCCCGCGTTGCTGGAGGCCGCCTACGACGATGCCGGCGGTGTGACGGCAGCGTTCAACCTCAACCTGCTCAAGCGCATGAACCGCGAGCTGGACGGTGACTTCGACTTGGAGGGCTTCCGCCACCTGGCACAGTGGAATGCCGAGCTGCAGCGCATGGAAATGCACCTGGTGAGCCAGCGCGAACAGGTGGTACAAGTGGCCGGCCAAGCGTTTCACTTCGCCGAAGGCGAACGCCTGCACACCGAGAATTCGCACAAGTTCACGGTTGAATCGTTCACTGAAATGGCGGCCTTGGGCGGCTGGCGCATCTGTCACCAATGGCTCAGCGCCGCGCCGCAGGTGGCATTGTTCTGCCTGTGCTGAAGCGTAGCAGCTGACCTGGCCGCGTCGGCGGCGCATGCGGTGTGCCTGATGCCCACAGCGTTCGTCCCCGGCCAGGTCCGGATTACACCGAAGGCAAGGCAACGGTTGTTTTAGCGCTAAATGTTCAAGCCAAAAACACTAAGACCGCCCGTCTCGGCCTCCTATAATCAATAAACTTTCCCGCCATTTCCCTTTCACAGTTAATGCCACGTCAATGACGTTGCACATCCGATAAAACAGAGGAAGAGAATCATGGCTAACACAGGCAAGTCGAACCCAGGAAACTTCTCCAATGATCGTGAAAAGGCCTCCGAAGCTGGCAAGAAAGGCGGACAGGCCTCCTCCGGCTCGACTGCAGGCAAAATGCCAAACGACCGGAGCAAAGCAACCTCCGACAGCAGTAAAAAAGGCGGTCAAGGCAGCCACGGTGGCGGCCGCAGCTAATCGCTGAGTCAGGGCCGGGGCGTTGCCCCCGGCCTGCCCACTTCGCACAAGGACATGAAGGTGAGCCAACACATTGTCCACTTCCATTGCCAGATCGACCAGAGCACCCACGAACGCCTGCGTGACCGCTGCCTTGAAGCGTTGAAGGCCGGCGCCGATTCCCTGTGGTTGAACATGTCGTCATCGGGCGGCAGTACCAACTTCGGCTTCACGATTTACACGTTTCTCAAATCCCTCGGCATTCCGGTGCGCACCATCAACTCCGGCAACATCGAGTCCATGGGCATCATCGTCTACCTGGCCGGCAGCGAACGTATCGCCGCGCCGCAGTCGCGTTTTCTCATTCATCCCATGAATTGGTACTTCAGCCAGAACTCCGTGGATCACTCGCGTCTGCGCGAATACCTGTCCAGCCTGAACAACGACCTCGAACGCTATGTCACCATTTTCAAGAAGGAAACCGAGGACGCGGAACAGAAGCTGGATATCTTCAAATGCCTGTCGGCCGAAGAGAAAGTCATTGCCGCCGACGACTCCCTGGCCTGTGGCATCGCCCACCGTCTGGAACAAGTGGTATTCCCCAAAGATGCCATTCACTGGACGGTCAGCGGCGAGTAGCTGACCTGTCAGACAATCCGACTGAATTTTTTCACTGGGCCAGAATCACTTACAGGGTCACAGGGAGGAAATTCGGCAATATGAACAACGCAAAGCTTTACGTCATTGACTACACCCTTCACGGCCAACCCAAATCGTTCATCATCCGCGCCGAAAACATGGACAACGGCGAAGCCTGGCATTGGGCAAGTTGCGACGCGGGCGTTGGAAGAATCGGGCGATTCGGCCGAGAGCGAGTGAAGAAAACCAGCAAGCCAATGGCGGAGAAATTCGGCATCGAGGGCGTCAGTTGGCGGCCGGCTTGAAAACCGACGCCACGCTGAAAATAAAGGTCGATCACACTCTATTCTTGAAGCGGTGATCGGCCTATATTTCGTGGGGTTATCAGTTGACCTCAGCCTTCCATTTTTCAAGGAGTGAAAGAGCATGCGAATTCTGGTCGTAGGGGCCGGTGCCGTGGGCGGATATTTTGGCGGGCGCCTGCTGGCGGCCGGCCGCGACGTGACCTTCCTGGTCCGGCAGGCCCGCGGCCAGCAACTGGACGAGCGCGGGCTGCAAGTGCGCAGCCCGCTGGGGGATATCACCCTCACCACCGTGCCCTGGGTGCGGGCGGACGGTATCCAGCGGCCTTATGACCTGGTGCTGGTCAGTTGCAAGGCCGGGCATTTGCCCAGCGTGATGGACGACCTGGCCACCGCGGTGGGCCCGGGTACCCTGATCCTTCCCCTGCTCAACGGCCTGCGCCATCTGGAAGCACTGGACCAGCGCTTCGGCGCCGCCCACGTGCTGGGCGGCAAATGCTTCGTGTCGCTGGACAAACTGGACGATGGCACCATTGTGCATTTCAACGAGCGCGATGACCTCAGTTTCGGGGTTCGCGCCGGGCAGGACAGCGCTCAGGCCCAGACGGTAGCGCAGACGTTGGCCGGTGCCGGCTTCACTGCCCTGCTCAGCCCCGACATCATCCAGGAGATGTGGGAAAAATGGACGTTCATCGCCACGGCGGGGGGCATCACCTGCCTGATGCGCGCCAGCGTTGGCGACGTGGTGGCGGCAGGCGGGGTGGACTTGATCTGCGACCTGTTCGAGGAATGCTCAGCCATTGCCCGCGGCGCCGGGTACCCACCTCGCGAGCCGGCGCGTGAAGCCTTCCTGCAGGTGCTGACCCAGCCGGGTTCGGCCCTGACTGCGTCGATGCTGCGCGACGTGGAGCGCGGTGACGCCACCGAGGCCGACCATGTCTTGGGCGACCTGCTGGACCGGCGCCTGCCCGAAGACGTGGAAACCCCGGACCGCTCCGTGCTGCGCCTGGCCTACACACATCTGCTGGCCTATGCCGCACGGCGCCGCCGCGAACAGCCCTGAGCCCTGCGTTACCCCCCAAAACCCTTGCCCCAAGCGACACCGAGATCATCATGCCGCGCGTATCCCGCCAACAGACAGAACGCAACCGTGAAATCATTCTTCAAGTGGCCACACGGCTATTCCGTGAACGCGGCCTCAAAGGCCTGAGCGTGGCTGAGGTCATGAAGGCCGCGGGCCTGACCCACGGCGGTTTCTACGGGCATTTCGAGTCCAAGGAAGCCCTGGCCGCCCAGGCCTGTCAGCAAGCCTTCGACCAGTCAGTGCAACGCTGGGCCGAGCGCACGGCGCCCACCCGCGATCGCCAGGGCGCCCGGCGCGTGTTGATAGACCACTACCTGGCCGACACCAACCGCGATCTTCCAGGGGAGGGCTGCCCTGCCGTAGGCCTGGCGGGCGACGTGTGCCACGAGGCCGAGGACAGCCACCTGCGGCGCGTATATACCCAGGGCGTGCACGCACTGATCGACGATTACGAAGCGGTCATGGACCAGCCGCAGCCTGAAGCGCGGCGGCACACGGCGCTGGTGGAGTTCGCGCTGATGGTGGGGGCCATTACCCTTGCACGAGCTACCGAAGGTGACCCCCTGTCGGACGAGATTCTGCAGGCGGCGCGGGAGAGCCTGGCATGATCCTCCGTCGTGGGCGGCTTCCGCACCGCCCGGAATGACACTCCGGGCATCATCAGGGGGCGCGGCGGTCGACAATGTCCGTTTTACGCATGCAGGCGCCCGTTTATCGTTAGACGAACCAGTTGTCCGCCCCCTAAGCTGCTGCCCAGTCTTCCCAGCCTTGTGATTGAACCATGTCCACACCCTTCGACAACACCGCCCTGCTCACTCAGCTCGAACGTATCGCCAATAGCCTGGAGCGCGCGTTTCCGCCCCCTCAGGAGCAGGTCTTCGACACCCAGGCCATCGCGTACCAGTGGCATTACCGACAGGTGCGCGGGGTAGCGCAAGCCGTGCTGACCGCCGTCAGGCACCCCAGCCTGATCAGCTTCGATGCCTTGCAGAATATCGAGCGGCAGAAGCGCCTGATCGAGCAGAACACCCGTCAGTTCGTCGAAGGCCGCCCGGCCAACAACGTACTGCTGACGGGTGCCCGCGGCACTGGCAAGTCATCACTGGTCAAGGCTTGCCTGGAGCGTTTTCACAGCCAGGGCCTGCGCCTGATCGAAGTGGACAAGGCGCACATCGGCGACCTGCCGCAGATCCCCGATTTTACCACTGGCCGGCCGGAACGCTTCATCCTGTTCTGCGATGATCTGTCGTTCGAGGAAGGCGACATCGGCTACAAGAGCCTCAAGACCGTGCTCGACGGCTCGGTGGCTGGCCAGGCCGCCAACACGCTGATCTACGCGACCTCCAACCGCCGCCACCTGATGGCCGAACGGGCCAGCGACAATCTCAATTGGACCCGCGGCGAAAATGGCGCCCTGAACCCTGGTGAAGAAACGGAAGAAAAGATCTCGCTGTCGGAGCGTTTCGGCCTGTGGATTTCCTTCTACCCCTTTTCCCAGGACGAATTCCTCAGCGCCGTGGATGAATGGCTTGCCAACTGTGGCGTGCCTGAAGAAACCTTCGAGCACGCCCATGTAGAAGCCCTGCGCTGGGCCACCCAGCGTGGCTCGCGCTCGGGCCGAATCGCCGCGCAGTTTGCCCGCGACTATGCCGGGCGCATGGCCGCCAGCAGGTAATTTTGAGCGTATTTTTCGCGCTGAGCAGTACTTGACCTACCGCAGCTCGGCCTTGGGTAGGCTCAGTACGAAATGCATCCCAACTCGGCCATACTGGGTTGAAAACAGGCTCGACATGCTCATTTACAACACGTCAATTGCGCTTCCTCGCCTGTTTTCGCCTTGCCTGGCCTTCGCTGGAATACATTCCATACAGGCCCTAGGTGCCGGAGCAGCGCTGCGCCCGGTAAAGCATTCTACAGCCCGCTCTTTACAGACAGGTACCGTGGGTGACCGGATTCAAATTCTCCGAGGCCCTCCTAAGCCCCGAAACCTGTCTGCGTCGATTGATGCATTTTTACGTTCGCCCGTACGCAAGTTGACGATCTGTACTTCACCCGGCCCACCCGAATAGCGCGTAAAGTAATATTCATCCTCTGGCCACACGTCAATGAAACATGCACTTAAGCTATCCGCCTCACAGAGCGGAAACAATCCACCCTCTGCCGCATCTGCGACTTCGTGCCATGTCCCTCCCGGTAGCAATGAAAATACATAGGGCCCGGAAATCACGGTCACGCTATACCCTTTGCTGTGCCCCTGCTGATCGCTCACGGTAATATAGGCGGTACCTGGGCCATGCAGAAATACCTTGCCATCGGCCTCGACGGTTGCCACATCTTGCGCACTGGAACCGTAGCTGAAGGGAGGAGTACCATTGATGGGCACTCGCTGGGTGATGAAGCGCTTCGGGATAACGCCAGGGTATTCCAAACATCTGAAAATGGATCCTGTGAACAGGACCGGCGTTGTATCTATCTCCAGCTCCGGAACATTGGCTACCACGGTTAGCTTCAGCGTATCGAAAGCCTGCGCGCCGTCAGCGGACATTTCTATCTCAAGCTCGCTCCTGTCCTTGAGAAAATCAAGATAGCTGCGTGGGATGCTATTAGCGATACCCCAAGTCGCTTCGTTATCGGAAATGGGTGATTTATCACGCAGTACCAGTACATGAGGGCTTTCACCGCCTTGACCATCGTTGCGTGAGCCGCGGCATACCAAGGTTACCCGTTGGCCCGCATAAGCGTCCGGCCACGGCGAAACCAATACATGCGCGTCGCCTTCGAACAGGGAAAGGTTCAGTTCACCTTGGATGGCTTCCAGCACGCGTGGCGCGGAGTATTCAAGTTTCGAACCATCGACTGCTGTGCCAGTACTCACGCGTGGCACAGGGGTTAAAGCAGGATTGGGGTGGACCATTTTTCTGCCTCTTTTTCTGATGAAAGAGACTCAATTGAGCGCTCACGCTGCGAAAAACATAACTGACAACTTTGACAGGAGCTAAAACGCCATCATTGCTGTGCGACTGGCACCCTCGCGCTACGTAGGGCGCACGACCACCGCCGCCTGACGCTCAAGCATCTCCTGCATACCCAGCAAGTTCGGCGAACGGGTGCCGCGCCGCCAGGTCAGCCAGGTCTGGCGCTTGCCGTATTCCTCGTCCAGCGGCCAGGCGCTGACATTACTGCTGCCAGGCATGCTTTCGAGCATGCTGCGCGGCACCAACGCCAGGCCAGCGCCGGCGCTGACGCAGGCCAGCATGCCGTGATAACTCTCCATCTCGAAGATGCGGCCAGGCGTGGCACCGTCGGCGATGAACCAGTTCTCGAAATGGCGGCGGTAGGAGCAGTTGGCGCGGAAGGCATAAACGGTCTCGCCGCTGACGTCCCGGGCGCGGGTGACCGGGGCGTGGCCCTTGGCAGTCACCAGCAGCATTTCTTCCTCGAACACCGGGATACCGTCCAGCAGTGGGTGCAGCGGCCCATCCACGAAGGCCGCGGCGTAACGCCCGGCCAGCACGCCGTCGATCATTTCCCCCGACGGCCCGGTAGACAGGTCCAGCTCCACCTTGGGGTAACGCTGGTGGTAGGCCGCCAGCAACGGCGGAATGCGCACCGCCGCCGTGCTCTCGAGCGACCCCAGGGTGAACACGCCCTGAGGCTCGCCCGTGGACACCGCCAACTTGGCTTCCTCTACCAGGTCGAGAATGCGCCGGGTGTAGTCCAGGAAACTGTGACCATTGGCCGACAAGCGCAGGCGCAGCTTCTCGCGGATGAACAGGTCCACCCCCAACTCACTCTCCAGCTGCTTGATGCGTGTGGTCAGGTTGGAGGGTACCCGGTGCACCTTGGCGGCGGCGGCGCTGATGCTGCCCTCCTCGGCCACGGCGCGAAACAGCTCAAGCTGGGTCAAGTCCATTATCTTTCTCGTTTCGTGAGTGTTTTGAAGATTATTATTCATTATTAATGAATCAAACAAGGCCTTAAGGTAGGTTCATTCCTTACCCACGGAGGTTTCCGATGAATGCCCCTGCCCCTATCGACTTCGCTGTTTCGCTGAACCCCGCCACCGGTGAAGAGCTGGCCCGCTACCCTTTCCAAACGGCGGACCAACTGGATCAGGCCCTGGCTCGCAGCCACGCCGCCTACCAGCAATGGCGTCAGGTATCGGTCGCTGACCGGGCCGCCGTATTGGTCAGACTCGCGACCGCCCTGCGTGACATGAGCGAGCCGCTGGCCCGCAGCATGGCCCTGGAAATGGGCAAGCCCATCCTGCAGGCCCGGGCCGAAGTGGAAAAATGCGCTGGCCTGTGCGAGTGGTACGCCGAACAAGGCCCCGAGCTGCTGGCCCCCGAGCCTACCCAGGTGCCTGGTGACAAGGCGTTCATCGAATACCGCCCCATCGGCCCGATCCTGGCGGTGATGCCGTGGAACTTCCCGGTGTGGCAGGTACTGCGTGGCGCGGTGCCGATCCTGCTGGCGGGCAACACCTATGTGCTTAAGCATGCCCCCAACGTGATGGGCAGCGCGTTGCTGATGGCCGAGGCCCTGCGCCAGGGCGGCGTACCGGATGGCGTGTTCGAAGTGCTGAATGTCGGCAACGATGGCGTGTCCAGCGCTATCAATGACCCGCGCATCGCCGCCGTCACCGTTACCGGCAGCGTCCGGGCGGGCGCAGCCATTGCTTCCCAGGCCGGTGCGGCGCTGAAAAAATGCGTGCTGGAACTGGGCGGCTCCGACCCGTTCATCGTGCTGGCCGATGCCGACCTGGACGAGGCTGTGAAAGCCGCCGCCATTGGCCGTTTCCAGAACGTGGGGCAGGTGTGCATCGCCGCCAAGCGTTTCATCATTGAAGATAGCATCCTGCCGGCGTTCACCGAGAAACTGGTGGCCACGGTCAAGGCCATGCAGGTCGGCGACCCGCTGGTGGAAGGCAACTACATTGGCCCCATGGCACGCTATGACCTGCGCGACGAGTTGGATGGCCAGGTGCAGCAGACTCTCGCCGAAGGCGCCACCCTGTTGCTGGGCGGCCACAAGATCGAAGGGGTCGGCAACTATTATGCGCCAACCATTCTCGGTGACGTGACGCCCGACATGACCTCCTTCAAGCAGGAACTGTTCGGCCCAGTGGCGTCGATCATCGCCTGCCGCGACGCCGCCCACGCGGTGCAATTGGCCAATGACAGCGAGTTCGGCCTGGCCGGCAGCGTGTGGACCCGCGACGTCAACCTGGCCCGGCGCATGGCCGCGCAACTGGAGACCGGTGGTGTGTTCATCAACGGCTACTGCGCATCCGATCCTCGCGTGGCCATTGGCGGGGTGAAAAAAAGCGGTTTCGGCCGCGAGCTGTCGCACTTCGGCCTGCGCGAGTTCTGCAACGCCCAGACCGTGTGGGTAGACCGCCGCTGAATGAAACTTCGCCGTCGGTCACCCCGTGGGATCGACGGCGCGCGTGCCCGTGCCTAAGCTGGTGAAACCTCATCAAGGGAGTAGCACCATGTTCAGGAAAACCCTGTTGTCCCTGGCAGTCGCCAGCCTGTTGGGTGGCGCGTCGGCCCTCGCCACGGCGGCATCCGACAGCCCCATCAGCATCAACCCTGGCACTGACTCTTCCGCCCCCAACAGCCCCGGCGCCGACCCACGTACCCAAGGTGCCGACCCTGGCCGGGCCGGGGGTGTCGACAATAACGGTGGGGGCTACGACGGCAAAAGCGGTCAGTCCAGCGGCGGAGGCATCGGCGACGATGATGACGACGACGATGACGATGGCGGCGCCGCGGACGGCGGGTCGAACAGTTCGGACGTGCCTAAATAATCGCCCTGCGGTTTTTCCGGGCGAGCTTTGCCCTCACAGGTGAAGACCTGGGAGAGCAAAGCTTGGGTGGGGTGCGCCTGGGGCTACGCGGTGCCTGGGACGCGGCCGGGTCCGCTGCTACACAGATTGCGCCAGTTGCGGCGTATGCACGAAGCACAGCTTGTTGCCTTCGGGGTCTCGGCAAGCGCCGACCTCAATGTGGCTATACATGCGCTTGCTCCCTTCGATGAAAAAAAACTCAGACAGTCGGCCGTGGCTGCCGTCGCTCACCCGGGCCGGTTTACACTCGAATTCACTTTACCTGTTTCGAGAGCCTAAATGACTGGCACCCTGCTTCTGCGCGGCCTGTTCGTCGGTATCCTGGCCGGCTTGCTGGCGTTCAGCTTCGCCAAATACTTCGGGGAATCCCAGGTCGACCAAGCCTTCGCGTTCGAGGAGCACCTGGACCAGGGCGCGGCTCCTGAGTTGCTGGGCCGCGAGCTGCAAAGCGGCGTGGGCCTGCTCAGCGGGGTGCTGGTGTACAGCGCCACCATGGGCGTGCTGTTCGCGCTGGCCTTTGCCTACTGCACAGGGCGTGCCGGGCGCCTGGGGCCGCGTGGGCTGTCGGCCTTGCTGGCCCTGGCGGCATTCGTCGCCGTAGTGGTGGTGCCAGGGCTGAAATACCCGGCCAACCCGCCTTCTATCGGCGACCCTGACATCATTCGTGAACGCACCCACTTGTTGCTGTTGATGGTCACCCTGTCCGTGGTGGCAATGGTCATCGCGGTCAATTTCGCGCGCTCGCTACTGCCCCGTCATGGCGCGTGGACGGCAGCCTTGATCAGCGCTGCCCTGTACCTGCTCGTGGTGAATCTGGGGGGCTCGGTGTTTCCGCCGGTGGTCGAAGTACCCGACAGCTTCAGCGCTGAGAATCTGTGGCAGTTTCGCCTCGCCAGCCTGGGCATCCAGCTGGTCATGTGGACCGCCCTGGGCCTGATATTCGGCTGGCTCACCGAGCGGGATACCCGGGTATTGCGCGGGAGCTTCAAGCGCTGAGCGGCAAGCCAGGCTAACGCCGTTCGCCTGGCGCACCCGCCTGTCCCTTGAGGTTGCCCTCACCACAAACAGGCCGGCAAATCCACCAATATAAATTTCGCGACAGCCCACGCACCCCCCTTCTCAACGCTTGGCAAGCGCATAGAATAGCCGCTCGGTAGCGGTTCTCGTCCTGAGTTCGCCGCCCGCATTGAACGCATCCAGAATCATGTCCAATAACAACCCTTGCCTGAGTTGCGGCGCCTGCTGCGCGTTTTTCCGTGTGTCTTTCTATTGGGGCGAATGCGCCTCGGCCGGCGGCGTGGTGCCGGATGAATTGACAGTACAAGTCAACCACAGCCTGGTGGCGATGATCGGCACCGACCGCAAACCGGCGCGCTGCACCAGCCTGTCAGGTGAAATCGGCGGCCAGGTTGGCTGCACCATGTATGCGCAACGCTCCAGCACCTGCCGCGATTTCGAAGCCTCGTGGGAACACGGCGAGCACAATGAAGCCTGCGATCGGGCCCGCGCCCGGCACGGCTTGCCCCCCTCGAACCGGGCTGGGCGATGAGCGCCTGATTGCCAACGAACGGCCGGGTTGGCAGAGTGTCCTAGCGTCATGGCATACCGCCTTCCCAGGAACCCATCGTGGACCCCAAGACTTTAGAAGCCTACGACCAGCGCGCCCCTGACTACGCTCGCGAATGGCAGTACCAGGCACCGCCCAGCGACATGCATGCCTTGTTGCTGCGCCACTTCAGCCCCGGCCCGACCCTCGACGTGGGCTGCGGCAGCGGCCGTGACCTGGCCTGGCTCGGCGCCCAGGGGTTCGATGCCCTGGGCGTTGATGCCAGCGCGGGGCTGCTGACCCAGGCCCGTACGATGCACCCTGGACTGCGTTTCGCCCTGCTCAGCCTGCCCGAGCTCAAGGGCCTGCAAGCGGGAGCGTTCCAGAACGTGCTCTGCGAAACCGTGATCATGCATTTGCCCGCCGAGCAGATCGCCGCCGCCACCCGGCGCCTGCGCGAACTGCTGCGCCCCGGCGGCACCCTGTACCTCAGCTGGCGGGTCACGCCGGACGCTTCCATCCGCGACGCGGCCGGGCGCCTGTACAGCGCATTCGACAAACGGCTGGTGCGCGAGGCGTTGGGGAGCGTGGAAGTGTTGCTGGATGATGAGAGCGTGAGCGTCTCGTCGGGAAAACGCGTGCACCGCCTGATCGTGCGGGCATGAGCTGCGGCAGGCGCTGGTTTGCCAGGGCCTGCCGCGGCGGGTATCAGCCAAAACGACCGGTGATGTAGTCCTCGGTCTGGCTCTTGGCCGGGTTGGTGAACAGCGTATCGGTGTCGCCGTGCTCGATCAGCTCGCCCATGAACATGAACGCGGTGTAGTCCGAGCAGCGCGCGGCCTGCTGCATGTTGTGGGTCACGATGATTACCGTGAACTGCTCTTTGAGCTCGGTGATCAACTGCTCGATACGCCCGGTGGAGATCGGGTCCAGCGCCGAAGTCGGTTCATCCAGCAACAGCACCTGGGGCTTGAGCGCGATGGTGCGGGCAATGCACAGGCGCTGCTGTTGGCCACCCGACAGGCTCTGGGCGCTCTGCTTGAGCTTGTCTTTCACTTCCCCCCACAATGCCGCGCCGTGCAGCGCCTGTTCGACGCGATCGTCCATTTCACGGCGGCCAAGTTTCTCATGGTGGCGCACGGCATAGGCGATGTTGTCGTAGATGGACATCGGGAACGGCACCGGCTTCTGGAACACCATGCCCACGTGGCTGCGCAGGCGGTTCATGGAGTAGCCGGGGGCGAGGATATTCTCGCCGTTGAGCAACACCTCACCCTTGGCTTCCTGCTTGGGGTACATGGCATAGATACGGTTGAACACCCGCAGCAGCGTCGACTTGCCGCAGCCCGACGGGCCGATGATGGCCGTCACACGCTTTTCGGGAATGTCCATGTCGATGGATTTCAGCGAGCGCTGCTGGTCGTAGAAAAATTCAAGGTTGCGCACACGGATTTTGGTGCGTTCCTGGGCAAGACTTGTCATCAGTGAGACCTATTGCGCAAAAGGATCAATCGGGAAAGCAGGCTCAGACACAGCACGAAGAGGGTCAGCACCAGGGCACCGGCCCAGGCGATGGCGTGCCAGTCGTCGAACGGGCTCATGGCGTACTGGAAGATCACCACCGGCACGCTGGCGATCGGCTTGAGCAGGTTGCTGCTCCAGAACTGGTTGCCGAAGGCGGTGAACAGCAGCGGCGCCGTTTCGCCCGTGATGCGCGCCAGGGCCAGCAGCACACCGGTTACCACGCCGGCCTTGGCCGCGCGCAGCACGATCTGCAGGGTCAACTTCCACTGCGGCACACCCAGGGCCAGCGCGGCTTCGCGCATGGTGGACGGTTGCAGTTGCAGCATTTCATCGGTAGTGCGCACCACCACCGGGATCACCAGCAGCGCCAGGGCCAGGGCACCGGCGAACGCCGAGAAACCGACCTGGTGATTGGTCAGGTGGTTGATCGGCAGAATCACCGCGGTGTAGATGAACAGGCCCAGCACGATAGAGGGCGCCGACAACAGGATGTCGTTGATGAACCGCACGGTGTTGCCCAGCTTGGAGTGGCGGGCGAACTCGGCCAGCCAGATACCTGCGGCCAGGCCGATGGGCGTGCCGATCACCAGGGCCAGCACCGACATCAGCGCACTGCCGTAGAAGGCGTTGGCCAGGCCGCCCTCGGTGCCCGGTGGCGGGGTCATCTGGGTGAACAGGGCCAGGTTCAAGGCCTTGAAGCCGTTGATGAGGGTGGTGATCAGAATCCACACCAGCCACAACAGGCCGAAGAGCGTGGCGCCGCAACTGAGCACCATGGCAATGCGGTTTTTCAGGCGGCGAACGCGGTATAGACGCTCGTGGTCGTTCATAGTCCCTCTTTACGCGACAAGCGCATCAGCATCAGGCGGGCAGCAGCCAGCACCACGAAAGTGACGACAAACAGCAGGAAACCCAGGGCGATCAACGCCGAACGGTGCAGGTCGGTGTAGGCCTCGCTGAACTCGTTGGCAATCACCGAAGCGATCGAGCTGCTGGGCATCAGCAAGGAAGCGGAGAACTGGTGGGCGTTGCCCAGCACGAAGGTCACCGCCATGGTTTCCCCCAGTGCGCGGCCCAGGCCCAGGAAAATGCCGCCTACGACCGCCGAGCGGGTGTAGGGCAGCACGATGTCCCAGACCACTTCCCACGTGGTGTTACCCAGGGCGTACGCTGATTCCTTCAGGGTGGTGGGCACGCTGCGAAACACCTCGTGCATCACCGAGGTGATGAAGGGCGTGATCATGATGGCCAGCACGATGCCGGCGGTGAGCATGCCGATACCCAGGGGTGGCCCCTGGAACAGGGCGCCTACCAGCGGCAGTGCACCCAGGTGGTCGTTGATCCACGGCGCCATGTGCGCGGCCATGAAAGGGCCGAATATGAACAGGCCCCACATGCCGTAGATGATCGAGGGGATACCGGCCAGCAGCTCGATCGCCGAAGCGATGGGCATGCGCAGCCATACGGGGGCGACTTCGGTAAGAAAAATGGCGATGCCGAAACTCACCGGGACGGCGATCAGCAACGCCAGAAACGAGGTCACCAGGGTGCCGAAAATGGGCACCACGGCGCCGAACTGGCCATTGACCACGTCCCACTGGGTACTGGTCAGAAAGCCGAAACCAAAGGTACGGAACGCTTCGCTACCGCCCCACAGGGTGGAGCCGGCAATGCTCAGCAGCAGCACCAGCACCAGCATGCCAGCGCCCATCATGGTGCGCCTGAACCACATGTCGTGGCGGTGGTCGCGGGCCGCCCGGGCTTCGCTGGCGTCCGTGGTCGTGCTAGTTGAAGTCATGTATTGGGTGTTTTCTGTCATGGCAATCCACTCGCAAGGCAGACGCCCCCGCCGAACCGTTCAGGGTCCGACGAGGGCGCGCCGGTTCACTTCACATCAATGGGCGAAATCGGATTTCCAGTAGCCTTCGATCTTCTGCACCAGCGAACCTGGCAGCGCTACGTAGTCCAGGGCAGCGGCCTGTTGCTGACCGTTTTCCAGGGACCATTTGAAGAAGTCAAAGGCGGCCTTGCTCTGCTCGGCGTTCTTGGACTGCTTGTACATGATGATCCAGGTGGTGGCGGTGATCGGCCACGCGTTGTCGCCCGGTGCGTTGGTCATGATCAGGTTGAAGTCCTGGGCGCTGGCCCAGTCGGCAGTGTCCGCGGCGGCCTGGAAGGCCTTGGCATTGGGCTCGACGAACTTGCCGGCGGCGTTTTTCAGTTGGGCAGCGTTCATTTTGTTCTGCAGGGCGTAGGCGTATTCGACGTAACCGATCGACCCCTTGATCTGCTTCACGTAGGCCGCCACACCTTCGTTACCCTTGCCGCCCACGCCGACCGGCCAGGCTACGGTGGTGCCGAACTTCAGCTTGTCGTTCCAATCCGAACTGACCTTGGACAGGTAGTTGGTGAAGTTGAAGGACGTACCCGAACCATCGGAACGGTGAACCACGGTGATAGCGGTGTCTGGCAGGTTGACGCCTGGGTTGAGGGCGACGATGGCCTTGTCGTTCCACTTGGTGATCTTGCCCTGGAAGATGTCGGCCAGGGTCTGGCCATCCAGCTTCAGCTTGCCGGCTTCAACGCCTTCGACGTTGATGACCGGCACGATACCGCCAATGACGCTGGGGAACTGGCCCAGGCCGGAAGCCTTGAGGTCATCAGCGCTGAGCGGGGCGTCCGATGCGCCGAAGTCAACGGTCGCTGCCTTGATCTGAGCGATGCCGCCGCCCGAGCCGATGGACTGGTAGTTGATGCGGTTGTCTTTCGCTTTGCTGTAGTCCTGGGACCACTTGGAAAGCACCGGGTAGACAAAGCTGGAGCCCGCTCCGGTGACATCGGTCGCGTGGGCCAGGCCGGTCAGGCACAGGGAGGCCAGCAAGAGCGACAGACGAGTTTTATTCAGCAGCGTCACGGCAACACCTCGGCAAATTGGTTTGAGTGGGTCCTACCCACTGGGTTTGGCCATGACGATTTAATGCTTTGAATATTTCGGTTTAATGACAGTTCATCGTGGGTTCAATGAAATATTGCATTGCGCCAGTACGGCCAGGGCGTCATCGAGTTGAAGAAAATGCATGAAAATCAGCTAATTTCATCGCCTGACGGGCAACGTTAGCCGAACACCGATGGTTTTCTGACACGGATCTTCCGGGAACCAAAATCGGTTGCACACGGTCGTGGCGTGGCCAATCATGAGTGAAACCACCGTGACTCGCCGCCGACATGAACCGCATGAATATCGTTGACCTGGACCTGAACCTGCTGAAAGTCTTCGAAGCCCTGCACGACGAGGGCAGCGCCAGCCGCGCGGCATTGCGCCTGGGTGTGACGCAGTCAGCCGTGAGCGCGGCGTTGCGACGCCTGCGTGGCGTGTATGGCGACCCGTTATTTGCCCGAACGGGGCGCGGCCTGACCCCGACCTTGCGAGCCAACCAACTGAAGCCGCTGATCAGTGAAGCACTCACCAAGTGCCGTCAGAGCCTGGCCCTGCTCGACCCCGCGGCCGGCGATTACAGCGGCCGCGCCGTGAGTCTGGGCCTGTCGGATGATTTCGAGATAGCGTTCGGGCGCCCGTTGATCGACGATCTGGAACTGCGCGCCCCGGGCCTGCGCCTGATCTTCCGCCAGACCCACACTCAGGTCGTCGCCCACGCCCTGGGCGAGCGCAGCATTGACCTGGCATTGACCGCCGGGGGGTTCAATGAGCGCATGCTCACGCGTCAGGTGCTGGGCGAGGGGCACTACCTGAGCCTGCTGGATCCTGCCAGCCTGAGGCCGGGCCAGGCGCACCTGAGCCTCGACGAGTTCGTCGAACGCGAACAGGTGCTCATCTCGTCAGGCGGTTTCATCGGCATCATCGACGAGGCCCTGGCGGCCCAGGGCCGCGGCCGTCAGGTCAGGGCGTCTACCACCCATTTCGCTGCCCTGCCCTATCTGCTCAAGGGCTCGCCAGCGGTCGCCACGGCGCCAGCACATGCGGCCCGGCGCATCGCCCAAGTGACAGGGCTGGTGGCCTTGCCCTGCCCGCTGGACTTGCCACGCTACCCCGTGGAGTTGGGCTGGCGTACCCATGCCCAGGCAGACCCGGCGCAGCTGCGGGTGCGCGAGGCCATCAGTGCTTGCGTGGGCGCAGCGTTACTTGCTGGCGGCCATTAGCCGGTTGACCTCGGCACGCACCATGTTGGCGTACTCGGGTGGCGACATGCCGTCCAGCTCGGCGCGCACCCATTCGGCCCATTTGCCCTTGCGCTTGGATTTTTCGCCAATCAGCCGCGCGGCGTCGGCCTTGGCCTTGCCCAGGTTCGATTGCCACAGGTCGAACAAGCGGGACTTTTCGTCCTCGATCATCGCCCGCTCAGCGAGGGACATGTTGGCCAGATTGAAGCTCATCAGGGGTTCCTACCGGGTGAAAATGGCTGACATCTTACACTGTCGCGACCCCTCACCTGAAGGCTGGCGATTACAAGCCGCTGCAACTTTCAGCGCGGGGTGCAATCCATTGTTCACTGTCATCAACTATCAGGAGCACCGCACATGGCCCGTAAAACAGCCTCGCAAGCCGCCGATCAGATCAAGGATCAGGCATTCAGTGAGCTTCAGGCACTGATCGAAGAGTCGGAAGCCTTGCTCAAGAACGGCGCCGAACTGGTCGGCGACGAAGCGGAAACCTGGCGCGAACAGGTCAGCCTGAAACTCAAGCAGGCCCGGGAATCCTTGGCCGGTGCCCGCGAACGCGCGCAACCGGTGGTGGAAGCCACTCAGGACTACATTGGCGGCCACCCGTGGCAAACCGTGGCCGTTTCGGCCGGGTTCGGCCTGGTGGTCGGCCTGCTGCTGGGCCGCCGCTCCTGACGTGAGACGCGGCTCCAGGCTGCAACCCAGGCACGTGTGCCTGGCTTGCAGCCTGGGGCAACCTTCACGCGGGCAAGCTCAAAGCCACTAGCTGCGCCAGTTCTTCGCGCCCCACTTCAACCCCCTCCACCTGCGCCCGCGCCCGTTCCCGGTAGCGCCGTTCCCCCGCCAACCGCGTCACCCCCACCGCCTGCATGCGCTCGACCAGTTCACGGCTGCGTGCAGCGAAATCACCGCCAGCCCCTTTATCGGGGTCTATCACGATGATCAATTGCCCAGTCCACGGTGTCTTGGCCCCGGGGTGACCGCTCCAGTCGAAGCCGAACGAAAAGTTGCCACCCGTGAGGGCGGCGGCCAACAGTTCAACCATCATCGACAGGGCCGAGCCCTTGTGCCCGCCGAACGGCAATAAGGCACCGCCGTCAAGGATAGCCTGGGGGTCGGTGGTGGGTTGACCGTCGCGGTCAACGCCAGTGCCCGGCGGGACTGCGTGCCCCTGCCGGGCGGCGATCTGCACATCGCCATGGGCCAGTGCGCTGGTGGCCATGTCGAACACAATCGGCGCCAACCCCTGGCACGGCGCGGCAAACGCGATGGGGTTGGTACCGAACAGCGGCCGCTGGCCGCCGTGGGGCACCACGCAGGTCATGCTGTTGACCACGCTGAGGGCCAACAACCCCTCCTGGGCGAACGGCTCGACGTCGGGCCACAGTGCTGCGAAGTGGTGGGAATTACGGATGGCCAGCACCGCGATGCCGGCCTCCCGCGCCTTGGCCACCAGCAGCGGCCGCGCCGCGGCCAGCGCCGGCTGGGCGAAGCCGCCACCGGCATCCACGCGAACGAAACCGGCCGCCACGTCCTCGACCACCGGTACCGCACGCCCGTCCACCCAGCCACTGGCCAGGGAGGACAGATACCCAGGGATACGAAACACCCCATGGCTATGGGCGCCATCACGCTGGGCTGCCGCGCAGTTATGCGCCAGCACCTGGGCGACCTCCTGGCTAACGTCATGGCGCACGAAAATGGTTTGCAACAACTGCACCAGCGCCTCGAACGGCAGGCGTTCGCTGGGCGGGTGACTACCGGACATCTCGGACATTCGGTGCTCCTGGGTGGACGAGGCTTCCCAAGGATTTACCCCTCTGCGCCCCCGGGCTGTCAATAGCCCGCCCCCGTACTACATGTCTAACGCCTTCCTGTCATCGCGCTGGCTACGATGCCAGGCCATCACGTTCACAGGGAAGTCTCATCATGCACGGAAAAACACTGCCGTTCTTTTTGCCCCACGGGCTGGAGTCGCGTTATCACCGCGACGTGCTCGCGGCGTTGCAGGCCAAAGTGATCAATGCCCATGAGTACGTCTGGCTATCGCAGCTTGACGTCACCGACACCGGCCTGCGCCTGGACCGCCTGGGGTTGTCCAATGCCACGGCGCTCTGCCCACGACTGGTGGGCGCGCGGGTGTTCAGCCACGCCGACGTCGACCAGCGTCAGGTCTACCTGTGGTCGGCCCTCGATGGCTTGCAGCGCTTCGTCGACCGTGTGGCGTTGCATGCCGAGCTCAACCGGCTCAGCGGTATTACCGGCAGGGAGGGGCCCGACTATGAACTGACCCTGGTACAAGCGCCTGACCTGTTCGACGGCTGCATGACCGAATATGTGCAGCAGCGCGCCCTGACCCTCACGCTGGCTGCCGAATGGCTGGAACGCACCCCCGACCTGGCCGGGCAGTTGAGCGAAACCGTCGCCAGCCGCTTGCCCGCCCTGTTCAAGGACCGCCCCCAACCACCTCGGCACCATTGGGTGCAAGTCCATGATAGCCAGGCCGACCGCGTGCACAGCGCGCCAGACTTGGCCAGCGTCGCCCTGCAGCAGTTCGCCGCGCAGCCGCTACCGGCCAACTGCCATTACCGCTGGTTGGACCTGGAGGGCAATGTGCTTGGCGATGAGGCGGCCCAGGCCATGGATAAATTGATGCAGGAAAGCCGCGACGCTTTGGCGCCCGCTTACGCCCAGGCGCTGGATAGCCACTGGGCGGGCCAGGAAGAGGCGGTGGCCAGGGTCCTGGAAGAAGGCTTCTACCAAAGCCTGTTGCAGGCACGCCATAATGAAATCATCACCGAGGCGCACTTCCAATGGTTACGCAGGGCCGTGCAAGGGTCAGCCCCCCCAGGCGAGTCGGCGCGATGGTTGTCGCTGGTGGAAGAGGTCGAAAACAAGGTCGTGACCGTCGCCCTGCAGGGGTGCCTGTGGTTCGTGCACCCACAATGGCCCGACCGGTTCCTGTACGACGGCAACGGTTACCTGCAACGCTATTTCAATGAAGACGCCTTGTGGGAGCAGCTCAAGGGCCATGCATTGCCGCCGACCGTGGCCCAAGCTGACCATCACAAGTGGAGGAGCCTGTCCGCGCCCCGGCGGGTGTCCGGTGAATTGGGCAGCAGGCCGTTCCTGGCCTGTGCCAAGGCCATCCACGCACGACAGCAGGCTGACCTCGGCCACGCACTGCGCCAAGCGCCCACTGGCGAGGCCGACACGGCCGTTGTCAAAATCGACAATGCCCTGGACCTGCGACCGTTGCTGGACCTGCGCCTGTTCAATCGCGGCCTGTGCCCGCGGTGGGCGACGCGTCCCACCGCCACTGGAATGACACCCATGGTCAACGCGGCCGTATCCAAGGACGCCCGGCGGCTACAGCTGGTCAAGGAGCTGACCCAGCGCATGGAGGGCCTCTACCGACAGCAACCGGGTCTGGAGGACTGTGCCCATGTCTTGCTCGACCCCGCGCTGAGCGTCATCGACCCGCATTTGGACAGCACAAACGTCTATGCCTACATACCCGCACATACACCGACCGGCAGCGACACCAACAAACGTATTCCGGTGAGCCAGCTGTTGCTCGATTGGGTCAGCCAACCCACGGGGCGCGGCCCCGATGTCGATCGCCATGTGCTGGACAAGGATGGCGTGCTACTGCCGAGTTTGCCATGGCCCCTGCTGAAAACCCTGCTTAACGACAACGCGCCGCGCCTGTTGGCCCACCACCGGCGCATGCTCGAGGCCCAACGGGGCTGGCGCACTCGTAACGCTTGGGTGGAACCGCAGAAGGCGCTGGTGGCCATCCTCGAACAAGCCGTACGGCTGGAATACGAGGTAGAAAGCGAGGCCCCCTTGCTGGACGGAACGTTAGTCCAAGGCTTGCAGCAACTGCTCGATTTCCCGCTGGAACGCCAGCGCCAGGCCAAGGGCCCTGGCCATTTCCTGGCACACGGCCTGACGCTGAAGTTCATGAACGATCGCGCCGCCGCCCGACTGAGCTATACGGTGGCCATCCATGCCGCCGACGACCCCACCGGCAAAGTCCTGCTGTGGTCGGTGCTCTATGGGTTGCAACAGTTCAACAATCTGCCGGCCCTGCTGCATTGGGTGGTCGGACGCTTCAACGATCCCCAGAGCAAGGATGCCTGGCTGGAACTACTCCCCCCGGGTGACCGCGGGTTGCTGATCGCGAACATCAAGCGCAACCGCAACCTGCTGATTACCTGCAAGCCATGGCGCATCGAGGGCCACTGGCTGGAGTCCACCCAGAGTCACGAACTGGCGCGCCAGCAGCTATATGCCGATGAAGCGCGCAAGCTGGCCGTGCGCTGTCGCTTTCCAGGCAACCTGTTCAGGCTCATGGTGGACTACGCCAGCCACAGCACCGCCTTGCGCTACACCATGGCCGGGCTGGACGTGGCGTTGCAGGTCAAGCACATGGAAAATACCCTGCCCCATTGGCTGGGCAAGGCCAGCAGCGCCGACATGACGCGGTACGTCGAATTGCTCCGGCGCGCCCTGGCCGTTCAGCAGCCCCTCAACGACTACCTCTTCGGGCTGCAAGACCTGCACGCCTTCACGCGCACCAAATTGCAGGCAACATTGCGCACCCTGATCCCGGTCAACACACCCGACCCGGACAACATCCTCGTCACCCTGACACACTACACCCCAGCGCCGCCGGTGGTGGGCGATACCAATGCCACAGCGGCGCAAACCACGCGGGTGAACCAGACACTGACCCGGTGCGCGGTCGACCAACTGACGGCGGTGCAAACGCCCGTGGTGAGCCTGACCATGGCCGATGGCAGCGCAGTACCCGATGCGCTGCACGCCGAGGGTATCCGCGCCATGATTCGCGAACTGGATATCGCGTCCCAGTACCAGGCTTATCTGGCCACTGAGTTCAGTCCAAGCTCCTCCTTCTACACCGAGCGGCGCCGGCGCTTTTCGCGACTGGTTTCCCCTCAGGTGGTCCAGATAGCGTTTCAACAGGTACTGGAAGGCACGTTGAGCCGGCGCGCCTGCGATTACATCGAGGCGGTGATAACCATGCCTGACGCAATGGCCCGCCTGCCCGTAGACGGCCAGGCAATCGCCATTCGGCCGCTCCAGATGCTGGCCAGTGAAGGCGGCACGCCGGATGTTGCCGTGGGTATGCACTTGATCGGCCCTACCAACCCCAGCAAAGGCCCACTGGTGCTCTACACACTCAACGGTACTGGCCCTATATTGCGAGAGTTCGAGCACCAGGCCGACCTGCTGGCCAAGGTGCTGGCCAGCGCTCCCCTGCAGGAAGAAATCATCGCGCGCCTGCCCGCTGACGTGCGCACCCGCTACCGCCATGGCGGCATGCGCCACCCGCATTTTCCGGAGCTGGGCAATTCGATCTTCGACGTGCCACCGGTCAAGCCCCTGGCGGTCACCTTCGACTCCCCGGTCGAGCAAGGCAATGCGCTGCATTACCTGTTCGACGACACCGTGGCGTTGATGCAACGGTTGGCACTGGAAAACACCGTCACTACCTCGGAGGCGGACCGCCGAGCGTTCGTGCAACTGCTTACGTTAGGCACCGAATTGGGCGCGCTGTTCCTGCCCAAGGCCCTCAGTTCACTGGTCAACCTGTGGCAATCCAAGGACTGGTTGGCCTCCTCCCTGCACGCGGCTTTCAACCACCGCTGGGGTGAGGCCCTGGCCCGGTTTACGGCCGGGCTATTCTTGCTGTTGGGCGAACGCAATGCGGCCGCTACCCGCGAGGAGGGCCAGCCTACCGCCTCACGCTGGCGCGCCACACCGGCCTACTCATGGCGCACTGACGGCTGGAACACGGAGTTGAGCGCACGCCTGAGCAGCTTCGAAGTGCCTGGGCTGGAGTTGCGGGCCATGACCAAGGACCCAGCCCTGCACCTGTTTCTCAAGGACCAGCGCTGCTTCGCTATCCTGCAAGGCAAAGTCTACGAGGTCGAGCCATTCAAAGACGCCTGGCGAATCATCGACGGTCAGCGCAAAGGCCCGCGTATTCGCTGGAGCAATGAACGCCAGTGGCACGCCATCGGCGGTGACAGCTTGCGCGGCGGCGGCAACACGGCCCGGGAGTTCGAGGAGGAGTTGATCGAGAGCGACCTCAGGGGCGTACTCGAGGTGCAGGCCCGGGGCATGACGCAAATCCGCGCCATGGACACCCTTTACGCCAACATGATCGAAGCCGCGCACCAGCAAGCCCGCAGCTACCTGACCAATGCTCTGGAAAACCTGAACGCCAAGCAGCAATGGCTACCACTGCCGGTACAGACCGAGGCTTTGCTCAAGGGCTTCTTCGGTATCAAGGCGAGCTCGACTCAACTGTTGCACAAGCTGCGGGTGCAGTTCGAGCAGATAATCACCGAGCTGCTCGACCCCTCGTTGGCACCGGCGACCTCCGACCGCTTCGTGATCGGGCGCAACGGCCCTGGGTACTCGCAAACCGTCGCCCTGACCTTTCCCTCGGACTCGCACCACGATATCTACCTGAGCGAAGTGTTCTTTCGCGTCGATGCCGACCTGCTCAAGCAGGTAGACCCGGCCAAGGGCTTCAACCTCTACGCCCACTATCAGGCCGTCAACCTGATCCACGAACTGTCGCACATCGCCAACAAGACCAACGACATCGCCTACCTGGGGGCCTTCAGGCCCTTCGATGACGTGTACCGCAACAGCAGCCCGGCCGACCAGGCCGTGATCAATGCCTTGATACTGCCGCGCACTTACTTGTCCCACCGCACACCACGCCAGGATCTGTTCCGGGTGATGGACCGGGTCACGCTGGCAGAGCGAGACCTGGGCCCCGAGGAGGGCAATGCGCTCAAGCGGGTGCTGCAACTCAGCGGCGCGAAAACCCTGGATGCGGCGCGGGACCTGTTCTTGCTGGATGAAACTGTCCGCACCGCTATTATCCTGGCCAATGCCGACTCGGTCGCCCTGTTGGTGTCACTACTGGGCCGTGAGCGCTTCGAGGCCCCTGCGGGCTGAAAACGACAGCGCACTGGCCGGCCGGATCGCAACCGTTGATCCGGCCGCCCCTCTGAAATGACAAATTTTCCACACAGAGGGGGTCATGATTACGGCGGTCCATTCGTCTTATACGCATGAGCGACGAAACATCCAGGACCTGCTCTGCAACAGGAGTGATCACATGCACAACTCATCCATGCCGTCATCGCCCGCACACGCGGCGCATTCAGCGGCGTCGGCGCCTACTGGCCGCGGCGGCAACACCCAGATAAAAGAGCTGCTCAAGAGCTTCGGCCTGCGCACCAGCCTGATCCGGCTCAAGGTCATCGACACCTTGCTCAGTGCCGAACAACAGGGCCGCACGGTCGGCGTGCGCACGGTGCACAGCCACTTGCAGGAGCTGGACATTCCCTTGTCGTTCCTCAGTGTGCGCGAGGTGCTCAAGCGCCTGTGCAGCGAAGGGGTCATCGAGCTACAGGCCGACAAGACCTATGCCCTGAGCCAGCAGGCGCTGGCGATGCTGAGCCCTTACCGCTATTCCTGAGCGGGCATGGCTAGGCGTGCTCGATGGGGTTGCTCAGGGCTTGACCTTGCGGCGCATGATGCCGTTCAGCACGACGACGACCACCGCCACGCCAATGGCGATGTACTGGAACGGCTTCTCGCCGATCATGCCGCCTTTCTGCATCCATGAAAGGCCCAGCATGATGGCCAGTACGACAAGGGAAATGATCACGGAATAGATAAGGCGCTGCTTCTGGGTCATGGAGCTTTTTCCTGGTTCGTTTGTATCGGCTCTGTGTCCAGCGACACACCAAGCACATACCCGATCGCGGGGATGCGCCGGGGTTTTCAGGGTCTCATATTACAGTGCCCGCCCTGCTTTGTGGGCGAGCGCTTCACTTATGAGGATTTACCCATGCTGCGTCGAATCACTCTGCTGATTCCCCTTCTCATGACCGTGTCGCTGAGCGGTTGCTGGATGTTCATGCCACCGGGCGGTGGTGGCGGCGGTGGCCACGGCGGTGGCGGTGGCGGTGGATTCGGTGGCGGCCATGGTGGCGGCCCCGGCTTCATGCAAGGACGCTGATGACAGAAAACGAGCCCCTGGGCTCGTTTTTTTTGGCCGCTATCCGGCCAACCAGCAACGCGCCCACCCTGAGTGCCTTTCCCCCCGTTTCTTTTGGGCGTAACTATTCACCGCGCCAAGGCTTGCCTTCGCACCTTCCCCGACCCTTGGCAAGTGTTCTACCCCTAGTGTAGCGGCCGCCGTGGGCTACAGCCCTGACCAGGTGATTCGCGCTACAACACAACGCCCATTTTCCTACTTCCCCTATCACCGTTGCCGTCTGTAGCGCCGGGAAATACCACATAGAATCTGCCTCAGTACCGGGCAATGGTCAGGTACGACGCCAACCTATCTCCATCACAAGGACGTCAACGTGGATATCAACGACCTCAAGCAAGTCGACATCAGCCAACTGCCACACTCGCTGCAACGCCTGATCGATTGTGTCGGTGTAGAACATGCCTACCGTTTGACCTGCCTCTACGGCGGAAGGCCCAAATACATTCCCAAGCACCCGCAACGCACGGCGCTGGCCAAGAGCCTGCCGCCCGAAGCCCTGGCCCGTTTGATCGAGCGTTTCGCGGGGCTGGCACTGGAAATTCCCAAGGCGGATCATTTCTGCCGTCAACTGCGCAACCGGCAAATTCACGAGGAAAGCTCAAACGGTAGCTCACGCAGCGAGCTGGCGGACAAGTATGGCCTGAGCCTGCGCCAGATCGGCAATATCAGGCGGCAGGAAAACCTGGCCCATGACGCCTGAGCCAGGTTGCCGTCGTAGCCAGGACCGCCCCTGGCGGGGCGATCAGAAGTCGCGCTTGTAGAAAATGTCCAGGGAGCTGGCCACACCACTGGCCACCTCCACATACACCTTCTTGCTCAGCTTGTAGCGCAAGGCGATGGTGTTGGCGGGTTCGAATACCCCTACGCCGTAGCGCAGGCTGAGCTTCTCCGACAAGTTGCCGCTGGCCACCACGCTGGTGGCGTCGCCGCTGCCCTGCGTATCCAGCTGGAAGTCCTTGATGCCCAGGTTCTTGGCCAGGCTGTCGGTCACCCCGGAACTGCCTGCCAATCCCAACCCCAAGGCTGCCTGGGCCAACATGTTGCTATCCTCCCCGGTGGTGCTCAACGGCCGCCCCAGTACCAGGTAGGACAAGGCCTGCTCCTGGCTCATGCTGGGCTCGGAAAACACCTCCGTGGTGGGCTGCTCGGCGCTGCCGCTCAGGCGGATGCCCGCGATCACGTCATCGGTCTGGCGAATGGCTTCGATGTCCAGGTAAGGTTGGTCGATGGGCCCGGCGAACAGCAACCGCGCGCGGCGGATGGTCAGCCGTTGGCCATAGGCGCGGTAACGGCCATCGTTGAGGTTCAGCTCGCCGCGGGTGTCCAGGTTATCACCGATGTGCACGTGCCCGGCCAGGTTGGCGGTCAGGCCAAAGCCATTGAAACTGAGCTTGTCCTGGCCCACCTCCACGTTGATGTCCATGGCCATGGCCATCGGCGCCTGCGTCGGCGCCGCCTGGTGGCCGACGATGACCGTGTCGTCGGACAGCTTGACCGTCGAAGGCGGCAGCTCGCGGACGGTGATCGCACCGGTAGGAATCAGCACCTTGCCAGTGACCGCCAGGCGGTCGTCGGCCAGTTGGATATGCAGGTCGGGGGCGGCTTCGAGCTCGGCATACGGCTCGACCGTCACTGGCAGGCGGTCACCCTTGAGGCTGATATCCGCCGCCAGGGCCTGGCCCCACTGGGCATGCCCATCGAGGCTGCCCCGCCCCGCCTTGCCACTTTTCCAACTGCCCTGCAGCGCCAGGCTCTCGCCAGCGATGTGGGCCTGGACTTGCAAGGCTTCGAGGCTGATGGGCAGTTTGGCCCCCGCCACTTCGCCATTGCTCAAGGTCAGGTTGCCGTTGACCTTCGGCGCCACCAGCGTGCCGCTCAACTGGCCGCTGCCGTCCAGGTGCCCGGCCAGTTTCTCGACCATGGGCGCGAACGGCCTGCCGATGCCCAGGTCCAGGCCCTGCAGGCGAAAGTCTCCCGAGAGCGGCTTGTTGGCCGCCAGCGGGTCGATGCGTGCATTGACCTGCAACTGCCCCAGGTGCTCGCCCTGGAACTGCAACTGGGTGTCGATGCGCCGTGGCGCCAGGCTGCTGGTCAGGCGCAAGGTCTGGTAGGGGAAATCCAGCCACTGGGTCTTGTCCTTGAGGCGCAAGGTACCGCCGCTGGCATCCACCACGACCTGGCCCTTGGGGCCGCTGGCAGGCAGGTCCAGTTGCAGATCGGCATTGAGCAGGCCCTGCCAGGAAAAGTCCTTGGGCAGCCACTGCGCGAGGCTCTGCAACGGGAATTGCTTGAGGTGGTAGCGAATCTTGGGATCAGGCATCAGCCGCTGGTCTTCTCCGCACAGGCTGGCCTGGCCGGACGCAAAGCAATGGGCGCCCAGGTTCAGGCTGCCGTCGGCCAGGCGTTCCAGGCGGGCCGGGCTGCGCAAGCGCCAGTCCTGGCCGCCTGCCTGAACCTCGGCGCTGGCCAGACGGCCGCGCCAGTTGCCCTTGTCCAGCCCGCCGTCCAGCCCCAGCGCGAGCACCAGTTGCGGTCCTTTCAGGTCAAGCTGCAGTTGTTGTTTGCGCAGGTCACCGCTGCCCTTGGCGGTGAGGGTACCCAACGCTGTTTCACCGGCGCGAATGTTGGCCGCTTCCAGCGTCAGGTCGGCACGTTGTGCCTTGTCCAAGGTGGCACCGAGCTTGAGGCTCTGCAAACGGTTGTCGCCCAGGGCCAAGCCCTGGCCCTGTAGAACCAGATCGCCCTGGGGCGCCTGCAGGGTGCCGGCGGCATCGATTCGGCCCTTGACCTGCCCCTGCAACTGCGGCCATAGCTGGCCCAGCCGTGGCAGGTCGAGGTCGATGCGCCCGGCCAGCCGCTGGTCCAGGCTGGCGCTGCCATTGACGTGGTTGTCACCCAGGCGAACGTCGAGGTTGGCCAAGGTCCAGCGCTGGTCGGCGCCCTGGGCCTTGAGCTGTAGCACGGCAGGCTGACCGCGCAAGCGCCCCTTGAGATCCAGGTCAGCGTCCAGACGCAGTGCGCCATTGGCCCACTCGCCCTTGCTGCGCAGCGTGCCGGCGAGGTTGCCCGGCAGTTCGGCGACCCAGAAGGCAGGGTCCAGGTTACTCAGGTCCAGCGCGGCGTCCCAGCGCACGGCATCGGCGAACTGCACGGTGAGGCCCCCGGTGGCCTTGCCCTTACCCGCGGTCAGTTCCAGTTGAGGAAGAAACACCTGACCCAGGTCGCCACTGAATGGGGTGACCAGGCTGAAGGCTCCCGCCGGGCCGGTGAAATCGCCACTGAAATTGCCGAGGTAATTGCCATTGCGGTACGACACCTCGGTACTGAGCCGATGCGCGATGACCTGAGGCGCCGCGATGTGCGGGTACAGGCTGTGCCAGGGGAAGTCCAGCCAATCAAGCTTGGCGTCGGCGCTCAACCCGTCCTCCCAGCTGACCTTGCCGGCCAGCTTGACCCGCTGCTGCTCACTGGCCCCCAGTTGCAGGCCCTGCACCTGGGCGCCCTTGGCATCGGCGACGCCCGTGAGCGCCAGGTCCATGGGCTGCCCTTCGGCGGGCAGTCGTGCCTTGCCGACAATCTGGTAGCCGGCCTTGAGGTCGCCCTGGGCGCGCAGGTCGACCTGGTTGAGTTGCAAGGTGTCGGGCAGCCCGGGGGCCGCCTTGAACGCCTCGGACACGATATGCAACTGCGTGGGCAGGTTGTCCGCCAGCGGCTGCACCTCGCCCTCCAGGGTAGCAGGCAGATAGCCGCTGCTCTGGCCTTGCAGCTTGAGGCTGTCAAGCAGGTTGCCGTCAATGTCCAGAGCCAGGTGCCAGGGCTGCTCACCCATGTTCGGCAGTTGCACCTGGGCCTGGGCTTTCAACGGCCAGCGGCCGCCGGGCGCCAGGGTACCGGTCAGGTCCAGGCCGAGGTCGCCACGCTCGGCGTGCAGCGTGTCGATACGCAGGCCGTCGGCGGTCCACTGGGCCGCCAACTTGAGTTTCTGCACCTGCTCACTGCCGTCGACCTGCACGCTGCCCAGGTACACCTCGCCCAGCTTGAGGCTGATGGGCAATTTCAGATCGGGCAGTTGCAAGGGTTCACTGCTGCTGGCCGGGGCGCTCGGGGGCAGGGTCAGGCTGATCTGCTCTACTTCCAGGCGTTCGATGCACAGGGTCAGGTGCAGCAGGCACGAGGGCGACCACTCCATCAAGGGAGTCTGCAACTGCAGGCGGGTACCGCCCTGCTCCCAGGTCACCTGGTCGGCGCGCCAGTGGCCGCCCAGCCGCCCCTCGAAATGGTCCACGGTGAGGCCCGGCACCCGGGCCAATAGCCAACGGCTGCCGCCATTGGTTTCCAGGACCAGCGTGGTGCCCAGCACCACCACCCCCACGACGGCGACGACACCGCCACCGGCCCAGAGCAGGCCGCGTTTCAACAGCCGATTCAAAGCTCAGGCCCTATGGAAAAGTGAATGCGAAAACCGCCCGGGTCTTCCAGCGCATGGGCCAGGTCGACACGGATCGGCCCCACTGGCGAGACCCAGCGAATGCCCACGCCGACACCCGTCTTCAGGCTGGGCAGCTTGAGGTCATTGAACGAGTTGCCCTGGTCGACGAACGTCGCGATGCGCCATTTCTCGGCAACGGAATATTGGTACTCGACACTGCCGGCCACCAGGTAGCGGCCGCCGATCTTGTCGCCATCGGAATTTTCCGGGGACAGGGTCTGGTAGTCGTAGCCGCGCACGCTCTGGTCGCCGCCGGCGAAGAAGCGCAGCGAGGGCGGAATCGATTTGTAGCCGTTGGTGGCGCTGCCACCAAACTGCACGCGGCCGAGCAGGCGATGGTTCTCGCCCAGGGTGGTTAGGCCTTTGAGCAGCACGTTGCCATGGATCAGGTTGGCGTCCGACCCCAGCCCTTCCTTGGCCACCTGGGTATCGAATTGCAGGCGGTAGCCGTTGTGCGGGTCTACCTTGTTGTCACTCTTGAGGTAGCTGTAGCTGACGCCCGGCATCAACAGGGTGCTCAGCCCGCTGTCGTTGCCCAAGCGGTATTCCTCGCGCTGCCACTTCAGCGAAATGACCCGTTGCCAGCCACTGGGCAACTTGCTGTGCCACTCGGGCCCAACCGTCAGCAGCTTGCTGAGGCTATCGGTGTCGGCGATCTCCTCGTACTGGTAACCGGCGGCCCAACGCAGCTTGTCGGTCAGGGGTGGGTCCAACGGGGTGTCATACCACAGCCCGATGTTCTGCCGGGGCGCCGATACTTCGGCTTCGGCGCCATAGCTGTCGCCGTGGGAATTGACCCAATGACGCGTCCAGTTGGCCTTCACCCGCGGGCCCACGTCGGTGGAGTAGC
The DNA here is from genome assembly GCF_013374995.1 of Pseudomonas eucalypticola. Taxonomy (NCBI): domain Bacteria; kingdom Pseudomonadati; phylum Pseudomonadota; class Gammaproteobacteria; order Pseudomonadales; family Pseudomonadaceae; genus Pseudomonas; species Pseudomonas eucalypticola. Next base: position 2,400,039 of record NZ_CP056030.1, on the reverse strand, counting down.
CGGGGCCGATGCCCACGGTCCGTGGCTTGCGGGTCTTGAGTTGGACATCCACGGGAATGACCTGCCCCTGGGCATTGGTGGGCGTGGCATCGACGCGCATGCTTTCGAAATAACCGCTGGACTGCAGCGCCTGGTTGAGTTCGGCCACCAGTTGCGAGTCGTAAGGGGTGCCGGGCTTGAACGGCACCATGCGCTGCAACAGATCGTCATCGAACGGCGTATCACCCTCGAAGTGCACGGCGCCCAGGCTGTAACGCGGCCCGCTGTCATACACCAGTTCGATGTCCGCCACCCCGGCCGCGGGGTCCACGGCCAGGGTCTGACGGGTAAAACGCCCATTGAAATAGCCGTAGCGCGACGCCTGGTTCTGGATCAGGTGCTTGGCATCTTCGTAGTGGCCATGATTGAGCACCGCGCCGGCGCGCAAGTCCGGGCTGTCCGGGAGGCGGAACTGCTTGAACTGGCTGGCAGGCCCTTCCAGGCGGATGCTCACGTTGCGCAGGTGAATGGGCTCGCCCGGTTCGATGCTCAGCACCAGTTGCGGGTTCTTGCCGTCCTTCACCTGGCTGGCGACGTGGGCCTGGTAGTAGCCCAGGGCCTGGGCCGCCTTGAGCGCCTGCTCCTCGGCGCCGTGGCTGAACCGCTCGAGGGCCTCGGCGTCACGGTCGCCGAGGCTGCCGATGTAACCTTCGATGTTGGCCTTGAGCCCTGAATTGGCCGGTTTGACCTGTACCACCAGTTCGCTCTGCGCATGGGCGGCAAAACTCGTGAACAGCAACACCAGACCGCGGGTAAATCGTCCTGAAAACTTCATGGGGCGGATGCTATCACGGTAAAGCGCTATTTTAAGAGCGAAGGAGCCCTCGCAAGAAATTGATTCTAGGCGTGAATGTGTACCAAATGTTGCGGGTTGGCATGGAAGAACACATGTTCGCGTACCGGGCCTACGGCGATCTCGCCAATTTCCTCATAGCCCTGGCGCTCATAGAAGGCCAGGTAGCGCGGGTTGCCGGTGTCCAGCACCACCCCCTGGGAATGTTCGTCCTCGGCGCACCAGTTATGCACGGCAGTGAGCAACTGTTCGCCAAAATGGTGACCCTGGAACTCCGGGTGGATGGCCAGCAGCGGCAGCACGTGCACCGCGTCGCTGGGCAGGCACGCCAACACCGACTGGTAATACTCGAGGTAGCGACGGGTGCAGCGCACCCCGGTACTGAGCAACATGCGCAGGCGCCAGGCCCAGCTTTCGGTGATCCCCAGGCGCCGTTGCGGCGGGGCGATCAACGCCACGCCCACCAGCCGGTCCTGGTGCAGCAGGCCAATGCCTGGCAGGTCCTGGAGGAAATGCTGCTTGACCAGTTCGCGCACCGTGGCCCGCACCCGTTGCTCATACCCCGGGCGCTGGGCATCGAACACGTAGGCGAAGGTGGGTTCATGGCGGTAGGCATGGTAAAGCAGCGAACGGGCTTCGCTGGCGTAGCCACTGTCCAACAACACGATCTGAGCGGTTTCGCTGACGATTTCAGGCATGCTTGAATTCCTTGCAGCACGGGCGCCGCTTGAGTGCGGGGCGTTGTTGTATTGGGGTGCGGGCGTGGGCCAAGGTTCCCTGATTCCCAGTCTGGGGGCTCGGTGCAAGCCTCAATGCCAATACTGGGGTCTGTATGCACTGTATTTTCGCAAGTCACCCACCAATAGCGAAGCACGAACAAAACTTAAAATATCTTTTCCAGACGCTATGAAAACACAATCGGATCCGGCGAAACAAACCGCTCCACATCCGAGTTGTAGTGCAGCCCCGTATCCCGGTCCAAGGACTGACCCTGAAACCGCAGGCTCTGCTCTTCAATGTAGTACGGCTCGCGTACTTCTTCGACCGTATTGCCCACAGTTCTCCGCATCAGTTGTTAAATGCTAGAACAGCCAGCCCGATCCCCTTAATTTTCCACTGTTATTTCCAAGCCACTCTCGCCTTCTGCAACCAACCACACGGAGCCCGACGAAGAAACAAAAGCTATCGTCTTACCTCGCTGTTGAACATTGACAAAAGGATCTGAGTCCAACGACATAAGCGCCCATTCCAAAGCACCTTCCACCCATTTGCTAAAATAACCACATGAACCATGTGCCGCCGCCTCCCCCCCGCATAGACTGCGCCACCAATTAATAATGCGAAAGATTCAAATATATCGGTAGTATCGTTAAGATCGACGCACAACCCGTTATCCAGAACAAGCTTTCTATCGATCAAATGATAGCCAAAAACGCCCACCCCAGTAATCGCTATACAGTCTGCGAAAAAAAATTCCCCTCTTCGCACCACGTTAACCACATCTAACTCTAGCCCTCCTGTTTTTTTTGCAATTCTGGGGGCACCACGATTTTGTCAATTACCGGTCTTTCGATGGAATTTTACAGCACCCAAAATCAATATAGCCTTCCGAACTCACTACCAAGCACCACGCTGCAGAGGCGTCGAAAAAATAATGATGCTGGGGGACAGCTTCAACAACAAATCGGACAAAATCCACCATCTGAGCAACTGGAAATTTCACCGCAAAATCAAGTGCAGAGTCATTCACATAGTAAATGTATCGCCCCTCTGTTTTTTGTTCTTCATTAATTTTTTTAAAAGTAAAATCCGCAGCAACCTGACTCCATTCGACGCGCCCCCCTTTTAAAGCAATACAATCATGACAACAGGTCAGATCCCAATCGATTTTAGATCCAGCCCATGGAAATGACTCCGACAACAGGGCAGCAACCCCCTCCCAAGACTCAATAATCTCATGGCTACCTTTCAATTTTCCGATGGCATCCCTGACCTCTTGATCCAACGTCATAAATCTCTCCAAGGCTTAGAGGGCAAGTTAAATAAGTTCTGAAGCTTAGTGACGACCGACTCCGGAACATCAAACTCAAAGTGATCGCCTTTTTCTTTCCCACTGAATACGTTTATGTGAGCACCACTGCGTTTATCGTACTCAATTCTAAAACCTGTCTTTCCATCTAGGGTACTCATGCCTACAGGCTTACCTTTGATACCTCCAAATTTCCCGACATTGACTTTCTCAGCTTTGAACCCACGTTTCGAAAGCCAACTCAATGCCTTGTCACGGGCCTGCTCGTAAGCGTCCTTCCCGCTAGAGCAACTTAAACCCCATGGGTCAACCCAACCGAAAGGATTCAGAGCATAGAGGTGGAGATTGATCCCACCCGCCAACCCAATCGGATCCGGCGAAACAAACCTTCCCACATCCGGATCATAAAACCGAAACGTGTTGTAGTGCAGCCCCGTCTCCCGGTCCAGGTACTGCCCCTGAAACCGCAGGTTCTGCTCTTCAATGTAGTACGGCTCGCGCACCTCCTCGACCGTATTGCCCCATACCTGATACTTCGCCCGCCACACGGTATGACCGTCCGCTTCGGTCAACTGCTCGGGCAGCCCGTTGAGGTCGTTGTGGTAATACCGAATCCTCGCCTCAGGCCCCGTGCCGTCCACGCGCGCCAGCGGGTCGTAACTGCCTTCGCCGGAGTAGAGATAGAGGCTGGTGTGGCCATGCCGATGCTCCTGCAACAGCCGCAGCCCATCCCAATCAAACCGCGTCTCGCCCAGCGGAAAACCTTTGCCGTCATGCTCGCTCTTGCCAATCCGCCGCCCCAGCGGGTCGTACGCCATGTGCAGCACGGTCTCGCGATGGCCATCCTGGGTGCGGATTTCCTTGATGCGGTGCTCGGCGTCATAGCTGAAGCGCTGCACCACATGGCTACCCTTGCGCTTCTCGATCAGCCGCCCGAAACCGTCGTAGCGGTAGCGTTTGTCCTGGTAGGTCAGTAGTTTGTTGTGCACCACCAGCCCAGCGCCAGCGGCAGGGCCATCGAGCAGGTTGGCGGCGGCGTCGTAGGCGAAGGTTTCGGTGCGGGCGCCGGATTGGGCGGCCATGATTCGGCCGGTGGCGTCGTAGTGCAGCAGATCCTGGCGGCGCTCATCCTGTTGCTGGTCGAAGCGCCCAATCAGGTTGTCGCTGGGGTCGTACTCGAAGCGCTTTTGCCCCGGTGCCGGCAGCACGGCTGGCTGGGTGCTGAAACGGCGCATGCGGCTGCGCAGGCGGCCGCTGCGGTCGTAGTCGCTGCGGGTGTTGAGCAGGCCTTGGGTACGCAGTACTTCGCGGTGCAAACGGTCGCGCTCGAAGTCGCTGATCACGCGGCCGTCGAGGTTGAGCTGGTGCAGGTGGCCGCTGCCGTAGTACAGACGGTTCAGCCAGCGGCCGTCCGGCAATTGGGTCTGGATCAGGTTGCCGAGTTCGTCGTAGTGGTGCTGCAAGGTGCCAGCGGCACTGGTGTCTTGCAGTAATTGGCCAAGGGCATCGTAGGCGAAGCTCAAAGTCTGTTCGCTGCCGTCCCAGCCAGTGAAACCAATCTCGGTGAGCTGGCCGACAGGATTGTAGGTGTAGGCAGTACGGCCATCGTCGGTCAGCTTGGCTCGCAACTGGCCGATGGCGTCGCGCTCCAGCCAATGCAATATCGGCGCGCCGTCCTGTATCAGGGCTAGGCCCGTACCGTGCGGCGCCGGACGGTATTGCACGGCAATCACGCTGTTCATCGCATCGTAGCCGTAGCGCCGGGCGCTGCCGTCCAGGTCCTGCTGTTCGATCAGGCGGTCACCGGCGTCCCAGGTAAACCGGTAACTCTCGCCGTTTTCGTTGGTCAGCGCCTGCAACCTCCCATAGGGGTCGTAGCTGAACTGCACCTGGCGGTTCATGGGGTCGAGGCGTTGGCGCACTTGCCCGCGGCGGTCGCGCTGGTAACGGGTGGTGTGCCCGGCAGGGTCGGTGTAGGCCAGCAGTTGCCCGCTGGCATCGCGCAGGAATTGTTCGCTGCGCCCGTCCGGCAGTTCGCTGCGGGTCAGGCGGCCCAGGGCATCATGGTGGTACAGGGAGCTTTCGCCCAAGGCGTCGGTCACCGCTTCAAGGTGCCCGCGCTTGTCGTAGGAAAACGCCGTTGGGTACCCAGAGCAATCCACGTGCTGGGTGACCTGCCCGGCATCATTCCAGCGCAGTTTCGTCGACTTGCCGGTGGCATCGATGATCTCCACCACTTGCCCGCGGCGGTCATGCCGGTAGCGGGTGACGTGGCCCAGCGGGTCGATTTCCTCGATCAGGTTGCCGCGTGGGTCATAGCGGTAGCGCCAGCTGTTGCCGGCCGCGTCGGTTTCAGCCAGGGGCAATGACCAGATATCCAGCCATGCCGTGCTCCGGGTCTGGCCCAGCGCATCGGTGGACGCCACGTGGTTGCCGCTGTCGTCGTAGGCGAAGGTCCAGGTCCCGCCTTTGGGGTCGACGGCGCCCAGCAACTGGCGCTCGTCGTTCCAGTCGAAATGCCAGGTCTGGCCCAGGTTGTCAGTGCTGCGGATGATCTGGAACTGAGCGTTCCACTGGCGCGTGCTGCGGCGACCCAAGCCGTCGGTGATGCGCGTCAGGCCCAGGTCAAGGTCGTAGTCGAACTGGTACTGCTCGCCATCGTCGGTCCAGCTGCGTACCACCCGCCAATCGTCATCGGCGAACGGCGCCCATTCGTAGAAGCTGCGCAGGCCGGCGGGCAGCTGGTGCTCGACCATGCGGCGCCCGGTGTCGTAGGCGAAATGGCGAACCTGGCGTTTTTCAGCATCGATGACCTGGGCCAGATCGCCAGCATGATCGTAGCGGTACTCTGCCAAACGCTCGCGGCGCTGGTCTGGATAGACCCGATCAATCGCCGCCACACGACGCGGCCATTGCGCGTCGTAGAGCAGTTCGACCTGCACCACCTCAAGGTCATCGTGGATACGCGCCAGCCGGCCAAGGTCGTCGTAGCTCAAGTACAGGCGGTTGTCGTTGCGATCGCCCAGTTGCGATAACCGCAGCGAGCTGGCATTCACCGGGTCGAACAACCGATACAGCCCGTCGACGCTCTCGATCAGCAACTGGCCATTGGCATGACGCCGTACGCTCAGCCCTTCCCCTGCGCTGAACACCGCGCTGCCCAAGGGAATCGAGCCCATCTCGATGCGCCGCCCCTGCTCGTCGGTGTAGACCAGTTGATCACCACCGTCGGGGTGCGCCAACACCTCGACCTGTACCTCGAAAGCCACGCTCCAGCCTGCGCCAAACAGACCATCACGACGCACGTCGGCACTGCTGTAGAAGCGCCGCCATTCCAGCGGCATGATCCCTGGCAAGACAAAATCGGTGTCGTCATCCCCATTGAGCACCTTGGCACCCGTGGCCGCATGCACTGGGTGCGGCGAACCGATGACGGCGTTGGCGGCGGCGCCGATGGCTTGATCGACCACAAAGCCACGGACGAACCCCAACGCCATGCATGGCAGGCGGCTGAAGAACTTGCCCTTGCCGCCGCGCAGCGCCATGAGCACGCTGATGGCCAACCCCACACCCGGGGTCTTGCCGCTGCGAATGTCGCGCACCACCACCGGGCCACCGCCAATGCGCACGTTGGAAGAAATCAGCCCCGAGCTCACCACGGTCGCTTCGCAGGTGCTGCGGTCGCCGCTGCGCACCGCCGGCTGGCCGTTGATGCTGACCTTGCTGGAACCCTCGGCAAGAAACTGCGGCGCACCGGGCGGGTGCTTCATGCAGGTGATGATGTCCTCCTGGCACGGGACGGCCAGGGGTGAGGCCATGGCCACCGTCGGTTGCCAAAGCTGCGAGAAGAACCCTTTGGCCATGTCCAGAAAGCTGCCTTCCTCGGGCTCTGGCGGGGGGATATCGGTGCCGGCAGCTTCGGCCGGGCTGCCCAGCTTGCCGGCGGCGCGCGCAGCAGGCAGGCCGTTGATGAAGGTGTTGCCTGAACCGGTGAGGATGTTGGCCTGCACCACCGGCGGGAATACGGCGTTGGCGATACCCTCGCAGACATTCGTCAGCCCGTGGTCCAGGCCCGTGGCGCTCATGCCCATGCCGACGGCCACCCCCATGACCGCGCCGAATACGCAGGCGCCCAGCCCTCCGGTGGCGACGGTGATCCCGGTGGCAGCTACCACCGCCGCGGTGGCCAAGGCGCCGATGGCCGCGTAGGCGGCCACTTCCAGCACACCGCCGAGGATGTCGGCCATCATCGACGAGTGCATCAGGGCGTCGCCCTCGCGGGCGGCCCAAAATCCGTCAGCCATGAAGTCGTAACGGACTCATCGAAGCATGACAACGCATCGTGGCATCCTGCCTGATTCAAAATAAACGCGAAGCTTACTCATTAACCCAGGAACAACGCCACCTGGACCTGAGACAAAATATAACCTCGTGATCCAGCAAGCCATCCATTGGCCTCCCGCCGCTGGCCCTGCCCCCTGCCCATCCGTTAGCATCCTCCTTTTGCCCAGGACCGCCGCCTCCATGAAGATCGTCTCATTCAACATCAACGGCCTGCGCGCCCGGCCTCATCAGCTGGCGGCGCTGATCGAGAAGCACCAGCCCGACGTCATCGGCCTGCAGGAAACCAAGGTCAGCGATGAACAGTTCCCGCTGGCGGAAGTCGAGGCATTGGGGTACCACGTGCATTTCCACGGCCAGAAAGGCCACTACGGTGTGGCCCTGCTTTCGCGCCAGGCGCCGCTGGCCCTGCACAAGGGCTTCGCCACCGATGAGGAAGATGCCCAGCGCCGGTTTATCTGGGGCACCTTCGCCGACGCCAACGGTACGCCGATCACCGTCATGAACGGCTACTTCCCCCAGGGCGAAAGCCGCGACCACCCCACCAAGTTCCCGGCCAAGCAGCGCTTCTACGAAGACCTGCAAGCCCTGCTCGAAGGCCAGTTCACCAACGACCAACCCCTGGTGGTAATGGGTGACGTGAACATTTCCCCTGAAGACAGCGACATTGGCATCGGCCCGGACAATGCCAAGCGCTGGCTGAAAACCGGCAAATGCAGTTTCCTGCCCGAAGAACGGGAATGGATGGCGCGCCTGAAGAACTGGGGCCTGGTGGACAGCTTCCGCCACCTGAACCCCGACGTCGCCGACCGTTTCAGCTGGTTCGACTACCGCAGCCGCGGCTTCGAGGACGAGCCCAAGCGCGGCCTGCGCATCGACCTGATCATGGCCTCCCAGGGGCTGCTGCCGCGGGTGGCTGACGCAGGGGTGGATTATGAACTGAGGGGAATGGAGAAGCCTTCGGACCACGCGCCGATCTGGTTGAAGCTCACCTGAGGTTGCAGGACGCGGCTTGCCGGTAGACCTTCAAAGCGCTCCAAACCACCGGCGAAAACGGTATTTCTAAACGTTTTGCTGCAAAAAAGTGGATTTCTAAACGTTTTACCGCAGCTTTAATGGTTTTGCTGCAGAAACGGGGGGTTATACTCCCCCTTTCTCAGTGCCCCTGATGACCTGCCCATGTCCGACATCGGTTATACCTGGATCGCCCACCACACTGGCGTTTCGCCGGTCCAACCCTTCGCGGTGGTCAGCCAGATCAACGGGCGCCGTGCGACGACCCAGGACGGCGATCTGCGTACGGAAGTGTACCCTGAACGCTACCGCCCCCAAAACCTGCTGATCGACCACCTGGTATTTGCCCTGCGCTACGAGGGCATTCACCTGGAGTTCCTGGCGCGGCTATTTGCCAAAGTGTCTGTGCGTGAGCAACTGGAACACTGGATCAATGCCGAGCCATCGGGTACCTATGCCCGCCGCCTGGGGTTTCTGTGCGAGTGGTTGACGGGGCAACCTTTGACCATCACCCAAGCCATCCAGGGCAACTATATAGACGTATTGGACCCGGCGCTGTACGTCACCGGCACTGCGGTGAAGAGCCCTCGCTGGAAGGTGCGCGACAACCTGCCGGGCACCCCGGACTATTGCCCCCTGATTCGCCGTGTGGACAGGATCATCGCCACGGAGCGCTACGATATCCGTGAGCGCCTGGACAGCCTGCAGGCCGATTTCGGCCTGGACCTGCTGCTGCGCAGTACCGTGTGGCTCACCGTGAAGGAAAGCCGCGCCAGCTTCCTGATCGAACACGAACAAGACCAGGAAGACCGGATTCGCCGGTTCGCCACCGTCATGGAAAGCGAGTGCGGGCAGCACCCTGATCCCCTGGCACCCGACGTGCTCGAATCGCTGCAAGCCAGCATTCTTGGCCAGTCGGCGCTGCGTTATGGCTTGAGGCAGTCGCCCGTGTATGTCGGGCATGTGGCACGGTTCGCACCGGTGGTTGACTACATCGCCCCCCACTGGACGCACACCCCCGCACTGTTACAAGGCCTCGGAGACTTTCTGAGGCGAACGTCGTCGGTACACCCCATCATCCGGGCGGCGGTTGCCTCCTTCGGTTTTGTCTACGTGCACCCCATGGCGGACGGCAATGGGCGCCTGTCGCGCTTCCTGATCAACGACGTGTTGCGCAGGGACGGGGCGATCCCGGCGCCTATCATCCTGCCGATATCGGCCACTATCACTAACAGCACCTACAACAAGGCGGCTTACGACCAGGCACTGGAACGCTTTTCTCGCCCCTTGATGCACTATTACGCGACCTGTTACCGCTTTGGCGAATCCCGGGTTGCTGAAGACGGCGTCGAATATAATTTGCATTTTGATGCCTATGACGATGCCCTTCCCGCCTGGAAATACCCTGACCTGACCGCGCACGCGGTGTACCTGGCCCAGGTCATCGACAGTACGCTGACCCACGAAATGCGCGCCGAAGCACAGTTTCTGCAAAGCAACGAACAGGCACGAACCCGCATCAAGGCATTCCTGGAAGCACCCGACAACGAGTTGGACCGCATCATCCATGCCGTCCGCGAAAACGGTAACGTGCTTTCGGGCAAGCTGCGCAGGAAATACCCATTGCTGGACCAGCGTCCTGAACTGGCAGAACGCCTGGTGGCGGCGGTGCGCACCGCCTTCCAGGCTATCGACTGATACCGCCTGTCACACCCCCGTAACCCCCCCTGTCTTATTCTCCCGGCACCGCCTTTCGGCCTCACCGGTAGTCCGCCATGCCCACCCTCGCCCGCCTGCTGCTGTGCCTCACCTGCCTGGTCATGCCCCTGGCCGCACAGGCCGAGGTGCCGGTGCTGCGCATCCAGGGCTCCAACACCATCGGTGCGGAACTGGGGCCTGCGCTGGTCAGGGCCTTGTTACTGGAGCAGGGGCTGCGCCAGGTGCATGTGCAAAGCGGTCCCCACGCCAACGAACAACAGGTCAGCGCCACCACGGTCGATGGCCAGCAGTTACGCATAGAGGTCGATGCCCATGGCACCAGTACCGGCTTCACGGCGCTGGAGCAGGGTGACGCGGACCTGATAGCCGCCTCACGGCCCATCAAGGACAGCGAACTGGTGGCCCTGGACAAGCTGGGTGACCTGAAGAGCGCAGAAGCCGAGCAGGTGATCGCCATCGACGGGGTGGCGGTGATCGTGCACCCGGGCAACCCACTGCGCCAGCTGAGTACCGAGCAGCTGGCACAGGTGTTCGCGGGCGAGATCAACGACTGGTCGGCCCTTGGCATGGGCCGGGGTCCTATCCACTTGTACGCACGGGACGAGCAGTCGGGCACCTGGGATACCTTCAAGGAGCTGGTGCTCACGCCCCGCGGCAAGCGCCTGGCGACCGATGCCCGGCGCCTGGAGTCCAGCGAGCAGTTGTCCGACGAAGTCAGCCACGACCCCCTGGCCATCGGCTTCATCGGCCTGCCCTATGTACGCCAGGCCCGCGCCCTGGCCATCGGGGACGGCGCGGCGCAGGCCATGGCGCCCACCATCAGCCTGATCGCTACCGAGGACTATCCGCTGTCACGTCGCCTCTACTTCTACCTGCCACCGGCACGCAACAACCCTTGGGCGCAGGCACTGGTACGTTTTACCCAGAGCGACAAGGGCCAGGCCATCGTCGCCCGGTACGGGTTCGTGGCGCAGACCGTGCAGGCGATCCAGGTGCCCGGCACCGCCAACATGCCCGCTGACTACCGCCACCTGGCCGGCGAGGCCCAGCGCCTGACAGTGAATTTCCGCTTCGCCGAAGGCAGCGCCAGTCTCGACAACAAGGCGTTGGCCGATGTGCAGCGCGTGCTGGAATACCTGCGGGTGCATGGCAAGACCTTCAAGGACGTGACGCTGGTGGGGTTTGGCGATACCAAGGATGACAGTGACCGCGCCCTGCTGCTGTCGCGCTTGCGAGCCATGACGGTACGCCGCGAACTGGCGCGCAATGGCGTGGTGCTGCGTGACATCCGTGGGCTGGGGGCGCAGATGCCCGTGGCGACCAATGACCTGGATGAAGGGCGAATCAAGAACCGCCGCGTCGAGGTGTGGGTGTATTGAACGCCAAAGCCGGGCGCCGCAGCGGCCCGGCGGCTGCGCTGTTCAGGCCTCGTGCCGGCTGCTGCGCAGCAATTCCCTGGGCACGTATTTGCCGATTTCGTACTTGCCGATCGCGGCGCGGTGCACTTCATCCGGGCCATCGGCCAGGCGCAAGGTGCGCTGCATGGCGTACATGTAGGCCAACGGGAAGTCGCCGCTGACCCCGGCGCCGCCGTGGATCTGGATGGCGCGGTCAATCACCCGCAAGGCCACGTTGGGCGCCACGACCTTGATCTGGGCGATCTCGCTCTTGGCCACCTTGTTGCCGGCGGTGTCCATCATGTAGGCCGCCTTGAGGGTCAGCAACCGCGCCATGTCGATTTCCATCCGCGAGTCGGCGATCTTGTCGATGTTGCCGCCCAGGCGGGCCAACGGCCGGCCGAACGCGGTACGCGCCACCGAGCGCTTGCACATCAGCTCCAGCGCGCGCTCAGCCATGCCGATCGAACGCATGCAGTGGTGAATGCGCCCCGGGCCAAGGCGCCCCTGAGCGATTTCGAATCCCCGTCCTTCGCCCAGCAACACGTTTTCATAAGGCACCCGTACGTTGTCGAAGAGTACCTCCGCGTGGCCGTGGGGCGCGTCGTCGTAGCCGAATACGGGCAACGGCCGGACGATCTTCACCCCCGGTGTGTCCGCCGGCACCAGAATCATCGAATGCTGCTGATGGCGCGGCCCGTCCGGATTGCTCAAGCCCATGAAAATCAGGATCTTGCAGCGCGGATCGCAGGCGCCGGACGTCCACCACTTGCGGCCATTGATGACCCACTCGTCGCCGTCACGCTCGGCACGGGCCGCCATGTTGGTAGCGTCCGATGACGCCACGTCCGGCTCGGTCATGGCGAACGCCGAGCGAATCTCACCGCGCAGCAGCGGCTCCAGCCAGCGCTGCTTGTGCGCTTCACTGCCGTAGCGCACCAGTACTTCCATGTTGCCGGTGTCCGGTGCCGAACAGTTGAACGGCTCGGGACCCAACAACGAGCGCCCCATGATCTCGGCCAGCGGTGCATATTCCAGGTTGCTCAGCCCGGCCCCCAGCTCGGACTCGGGCAAGAACAGGTTCCACAAACCCTCGGCCCGCGCCTTGGCCTTCAGTTCCTCCATGATCGCGGTGGGCTGCCAGCGGTCGCCTTCGGCAACCTGGCGTTCGAACACAGCCTCGGCGGGATACACGTACGCGTCCATGAACGCGGTGACGCGCTCACGCAATTCCTGAACCTTGGGCGAATAAGCAAAATCCATGGGGCGGCTACCTTTGAGCAAGGGTTGTCGTTGGCATGGATTCGATGCTAGAACAGGCACCAAGATTTATCTAACCTATTCTCGGCGTCTATTATCATTCATCACCGATATAGGCCACGGGATGCATCGGCATAAAACCTACAAGAGCGCTGCCCCATGAATCTGAGCAAGGTCGACCTGAATCTGTTCATCGTTTTCGACGCTATCTACACCGAAGCCAATCTGACCCGCGCGGGGCAAATCGTGGGCATTACCCAGCCAGCGGTGTCCAACGCCTTGGCGCGCTTACGCGAAACCTTCAACGACCCGCTCTTTGTGCGCACGGCCCAGGGCATGGTGCCAACGCCCATGGCCCAGAACATCATCGGCCCGGTGCGCAACGCTCTGTCGCTGTTGCGCGTGTCGGTGCAAGAGAGCCGCATCTTCAACCCGCTGCAAGCCACCAAGACCTTCCGCATCAGCATGACTGACCTGACCGAAGCGGTGATCCTGCCGCCCATGTTCCAGCGCCTGCGCCGCCTGGCCCCGGCCGTGGTCATTGAAAGCTTCCTGTGCAAGCGCCGCGAAACCACCAAGGAGCTGGCCGCCGGGCGTCTGGATTTTGCCGTCGATGCACCGTTGAACACCGACCCGCAGGTGCGCCACGTGAAACTGATGGAGGACCAGTACGTGTGCGCCCTGCGCAAGGGCCACCCGCTGCAGAAGGAAAAAATCACCCTGGACGATTACCTCGCCTTGACCCACATCCACATCTCCAGCCGCCGCAACGGGCTGGGCTATGTCGACCTGGCCCTGGGCAAGATGGGCCTGCAACGCAAGATCGCCTTGCGTTCGCAGCACTATCTGATGGCTTCCCAGGTGCTGCAGCAAACCGATATGGTCATGACCGTGCCCGAACGCTTTGCCCGTCGCAATGACCTGAACTACGTGCCGCTGCCGGTCAACGATGTGCCCCCGGTGGAAACCCACTTGTACTGGCACGAAAGCACCGACCAGGACCCGGCTAACCGCTGGATGCGCGAGCAAATGATCGAACTGGGCCAACTGGTGACGCGGGCCGACCAGAACGCCACCCGGCCACGGTGATCGTCGTGCTTGACGTTAACGGCAAGCAAGGCTTACGTTAACGTCAACCGTCTTTGCGAGCCGACCATGACCTACAGCATTTCCGACCTGTCCCGCGAACTGGACATCACCACCCGCGCCATCCGTTTCTATGAAGAACAGGGCATGCTCAGCCCCGAGCGCCGTGGCCAGGAGCGTATCTACTCGCCCCGGGACAAGGTCACCCTGAAGCTGATTCTACGGGGCAAGCGCATCGGTTTTTCCCTGGCGGAATGTCGGGAACTGATCGAGCTTTACGACCCCAGCGGCAACCAGCGCCAATTGACCAGCATGCTGGCCAAGATCGCCGAGCGCCGCAGCCAGTTGCAGCAGCAACTGCTGGACATCCAGCAGATGCAATTGGAACTCGACACCGCCGAAGAACGCTGCACCCAGGCACTGGCCGAACTGGCCCCCCTGCCTGCCACCGCCCAGGAGTAAGCCATGACCCTGCCCCGCGCCGTGCGCTTGGTCGAAGTGGGCCCCCGCGATGGCTTGCAGAATGAAGCCAGCCCCATCAGCGTCGTTGACAAAGTACGGCTGGTGGATGAACTGAGCGCGTGCGGCTTCAGCTATATAGAAGCCGGCAGCTTTGTTTCGCCCAAATGGGTGCCACAAATGGCCGGCTCCGCCGAGGTATTCGCCGGTATCAATCGTCACCCCGGTGTTACCTATGCCGCGCTCACGCCCAACCTGCAAGGTGCCGAAGCCGCGTTGGCCGCAGGCGTCGGGGAAGTCGCCGTGTTCGCGGCAGCGTCCGAAACCTTCTCGCAACGCAATATCAACTGCTCCATCGGCCAGAGCCTGGAACGCTTCGCGCCGGTGATGGCAGCCGCGCGGGTCGCCGGCGTGCCAGTGCGCGGCTATATCTCGTGTGTGCTTGGCTGCCCTTACGAAGGCGCCATTGCCCCAGCCCAGGTGGCCGCGGTGGCCGTGGAACTGCATGCCATGGGCTGCCGCGAAATATCCCTGGGCGACACCATCGGCGTGGGAACGCCGGGCGCCACGCGCACCCTGTTCGATACCGTCGCCGCCGTGGTACCCCGCGACCAGCTGGCCGGGCACTTCCACGATACCTACGGGCAGGCATTGGCCAATCTTTATGCCGCGCTGTTGGAAGGCATCAGCGTGTTCGACAGTTCGGTAGCAGGCCTGGGTGGCTGCCCCTATGCCAGGGGGGCCAGCGGTAACGTGGCCAGCGAAGATGTGCTGTACCTGCTGCAGGGCCTGGGCATCGACACCGGGGTGAACCTGGACGCCGTGGTGGGCGTGGGTCAGTGGATCAGTGGTCGGCTGGGACGGGCGAACGGCTCGCGGGTAGCCCTGGCACGTACCTGCGCATGATGTGTTACCCAGGCGCCAGTGTGGCGGGTATCGGAGGAACACTTTGCGCGATCTCCCCTTGACGGACCGCAACCTGAAATCAATAACCTGTTGATTTTATTGATATTTCAAAAGTTGGCACGGCATCTGCTTTATCCCTTGCATAACAAAAACAATAAACCCAGCGGTACCCAATAAAAACAACACGAAACGGCTCTGGCATAACAAGAACAAACGCGGCAGAGGCGAAGCTAACAGATTTTTTTGGAGAGGACGCGCCATCGGGGCTTGCCCCGCACCGTACACAGAACAACAAAACTGCCCTGAGGCAGCGACGTACCGGTGACAGGCGAATCAGCGCTCAAAAAAATACGTTTGCTCTTGACCCAGGATGTGGGTCACACGAAACGCGGTAAAGGGTCACGGCCACCAAAAACAACAACAGGCCGCCCCTCAATAACAAAAAAAGAGCAAGCAACAAGACCTTGAGGGGAGCTTCGGCTCCCCTCAGTGCTTTCCGGGATTTGACAAGGTGTGACGGGGTGCGACAAAGTGTCACCTCACCCGCACTTTTTCCCGCGAAACGGGTAACAGGGAAACACTCAAGGTTGTGAAAACCGGGTGAAAATTTCCTGAAAACGGCGAAAGCCCCGCATTCATTGGGTTTCGAAAAGTTGGCACGGGATCTGCTTTATCTCTCGTACAACAAAAACAATAAAATGGCAGTACCCAATAAAAACAACACGTAACGGCTCTGGCATAACAAGAACAAACGCGGCAGAGGCGTAGCTAACAGATTTTTTTGGAGAAGACGCGCCACCGGGGCTTGCCCCGCACCGTACACAGAACAACAAAACTGCCCTGAGGCAGCGACGTACCGGTGACAGGCGAATCAGCGCTCAAAAAAATACGTTTGCTCTTGACCCAGGATGTGGGTCACACGAAACGCGGTAAAGGGTCACGGTCACCAAAAACAACAACAGGCCGCCCTTCAATAATAAAAAAGAGCAAGCAACAAGACCTTGAGGGGAGCTTCGGCTCCCCTCATGCTTTCCGTCCCCCCTTCCCCTTTCCCTTCTCGCCCCCCCATTGACACTCCCAGGGCCAAGGTTTACGTTTACGTAAAGGTAAGCAAAAAGAACCCTACAAAAAAGGCCAGAAGCCATGCGCTACCCCAGCCTCAATTTCGCCTTGGGCGAAACCATCGACATGCTCCGCGACAGCGTCCAGGCCTTCGCCGCTGCCCAGATCGCCCCCCGCGCCGCGCAGATAGACCGCGACAACCTGTTCCCCGCCGACCTCTGGCAGCAGTTCGGAGGTATGGGCCTGCTGGGCATCACCGTGCCAGAAGAATACGGCGGCGCTGGCCTGGGCTACCTGGCCCACGTGGTGGCGATGGAAGAGATAAGCCGGGCCTCGGCATCGGTCGCCCTGTCCTACGGCGCCCACTCCAACCTGTGCGTGAACCAGATCAACCGTAACGGCACCGACGCCCAGAAACGCCAGTACCTGCCTCGCCTGATCAACGGCGAGCACGTTGGTGCCCTGGCCATGAGCGAACCCAACGCCGGTTCCGACGTGGTGTCCATGAAGCTGCGTGCAGACCGCCTCGGTGATCGCTTCGTACTCAATGGCTCCAAGACCTGGATCACCAACGGCCCTGACGCCAACACCTACGTGATCTACGCCAAGACCGATATGGACAAGGGTGCCCACGGCATCAGTGCCTTCATCGTCGAACGCGACTGGAAAGGTTTCAGCCGCAGCCAGAAGTTCGACAAACTGGGCATGCGCGGTTCCAACACCTGCGAACTGTTCTTCGACGATGTGGAGGTGCCAGAGGAAAACCTGCTGGGCACCCTCAACGGCGGCGTGAAGGTCTTGATGAGCGGCCTGGACTACGAGCGCGTGGTGCTCTCCGGCGGCCCCACCGGCATCATGCAGGCGTGCATGGACCTGGTGGTGCCCTACATCCACGACCGCAAGCAGTTCGGCCAGAGCATCGGTGAGTTCCAGTTGATCCAGGGCAAGGTGGCCGACATGTACACCCAGCTCAACGCCAGCCGCGCCTACCTGTATGCCGTGGCCCAGGCTTGCGAACGTGGCGAGACCACCCGCAAGGACGCGGCCGGGGTCATCCTCTACAGCGCCGAGCGCGCCACGCAGATGGCGCTGGACGCCATCCAGATATTGGGCGGCAACGGCTACATCAACGAATTCCCTGCCGGACGCTTGCTGCGTGACGCCAAGTTGTACGAGATCGGCGCAGGCACCAGCGAGATCCGCCGCATGCTGATTGGTCGCGAACTGTTCAACGAGACCCGCTGAGCGCCAGTCGCTCGCAGCGCAGCTTCCCAGGAGGATTGATGGCTACTCTGCATACCGGAATTTCTACCCGTTCCCCTGAGTTCGCCTGCAACCAGGCGGCCATGCTGGAGCAGGTCCAGGCCCTGCGTACCCTGCTTGCCCAGGTGCATGAAGGCGGAGGCAAAAATGCCCAGGCGCGACATGTCGCCAAGGGCAAGCTGTTACCCCGCGAGCGCATCAACCGCTTGCTGGACAGCGGCTCGCCCTTCCTCGAGATCGGGCAACTGGCCGCCTATCAGGTGTACGACGAGGCCGTGGCCGCCGCGGGGATGATCGCCGGCATTGGCCGCGTCGAAGGCGTGGAATGCATGATCATCGCCAACGACGCCACGGTCAAAGGCGGTTCCTATTACCCGCTGACGGTGAAAAAACACCTGCGTGCCCAGTCCATCGCCCAGGAAAACCGCCTGCCCTGCCTGTACCTGGTAGATTCGGGTGGCGCCAACCTGCCGCGCCAGGACGAGGTGTTCCCCGACCGCGAGCACTTCGGGCGCATCTTCTTCAACCAGGCGAACATGAGCGCCCAGGGCATCCCCCAGATCGCCGTGGTCATGGGCTCGTGCACCGCGGGCGGCGCCTATGTGCCCGCGATGTCGGATGAGACCATCATGGTCCGCGAGCAGGCCACCATCTTTCTGGCTGGGCCGCCGCTGGTGAAGGCGGCAACGGGCGAAGTGGTCACCGCAGAGGCTTTGGGTGGCGCCGATGTGCACTGCAAGGTCTCCGGGGTGGCCGACCACTACGCCGACAACGACGAGCACGCCTTGGCCATTGCCCGCCGCTGCGTGGCCAACCTCAACTGGCGCAAGCTGGGGCAGTTGCAGTGCCAGGCGCCCGTGGCACCGCTTTACCCCGCCGAGGAGCTGTACGGGGTCATTCCCGCCGATGCCAAGCAACCCTTCGATGTGCGCGAAGTCATCGCCCGGGTGGTGGATGGTTCGCGGTTCGATGAGTTCAAGGCGCTGTTCGGCACCACTCTGGTGTGTGGTTTCGCCCACCTGCACGGCATGCCCATCGCCATCCTCGGCAACAACGGCATCCTCTTCGCCGAAGCCGCGCAGAAAGGTGCGCACTTCATTGAACTGGCTTGCCAGCGGGGCATCCCGCTGCTGTTCCTGCAGAACATCACGGGCTTCATGGTCGGGCAGAAGTACGAAGCCGGCGGTATCGCCAAGCACGGTGCAAAGCTGGTCACTGCCGTGGCCTGTGCCAAGGTGCCCAAATTCACCGTGATCATCGGCGGCAGTTTCGGCGCCGGTAACTACGGCATGTGCGGCCGCGCCTACGACCCACGCCTGTTGTGGATGTGGCCCAACGCGCGCATCGGCGTGATGGGCGCCGAACAGGCGGCTGGCGTGCTGGTGCAGGTCAAGCGCGAACAGGGTGAACGCGCCGGCACGCCGTTCAGTGCCGAGCAGGAAGCGGCGCTCAAGCAGCCGATTCTTGAGCAATACGAACACCAGGCCCACCCCTTCTACTCCAGCGCGCGGCTATGGGACGACGGCGTCATCGACCCGGCCCAGACCCGCGATGTGCTCGCCCTGGCCTTGTCGGCTGCGCTGAACGCCCCCATCGAAGCCAGCCGTTTCGGCATTTTCCGGATGTGACCATGAACGATTTCAGCACCCTCGAACTGGAACACGACCCGCGCGGCTTCGCTACCTTGTGGCTGAACCGCTCCGAGAAACACAACGCCTTCAATGCCCAGATGATCCGCGAGCTGATCCTGGCCCTGGACACCGTGGCCAGTGACACCCGCCTGCGCTTTCTGTTGATTCGCGGCCGCGGCAAACACTTCTGCGCTGGCGCCGACCTGGCCTGGATGCAACAGTCAGCGGAGTTGGATTTCAACACTAATCTGGATGACGCCCGCGAGCTGGGTGAACTGATGTACGGGCTGCACAAACTCAAGCTGCCGACCCTGGCGGTGGTCCACGGCGCGGCCTACGGCGGCGCGCTGGGCCTGGTCAGTTGCTGCGACATGGCCATCGGTACGCGGGACGCGCAGTTTTGCCTTTCGGAGGTCCGGATTGGCCTAGTGCCAGCGGTCATCAGCCCGTTCGTGGTCAAGGCCATCGGTGAACGCGCCACCCGCCGCTATGCCCTCAGCGCCGAGCGATTCGATGGCCAGCGGGCCCTTGAACTGGGGCTGCTGACCGATGTTTGCGCCAGCGCGGAACTGGAGCAACGGGTACAGGCGTGGGTGCAAACGATGCTGCTCAACAGCCCCTCGGCCATGCGGGCCTGCAAGGAACTGCTGCGCGAAGTGGCCCACGGTGAAACCACTGCAGGTGCGCGCCGCTATTGCGAGAACGCCATCGCCCGCATTCGCGTCAGCGGCGAAGGCCAGGAAGGCTTGCGCGCTTTCCTGGAGAAACGTACGCCCGCCTGGCAAGCACGGGAGCTCAAACCATGACCTCGATCACTTCCCTGCTGGTGGCCAACCGTGGCGAAATCGCGTGCCGGGTGATGCGCACGGCCAAGGCCATGGGGTTGACCACGGTGGCCGTGCACAGCGCCATCGACCGTGACGCACGCCATGCCCGCGAAGCGGATCTGCGGGTCGACCTGGGCGGCAGCAAAGCCAGCGACAGCTACCTGGCCATCGACAAGATCATCGCCGCGGCCCGCGACAGCGGCGCCCAGGCCATTCACCCCGGCTACGGTTTCCTTTCCGAGAATGCCGAGTTTGCGCGGGCCATCGAGGCCGCGGGGTTGATCTTCCTCGGGCCGCCTGCCAGTGCCATTGACGCCATGGGCAGCAAGTCAGCAGCCAAGGCCCTGATGGAAAGCGCCGGCGTGCCGCTGGTGCCGGGCTACCACGGCCAGGCGCAGGACCTGGAGACGTTCCGTACTGCCGCCGCGCGCATTGGTTACCCGGTGCTGCTCAAGGCCAGTGCAGGTGGCGGCGGCAAGGGCATGAAAGTGGTGGAGCGTGAGGGCGAGCTGGCCGATGCCTTGGCGTCGGCCCAGCGGGAAGCGCAATCGTCATTCGGCGATTCACGCATGCTGGTGGAAAAGTACGTGCTGCAACCGCGTCATGTGGAAATCCAGGTATTCGCCGACCAGCAGGGCCACTGCCTGTACCTGAACGAGCGCGATTGCTCCATTCAGCGCCGCCACCAGAAGGTCGTCGAGGAGGCGCCGGCCCCGGGGCTGCCCGCCGAATTGCGCCAGGCCATGGGGGAGGCGGCGGTGAAGGCGGCGCTCGCCATCGGCTACGTGGGCGCCGGCACCGTCGAATTTCTCCTCGACGCCCGGGGCGAATTCTTCTTCATGGAGATGAATACCCGGCTGCAGGTCGAACACCCGGTCACCGAAGCGATCACCGGGCTGGACCTGGTGGCCTGGCAGATCCGCGTGGCCCAGGGTGAACCCCTGCCCCTTGTCCAAGCCGAGGTGCCGCTGCATGGGCATGCCATTGAAGTGCGTCTGTATGCCGAAGACCCGGACAATGAATTTCTGCCTGCCACGGGCACCCTCGCCCTGTACCGCGAGTCGGCACCGGGCCCGGGGCGGCGGGTAGACAGTGGTGTCAGCGAGGGTGACCCGGTCTCGCCGTTCTACGACCCCATGCTCGGCAAGTTGATTGCCTGGGGCGAAACCCGCGAGCAGGCACGGTTGCGCTTGCTGAGCATGCTCAACGAGTTCTCCGTGGGCGGCGTGCGCACCAACCTGGCGTTCCTGCGACGCATCATCGGCCACCCGGCCTTCGCCGCCGCCGAACTGGACACCGGGTTCATTGCCCGGCATCAGGCGCAGTTGCTACCGGTTGCCGAGCCATTACCCCCTGCGTTCTGGCAAGCCGCGGCCGCGGCGCTGCTGCCAGTGGCCGGTGAGGACCCATGGTCCGCCGCCAGCGGCCTGCGCCTCGGGCTGCCCAGCGAAACCGTCGTGGCGGTGCATTGCCGCGACGAGCACCAGGTGGTGCACCTGGCCAGCGCTGTGGCCCGCCCCACGGCGTATCGGCGTGGCGACACCGTGTACCTGCCGTGGCAGGGCGATGTTTACCCGGTAAACCTGCACGACCCTATCGCCGAGGCGGAGGCAGGGCACGGCCACCAGGGTGGCCTGAACGCGCCCATGAACGGCAGCATCGTGCGGGTGCTGGTCAGTGCCGGTCAGTCAGTGGACGCCGGCACTGCGCTGGTGGTGCTTGAAGCCATGAAGATGGAACACAGTATCCGCGCGCCCCAGGCCGGGGTGGTCAAGGCACTGCACTGCGCCGAGGGCGACATGGTCAGCGAGGGCAGCGTGCTGGTGGAGATGGAGGCGTAGCACGCTTGCCTGGATTCAGCGTCCAACCTCGCGGGCCCAGACCGGCGGTGCTCAGGTCGCCAGCGCTGCCTCGATGGCCTCGAGCAGACGCGGGTCATCAGCGGCCACGTCCGGTGCGAAGCGGCCCACCACCTGCCCTTCACGGTTGATCAGGAACTTCTCGAAATTCCACTGCACCTCCGGCACCGGGTTCACCGGGATGCCCTTGCCGGTCAGGCGCTCGCGCCAGGGGCCTTCGCCCTCGGCGTTGGGGAGAGTCCGGGTCAGTGCTGCGTACAGCGGATGCTGGTCATCCCCCACCACCGAGATCTTCGAGAACAGCGGGAACTTCACGTCGTAGGTCAGGCTGCAGAAGGCCTTGATCTCGTCATCGCTGCCGGGCTCCTGCGCCTTGAAGTTGTTGGCCGGAAAACCCAGCACTTCCAGGCCCCGGGCATGGTGGCTTTCGTACAGTTTTTCCAGGCCTTCGTATTGCGGGGTCAGGCCGCATTTGGAGGCCACGTTGACCACCAGCAGCACCTTGCCCTTGTAGGCCTCGAGGGTTTGCGGCTGGCCGTCGATGGTCTTGACCGGGATGGAATACAGAGGGCTCATGACAGGCTCCGGGACGGGAAAGTGGCTGTCACTGTAGCACCGCGCCGCCCGGTGCAACATCCGTAGCAGCGGACCTGGCAGCGGGCGCACGCTCGGAAGTGAGCGGTGGGTCAGTTGCGCGCCATGCAGCGCGCGCGGCGTTCGTCGACGCGGCGGGCGAACCAGGCGGTGGTCAGGTGGCGGGTGATCTTCGGGCTTTCCAGGGTGATGCCCGGCAGGATCGCCCGGGGCACGGGCTGGCCGGCTACCTGGTCGGCCAGTTCGAACACCCGCTGGTAAACCCGGGTGTCCTCGAACTCCAGTTGCTCGCCCTTGTCGAGCGCCCGGCGGATGTCGATGTCGCTCATGCCCAGCCGCGTGCCCAGGGAGCGTACCGCCAGCTCGGTCTGCCCCGCCGTGAGCGAGCCGTAGTCGATCAGGTCGCCGTCCAGCGTTAGCCGCGCCTTGACCAAGCGATTGAGGGCCGCCTGGAACGCGGCGTTGCGGCTGGCGTAATGGCCGGCGTTGTAGTCAGCGAAGCGGTACAGCGGCTCAGGGTAATGCACCGGGTAGCCAAGCAAGTGCGCGGTGCCGAAGTACACCCCACCCCGGCGGCTGAAGACCTCATGGCGAATGGAGTCCTGCACCGGGTACGGGTACCCGCGGGCATTGCGCTCGGCAAAGTCCACGGCCACCTGCATCGGCCCGCCGGTGTGCACCGGGTTGAAGGTGCCGAACAACTGCCGGCCCAAGGGCGCCATGCTGATGAAGTCGTCGAACACTTCGCTTAGTTCGCGCTCGGAACGCACGCTGGCAATGCGCTGGGCATAGCTCTTGCCCGTCGGTGATGCCAAGCCCAGGGCCGCGTCCACCACGAACCCCGGCACGTGCAGGCGCCCGGCGCGGCGGTCGATCTCGCTGCGGGCAATGCGGCCCAGCCCCGGCACCTGGGGGTCAGCCTGGAAGTTGGATTCCTGCTCGATGACCGCGATCACTGAACACAGGTTCTCGGTGCTGGGGTCCAGCGACTGGGCCTGGAAAGCGACCTGAATGTCCGCCGCCCACCCCTGCCGGTTCGTGGCCAAAGGGGGAAGCAGGTGCACCACCTTGGCCCGAACCTCTTCGGGGGACGGCGCCTGTTGCAGCGGCTGGTGGCTGCAGGCGCTCAATGCCAGCAGGCCGATCAACAATCCATAGCGTTTCAGCTCGCTCAATCAGGCACCTCTAGGTTCATCGGTTCAGTGGTCAGCGTACCCCTGCGGCTCGGTGGCGCTGGCATCCACCCGCTCGCCCATGGCCTGCTCGAAACGCGCCAGGGGCATCAGTGGCTGGCCATCGACACCGCCGAACTGCACCCGGTAGGGCGCGTCGTGGCTGAGCTGGCGCAACTGGTCCAGGCTCTGGGCCACGTAGGCCAGGCTGACAAAGCGCTGGCCACTGCGCGGGTCCAGCCAGCGCTCGAACAACAGGGTGCCACCGGGCGCCGCGTCGTCCTCGGGGTACTCGGCGATCTTCCAGTCAAAGCCTAGCAGCGTCCGCAACTGGGCGATGTTGCTGTCATGGCCCACGTACGCCAGCCATGCCGCGGAGGGTGGGCCACCCGCGGCCGCCGTGCCGGTGTCGCCCAGCGCCAGCAACACCTGGCTCAGCAACTGCGAGGCGCCGCGGCGGGCCACGTAGGGCAAGTGCTGACTCAGAGCGTATTTAGCACTGCGCAGTTCCATCAAACCCGCCACCTCATGGGCGGTGCGGCCTTGACCAAAGGCCACCTGGTCCAGCGGCATGCCTTCGGCGTACTGCATGCGGAACGTCTCGGCCATGGCCGCGCCGACGCTCAACGGGCCGCTGAGCTTGACCGTGGTGCCCTTCTCTTTCAAGCCCCAGGGCTGGTCACTCAATGCGCAACGTGGCGCCTTGGGGCAGGTGGCGGGCACGCCGATCAGGGTCTGCATACGCAGCAAGGCGGGGCCGTATTTCACCTGGGCCGCCTGCGGGCTGCCGCCCATGGCCGCCAGAATAGCCTGCTCAGCCTGCTGGCGGTCGAGCCCTGCCAAGCCGTTCTCGCTGCCATGGAACAGGCGGTCCTGACCGGCGCTGGCATGGTGCACCGGCACTGGGCAACCCGGGAACAGGCCTTCGAGCAAGGCCTTGCTGGTGGCCCGGGTACGCGCCACCGGGCTGGACCACAGGTACGCCTGGCCAGCGTCGGGGCACCCATCGGCCGCCAGCAGCCCGTGGCCCACCAGGTACTGGCGCTGCCACTGGCCCAGCAGCACGGTGGCAGCATAACCGTGAGGGGTGAGCTGGCCATCGGCGACGGCAAAGCGCGGCCAGGTCTTGGCCGACCAGGCTTGCAACTCGGCGGTGTCAGTGGCCGGGCGGATCCCATGGCGCATCACCAGCACCACTTTGTCCAGGCGCAGGCCCTCGGTGTTCAGGGTTTCGGCGTGCAACAGCGGGCTGGCCAGCAGCGCCAGGGCCACGGCCAGGCCGCGCAACCAGGGGTACTTAGAAGTCATAGCGGGCATTCACACTCAAGGTCCGTGGCGAGCCAGGTTGCAGGTAGTTTTCCTGGTACCAGGTCCAGTACTTGTGGTTGGCCAGGTTGGTGACGTTGGCGCCGAAGGTCAATGCATGGCCGCCCGCCAGCCTCATGCGGTAGCCGCCGCCCGCATCGAACAGGCTGTAGGCATCCAGGGTATGCACGTTGCCCGAGTCCACGGCCATGGGGCCGATGCGCTGGGCGCCGGCACGCACGAACAGCCCCGGCACCGCGCCGATGCGGTAGGTGGCCTGGGCACCGGCCTGGTAGTGGGCGGCACCGGCGGCGCGGTTGCCGTCGACGTCACCGGCATCCTGGTACTCGGAGTCCAGGGACATGATGCTGCCTTCCAGGGTCAGGTTGTCGATGGGGTCGACACTGCCGGCCAGCTCGATACCCTGGTAGCGGATCGTGCCGCTCTGCACGTAGACGTTGTCGCTGTTGGTGTACTCGGCGCCGCGGTCGATGCGAAAGGCGGCGGCCGTGGCGCTCCAGTTGCGACGCTGGGCCTTCACGCCGATTTCATATTGCTTGCTGCGCAGCGGCGCCAGAGTCTGGTCGGCGTTCTCCGCGGTGGTGGGCGCGGTGCCGCCGGCTTCCAGCGACTCGACGTAGCTGGCGTAGACGGTCACGTCCTGGATGGGCTTGTACATCAGCGCCACGGTAGGTGTAGCCGGGCGTGCCTTGTAGCGCACGGCCTCGCTGGTCGCCGAGTCGTGGGTTTCCTCCCGGAAGGTTTCGTTGCGCAGGCCGACCAGCAACGACCAGTGCTCGCCCAGGCCGAGGGTGTCGCTGGCAAATACCGCGCTTTCCTTGATCGAGTCGTCGCCGTAGGTCCCGCCGCTGTAGTCGATGTCATACACCGAGAAAATCGTCGGGTCGTAGAGGTTGCCCTTGCCCACGGTGCTTTTCGGGGTGTTGACCGACTTGCGCGACTGCAGGTCCGAATAGGAACTGCCCAGCACCAGGTCATGGCTGAACCAGCCCGTGGTGAATTTCCCCTCCAGGGTGCCCATGGCCTGGTTGTAGTCGTAGCCGTGGTACTCGGAGGTGACCTTGTCTGAGTAATTGCCGCTGTCGCTGCTGATCTGATACTGGTCCTTCACATAACGGCGGTCCGAGTCGCTGTAGCGGTACGCCAGCCGGCCTTGCCAGTTGGGAGAAAACTGATACGTGGCGCTCAGGGTCGACAGGCTGTAGTCCACATCCGTGTAGGAGCCATTGCTGTACAGGCGCTTGCTGCCGTCGATGGCCTTGGGCAGTGCGTAGGCGGTGTTGACCACGATGTCGGTGCCGCCGGAGGTCTTGCGCTGCTGGTACAGGGTGTCGAAATTGAGGGTCAGGTCATCGGTCAGCTTGGCGTCCAGCGCCAGGCCCACGGCCGTACGGTTGACCGCGGCGCCACCGCTGGCGGCGTCGCCCTCCTCGTGCACCAGGTTCAGCCGGTAGCCGAAGCGCGGGTCGTCCAAGCGGCCGCCCAGGTCGATGTGCTCCTTGTAGAGGTTATCGGACTGGTAGCCGGCGTCGACGCTGAACAAGGTCTTGTCGGTCGGGCGCTTGCTCACGTAGTTGACGATACCGCCCGGGCTGCCGAAACCGTACATGAAGCCCGACAGCCCTTGGAGCACCTCGACGCTGTCGAACATTTCCAGGGGCATTTCCACGCCACGGTTGATGTTGGCCATGCCGTCGACCTTGTAACCGTTCAGGTCATCCAGGGGCAGGCCGCGCACCGCCAAGGTGGCCGGGTGGGTGCCGTAGCTGGCGCTGATGGAGGTCACCGAGGCGTTGTATTTCACCGCTTCGGACAAGATGCCGGCTTGGCGCTGCTGAATCTCTTCACTGCTCACGCTCTTGATCGAGAACGGCGTGTCGATGGCCGCCTTGCTGCCCAGCGCGCCGCCGGACATCTTCTTGTGCAGCTCGGGCTTCTTGGCCTTGGCCGCCTTGACAGTCACTTGCGGCAGCGTGGCCAGCACGCTGTCATCGATGACGGGTGCGGTGTCGGCGGCCCAGATCGAAGGGGCCAGGGCAAAGGCCGCGAGGCCTGCGCCAGTACGGACGGACAGCGCGTGAAACGGGTGTTTGCGAAGCATGACAACTCCATAAAAAGAGCGCACGAAGCCCACCCGCCAGCGCACTGGCGGGGGGAACGCAGCAGGAATCAGGGCGTGACGGCCTGGGTAACGAAGCCGATTTTTTCCAGGCCGCCGGACTGCGCCGCGGCCATCACTTGCACGACCTTTTCGTAGGGCGTGTCACGCTGGGCCCGCAGGTGCAATTCCGGCACCGGCTGGCGCGCAGCGGCCTCGGCGATCAGCGCCGGCAGTTCGGCATCGCTGATGTCGCGATCGTCCCAGTGCAGGTGGCCGCTGTTGTCCAAAGCCAGGTCCACCGCCACCGGCGGCTTGTTGTCCTGCTGCGCCGCGGCGTGCGGCAGGTCGATCTTGACGCTGTGCTGGATGGCCGGCACGGTGATGATGAAGATCACCAGCAGCACCAGCATCACGTCCACCAGCGGCGTGGTGTTGATCTCCGGGTTGAAGCTGTCGTCGTCCAGCTCGTCCTGCAAGCCACCGGCCATCAGACGTACTCCGCGCGGGCACGGGGCATGGCCCGCTGCGGTGCCTGCCCCGCGGGAGTAGCGCGGGCGCCGATCACCAGCAGGTCATGCAGCTCGAAGGCGAACTTGCCCAGCTCGGCCAGGGTCTGCTTGTTGGTGCGCACCAGCAGGTTGTACGCCAGGGTCGCGGGGATGGCCACGGCCAGGCCCAGGGCCGTCATGATCAGGGTTTCGCCCACCGGGCCAGCCACCTTGTCGATACTGGCATCACCGGTCAGGCCGATCTTCATCAAGGCGTGGTAGATCCCCCACACGGTGCCCAGCAGGCCCACGAACGGCGCGCTGGAACCCACGGTGGCCAACACCGCCATGCCGCCTTGCAGGCGCGCGCCCACCACCAGGGTGGCCTGGCGCAGGGCACGGCTGAGCCATTCGCTGAACGGCGGCGGGTTCATGCCGCTGTCCAGGGCTTCGCGGTGCTGGCTGGCGGCGCTGACGCCGGCATGGCCCAGCGCCCCGTAGGCCGGATCGGTGGCCAGTTGGCGCAAGCCATCACTCACAGTGGGTGCGGCCCAGAACGCGGCCAACAGGCGCGGCGAGCGCAGGCGGGAAAGCCCCAGGCGCACCAGTTTGTCGGCGATCACGTACCAGGACGCCAACGACATGGCCAGCAGCATCAACGCTACGCCACGGGTCACGGCGTCGGCCTGCCCCCACAGCATGTCCAGGCCCAGGGAAGTGTTTTGCATGGTGTAGTCCTCGTCAATCGTCAGAACGCGCCCGAGCGCCACCCTGGCGAGGCCGCCGAGGGGGAGTCCGGGGTTGGGTAAAGGGGTGTGGAGGTCAGCTGTCCAGCTGAAAGCGCAGGGGTACGATCACGTACACCGAGAGCGCGTGGCCGTCTTCGCGGTAGGGCTTGAAGACGGCAGCACGCGCCGCCGCCCTGCCCGCCTCGTCGAGGCTGCCGAAGCCCGAAGAGCGCACCACATCGATACGCCCCGGCTTGCCGGTTTCGTCCACCAGCACCCGCAGGATCACCGTGCCTTCGTTGCCATCCTCGCGGTCACGGTCCGGGTACTGGGGCTCGGGGGCACGCACGTATTCCACGCCATGGGTGATGGTTTTCGGCGGCGCCGGGGGTGGCGCGGGTACAGGGGCGGCGGCCGGTGCTGCGGTTGGCGCGGCGCTGGCCACAGCCGCTGCGGGTGTCGAAGCGGGTGTGGGCACCGCCACATGGCGCGGCGCCGGGGCTTTGGCCACCGGCTTGGGCGCCGGCCGTGCCACCGGCGTGGGCGGCGGTGGTGGTGTTAATGGCGCGGCAGGGGGTTGCGGGGCGACGGCGGGCGCAGGCGCAGGCTCGTTGATCACCGAAGCGTAAATGGTCCGCGGTTGGCTCACCGCCAATGGCGCGGGGGCCTGGTGGGCAAACCAACTGATCACCAGCACATGCACGGCCACCACCGCGGCCACCTTCACGGCGCGTGCCGGCAACGGTTGGCGGCTGAGGGTAAACGGCTGGGCCGTGGTCAGGGCTGCTTGCATGGTGTGGCTCCTCACTGGCCTCGATGCCAGGTACTGCGGTCCGGTCCTCGGGACACCGGCCTGGGGCAGGTGTTGCGGAATGTGCGGGCACTATAGGAATCGCAGATGACAGCGCCGTGACGCTTGTGAGGGATTTTGGTAAGGGTTTTGTGACATATGCCTGTGTGAGCGCCTGGACCGCCTTGTTTGTTGACTTGAAATGGCATCAAGTCCGTTAGGGGCCTGGCTTGGTTTTTCTGGCGTCCTGGAGACC
This sequence comes from Pseudomonas eucalypticola, assembly GCF_013374995.1. Lineage (NCBI taxonomy): Bacteria > Pseudomonadati > Pseudomonadota > Gammaproteobacteria > Pseudomonadales > Pseudomonadaceae > Pseudomonas > Pseudomonas eucalypticola. The sequence goes on along the minus strand of NZ_CP056030.1, from coordinate 2,370,899 downwards.
GAGCGCCGCCCGCGCGGCGCTGGCGCTTGAGAACACCCTCACATTGGGGATGGCAGCCCGGCCACGGGCGCATCCACTGAGCTGCCGTGCACGCTGCAGGCCTGGTCTACAGGGCCTGCAGCGCAGGCTCAGCCCTGGCGCGCGGCGCACTCGGCTCCTTCAGCAGCACGAAATAGGCCAGCGCCGAACACGCCGCCACCACCGCACTGATCACGAACGCCGATGAAAACGAACCGCTGTGCTGCACACTGAACCCCGTCAGGATCGGCGCGATGGACCCCGCCAGGTACCCGCCGAAATTCTGGATCGAGCCAAATGAAGCCACCCGTTCCGACGGCACGATGGTGTTGACGATCATCCAGGCGGTGGCACTGGAAATATTGATGAAGAAAAGCGCTGCGCACAGCAGCGCCACGCACGCCACCACATTGCTCACGAACGCCACTACCAGGGTAAACAACGCGCCGCCCAGCAGCCCGGTGATGATCACCAGCTTGCGACTGGCCAATACCCGCATGCCGCGGGCCACCAGCCGGTCACAGGCTTTGCCCGCCACTACGGTGCCGGCGGCGCCAAACAGGTACGCCAACGACACCACCCACGCCGTGCGGTACAGATCCAGGCCGTGCTCGCGCTCGAAATACCCTGGCATCCACGTCAGGTGCAGCCAGATCATGTAGATCACGCCCATGAAGCCCAGAAACGCGCCCCAGGTATTGCGGTCACGCAACAATGCCGACCACCGCAACCGCGGCACCGCCTGGCGCGCTGCCGGTTGCGGCTCGGCACGCCCGGTCTCGGCCAGGTACTGCGCCTTGCTCTTGTAGAACACGAACCAGCACACTGCCAACACCAAGCCAATGGCGCCCGTCAGCACGAACATGCCGCGCCAGCCAAGGTGCACCATGAACAATGTCAACAGGGGCGGCGCCAGGCACGGGCCAATGCACGTCGCCGACCACACCCACCCCGTCGCCGTGCCTCGCTCCTGGGTATCGAACCATTCCGAGAGAGCCTTCGCCGCCGATGGGAACACCGGCGCCTCGCCGATTCCCAGCAGCACTCGCATGCCCAGTAAATGCGCGAACCCGCTGAACAGACCGAACGCGGCCTGGGCCAGCGACCACAGGATCAACGACCCCCCCAGCGCCACCTTGCTCCCGAGCCGGTCGATCAGTGCACCCATGGGCAACTGCGAAAACGCATAGGCCAGGGAAAATGCCGACAGCAGAAAGCCCATCTGCGTGGGGCTGATGCCCAGGTCGTGCTGGATAGAGGTATTGGCGATGGACAGCGCGCTGCGATCCAGGTAGTTCACCACGCCGATCAGGAACAGAAAAACGATGGTCAGGGTCTTGAAGCTTTTTATTGTTTTCATGACACGCCTCTGTGAGCGGTAGGCCCCGAACGCGAGCGCGTGGGGGCTCCTGCACTTTAGAGAGGGGTGGCGGGTTTGCCCAATGACAACATTCGATTGGGCGATAACGCGCGGTTATCGACGGCCAGTGATTCACCGCACCATGTCGCCAATTGCTCGATAGCGGCGGCCACGTCCTGATCCCAACCGAACCCTGCATTCAAGCGAAAACAGTGATCGTAGCGCCCGTCCGTGGCGAAGATGTGCCCCGGCGCGATGCCGATCCCCCGTGTTCGGGCCTTGATGAACAGCTCCCTGACATTCAGCGCACCCGGCGGCATCTGTACCCACAGCACATACCCGCCTTCGGGCTCCGACACCTGCGTGCCAACCGGAAAACTGTACACTACCGCTTCGCGCAGCTGCCGGATCTGCGTGGCCAATGTGCTGCGCAATCGGCGCAGGTGTGCGTCGTAGCCACCATTGCAAAGCATCTCGGCAATTGCCCGTTGCGGGGGTATCGAGGTGCCCATGCTGGAGGTGTATTTGAGCATCATCAACCGGCGGCTGTGCTGGCGGCTGTAAACCCAGCCTATGCGCAGGCCCGGCGCCAGGGTCTTGGAGAAGCCGCTGCACAACAGCGCGTTGGGGCTGAAGGCCAGAAACGGAAACGGGCGCTGTTCACCGAAAGCGGTATCGCCAAAGATGTCGTCCTCGATGATGACGATTCCGTGCGCGTCGGCGCTCGCCGCGATGACAGCCTTGGCGGGGCTGGGAATGCTTTTGCCCAATGGGTTGTTGATGTTGGCCAAGGTGACGAAGGCGTTCACAGCCCGGTTTTCGAACAAGGCGAGCAGACGGTCTACGTCAACGTACCCGGCGGCGCCGGCAGGCACCTCCACCACGCGCAGGCCGAGGCTCTGGAGCATGTGCAGCAAGACAAAATAGCAGGGCGATTCGACGGCCACCGCATCACCTGCGCTCAGGGTTGCGCGCAAGGCCAGTGACAGGGCTTCGATGCAGCCGTTGGTGATCAGCAGGGCGTCGGGGTCCAGGTTGCAGCCATGGTGCAGCGCACGGCGGACAATCTCGGCTTTGAGCGGCGGATAGCCCGTGCCCTTGACGGCGGTGCCCAATACCGCCGGTTTCGCCTGGCTGGCCTTGCGCAGCAACACGGCCATTTTTTCCAGCGGGTACAGGTCGCTGCTGCCGTTGGCCAGGTCGAGCCGCACGCGGCACTCGCTGCCCACGAGGGCCAGGTGCAGTTCGGTCTGTTCGTCCAGGGGGGCGATGACCTTGGCCTGGTCATGGCGGGCCGCCGATGCCTGGGCGACGAAAAACCCGGACTTGGGCCGAGCCTCGGCGTAGCGCTGGTTTTCCAGGGTGCGCAGCGCGTTCAGGGCAGTGGTCTGGCTGACACCATACTGCGCTGCCAGCGTGCGCACCGACGGCAGGCGAGTACCAGGCTGCAGTGCGCCGCTGTCGATGGAGACCTTGATCCGCTCGGCCAGTTGCCGGTAGCGCGCGGCCTGCCAAGCCTCCTGTGATGTCATCTGTACTGCCTCTAATTCACGGGATCTGTGTATCGTCGGCACGCTACGGCGGCCCTAGAATCGAGTCAAGCGAACACGCTATCAGTGATACAAGGAATGCTTCATGCGCTTGACCGACAGAATACTCGCCCTCGCCGTGGTGGTGGCCTGGGGCATCAACTTCGTGGTGATCAAGGTGGGGCTGCATGGCATGCCGCCCTTCCTGCTAGGGGGCCTGCGCTTTGCCCTGGTGGCATTTCCCGCCGTGTTCTTCGTCAAACGCCCGGCCGTTCCGCTCAAGTGGCTGCTGGCCTATGGCATGACCATCAGTTTCGGGCAGTTCGGCTTTCTCTTTCTCAGCATCAAGCTGGGCATGCCCGCCGGGATCGCTTCGCTGATCCTGCAGGCCCAGGCGTTCTTCACCATGCTCCTGGCGGCCCTGCTGCTCTCGGAAAAACTCCACTGGCACCATGTGGCGGGCATGTTGATCGCCGGCGTGGGCATGGGGTTGCTGGCCAAGGCCGGCGATGCCAGCGCGCAGGCCCAGGCGTTGCCGCTGTTGCCCTTGCTGCTGACCTTGGGCGCGGCGGTCGCCTGGAGCTTGGGGAATGTCACGAACAAGGTGATCGCGCGCCAGCATCCCACCTCGATGATGTCGCTGGTGGTCTGGAGCGCACTGGTACCGGTGATCCCGTTCCTGGCCTGTTCCTGGCTGGTGGATGGCCCCCAGGTCATGCTGCAGAGCGTGGAAAACCTCTCGGCGCAGACGGCCTTTTCCCTAGTGTACCTGGCATTCCTGGCCACGTTGTTCGGCTACGCCGTGTGGGGCCAATTGCTCAAGCGCTACGAAGCCTGGCGCATTGCGCCGCTGTCGCTGCTGGTGCCGGTAGTCGGCCTGGTCAGCGCCAACCTGCTGCTGGGCGAAACCCTGTCCGCTGCGCAGGTGGCCAGCGCCCTGGTGGTGATCGCCGGCTTGCTGGTGAACATGTTCGGCGGCGCCCTCCCCCGGCTGCTGGCCGCCCGGGGCTAAGGGCGACTAGACGATGGGCCCGGCCGTCCGGAGCCGAGGCGGCAATGCGTTGAGGCGGCGACTTATTAGTTTTTCATCTATCCAAGTAGCAACTGGTGATTTTTACGATATAAAAAATGTTGCTATGGTGCCGTCGTCCCATCACGCACCTGGCCTGCCATGCCTGCCTATCTCGACGCTGCACACCAGCACGGCATCACCGCCCTGCAACGTACCTGGACCGCCCGCACCGACTGGCCCACCTGGCTATTGCTGCTGGGCACCTACGCGGGCTGGTTCGGCCTGATCCACTACGGCCCCAGGCTGGGTTCCGGGGTGACCCTGGTGTTGCTGGTTCCGCTGATCACCCTGTGGATGTCGCTGCAACACGAATTGCTGCATGGCCACCCTACGCGCCTGCCCTGGGTCAACAAGCTGCTGGGCTATGCCCCGTTCGCGCTATGGTACCCCTATACCCTGTACCGCGACGGCCACCTGCTGCACCACCGTGACGCCGAGCTGACCCGCCCCAGGCGCGACCCTGAAAGCCGCTATGTCGACCAGAGCGCCTGGGCCAGCAGCGGTGGGCTGGCGCGCAGGCTGCACTGGTTGAACAAGACGCTCTGCGGGCGTTTGCTGGTGGGCCCTGCGCTGGCGCTGGCGAGCTTGCTGGTCGCCGAAGCCACTCGCCTGCGTCAAGGCGTGGTCCAGGCCTGGCTCATGTGGCTATGCCACGGGGTGTGCGTGCTGGCCTTACTGGCGTTCGTTCACAGCCAGGGCGGTATCGGCGTACTGGGCTACGTCACCGCCAGCCTGCTGGCGCTGGCCCTGTCGATGGTGCGTTCCTATTACGAGCACCGTCCGGCCCAGTCCCCGGAACAGCGCTCGGTGATCAACGAAGCCGGCTGGCCCTGGCGCTGGCTGTTCCTGAACCTCAACCTGCACCTGGTGCACCACGACCTGCCCGGCCTACCCTGGTATTACCTGCCGCGGGTCTACCGCCAACGGCGAGAAGACTGGCTGCGCCGCAGTGGCCATTTCCTGGTGCACGGCTACGGTGAACTGTTTCGCCGCCATGGCCTGCGCCCCATCGACAGCCCACTGCACCCCTGGCACTGAGGAGCCGCGCATGATCGCCGAACTGCCGATGTACGTGGCGCCGACCCAGGTGTTGCAGGCCAGTGAGCGCTGGCTGGCCCATACCCTGCGCGTGCTGGGCATCGGCCACCGCCAGCGGGACGACGAGCCCCTTGAACAGCTATGGCTCAACCCGCGCCTGCTGATCGGCCAGACCTGCGGCTACCCCCTTGTCACCCGCCTCAAGGACAGGGTTCGGGTGATTGGCCGGCCCTGTTTCGACCTGCCCGATGCCCAGGGTGGCGAGCATTGCAGCCTGCTGGTTGTCCACCATCAGGCGTCATGGCAGCACCTTGCCGACCTGCGCGGCAGCCATGCGGCGGTCAACGGCGAGGACTCCAACAGCGGCATGAACCTGCTGCGCCATGCCGTGGCACCGCTGGCCCGCGACGGACGATTTTTCGCCCGGGTAAGCATCAGCGGCAGCCACCGCGAAAGCCTGCGGCGGGTGGCGGCCGGCCAGGCCGACCTGGCCGCCATCGATAGCGTGACCTTTGCCTACCTCAAGCGCTTTGCGCCTCAAACGGTAGCGCAGGTGAGGGTATTGGGGCGGACCGTGAACAGCCCGACGTTGCCGTACATCAGTGCCCACAACGACGTGCCGGTGGCCGATCTGCTCGACGCGCTGAACAGCGGGCTGCGCAGCGACCCCGAGATAACGGACACCTTGGGCATCGTACAGGTGCTGCCAGCGCGCCTGGCCGATTATGAGGTGGTGCAACGCTACGAGACGCAAGCGGTGCAGTGGGGGTACGCCCGGCTGGATTGAAAGCCAGCGCCTACGGCCGTTGCCGGTCGCCCAGTGCTTCGATGAACGCCTGCGCCGACCACCCCGGTACCTCCCCGCGCCGCGTGATGATGCCATAGTCATCCAGCACCAACGGAAATGGCAGGTTCAACCGCGTCAGCCTGCCCGCGCGGATGTCCGGCTCGACCATGGACTCCGCCAACATGGCCAGCATGGGCGCGGTCTGCAGCAACTGCAGGGTGGTCTGCATCGAAATGGTTTCCACGGTATTGCCCGGCGACTGCATGCCCGCCTCGGCAAATGCGCGCTCCAGCCGGGCACGCATGGGGGTGCCCGAGGGGTAGACGATCCACGGCCACTGCCCCAGTTCAGCCAGCGGCAGATCGCAATTGCCCGCCAGCGGGTGCTGGCTACCGGCGACCAGGCATAGCGGTTCCGGGGCCAGGGGCTGGAAGTCGAACAGCTGCCGATGGCGGTCCAGGGTGAAGCGCGCGACTACCAGGTCCAATTGCTTGTGTTCGAGCATGGTCAACAGGTTGGCGCTGGTGCCCTCCAGCACTTCCAGGGTCAGCAGCGGCCACCGCTGTTTGACGGCGACAATGGCCTGGGGCAAGGCCAGGGATGTGGGGGCGAAGATGGTGCCGATTTTCAACAGGCCGTGGCCACCCTCGCGCAGGTCGTTGACCTGGCCGACGAAATGGCGCGCGTCATTGAGGGCGATCTGCGCGTAGCGCGCCACGTGCAGCCCCAGGTCGGTGGGCTGCAGGCTGCGCGGCAGGCGCTGGAACAGGTCGAAGCCGAGCATTTTCTCGGCCTCGCGCAGCATCTTGCTCACCGCCGGCTGGCTGATGTTCATTTGCTGGGCAGTGGCGTGCATGTTCTGGGTTCGGGCCAGGGTGTCGATCAACACAAGGTGGCGGAACCGCAGCCAGTTGCACAATTGGTTGTAGGACACCTCGGCCATGCGATAACCCCTGGTTATTGAAAGGTGAGAATAACTCATTGGCGATTATCGGCAAGACGATCTAGTGTCTATTCTTCAAGGGCATTCCAGCGGCTGTTTTCAACGCAGCATGGCCGAGTTGGGATGCATTCCATACAGAGCCCAAGCGGATGTGCTTCATAACAACAAGGACCTCCCCCATGAGCCTCGCTGACAAACGTGTGTTGATCACGGCCGCTGCCCAGGGTATTGGCCGTGCCTCGGTATTGGCCTTCCAGCAGGCCGGCGCCCACGTCATCGCCACCGACCTGAACATCGACGGCCTGCGCGATGTGCCGGGTGTTCAGGCACTGGCCCTGGACGTCACCGACCCCGCCGCCATCCTGGCCGTGGCCGAACAGGTGGGCACCGTCGATGTGCTGTTCAATTGCGCGGGCTATGTGCACAGCGGCAGCTTGCTGGAGTGCGACGAGCAAGCCTGGCAGTTCTCCTTCGACCTCAACGTCACGGCCATGTACCGCATGATCCGCGCCGTGCTGCCGGGCATGCTCGCCGCGGGCAGAGGCAGCATCGTCAACATGGCCTCCGTGGCCTCCAGCGTGAAGGGCGTGCCCAACCGCTTCGCCTATTCGGCGAGCAAGGCGGCGGTGATCGGCCTGACCAAATCCGTGGCCGCCGACTACGTGGCCCAGGGTATCCGCTGCAACGCTATCTGCCCCGGCACCGTCGACTCGCCCTCCCTGCGCCAGCGCATCGCCGACCAGGCCCGCGCCGAAGGTCGCAGCGAGGCCGAGGTGTACCAGGCCTTCGTGGCGCGCCAGCCCATGGGCCGCCTGGGCACGCCCGAGGAGATCGCTCGGTTGGCCCTGTACCTGGGCTCGGAGGCCAGCGCCTATACCACTGGCGCTGTCCATGTGATCGACGGCGGCATGAGCAACTAGACTTTTTCCCACCCGACCCGAATCAGGAAGTTTGCGATGAAATTGCTGCGCTACGGCCCCAAGGGCCAGGAAAAACCCGGCCTGCTGGACGACCAAGGGCAGATCCGCGACCTCAGCGGCCATGTCCCGGACATCGGCGGTGCCCAGCTGGAACCGGAAAGCCTGGCCAAGCTGGCAGGATTGCAGGCACGCAGCCTGCCCCTGGTGCCGGGTACCCCGCGCATCGGCCCCTGCGTGGGCCAGGTGGGCAAGTTCATCTGCATCGGCCTGAACTATGCCGACCACGCTGCCGAATCGAACATGGCGGTGCCCAGCGAACCGGTGATCTTCAACAAATGGACCAGCGCCATCTGCGGGCCCAACGACGACGTGGAGATTCCCCGAGGGTCGAAGAAAACCGACTGGGAAGTGGAATTGGGCGTGGTCATCGGCAAGGGCGGACGCTACATCGATGAAGCCAATGCCTGGGAGCATGTGGCCGGCTATTGCGTGATCAATGACATTTCCGAACGCGAATGGCAATTGGAGCGTGGCGGTACCTGGGACAAGGGCAAGGGCTTCGACACCTTCGGGCCCATCGGCCCGTGGCTGGTGACCCGCGACGAGGTGGCCGACCCGCACCAGCTGGACTTGTGGCTGGAGGTGGACGGCCACCGCTACCAGGACGGCAACACCCGCACCCTGGTGTTCCAGATCCCGGCGCTGATCGCCTACCTCAGCCGCTGCATGTCGCTGCAGCCCGGCGACATCATTTCCACCGGCACGCCACCGGGGGTGGGCTTGGGCGTCAAGCCCGACCCGGTGTTCCTCAAGCCCGGCCAGGAGATGCGCCTGGGCATCGCCGGGCTGGGCGAGCAGCGCCAGCGGACCGTGCAGGCCGATTAAGGTGCTTTGCCATCCCCCTGTGGGACCGGGCGAAGCTCGGGAAAAGAACACCGCGCCGTATCAGCCTGCCCGCGGTGCCGGCTTCCCGAGCTTCGCCCGGTCCCACCGTAGGCGGCGGCGCCGGCCGTGATGCCCCCGCACAGCGAACAACGACCGTTACGTTCATAACAACAAGGAACACCCCATGCGTATTCTGATCACCGGTGGTACCGGTTTCATCGGCAAGCAACTGGCCCAGCGCCTGCTCGACCTCGGCACCCTGGCCCTCGACGGCCAGGCCCCGCGCACCGTCGAACGCATCGTGCTGTTCGACGCCTTCGACGGCGAAGGCGTACCCAGCGACCCCCGCCTCGAGGTCGTCACGGGCGACATCAGCGATGCTCCCACCCTGGCACGCATCACCGACGGCATCGACCTGGTGTGGCACCTGGCGGCCGTGGTCAGCAGCGCCGCCGAGGCGGACTTCGACCTGGGCATGCAGGTCAACCTGCACGGCCTCATGACCCTGCTTGAAACCCTGCGCCAGCAAGGCCGCGCCCCACGCCTGGTGTACGCTAGCGGCTTCGCGGTGTTCGGCGGCGTGCTGCCGCACGTGGTCAACGACGACACCGCGCTCACCCCGCAATCGTCATACGGCATGCAAAAGGCCGTGGGTGAACTGCTGGTCGCCGACTATGCGCGCAAAGGCTTCATCGATGGCCGCGTGCTGCGCCTGCCCACCATCGCCGTGCGGCCCGGCAAGCCCAACAAGGCAGCGTCGACCTTCTTCAGCTCGATCATCCGCGAACCGCTGGCGGGCTTGCCGGCCGTGTGCCCGGTGCGCCCCGACACCCCGGTGTACCTGTCCTCCCCACGCCGGGCGGTCGAATCGATGCTGCTGGCCATGACCCTGGCCCCCGAAGCCCTGGGCAACCAGCGGGTGATTCCCCTGCCCGGCCTGACCACCACCGTCGCTGACATGGTCGCGGCCCTGGAACGGGTGGCCGGCCCTGACGCCGTGAAGCTGATTCGCTGGGAGCCGGACGCAACCATCCAGCGCATCGTCGAAAGCTGGCCCAGCCGGGTCGAAGCGCCCTACGCGCGCTCGCTGGGGTTCAAGGCCGACCCGGACTTCGACACCCTGATCCGCGCCCACATCGAGGACACCGCCGCCCATTGATGCGACAACGTTCAGAGCCGCCCCCACAACAATAACAAGGCGAGGCCACCCGACATGAACCCCGTATCGGACATCGAAAAACAGACCATCAGCCGCGTCACCAAACGCCTGGTGCCCTTCCTCATCCTGCTGTTCGTGGTCGCTTTCCTGGACCGCACCAACGTCGGCTTCGCGGCCCTGAAGATGAACGAAGACATCGGCATCAGCCAGGCCATTTATGGCCTGGGGGCCGGGATATTCTTCCTTGGCTACTTCGTCTTCGAAGTGCCGAGCAACATCATGATGCACCGCTTCGGCGCCCGGGTCTGGATTGCCCGCATCATGGTGACCTGGGGCCTGATCGCCTCGGCCATGGGCCTGTTGCAGACCGCCGGGCACTTCATCACCCTGCGGGTGTTACTGGGCATCGCCGAGGCGGGCTTCTTCCCCGGCGTCATCTACCTGCTGTCGCTATGGTTCCCCAGCCGCTACCGGGCCCGCATGATCGCGACCTTTTACCTGGGCGTGCCCATCGCCCAGGTGATCGGCGCGCCGCTGTCGGTGGGCCTGATGCAACTGGGTGACAGCCTGGGCGTGGTGGGCTGGCGGCTGATGTACCTGGCCGAAGGCATACCGGCGATGGTGCTGGGGGTGGTGTGCTTCTTCTACCTCACCGACCGCCCGGCGGACGCCCATTGGCTGAGCCCTGAACAGCGCTCGTGGCTGATCAACACCCTGGACCGGGAGGAGCGCGACAAGCCCCTGGCCGTGGATGCCGGCCTCAGCAAAGGGCAGATGATTCGCCGTGCCCTGGGCAATCGCCAGGTGTGGATGCTGGCGCTGGTGTACTTCGGCATCACCTCAGGGTCCAACGCCATGAACTTCTTCCTGCCGAGCGTGCTGCAGTCGTTTCGCGCCTCGTTCGGGCTCGACCTGGGGCTGATGCAGAACGGTCTCATTACGGCCATTCCCTATGCCCTGGCCGCGGTGGCGATGATCCTTTGGAGCCGCCGTTCCGACCGCCTGCAGGAACGTCACTGGCATGCCGGGGGCGCGGCGTTGCTGGCATCGATTTCCATCGCCCTGGCGCTGCTGATCAACCAGCCGTGGATCATCGTCATCGGCTTCGTGCTGTTGGCCATCGGCGTGTACAGCGCCATCAACGTGTTCTGGGCCGTACCCGGGCAAGTGCTGACCGGGGTCGGTGCGGCGGCCGGCATCGGCCTGATCAATTCCATCGGCAACCTCAGCGGCTTTTCCGGGCCGTACCTCACCGGGCTGCTGTACACCACCACCGGCAGCTACACCCCGGGCTTCCTGGTGATCGCCGCGCTGGTCGGCGCGGCAGGCATCGGCATGATGCTGATGCCCCGCCAACCAGTGCCGGCGGCCAGTCGCCCCCTGATTGGAGACAAGGCATGAGCCTCCCCGAGATCGCCTTCATCGGCACCGGCATCATGGGCGCGCCCATGGTGCGCAACTTGCTGCGCGCCGGTTACCCGGTGCGCGCCTGGAACCGTTCGCCAGACAAAGCCGCCGCCCTGGCCGCCGACGGCGCCCGGGTGAGCGACAGCGCCCAGGCCGCCGCCGAGGGCGCCGACGTACTGGTATGCATGCTCAGCGACGGCCCCACCTGCACTCAGGTGCTGTTCGGCGATCACGGCGCCACCGGCGCGCTGCGCCCGGGGGCGCTGGTGATCGTCATGAGTTCGATTCCCGTGGACACCGCCACCGAGCATGCCCGCCAATGCGCCGAACGTGGCCTGGGTTACCTGGACGCGCCGGTGTCCGGCGGTGAGCGGGGCGCCCGCGAGGCCAGCCTGGCGATCATGGTGGGCGGTACCCCCGACGCTTTCGACCAGGGCCACGCGGTGCTGTCAGCCCTGGGCCGCCCTGTGCGCGTGGGCCCTGCCGGCAGCGGCGAACTGGCCAAGCTGGTGAACCAGCTCATCGTCGCCAGCACCATCGCCACCGTCGCCGAAGGCCTGTTGCTGGCCGAACGCGGCGGCGCCGACCCGGCCAAGGTGCGCGAGGCACTGCTGGGCGGCTTCGTCGACTCGCCCATCCTGCGCCAGCACGGCCAGCGCATGCTTGACGCCGACTTCACCCCCGGCGGCCCTAGCAAGTGGCAGCTCAAGGACACCCGCACCGCCCTGGCCCATGCCCAGCGCCTTGGCCTCAACCTGCCAGTGGGCACCCTGGTGGACAGCCTGTTCGCAGCCTTGGTGGACGCCGGCGATGGCGACCTGGACCACGCTGCGCTGATCCGCCAATTACGCCGCCACAATCACTTGCCTCTTTGACTTTCCGGAGCCTGCCATGAGCACTACCCCACCCCGTCGCCTGCGCAGCCAGGACTGGTTCGATGACCCGGCCCATGCCGACCTCACCGCGCTGTACACCGAGCGCTACATGAACCAGGGCCTGACCCGCGCCGAGCTGCAGTCCGGGCGCCCGATCATCGGCATCGCCCAGACCGGCAGCGACCTCACCCCCTGCAACCGCCACCACATCGAGTTGGCCAAGCGGGTCAAGGACGGCATCCGCGATGCCGGTGGCATTCCCATGGAGTTCCCCGTGCACCCCATTGCCGAGCAATCGCGCCGGCCCACCGCCGCCCTGGACCGCAACCTGGCCTACCTGGGGCTGGTGGAGGTGCTGCACGGCTACCCACTGGACGGCGTGGTGCTGACCACCGGCTGCGACAAGACCACCCCGGCCTGCCTGATGGCCGCGGCCACCACCGACCTGCCGTCGATCGTGCTGTCGGGCGGGCCCATGCTGGACGGTTGGCACAAGGGCCAGCGCATCGGCTCCGGCACCGTGCTGTGGCACGCGCGCAACCTGCTCAGCGCTGGCGAGATCGACTACGAAGGCTTCATGGAGATGACCACCGCCGCCTCGCCCTCCATCGGCCACTGCAACACCATGGGCACGGCGCTGTCGATGAACGCGCTGGCCGAAGCGCTGGGGATGTCGCTGCCAGGCTGCGCCAGCATCCCCGCCCCCTACCGCGAGCGGGGGCAAATGGCCTACGCCACCGGCCTGCGCATCGTCGAGCTGGTACGTGAAGATGTACGGCCGTCGCAGATCATGACCCATGCCGCATTCGAGAACGCCATCGCCGTAGCTTCGGCCCTCGGCGCGTCCACCAACTGCCCACCGCACCTGATCGCCATCGCCCGCCACAGCGGCATCGACCTGAGCCTGGACGACTGGCAACGGGTGGGCGAAGACGTGCCACTGCTGGTCAACTGCATGCCGACCGGCGAGTACCTGGGGGAAAGTTTCCACCGCGCCGGCGGCGTGCCCGCGGTGATGCACGAACTGGCCAAGGTCGGCCGCCTGCACCAGGACTGCCTTAGCGTCAGCGGCCGCAGCATGGGCGAGATCGTCGCCCAGGCGCAGACCGTAGACCGCCAGGTGATCCGCGGCTACGAAGACCCGCTCAAGCACCGCGCCGGTTTCATCGTGCTCAGCGGCAACTTCTTCGACAGCGCCATCATGAAGATGTCGGTGGTGGGCGAGGCCTTCCGCAGCACCTACCTCAGTGACCCACAGCAGCCCAACTGCTTCGAGGCGCGCGCCATCGTGTTCGACGGCCCCGAGGACTACCAGGCGCGCATCAACGATCCCACCCTGGACATCGACGAGCGCTGCATCCTGGTCATCCGTGGCTGCGGGACCGTGGGCTACCCCGGCAGTGCCGAGGTGGTGAACATGGCGCCCCCGGCCGAGCTGATCAAACGCGGCATCGACTCCTTGCCGTGCCTGGGTGACGGCCGCCAGAGCGGCACCTCGGCCAGCCCGTCGATCCTCAACATGTCGCCGGAAGCAGCGGTGGGCGGTGGTCTGGCGCTGCTGCGCACGGGCGACCGGTTGCGCGTGGACCTCAACAGCCGCAGCGTCAACCTGCTGGTGGACGATGCCACCCTGGAGGCCCGACGCCAGGAAGCCTTGCCCGCCATACCGGCCTCGCAGACGCCGTGGCAGGAGCTGTACCGGCAACTGGTGGGCCAACTGTCTACCGGTGGCTGCCTGGAACCGGCCACCCTGTACTGGCGGGTGATCCCGGAAAACGGCGCGCCGCGCCACTCTCACTGACCCCAAGGAATGGCCATGCACCTGACAATCGACAATTCCCTGCCCCATGACTGGGCGCACGCGACCCTGATTGGCCGCGCATGGCTGCCGGCCCCCGTTGCTGGCCCGGCCGTGGTGCTGATTCGCGAAGGCCGCGTGCTGGATATCACCGCGCGCTTTGCCACCGTCAGCGACCTGCTGGAGCAGGAAGACCCGGTAAGCGTATTGAGCCAGGCCCCAGGCACTGACCTGGGGAGCATCGAGGCGTTGCTGGCCAACAGTGGCGAGCAGCGGGACGCGGGCCAGCCGTCACTGCTGGCGCCCATCGACCTGCAGGTGATCAAGGCCGCTGGGGTGACCTTCGCTGCCAGCATGATCGAACGGGTCATCGAGGAAAAGGCCGCGGGTGATGCCGGCCAGGCCGAGCGCATCCGCGCCTTGGTACACGAGGTGATCGGCGATAACCTGCGTAACCTGCAGCCCGGTTCACCCGAGGCAATGCGGCTCAAGCAGGTATTGATCGACCAGGGCATGTGGTCGCAATACCTGGAGGTCGGCATCGGCCCCGACGCCGAGATTTTCACCAAGGCGCCGGTGCTGTCGGCCGTAGGCAGCGGCAGCGCGGTGGGCGTGCACCCTGGCTCGCACTGGAACAACCCCGAGCCCGAAGTGGTGCTGGTGGTCAACAGCTGTGGGCGCATCCAGGGCGCGACCCTGGGCAACGACGTCAACCTGCGCGACTTCGAAGGCCGCAGCGCCCTGCTGCTGGGCAAGGCCAAGGACAACAACGCCTCCTGCGCGCTGGGACCTTTCATTCGCCTGTTCGACGGCTCGTTCGATCTGGACACCGTGCGCGGCTGCGAAGTCGGCCTGCGCGTGGAAGGCTTGGACGGCTACGTGTTGCAAGGCCGCAGCGCCATGGCCCAGATCAGCCGCGACCCGCAGGACCTGGCCGGCCAGGCGTTGAACGCCAACCACCAATACCCCGACGGGTTCGTCCTGTTCCTGGGCACCCTGTTCGCCCCCACCGACGACCGCGACCAGCCCGGCCAAGGCTTCACCCACAAGCCCGGTGACCGCGTGAGCATCCACAGCCCGGCCCTGGGCGGCCTGCACAACCGCGTCAGCACCAGCGACCAGGCCCCCCCGTGGCAATTTGGCGTGGGTGCGCTGATGCGTAACCTGGCGAAGCGGGGGTATCTCTGAGTGCAAGGCGAGGCGGACCGGGCAATGGAGCAGGCATAACTGGCCCGAAACAGAGGTGGGACTGGGGGGGGGGCGCCGAGCCCTTGCCCGGGAAGCGCCGCGCGGGCGGCGCACGGTCTCCAGGGCGCTGGAGAAACCAAGGCATGCGCCTGGAGGCCCTGACCCAATCTCCAGGCGGACAATCAAGGCGGACCAGGCAATGGCACAGCCATAACTGGCCCGAAACAGATGTGGGACCGGGCTTGCCCGGGAAGCGCCGCGCGGGCGGCGCACGGTCTAAAGGGCGCTGGAGAAACCCAAGCCATGCACCTGGAGGCCATGATGCGGTTTCATGACTGGCTTTCAGGGGCCCGCTGGAGATCTCATCATGGCCACCAAGCGCTAGTCGATGGTGTTGTAGCGCCCTTGAGACCGCGCGCCGCCCGCGCGGCGCTTCCCGGGCAAGCCCGGTCCCACATCTGTTTCGGGCCAGTTATGTCTGTGGGATTGCCTGGACCGCCTTGTTGGTTTGGCTGGGGATTGGGTCAGGACGGCCAGGTGCATGGCTTGGGTTTTTCCAGCGCCCTTGAGACCGCGCGCCGCCCGCGCGGCGCTTCGCGAGCAAGGGCTAGGCGCCCACCTCGCTCCTACATCTGTTTCGGGCCAGTTATGCCTGTGCCATTGTCTGGTCCGCCTTGTTGGTTCGCCTTGGGATTGGGTCAGGGCAGCTAGGTGCATGGCTTGAGGCTTCTGGCGCCCTTGCGACCGTGCGCCGCCGGCGCGGCGCTTCCCGGGCAAGCCCGGTCCCACATCTGTTTCGGGCCAGTTATGTCTGTGAGATCACTTGGTCCGCCTTGTTTGTCTGGCTTGGAATCGGGTCAGGGCCGGATCTTCAGGGCGCCAGCAGCCCAGGCAGCAGGCGACGCCTGCCTCATCAAGCCACCGGCAACCGCAGATTCAGCCGCAAGCCCGGGTTGAGGTTCTGCGCCCACAATTCACCACCTTGCAGTTGCACCCGGCAGCGGGCGATGGTCAGGCCCAGGCCGAAGCCGTCGCCCCCAGGGCGGGAGGCATTGAGGCGGGTGAAGGGTTCGAAGATGCCTTCCAGCGACTGCTCGGCCACACCGGGGCCCTGGTCGTCGATCCACAGGTGCCAGTGGTCCGCTTCCCGCCGTCCACCCAGGCGCACCTGGCCGGCGGCCGGGGAATGGCGGATGGCGTTGCGCAGGATGTTTTCCAGGGCCTGGGCCAGGCCGTTGAGGTGGCAGCGCACCCAGCACGGGCCACCCAGTTCATTGGGCAACTGCTCGGGCGCCCAGCCGGACTCGAAGCAGGCATCTTCGCGCAGCATTTCCCACAGGGTCCCCACTTCCAGGCTGTCCAGGGCCAACTGCGGCCGCTCGGTGTCCAGCCACACCAGCTCCAGGGTGTCGTCCACCAGTTGGCGCATGCACTGGACTTCCCGCGCCAGGCGTTGGCGCAGGGCCGGGGCGTCGGCGTCGCTTTCCACCGCCACCTGCAGGCGGCTCAAGGGCGTGCGCAGCTCATGGGACATGTCGCGCAGCAGTCGCCGCTGCAAGGCCACCGTCTGCTGCAAACGGTCCGCCATGTGGTCGAAGGTGCGGCCCAGGTCGCCCAGTTCGTCACCGCGACGGGTGATGACCGCGGGCAGCCGCGTTTCCAACCGCCCTTCACGCAAGGCGTTGGCATGGGCATGCAGGTGGGCCAGGGGGCCGATCAGCAGGCGATACAGCAGCGCGCCGATCAGCAAGGACAGTGCCGCGGGCACCAGCCAGTGGGCAAGCAGTTGCCAGCTCACGGACATGCCAGGCACGAAGCGGTCGGGTAACTGCAACACCAGTTGGCCGCCACCGGGGTCGATGGGGAACGCCACCTTGATCAGCAGCGGCCCTCGGGCACGGGCACTCATGGCCCAGTCGATCTCGCGGGCGAAGCCCAGGGCATGACGCTCGCGTGGGTTGAGCCGGTGCCCGTCCAAGGGGCGCATGTCTGGCCCCAATACCACGGCCCAGCCCGGTTCGCGCGCACTGAAGCGCTGTTGCCATTGGCCCAGTGCGGCCGGCCCGCCGGCACTCCACACGGCTTCAGCCTCGGCGGCATAACCACGCAGGGTTTGCTGGGCGTCGTCGGATAGCCGGTACCCTTCGCGCTCGAAGTGCATGCCCCAGGAACGGCTGAGCCAGATCACCAGCAGCATCAAGGTGGCCAGCAAGGCACACAGTTTCCACAACACCGAACCGCGGCCCGGCACTTTCATGCCTGGGCGGCCTTGAGCACGTAACCCTTGCCCCATACCGTTTCGACCCGGCCGTCGAAACCCACTGCAGCCAGTTTGCGCCGCACATGGCTGACATGCAGGTCCAGTACGCGGTCCTGCAGGGAATAAGGCCGGTGCAGCACGCGCTGGTAGAGGAATGTCTTGCTCAGCACTTCCTCGGGGTGCGAAAGCAGGGTTTCCATCAACCGGAATTCCACGGGGGTGAACCCGGCCCGGGCCGCACCCAGGCACATGTCCTGCACGCCGTCATCACACCGGCGCAGTTGGCCGTCCTCGGCACTCGCCGGGGCCGAGCGTTCGTAGGCCACCCGGCGCAGCACCGCGTCGATGCGCACGTCCATCTCGCCCATGCTGAACGGCTTGGGCAAGTAGTCGTCGGCGCCCTGGCTGAACCCGATGATGCGGTCCTGCTCGGCGCCCAGCGCCGACATCAGAATCACCGGCACGGTAAAGCGCTGGCGCAGCTGACCCAGCAACTGCAGGCCATTGCTGCCGGACAGCAGGATGTCCATCAGGATCAGGTCGAAACCCTGCCACTGCTGTGGGGCATCGGTGCCTGGCGCACCATCCCACAGGGTCACCTCAAAACCGCGCTTGCGCAGGTGCTGGTGCAAATGGGCGGCGAGCAGGCGATCGTCTTCCACGGCGAGGATCCTCGTCGTGGTGGCAGGTGGGGTAGCAATCACAGGGTAACTCTCGAAAAAAACGGGAAGGCGGGCAGACCATAACGATGCAAATTGTAATTATTATCAACTGAGAAATGACCAAGCTTTACGAAATTTACAGTTCTTTTGGCCCGGCGAACCCTGCCCAGCCAGGCGGAGGTAAATTTTGTAAATAAGATTTATTAACAATTACGACTGCCTATTATCGCACCCCGTCTGGACAACCGCCCAACGCCGCTCAGGGAAAGAAGCGGCGCCGGTTCCACATTTCAACGGGAGTATCGTCGTGGTTTTTCGTGCATCACTGAGTCGCCTTTCAATCGCCATCCTGGCGGCCTCTGTGTCCCCTGCCCTGTTGGCCGACACCACCGCCAGCAACACCGGTGCGGCGAACGCCGTGGATGACCAGGCCATCACCCTGGACAACACCATGGTCACCGCAGAAAAGGAGCTGAAACAGGCACCGGGCGTGTCGATCATCACCGCCGACGATATCCAGAAGGCGCCCCCGGTCAACGACCTGTCGGACATCATCCGCAAAATGCCCGGCGTCAACCTCACCGGCAACAGCGCCAGCGGCGTGCGCGGCAACAACCGGCAGATCGACATTCGCGGCATGGGCCCCGAGAATACCCTGATCCTGATCGACGGCCTGCCGGTGGAGTCGCGCAACTCGGTGCGCTACGGCCGTACCGGCGACCGCGATACCCGCGGCGACACCAACTGGGTACCGGCCGATGAAGTGCAGCGCATCGAAGTGGTCCGTGGCCCGGCCGCGGCCCGCTACGGCAACGGCGCCGCCGGCGGCGTGGTGAACATCATCACCAAGCAGCCCACCCAGGAAACCCACGGCAATTTCAGCGTGTACACCGACATGCCCAAGGACAAGGACGAAGGCGCTACCAAGCGCGCCACCTTCGGCCTCAGCGGGCCGCTGACCGACAACCTGACTTACCGGGTATACGGCAACCTGAGCAAGACCGACCGCGACAGCACCGACATCAACGAAGGCCACGAAGCAGCGGGCGAATCCGCCGCCTCCGGTGCCGAGGGTGTGCGCAACAAGGACATCAACGGCCGGCTGACCTGGAAGCTGGACGAGCGCCAGAGCATCGACTTCGACGCCAGCTACAGCCGCCAGGGCAACATCTACGACGGCGACAACCAGTACAACCAGAGCCTGACCAGCAAGAAGGCCGCCAGCGCCGCACCTTGGGTGGGCCGTGAAACCAACGTCATGTACCGCAACAATTTCGCCATCACCCATAATGGCGACTGGGACTTCGGCACCAGCAAGTTCTACGTGCAGTACGAGCACACCCGTAACCGCCGCCTGGACGAAGGCCTGACCGGTGGCGTGGAAGGCACCATCGACTCCACCGACTTCACCACCAGCAACCTGCAGAACTACCTGGCCCACGGCGAATTCAACATTCCGCTGAGCACCCGCCTGCCGCAGACCCTGACCCTGGGCGGCGAATGGAACCGCCAGGAGCTGGATGACCCGGCTTCCACCAGCCAGGCCCTGTCGTCGGGCAGTTACTACAACGGCACCACCTCGGCCGATTCCATTGCCGGGCTGGCCTCCGGCACCCGCAGCAGCAAGTCGGCGGCCAACATCGGTTCGCTGTTCGCCGAAGACAACATCGAGCCCTGGGCCGGCGCCACCCTGACCCCGGGCGTGCGCATGGACGACCACACCGATTTCGGCGTGAACTGGTCGCCCAGCCTGAACATGACCCAGAAGCTCAACGACGAGTTCACCCTGAAGGCCGGTATCGCCCGCGCATTCAAGGCGCCGAACCTGTACCAGCTGGACCCCAACTACCTGTTGCTCAGCTCTGGCAACGGCTGCCCGATCGGCAGCACCGGCAGTTGCTAC
This sequence comes from Pseudomonas eucalypticola, assembly GCF_013374995.1. Classification (NCBI taxonomy): domain Bacteria; kingdom Pseudomonadati; phylum Pseudomonadota; class Gammaproteobacteria; order Pseudomonadales; family Pseudomonadaceae; genus Pseudomonas; species Pseudomonas eucalypticola. The sequence continues at coordinate 2,351,095 of NZ_CP056030.1, read as the reverse complement.
ATCCAGGGCAACGACAACCTGAAAGCCGAGACCAGCGTCAACAAGGAAATCGGCCTGGAGTTCAAGCGCGAGGGTTGGATCGCCGGCCTGACGTTCTTCCGCAACGACTACCACAACAAGGTGGTGGCCGGCACCGACATCGAGGGTTACTCCTCGGGCGGCAACATGATCCTCAAGTGGGAAAACGCCAAGAAAGCCGTGACCCAGGGCTTTGAAGCCAACCTCACCGTGCCCCTGGCCGACAACCTGAGCTGGACCACCAACGGCACCTACATGCAGGAAAACAAGGACCTGGACACCGGTAACGTGCTGTCGATGATTCCCAAGTACACCGTCAATTCGATGCTGGACTGGCAGGTCAACGACAAGTTCTCGACTCAGTTGAGCATTACCAGCTTCGGCCGCCAGAAGCCGCCGACCGTGGGCACCACCAAGGTCGATGCCGCGGGGGTGAACACCGAAGAAGTGGGCGCCTACAGCCTGGTCAACATCAACGTTGGCTACCAGTTGACCAAGAACGTGCGCCTGGGCGCCGGCGTGAACAACATCTTCGACAAGAAGCTGTACCGCGAAGGCAACTCCAACAGCGCCGGCGCGGCGACCTACAACCAGCATGGCCAGGCGGTGTACGCCAGTGTATCGACCTCGTTCTGAGCCTTTACAAATGTACCAATTTGTAAAAAACAGAATGATTCTCATTGCATCTTGATATGATCCAGGCCCCCTGCCACCGTCAGGGGGCTTGCCCACCTTCAACATGGAGTCTTCGATGAAACAACGCACTAGCGCGCGGTCCCCTGCCAGCCAGCTCTGCAAGCTGGCCTCGCTGATTGGCCTGATGAGCCTGGGCATGCAAGCCGCCATGGCGCAATCGGCCTTCGATGCACCGGACCCGAACTACCAGGGCCAGATCATGGCCATGCCGGCCAACGGCGGTGCCGTCACCGCCGGCAGCGACGTGCAACTGATGGGCCGTGGCTTCAAGCCGGGCCAGCACATCACCCTGCTGCGCGGCACCACCGTGCTCAACGCCGACGCCTACGTGGCCGACAGCGAAGGCCAGTTCAAGGGCGCCCTGAAGGTGCCGGCCGACGCCGCCGTGGGCCAGCAGCCCATCATCGTCAATGTCACCAACCCTTCGGCCGCCGCCGTGCTGCCGCTGAAGGTCTCGCCCGTGGTCCCCCTGTCGGGCACCGAGCGCTTCAAGCTGACCAGCAGCAAGCTGGTGCCGGGCCTGTACCAGTCGGCCGTCAGCGACAAGACCGGCGCGATCTTCGTCACCTCCGCCGTGGGCCGCCCACCGGTGACCGAATCGCAATTGCTCAAGCTCAACCCCAAGACCTTGGCCATTGAAGCCAAGGTTACCCCGGCTGCCGCCCCAGGCAAGGAACCCGGCGCCGTCTACGCCGTGTACGGCGTGGGCGTGGACGACCGCAATGGCACGGTGTGGGTCACCAACACCCGTCAGAACAGCGTGGCCGTCTACCGCCAGTCCGACCTGAGCCTGGTCAAGCAGTTCGCCCCGGACACCGTGGCCCATGCCCGCGACGTGGTGGTCGACACCGAACTGGACAAGGCCTTCGCCGGCGCCACCGGCAGCAACACCATCGTCATGTTCGACGCCGGCAAGCAGGCCGTGGAACGCACCATCGAGATCAAGTCGGCCCAGCGTGGCGAGCGCGCCGCGTCCTTCACCGTGGCCAGCCTGCACCTGGATGCCAAGGCCCACAAACTGTACACCGTGAGCCTGAGCACCAACGAAGCCGCGGTGATCGACGCCAAGACGGGCAATGTGGAAAAGGTCTTCCCGATCGAAGGCGTGAAAACCGCCATGGGCGTAGCCTACGACGCCAAGACCAACCGCCTGTTCGTGGCTGCGCAGAACAGCGACAATCTGGCCATCGTCGATGTCGCCAGCGGCAAGACCCTGCACCTGGTGCCGACTGGCGCCGGCCCGCTGAACGTGACCTTCGACCCGAACAAGCGCCTGGCGTATGTCAGCAACCGGGGTGCCGGTACCGTGACCGTGGTCGACCCCGACGGCAAGCTGGTCGCCAACCTGGACGACGGCACCTTCCCCAACCACGTGACCGTGGATGCCAAGGGCACCGTGTACGCGGTGAACAAATCCAAGGGACCTGACGACCAGAACGGCGACCGCATCACCCGTATCACGCAGGTGCGTTGATGCCCTGGGGGGGCCGACGTGCTCGGCTCCCCACTGTTTGCGCCCTCTCCCGTGGGGGCAGCGCCCTACGACTCTGCCGCGACCACCTTGCGGCTACCCAGCCATTTGCCTACCAGCACCACCAGCACGGCCCCTGCCCCGCTCACCGCCCAATGCAACCAGGGTAACGGTGCCAACGGCGGGAACAAGGCCAGGTCTTGGCTGGCCATGGAACCGGCGATCCAGCCGATCAGCGCGGCGCCTGCCTGCACCACCACCGGGAAGCGCTCCATCACCGCCAGCACGAACCGGCTGCCCAGCACAATGATCGGGATGCTGATCAGCACGCCCGCCGCCACCAGGTACAGGTTGCCGTTACCCGCCCCTGCGACCGCCAGCACGTTGTCCAGCGACATCACCACATCGGCGACGATGATGGTCTTGATGGCCGTCCACAGGCGCGTGCCACCATCGATGTCCTCGGCGTCATCGTCGCGGTTGGCCGCCAGCTTGATACCCACCCACAACAGCAACACCGCGCCCACCAGTTTCAGGTAGGGCACGGCCAGCAGTTGCAGGGCGAAGAACAGCATCACCACCCGCACCGCGACAGCCCCCGCCATGCCGCCGTAGATGGCCTTGGTTTGCAGGGTCTTGGGCAGGCGCCGGCAGGCCATGGCGATGACCACCGCGTTGTCACCGCCAAGCAACAGGTCGATGGCGATGATCTGGGCCAGGGCGGTCCAGAAGAAAGGGTTGCTGAGCCACTCCAAGGGCATACCTCAATGAACGAACAGGGGAAAAATACCAGTCACCAGCGACACCGCCAGCAGGATCACGCAATTGACCAGCGACCAGCGAAACGTGAAACGCTGGTTCTCGGCATAATCGAGCTTGAGCATGCTGACCACCAGATACGTCGAGGCCACCAGCGGGCTGAGAATGTGTACCGGCTGACCGACCAGCGAGGCTCGGGCCATTTCCATGGCCGTGATGCCATGGGCATGGGCGGTCTGCGCCAGAATCGGCATGATACCGAAATAAAACACATCGTTGGACACCAGCCAGGTCACCGGGATGCTGATCAGGGCGGTAATCACGGCCATGTACGGGCCGAACCCATCGGGTATCACGTGCAGCAGGCCCTGGGCGACGGCATTGGCCATGCCCGTACCGTTCAGCACACCGGTGAATACCCCCGCCGCGAAAATCAGGCTGGCCACCGCCAGAATCGCCGGCGCATGCAATTCCAGTTGCGCCTGCTGGTCCTTGAGCCGCGGGAAGTTCACGACCATGGCCAGGCACGCCGCCACCATGAACAGGTAGCTCAGCGGCAGCACCTCCAGGCACAGGGCCACGATCAGCCCCGCAGTCAGCACCCAGTTGAAGCAGAAACGCCAGCCGCTGCCACAGCGCTCGGCCTGGTGGTCGGCGAAATGGCCGTTGAGGTCGATGGCGCCGCCCAGTCGCGCGCGTTCGCGGCGGCCAAACAGCCAGGCCAGTACGAAGGTCCAGGCCAGGCAGGCCACCAGCGCCGGCAGCATGGGCACGAACATCTCGCCCACGTCCACATGCATGGCGGTGGCGGCCCGTGCAGTGGGGCCACCCCAGGGCACCATATTGCCCAGCCCCGCCACTTGCAGCAGCAGACAGCAGACCATCGGCAGCGACAACCCCAGGCGCTTGTAGATGGGCAGAAACGCCGACAGCACGATCATGTAGATGGTGGCGCCGTCGCCGTCCAGGGCGACGACGCAGGCCAGGGCCACGGTGCCGACGAAAATCTTCACCGGGTCGCCACGCACCGCGTTGACGATACGCGTCACCAGCGGGTCGAACATCCCGGCTTCGGTCATGGTGAGGAAATACAGCATGGCGAAGATCATCAGCACGCCATTGGGTGCGACCACCTTGACGCCATCGAGGATGTACGTGCCCAGTTCGTCGTAGAAGCCGCCGATCAGGGCGAATACGGTGGGGATCAGGATCAGGGCGGTGAGCGCCGAGAGCTTCTTGCTCATCAGGAAAAAGATGAAGCAAGCCAGCATGATAAAACTCAGCATCATGAGCATGAGCAAAAGTCCTGTTTCTTATAATTGTACAGGCAGTGGCCCTGGCGCCCGGCGCCAGGGTTCGACGCATCACCTCACACCGGCAGGCCCTTGGCCCGCAACAGCGAATCGAAGCGCTCGGGGTCGGCGGTACCGGCGCGGTTGGTCTCGCGGATACCGGCCTCGCGGTCCAGGTGGGCCAGGGTCTTGGGCAGCAGCGCGGCGGCATCCTGGGCGGGAATGGCGATGACGCCGTCGGCGTCACCCAGCACCAGGTCACCCGGCAGCACGCACAGGCCGGCGCAGGCGATCGGTACGTTGATCTCGCCCGGGCCGTCCTTGCTCGGGCCACGGTGGGTGTGGCCGGCGGCAAATACCGGGACAATCCCTTCTGCCAATTCCTCAAGGTCGCGCACGGCGCCGTCGATGACGATACCGCCCAGCTTCACCCGCAAAGCCGTGGTGCGCACCAGGCCGCCGATGACCGCCTGGCTGACGTCGCCACCCCCATCGATGACCAGCACGTCGCCGGGGCGGACCATCATCAGCGCTTTGTGCACCATCAGGTTGTCACCCGGGCGCACCCGCACGGTGAACGCCGGGCCGCACAGCTTCAGCGCCAGGTCGCCATGGTAGGCACGCAGGCCGCGGGCGCCGATGCTGCGCCCCATGCAGTCGCCGGCCACGGCTACGGGAATGGCGCGAAACGCTTCCACCAGCTCGGCGGAAAGGCTGGCCACCCGTGGGTTGATACGGTAGCCGACAGGCCATTGTTGAGCGGTCATGACAGTACTCCAGAGCAGTGATCGAAAACCTGTGGGTTGACGCAGGCACTGGCCGCGGGCGGCGTGCCGTCGAGAAAGCCCAGCACGTTGCGCGCCGCGCCGGCGGCCATGCCCGCGAGGGCGGCCGGGGTCGAGCCGCCCACGTGGGGGGTGAGCACCACGTTGTCCAGGCGCAGCAACGGGCTGGTGGGCGGCAGTGGTTCCACGGCCATGGTGTCAAGCCCCGCGGCGTATAGCTGGCCAGTGGACAACGCCTGTACCAAGGCGGCCTCGTCCACCACTTCGCCACGCGCGGTGTTGATCAGCAACGCGCCCTCGGGCAGCAGGGCGAGCTCAGGTGCACCGATCAGGTTACGGGTCTGGGCGGTGAGCGGCACGTGCAGGCTGAGCACGTGGCTGCGTGCCAGCAAGGCGGGCAAATCGGTCACGCGTTCAGCGCCTTCAAGCCCTGCATCGGCCGGCAGCAGCGGGTCATACACGGCCACGCTCATGCCAATGGCCTGGCAGGCCCGGGCCACGCGGCGGGCCACTTGACCAAAACCGACCAGGCCCAGGGTGCGGCCGCTCAGCTCCAGGCCATCCTGGGCGCGGGACCAGCGGCCGTGGCGAATTTCGCGGTCCATCCAGCTGACTTTGCGGGCGGCGGCGAACATCAGGCCCAGGGTCATCTCAGTGACCGACTGGGCATTGGCGCCTGGGGTCACGTACACCGGGATGCCCCGCGCGGTGGCGGCGGCCACGGCAATGTTGCTGACCCCCACGCCATGCTTGGAAATGACCTTGAGGGTTGGGCAGGCGGCGATGGCCGCTTCGGTGAGGTCCAGGGTCCGGGAAATGACGGCGTCCACGGGCTCGCTGGCCATGATCCGCTCGATGTCGGCGGCGCCTTGCTCGGCGTTGACGTACAGCACCTGGCAGCCTGCGGCACGTAGCAGTTCCAGGCCGGCGGGCGCGAGCCGGGGCGCAGTCACAAGGATCACATGAGGCATGGGGAAGTTCTCTGGCTTATTGTTGTGCGCCGCCTGAAGGGGGCATGCCGGGAGTATCTGCGCCGTGATCCTTAATTTCTATTAGCGTTTTTTCACCAAAACATTCCTCTCAGGAATGATTCAGATCCCGGTCCTGGCTCTGCAGAATGTCGATGAACCGCCGCGTGGCGGGCGACAAGTACCCTTCGGCACGGTGCAGCACGCCAAAACGCCGGGCCATGGTGGTCAACGGGTTGGGGATTTCCACCAGGCCACTGCCGTGGCGAGGGTCGGCCAGGTTGCGCCGCGACAGAAAGCTCAGCAAACCGGTCTCCACCAGCAGGTTGGGCACCGCGGCAATCGAACTGGTGGCAATGGCCACCTGCGGCGCGGGCAGGTTGTGAGACCTGAACACGCCTTCGAGCCACTGACGCGTGGCCACCGATGGCGCCGACAGCAACCAGCGGTAGTCGCACAGGGCCTGCAAAGGCACTTCGCGCCCCGCCAGCGGGTGGCTCGCACTGGCGACCACCACCACATCGTCGCCCGCGATGGGCTGTTCGATCAGCTCTTCGTCCTGGGTGCCAAGGGGCCCGATGACAATGTCCAGCAGGCCTTTGCGCAGCGCGTCGTGCAGCACATCGTTCATGCCGATCTGCAGGTCCAGCACCACCGCTGGCGCTTCTTCCTGCAACAGCCGGCACGCCCGCGGCATCAGGTACTCGGCGATGGTCGCCGCCGCGCCGACGCGAATGGTGCCGGCCAGGCCCTTGCCGAGGGAGGCGGTCTGGCGGTGGGTTTCATCGAGCATGCGTTCGATCAGCAACGAGCGGTCGCGCAACAGTTGCCCGGCATCGGTCAGGCGAATGCCGCGGCCGACGCGCTCGAACAGCTCGGCGTCGTAGGCGCTTTCCAGGCGGTCGATGCATTTGGACAGGGCTGACTGGGAAATATGCAGGGCTTCGGAAGCACGGCCCAGGTGGCCGAGTTCGGCGACCTTGATGAAGTACACCAGGTCGCGGATCTGCAGGTTGATGCTCATGGGCGCGGTGCTCCGTTGCGGCGCTTGTCGTTGAAGGCGGGAGGATACCCCAAGCGCTGAAAGCCGCTACCCTGTCATGTTCTTGCACGAGGAGCTGCCATGTCGACCTGCCTTTCATTCTCAGGCGCCAAGATCGCGCTGCTGTGTGGCAGCCAGATGCTGACCTACCAGCGCGACGACACACCCGATATTCCCTGGCCTGGCCAATGGGACCTGCCCGGCGGCGGCCGCGAAGGTCAGGAGACGCCCCTTGAATGCGCAGCACGCGAGACCCTGGAGGAATTCAGCCTGGTGCTGGACCCGGCCTGGATCGAATGGGAGCGTGTCTACCCCGGCCAGGGCGTCGGTGGGCTGGACACCTGGTTCTTCGTGGCGCAGGTGCCGGCGGGAACGTTCGAGCAGGTGGTGTTTGGTGACGAAGGGCAGCGCTGGGCGGTGGAAAGCATTGAGGCGTTTCTCCAACGCGAGAATGCCGTAGCGCGGCTACAGGCGCGGTTGCGTGAATACCTGAACAGCCGGCCCGGCGCGTTGTAAATCGGGGGGGCATCAGGCAGGCCGCGCACGTCTTTCCCGAGCTTCGCCCCTTCCCTGCAGTTCTGAGCGAAGCAAATCGCATTGAAGGTGGATCAACCGGATCCAATATTGCGGCTCTACCAAACGTGGAGTAGATTGCTGCTCACGTAATACCTGAACGTTATAAGGACATCTCAGAAGTTGACGTTACCAATTGGATGTCCGATGCACATGACATTGAGCAGATAACGGCAGCACTGGAAAGCTCCGCTGAAGTTGCTGCCACTGTCCAGCCCCTCTTGATCACCCTCACAAGAGCGTCTCATGCCCACACTTTCGCCAATGGAACGCAACTCGCCACCCGGGTTGTTCGGCCTCTTCTGTCTCGCCAGTTATTTGCTATCCATGTCTTATGGCATGACGTTCCTGCTGGCGATGATGCTCAAAGCCCACGGCGGCAGCGAATCGGATGCCGGAACCGTCATTTCCGTCGCGATGATCAGCACGTTTGTAGCGGTGATTTTCTCCGGACACCTGACGGATCTCATTGGCGCGTCCAAGGCCATTGCGGGCGGGGCCATACTGTTGGCGGTCGCCTGTACCGGCTTCGCTTGCGTGACCTCGTTCGGCACAGCATTGTTGGCATTTGGCCTGGTGCTGGGGTTTGGCTGGGGCATTTTCTATCCCCTTGGGCCGATCATCGTAGCCATGATCATCGAACCAACCCGTCGAGTGAAATACTTCGCCCTGCTCTCGGGCAGCATGATGAGCGGGATCGGCACGGGTCCACTCGTGGGCCGTGCAGCCATGGCGGCCGGCTACGCAGTTGAATCGGCATTCATGGTCGCAGCCGCGGCCAGTTTGCTAGGCGGCGTACTGTTTTTCCTCATTGCCCCTCGAATCAAGCGCCAACAGGCTATTCTCGGCCCTGTATCGGTATGCAGGATCACCGCACAAGCGGCAGGCTCGGTACTACGCTCCAAAGCGGTATTCGCGATTATCATGGTTGGTTTGGGTGGCGCCATATTCGGTGGCCTGTCCAGTTTCCAGACCTCCTATGCCGCCCTGCACCACCTGGATTACTCGCTGTTCTTCCTCGGTTTCATGTGCGCAGCGATCTCTTGCCGGTTGCTGATCGCAGGAATGATCACCCAGCGTGACCCTTATCTGATGTCCTGCGTGCTGACGGCGTTGATGGTCATTTCGGTATTGATGTCCATGTACTCGATCAATTCGCCTGCTACCTATTTGCTGGCAGCCGTCCTATTAGGCGTGGGGTATGGCCTGACCTATTCAGTGATCAACGGCCTGGCGGCCAATGAAGCGCCTGCCGGAAAAACTGCCCAATCACTGCTGCTCTTTAGCCTTTCCTATTTCATCGGCGTTTTCGGCTTTCCATTGCTCGCAGGCAAAATCATTGTCAGCGATGGAATGCAGGCGTTGCTGTCGACCATCTTGTTCGTGGCCTTGGCCAATTGGTCAATCACCCTTGCCCGCCTGATATGGCGGCGTGCGGCAGTGGGCGTCGTAGCGTGACCAGCTGATGAGAACAACGGTGACGTAGCGGTCGCCGCGCAACTACCTGTATCACGGCACGTTACTGTTGACCGCGGGGCATTCTGCGCTGAATTTCCGCTGGCCGAGATGTCAGCGGCCGTCGGAGCGCTCTACTCCTCCTGGGTGTTCTGGCGACTGGCCTTGTACTCCGTGTTCGCCCATGCCATCTATATGTCGGTGCTTTCCTTGTGGATGAGCCCCTGGCTCAAGGATGTGGGGCCGGTGGGTGAAGCCGGCATGGCGAGCACCCTGCTGTGGGGAACCGTGGCCATGGTGGCGGGCTCCCTGGCGTTCGGTTCGATCACGGACTACCTCCGGCGGTTTGGGGTACAGCCGATCATGGTCTGTGGGACGGGCGTGGCGATCTTCATCGGTTTTCAGATCCTGATGATCAGCGGGCTGCCGGTTGCCCCCCTGCTGATTGCCATGGGCTTCAGCTTCTTCGGCACCTCTACCACCATGAACTACGCCATTGTTGCTCAATCCGTGCCTCCCGAGTTGGCGGGTCGCGTCAGTTCCTCCTTCAATCTGGTGGTGTTTGTCCTCGCCTTTGCGCTGCAGTGGCTGATGGGTGAAATCCTGAACGCATGGCCGAGCACTGGTCCGGGACACTCGGCAATCGCTTATCAGTGGACGCTGGGCTGCATGATCGCGCTGCAAATACCGGGCATGTTGCTATGGCTTAGTTTCAAACCTTGGAAATTGAGGCGCGACTAATACGCCAGGTCTAGGTTGCGTGGCTGTCGTGACGCCATCGCCATACCTCTGGCCAGAGCTTTTCATGTCGTGACCAGCGCCTGCGGGTACGCCATTGTGATCGACCTTCCCGATTGCCCCGGCGCTGTCCATTGGCCTCGCGTTTTCCAGCCCAGCAGGAGCCATCGTCGTGCCGTCGAACGTCTGACTTTCCTGATAAACTGTTCGCCCCTTTGCATCATGCGGATCTGTGCGGTGTACGCCGCAGAGCCACCCTTGCGTTTGCGAACAGGGAAAGATCCCATGGTTTTGCTACACGATTGGTTTGAGTTGCTACCTTGCGGCAACGCCACTTCGGAGTATGCAACAACGATGGAAAACGGTAGGAAATGAGATTTGTGTAAATGCAGATGAAACCAGGCGAAAACCTCGCACCCCCAGCAGATCCGGTAGTCAGGAGGTTTTCGGTTGCACCCATGATGGATGGGACCAGCAACTCTACAACGCATTGATTTACATTCGAAAAACCAACAAGCCTTTCCCATACTTACCAATTTTGTACCACTTTGCGCTTTCGCAGCTTCAAAATCTGCCCTCTGCCCTCTGCCCTCTACGCGGGCAACGGCAATCCCAGCCGTATGGTCGAAAGCAGCCCATCTGCGGAGGACTGCTATCGGCCAGAAGCGGTCTGTCGCAATCAGAAACATCACCAAGGTCAGGGCGAGCAGTGTGCGGCATGCGCAAGCCCGGCCCTGACCATGGACGTTTACTTCCCATAATTCCGGTGGGCTGAATGAAGCGCTTTAGAAGTGTCCGCGTCGAAAGCTGCCCGCATCTCGTCCAGAGGATTTCCCAACCAGACTGGATTCAAGCCCCTTTTTCTTGCTTCATCCAACAGGGGCGAATACTGCTCGGTCATCAGGTGGTAAAAAAGCTTTGCACGTTCGACCCTGATTTCCATCCGGGCAACAACTTCGCGTTCGTCCCTAATCTTTTGAGTCAGATCTCGGAGCCTATCCCATACGTCTTTGTCAGAAATAAAAGTATCCATCAAAATATTTTCGACGAAGGTCAGGTCGGCGATTAATGCTCGCACGACATGGCCACCCAGCCGACTCGCATAATAACCGCTGTTGAGATCAGCTTTGCCATGCGACTTAGTGTGTATGAATCTTAGCTCGGTCAGGTCGGTCAGGACCTTCAAAGTATCGTCTTCCGAGAATCCGATAGATCGAATGTTGTCACGAATCTCGGGGCCGTCAATGTGGCCTCCTTCAGCGTTGCTCTGCTTAACCAGTGCCGAGAGGAGAAACATCCTGAGCAATCCGCCATTGGATTTCCCTAGCCGTGAATCAAAGGGATTGCCAATTACGGAGAACTCTTCGCTGTATACAGATTGGTTGCCTAGTAAGATAGAGCGGAACGCTTCCTGTTTCGGGAGCACGTAGGTATTTTTATTTTTATGACTCTGAAGAGCCTTTGCTGGATCCGTATATCCTTTTGCTAGGAATTCCCTGGTCATCCGAAGGGCTAGACGCACATCGTGGTTGGCAAGAACGTCAATACGTTCGCCAATTTCTGTTCCAAGTACCGAAGCCTTGACGATATCAATAAATACCGATAAGTCTTCGACTTTGAAATTTACGCCTCCCTGGGTCGTAAAGCTCCCGCTTTTTCCAGCTAGCATTTGGCCGGTCATAAAAAAGCGACGGCTCAATACTGCGGGTATTTCAGGCGGCTCGATGTGCAAGGGGTCAAAGTCAAAGGCATCAAAGGTCGAAGACCCCCTATGTGCCACGTAGGTAGATTCGCGCATGGAGATAATAAGGTTGAGGGACAATCGTCCTGCGATGGCCATGGCATCGGAAAAAATTCTTGACTGCGTACTGTCATCTTCGAACTGGTCAACGTTGTCGATCACCAGGAAGATTGGAGCATGCTTCGAGCCATGGGTAATCATCTTGTCCACGTAGGGACGTTTGGCGTTGTAGTCGTTGAGAATCAGCTCCGTTATTTTTTTATCGAACTCGGTCTGGTTTTGAGCGATGAGAAACATAGGCCCTGATTGAAGCGCGTCAATTTCTTCGCGATAGGCAGGTTTAATGGCCCGCTGAAAATCCCTGAAATATGGGTCATTGCTCAGATAGTTGAACAGATGCGCGTAAATGAATTCCAGCGGATTCTCGCTGCGCGAAAAATTTCGGAAATCGATATCAATCCAATGCGGGTAGGACGCCGCCTGATTTTTTTCAAAGTATGCTGCGGAAGCAACCTTGCGCGTGTATTGGAGAAAGGTTGTTTTGCCTGTGCCCACTGTACCCAAAATCAAAATCGCCAACGGCCGCCGCGACGCAGAGGCGGAGCTTATCGAGTCTGCAAGGGAGGAGGATTCCTTCTTTCGCATCGGTTTTTTGGGCTGCGTCGAGAAGAGGGGCTCTCTGCGCTGCAAGTGCATCTTGATGCGGCTATCAAATTTTTGCCGGTCGGCATTTTTCACATAGCACTTTTCGAGGAGTGAGCTCTCAGCACCGACGATTGAGTCTGAGAATGCGCTAATGACCTCGTTTTCAATCAGCGGATAGATGGGGTTATGTCGTTTTACAGTTGAGCCTTTGAAGAATTTGTTGAGGCGCCGTTCCTCAAACTGGTCAGTAGTCCGACCTATAAGCTCGATGGCGAGATTTCCTTCAACCACCGCCGTTCGTGATAGCAGATCGACGAAATGCTCCAGTTCTTCCCCGAGGATTCGACTTAGCGAGTCGAACACGATTGCATAAGAATCTGAGAAAGAAACGGCATCTGTACGGACTGCCGGGAAAATTATCCATTGCGCACCATTGGTGACAACGGCGAAAGGAATCGACTTTTTCCTACAGTAGTCCCTAGCTTGGATGATTGCTGCGCCGGTATCGCCTTCCATAATGCGACCCGTGAGCTTGACTCGCTTCTGAGTGGGTACCACGTCGAAGCTGCGCCCGATGCGCTTTGCTTCTATGAGCAACGCCACATCTGCGGTTCGAATGATGTAGTCGGCGTACGTTGTACCTCCGTCTTCGGAGACCCGCTCCTCGTAAGAAATGTCAGTGTCGTCCCACTCCAACACGTCTTCTACGATTCTGTCGATCAGCTTTTTACGGGTTTCCGCTTCATTGGCGTTGTGCAATACCAACTTTGCATGTGTGGTTAACAATCCGCTGGCAATGCTTTCCATCCCGTCCACCATCCCACTCTCCTTTACTGCAGATCCGTCAACGGCTGAGCAGCCTTATCACTGGTCTTGCGAGAGCATCGCCATCCCACCAACAACGAGCCATCCTAGCCCTCACGTGCTTTACGGTAAAGGCGGCGAATGTCTGCATTGTCGATGTGGTTCCCAAGCTGTCAAGGAATGACGCTTGCGATCTATTGGTCAGAATGAGCAAACGTGTTGGGTCGCCTCTAGTTTTCAAGACAAAGAAATGACTGCTTTGGGTCGAAAGCCGCCCCTCACCTTAGTAGTGACAGGTTTTGCAATGCTCAGCTAGACCACCAGGGGATTGCCCATTCATACGGAACGAGAAGCCATTTTCCAAATCTATTCTCTCCAACAAGATCCAGTGTTAACGATCTCCAATCATTATCTGGAGCTAACGGTCCAAAGCTGATCCAAGCGGGTGGTAAAGCTCTGGCTCATCATCTCCCGCCGCATACCCCAATCAGGTTTTGTCGGCACGCTCGCCAAGCGCATGGTGCCCCGGCCCCACCGACCGTTGATGGCGTCCATCAGGCCCATGACTTTCTCAGTGGCTGCTGGCTGGGAAATCGAGAACAGGTCCTCGGTGTACTCGCCTTTCTGGCAGAGGCTCAGCAAGAGAACTTCGGCCTTGCTGTACTTGAAACCAGTTCGGTAGATACGATCAACAGCCTCAACGGCAAGCCTGGTCATCAGCCGGGTATCGTCCGTGGGATAGGGCAATTCGACGATGACACCGTTAGCGTACTTGGCCTCATCGGGGTTGAAGAACCCGGTACGAATGCTCACCCGGATCTTCTTGCACAGCGACTGCTGCGCCCGCAACTTTTCGGTGGCGCGCGCCATATAGGTCGCCACCGCCTCCTTGATGGGCACCACATCCGTCAGGCGCTTGCCAAACATCCGGCTGCAACAGATCTCCTGCTTGGGGGGATCCGGCTCGTCCAACTCAAGGCAGGGTGTGCCGGCCAACTCGCGTGCGGTCTTCTCGATCACGACACTAAAGCGCTTACGCAATATCCAGGGATCTGCTTTGGAAAGCTCCCAGGCACTCTTGATGCCTAGCCCCTCCAAGTGGGCAGTCATCCTGCGGCCGACGCCCCAGACATCCGAGGCCGGGCATTTCTTCAGCACCCAGTCGCGTTTGACCTGGTCGCGCAAATCCACCACTCCACCGCTTTGCGCCTGCCACTTTTTTGCCGCGTGATTGGCCAGCTTGCTCAAAGTCTTGGTACCGGCGATCCCTACACCGACGGGTATGCCGGTGCTCCGGTAGACCTGTGCGCGAATCTGGCGGCCTAGCTGCTCGAGATCGCCGGGTACGCCAGACAAATCGGCGAACGCTTCGTCGATGCTGTAGATCTCGACTTGGGGCACCAGCGACTCGATTACCGTCATGACCCGTTCACTCATGTCGCCGTACAGCGCGTAGTTCGAGGAGAAGGCGACTATGCCGTGCTGCTTGAGCTTTTGCTTGATCTGAAAGTACGGCTCGCCCATTTTCACGAACGGCTTGGCGTCGGCGCTACGGGCGATGACGCAGCCATCGTTGTTGCTAAGCACCACGATGGGCGTACTGCGCAGGTCAGGTCTGAACACCCGCTCACAGCTTGCGTAAAAGCTGTTGCAGTCGATGAGGGCGAAGACAGGATCAGGCTTTGGGATCATGGGCGCGCACGCTAAAGGTCACGACGCCCCAGACAACCAGCTCATCGCCCTCGAGGATGTAGCGCGGGGGGTAGCCGGTATTTTCGGACATCAGGATGATGCTGTCTCCTCGCTTGCACAGGCGTTTGCACACCGGTTCGCAATTCACTGCGGCAATCACGATATGGCCGTGCTCGGCAGTGATCGAGCGATCGACCACGACCAGATCGCCGTCGAAGATCCCTGCCCCCTCCATGCTGCTGCCCGAGATCCGCACCAGGTAGATATGGGGCGCGCGGATCTCCAGCAGCTCATCCAGTGAGATGTGCTTCTCAATATGATCGGCGGCGGGTGAAGGAAAGCCGGCAGGGACCTTGAACGAATACAACGGAAGCATGGCCCCGCCCTCACCCAACGGTCCCAGGAATGTGATGCTCATAACGAACGCCTTGCGAAATCTGTATATACATACAGTAAACGTAAATTCGTTCTCCGGGTCAATCTTGGGGGCGAGCAATTTCGACAGGTGGGGGCGCTCTCGCTGGCCGGCGACCGGAATGAAGAGCCGCGCGTCACCCTGACCGAGCGGAGCCCGACATCGATTAGCCTAACGGATAGGGTAAGGCGAGGAAGCAACGGCCACCGTATGTAGGTCACTGAAAATCGCCTTACACGCCGTCCCTTACAGTAAAAACACCTCCGCAGATCCCGCTGCTAACCTCAGGACTAACCTGGAGGAAACGATGATGACGGCTATTCAAATGTTGCAGAAATTGATGGTGGCGCAAGTGCAGGCCCATCACGCCCTCGGCGCGGCGGTGGAGGAACTAGCGTTGTGGGCCGAAAACAACGGAGGCAGTGAGGCCGCGGTTAATGTGCGGAGCGCCCTGAACGGCCTGGACGAGTCATCGGCTCTGATTGGGGCCTGCTTGGAAATACTTGGCAAAGAAAACATCAATCAGCCCTAAAAACAGAGCGATTCCGCGCGTAGTCCCTTCACCCAATTGATGGCAAGGAGCACACCTGTACTCCTTCATGATTTTCAGCAGTTCTTCGACTCACCCACCGCCACCGCATGCAGCCAGCACGTATAAACGCTCACCCACACCTCAATTTGCGAGGCGTTTACGGGATTACAGCCCACGATGCTGAAGGTCAGTGCAATGGATGCAAAACGGTTGAGCTGGCTATCCTTGGCTCTTGCCAGCTTTGAAAGGATTGCTGATCTGGTAATCGACCGCTTTCGGCCAGGAGCTGCCCTGCACCCGAACGGCCAAGGCTCAGCCACGCGCTGTAGCCGCTGCCGCCAGGCTGCGCTGGCCTCTGGGTACACTGGAGATTTCCAGTGGATCGTGTCCCAGGAAGTGGTGTAACTCATCAAGGCTTGAGCCACTGAGTTTGCCGTTTAGTTGATCACGGCCGACAGCTTGGCCTGTGGATTATCGCTGACCGCCTCGAAGGCCTCCAACTGCATGTAGCGCCTTTGCAGGCACCACTCGTCGTTCTGTTCCAGCAGCATCGCCCCGACTAGGCGAGTGATGGCTGGATCGTTCGGGAAGATACCCACGACCTCGGTGCGGCGCTTGATTTCAGCATTTAACCGTTCCAACGGATTAGTACTGTGCAGCTGCTGCCGGTGCGCCTTGGGGAAGGCCATGTGCGCCAGCACTTCATCCTCGCAGCCATCCATAAGCGTCGCGATCTTTGGGTATTTCTCACGTAACTGGTCAGCTACCAGGCGCCATTGCTGGTGGCATTCCTGACGGCTGTCCTGGGCAAACACCGTGCGAAGTAGCGCCGCCACCATCGTCCGCTGACCCTTGCCGACGTGGGCCATGGCATTGCGCATGAAATGCACGCGGCAGCGCTGCCAAGTCGCATGGAATACCTTGGAAACTGCGGCCTTGAGCCCTTCGTGAGCATCAGAGATGACCAGCTTCACGCCTCGGAGCCCACGCCGCATCAGGCTTCGCAGGAAGTCTGTCCAGAACGGCTCGGCTTCCGAAGGCCCAACCCTCATGCCCAGTACTTCACGGCCGCCGTTGGTGTTCACAGCCACGGCGATTATGACGGCGACCGACACGATACGGCCGGCCTCCCTGACCTTGACGTAGGTGGCGTCGATCCATAGGTAAGGCCAGTCGCCCTCAAGCGGGCGATCAAGGAAGGCGTGTACGCGCTCATCGATCTCGCCGGCCAGCCGTGACACTTGGCTTTTTGAGATGCCGGACATCCCCATCGCCTTGACCAGCTCGTCCACTGAGCGCGTCGAGACGCCCTGGATGTACGCCTCCTGGATCACCGCTGCCATGGCTTTTTCGGCAGTACGCCGTGGTTCCAGAAAGCCTGGAAAGTAGCTGCCTTGGCGCAGCTTGGGGATCTTCAGATCAACATCGCCGGCGCGGGTTTGCCAGAGGCGATCACGGTAGCCGTTGCGGCTGTTTAGCCTGTCAGGACTTTTGACATCGAACCCGGCACCGCACAGGCTCTCGACGTCGAATTCCATCATGCGCTGGGCAACGAACTGGATCATTTGCTTGAGCAGATCAGCATCTGCCCCTTTCTCAACCAACTCGGTCAATGCGATAGTAGGTTTGGTCATCGTGGTTTCCCTGGTGAGTGTTAGGTCTTCGCAAACTCAACGTTAGCCAAAAACCACGATGACCAACCTCTTTCGCCCGCAGGGCGCCTTCGATTGGTTTAGTTACACCACTTCCTGGGACACGATCTTTCCAGTGTGGTTGAAGGCCAGCGCAGCCTGCGGCAGCGGCTAGCCCCTCGACAAGGAACGCCGAGGGGCAGCGAACACATCGAGGAAACCGATTTTAGCTCATTCACTTTCGAGCTCTCGCCACCAGCATTGATCGCGTACCGTGGCTGCACTACGGGCCTTGATGCTAGAATATTACCATATTTAGCTACAGGCTCAGGACTCAGATGTCACCCGTAAAAAACGATAAAACGGGCTATTCAATGCACCGTTTTTGCACTGCACCGTTGATGGATGGGACCAATATCTAAATAACGCATTTATTCAAAATCAAAAATAATAATAAGCCTGCCCCACTCGTACCAATTTTGTACCACTTTGCTCTCCCGCAGGTTCAAAACCTACCCTCTGTGCGATCAACGGCCATCTCAGTCGTATGGTTGCCGATGCAACTTCAATTTCTAACCGCTGAAGAAATCACATGGCCTATGGTTTTGGTGAGCGAAAAGCCGCGGTCGAAAGCAGCCAATTTTGAACTGCTCGATTTAAGAGGATGCAGCCTGTATCCTTGGAGAACTTTGGGAGACGGCGAGAAGCGAGAAGCTCAATACTACAATTGCCGCACCAACCCAGAACGCGGCGCTCACCCCCAGTTCGTCAACGATTACACCGCTGCCCCCCGCCCCAAGTGCAATAGCAACCTGAGCAGTAAACGTAAACATCACGGAAGAGGCTTCGCTATTTCCGACATGCTGCGTTTGATTCCATATGTTTAGGCACAATGGCAGAGCCCCCCATGCAATGCCCCACAGCAAAATCAGTCCAACCTCAACGATATGAAATCCGACGAAAACCGGAGCCAGGGCAATAGATAGCAACAATAGTAGTTTGGCCAGCAACAGAGTACCTCGCAAGCTTTTACTCACCATTTGGCTGGCAACAAAATTTGAAACAAAACCTGCTAACCCGTAACCCAGCAATACAATGGAAACATTAAATGAACCTGCACCTTCCTGAGCAAGGAGGGGAGCGAGAAATGTGTAGGTTCCGAAGTGCGCTGCAAAGACAAGGGCAGTCATGACCATGCTGCTGCGAGACTCGGCCCGGCTCACGTATTCCTTGAGCGCCTGAAAGCGCAGAGAAGTTTCTACAGGTACCGACTGCAGCACCATGGCTTGAAAAATGAGTGCCGCTGCGGCGATCGCCGAGGCGGCCAAGAAAGCGCCTCTCCATCCAAAATGATCCGAAACTAAAGTTCCAAGTGGCACCCCGAGGATCATCGCAGCGGTAACCCCCCCGAAGACGCATGCGGTCGCCTGGTGCGATCGGTCCTGTGACACAAGGCGCACTGCCACAGCCAGAGCCGTGGCCCAGAATGCACCCAGGCTGACGCCCACCAATCCTCGGCCGATAAGCATGACAGGATAGTTAGGTGCCCAAGCCGAAAGTAGACACGCAATCAGAAGAGTTGCTGAAAGCCACAGTACTGTCTGGCGGCGGTCACTCTTGCCAGCGAGAATCAACGCGCCAGGTGCAGCAAGGGCAGCCAAGGCGCCTGGTAGGGTCATCATCAACCCAGCACTACCCTCGGTGATTCCATAGGTTCTGGCGATATCTGGGAGTACCCCTACCGGCAGAAACTCAGCGGTCACTGAGGCGAAAGACCCAAGGGCAAGCGAAAAGACGGCCAACCACGAGTTCTTGGGATTAGATTGCTCTACGGCGTGGCACTGATGAGACTGGGACAAAATAACTCCTCCAACACATCGCTAAATTCAAGTTCAAGGACTCTTGAGCCTTTTCAGGGACGACGCGACCGTATCGACCTGAAGCTCAAGAGCTCTGATAAGAAGGTCGCGCTAGATGGCTCAAAGAGATGGCTGCGACAGGCAAAAATCGCCGCTTACCTTTTTTCACGCACTTTAATAGTCCAGATAACCGAACAGAAGAGAGCAATCTTGCCATCACTGTGCACACAGATGGATAATCTGCACGCAGCAGATCACCAGCGCTCCTCTCGAATCTAAGGTGGATTGAAGCTGACTCCGCTAGCTAATCGATATTGCGACGAAGGTGTCTTCAGATGAATCAACTGCTAGCCATGCGAATTTTTTTACGCATTGCGCAGACCGGGTCGTTCAGCCAAGCCGCCAGCCATCTGGGGGTTCCACGTTCGTCCGTCAGCAAACAGGTCAATGACCTAGAAAAATACCTAGGCATCAAGCTGGTTCACAGGACGACCCGTGCCGTAGCGCTTACTGCTGAGGGGATGGAGTACTACGCCCAATCTCTGCGTATCATCAGCGAATTGGACGAACTCGATAACGCCATGAGCGGAAAGGGCTGCAAACCTACTGGGCATTTGAGAATTGACGCTCCTGCGGCTTTCGCCGTCAGCTTACTTATACCCAAGCTCCCTGAATTTCAGCATGAGTACCCGGACCTTACGATTGCAGTGGGCATCAGTGACCGCACGATTAACATCCTGGGCGAAGGGGTAGATTGCGGGATCCGCGCGGGCGAGGTTCAGGATCAAACGCTGATTGGGAGGAAAATCACGGAGATCCCCTTTGTCACCTGCGCGTCCCCAGCCTACCTGAGCCGTAAAGGTAAGCCGAACTCCCCGAAAGATGTGGAACAGCATCATGATCATGCCGGGTACTTTTTTGCTGCCACAGGAAAGCCTGAACCGTTAGTATTTGAAAAACAAGGTGAGAAATACACTATCGACGCCGCACGCTACTCAACAAATGAGGGCAACGGTCTCACACAGCTTCTGCTAGCTGGGTTAGGCATTGGACAACACCTGCGCCCCTGCCTCCAACCCTATATCGAATCAGGCGCCTTGGTCGAAGTACTGAATGAGTGGACAAGGCCATCGATACCGTTTCACGCTGTTTACCCACCCAACAGGCATAAGAGCGCCCGCCTCAAAGTATTCGTTGACTGGCTCATTTCTACTTTTTAATTGCTGGTGGCTCTAAGTCAGAGCTTGGCTTGTCAGCCACCCTCCTCGTCCGAACGCACCGCAACAGTGCGGCTTTGTGCCCGATTGGTGCATCGTAACGCTGATCGACTTCCGGCCCTCCTACCCCACCTTCACGTCTATTCAAATCACAAGCGTCCGGTATTCGGAAAATTCGCCCGATCTTCGTTCTGAATTTGACTGAACCCGACGACGCTTGATCGCGCGCGCCAATATCGCAGGACGCTTAGAACCTGGCAAAGCTCATGCTTAATCTCAGCATCGTTTATTCAGGTGCAGTGAAATGTCCAGCCAAAAAATAAAAGCTTATGTTGATCTTAACCACGTTCTGAGCTCCGGAATGGTCACCTATCCAGGAACCAGCGATCTAGAGATTACAGAGTTTTGCCCACGTTACCCCAATGGCGCCCTAATCGACTCCGTTAAGTTCCTTAGCATCACCTCGACATATATCGACGCCCCCTTTCACGTTGACCCCAACGGAAAGAAAATCTCAGAGTATCCACTAGAGCGCTTGGTCAATCTTCCGGTCGTGCTCGTAACTAAACCTGATCATCGAAGAATGTTCACCATCGAGGATATTGAAATATTAGATGTAGACGGCAAGGCTGTATTGTTCCACACGAGCTTTGACAATTTTTTTGGAAAGCCTGGCTACGATCAGAATCCTCCCTACATTTCTGTTGAAGTAGCTGAATGGCTCGTTGAAAAAAAAGCCGTTCTCGTCGGCATCGACTCCATTTTAGTCGACGACGTTAACGATGGCTCCACCATTCCCGTCCATACAACCCTACTGCGCAATGGCATTGCTATTGCTGAAAACATGACAAATCTAAGTGCCTTGGTTGATCAAGACGCTTATCTAACCGCAGTTCCGCCTCGCGCCGAAACCGGAAGTTTTCCAACACGCATCTTCGCAACACTACTGGAACAATGATAAGCCTTCAGCAAAAAGGAAAATAGATAGTGATCAATAATGCCAATGAGATAATTCCTACGAGAAGGCGGTTACCGCCGCTTTATCTTATCGCGGCTTATCTAGCGATAGGGGTGTTCATGACCGGCGACGGATTTGAGCAGGCTTTTCTGTCCCATTACGTCGTATCACTTGGTTTCAGCCAATCCAACGCATCGCTACTTTTCGCCGCGTATGGTCTGGTGGCTGGCCTCTCGGCTTGCGCGGCAGGCGTGCTTTCCGAGGCCTTTGGCCCTCGTAAGATCATGCTGGCCGGAACTGCTATCTGGTTAGTATTCCATGCCCTTTTCTTGAAGTTTGGGCTAGCTCAAAAGTCTTTCTCCTTGATGGTGGTGTACTACTGCATAAGAGCGATCGGCTACCCCCTTTTCGTGTACTCGCTGGTGGTTTGGGTTACAAGAACCGTACCCACCCAGAATCTGGCGGCAGCCATGGGGTGGTTTTGGCTGGTGTTCATGTTTGGCCTCGGCACTAGCGGAAGCTACATCCCAAGCCTTACAATACCGTCGATCGGGGAGATGAATACGCTATGGCTTGCGTTAGGCTTCGTCTTCGTGGGGGCTTGCATTGGATCGATGGCGTTGAGTTTGAAACCCATTTCCGAGCCTCACTTAGGTTTTGCAACGAACAATAAACTCAAATCGTTGACCCGCGCGGTAACCCTCGGCTGGGAGCGCAAACCTCTTTTGGCTGCCGGTGCAATCATGATGCTTGCACCCATGTCCATATTCGGTTTCGCCGTGGTCATGCCTTTCCTGTTCATAGACACGCTTGGGTTCTCATACTCCGAATGGCTGAGAGTCTGGAGTGTCTTCATGATTACCAATATGGTAATGAATTCGGTTACCGGGATGCTGGCAGATCGTATCGGCTGGACGAGGTTGATTCGTTGGCAAGGGTGCGTAGGGGTGGCAACAAGCTGCCTTCTGTTTTATTACATTCCTAGCCTCTTTGGTCACAACATCGCGATCGCCATGGGCATAGCACTTATTCATGGAATCACAGTGACAGGTTTCGTACCTCTATCTGCTGTATTCCCAGCTCTAGCGCCTGAAGAAAAAGGAGCAGCACTTTCACTGCACAATCTTGCAGTGGGCTTGGCTGCGTTCGTCGGCCCAGGTATTGCTTCGGCGCTCTTACCATTGTTTGGGGTGCAGGGGGTGGTTTGGGTATATGCCTTACTGTACATCGTGAGCATGTCGCTGCTGAAATTCATAAAAGTACCACCTATGGAAAAAAAGGATCATAACGTGTCGCACGCAGAGTTGGCTTCACAGGCTGCTGCCCATTGACCTAACAACCAAATCCAATTCGCAATATTGCTCGCCAGCCTTCCACCAAGAAGGCTGACCTCCAACTCCACACAATCCATAACCCTCACTTCCACTTCGATTTTTTCTTTCTGACGCTGCGCTTAAGCAGACTTCAAACAGATGGTTATCATTCGCCGAGGATATACAGTCCGCACTTTCTATAAAAATATAAAAAACCGCCACTCTGATCGCTTTCGCGGGCGCGGTTTCTCAGAGCAACCACTCACTTACCGCCGACATATTTGAGGCGGGCTCACCTTGGGCGCTGGGGACTTGAATGGCAGCCGGAGTTCGCTATGGATAAAGGCGTCGACATCCAACTCAACCATTTCGTTTTATCTGCAGGCGGCCTTTCAGGCGGGTATGCAGGGCACAATACTGGCCGCTACAAGGATCAATGGGTAGCTGGATTGAGCCTTGATCTAGAAAAATTTCTCGGCAGGAATGACGCCACGACCCAGGAACAGCTGATAGACCGAAATGGTAGAGGTCTCGACCAAGACGTAATGGACGACCCTCGGGCTTCGTTTTTTACTGAATTTCAGAAAGTAAATGGCCGAGGAAACGTACCGCGCATCAGCGATGCTTTGGTTCGCAAAGGGGGTTTACGACGGGAAGTTCAACGTGAAGGCCGGCCGGTTTACTGTCGAGGAAGACTTCGCATCCTAACACAGCGGTGAACTCGTAGACCAGTTGCACTTGTCATCAAGGTCTAGCCCTGTCAGATTCAGCAACACAATGGTATGGAGCGCCTGATTATAAACCGCCCTGATGGCGCAAGTATCAGATTTGGAGGTGAGCAGTGGATAGTGAATCGCACATGCGTAGTGTTGAGTGCTCAAATTTCGAGGCCTGGCAAGCCCTGACGTGTGAGACTTATGACAGGACTCAAAGCAAGACGCTAAGCCAATCCAGCTTCGATGGCCGGCTTGAGTACAAGCGATTTGGCTCGTTCGCCGTCAGCCACATCACATCACAACCTATTACCTACGAACGCCAATCCCCCACCGACGGCTGTGACGATTACTACATCGTGCTTTCCTTGTGTGAGCGCGCTCATGTTGTGCAAGCTGGCAGAGAGTCTATCCAGCATCAGGGCGATATCGTGTTCTTCGACAGTGCTCGCCCTTACATCTGCCACCTCCCCCAAGGAGACGACCAGATCGTGTTCACGGTACCGAGGAAACTGATGCTTGAGCACGTTCCCAACGCCATGGCGTTATCCAATCTGACCTTGGACGGATCCACACCTACGGGCCGAATCTGTCAGCTCATGTTGAGGGAAGCGTGGGCCGCTTCAGGTGTTGACCACGGGATCGAAAACCGACTAGGTTGTTCGCTGCTTGACATTATGGCCACTAGTTACGACGCTGCGTATGAGAGCCAAAATGCGCACCTTGACGCTCGACAATCACGTCAACTTGACCGCATAAAAAAATACATCCGAGACAATCTTGCTGACCCAACGCTGGGCATCGAGAACGTCGCCAAACAGAACCATGTCTCCAGCCGTACGCTGAACCGACTCTTTGCCAGCGAAGATACGACGGCGGTTAGGTGGCTGTGGGAGCAGCGTGTTATCGCCTGCAAGCAGTCTATCCAAAGCTTCCCCACACGACCGATCGGTGATTTGGCGCTGGATCTAGGGTTCAAAAGCGCATCACACCTGAGTCGAGCATTCAAAGCCTATTACGGGGTCTCACCCAAAGACGTTCGCCACACCTGATCTGGCGCCTCCATCCAATTTTCAGGCGTGCCGGGTCAAACTGCAGCAGCAGCCCGGCCGTACACTTACCCCCAGATTCGACGTCCCTACAAAAATAATAAAGACGGCCAGCCTTTACACGCTGCTAATCCGCTCGGCCCTTTTCAAACTGCCCTCCCACAAATATCGAGGATTCCATGAATAAGGGCTACGTTTACGTGCTGATTTGCTACGCGTTGATTGGGGTCAGCTACCCCATCGCCAAGAACGTGATGGATCAAATTCCCACCTGGTTTTTCACTTGCGCTACGATGGGAATCGGTGCATTGCTTCTCCTGCCCTTCTCGCTAAAATTTGACCGAGGCGTTCTGGCCAACCTCTCTTTCAGAGACTGGGTAACGATCTGCATCCAATCCTTGCTAGGTTCTGTTCTCTACACCATCTTTCTGCTGTATGGGATGACCTCCTCGACCGCCGTAATGGCTTCGATCTTCACCAGCATCACTCCCGTATTCGTGGTCATTCTCTCGGCAGTCTTCCTGGGCGAAGCGCTCAGCTTGCGCAAGCTTGCCGCCATCGCTATGGCAATCGCAGGAGTCATGCTTCTCACCATGCCCACTTCCGACGCCTCTGGGGCAAACACCGGGATCGGCGTATTGCTACTGCTTCTCTCCAGTCTTTCCTCGGGCTTCTACGTCATTGCGGCGAAAAAGCTCAACGTCTCCATGCCGCCGGCCACGACCGCCTTCGGCGTGTGTGCCACCGGCACGATCTTTACCTTCCCTATGGCGATCGCTGAGAGCCGTACCATCGACTTCGCAGCCATCATGACTGTCGGCAATGCCACAACTGTTCTCGTCTATGCGCTTTTCTCCTGGGCCATTGCGAGCTGGTTGTTCTTCGCTGGAGTAACGCGAATTCCAGCCAGTGCAACAGGAATGGCATTCGCCGTAACACCTTTGACAGCGACGTTCTTCTCGACTGTTTTCCTCGGAGAGTCCCTATCCGTTTATAGCTGCACGGCGCTCGTGATGGTCGTCGCGTCCATCTTCCTGGTCGAGTCAAACGGCAAGCGTCATGCCGGCGTCGCTACCGCTGCGTAGAACGCTCTCCCGTTGTAACACCGCGCTGCGCTTGTACTAACCTATAAGCGCAGCGTTGTTTTTTGCGCCTTTGTTGTGAGGCAGCAACATCCTGAATCCGAAATACCAAAACTGTAGCAAGATAATTTGAGGGATCAGAATGTCTTTCCTGAAGTACGATTTGGGGTCATGCAGCAAAGGGGATCGCTTCGAGGTAACGCTCACCCGCGCAGCAAATGTCATGTTATTGAGCAGCTCGGATTTCTCGAACTATCAAAACAGGCGCCGTTACAGCTATGTCGGGGGACTCATGAAACGCTCCCCTGCGGTGCTGGGAGTACCGCGCTCTGGCCATTGGTACATCGTCGTGGACATGCAAGGTTTGAGTGGCAGCACAAAGGCCAGCGTCCGCAAACTGCCGGACGCGCTTCCTGAATATAGGGAAGTCCCTCTCACCTCCATCCCCTCCTTGGTCAGGGATCAGCCGCCGCCCTCCGCGCAAAGCAGCGACTCCTTCGATGTATTCATATCCCACGCATCCGAGGATAAGGATACCGTCGTTCGTGCACTGGCCTCGGCACTCATCAACGAAGGTCTGAACGTTTGGTATGACGAGCTGACGCTTCGGATCGGGGACAGCTTGCGGCAGAAGATCGACAGGGGCCTGGCCAAGAGCAGGGTTGGCCTAGTGGTGCTTTCGCGAGCCTTCATAGCAAAAGGCTGGACGAACTATGAGCTTGATGGAATCGTGAGCAGGACGGTCTCAGGCGAACAAATCTTGCTTCCGATTTGGCATGACATAACCAAACAGGAAGTTATCGACTTTAGCCCTTCTCTTTCCGACAAGGTCGCGCGTAACACCGCTACTCACACGGTAGAGGAGATCGCTTCCGAGATTGCTGAACTGCTGCGTGACCAGTGAGGGGGGCTCGAAGGGCCAGTTTCAGGAACTGGCCCAAAGGCTTTTAGGGTTCGCCGATTAACGGCAATTCTTCAAACATCGTCTTCAGACCGATCGCGTCCCATGGCAAGTGCTCGGCAAATCCAAGCCCTACGATATCTGCGTGATGGTTAACGTCCTTGAGCAAGCGGGTAACCTGGGCAAGCGTCATCTTGCCCCGGGCGATGCCGTCGTATGTCCCTTCAGGGACGTTCGGATTGGCGAACAACTGTGCCTTGAAGGTATTCAGGTCAAGTACGTCTAGGTCGAAGTGCACAGCAATGTGCTTGACGCCAATCGATTTGATCCAATCCAGCACAGGCTGACTCGTGTCAGCCAAGGCTGCGCCCGATGCACTTTTCAGATCGTGCTCGGCCAAGAAGCCAGCCTCGTACTCGCTCGGATCTTCAAGCCCCGCGTAGAACACGTGAGATGGTTTGACCGGGCGCTTGACCCGACTACTGAAGTCCTCGTCACCGAACCCCATCAGGTTCCCCAGTACCATCGCGTGAGCATACGACCATTGCTTGGGGGTCATGATGTCCGGATGTGCGTCGACCCAGAGGATTGCAAAATCATCTCCATAGCGTTCGCTCAGATATGCGAATGGAGCCAGGTCGACGAGGCAATCACCGCCGATCACCACAATGCTGTCAGGGGAATGTTTCTGGATCAATTTAGCGGCATCGTCTTGCTGTTTGAGCAGTTGCGCTCGGGCCACGATCCCATTTTCAACTTCAATCGCAACGTCTGCGGGCTTAGGCACAGGAACGTGCTCAACAGGGCCTGACGCGGGTGGGGCCAGCCATTCAAGAAGCTGAGCGCCAAAGTGATAAGGAGGGCGACCGCCACCTTGCCATTGCGGGAAGACCAACCGGAGCGTATTGCTTGGCTTACTCACATCATTCTCCACGGGTAGTTCGGCTATGCCAGCCGTAATGGATTTTCGACTTATTATTGTCCTCCCCCCGCACAGAAAATTAGTCTGTATACGCCAATTTGCTGATACCTCTACGCCAACTTCCCCGCCCAACCCCCGAGGGCCGCCATTCACTTGGCGAGGACGGCTGACGATCATTATCCACCCACATGGAAAGTGTTTTCGCGAACCCGCACTTTTGAAGCAAAGGCTGAAAAATACAAAATGTCGTATCAGGCTCTTGCGCGCGACGCGCAGGCTTACACGATATGAGGTTTCGATGAGTTCTCTATTTTCACCCATTCAGGTCGGTACGCGGTTGATCAACAACCGTATCGCCATGGCACCCCTGACTCGCGCCCGAACCAAGCAAGACATAGCGGATGAGCGCACAGCTCTTTACTACACCCAGCGCAGCACCGCCGGTTTGATCGTCAGTGAGGGGACACCTATCTCCAAGGAGGGACAGGGCTATCTGTTCAACCCAGGCATCTTCACTTCTGAGCAAGTCGAAGGATGGCGGACGACCACAAGCTCGGTTCATGCCGTCGGCGGTACCATTTTCGCCCAGCTATGGCATGTCGGCAGGGTTTCGCACGAGAGCATTCATGGTATTCAGCCCGTGAGCTCATCCTCAAAGCAGGCCATTGGAGCCATGGCGTTCGGTTATCAGGAAGATGGTACCGCAGGCATGATCCAGGCGAGCCCTCCCCGAGCCCTGGATCATGAAGAGATCAAGCGCGTCATTGGGGATTTTTCCCACGCGGCCGTAAATGCGATCGAAGCCGGATTCGATGGGGTGGAAATCCATGGTGCCAACGGCTATTTGGTTGACCAGTTCATCAACCCAAAAATCAATAACCGAACCGACAGCTACTCCGGTGAGACCATAGAGAATCGAATTCGATTTGCTATCGAACTCGTCGACGCGGCGATTGCTGCAGTAGGGAGCAACAAGGTCGCCATCCGACTCTCGCCTTACTGCGAAGTTTTCGACATGCCCCTGTATGAAGACATCGACCAGACCTTCATCGCCCTCGTCGAAACCTTGGGCCAGCGAAAACTTGCCTACGTCCACTTCATGGATCACCCCAGGTCTGCGCTGATGGGCCCTCAGGCTGACAGCACTCGTGAGCGGTTCGATGCGCTCTTGAAGAAGCTGCGCTTGCTGCTGCCTGAAACCCCCATCGTTCTTGCAGGTGGCATGACCCTAGAACGGGCGTCACAACTCGTGAATGAGGGTACCGCCGATATCACGGCGTTCGGCCGCGCCTATATCTCAAACCCGGACCTGGTTGATCGTCTTGCCCGAGGTTGGCCGCTCGCCGTCCCTGACCAGAGCACTTTCTACGGTGGCGGCGCAGAGGGCTACATCGACTACCCACCCTATCAAGGTCAGTAAGTCTGCATGCGCCACTCCTTTGCAAGAGGTTACAGCCTGTGAAAGCACTGGTATTAAATGGGACTGGCGAACAGCCTCAAATGTCGGTGCTGAACCGACCTGAATCGTCCGAGCAGCCTGGCCACACTCTCGTTCGTGTTAAGACGGCCACCATCAATCAACTGTCTAACTTCATCCGCACCGGCCTGTTCCCAAACGTACCGCTGCCGCTCGTTCTCGGAAATGAAGGCGCTGGAGTCGTTGTACAAAGCGAAGTTTTTGAAAAAGGGGCCAGCGTCGTGGTCTACGGCGGCAACAAGCTTGGAGTCTCCCAAGATGGCTTGTTTCAGGAGTGGCTTTGGGTTGAGAACCACCGATTACTCGCACTTCCCAAATCGTTGTCATATGAGGAAGGTGCAGCCCTGAGCGTGAACTATCTGACCGCCTACCGGGCCCTGACCAAAGCTGTCACGGTGAAACCAGGAGACTACGTTCTAGTGTCCGGCGCAGCAGGAAACGTCGGTTACGCCACTGTTCAGGCAGCAAAAGCACTGGGCGCTCGACCCATTGGTCTCAGCTCTTCAGCGCAGCGAGCATCCATCGCGAGTGAAGCTGGAGCCATCGCCACCATCAATCTGTCGGTTGAGAACGATGTTCCCGCTGCAGTACGCGCGCTCACTGGCGGCGCAGGAGCAAATTTTGCCATCGATCCAGTGGGCGGCGAAGGCTTCACGGATCTGGTTCGCAGCCTGCGACCCAACGGGACTTTAGTGTCGGTTGGTTTCACCGGAGGCAAGCAACCACTGCTGGACGTCGTGGACATCATCGTCGGAGAAAAGCGTGTAGTGGGTTACAGCCTCCACGCAGAAAAGGACGAAGAGCTGCATGATGCAATCAAGGAGATTCTGCGTATGGCCGCAGAGGGTGCTGTGAAACCTAGGATTGATAGCCGCGTTACCCTTGATGACTACCTCATAGGTTACGAGCGACTTACATCACGTCAGGCGGCAGGAGCAATCATCCTCACACTGTAACCCCTGCCATGAACAGCGATGCGCCTGGCGCATCGTTCCACGAACGATGCCGACGGAACAAGGACAGCCAATGATCCTCTCGGAGCATTTAGGCGAGCAATTCTTCAAATTAAATGGTGAAAAGGCGATCACTCGCCTGGGGTTTGGTACCCTACGCATTACGGGAGCCAATGGTTGGGGTGAACTTGATAACCGAAGCAACGTCTTGAATCTTCTGCGTCGTCTTCCGGAGCTCGGAGTCGACCTGGTTGATTGCTCCGACTGCTACGGGCCAGATGTCGCCGAGCAACTCGTTGACGCGGTACTCCATCCCTACCCTGCACGCATGTCGATCACCACAAAAGCCGGTGTCACACGTCCAGCGCCCGATCAGTATGTTCCCCTCGGACGACCTGAGTATCTGGTTCACCCCTGCGGCGGGGCAAACCTTCTAAAGGGCTTTCGTGACCTCAACTACGCAGTTAAGATGCGGCCGCATCGAACGTCTGCCAGAACTCACGGTAAATATTCCCGCAAACTGGCACGTGCTAGCGTATTGGGACGAGAGCCATAGAGTGGAAAATGCTGATCGAAAGGCCGGGCTTCAACAGGTTGCCAAGTTGGCAGGTGTGAGCTTAAGCACGGTGGACAGGGTACTCAACGAGCGCGGCAGCGTTTCTGATAATAAGCGCCGTAAAGTATTGCAGGCCGCCAGAACCCTCGGACTCCGCCGGCTACTGCCATCTGCCACCCACGGCCTGCTCCGCTTCGATCTTCTGATGGTCGACAGCGCCACAGACCATTTCCGCCGCCTCGCGGCTGGCTTTAATCAGGAAGCCCAACTGCTTCGCTCACGTTTGGTTCTGCAGCAGCACAGGTGGGACGAGCGCTATCCCGAGCAGCTTCTGGAACTGATTAATACTCCCCATACGACCCGGCAAGGACTCCTAGTGGTCGCGCAGGATACGCCACAGATTCGGCATGCGTTGCAAAGTCAGATAGCGCAAGGCATACCTGTGGTTCTACTAACGACCAGCCTCTCTGATCTGCCAGGCGCTACATACATTGGCATAGACAACAACGTTGCTGGCCGAAGTGCAGCACGCCTGTTAAGCCACTGGGCAAATCTAGATGCCGGCAGCGTGCTCCTCATCACCAACTCATTGCTCTACCACGCGCACCAACAACGTGTCGCCGGATTCCTGCAGGTACTGCATCAGCGAGCCCCTCAACTGAACGTGGTGGGTCCCATTGAATGCTATGACGACCCCACCCGTTCAGCTCATGCCGTGCGCGATGCAGTCATGCTGCACGACACTATCGCCGCCATCTACGACAGTGGTAGCGGTTCTTCAGGGATTCGCGCCGCTTTACTGGAGCTCGATATACGCCCCGTGTGGATTGGCCATGAGGCCACCCCAGAGCACGCCGCCCTGCTGCGCGAAGGGCTGCTGTCACTAGTATTAGATCAAGATCCTGAGGGTCAAGCTAAAGCAGCTATCCAACATCTGCTATATGCGAACGGAGATTTAGAGGAGCCGCCGCAGACAGCCCCTCAACTGCGTATTGTGATCGAGGAAACTCTCGCCGTTTGAATGGCTTTTGACGTAAACACGTCAATTTTTTAATGGCGTGGCCACTTGTCGCACCCTAGACTCTGCGCCCGTGACCGACAGGCGCTTTGCCACCTGCTCCAGCACGCACTCCTCCCCTTCGGCGTTCATCCAGCCACTGATCGGACAAGGCCCCCACCTTGCCCGCGCGGACGAGTGCGTGTGGACGACGCCCCGCCGGTCCCTGTCCTTTTCACCACACGGGAACCACCATGCAGCGCAGAAGTTTTCTCTCATCGGCCCTGGCCCTGGCCGCTGCCTCCACCTTGCCGGCGGCGCGTGCCGAGGTCATCAGCGGCGGCCAGCCCTGGCAGCCCGGCACGGCCAGCCTGCCGACGCTGCCCACCGTACGCCAGGGTGGCCTGGCGTTCTTCACCCCCGCCGAATTCGAGGCGGCGGCAGCATTGGCCGATCGCTTGATCCCTGCCGATGAATTGAGCATCGGCGGCAAGGAAGCCGGTTGCGCCACCTTCATTGATCGCCAGCTGGCCGGCGACTACGGCAACGGCGCCACCCTCTATCGCCTGGGCCGCTTCGTCAAGGGCACCCCGGAGCAAGGCACCCAGTCGCCGCTGACCCCGGCCGACCGCTGGCGCCAGGGCCTGGCCGCGCTGGATACCCTGTGCCGCACATCCTTCTCCAAAGCCTTCGCCGAGTTGGACGGCGGCCAACAGGACGACCTGCTGCGGCGCATGGAAAGCGGTCAGCTTGAGCTGGTGCTGGGCCCGGACCTGGAGGTCAAGGAGCTGTTCGAGCAGATCCTGGCCAACGTGCGCGAAGGTTTCCTGGCCGACCCGATCTACGGCGGCAACAAGGGCATGGCCAGCTGGAAGATGCTCGGTTTCCCCGGTGCTCGTTATGACTTCCGCGACGTGATCGCCAAGAAAGGCCAGAAGCTTACGATCATCCCCACCAGCCTGATCGACAACACCCTCTGACACCCCTATTCCGTGAGCGATGCGGCCTGCGCCGACACTCGCCTGCACACCCGTGATCCAGCCGTTTCAATGAGGTAGCAATTAATGGCCAATGTACGCCC
This sequence comes from Pseudomonas eucalypticola, assembly GCF_013374995.1. Classification (NCBI taxonomy): domain Bacteria; kingdom Pseudomonadati; phylum Pseudomonadota; class Gammaproteobacteria; order Pseudomonadales; family Pseudomonadaceae; genus Pseudomonas; species Pseudomonas eucalypticola. The sequence continues at coordinate 2,318,760 of NZ_CP056030.1, read as the reverse complement.
CAAAGCCGACGCAGTGATCGTCGGCCTCGGTTGGTGCGGCTCGCTGATAGCCGAAGAACTGACCCGCGCCGGGCTCAACGTGGTCGCCATCGAGCGTGGCCCCTGGTTCGAGACCGCCACTGACTTCCCGCCCTCGGTCGATACCGACGAACTGCGCTGGGACACCCGCCGCAGCATGCTGCTGCCGCCGGCCATCGAGACCACCACATTCCGCAACAACCGCTCGCAGACCGCCCTGCCCACCCGCGACTGGAGCATGAACGAGCTGGGCTACAACGTCGGCGGTTCCGGTACCCACTGGGCCGGCATGGCCTGGCGCTTCCTGCCGTTCGATTTCGAACCCTACAGCTTCACGATGAAGCGCTACGGTCAGCAGCAGTTGACCGAAGGCCTGATCGTCCAGGACTGGGGGGTGAGCTACGACGACCTGGAGCCCTTCTACGAGCGTTTCGAGAAAATCGCCGGTGTGTCCGGCAAGGCCGGCGTGCTCAACGGCGAGAAAATCGACGGCGCCAACATCTTCGAGGGCAACCGCAAAAGCGAATTCCCCCTGCCGCCGCTGGCCACTACACGCCTGACCGACCTGTTCACCGAGGGCAGCAAGAAGCTGGGCCTGCACCCGTTCATGGTGCCCGCCGGCCAAGCGTCCCAGGCCTACACCAACCCGTTGGGCGTGCGCATGGGGCCGTGCACCTACTGCGGCTACTGCCTGTATTACGGCTGCGGCAACTTCTCCAAGTCCAGCCCCAACGCCTGCGTGATCCCGGCACTGATGCAGCGCAGCAACTTCACCGTGCTGACCGAGTCGGCGGTGCTGCGCGCCAACCTGGCCGAAGACGGCAAGACCGCCACCGGCGTGAGCTACCTGGACCGCAACAAGCAGGAATGGGAACAGCCGGCCGACATCGTCATCTTCTCAGCCTTCCAGATGCAAAACGTGCGCTTGCTGCTGCTGTCGAAAATCGGCAAGCCCTACAACCCGGAAACTCGCGACGGCGTGGTCGGCCGTGCCTACAGCTTCCAGACCGTGTCGGGCGCCAACCTGTTCTTCGAAGACGAGCAACTGAACCAATACATCGGTGCCGGCGCGCTCTCGGCCCAGGTCGATGACTACAACGGCGATAACTTCGACCACAAGGGCCTGGGCTTCATTGGCGGCGCCGGCATCCTGGTGGTGGCGCGTGGCGCACGTCCGATCGGCAATGCCGATGCCGTGCCACCGGGCACCCCGCGCTGGGGCAGTGACTGGAAGAAGGCCTACACCCACGCCTTCCAGAACGGCACCTTCATCTTCAACCAGGGCACCAGCTTCTCCCATGACGAGTGCTACCTGGACCTGGACCCCGAGTACAAGGATGCCCACGGCGACCCGCTGATCCGGGTGACCTTCGACTACAACGAAAACGACCGGCGCATGGCCAAGTTCACCGAAGACAAGGCGGTGGAAATCGGCAAGGCCATGGGCGCGAAGATCGTCAACGGCTTTGACTCGGCAGCGGTCAACTACGGCCCCTACCTGCCCTCCAGCGACCACACCATCGGCGGCGCGGTGATGGGCAAGGACCCGAAAACCAGCGTGCTCAACCGCTACCAGCAAAGCTGGGACGTGCATAACGTGTTCGTGCTGGGTGCCTCCTCGTTCCCCAACAACGCCGGCTACAACCCCACGTCCACCATCGGCGCCCTGAGCCTGTGGACGGCCAAGGCCATCATCGATCAATACCTGGCCAAACGCGGCCCCCTGGTGGAGGTGCCAGCATGAGTCGGCGTCATAAATTGGCCAGCATGGCCCTCGGCGGCCTGGCACTGGGCGGCGTGGTCGGCCTGGTGTTTGCGGCGCAGACCCTGGTCGCGCCGGGCCAGCAGACCGACAGCGCCCAAGGCGTCAAGGCCCCCCTCACCGTGGAAGACCCAGCCGTGACGCGTGGCCGCTACGTGGCCATCGCCGGTGACTGCGCGGCCTGCCACACCGACCCGCACGGCGGCAAACCGTTCGCCGGCGGCTATGCCCTGCAGACGCCGTTCGGCAAACTGCTGGCCAGCAACATCACGTCGGACAAGGCCACCGGCATCGGCAGCTGGACCGAGGCTGAGTTCACCCGCGCGGTGCGTGAAGGCAAGGGCAAGCACGGCGAGAACCTGTACCCGGCAATGCCCTACAACGCCTACGTGAAGGTCAATGACCAGGACATGCACGACCTGTGGGCCTATATGCAGACCGTGCCGGCCGTGGACAACAAAGTGGTCTCCAACCAGCTGCCCTTCCCCTTCAACATCCGCCTGATGATGATGGGCTGGAACCTGCTGTTCTTCGACAAGACGCCGTTCGTGCCGGTGGCTGATGCCAGCGCGCAGATCAATCGCGGCGCCTACCTGGTGCAGGGCCTGGGCCACTGCGCAGCCTGCCACACCGCCAAGAACTTCCTGGGCGGCGACAAGGGCGGCGCCTTCCTGCAAGGCGGTGAACTGGAGGGCTGGCACGCGCCGGAGATCACCGGCAACCGCCACGTGGGCATCGGCGTCTGGACGCCGGCGCAGGTGGTTCAGTACCTCAAGACCGGCAGCAACGACATCGCCGTGGCCTCCGGACCCATGGCGGAAGCTGTGACCAACTCCACCCAGCACATGAGCGACGAAGACCTGCTGGCCATCGCCGCCTACCTGCAAAGCCTGCCGGGCTCCGAGCGCAGCAAGCCGCAGCCGCTGGCCGCCACCGAGCCGGTCATGCAACGTGGCGCCAACGTCTACTCGGCCAACTGCGCCGCCTGCCACAACAGCGACGGCAAGGGCATCAACCAGCTGGCCGCAGGCCTAGGCAACAACCCCGGCATCCAGGCCGAGAACGCCCAGAGCCTGATGACCACGGTGCTGGAAGGCGGCCGCAGCGCCGTCACCCTCGACAACCCCACCAGCGGCGCCATGCCCAGCTTTGCCTGGAAGCTCTCGGACGAGCAGGTGGCCGCCGCGCTGACCTACATCCGCAACAGCTGGGGCAACGCCGCGCCGGCGGTCACCGCCGCGCAGGTCGCCGACACCCGCAAGGACCTCAAGCTGCCCGGCCAACTGGGCCAGGCCGCACCCTGACAATAACAACAGCGGCCGGGACTGACCCGGCCGCGCCCCCAAAAGGAATGACTGACTATGCACCCACTCCCCTTGCGCCCCGCCGCGCTGCTCGCCCTGGCCCTGTGCGCCAGCGGCGCCCAGGCCGCTGATGCCTTCGCCGTCGACTCGCCGTGGATGACCGGCGACTGGGGCGGCCTGCGCACTGACTGGCTCAAGCGCGGCATCGACCTCAAGATGGGCTACACCGGCGAATCAGCGTCCAACCTGCGCGGCGGTTATCAGAAGCACAACCACGTGACCCGCTACGCCGACCAGTTCAACCTGGGCGCCGACATCGACCTGCAGAAACTGCTGGGCTGGGAGGACGCCGCCTTCAGCGTGTCGATCACCAACCGCAACGGCGACAACCTCAACGAAAAAATCAGTGATCCGCGGGCCACGGGCCTGGGTTCGACCCAGGAAATCCAGGGTCGCGGCAGCGTCAGCCGCCTGAGCGAGCTGTGGCTGAGCAAGGGCTGGTTCGATGACCGTATCAACCTCAAGGCCGGCCGCTTCGCGGTCAGCGACGACTTTGCCGTGGAAGACTGC